>DASYET010000012.1:0-168476 GCA_036498815.1 Bryobacteraceae bacterium | reverse complement strand
GAGTAATTCAGTGGTAGAATGCCAGCGTCTCCCGCAGCCCCTTTCCTTTCAATCCCTTACCTGCCATACTGTCTCCCTTACTGACTGCGATTTTTGATACTGTCTGTTTTCAGAACAGACTTTCGAGCAGGGGAGGCGTATGGCGCGAGTCAACATTCTTAAACAAATTAAATCTGGGGAGCGGTGGAATCTGGTCGCCATCCCTCGGAACAAGAAGGGCGGCTACGACTGGGAGTCGCTGCCCGATGGCCGTTACTTCGTCGAATGGTACGAGCGCGGGAAGCGCAAGCGCGAAGCCGGGGGCGGTACGGCGGCCGAGGCGCTTGAAGTGGCGCGGCGACGCAAGCACGCGATCGAAGGCCGCGCGCTCGGACTCATCAAGGACCCGGATGAGGAAGAGGCGAAGAAGTCCACCGTCCATGTGGCCGTGAAGCGCTACCTCGAATCCGTGGAGGCGCTCAAGAAACCGAACACGCTGCGGAAGTATAAAGCGGTGCTCGATCGCTTCGTTGAGTTCCTGCCCGCCAACATCGATCCGCGGAAGGTCACGCGGGATGACCTGACCGACTTCATGGTGCGGCTCAAGAACAAGCACAAGCTCGAAAACAACACAGTCATCCACCAGATGATCATCGTTGCCCAATTCCTCAAGCGCCACGGCAAAGGGGGAGTGACCAAAAACCTCGGACTGCCCGAGCGGGTGATCAGCCTGCCGCGCGAATACGGCGACGCGGATCTCAAGAAATTCTTCGCCGCCTGCACTCCGGCGGAGCGCGTGCTGTTTTCGACGTTCCTGTTCACCGGCTTCCGAGAGCAGGAGACGGTCAATCTGTTCTGGGCGGATATCAACTTCACGCTCACCACGATTCGGGTCACGGCAAAGCCGGATCTCGGGTTCTGGCCGAAGCGCTGGGAGGAAAGGGAAGTCCCGACGCCCAAGGCGCTCCTCGATCTCCTCCGCGATCATCTCCGGCGAGAGAATTGCCGGTTCGTGTTCCCGTCACCAGCGGGTAATCGCGAGTGGAATATGCTCCTCCGCTGCAAGGCGATCGCTAAGCGGGCGGGGCTCGACGAGACGAAGTTCGATCTCAAGACGTTCCGCTCAACGTATGCGACTCGTATGCTTCGCGCGGGATTTGATGTTCGGACCGTTCAGCACTGGATGGGACATCGATCCTTGGAGACGACCATGCGCTACTTGGCCCCGCAGCAAGACGTGCACGACCGGCTCGACCAAGTGCAAATTGCAGGCGTACTGTGATGGGAAACTTCGCGAGCTCGTCTTACGCCGATTTGTTCGTTGCTGGCCCGTAGAACCACATTGCAAACTCGCGCGCAATCCCGGTAGCGGAATCTAGAGCGCGTCTGGTGATCGGGTTTTGCTCCAATCGCCATGACTGAAAATGCTCTGCAAGCCGACGCTTGAAAGCCTTAATCTTCTCGTCACCGGCCGCCTGGAGAACCACGGCTTGCCTACCCGCATCAGAATCGGGAAAAAACTCATCATCCTTGCGATACTGCTCTCGTTCTTGCTGGGTTAGGCTCATGCGGCGGATGAGACTCTTGTCTTCCAGATTATTAAGAAGGCGTACCAGATTGGCTTCACCAAACCCGCGCTGCTCGAGAAGCTTCGTAAGAACTTGCCGCAACATCGTTGCTTGGCCTTGATCACCAGGGACACCCCCTTCCTGTATATGCCACAAGATTATCCATTCTCCGATGCTGATCTCACACTCCTGCGCGACCAGGTTGAGACCGGGAATGAGGTACGCGATGCCGTGGAAGAGCAAGTCAGGCAACGGGTCGACTGCCTTCTTGGCCATGGATCTACCTTAACGCAACTGAACTGCTTTGCGCATGGAATTTTTTATCGTTGTGAATTATGGAACTTCGTCGTCTCTTCGCCGATGAAGGCCTTCTCGTTTGAGACTGTGTCTGCGGACCTTGCAGGACGATTCTGGGAATGGCGTCATCGAACGGATCATGGACGAACGGTCACCGGGACAGGGCTGAACTGGGCGATAATTCTTGGGGGTGGATATGCAATGGACGAACTGACACCGCCTGCAGAACTCGTGCAACGGGTAGCCATGGGCAAATGCATAGCTGTGGTTGGTGCCGGCTTATCCAGAGGTGCCGGACTTCCGGATTGGCGAGGAGCCATTCAAGTGATCTATTCCTGGGCGGAAAGCCAAGGATACCCATTTCAGGACCGGGACGAATTTGCCAGCCTTCTCAAGGATCGGTCCACCGATTTACTGATGTTGGCAGCAGAATTGGCGGATCAACTCGGACCACGCTATAGGCAGGGGCTCAACTCAGTATTCCGTACTCCGTCTCGGCCGACCGATGCACACCAAAACCTAGCGTCGATTCCATTCGTCGGCGTCATCACCACAAACTATGACAAACTCATCGAGACCGCTTGGAGCATGACGGGTTCATCGGAACCGATCGTTTGCACACACGCTCAAGATCACGAGCTTGGTGGGATTACCGCCGGAGACCATCCGTTCATTCTGAAAGCACATGGCACAATCGATCAAATCGACACCATTGTTCTAGGACGACGAGATTATCAGCAACTACTCCAGAGAGGAGCCTATCAGCAGTGCATGTCATTCCTCTGCGCGCACTATTCCTGGCTATTTCTCGGCTTCAGCCTGACCGATCCCGATCTTCGCCTCACACTCGACACGCTTCACGGGATTTTTGGTGGGCACACCTCTTCCCACTACGCTCTGATGCCGTCCGGAGAAGCAGGATCGATTGTCTCCCGACGTTTTCAGAAGGACAATAACATCACAGTTATCCCGTATAAGCCCTCGTCTGATTCGCATCCAGAAGTCGCGGAATTTCTTTCCATGTTGCGGCGCGTTCTGGATCGGAGGCAAGCGGAACCTAGCCTGGCTGTGCAGTTCGTTCAGATGCAAAAGGCCGCTGGGTCAGACCTGGATGAGCTGAACCGTAGCAAGGCTGCAATCGGCGACGCGGAGTACCTCCGCCGCCTCGTGAAGTTGACGAAGAAACTTTGGGATGGTGGTGCACGACGACAGGCATGGACATCTGTCACGGGCCCTTTCGAGCGCCTGAAGTCTACTTTACCGGATGAGGCGGAGCGAATCGAGATTGGTATCGATGTTGCGCGCATGGTTTTGGAAGACGCGGGAGCGTTACGTGCTGCTACAGTTCTGTCCTCCCTAGTGTCAGCGGCGGAACAGCTAAAGGACCGGAAGCTGTCTTTTGCGTTCTGGGAACTGTGGGCGAGGTGCCTGCTCGCAATTCACGACTTAGACGGCGCGAAGAGCGCGATCGATAAGGCAGGAAAGGTTATGGAAGACGAAGCGAGTATGGAGGACATTCGGGCGCGCGCGTCAGAGGCGGAACTCTTGGCGGGGCGATTCAACTCTAACCAGACGCGATAGGCAGATGACAGCCATGTTGAAACTCGTCGATTCGAAATCACGCCGGCTAATCGCCTCGGCGCTGACGCATGCGTTTGCCGGAAGCAAAGATGCTGCTTTAGATCTACTGGCTCACTCTAGCTCCGACGAAAACACATCTGCGGCCTTAGCGATGACCAGGGCTCACATACATTATCTCGACGGCGACTACGCGATGGCACTCGGCGAGTTCGATGAACATACAATGCCATTGGTCGACCAGCTTCCAGTTGAATCCAGGACTGTGGTGATGGCAAATCGCAACGATGTTCGTCTTGCAATGTCGGACTTTACTGCGGTGGCGGATCATTATCAAAACCAAGATCTCGTGCGAACGCTTCGCGGGTCGAGAGAGCCGTCAACGAAAATCGCCGCGGCAGACGAGGCAGCAAGACGAGAAGATCATCGTGAGGCAATAGCGCTCCTGTGGTCAGGCGTAGTTGACGCGTATGAGAGCGGAATTTGGGCGCAGCTCAGGGCAAACCGCGAACGAATGGCGCGGGAGTGCTGCGCGGTAGACTGGTATTCAGAAGCGACCGCTCATGCCATTGCTTCTGGCAAAGATGCGGTAGCATTCGTTGCAAACCAGCTGCTCCAGAGAGCGGATCGTTCAGCGATCGAGGCCTCTGTACGGTCCATGCTCTCAGGCGCTCACTTGCTGGAACACCGTGCAGCTGCCGCAACGATGGTTGAGAGGCTGCGAGACGTTATTCCAGACAACCTCGTTAACCCCGTTTTTGAATGGGCACTCGAAGGTTGTCGGCGCGCGACGTATACGCGGGAAATTGCAGAGCGAGTCGAGTTATCGTGGCGCGCTGTACTCGCCCTATTATTTCGCAGTTCGGCCGAGCAGACCCGAGCAGCAGTCGACCTGGCGCTGAACCACCCGATTCTCACGTCGTTTGTCGTTCAACGTGCAAGTCTAATTCGCGTCCTTGAAGCCTCGGTATCCAAGCTGGATGACATTCAAATAAAACAGGTTACTGACAGGTGTTTGGATCTTTTAGGACCCCTCAGGCATGACCTTGACTACCAGCGTGCTCTTGGTCTCGCCAGAGCTTTGGCATTAAACGTGTCCGGGCCAGTCGTTGCTAAAATCGCCGATGCAGTAGTGCCCCAGGGGACTCCGATTAAGGACCTTCGATTAACGCCCCTGGCTGTTCGATTGGGAAGAAGCGTCGCTCCCGAAGAACTTGAAAGGTTAGTGGAGATCGTTACCAAGCGTCTCCGGAAGCAGGTCCAGAGGCTCAGTGGGAATGAACCTCCAGTCGTGAATATAACCCATTTGGGCCGTATGGAACGGGACTACAAGGGCGGTCGTGTGACTGTCCTTTTCAGTGGCGCTCTAACTGAAGTTGATGCGATGGTAGCGTTGAAAAACTTCTTGTCCCCAGCTCAAATTCAGGCCTTGGCGGAGGCAGCTCTAGAGATGATAGACGAGCCTCTGAATTTGCCTCCCAATAGAAACGCGCTGCTCAGCGCGCTCGCTGAGCTGTCAGATCACTTTGATTCCGAGACGAGCAAACTGGTGTTCGATCGCTTGAAGCCGCACACACTGCAACAAGTCAAATACGAGTGGCAGGAGCTAGGGTCGAGCCCGCTGAGTCCCTTCACGTTGGATATGGATAGCGACGATGACACCGCAGGAATGGCATTGTATTGTTTGGCTTGCCTGACAGGCGGGCACTCCACCGAAGCTCAGGTGGCTGAGATTGAATCCATTGTCGCGTTCGCTCTCGTCGGAGTAAACGAGCCAATCAGGCAAGCGGCGGCGGCGGCGTCTACCAAACTTGCCGCACTTTCAGATGCGGTTCTCGATGGCCTCGTATCATGCACCCGAGATTCTTCTCCTAAAGTCGCGGCTTTCGCCTACTTAACTCTGTCTGGCCGGTCCGACCTTTTGTTAAACGAGTCGCAATGGCATTTCCTATCAGCGGCCCTCCGGTCGAGCCTATCGGGAGGGGACTCCAGTGTGCGCCGGGCCGCGTCGCGTTGTATACGCTGCCTTAAACGCACGGCCGTTAGTCAGCCTCAGACGGACTTAGTCAGGGATCTGGAGAATATCGTCGCCTCTGACATCTGCTTTTCTGTACGCCAGGAAACCGGATTAGAACAAGGCCAAGATATCGAGGCCAACACTTAGCCGATGCGCGAAGGTTCACCGCTGCTCCTGTGGACAACTCTTCTGTACAATTCCGTATTTTCATGCTAACGCTCCCTTGACGCCTCCCCTCTACGACGTATCATAAAGATAGTTATGAGGCATCAAACGGGGGAGGGGAAAGAACTAAAAAAGAAGCAGAAACCGGACGCTGAGGCGGGCTTTGAGGCGTGGACGTTGTGGGATCGCGCCGTCGCGTCCGACGATATTCAGCCCGCCAACGTCTTTGATTCTGCACAACTCTGCGTCCGGTGTCGAGGTGAACTTGCCACACGTAAATGAACAGAGATCTCGCGAACATTCCTTCACGGGATCTCGGACGGGCGGGATTCGAAAACCTGCCGGCGTTGATCACTCGCGCGGGCGAATCCGCCGCCTGGCGCTTCGTTGAGTTTTTCACGGCGACGATCCGGAACAAGAATACACGCGCCGCATATGCCGAAGCCGTCAACCAATTCTTCGCTTGGTGCGAAAAACACCGGGTGAGAACGCTCGAACAGATCTCCCCGATCGTAGTCGCCGCGTATATTGAGAATCATCCGGGCGCGGCACCGACCGTGAAGCAACACCTTGCTGCGATCCGGATGCTCTTCGATTTTCTGGTGACCGGACAAATCATGCCGATGAACCCAGCTTCGTCCGTGAAGGGTCCGAAGCATGTCGTGCGACGCGGCAAGACTCCGGTGCTCACCGCCGATCAGGCGCGGACGCTGTTGGACTCCATCAAGACGGATTCTATCGTGGGCCTCCGGGATCGCGCGCTCATCGCGCTCATGTGTTACAGCTTTGCACGCGTGTCAGCCATGGTCCACATGACAACCGCCGACTATTACGAGAACGGCAAACGCTGGTGGGTCCGCCTGCACGAAAAGGGGGGCAAGCGCCATGAGGTTCCCTGCCATCACAACGCGGAGGCGTATCTCGATGCGTATCTCGATGCGGCGGGCATCCGCGATGAAAAGAAGTCTCCTCTCTTCCGGAGCGTGGACAAGCGGCGGAAGATCACGGGCAACGCCATGACGCGGACAGATGTGCTGCGGATGGTAAAGCGGCGTGCTCTTGGAGCCGGGCTCCCCTCCTCCACGTGCTGCCACACGTTCCGGGCAACCGGAATCACGGCATATCTGGAGAACGGAGGCACGATCGAGAATGCGCAGCTCATCGCCGCGCACGAATCGCCGCGGACGACGAAGCTCTATGACCGGACGGGAGATGAGATCACGCTCGACGAGGTGGAGCGGATCGTGATTTGAGGATTCGTCTGCGAAGCGTTTCTCTTTGCGTTATCCTTTAAACGAGACCTATTTCGGAGAAAACGTGTTTATGACCAAATATGAGGAACTGTGCGGGGCATTTCGACAATCCAGCGTTGATGGCACGGCCTACCATGAGCGGGCGTTGCGAATCGTCTCCTCGGTGATAACGGGATTTGCATCCTATCTCGGTGCTCCGCCGGAGCGAGTAGCGTACCTACCGCCCGAGCCGCGGGATGCAAAGATGATCTACAGTGCCATGGGGGCAGCGAAACTCCAGGAAGACGGCTGGTGGCTCGCCTACGTTCGAGTGACGCTTTCTCAAGGGCAAAACATTTATCCGGAGATTCACGCGCTATTTCAATTTCGCATCCTTGTTGAATCCGATAAATTCACCGTTCGTGTCGGGGACAGCAAACGAACGCACGCGATATCGGATGGGCGGAGGCGACAAGTTTAGAGCCGATCTACGAAGAAGCGTACGACCTGACAAAGCAGTACTTCACTCTCGGATTGCAGCGGTTTTTGGACGAGGTGGCAAAAAAAGGTTCGCGAAAAATAGGCTATGCGGCGAACTTGAGTGAAGAGTGACACTTTCTTCACACCACTGAGCGGGGCCGGCGACGAAGCCTGAGAGGGATGAAGCAACCCGGCGGCCGATCCTCAAGCGGTAGGGCTTCGCCTTTCCACGACGAAATCTTCGATCGGATGCGTCATGCCTTCATTCAAAGGCATTTGGGAGTTCTTGTAAAATGCCGGGCTGTGGATTCGGGTGCCGACCTGAAGTTGTGGCGAATGAGCGATTCGGACGCTCGACGGAGTGTAGCGGAGTGTGGTTTGAGGGAATGTAGAGTAAACAACCGCTGGGGTTGTTACTCTGGCTCCCGAGCGAACTCCGGAAAGAGAAACGGCGCAACAAGTTCTTCGACCAACTCTGGCACTCTGTGTTTCCGTGCGCCACGGAGAAAAAACACCGCCTCGACGCTTGCGACGAAGCGTTCATCTCGGACCTCAGGATCAATCAAATATGTGAGTCCCCCATTGGATAGGTGTGTTCCCGACGCCCCGAGTTTCCGATCATTGAGCGGGAAGGTAATTGTCAATTTGCGAGACGGGTTTGTGGTCGTCATTCTTACAGTGAGCTCGAATCCGTTGGAGATCGCATTTATCGCGGTCACTGCTTGCTGCTGTGGATGCTTCTTATTATAGGCAGCTATGCACGTATCCAGTTCGCGCTTGAGAGCGTCTGTGATTTGCTGGTTAAGGCTCGTAATGTGGCGTTTCTTGCTGTTCTCAAAATCTTCCTTCTCACAGAGAGTATCGACCCAAGCTGCCATAGGAATCAAGTTTATCACCGATGGAGAACGGCAGCACGATCGAGAATGCGGAGCTGATCGCCGCAGACGACGAGGCTCTATAATCGGACGGGGAGATGAGATCACGCCTCGACGACGTCAAGCGGAGGTCACTGACGCTGGTTGGTCGGCCGCGTGAACTTCAATGGAGATACGAAAAAAGTACAAAAGAGGACTCAACGCTCTGCTCGATCGATTGAAGGATTCAAAGACTCCGTCTGGTGGCGGCGGCATTGGTTTCCGAACGCCCGACTTTGAGTTCATCGTGTCGGTCTTGGAGTCGGCGGTCGATTTTCAACCGGAAATTCCCGAAGCTGACCGATCCGGCATAGTTCGCCAGGCGGCAATGGCAACCGGGCGAGATCCAGCGCCTGACGAGAAACTCTTAGAGAGGCATCTGAAGACATGTGAGGCCGAGTATCTCCGGAAACCTATCCTGCGTTATTCACTGGCCTCGTCCTTTGGGATCACTGGCTATCGTGGACAAAAAGCGTCGCGCCTAAACGGCGTCGACATATTATTCACTCCGAAGCTTCCGAAGCGGTTCGACCGCACGCAAGTTCAATCGCAAGTCCAAGAACTGATTCCGAACGCACCGAACGATGTCCATCCAAGTGATTGCCGGAGTTTCCGCGCGGACCCCGGTTGCGGCGTATGACCGAGCGAAGAGGAATTTAGACCTTTTACGGGCGCTATGGAATTATCTCCTAAATTCGCGAACACTCACGATCTTCCGATTCGGTCCTCCCAAACGCTTGAATGCGATTCTGCCGGGGCCTCTGCATACACTCCATCTCCATGATGGATCTCTCGTTGATCCGTTCTGGTATGAACCGAAAGCATTGGTTACCAGCGAGATCTACCGGCCAGACAAAGAGTGGACGCACGTACAGCGCCGGGCGGCCAGCATTCTTTCAAGGCTACGGTCGATCAAATATCGAGCAGACATCGAAGCGGCACTGGTCCGGTATAGTCGCGCGTTCGATAATCACGATCTTAACGCTGCGTTCAGCGGACTATGGGGCGTCCTTGAATTTCTTACGGACAGCGTCGGCGCTTACGAGCAGCTGATCAGCAGGGCTGCATTTGTCATCGCCGATAAGGATCGCGACTTCGTCCGTTTACTTTTGGAACATCTTCGCGATGTTCGGAACGGATTGATCCACGAAGACCGGGAACGGACGAATGTCGAGAGTTATTTATACCAACTAAAGTGGCTGGCCGAAGTATTGTTGCGTTTCCATCTACGTAACGGGGCGCTTTTTGCATCGCGATCTGAGGCAGCCCGGTACCTCGATCTTTCGCTTAATCGCGATACGTTGAGACTGCGGATTAAAGAGTACCGCCGCGCTCTTCGCCAGAGGGGCTGAAGGCCGTCGTGGTTGTAATAATATTCGGCCATGGCAGCTTGTCAATGAATCCGGATGGGGTATCCTGATTCCTTTCCGAAGCTAGTTCGCAAGTATTCCGGCAACGACTCGTTGCCGGCTTCAAGGAACCCGTAAGCCAGTGCCGCGCGACCGTATAAAAAAAATCCCTTCCAAAGCGGGGCTGTGTCGTATTACAACCGTCCCCTCGCAATCTTGGCGTAGTCGGCATCGAGCTCGATGCCGCCGAAGCGGCGCCGCAAAATCTTGGCGGCGAGGAGAGTACTGCCGGAGCCGCAGAAGGGATCGAGCACGATATCGTTGCCGTCGCTCGATCCCGTGTTCTCGATATTATAGATATACCGTCTATTAAAAGGGATGCCGACTGTCGGCTACCGCGCCTGGACACCAAGAACAAATGGCGCGGTCATTACCGTTTTGCTCTGCAATGTGCCATCTTGGCGTTTGCAGGTGAGGACGAGTCCCGCGCGAACTGTGGGCTCTGGGCCCAACTTAGCGAATACATCCTTATGCAGTAAGAGCGGCTGTGATACGCGTCTCACCTCCAATGTCTCCTTGGGACCCAGGGATTTGCAAGGGGCGAACGGGGTGTCAGCTTGCCATACAAGCATCCCAGGACCGAAGACGAATCTCCATCTGCCGTCGGGCTCCTGGGACTCCACCCAACGAAGCGTAATCCAGGAAACCGCGCCGGATGCCCGGTCTGGCTCCGGAACTTCCACGGCGGCTTCCGAGCGGTTTGTAAACCGTGCATCGAAGCTTAACTTAAAGTCTGCGCGGGACACCGACGGAGCCTCGTTGGAAGCAAGTTCAGGACTTTGGATCACAGCCTGGATAGCAGGGTCCGGGGTTTGCCCCAGGGCCGGGTCCAAGGGGGCCATCACGAGGAAAAGCGGGTAGAGTGCGAGTAGCTGCCTTCTAATCACTTGTAGACTCCAGTCCCGTCTCTCGTAAAGCAGTTCGTTAGGATGTTGGTCGTATTAGCTCCATTGGTGGCATCATCCGCATCGGGAGGCAAGACACCAGTCTGGTGCCCCAGCTCGTGGAGTAGAAGGTACGCCGTGAACGCTCCGGCATTTTGAAATGTGACAGAGTAGAAATTTCCCGTCTGGTCTGGAACGGTGGCTGAAACCGAGGCGCCGTTGAAAGCTAAGGCCGCGATGTATCGTTGGTTCAGCGTGACGCTGAAGACATTCTGCGCGTCGGTTTCCGCCGCGATACCATCAGGAAGATCGCCGAAAAAATATTCTGTCTCTGAGAGAAAGTTCCCAAGGAGATTTGTGCCTGCGACGTAGTTCAGGGTCGGGCTTCCGTCGAGGAATTGCATACACTTAGTATTACTTAAGATGCGCGACCACGCATTGTCAAGTCCCACATCAAGCGCTTCCTGCTCCTGTTCCGTATACGTAACCCCGGGAGGAATCTGCGGGGTAATATGAGCCTGCGTGGCGCTGCCGCCTCCTGCTCCGCCCCCACCTCCGGGGCTGATTTCCCCGATGCCGCAGTAAGGCGCAAGCGAAATCGCGGTTGCATTGGTCGGGTCATTCTTTAATGTCTGAAGTATTACAATGCATCCCGGATCTGTAGGGTTCGCTCCATCCATAAAACCCCAGTCGACGGTCGGGTTTCCGGGCTCTGGGTCCCCGCCACAACCAGTGTCGGGGCAAGCCAAATACAAGCCACTCGGGTCGCGATGGTTGACGGGATCGCCATTTACATATGCGTAACGATTCCAGCTTCCGGGGTCGCCTGCTGACGCGCTACTCCTCAGTGGATCTGTCGTAACAAACCTGCCCGATCCAGGCTGCTGGTAGCGATTGTTGGCATAGTCGAGTCCGGTTTCCGAATCCTGCTGGTAGCCGGTAAACTTCTCCCCGCTGGCCGGATTCCCCGAGCCCTTGTCGGAGCCATAGGGGTAGTATTTGCCGACACTCCCCAGCCGATCCGAGAACACATTCCCCGGAGCGTTCTTGATCAGCTTGCCGCCGAAGTAATAGTTGGTGCCGGTCTGCGTGGCCGAGAAGTTAGTCACGCAACGGGTGCCGTCCGAACCCGCTGTCGCCGTCTCCACCAGGTTGTAGGTCCCCATCTTCTGCCCGCCTGGACTCCAGAACGTGATCTCGTCCGCCGCAGGCACATTTTGACCGTACCCGGCGTCGTACGTCGTCGTGCCCTTCCACACCCGCTTGTTGCCCGGCGCGTAGCTGTAGAAGTAATTGCCGTTGCTCGGTCCCGTGTTCACGATCCGGTTCTCGATATCGTAAGTATACGCTCCGCTGGAGGCCGCCGAGTTCCCGTTGCCGTTGGCGTCCGAGTTCGGCCCGTGATTGGTCGCCGCGTCGTAGCTCCAGCTGTTGGCCTGCGTGCCCGTGATCGCCGTGAGGTTGCCGAAGCCGTCGTAGGTGTAGCTCTGGCTCCAGGCGGAAGTGCCCGTGCCCGAGGGGCCCGCGATGGTGTGGCTCGACCCCGCAGTCCAGCTGAACGTGCAGGGTGCGGTGCAGTTGCTGCCGTCCACCGTCATGGTCATGCCGCTGACCGACGAGGTCACTGTGATCGAGACGCTGCCGCCTCCTCCGCCGCCCGTTTGCGGTGCGCCTACGCTGTAGAAGCTGCTCGGCGAGTTCTCGCTGTTGTACTCGGTCGCAACCCAGTCGGCCGAGCGCGCCGCGTCGGAAACACGAACTTCATCCAGGGAACCGATAAAGTAGTACCCGGCAAACTCCACCAGTTTGCCCATGGCGGCGGTCGGCGTGACGTAAGCGATGGAATGCGCCCAAGCGCCGCTACTGTCCAGAGCGCCATTTATGTAAATCTTCTTGTTCGTACCATCGGACGTCATCACCACGTGATTCCACTGGTTCGCCGTGAGCGCCGCGCTGCTGGTAAGCGTGTGGCAGCTGCCGCCCGTTGTGCAGGTGTACCAGGCCACATGGTTGGAGCTGGACACAACTTCACCAACCCATCCGTTCTCGGCCGTGGTGGCATAATACCCATAATTTCCCGCCAGCGCCTGGAAACTCTCTGCCGAACCCGAAGCCGGGTATACCCACTGTTCCGTCGTGATCGATCCGGGCGTCAATCCGGTTTGCCCCAACCCGATGTACTCGTAGGCGGCGTTGGTTTCACCTCCGCCTACTTTGCCGGTCGTGGCGGTTGCGCTCGAAACGGTTCCGTTGTTGGCATTGCCGGTCGAATCGTTGGCCGAAAGCGTGGTGCCGTTGGGAAGGTGGTACACCGCAGTGTAATTGCTGTCCCACGCAGCGGTTTTGTTCTGCTGGTCGGTCGAGACGGAGCTGTTGCCGTAGAACATGTAGATCACGGTGTCGGATGTGTGCGAGACGGTCGGTACCTTGACCCAGAAGCTCACCGCTCCGGTCGCAGCCGACCACGATTCCCGCTCGAAGGAGAGCGGCGTGGTTCCGGCGGAGTCGGAAGTGAAGATGATGTCGTACCCGTTCGAGTTAATCACGTTCCCGCCGTTGCCGGTGGTCGCCAGATACGAATACGCGCCGGAGATCAGCACCGGGAAGTTGGATTGGTCGGTGTTCGGAACCTTGGTGTGGTCGATAGTAATGGCGCGTTGGTAGGTGTAGCCGTTCGACCACGATCCTCCCGAGCTGATGGTGTACGCCGCCACGCCCACCGTGCTATTGCTGAGGCCGCTCTTAACTCCGATGGCTTTTAGGGTCTCCGTGCTGGCTACGGTGATCGCGCCGGTGTAGTGCGTGCTCCCCGTCGTTGGGGTACTGCCGTTGGTGGTGTAGTAAAAGTCCGCCCCGGCTGTCGCGCTGGAGATCGTTACCGTCTGCGACGAGCCGTAGGTCCCAGCCGCGACGTTGAAGCTGGGCGTGGCTACCTGCGAACTCGTGGTCGCGTAGGTCGCCGTATAGGTGGTGGAGGAGGGAGGCACTGTGATCGAGTGCGACTGTGCTCCTCCGTCCGACCAGTGATCGAAGGCGGACCCTCCGCTTCCGCTGGTGCTCGCCGATATCAAGCGATTGAGCGAATCGTAAATGTAGCTGACCTGCTCGCCGCTGGTCAGATCCGTCTGCGAGCTGATCTTCCCGTTGTTTTGCGTGGCGGAGTAGTTGTACTGGACGTTGACGCCGTTGGAACTCAGCTGGGTGAGCTGCTTCAGCACGTTGTACGTGCGTGTTTCCGTGCCCCAGTTGGTACCGCTCATGCTCAGCAGCTCTCCCGCAGGTCCGTAACTGGCGGAATCGATGATGCTCTGGTTGGTCCCCTGATCCTTCATCGAGTACAACCGGCCCATGCTGTCGTAGGTCCAAGCGAGCGTGACGCCCGAAACGGTAGAGCCGCTCGAATCCGTCAGCCCCGGATACCCTTCCGTAGTCAATCTGCCCTGGTTGTCATAGGCGAAGGTCGCGTCCATGGTGGCGCTCTTATTCCCGTTGGTGGGAGCACTCGGGTTGATGCGAAGATTTCGCGTCACTTTCAAACGCTTGCCGACCGGCGCTCCCGGAGCTCCGTAACTGTACATCTCGGTGAAGCTGGTGTCGCAAACCGGCGAGGAGCTTCCGTTGTGCCCTCCGTAATACTGCACGGACGCTAATCGGCCCGAAGCATTCGCCGAATAGCTCGAATCGATCAGACCCGAGTTGGCGTAGCTGGATACGAAGGTGTTGGCACCGCCGTAGGCATAGTTCTCCTGCTGACAGGTATCTTCCGCTCCAGTCGATGTCGGGTAGCGCTGCACCTCGACCAGCCGCGCCAGCGAGTCGTACGTGTAAGCCACCTTTTGGTTCGCCTGGTCAATCCGCGTGGCAACCTTGCCGTAGCTGCTGTAAGTGTAGGTGACCGTGCCGTTCTCGGGATTCGTGGCGCTGAGGAGATAGATTCCCGGAGGGGTCCCGTAATTGAAGGTTCGAGTCTGCGGGGTACTTCCGCGTGGCATCGAAACCCCGGTCAGATGGCCCAGCATGTCGTACGTGTACGTGGTGACAAAGTCAGAGCCGCCCGCTGGATTCGGTTCATTCACTTGCGTCAGGTTCCCAAATGCGTCGGTAGTGAACTTCTTCCAGTTGCTCGCGGAGTCGGTGACAGTGACGGTGTTGCCCAAATAGGAGTATGTAGTGGTACCGGTTGAATCGATGCCGGTTCCGCTCGAATTCCAAGCAGAGATCGCGCTCGTCGTTCGCCCGAGGCCATCGTAGACATACTTCTTGTACACTACCGGGGTCGCACCTGGCGCATGGGGAATCGCCTCCATAACCAGCTTGCCCAAGGGCGAGCATCCGCAGGAATCGTAAACTTTCTCCGATACCGAAACCGTTGTTGTTCCGTAACCGGTGTCCACCTCCAGCGGTCGGCCCAGGCCATCCAGGATCGTCTTGCTCCAGTGCATGTCTGGCGCTGTCGTTGTCGTGGAGGGAGGGGTGGCGGTGTCGGCATAGCTGATCGTGGTGTTCCCACCGAAGGGCGAGGTGCTCGAATTTGGTCGAGCATTGGAGTCGTATCCTAGCGAGACGCTGTTTCCATTTGGCCCGGTTTCGTTCGTGAGCCCAAGGAAGTTATTGCTGTAGGTCAGGTTGGTCGTGAGGCTGCCGACGGTGATCGCGGAGGGCGCAGCGTAATTGGTGGTGCTCGTGGTCGAGACGCTGGTGCTGACTCCGTTGACCGTGACCCCAATCGCGCCACCGGTAACAGAGTAGGTCAGGGTCTTTGAGGAGCCCGGCGTCGAAATGCTGGTCGGATTTCCTCGCGTGGTGACCGAGCTAGTGTAAGCGGTGTCCCACTCCCTCTGACCGGATACGGTGGTCAAAGCGCTGCCATCGTAGGAAACGATGGCCGAATTGACAGTATAAGTGCCATCGGAGAGCGTGGCTTGCGTCAAGCGGTTCAGGATGTAGCGGGAAGTGTAGGCGGTGGTATTGAGATAGGTGTAGCTGGAGGTCCGGGCGGCCGTCATGAGGCTTCCATATCCGTAATTGTCCACCTGGAGAACGTTCCCATAGTTGTCCAGGCTCTGCGTAGTCTTCGAAACCACCTGGTTCGTTCCTGGATCAGCGGTGGTTTGCGCGGTGCTAATGAAACTGTTACTTATGCCGTCCTGGCTCCACGTAAAGTCGTTTTGCATCTTCGTCACGGCTGAGCTGCCCTGACCCTGCCTTCCTTGATACTGGGACACGAGTCCCTCGTATGTGCCGCTGGTGTTGAACGCCCAATGCTTTTCGCCGAGCCCACCGGGATCGTCCAGAAATGTATCACTGTGGACGTCTGGCCCCAGGGTGGCTTCATGCGTGAAGGGATAGGTGGTCTGCGTGGTGCCGTCTTTGGAGAGATACCGATGCTGCACTTCCCGGTAGCTGCGCCCGCTGGGAGTACCGGAATAAGTGGCGGTCGTATAGTCGTAGCCCAAGTAGCCTTTGTAGGGCAAGACCACTTTGGTCAATTCGCCGGAACCGTCATAGGTGAACTGATGCGAGGTGCTGATGTTGGTCACGGTGGCTCGGGTGAGCATTGACGCAGTGCTGGAGGTACCTCCAAAGGGAGACGTTAAAGACTGAGATGTATAGTCAAAGCTGTAGTTCTCTCCCGTGCCAATCGTGCTCGTGATCGTGGACAAATGGCTTGTGCCATCGTAGGTGAACAAGTAGGTCGAATAGATACCGCTGCCGGGATTGATGGCGCGCACATCCTCGATCTTCGAGATGCGTGCGCTCGAATTCGCCCAACCCGCCCCGACCCCGGACATATAAGAGATCAATACCTGATTGCCGTTGGTGTCTTCCATCACCGTGGGATAGAGCGTGCCTTGGTCATTTTCCCCGGCGGCAGATACGCATCCGAACGTCCAAAAGCTGCCGTCGCGAAAGTGCAGGATGTTGGTGTTGGAATCGAACCACACGTAAATGGATTCCTTGGAACTCCAGATACTATCGGTGTGCTGGTCGAGCTGGTACTCCGCGCCTGTGGAATCGATAAACAAGTAATGAGAGAAAGTTGTTTCGCTGGCATACACGGGCGTGATCGCGCCCGCCATCAACCGCCAGCCGAATCCGTACCCGACATCCGCGTCCCATTTCCAGATGGTGCCCGTCGAATCCTGCCGCCAGTTCTGCGAGTTGTAGGCCAAGTTGAATCCCACGCCCCATCCACTGCGGCCCTGTACCCCGAGCAGAGGTAGCGCGAAGTTGAGATTTCCCGAGAGGACGTCGATGTTCTCCGGGCTGGCACCCCAGTAAGCTCCAGTTGGCCGGATACCGGTTCGGCGACCCTCAGGGCCATAGGACGGAGGGATTGCCGTGTGGATGGCGGTAGTGATGGCGCTGAAATTCGTGCTGGTCGAATTGCCGTGGAAGTCGGTATAGGTCAGGGTGTAATTGTAAGTGGTGCTGGGAACTACTGTCGTATCCGAATACGAGAGTGGTCCCGCAGCAGGGATTGTCGCCAGAAGCGAGCTGCCTCGAAAAAGCCGATATTCGTAAATCCCCGTACCGTTGGTGTCGTCGCTCGCTGCTGTCCACGCAATATCGACGCGATTGGTGACTGCCGAGGTTGTAATGCTGGAGCCGGGAAGAGCCGTCGGTGCAATGGAGTCGACATAGCCGAAGCTCACCGAGGAGATCAGGTTGCCGTCTCCCGCCGATGAAAATACCCCGAGGCCAGGGGTGCCCAACGCGGTCCCCGCCTCGGCCAGAGCAAGAACATTGTCCACGTAAATGGCCACCGTGCTGTTTGCACCCATGACGCGAATGACCGATTGATCGTTGACCGTTGCCCAAGCGCCCCCGACTGTCAACCAAGACCAAGTGGTACAGGAGATATCGTTGCAATGGATCTGCGAGATAGAAACTGAATTAGAGTAGATGCTGAAGCGAAAGCTGCCGGAATCAACCACGAAGTAGGCAGTAGATGGTGTCGCAATCCGGACGGTCATCGCCACCTCTCCGAGGCCCGCTGTGCCCCCCGTGTAGTTCATCTCACCGCCACCGGTCGCACTCGCTCCGACGCCGCTGTACCCACCAGCGGAATAATACTGCGAAGACAGGTTTCCCGAGATACTCCAATTGGACAAGCTCGAAGTCGCGAGGTTCTCCGTGTAGAAGTAGGAATACGAAGCCCGAACTGAAACCGTGATCGCGAACAGAATTACCGCCGCCACAAGCAGGATCTTGTTCTTCATGGATTATCGCGGCCTCACTGTCGCGGAAGTGAATACATAGTTGGCTTTGTACTTTCGGAATTCGGTGAGGATGTCGTCATCCGTGGCTTTACCTCGCTCGAAGAGCTTTAGCGCCGGGACCGCCGCTTCGAGCGCAGCCTGAGCCGCCGAAGGTGCTGCTAGGCCAGGGTGCAAAGGCGCAGGCGCAGCTCGATTCCCTGTGGTGGCGATAGCGATTCCTCGGGCCATAGCCTCCTGCTGGAGCTGAGCCTGGAACGTCACAGGTGACGCGAAAACGTATTCGACCAACGCGCTCTTCCCGTCATCGCTCAGCTGCATCTGGTAGCCGATGACGCCGGGTCGGTCGCTTGTGGGGGCAGGGGATCCCGAGGTGGCGGCGCTCACGGCGAGGGCGGTCGCGCCTTTCTGCGCCACTTGCGGCGGAGCCGGAACGAACAACGGACGAACCGGATCGTTCTGCGTCCCCGCGCCCACCAACGGGGTGACGGCCCAGACGCGGTGATACATCATCGCCGAGGGCACACGCTGGAGATTAATTACGCCCTGAGTCTGGCCGAAAAGGCCCTGGGCAGGAAGCAGGAGTGTAAACACACCTATAGCAGCAAGAGTGCGTACCATAATCGCCATCCCTTTCTTCGCGGCGGCCAAATAGCAGAGCTATCGCGGATGAATAGAATACTTTGAAATAGTTAGCGAGGTTTGTCAAGCACAATTATGATAACGAGGTCTTCTTGCCGATCCGAAGTCGCTCATCATTATCGCGTGGCGCAGGCGCGCAACCGGGCAAACCGGGCTACATTGTTCTGTTTCCAGAACAAGTCTCGCGGAATGCCCACAAAACTGCGTTATTCCCTAAATTCGAAAGGGGCGCCACCCGGTGTGTTGTGCTGGAAAACAGAACAAGCGGCTTCTGGAAGCCCGGCGCGAATCGGACCCGTCCGAGTCCCCTAACGGGACCCATCCCCTCTCCCGTTCTCCGAGATCGCGAGAATCTCGAACAACAGTTTCACCTCCGCGAGGAAGAGCGTCCGGTCAGCCAGCCCACAACCACTTGGAATCAATGATGGTGCTGAAATGATCAGGGTAAGACCCTTCAGGGATCGCGGCTCCCGGCTTTCCGAACCTGCGAAGTACTCGTCCAGATCCATCTTTTTTCGAGCCAGGGAGAGGCTCAGCCAGTGCGCAAACGTGGCATCATGTGCCCGCTTGATCGCTCGGACGGCTTTTGCTTCGCCGTGGATTGTGGACAGTCCATCGTGGCGGTAGCTGCCCGAGTCCGGGTCCCGGAGCGAGACCAGGTACACTAACCTGCCGAACGTGCTCCCGATCCGAGAGAGAGTATTTTTCGAGAGGTCCTCCTCCGGAGTGTGCGCCAAGTTTGCAGGAGAGCGAGACATGTCTGGAGTTGATCATAGACCATCGGCGGAATAGATGCCGGTCCTCGCCGCGAGCCTTATCAAATGTCAGGACCTGAGGTAAGATCTGAAAGCCCCAAACGCAGATCGCAACGGGTATAACGAACTATTTTCCATGCCTTCCAAGAATGGATTTGAACTACAGGAACGCGATATCGAGCTTTTGCATTACACCTACCAGCTTCGCCTTGCGACCATCGATCACCTGGCTATGCTTTCCAGACGTTCCGTCCGATCACTTTGGAGCCGACTTCACAAGCTGAAGAAGCGCCGGTATCTCGACTCCGCGGCGCGATTTATGCAGAAACACGTGTATGCGGTCGGCTCCGCTGGAGTCGCTCTATTAATAGAGGAGGGTTACGCCCCCCAGTCCCTCAGATCGAGACGGCTCCGGCACATTGAACTCACCGAGATCGGAATCCGGCATTCGCTTTTTGTCGCAGACATCCATGCCCGTATGCTCCTAGATACGCGAAGCAAGTCGACCTATCTCAGCGACTGGCAAGAAGGATCCGCCCTCTGGGATTCTGTCGTTCCCCAAGCGGGAGTATCTGCAATCCCCATACGCCCCGATGCCTACTTTGTCCTGAAACATCTGGAGAGACCGGAGGGCCGAAATCAATTTCACATCTTCTTGGAAGCTGACCGGTCGACGATGAGCCATGAACGCATGGCATCGAAGATCATGGGGTTCCTGGCCTACTACGAGCAAGGTCTTCATACCCGGAAGTATCCCGGCATGTTAGGCTTCCTTGTCGCGATGGTAACGCTGACCCGATCCCGTGCCGACGAGCTC
Source organism: Bryobacteraceae bacterium (assembly GCA_036498815.1). Classification (GTDB taxonomy): domain Bacteria; phylum Acidobacteriota; class Terriglobia; order Bryobacterales; family Bryobacteraceae; genus Palsa-187. The sequence continues at coordinate 148,519 of DASYET010000012.1, read as the reverse complement.
CGGAGAGACCTGCAACCCATGATTCCGTCCGCCGCACGCTCTGCGTATCTTTTTATTTCATTCGAGGACCTTTCTCTAGACGCGTTGCTGCCAAAGGCGATAGCCAAGGGTGGCCTGACCCGCGGCGGACTACGGGAAGCACGCGACTAGGCAAGAGAGAGTTCACGGATCTTCTCTTTGAAGAAAGCGGTGATTCCCTCGGGCGCGACCGGTGAAATCAAGAAGTCGATTTGGTAATCGCGGACATCGTCCATGAAGAGAAGTTGTTCCAAGAAGAGACGCGAGTTGAATTCTTGCCCGAACTTTCGTTCGGCCATCGCGATGATCTGCCCGAGCGATGCGTGATGGTCCGCGATGATGAAATAGAGATCCACGTAATCTTTATAAGTGCCCCGTCTCCCGATAGTGTATGCTTTGGTAGCTCCGAGCTCTTTGATAGAAAGCGCCGCCAAGCCGTCGATGGATACGAGGGGCTCTATAAGCGGAAATGGATACCGTAGGAGGGTCAGTTTCACTGTCCCCACGATCGCGGTAAGTTCATCGGGGTTGTTCACGATCGGCTGAACCCGGAAGTCCGCAAACAAGTTCTTAAGTCTCGGGAGGAGTCCTCGATCGATCAGACTGTCATGAAACAAATCGAAGTCGACAGAGAGGCGGTGGCCGATCTGCAACGCGAGCGCCGTCCCACCTGCCAAATAAAAACCATCGAACGCAGTTAGCGTCGGGAATAACTCAAGACCCTCTTTAGTGAGTGCCTCGGTGTGCATGCCTCCAGGTGGGAATCGAAAACAGGAGCGATGCGAGTTCGCGAGCCCTCGGCTTAATCTCCGTTGCCGGGATCGATTGCAGGACCTCTTTTATCTCTGCGGTGCCGTACTGGCGTACGAGCCACTGCCACTGCTGAAGACCACCATAGTTGATGAGTTGGACAATGATGGCTTTTTCGTCGTGGCGTGCTTCCAGAGCCTCAAACCGGTACGACCAAAACAGCGGCCGAAAGTTGTCCGGCAATTGAGCTGGTTGATCGTCGGATCGAGCTTCTGTTCGGGTAAGTCTGGTCATTTCTATCACTTACAGTATAGCGATTCTGAGTTTGTTGGCAAGATGTTTCCTGTGTGAATCGCTTATCCTCCTTGCGCCATTCCGGCTCCCTTGGTTCAATAATCTCAACCGCCCATCCTGCGATCTCGGCGGGGAAAACCCGTTTGCGGCGAACGCCGGATCGTGCGGTGAAAATCAAGGAATCCCACCGTGCGTACCCGAGCGACGCCGCATGCATGGTTTGTATCGGTTCGGTCCGCGGAAGAACGCTCCGACCTGTAACGGCAGCATGATCTTCTTCGGTTGCGCAGCCGTTGGATGGACGGTCCCCTCCTTCCCCATGAAGGCAGAACGCTCTCATGGGGAACCTCAGGGGCCGAGCACATTGGAACCGGCAAAGAAATAAAAACAGCCGACACCTGAAAGCGAATCGGCTGTGCAAGGCAGGCGCGATGCGCCTGCCTTTTAATATTCTTCTGGCAGGAGAATGCAGGTTGATGATCGGTCGGCCTCCGTGATGATCCAGATCTTCGTTCCATCCTGCAGTTGGTACGCCGAGAGAATTCGGAATCCTTTGGCGACCGAAAGCTCGTTCTCATTTCGGTCTGCTTCATCGAGATCTCCCCAGTCGCCGTTAGCATGTCGATTGACGAATTGCTGGGGTGTTTGGTTGGTTTCAGCAAGGGCACGGAGTGCGCCGGGCGTGGCCACCAGGTGACCAAGTGGAAATCTAGGCATGTGTTTGCTCCTGAGGAATTTGGTAGGAATTAGCGCGGCGAGTTGCCGCGAGGAGACGGACAAGAACCATCGGAATCTTAACGGTGGAGAGCGAAATGGTCAATGGCTGTGCCTCCCCTCCGGATCGCCTTAGAAATCCGGTAATCCCCAACGCCGCGTTCGACCTAGTCCAACACCGCCTCTATAATTTGTGGATGCTCCAACCGGTAATCATCGGTGCTAGCGAAGATGCATATCACCGAGGCAGAACGGTTTGCATCGTGCCGGAGGCGCGTCGCCGGCATCTTGCGGTCTTCGGCGGTTCCGGCTCTGGGAAGAGTACGCTCTTTCGAAATATGCTGGCGGAGGATATTGCCGCTGGGCACGGGGTAACCGTCGTCGATCCCCACGGTCAGCTCGTCGATGAGATTCTCGACAACCACATCCCCCGCCATCGAACAAATGACGTTATCTATTTCAATCCCAAGGATCAAGCCCGAGCGTTCGCACTCAACATGCTCGACTGCCGCCGCGGCGAGCAGCGAGGGCTCGTCGTCTCAAACGTCATCAGCATTTTTAAGAAACTGTGGATCGAGGCATGGGGTCCACGCATGGAAGACATCCTCCGCAACTCACTTCATGCACTAATCGAGCAACCGCGCTCGATGTCCATCCTTGCGCTCACGAAGATCCTCACTGACCAGGATTACCGCAAGAAGCTCCTAGCAGAAGTGCGCAATCCCGCCGTACTCGATTTCTTCCATACGACCTTTGACCGATGGAATCCATCTTTTCGCGAGGAAGCAATATCGCCAGTACTGAATAAGGTTCGGGCTTTCGCCACCGATCCCCTGATCCGTGCGGTGATCGGTCAACCCCGATCGAGCTTTGATTTTCGGCCCGCAATGGACGATCGGAAGATAATACTCTGCGATCTCTCGAAGGGTGCCATTGGAGCGGACAACGCGATGCTGCTCGGATCGCTGATCGTTATGCAGGAGAAACTCGCGGCGTTGTCACGAAGCGACATCAGAGAAGCCGATCGGGTGCCCCATCTTCTCTTCGCCGAAGAAGCTCAGAACTACATCGGAGACTTCGAATCGATTCTTTCTGAAACAAGAAAGTACAACCTGTCTCTTGCGATTGCCACGCAGGCGATCGACAGTTTGACCCGCGAGACGGCGACTGCCATCTTCACGAACGCTGCGAACCTCGTTACGTTCCGTGTATCGAACCTTGATGCAGATCGATTGAAGGATGAATTCGCGATGGTGTTCCCCGGCTTGGTGATTCAGGATCTTCCCGATTACCAGGCATACATCCGAACGCTAACGTGTGATGCAAACGGCTGCCGTCCGACGGAGGCCGAGCGCGTCTCAACCTATCCCCCACTTTCGCGAGGCAAAGATGCCGAATGGCGCAGCCGGATCGAACGGGCCAGTAACGAACGCTACACGAAACCGCGAGTCGCAGTAGAGGAGCAGATTACGAGATTCTTGTTAGGCAAGACCGGAAAGGTACATCGGAGAGGATGACGGGTTGCACGGCCTAAAGGCTTTGCAGTCGCCCGGAGATTAACCGGAACCTCTGCGCTGACTCTTTGCGACTGCTCACGCGTCGCCCTTTCATCGGCTTCCGAAACGCAGACTACTGGACTGTGAGATTAAAGGTTTCGACGGGCTGTCCGTTGATGGCTAGTGTCACTGGCTGCACGCCGTTGGTCACAGCAGGTAGTTGGACGTTGAACTGATAGAGTCCAACCAATCCGGGAGCGGCGCCGGCGTAATACATTGTAACCTGCTGCCCGTTCAGAATGAGCCTTGGTGTTGCGGCTAGCGAATTGGGCTCCGCGGGAGCAGGAGTTCCCGGCGACACCGGAGTTGTCAGCGCTCCGAATCCCCAGCCGAAGAAAATCACCCACTCGCCGGAACTCACGTGATTCACGAGCTGATATGTAATGCCGTCGTAGAGGTTCACAATACCGGCAGCGTTCTTGTAGAGTGCGCCCGCGACAGGCGCAGTCTGTAGGGAAACGAGATTTCCTACGCACTGCTCTCCGCCCGCGGATGTTTGCCTAAGCTGGATTGTAGAACCGGAGGGTAGCAAATAGGGAAGTTGGGCAACGATCTCCCCGCTGATGATCGAGGGGACGTCATCGAGTCTCTGTCCCGCGTAAATCATTGGGGCGGCTGCGCCATTCACAAGCACCTCAAGAAAATAGCCGTTCACGGTCAACCCGCCGGGCCAAGAAGCATCGTATGAGCCGACCGAGGTTGTGTCACCGAAGTAAGCGCCCATGATCGCGACCACCTCACCGCCCGAAACGGGTTCCGATGCATCGCGGATTCCCTCGAAGAGGCTTGGTGGCAACGAGGTTGCCGGAAGTTGGTTTCCGTAATTGCGAACTGTTGCGATCACTTCGCTGGAAGCAATGTTGACCTGTTGCCCCAGCGGGGAGGTTGTAGGAAGCCAACATGCCGGGAGTTGGGCGTACCCCTCCGGACCAGCCCAGAGCAAGATCGCAGCACACGCGAGGTGGCTCAGGTCTAGTTTCCTGCGCCGGGATGTGGGTGCAGGCGGGCGGCACGGATGATTCCACGTAATATAAGCGTTGTCCACTATTTTCCCCCTGGCGTAAGCGCGCGTCGAGCAAATATCCTTCTTTCGGATAACATCAAGGACCCAGAATATCCGACAAACGGATATTGGTCAAGGCCCAACTATGCTTCAGATTCATGGATCGAAGCGGCCCCCGGATACGAGCGAATCGCAAGAGTCAAAAGGCTTTGCTTTGTCTCTTACGCGAGATACGCACGGAGGCGGGCCTTCGACAGGTCGATCTTGCAAAGACCCTCGGCATGCCGCAATCGGTGGTCAGCAAGTACGAGTCGGGCGAGCGCCGGCTCGACATTCTTGAATTGCGGCAAGTCTGTGAGGCCACGGGGATCACGCTTACAGACTTTGTTGCACGGCTGGAACGGAGCCTACTTCGCTGACTCCGTACGGTTAGATGCCGGGTCGCTTCTGCCTGATTTGATCAAACTCGCGCGCCGACCCATCGAAGCCCGAACGGAATGCACCCAACTCTACTTTTTGTCCGGTCTGATACGTTGATGCGGAGCAGCAGTGGCCACCACCCGAACTCATCGACTCCGCCACGCCCAGAAACCGTAGGGGTGTGCGATGGAATCCAGAGGAAGCGAATCGCGCTTCGGATAAAAAAACTGGCGTTCCGAGCGCCAGTGATCGTTCTTGGATCATCGCAAGATTTGTATCGAGTCGAGTAACTTCTGAAGCTCATCCTCTGAAAGCTGATCTGGTTGCACGCTATCCGAAAGCTCCACGAGTTGCACATCATAGACTCGCCGTCGCAATCGATCGGCGATCTCAACCGCGGCTCCCCTGCCCGCTTCATCGCCATCGAGCATGATCGCAATTTGCGCGAAACGATCCGCGAGAAGATTTTCCTGTGCGATGCTCATAGTCGAACCCATGAGTGCGATACACGGGAATCCCGCTTGCGTCACTTTCATGCAGTCAAAGAATCCTTCGACCAGAACAGCTGATAATTTTGCTTGCACGCGATGCAGGTTATAAAGTTCAAGTGACTTATGAAAACCCGCCGGAAATTTGTAGCGCGGTTCCGTTCCGTCGATTGATCTCCCGGCATAGGCGATGAGTTCGCCGTTCGAATCATGAATCGGGATCACAATGCGACCATGCATCGATCCCTTGCCGGAAAATAATCCGACGCCGAACGTCTTCGCGATTTCATCGCCCACTCCCCTCTCATAGAGATACGGATGATAGTGATCGATGTTGCGAAGTTCGAACGTAAGCGGAAGATTCGATTCACCCTTCTCCATTCCGTTATTTTTTTCTGAAGCGGAAATTGTTTTGGGTTCCTTGTCTGCGGAAATATTTTCTGCGCGAGCGGATTCCTTGCCAGGCGTTGCCGATTGAACGCCGGCGGCCGGGACGAGAAACCACGTTTGCAATTTGATTGCAGCATCGCGAATGGAACATTTCTCCATCGCGGCGACGAAGTCGAGTACGTTCCCGCCGACTCGACCTCGCGCCTTGATGCAGGATTGCGATTGGCACGCCCAGGCTCCTCCCATCCCCTTGTTCAGAGTGGCGGTGAAACTCTCCGTGCTCTTATCCGAACGGTGCATCGGCAGCGGACATTTTCCCCGGAGTGTTGTCGGGTTCATGCGCCGCAGCGGGATGCCATAACGTTCGATCGCCATCTGAAGCGTGACTAGTTTTTTGATCTCATCGAAGCTCACCCAATCCATTTGTTTTGTTCTCCTTAGGTTGTTGATTTGCGTACTCCGGTAACCCTAAGGCTGATCGCGTGGGCTGTCAAATCCGTGTCGCGGAGATCCTCTTTCAAGTCGTGAAAAGCGTAAACTCGGCTCGATGTTCCAAATAGTGCACTCCGAATGAAAAGTATCGGGAGCCCTTGTTTTTGTTGGTGCACTGCGGATGAAACCAGCCAGTGCACCAGGAATGAAGTGGTGCACTCGGGATGAAACAATGGTGCACTCGGAATGAAGTTTTAGTGCACTCGGAATGAAGGGATAGTGCACGGCGAATGAAGTTTCGGTGCACCTCGAAATAAGCGCCGAGTAAATTATTGCCAGATCTTTCAGGCACGCCGCGACGTTTTTGGCTGGTTAGACTTTCTTAGAGTTCTTAGATAGACCTAAACAATCAACACGCATGTTGTTGATGGAAAAGGAGTTCCATGAAAGAATTAAGGCACTATGAACGATGAGAGGGGAACAACTGAAAAAGACAACTTTGGGGAAAACGACGGGACCGTACTTCAGGTGTCGGCGGAGACCTTGCCATCGACCGAATTTGTGAAGGTGGAAAAGAATCTGGCGTCGCTCGGATTCTTCACGCCTTCGAGTAATCGACTCCGAAACACTCAAGAGAAATCGTTTACGATCACGACTGTCGCCGACGGCCAACGGTTAGAGCTGAAGGGCACCATCATTCCATCCGCGAAATACGGATTGCCGATCACCGCGGACCAGGACAAATGGATAGCACTCTGCAAAATTTTATCGGACATCCTCCAAAGGGAGGGGCAGGTGACGAACCCGGTCTCGTTCACTTCCGCGGACATCCTCCGGCTCCTTCATAAGCATCGGCACAGCGGAAAGAATTATCGCGAAATCGAAGAGTGGCTCGATGTGCTTTTTTCAACGACGATCTTCTCTGAAGGTGTTGTGTATCTCGCCAAAGAAAAGCGCCGCGTCAAAGATCGATTTCGCGTCTTCGATCGCGTGGTGAGCTTCGGCAAAGAACTTGCTGACGGAAAAGTTGCCGACAAGAATTACGTGTGGCTTTCCGACTGGCAGATACAGAACATCAACAACAACCATTTGCTCCCGATCGACCTTGAAGCGTACCGCGAATTAAGAAACCACATCGCGAAAGCACTCGTGCCTCTTCTGCAGATTTGGCTCTACGCGACGCGAGACAAAGGTGTGTTTGAAAAACGATACAGTGAACTGTGCGAGATCCTGAACATCCGGCAGTACCAATACCGCTCACTCATCGTACAGACCCTCGGTCCATCTCTCGACGAGTTGAAACAGTTCGGCTATTTGGCAGACTGGCAGATCGCGGACACAAGCGACAAACACGGATACAAAATCATTTTGTATCACGGCGAGAAGTTCCATCGCGATCGCCGCGCTCGACTAACAAAACAGCGAACGCAGGCCGATTCGTCGCTACCCCGTCTCTACGATGATCGCGCGCGGCCGGCCGCGCCGCGCGAGCATGGAATTCGAACGCCACAATCACACACCCACGCTCGGCCGGAAAAAGTGTTCGATCCAGACCTCATCGCCGAGTTTGTCCGGCGGGGGATTACTGAAAAGAAAGCCGAGAACCTTCTCGCGAATCTGAAGACCGGCCAAGAACAGAACCTCATCGCGCAGTTGGAGCACGCCGAATACAGCGTCTTGCATTCGCGAACGCCGATCGACAATCCCGCCGGTTTCATCATCTACCTTATCGAAATGAACACGCCGGTTCCCGATGGATTCGAGACGAGTGCGAAGCGCATCGCACGAGAAACAAGAGAACGCCGGGATCATGCGCAACGGGATGCCGAGGACGCGCGGGAACAACTGGAACTCGCGTACGAGGAATATCGCGACGCCGAAGTCGATCAATACATCCGGGAGAATGCCGACGCTTTCGAAGCGATGAAGGATGCCAAGTGGAAAGAAGACCAGGCGCGGTTCAGCTTCGCAACCGAGAGCATGGCGCGAATGGAAATCCGATATCAGATCCGCGGGCAACTGCCTCTCCTCACCTTCGAGGAATTCTTGACCCGAAGAGAGCAGGGGGGCGATTTTTCCTTGAAACTAGTTGCGCACTCCCCAGTCGCCGAGTCCCTCCTCGTCATCGCGCCGCCCGAAGAGTTGATCGCCGCGCAGGATCCTTCGAGTGTTCCAGCGGATCTTCCGGAAGCGGCTCCGGCGGGCGACTCGGCGAACGCACCCGAAGTTGAACCGGAAACGAACCTGGCAATGCCGGAGCCGATGATGATCCAACTCGCCTCCGAACCTCCTTACCTGGAACCGGGAGAGGCCCCCTCCGAGACAGGTCTCGCGTAGGAGACCGATGCCTATCGGCTCCCCATCTCGCCGGTTCAGGGTATGGGGCAGGGTATAGGGCGCGGTCTAGAGTCGTCCCCATACCCTCGAAAACTGGCGCGCGGCCGAATGGCCGCGTAAATAGTCGGCTAGCGCCAGAACTGGGGCGCGCACCCGTTGCCGTCTTACCGCCGGCTGCCCGTATTTTCGGCAAGGGCCGCTCCACTATCGTTTCGGGATGACCGTCTTACCAGACGATCACCAAAATACGGGCAGCCGGCGCTATCGCCCTGCCGACCGCGCCCATGGGCGCGGCGGCGCTCCGCTGACCGCTTCGGGCAACGGGTGCGCGGAACTGGCTTAACGGGTTCCTTGAAAACCGGCAACTAATTCATTGCCGGAATCCTGCGAACTAGTTTCAGGAGAACTAATGACCGGTTGGGGGCGAATCGATTTGACACCCTGCCACACGGCCGTATTATTAGTCCAATATGACAAAACCCAAAAAAGGAGGAGCAAAAAAGAAGGCGATGACGTTGGAGGATTTTGCCGGAGCGATCCAGAAGGACCTTGCACGCATGGCGACCAAGGACGGTCTGGAACAGTTGGCGACCAAGAAGGATCTCGAACGGTTCGCAACGAAGGAAGATCTGACGACCGGCTTGTCCGACGTTAGCGACAAGATCGCCGTGGCCAAAGAAAATCTGCAGGACCAGATCGCGGGTCTTCGGTACGCGAAAGAAATCGACGAGCTTCGGGAACGGGTCAACACGCTCGAAGGCAAAGTGGGCATCAAGCCCGCCCGCGCGGCATAACTTACTCGCCCCTCCCATGACGATCACGAAGTGCGACATCTGCGCCAAGCAAATCAAACGGGAAGATATTGAACTTTCCGTGTCTGTATGTACGCCGGCCGACTTTTCCAGCCACACCATCTGCAGCGCGTGCGGCACATCCATTCTGGCGTTTCTCAATGACCACTGGTTGTTTGCTGAGGGTGACGACCGCCGCAAGCGACGCTCCCGCCGCCGCTCGGCATAATCCCGCGATGGCGACGATCGAATTCACGGTTTCAATCATTCGGAAAGGGAAGGACATTACCTTGCGCGAGGCAGTGAGCTTTCCATTGTCGGCGCGCCGGCTACCCTTGACGCCCGCTGACCAGCTCGCACTGAAGAAGGCCTAAATACCCGATTGCCGGCCGCATACATAGCGTCCGCAGGGACGCTTATCCCTGGCGGGTGGGATCGAACAATTTGCTCATCCCGGGGTCCAGCGCAGCAAGGAATTCAGCTATCAGTTGCTCAATGAGTACGAATTGCTCCGCCGGGTTCCACACGCGGTGTGGGGGTTCTTCGAATTTGAAACGTTCCCTAGTGAGATGTGCCAGGCGCCAATCGAGCATGTCCCGATACTCCTGGAGCCAGTCAGGTGCTTCGAGTAGCCGCTGGAAACTCGGCAACAGCTTACTGACGTCCGGCAGATAATCGTAAACAAAAACGTCCTCGTGATGACTCTTTGAATGATTCCCACGTGGATAGAAAAACTCCAGCAGCAAGCGGAAATGCAATAGGCAGGATTCCCGTATCATCGCATCCGCCGGCACGCCGTACTTGGAAGCCCCCCACAGGGAAACTCCATTTCTAAATCGGTTGATCTCGAAACTGAGATGCTTCTTCATCATGCGTTCGAGTTCATCGAGTGTCGGTTCCGATCGAGGTTTCATTTTGCGGAACGCCATCTTGACTTGCTGATACGTTGAAGATCGCCGCCACGATTCGATCGCCACTGGCTCGCCGTAAATGCACTCCCGTATGGTCGCTTCTGCCGCGTGCATATCCCGCGCGTGGCTAAGCCGCGGTGCCACGAGTGGATGCTGCCTCAGTCTTTTTTCCAGGGCTGGCATTCCCGAATCCAGGTGAACTTCCGACATGAAAAACCTCCTTCCCACATTCTCACACACAAACACACACAATCACAATCGGGATCTAGGCTCTTCCGTGTTGATTAAGTCACTTGACATGTAGAGCTGTATGGCTGTATAACTTGTTTTAGGAAATCTCTTGAGTGAACACAAGAAGGCGACGTTCAATCTTGATGCCGATCTTCATCAGCATCTGAAGGTTTCGGCAGCTATTCAACGACGCGAGATGGTAGGGTTGCTGGAAGAGGCGCTTCAAAGCTACTTCGGGTGGAACCGTATGACTGACATTGAAACCAAGGAACTGAAGGTCTACGAACTGGCGGACTCGCAAGGTAAAGGCCAAGAAGCACAACTTGACTTCGGTTCCTGTGCGAGTGCGCTGGGGTGCAACGGGAGCGATCGTACGATAGCCGCGCAGCTCCTACAGTATCTTGATGCCGAGGGCAGGATCATGGTTGATGTTTGGGACAGCAAGCAGTACAAACCCCTGAGATCTTTTCCAGATGCGCACGCTGTCGATAGGAATGGAGGATACCTCCACGTGCGGTTGACCGTACCAGGTCGGATTCGGCAAGAACAGTTGCAGCAGCGCCAACGCTTTGAAACCGCCCAATACACGACCCATCCGCCACAGGCTCCCGGAGCCTAAATCCCACCCGCACCTCACCCAGCGTGATCTCGCCGCCCGTGCGGTCGAGCATCGTGGTCCGTGGCCAGAAGGATCGGTGCTCATCGAAATTTGACCGATGGCATCACTTCGAGTTAGCGTTTTCGGAGTTCTTCCCACCGCTCTGCCAGCCGGCATGAGCAATCTCATCCGAAAGAGGACTCCGCATGACTGAACCGCTCCTGTCACCGACAAGCAAGCTCGCCGTGCCGCTCGTATCCGCGACACCGAGACGTTTCATCAATCAGGTCGTGAACGCCGATTGTCTGACCCTCAGCGGACACCACGATCCGGCCATACGTGGACACCAAAAATGCGGCCAAGGAAAGTGGACCCCACAGCGGTTTTCGGAGCCCTACACACACAATAGGAGGCAGTCACTCTTGAACTTGGGGACTCTGTCCCCAAGCCCCTGGGATTTAACGCATTCGGGCCAGGATTCCCGCACGGACTCACGTATAACCCTGAGGCTCCGGGCGGCAACGAGGCCCGGCTCTGCAGCCAGCGATCCGTTGGCCGCATTTTTGGTGTCCACGTATGGCCGCATTTCAGGTGTCCACTGAGGGTCTGACCATTCTTCCGCAGATCCCAAGTCGAAGCATCGATTTCGTGCTGACGGACCCGCCCTATCTCGCGCACTATCTCGACCGCACGGGGCGCACCGTACAAAACGATCGCCGCGACGCCTGGCTTGTTCCCGCTTTCGCCGAAATTTCCCGCGTGCTCAAACCCGGCCGCTTCTGCGTCAGCTTCTACGGCTGGCCCAAAGCCGACAAGTTTCTTGCGGCATGGAAAGCCGCGGGATTGCGGCCCGTGGGCCATTTAGTCTGGTCGAAGCGCTACGCATCCGCCAAGCGTTTCGTTGCCTACTGTCACGAACAAGCGTATCTCCTGGCAAAGGGGAATCCCGCTCAGCCGGCTCGCCCGATCCGCGACGTGCTCCCGTGGCACTACACCGGGAACCGCCTGCACCCGACGCAAAAGCCGGTACCGTCGCTGAAGCCGGTAATTGAAGCCTTCACCGACCAGGGCATTTCTACTGTAAGAGAAGCGGATGACTGGAAGGAAGCACGGGAGCTGGTGGCTGGATTATTTAGCAGATCGCCACGTGCCAAAAAACAAATCGTCAGCCCACCGTCGTCCCCCTTCTTTCATTGCGGTTGCGGGAGTTGCTTGTAAGAATCGTCTAATCTCGTCTCGGCCATACCGGTGGCTGAGCCATCGCCAATCATCGAAGTTGCCCTCGTTGATGAGTCGAATGATTATGGTCTCTTTATCACCGTGTGGATCGAGATCCGGGAACCGGAACAACCAAGGCCGAGGCTCGCAGGCTTCGGACGGGTGAGATTTGGGCTTGGTTGTACGGTGAGTGGGGGGCATACGAGGGAAAGATATTGCGCTGCGGTGGGTACACTTTACCTCGGAGCGGAAAGAATCTGGAAGAGCAGTGACTTCGTGGGCACCAAGCTGCCGACCACTCTCGAAGGGGCGACCGTCACTTTTAATGACATCCCAGCGGCGATCTACTACGTCAGGCCAACTCAACTGAACGTCCAGGTGCCCGACGGTCTGCCAAATGGTGGGGTCACGGTCAAAGTGACGACGTCGAATGGCTCGGTAACTGCAGGCGTGCAGCACGCAACTGTCGCGCCCGGTCTATTCATCAGCACCCAACTCAAAGCGAATGACGGCACCATCTACTACTACCCGGCCGCTGTCCACACAGATGGAACTCTGGTGGGCCGCGACTTTATCATTGCCGGCTCTCGCCCCGTCGTTGCCGGAGAAACCATCCTGGTCTTTGGTACCGGCTATGGGCCGTCGATTCCGCCGCAACCCTCCGGCCTTCTGGTCAATGCGTCGCCACTTGGTGGTCTTGTCACTGTCAGCATGGCTGGCAATCGCGCGCTCGTACAATCGGCCACGCTGGTCTCCCCAGGCCTCTACCAATTCAATATGATTGTTCCGCTAGGCCTCAATTCCGGCTTTGACTATGCAATGCAGATCGGGTTCTTGGGTGGGGCACAGTCGCAGGTGGGAATCTATCTCCCTATTCAGTAGAAGTTGACGCCGCTACCTGAATCGCCAACAAGCGCACTCATAAGAAAAGGGCAGGAAGATCCTGCCCTCGAATTTGTTAACCGCCGCGAGCCCCACTCCGCGCAGGAGACACCCGCTCCAGAAACGAGCCGAGCCTGGCCGTCGCCCGGAACTGCGGAACTGCCTCCAACTCCTTGAATGCCGACGTAAAGGCGTTCGACAAACTCCACATAGTCCGCGGCTGGAACTCTTCCACCTGCGGGTCGAAGTAGTTACCGTGAACCAGGCGTGCCAAATGGCGCGGCACCTCCAGTTCACTCTCAACGAACGCCTGGTAGATGACGAGCTTGGCAGTCACGTCCGAAATCTGGCTCTCCCGCCACACCTCGATCTGCCTTTGCATCGGTTCGAAATTCCGCTGCATTCGATCCACACCAATCGATAGAGCATCGACGAGCGAAAAGCTTTTCGAGTGCTTGGCTAAGACAGGTGTAAAGTCCCCGCTGAAGGCCATATTGTCGCAAACCAAGACCCGATAGCCGACAGTAAGCGCAAGACGCATCGACTTGTCGTTGGCATTGCGTAGGCCGATGGAAAACCGGCAACCATGCATGCCTGTTTCGAGGTCCATGACGCCAAACATGCGCATGCCATCGTGCGAAACAGCGTACTCGTCACGAACCACGCCGATGTGCCGGAAGCCCAACGTCTCGACCACCGCCTGGACAATCTCGTGATGTGGGATTGGTTGATGAGTTCTCGTAGATTCCGGGACGGGAATGTGTTGCAAATCCGCCCTGGTGATCTTTCCTGTCTGGGAAAGTAAAGTTGCGGTCATAAAGAACGTACTCCTTTGTGATGTTCAGGCGAGGTCAAGCCTCACCTTCCGCGATTCACTCTAGGCTGCCAGGCCACGATGAGAAAGAGGACTAAACTTGCCCAAAGCGCAAGGAGGCGATGGCTCCAGCTGCATCCATTGGAGATGGACCGGCTCGTCGTTCCCGCTCTTTCGGGCATAATCCGCCGTCCGCTACGGCCATGAAGAGAGGCGGTGCTGGATCGCGAAAAAGCGCTTCGGTGAAGGGGACGAATGACGATAGGTTCTCGACTCCGCACTGATGATGCGTACTGGAGCAGTTGGAAGAGAACCGGGATCAGCCAAGCGCTCTCTTCACCGCTCGTTGATCGGACCGGTGGGCCGAGCGGCGCTTCCAGTAAGCCTTAAGCCGCGGGTAAATTGACGCGGCCTGGACCGATAGGTTCACCGATGGAACAAAGCAAATCAGAGTGTTTTGTGATAACTAGCATCCCGGAACGCCGACCAACAAGAAGAATCGAAGAGAGAACACAAATAAGGCGATCAACGTGTCTCGTTTTGACTTCTGTGCGTGCTCATTGCTAGGATGAGTCGTCGTGTTTCCCGAGAAAGCATTTGGAGCTACACGATATAACTCTTTGAAATCGTTTCCTAATCTGAATGTCCGAATTGGAGGTGGATCGTGCCTCTTCCTGCGTGGCTGGATGCACTTCGCCAAACGGAGGTCATAGCTGCCGTTCGTAGCCTGCCGGAGACAGGTGGAAATCATTTCCGCGGTCTCCATAAGGATGAAGTCGTTAACCTAGTAATCGGGGGCGGTCAGGCTGATTTCGACCTGCCGTACAAGCACCTCACCGCCAGGGATCGGGCGCTGCTCTACGCCTACTTTAACCAGCTTGGACATCTTGAGGAACTTCACGAAGCGTTCACGCAGCTCTTCGGCACAGGGCGACCAGATCAGCCACTCATCGTAGTAGACGTGGGGTGCGGACCGTTTACTGGCGGACTGGCTCTGGCAGCCGTCCTCGGCCCTGAGATTCCATTCAGCTATATTGGCGTTGATCGCTCATTAGCGATGCGCGAATTAGGCGAGCACTTCGCTAGCGCTGCGGAGCGCGTTGGCGCGTTCAATTGCGCTGGGCGGAAGTGGGTACAAGACGTAAACGCCATTGACTGGACCAACGCACCAGGATGGCGCCCAGTTCTGGTTATTGCGTCTTATCTTTTGGCGAGCCCAACGCTGAATGCGGAAGCCCTAGTTGCGGAGCTCGATCTACTTTACACACGTTTCGGAAGGGGATCCGTGACAATTTTGTACACCAACTCGCCGAACTCTACACCGAATCGGAGCTTTGCGGCTTTCAGAGCAGCCCTCGAAATGCGGGGCTTCGCCGTAATCGCTGACGATCATGGATCGATCACTATCAACCGGTACCAGGGCTCTAAGGAACGAAAACTCCGGTATGCGCTGCTCCATCGCGGAGAACAGCGGATTCTCGATGTCCAGGAACCCCGATGAAGCTACCCACATGGGATGAATTAATTCTAGAACAGCTGAACGTAATGGAGCATCCATTAGACCAACCGCTATTTGTGGCAGGTCCGCCTGGTTCAGGGAAGACAGTCTTGGCGGTGCGCCGGGCGGAAATGGCTTCCGATAAAGGTCAACCTGTGGCCCTCGTAACATATAACCGCATGCTGCGAAGATTAGCCGCGATCCTGACTGGTGGTGATACCGTTGCGAATACGATGCACCGCTTTGCGTACCTCGATTATCGGAACCGAACGGGTACCGCTCCTCCCGGGTTCTTGTACCGCCCGAGCTACGACTACGATTGGGATACGATGTTGGCGACGCTGGATGGACACGCCAACGCTGAAGCCAACTGGGATCATGTTGTGGTAGATGAGGGACAGGACCTTCCTGAAGGGTTTTTTCGATACCTTCGTCGACACGCCGCTCGTGTATTAACTGTTTTTGCAGACGAGGACCAAGCTCTAGACGATCGCAGAACGACTTTGACGCAGATTCGGACAGGGGCAGAACTCCCGAATCCTATTCTGCTTAAGGAGAATCACCGAAACCGTCCCGAAATTGCGGCGGTGGCTGAGCACTTCCATAGCGGCGTGCTGCCCGCTGCCACGCCGCGGCGACCTGTCCTCGGGCAACGACCGCGGCTGATCCAGAGGCCGTCAATCGTCGACACCGTCGAGCTAATCGCAACATGGCTTGAGAATCGTGGGGGAACCATCGGCGTCATTGTTGCCAAGAACTCAATGGCTGAGCGTGTTCGCCAGGCACTGACGAGCCGCTTATCCGGAAGGCGCGTCGATTGCTACACTTCGGGAAGGAACAATGAAGACCAGATTCAGCTTCTCGATGACGGTGTTACGATTCTGAACAAGAAGTCTGTCAAGGGACAGGAGTTTGACTCGGTGTTCCTTCTGGAGTTGGAACAGTTTGTTCCGTGTGCGACCGAGGTGATGAAACGGGGCATGTACATGATGTGTTCGCGAGCGCGTGACCATCTATTCTTAGTGTATGGAGCCGCCGGCTTGACTGCCGCTGCGATGAAAGCGTTGCCGGGAGCCGATGTTCTGGAGCGTGGATGAGCGTAAAGCAGATTCCAATGGATTTCGTAGTTCCGGAAAGGAGGATGGACGGCCCCGTTGCTATGGGAAGCCTTTGGCTCGGCCTCACGGTGGATCATCGTGTTCTCTTTGAGGGACTTCAGGATGATTGGCTGCGCCCGCGTGAAGGAACTCACGGCTACGTCTTGGGTCGTCGAGCTTTCCCTGTCAATCGCGACGAACTCGCTGAGGGGCATCGCATTCTTGTTCGCATAAAACTAGATCCTACGCACCTCCCCCGATTGCCGGTTTATCGTCTTCAGGCTGGCGAATGGGCGCTTTCTTCAGTCCTTGCTGATGGGCCGGGCGATTCTCCTATCTTCTGGCCCGGCGTCATCCCGACCTTCGCCATATCAGACTTATTGGTCTCTTCAGATGAAGAGAGAGCACGGCTTGCCGGATTGGCCCGGCAGGTTTCGAACGTGGCACTGCCGTCAGTGCCACGCACACTGAGGCCTGGAAAAGACCTTGCTATTCCCCCGAGCGCCCTACCGCCCGAGCCAAGAGCGGGGATCGAATTGCCCGCAGGGTTAGACGCAGTCCGCGGTTCCATCGCAATGGGGATGTGGGCTATCCCACGAGTGGAACCATGGGCCGATTTGCTCTGCAAGAGTTTCGGACCCAATGCGATGGAGGAGCTGCCCTCGCTTGCCGGGTACCTTCACTCACCGTGGTGGGTTGCACCGCCCTGGATTCGGAGATCGCCTCAATTACCCCTCTCTGGGCAAGAGCATCTATGGCTCGCTGCGATTCGTGTTTTCAGTAGGGCGCGCGCGGCACCGCAATTATTGGAATCCGACCTGGTACAACAAATTGTTGAAGATGCCGGGCGCACCGCGTCGGACGACGACTTGCGCCGTCTCGGGGCTTGGGCAGACGAAACAAACCTGATACTCCGAGGAAATACTCGACTCGAATTAAAAGATTGGAAATTGAATCCAGTCAGTAAGGCCATCCAGCTGGTGTTGGCACGCCCAGATCCCTCAAGTTTCGCGAAGTGGAAAGACGACCTTCCCTCGTTGCCACCGACTATCTGGTTCTCGGCCGCGGCCCTGTGTGGGCTCGTACATGGGTATCGGCGCCTTCCGATGTCGTTCAGGGGAGACGTCGAACAGCGACGTTTATTTGCGATTTATGCCCTTCATGCACTCGGTCCTGCGCCGCTCCCTGAAAACTGGGCCGCTTTAGTGCGAGCGGCCCCAGAATGGCATCGGGACTCAGGCGACATTGTGTTTTCCTGGTCGCGAACCGTGTATGCGCGAAAGGCTGAACACGCACGAGCAAAATGGTTCACCTCGGATTTGGAGGACATAGCCGTCAGGAAGTCGGCAGAAGAAATTAGTCGGGCCAATCGGTGGCCTTGTGTTACTACCAGGGTCATTGTCCCAGGATGCGAGGTCCCGTTCTCCGGTGAATCCGTAGAAGTAATCGCGGGTCCACCGCAACATCTGGCGATGAAGGGCCGTACAGAATTCACGCTGCCTCCCGACGCGGTGTTTGAGCCGATTCTTGATCCAAAAGAATTCCGTCGGTGTATTGTGACCGAGGGGGCCACCGTTCCTATACCGGGGCCGCCGCAGCGAATCCTGCCGACTGCAGTATCGATAGAGGTTCCGAAGCCGATCGGTGTTCCTGGGTTAGCTTATGTCCGAGAGTTTTTAACTGAGGCTCAACAGGCAGACCTGATTGCAATTATCGATAAAGGCGAATGGAATTCTGAGCTTCGCCGCCGAGTTCAGCATTTCGGGTGGCGCTACGACTACAAGACTCGCGAGATCGATATGTCGATGAGACTAGGTCCCTTACCTCCATGGGCGAGCGCGTTAGCAGAGAGGCTTAATTTAGAAGGGCTTCTACCGCACGTCCCTGACCAGGTGATTGTGAATGAGTACGTTGAGAATCAGGGAATCAGTAGGCACATTGACTGTGTCCCTTGTTTCGATGATGGTGTGGCGATGATCAGCCTCCTTGAATCGTGGGAAATGATATTCCAGAAGAAGGGCGAAGGGACACAAGTGGCCAAGCTACTAGAGGACCGTAGCGTTACAGTTATGAGTGGCGATGCGCGTTACCAGTGGTCACACGAGATTCCTGCGAGGTACTCGGAGCCCACTGGCCTGCGTCGGCAGCGGCGGGTCTCAGTGACTTTCCGCAAAGTGAAGGTGAGCGACACTCCTCGCCTTCGCGAATCCCGCGGCCGTTCTCGCAATAGCGGTTTGCCCGCGCGCAAGAAAGCCTTGTCCTCTCCCGTGCAGGTCAAGGTTGATCGAATTCGCGCAACAGATCCGACATTAATGGCCACCAGGACCGCCGATGAGTCGCGTGGGATGGCAAGAGAAATAGATGTCCAGTTGCGGGCACACGAAGGAGGCATAGTAGTTGCCGCCCGTCAGGTACAGGATGGCGACAAGGCACTCGCGGCACGAATCACTGTCGTGGACATCCGCACGTTTCAAGACGGAAAGCTGATCACGAGTAAGCAGTTTCATTCGAACGAAGGCCGCTTCCTATACCATGCCATCCAACTTAGAAGAGTTGTGGGTACAGAGGGTGACCTTCATTACGGTGACGAAGGGTTGTGGTGGCTAGTGTACCCCATGAAGGGTAAGCAAAGCGTTCAGATGTATTGGCCGGACCGACCGATAGACCACGGCAAACAACTACCACCTGGGAGATATTGTGCTGCGTTAGAAATCTGGATTGGAGAGAAGAGTCTTCGGTTTGAGGCGCTCTGGGAAATTGACGCAGAACACAGGGTTACGACTTCTAGGATCGAGCGCAAATGAAGCCACAAACGCACGGCCGAGCGCGCGCAGTGTACCGACAACGTACATCGGAGAGCCCAAAAGAGCCTAAGTCAGCCCAGATAATCCGAAGAGCTCTTCCCCCTATGCCTCTGCATCTGTGGGAGTTTCGCTGATTCTAAAAACCACTTGCTTGCTGGCATAGCGGCCCTGAAAAGGCTGGCGTCGGCGCTTGGCCCTGGCTTCTTCCACGGGAATTCTTCGTCGCTGGCCTCTGCTACGCGTCGTCTGCACCCCCGTTGTTTTCGTTGACAGATTCGAGTAAAGTATGCAGCATTACCTCTAAAAGGAAGGAGCTGCAATGGCGAAACAAGCTAACGTCATTTCGCATTGGTCGCAACTCATCGAGAATTTCCAGACCTCATCGCTTGACTTCTATACCTCCGTCGAGAGGGCGGTCGGAACAAGGGCTGTCCCGGAGATCCACTGGAGTCGCGTGGAGCACAAGGAAGGCGGTCTCGCCAGCGCAAACCGAGAGTACGTTCGCATGCATCGTGGCAAACATGCGTTCGATATCTGTGCGGCGCCCTTCGGCACCGGCTTCTTCATCTCATGGTGGTTTACGGAACCGCCCTTGCGCTTCGGCTTTCTCTATACCGTCGCCGTCTTTTTTGGAGTCCTAATCGCCGCCGACATTGCCTACACTATGGGCTTCGCGTTGGGAATAGCGATCTCGGGATTTGGCCTCGGCTTCCTGATGGCTGGCGCTGGTGTGTTCTTGGGCGTACCACTTCTGCTCTGGCTCATCGGAAATGGCCTGCGTCAAGGCATTATCCTGGGCGAAAGTATGGTTCTGGCAATGCCGCTCGTCGGCTGGCTATACGAGCGGGTTTTCGCTCCCGCAACTTTCTATAACCTTGATACTGCTCTGATGTTCCAGGAAGCAGTACACAATGCCGTCCTAGAAGTGCTCGATTGTGTCACCGCGGACAAGGGAGTTCGCGCGCTTACCGAAGCTGAGCGCAAGCCCATCATGAAGCGCTTAGCTGCGTCGGTCTGATGTATGTCTTGCGAGTCTTCGTCTAGCGAAGCCCTGACTCGGCAGTTCTATAACTGGGAAGTCCGGGGAAGGGGATGGGAAGTCTGGGGCCAGCCGGTTGAGCTGGAGCCGCCGTTCCGTCCTTTCTTCGGTCACTTCCTCGCGGGGATGCCCGGTACCCGAAAAGATGACGGTCGAAAACCGACGTTTCTAAGTTCGTTCTTCGATCGGCTCAAACCGATGGGTACCGCCCCTGAGTTGATTGCCACCGAGGAGGAACCGGCAGCCACGTACCTGACGGATGAACCCTCCATTCTTGAAATACAGACCGCGCTTCCGCCGGAGATGAAGATCACCAAAGATGCTGCCAGCCAATTCCTGCTCAGTCTGGGACACGTCTCCCGTCCGGTCAGTTTCGAGGTTATCGGCACAGGCGAATCCATCGTGGTGCAAATGGCCTGTGCTCGACCCGATCACCGCCAGATCCGCGAACAACTGCAAGCGTACTTCCCAGACGCGATCCTCACGGAGCGACACGGACACCTGGGAGCGCTATGGGATGAAACCGGGGCACGCGAGAGCGTTGCCGTTGATTTCGGTTTATCGAAAGAGTTCATGCGTCCTCTACGTTCTTACGAACGGTTCGATCCTGATCCGTTGGCCGGTCTCATTGGAACCATGGCCGAACTATCGAAAGATGAAGTTGCCGTATTCCAGGTGCTCTTCACCCCAGTACGGCATGCATGGCCGGAGAGCATCATTAGGGCAGTAACCGATGCAGAAGGCAACTCCTTCTTCCTTGATGATCCGTCCATGATCAAACTGGCTGCGGATAAAGTATCGTCGCCGCTCTTTGCCGCGGTCGTCCGCGTTGCCGCTCAGAGCCCACGGAGAAAGAGGGCGTGGCGGATCGTCCAAGGCATCGGCAAATCACTCCGCCAATTTGCCGATGCTGCCAGCAATGAGTTCATTCCGCTTGCAAACGATGACTATGAGGATGGGCAACACGCGCGTGATGTCGTCGCGCGAGCGAGTTGCCGTTCGGGCATGCTGCTCAACTGCAATGAGCTGCTCTCACTTGTTCATCTACCATCGGCGTCCGCACGGACAGTCAAGCTCAAGCGGGAAGAACGGCGGACGAAGGCGGCGCCAGTTCTCGCATTCGGCCACAAGCTTGCCATAGGCGAGAATCACCACGCCGGCAAAACCAAACACATAACGATGAGTCCCGACCAGCGGGTACGGCATATGCACGTTATTGGGACATCCGGGAGTGGTAAAAGCACGCTCCTGTTGAACATGATTGCTGAGGACATTCGGAACGGGGAAGGCCTGGCGGTGCTCGATCCCCATGGGGATTTGATTGACCAGGTGCTCGGTCACATTCCCGAGGAGCGGATCGGTGACGTGGTGCTCGTTGATCCCTCTGACGAAGCCTATCCCATCGGATTCAACATTCTCTCCGCTCACTCCGAGCTTGAACGGAATCTTCTCGCGTCGGATCTGGTTTCAGTCTTTCGCAGACTCTCGACCTCCTTTGGCGATCAAATGACCACCGTGCTGGCCAACGCCATCATGGCATTTCTAGAGAGCGATGAAGGGGGGACTCTCTCGGACCTTCGAAGGTTTCTCGTTGAGCCTGGCTTCCGAGCCGAGTTTCTCCAGTCGGTTCGCGACCCTGAGATTGTGTACTACTGGGAGAAAGAATTCGCGCTTCTCGCGGGTAAACCGCAAGGCCCGATCCTGACCCGGCTCGATACCTTTCTCCGACCCAAGGTCATCCGGTACATGGTTTCGCAAAAGCAGAACCGCATTGATTTCGCGGCGATTATGAATAGCCGAAAGATCCTCCTGGTCAAGCTTGCCCAGGGTCTCATCGGCGAGGAGAACTCATATCTCTTAGGTACACTCATGGTCTCGAGGATCAATCAGATGGCCATGAGCCGCCAGAATATGGCCGCTTCGGAGCGCAAGCACTTCTATCTCTATATCGATGAGTTCCACAACTTTATAACGCCATCGCTCGCAGCGATTCTCGCCGGTGCACGGAAATACAACCTCGGGCTGATCCTCGCGCACCAAGAACTGCAGCAGCTTTCGACTCGCGACGGTGACGTGGCAAGTGCCGTGATTTCGAATCCATACACACGAGTCTGCTTTCGACTCGGCGACTTCGACGCAAGGAAGCTGGAAGACGGATTCTCTTATTTCAAAGCCAAAGATCTCCAGAACCTCGCGGTCGGGGAGGCGATCTGCCGCATCGAACGGGCGGAGTATGATTTCAATCTGAAGATCACGCCGCTTCCTGCGGTGGAGCCGGAGGTCGCCGCACGGCGTCGGGAGCAGATTATCGCCTCCTCACGGGAGCGATATGCGACGCGGCGCGAGGATGTAGAGACGCTGCTTCGTGCCGGGCATTCGGTCGCGGAGGAGCCGTCGGCTCCCGCTTCGAGGAAGACGGCGAAGATCAGGGTTCCCGTTCCGCTCCCGACTGAGAAACTCGCAACGGAGGAAACCCTACCGGCGGTCGCGACACCGGGCCGCGGGGGAGAGCATCATAAATATCTCCAGCAGCTCATAAAGCGCTGGGCGGAGGCTCGCGGATACGCGGTCACGATAGAAAAATCGATCCTCGACGGTCTGGGATCGATCGATGTAGCTTTGGAGAAGGGGAACCGTTCGGTCGCGTGCGAGGTGTCGGTGACCACCGATCCCCAGCACGAAGTCAGCAACGTTCAAAAGTGCCTGGCCGCTGGCTTTGACGAGGTGATGCTCATTTCTTCGGAGAAGAAGGTGCTCGCCGCCGCGCGGCACGCCCTGGTCTCGGTGCTCAGCTCCGCTCAGTACCGGCAGGTGAGGTTCCTGACGCCGGAGGAACTCTTCTCTTTCCTGGAAAGTTCGGAGGCCAAGCCCGCTGCGAAGGGGGCGAGCGCCGATCCGGACGAGATGTTGACCGCCAAGGAAGTAGAGGA
The DNA here is from genome assembly GCA_036498815.1 of Bryobacteraceae bacterium. Lineage (GTDB taxonomy): Bacteria > Acidobacteriota > Terriglobia > Bryobacterales > Bryobacteraceae > Palsa-187. The sequence continues at coordinate 125,304 of DASYET010000012.1, read as the reverse complement.
GCTCCTCCGGATCGACGTGAAGACGGTTTACAGCTACGCCCAACGGGGCCTCTTGCCGTATGTAAAGATCCAGTCGAACCTCCGTTTCGTGAAGAGCGAGATCCTCAAGTGGATGGCGGAGCACCAGTTCAAGCCGACTACGCGAAACTCAAGAAAGTGATATGGCTCCAGGGCCGAGCCGTGATGGCGGCGATGCCGTCAGAAATAAATCGGGTTTTAGCGCGCCAGCCAGGGCGAAGAGTGACTTGATAAAGTATTCCTTGAACTTAAGACTTCAGTGATGTAAAGTAAGGGAAACGTCGCCGGTATAAGTCTACCCACAGACTTTCCGGCCGAGCCAAGCAGTAGATGAAATTGATGGTCGTCAGATTCGTAGACGTGCTGGCGTCCCTTGCAGCGAAAGATAAAGCCCGGTTGGTGTTCCCACAACACCAGATCCGGGCCTGCACACGCTCCTAGAGAGAGCGCGCGGGATGTTGGCGGAAGGAACTGAGAATGTCCACCAACATCGTTCGCGCTCCCGCTGGTACGCACTCCTCTCGCGAGCCCTCAGATCGTACTCCTGCTTCCCCAGCCCGTCAAGCGGAACCACTTCCAGTACAAGAAAGCGCCAATCCAGAGACGGTTGCAAAGCTGGAGCTAGCGATGCGAGTGGCCGTGGTGCAAGCAATTCATTCGAACTTCAAAAGCCAGCCCAACCGGCTAGAGATTAAGCTCGCGATTGAATCAGTAGCGAAGCTCTTCCAGTCGCCGGTCCGCCGGGGCCGGCGGCGCGATCCCTCCGTCACCCGGGCGGTCGAACTGCGATTGCAGAATATGCCTTGGCCACAAGTGTACCGATCTATCATTGCCAACTTTGATGAACTCGACGACGGTCCACGGATGCTGGCTACGCTCAAACTGCGCCAGGCAGTTGGGATGCGGATGAAAACCGTGAACAGCGTCGATAATTCCCCGTCGAATTTCTTAGCCTAAGAATTAGGTCACCTTTCATGCGGATTAAAAAAACGCCGCGTTGATATTCGTCTCGACGACTCCGGCGTATCGCCGTACACTGATCTCGGGCTGCATAGAAGCTAGCAGCCGGGAAGGAGAAGACACAACATGGACAACCCACTTTCGACATTCATCGAGAAGGCAATTGAGGTTGGCACGCAGGTCATCAGAAACGGGAACTGATACCAGGCGGCCGGTATGGGCGGTGGCGAGGGCCCGTTGGGGGCTCTCGCCACCTTTTCTTTAGAGGTGAAACATGGAAAAGCGGAAGCCATATGGTGAACCTTACGTAGTTTGCGATTGCTTGCCGCCGGTGCACGATCTGCAAGAAGGAGTCGTGGTCCTGGGCAAGGGTAAGTAACGGTATGTTGCTCTGCCCCCGTTGCGAAAACGGAAGAAATCGGGACATAGGTTATTTCTTTTCGACGATTATGCGCACTCCCGAAACCCAGGCTCTACATTGTTTGAATGCCGCGATCGATCTACCAATCGTGAGGTGTGAGAACTGTGGTTGGACGTTCGAGACTGTTTTGACGCGCGAGGATCTGTTCGGAATGACGGTGTCCAAGCGTTTTGGAAAAGGTTAACCGATCCACGGGTTTGACGTACATCGGGGAGCGCAGCCTGGCGGGCGGTTATGATACACTGCGGTCGTGCGAGGCGGCTGCCAGATTGGGAAGCGACCGCAAGGTGGATTCTCAAGTTGTGTACTGTCTGGCTTACTGTCCGTTTTCGCCTCCGAACAGGGGGTATTTGATAGACAGTATAGATGGTATAGACAGTTTCTTAGAAGTGTAAGCGGCGCAGAATGAGCTAAGTAGCGGATTCAACGGTGAGCGGGAGTAATTCAGTGGTAGAATGCCAGCTTCCCAAGCTGGACGTCGCCGGTTCGACCCCGGTCTCCCGCTCCAACTTTTCAAAGACTTACGAACCCGAGCACAACCCCGTGCTCGATCTTTGCTCGATTCAGTTCACCGACAGGCTTTGCTCAAGCTGATTGAGCGCCACCTGCCTCAATTCGACCGCTGTGCTGGTATACACATTCTGGTTAACGTCCAGGCTGTGCCCGAGCTGATCCGCTACCAGCTTCCCGTCCACGCCCAGCGCCTTCATTAAGGATGAGTGTGTCCGACGGAGGACGAGGAAATTCACCCAGCCCAACCCGACCTTGGACAGCTTGGGATGGATTGAACGCCGAAAGCAGTTGTCCTTGGACAGTGGCGTCATCCGTTCAGACGGAAAGACCCATGCCTCTGGACATGTATCAACCGCGATCGCTCGCCACGCTTCGATCTCGCGAAGCAATCCCTCCGGCAATGCCGCCTGCCGAACGGACTGGTTGGTCTTCGGAGTATCGATCACGTTCCGGTAGGTCCGTTGCCGGATGTCCGCGTAAGCCGCCGTCATCCGACCCCACGTGAGGGCGAAAATCTCGCCCGGCCGCATTCCGGCCACGACCCCTAATTTGCAGATCAAGCGTTCACGGCCGTCCAATACTTCAAAACAGGTTTGCACCTCCTTTAAGGTCATAACGCGGCGCACGGGCTTCGCCGCTTCTCTCGGGGTGAACAGCAACATCGCCGGGTTTCGCTGGACACGACCTTCAGCCACGGCCATGTCAAAAATTTGCTTCGCGTCCCAACGGAGATGATCCACGGTCGAGTAGGACAAACCCGCGTTGGCCTTTGCGTCCAAAAGATCCTGCAACTCGTCCCGCTTCAAGCTGGACAAGGCCCGATCTCCAAACGCGCTGACCAAATGCGTGTTCACCCTATACACGTTGTTTTCTCTCGTGCTGCGTTTCCACTTCCGACCGTAAAATTCGTAATACGGCCCGCTCACAAATTCGCCGAACGTCCAAACCCGGTTTTCGTCGACCTTGGCGTTCGCCTCATCCGCGAACTTATTCACCGCCGCCCGCGCCTGAGTCTTGGTCATCGACTTCACTGGACCCAAAACTCTGGAACGATGGCTGCCCGTGGAGTCGTAAAACATCCCGACCCACTTGCCCTTCTGCTTCTTCAAACTGCCACGCTGATACTTTTGACGCATTCGGATTCTCTCCTTATGCGTTTCCAGCGCTTCGTCCTAGCGAAGCCATCGTAGCAGCTTTTTCGTTTTGCTCGACCCACGCCAGCAACGAAGCTCGGCGCACCAATTTCCTGCGTCCAAGGCTTACGCACGGAATCGCCGGACAGCCAGGCACACGCCCAGAAACGGCCTTAGTGATGTGCGCGCGCGACACGCCCAACAGCTTCGCGACGTCTTCGAGTGACAGAAAATCAAACTCTTGGAGTGCCGTCTCTCTACCTCCTCACACCCACTCATGCAGCTTGCCAAGCAATTTCTCCCATACTTCTTTCGCTCGCCAATCCAGCCATCGCAGGTACCCACGCTTGTCTAGTTGCCAACCAATGACCACACATGCAGCCATATACCCTTGACCAATGAAGAATGCACCTCCGTGATGAACCCACTCCGCGATGTTTATAGAAAATAACGCGACCGCCGCGCCGCCAATCCAGCCAAGCACCACCAGCGTTTCATTGCGATGCCTTATGCTGCGCTTCAATTCCCGCGCCAGCTCATCCACACGAAGCGCAACATGATCAATACGCTCCAGCACAGCAGATTGATCGACCGCGACGCTTTCCCTGCTCTCGCCCGACTCCTGTTTAAGAAAATGCTGGACAGTGCTTGGCGGCTGGCCAATCCTCTCAGCGATCTTTCGGACTGATTCGCCAGCTTCGCGCAGGTCGAGAATTTGCTGACGGTATCCGTCAAGTTTGTGTGCCATCAGATTGTTTTCGCTTCGATCATGCGATCCAATTTCCAACGATCCACGTATACTCGCCGATCTATTCGGTGAAGGCAGCCGTCGAGCTTGCCGTGGAACACCATCTTTTCTACCGCGCTTTTGGTTCGTCCGATGTAAACCGCAGTCTGCTCCAGCGTCATCAATCTGGGGAAGGGGGTCTTGTCTTGACCCCCGCCCAGACGACGAGCCAGCAGCACCACAACTTGCGTAATCATGTACTGCAACTGGTCGTTTTCTAACCGCATTCATGGCTACCTCAGGAAGCCTAAATTGATCGGCGTTGTCCACGCCTTCCACGCCAGAAATATGACCAAACCCGCAAGCAGCACTCGCCCTACTCGTGAGTAGATGAATGCCCTTGAAGGCTCGGTTGCGCCCCGAACGATGATTAGGAGAATCATCCTTGCCGCGCCGACGATGGAATACACCAGCGCAAGCGCAGCCCCGAGACGCACAAAGACCATCAGCATTTCCCACAGACTCATTTCATGGATCATTTGCCTAGCCTCCCGATTCTTTCCCGGTTGGCTTTCGCGTCTTCTGCTTGCTTTGCTTCCCGAGCAAGCTTTTCCGCTACCGTCTCGTAGTCCGACTTCGGCGGGTCTGAGTACGGCAATCGGGGTTTGCTCCAATCTTCATTTGCCATTCGTTTTTCACCTGCCTTTCCTTGGTAGATTTGCGATGTATCTGTCGTCACGGCTGAGCCAACGTCGCCACCAACTTGACTCTCGTTGGCCCACATTCACGTCGAAGAAAATCCGGTCGATTTGCATTCCATCCGGGTAAACGCACCGCACGATGGCTTCCGCTAAACCGTCTTTGCGATTGCCACGCTGCATGCCCGGGAACCATTCCGGTGGAACCTTGCGCTTGCGTTTGCGCGAGTAGCTCACGCTTGCGTCCTGCATTGGCTGATTGAGAATGTCCTCGTCTGGGAATGGCACCCAATCACGCTTGCGCCCGCTCATCCCCGCTTCCCAGACTTCCTCTTCACCGCAGTCCTGCGATGCCCATTCGTTTGTCTCGGGGCAGGTGTTGTTCAGGTAGACGCGGTTATTGATCGTTGCAAGCAACGCCTGAACCTGATTAGTGTCCCTGATTTCGCTCTTGAGGTTGTTAATGGATTGAGTACTGAGGAAATAGCACGCCCGCGATTCACGGCACATGGCGGTGAAGTTGAAGTCGCTGGTGGAAACGTAATTCTGGCCTTCACCGAGGTACAGCGTTACGGGCCGTGCGCCCTTTGGCCGACCGAGCAAATACTTTTGCACCGCCAGCTTCCACAAAACGAATGCGACCTTCGCCGATCCACCGTGCGACATCGGCAGATTAATCAGGATTATCGCGCCATGTTCCAGCAGGTCAGGCGTGATTGCTTCATCGCCGGGCGCGGGTTCGCCAAAGAGTTTATTTAACGGATACTCACCCAAGCCCGCCCACACCGTTGTTGCTGAGATGATGCAATTGCCTTTGACGCGCGGTTCCAGGTTGCGAAGTTCCTCAATCAGGAACAAAACGGCGCGGCGCACATCGCCCACTTCCTCGTCCTTGCATTTGGCAAGTGCGTTTTGACAATGCTCCTGACAATTGATCTCGCGCGGCTTGGGATTCTTTTCGTCGTCATATTCTTGAACCCGTGGCCGAGATTCATCGACCGTCTGGATCATTCGCAGGCATCGCTCGGCAGAGATACCATCATTAGCCGCGAGGTCAACCGTCATCACTGCGTGGTTAATGCGGTCAGACATCTGGTTGAAGAAGCGATTCTCCCCGCCAGCATCCGTCATCCGTCCGCGCTCGGAAACCTCGCCGGTTTCTTTGAGAAAATCGACGGCTACTCTGACGACCCCTTGCCTGCCCTTCGTGCCAGTGGCGAGCCAGCTCAATATCGGGAACATCGTCTTGCCATCCGCGTTGACGACGATGACATCCTGCTCGCGTCCGCGATCACGCGCCCACCCAGTGATTTGCTCAGAGGTAAGCGGCTTTGGGCAGGCGCCGAGCATCGCGAATCCGGCATCAAACATGCCCTTGATCCACGTTTGCTCAGCAAACAGGGTCTTGCCCGCGCCTATGCCGCCAGTGAATGCGACGTTCTCGAAACATTGCCAGACTTCCGGCCCATACTTCTGCGCGGAGTCAAAATGAAAAAGGATGTGATCGTCTGCAGCGAACGGCAGATGATGATCGTGGACATTGACGAGCATAGGCGCGAGAATCTCCTGTTTGAAATTGCTTCAAACCGGGTGAAGTATTCTCGCGACCTACCGTTAGGAGGGTTGCGATACTAGCGCAGCCAGCTCCTGCCAGCCATAGCAGGAACCGGAGAAGCTCCGAACAGCCTATGAAGCTTCGCGCATCTACCGATCTTGGATCTTGGGTATTCCCTCGACCCGAGGGGCTAATACGGCTTGCATCCCTGTATAGAATGCTGCCCCTCTGGTAGAGAGAAATATCATATTTTCCGCAGCTACGCAATGGCTTGCCCTGAATGGATACTCTAGGAAGAATCAGGAAACCTTTCCCCTGCTGATCCCTGATTGTGCGCCGCCGTCCTCGCGGGTAAACCCTTCCCTCTGGCTCGCTGCGCTCGGGGTTGACTCCGCTCCGGGTGCGGCTAACCCGGATGGGGACGCAGGGGAAAAGAAAAATGGGAAGGGTTAAGGGGCTTCTGCTGCGTACTGCTTGCGGAGCATTGCCTTGCGAATCGCCTCGCGATCCTGAAAGCTTTGGCGGTTCTGCGCCATGACATCGATGACGTTCTGCAATTTGGTCTCTTGTGCACCAGCCGCAGCTTTCCGAACGAGGCTCGAAACAACTTGCCCAGCGCCGCCGGCCACGATACCGGCTCCGGGACCCGCCGCCATTCCTGTAGTCGCGCCAGCAACGTAAGGAACTAATCGGCTGCCAAACACCTTCAGCAACTTGGTCCCAGTGCCTGTTTTGGCGGCATCTTCGAGAGCGGCGATTTCCTCATCGGTATACCCTCGCATCAACGAATCGTTGTTTAGCAGCGACCTTGCGCCTGACTTGATGGTTGTGTCTGGATTGTCCGACAGCGCAGCCCGCGCCTGAATGCGCTCAACATCTCGCATCTTCATTGCCTGAGACCATTGCGCGCGAGCGTCTTTTAGCGACTCATACCCTTCTTTGCCTCCCACTACTTCCGTTTCAGGGACGTTATCCAGCATGTTTCTGAGCTTGGCCTTGGCATCGAGCAGATCCCGACCTTGCTTGGATATACCTTTTAGACCATACTCAGCATCCGCTAAACTACTGAGCCGCTCGTCAAGTATCTGGGCGTCCTTAAGGGTGAACGGCTGATCTCGTATGCCAGCGAACTCCGCAGCAAACTGTTTTACTGGATCGCTCTTGGCGGCGATTATCTCCGTGGGTGTTTTGGGTGTCGGGCCAGCTATTTCATCAAGCACCTTGTTTGGAAACGTCGGAGAGTATACATACTTGCCGTAATCGTAACTTTCCCCAGCCCCCGCTTTCATCGCCTTGGAAGCGGGCCCAGCTTCAGTTTTCGCGTCCAGCATCGTAGAAACCTTGTTCGCCAGGTCTGCGCCAGGCGACGTAGGCGCCGTGCCTCTATTCAGTTCGGCGGCTTCAGGGATCATGAGCGGGAGTACGGCTTTGCCCACAGTGTTACCGACACCGAAAGATGCTGGATTCGTTTCCTTGGCGACAGCCGACTTCTCGCGTTCGTTAGCCGCTTTCAATCGCTCGAAATTCAGTTCGCCCTTTGCCTCTCCCTCCGGGTCGAGAACGTGTGCGGTTCCAGCCATCGCATAAAACGGAAGGTTTGCCGCATCTAACGCCAGATCCACGCCGCTCGTGCCAACGCCATGCGCCAGGCCCTCTGTGGTCTTAACCGGGTCTTTGCCCATCCCAATCACTGTGTTGATAAGGTTTTCGCCGAGGCCGCCTACCGTGTTGTCTATGGCGTCGACGACCTTGTTGCCGGCATCGACCGGGTGCTTTATTGCATCGCCGACGACATCCGCGACCTTTGAAGCACCGCGCGCAAGCGGATTGGATGCCGAAGCCTGCGAAACATACTGAGCGCGTTCTTCGGGCGTGAGATCACGCGTCTGCATGATCTTTTCGAGATCGTCGATGCTGGACGGCGCTGAAGCATCAAACTTGTCGAATGGGTTTGAGCTTGGCTGTTGATCGAATTTATCGAATGGGTTCATTGCCCGAGAATGCTCTTGGAAGCTCCGGCCCCATATTTCTGATCGAACTGAGCTGCGAGACTCGGATTCTGTTTAAGGTATTGTTTGGCTTCGTCGGGAATGGACTGCGTAGCTGGCTGACCGCCGCCACCGCCTTGGGCGGGAGATGGCGCCGCCGCGGCCCCCGTGATTGGTGCGAACTCAAATTGGTTGTAAGGGACGCGACTCGGATTAACGATCATCACCCGACCCTTGGGATCTGCGGTTTTCCCGTCAGAGCTGCGCACTAGGAGCGGATTGGCCTTTTGATATTGCTCGGTGTAGCGTTCCGCGTCCGGTATGCTTGCGCCCCGCTGGATTAGCTCGTTTTTCAGCTGAAGCGCGTCGCGGTCGGCATCCACGGCCGCCTTGAAGCCTTGGATCAATCGCTGATTGACCTTTGGATCTTTGGCGGCGTCTGGAATATTCGCGGTCGCACCCATGTACTCAAGGACATTTCGCATGTTCTTGGTGTTGGCGAGGACATTCTGACGCATCAGCGCCACGTCCGAATTGAGCTGCGAACCTGCCGCGCCCTGCACCATAGGCGATGAGCCGAGGAGCGGTACGTTAGCGCGGATCTGGTCCCACTTGCCGGTATTGTCGACATCGGACTGCACAGTCGGGATCAGGCCGTCCACCTTGTCGATCGCTTCCATTGCCTTGGCATTGTCGACCAGTGCCTTTTCCTTGTCTTTTATGCGCATTTCATCGCCCTTCTTGGCGAGGTCAGGTGAGACTCCAAAATTCTGATTCGTGCCGGTCAGCGGTTTGCCATTTGGACCAGTAAACGTATAGGTGGGTGAATTTGTGTCTGTCGGGGTAGCGATCTTTGTGCTCTCGTTCTTGGTCTGCTCCTCAACATACTTTTGCCTCGCAGTGTTTAGGTCGATTTCAGATTTGATCTTTGGGTCGGTAACGACCATAGGCGGCACTACGTCTTGTGCGCTCGTGATTGGAGGGAGGCCCGCAGCCACGCGAGGCTCGTTCATGGCATCGACCTGTTGTTGCGGGGTGTAGGGAACAGCCGGAGCCGTGGGAGTTGCGGCATCCGCGCGCTCTTGCTCATCCTTCATCACGCGGTTGGCATAATCCTGCTTGGCGATGTTCAGGTAGTCGGCTGACTGGCCGAGTCTCGTGTTTTCCCGGTCATTAACCAGAGCGTCATTTGCCACGCGGTGATCTTCAATCGCCTTATCCAAGGCAATGCGATCGGCAAATTGCTTGCGGCGTTGCTCCAGATCCGCAGCCGTCTGGAAGATGCTCGCGCCGTTTGCAATCGACTTGTTTAAGACTTCCGCGATTCCCATAACGTCTCCCTAGGCCAATTTCTTTCCCGCGTATCCGAGACCGCCGCCGAGAATAGTGCCGGCCAGCGCCATCCACGGAGGCGTGTAGTTCAACTGCGAATTGTAGAGCTGGTTTGTGGCATTCTGCCCAGCGCTATAGAGTCCTCCCTGCGTTCCGTAGGTGCTTTGACCCGCCGAGATTGCGGCTGTGCCGGCCGCGGGGTTAACTGGCGACGTGGGATTGACCACCTGCCCCTGGAATGGCGTGGGAGCTGTTGTTGCCGGAGTCGTGAGCTGTTGACCATTCGTAAACGCTTGGGCGTTGCCAAGCCGTTGTTGCTGGAGTGCCAATCCCGCGTTGCCGACCGTCATTCCCTCCTCGATTGCCGGAGCCAGTCCGCTGACATTGCCGTGGGCGGCGGAAATACCGCGAGCCTGTTGCTCGAGCTGGTTAATTGACGTCGGATCCAACGTCGTACCAAGGTCGAGGTCGCTGTTGATCGTCTGGCCGAGCTTTTGGTGGGCAAGGTAGCCCTCGGGATCGAGCTGCTTGAGCGAGTCGAGTTCGACCTGGTTGTAGTCGCTCCCATACTTCTGTTGAAGCGCGAGATTAGCAGCCGCGTTGCGATCCGCGCTCTCGGCGTTTACCTGATCGGTGTACTTGGTCAGATCCGCCGCGCCCGTTCCCGCGAACGCACCTTGCCCGGTCTCCGCATTAAACGCCGTCTGCTGCACTTGGGGAGCGCTTCCGAGCATTGATTGAATGCCCTGGTTGTAGAGGGAGGCGAAATCCGGTGTCTGCGGGTAGGGAACGGGATTTGAGGGAGGTGTTGGCGCGGAGCTGTTCATTTAAACTTTCATGTGGCGGTTCATCAGTCCAATATCCTTGAACACGTACCGTTTCCGGTTTCGTTTCAACCGTTCATAACCAATCACGCTCTGGCGTGGGAAATGCGATCGCATCGACCACCAGAGAGTCTTCAAAGCCTCACCCGTTCGCGCGACTGCGATGTCAATCCACATCACTTCGCCGGCATCATCGCGCACGTGCCAGTCCAGAGCCTGAGAACCGTGCGAAATCGGCCGCCCGATACCCACAGCGAGGCATCGGCCCGCGCCGTCGACGCAATAGATGAGGCTCTTTCGGTTCAGGGCGAAGCGAACGAAGCCGAAAAGCCGCTTCCAGCCCCACTCGCGGCATCGCGCCGAGTAGAGCCACAGGAAACGGGCGAAATCCACGGCGATCACGGCGTCAGCTCCTTTTCCACGGTGTCGAGATAGCCCGCGAGGTTCATCGAGCGCATTCCGCAGTTGCCCTTTGTGTTGTGGATCTTGATAGCCATCTCCCGGAAGGGTCCGAATTGCATGAGATCACCCGCGTAGCGGTCGATACCCACCTTCTTGAGATCAAAAGGCAGGTCAACGGGCAGATCCACGGTCTCTACCTCGAAATCCTCCTTGACCTCGTTCTCGGTGTCCTCATCCAAAATCGCGCTTGCGGAAGTGTTTTCACCGCTGTCTTCCAAGTTCTCCAGCTCCAGCTCGCAATAATCGCCAGTCTTCGGGTTTTTGAGTTCCCGGAAATTCATCGAGCGGCTCAGAACATCGAAATCGTAATCGGCGCCATCGTCCTGGAAGTCGGCCGCCACAAGGTTTTGCTCGCCCTTGTAATCGTTATTGACCAGCAGCTTTCCGGTATCCATACCGAGAACAAGTTTCAGGTCGCTGTTGAACTCAGTAATTTCCGAGCAACGCGCGCCGATGGACCACGGGCCTTCCCACGCCTTGTTTAGGAAGTTGTAGACGAGCGTGTAGTTCGGCACCTGACTCGCATCGATCGGCACGCTCAGGCGATAGGTGTTGTTGCGGAAGACTGCGCTGGAGTTTTGCACGAACGCCCAATTGATGCGCTCGATCCAATCTTGGATCTTCTTAGAAATCGGGTCGCTCACGCTGAAGCGGCCGTCGTTCGTCAACGTCGGGGTCAGGAGGCGAACGCCCTCCTTGTACGAGAGGAATGCAATTACGTCGTTGCACTGAACGGCAGTACGGTGCGCGCAACACCCAATCGAATCGCTGGTCTTGTTGATGGTCCAATCCCCCGCCGAGGTAGCCGTGGGATCTGCGTTGACCACGTAAATCCTGTTGAGCTTGAACACCGCGAGATTGAACTGAAACCACGGACAGGCGCCAGTAATGGGCTTTCCATCGCCGCCGACGCGGAAAGAAAATTGATTCTGCCAGTGCCCAGCCGTTGGATCGAGCAAGTCGCAGGCGTGGACCTGGTCCAGGACGGCCGAACTCGCCACAGGATTGTTGTAGTTGAGGACGAAGACGCGCTCTGTATGCGGAACGATGTATTTGTAGCCTGCTCCGGGGGTGTTTACGCCCGTAATTTGCGTAAACGCCGCCCCATCCCACGAATACACATTTTGAACGCCATCGACCAACAGCATTAAATCTGCAAGCTGCGCCATATGCACCTGGGCACCAGCGGTGGGAACGTACGTTCCTATTGCGCCGGACACGACCACGCCGTCGAAGCTTTTCATCTGCGCATTACAGGCGATCAGAAGCTTCTCGACGGTAGGTGTCTTGAAATGCTTCATCCCCTGAATCGCTTGGGCAGCCGTCACCGTCGCGAGTAGACTGTGACCAATTCTCTTCTTGCACCGCTCATTGCTGAACAGCCGCCCGTTCAAGATCAGTTGCGCTTCATTGGGCGCGAGACTGTTCGGACGGTCGTTGGAATTCATGCCACCTCCGAACGAGATTTGCTCGTCGAAGATCAGCGGATCATCCAGAAGTTCGTTATTGTGGACGGGCATTAATTCAGGACTTCAATAGTCAGGTTGGTGCAGGTGATGGTGTTGCTCGCGCTGGCCGTTCCCCATGTCACAAACAGCCCAACAGTCTGGCTGTTTGCGGAGTTGAACGTCGCAGCCTGGTCGGGAGCATCCAGCGGATTATTCGTAGTGGCCGCACTGAAATAACTGCATGCGCCCACGGTCTTGCTCGTTGCGCTGCCGCCCGTCGTCCGCAGGGTCAGATCGAAACTGGCTTCCCAGTCTTTCGTTCCGGTGATCGACACCATCGTCTGGGCGCTGGTGTCGGCCATGACCGTCGTTCCCAGCTTTAATTGGAAGCGGAGTGTCGGGGTTCCCGTGTTTGCTATGATTCCGCGCGCATGAACTCTGATGGTTTTCCCGGCAACGAGGAAACTGGCTGGAATTGTCGCTGTACCTATGCCGGTTCCGACCAGTGTCGTTCCAGCACCGGAATTGGCTACCGTCACATCGGCGGTCTGCGTGAACAGCGTTCTCGTCGTGGAAACTGTTGCTCCCGTTTCACGAAATAGAAGCGTAGTCTGCGTCGAATCATTCCAGAGATCGCCGTTGGTCGTCGTCGCGGCTTTGCTGGCAAGATTGATCCTGCCGCCCAAGAATACATCCTTGGCAATGCCGAGGCCGCCTGCGAATGTCGCGCAACCGCTACCCGTGCTCGTCGATTGGGTTGCATCATTGAAGGCCCCGTTGCCTCCGAATACAAAAACACCGTTGATGTTCGCATTTTGACCAGATGCCGGAGAAATCGTTACTGAGCCCGATGTATTCACCGAGATCGGAGCCACGAAAACAAGAGCGTCAGTCCCGATCGTAATCGGACTCGTCGCGCCGCAGACAAATTCCTGCTTGCCGTTGACTGTGCCAGCCAGCGCGTATATCTTCTGCGCGATGATCTTGTCCGATGTGTCGTACTGCGTATGCCGCATCAGGATGAACGGGTGCGAGCCATCGCCAGTTTGAATCAGCACATAAAGTCCATTCTGGAAGGTGCTGGCCTGCCCTGTGACAAGAATTGCCATACCCTGTGTGGTCGCGGTGCCGTTAACCGTACCAAGTGCGCCGTTGGAATTGCCCGTCAGGGTTGCTCCAACTCCGCTCGTTCCGTTGGCATAGGTACAGGCGGGTAATGCGCTGAAAGCTAACAAGTCCGCTTTTAGAGGACCGCGAAGGTAGTTTCCGCCGCCCAGCTTAGCAACCGGGTTTCCGGTGAAGTCCGTCGCATTATTGAATTGGGGAACGCAACCGGAAAACGTCGGCGCTCCCAATGCCGAGTCGATCATAACGTCGTTAAAAATCAGGTTTGAGGCGTTCGCGATGTTGAAGCTCGTTGGCGTTGTCGTGCCAACCACGTCCCGCTCGCGCAGCTTGAGGTTCGTAAAGATTATGTTGGTGATGTTGCCGGAGCTAGGAGAAGTAATGTGGACCCCGTGCTTAATTGTTCCTCCAGAGAGATCGGCATCGTTAACCTCGAAATCGCAATCGTCCCACTCCATGTTTGAATAGGTGTTGCCTCCCTGACCGTTGAGCGAAACGCCCGCATTGCGCAGGTTTTTTCCAACGCAGCCAATGGCCTTGTAGTTTGCAATCGGCCCTTCGTAATAGAACATGGTGCTGACGTTTTCCGCGTAACCGGCAATCTGCGTGACTGGCCCAACACCCGTTCCGCCGAAGGCACAGGTTGAAAAGTTTGAGGATGCGCCAAGCTTGTTGTAGACGCTGCAATGACTCCAAATCGCTTGGCAGCTCTTGGAACCGCTGGTCGTGAACGTCAGAAATGTGCCGCCGTAATTGCCCTGGAACGAGTCTTCAGTTAGATCGGCGCCATAGTTCCCGGAAACGTCATGTTCGCCACCGCCATCGGTATAGGTGGCAAAGGTAAAGGTGAAGCCCTCGCTTCCACCGGTGTTGCCGTACATGTTGATCGCCTTCACACCGAGCATGAAGCATTTGTTTCCATACAATTTGATTGCATTGATGCTGTTTGAAGTACTCGCGCTCAGCGCGGTCGCATTACCGTCGAGAGTTGCGCCATAACCGATAACGCCCGCGCCCGCGCCATCTGCGTTGTAGACGTTTCCGAACATCGTCGGAGTTGCGTTGGTCAACGAATTGAGCTTGAAATAGCATCCGTTGATCACGACGATGCAGCTTTGCGGAATCTGCCAGGTGTTATTCGATGTGCCGTCGCCGTTGCCTTCGATCAGGTATGGATTCGCCGAGGAGTTGGGAATGCAGACGACGACCGTGTTCGCAAAGTTATGATTGAACCAAACCGAAGACCATTTTGCGGGTGTGGAAACATCGTAGGGGTCCCACTGAGCGCCAGTACCCGCAACGCTATCGGTTCGCATCGCCAAATAAACGGCGTTGGCGAGGCCGAGTTGCGCGACGGTGCCCAGGCTTGAGCCGCCACTCGTTCCCCCCATCAACCTGGGCGCGGGATCATACTGACCAAAACTGGCGGTCAGCCCCAAGACCGCAACAAGAAGGATTCTTAGCCAGCGCATCGTTAGAACCCTCCAATTTCGGTGCGGATAACTATCGTCACCTGCGTGTTGGATTCATCCGCGCGCCTGATCCAAAGCTCGTTGCAGTCTCGCGTCTGAAATCCACGGACGGTAACGGCTGCGTTGGCGGGCAGAACCATTCCGAACGTGTCGGTGCTGCCTTGGCGCACCTCGATGGGAACGCTTGTGCCAGTCTTGACCGACGTTGGAATGATCACGCGATCACAAATGACATCCGGGAGCTGAACCCACGTTGAACCCGAAGCCGAGGTCGTGACCTGAAAATTCTTTCCCTTTTCCGGCTGGTAGGACTTCACTACGGGGTCCGCATAAACCAGACCGCACAACAGCACCAACGCGAGCCACACGCTCGCCATCTTCGTCATCCACTTCGTTCTCATTTCTCTCTTTCGGTTTGGGGTTAAGCTTTCAGGAATTGGTCGTATCCGCCGTCACAGGCGAAATCCACATCATCGGAGGCAATAAATGGAGCGTCGGGAACGAGCCGCACCTGGTTGGCGCGCTGGTATTCGTGGGCATCCTTCAAAATCGCGAGCTGCGTGTTGGCCTCTTCGATTTTGGCTTGGGCCTTGGCGTACTGCCGGCTGCGCTCCAGCATGTCCGCCGTGCCGAAGGCGATGAGCGTGTTTTCCATGAACGACAACTCGGGAGTGTCGTTATCGTCGATCAATTGCCGCGCGCGGATCTTGTAGAGCACGAGCATGGTTTTGTCGGTCGACGGAATCGGGTGCAATTGAATCTGCTGGCACTTCACGTCGCGGTGTTCCGCCCACACCGTAATCAGCGTCGTGCCGCTGGTGTTGCCCTTGACGACCAGATCCCCGGTCATGTCGTCTTTTCCCATCTGCCAGACATCATCGTAGGTGTTCGTCGACAGGACATCGGCACCGGAGCTGAGCGTCACCGTCTCACGGTAGATCACGCCCTCATATTCGCCCTCGACGCGGACTTTCTTGCCGTTATCGGCCGCCTGCACCTGAACAAACTTGAGCTTTTCCCCGGCCGGCTTCACTTCGGTGGCAACCGGCCGTTCAAGCGAGTAATCCCAGGGCTCACCCGACTGCTCAAAGATGTTGGCGTAGGTCAGGTAGAGATATTCCTTTTGGACGGGTAGGATGAAGCGCGTGTCGTAGCGAATGGCGAGGACCAGCGCCATTGTCTGGGGAAAGATGATGTACTGGTTCGCGGTCGTAACCGCAACCGACTTCAGCCGCAGCAGCTCGCGCCAAATTGTGTAGAGGCAGATCATGTCATGGCGCTGGCGCAGGAATTTCTTGCAAGCGGTTTGGCTCACGGCATCGTTCTTACCCACCTTCGTGCCGATCACGTCGACCATCTGGGAGAGTGACATCATCGCAGGCCGTCCAGTTTGACATTGATCTTCGCCACGTCAGAGCAAATCATGTCCAACTTGGTTTCAGAGCGAATTTGGCTCTCGCGGTGATTGACCATCTTGTCCTCAGCCTCATCCAGCCGCCTATCCAAAGCATCCTGACGTTTTTCAACACGGTCAAGGCGGTAGGGAATAACAGCCCAGGCCGCCAACGCCCCCAGGACGGAGAAAATCGCCATTACCGTGTTGATGTCGAATTGCATTTTCAGATTTTGATGATCTTGTTCACGATGGCCGTGGGTTGGGTGATGTTGTGCGGATTTCCACCGCCCGTGTCGCCTGTCACGGGGGAAGCGCCGCTTGTCGTAACTGCTGTACTCGCTCCAGTCGCGGCGAAAACCGCCTGTGTGCCCATGCCGTGATGGTGAGCGGGCATTTCGGCGATGGAGAGCGTTTCGCTCTCGGAACCACCCACCGCAGCCAGGTTCGTTGCCGTGCCGCCAAAATACGTTGCCGTCAGGCGATTGGCGGCCGAGCCGCCCATATTGTCTTTACCAGCGCAGACGCGCCCGCGCAGGTCGGGGACGTTGAACGTGGTCGTGCCATCGCCCACACCCCACGTGGTGCCAATCTGGGCGAACAGCGCGGCGTAGGTCGTGCGGGAGACGGCGGATCCGTCACAGAGGAGGAAACCGGTCGGAACCGTGCCCCCGCCGAAGTCCAGCATCACGCCCGTCGGTACATATCCGGTTGCGGCCGGGATCTCCGCGAGGATCTGCACATAGGCCGTGGTCGTACTCGTGGCGATGAAGATTTGCTTGTCGAATTGGCCCGCAGTTGTGGGCGCCGTCGTCGTGCTCGCGCCGGCAGTCGCGCCGCTCAGGTAATAGATTGAACCCGAGGACAGACTGGTAAGCCCCGTAATCACGCCCTCGTTGATGAATGTGAAATTGTTGGCATCGGCCACTGCGCTGACCACGCCAACCGCGTGGACCGTGCCCGAGGCATCGGCTTTCGCCTTTGAGTAGGCGGAGCCCGTGTAATAAATGATGTCTCCCACGGCGAACCCGTGCGAGGCCTGGTTGATGCTCTGCTGGAGCCGCGTCAGGTTCGTGGAGGGAACCGCGTCGCTGTAGAGAACTTTCTTGAGCAATCCGCTCGCGTTCTCGTACACCAGCATCAAATCGCCGGGCTGGGGACTGCCGGAAATCGCGGTCTTCGTCGTGAGGAAACTCGGCTGGACCACCGCACCGTTGACGATCTGGTTCAGCTCGGTGTTGTTGATGTTCTTCTGGTCGGGAGCAAACGTGTAGCCCGTCAGGATGTCTCCCCCCAAACAGGAGAGACATCCCAACAGAACCAGCGTCAGTATGTAACGCAGGCGGTCCATTACTCGATGCAGGCTTCCATATGCATCGGATCAACCGACGCGCCTTTGAAGTCACCGCCCCATGTCCAACCCTCGGCCTTGAACAGGTCGATCAGGATTTGCGGAACTCCTTTTTCGGGGTTCCACTTGCTTCCCTGCGGATTGTTATCCGGGTCCCAGTCAATCGCCGCACCATACGCGTGGAGCGAGAGACGGCTGCTATTCCGTTGTTTACGGAACTCGAAACCGCCGCCAAACAAGTGCAGGTCATCGGCCTCGATCTTCTCCTGGTCGCGGCCGTATTCCTGCCACAGCGCGGCCAGAATGCGGTCGATGCTCGGCTTTACGCGCTCATGGACGCGGAATCGCCGCAGGAGCTTATTTTCCATCTTCCCGGTGTTGGGATTGATCTCCTGCCAGCTCGTCACCATCCGAAACGGAGGCTCGACGAACTTGAGGAAATTGCTTTCCCACCAGGGATCGAGGTTGCCGTCGATGCCAACCGGATTACGGAATACGTTAATCGCCTCATCGCGTGTAGGCCACGAATTTCGCACGAGGCTATCGCGCAGAGGACGCACAACCACAGGCACAATCGCTTTCGGCGCGTCCGCTTCAGGTGCCGGGTTCGGAGTGTTCTCCGCAGGTGGAGTTTCCGGCGCGTCCGCTTCCGGTGCGCCCTCATCCTTCTTGGTGTCATTCTTAGCCATCGTTTTCCTATCCGTTTTGCCCTTTGAACTGCGAGATCAACTGCGATCTCATGTCATCGAGGCTGGGTTCACTTTGCTGTTGAGCTTGGTCCACGGGCTGCCCGTTAACGGCGCTCGGCGTGATCGTCACCATCCCGTTCTGGGATTGCGACACCTTGCCGTCGACCGTCACCGAAACGTCGTCACCGACTTGCGGCTCGCTACCGTCAGCGGAAACCGCCGAGGCCGGGAGCACCAACTGCGCCTGCGTTTGCGTTTGCATATTCATTTCAGGGTTCAGCGGGCGACCAGCCCATGCCAGCCGCCGCCGAATCCATTTCCTTACGCGTTAACGTTGGTTTGAGTGCAGAGGGTCGATACCCAAGTCGCATCGAGCGTCTTGGTCGCGAACCAGAGCATGTGTACCGCGATGATCCAGGCATTTGCGGGGTCGGACTTGTCCGCTTTATCTAGCACGTTGACCTGCGGTGCTTTCGGAGTGCCCTGACCTTCGAGGTCCGCAACACCGAACGCGCCCTTGCCGAAGAACAGACCCGTGTGGATCGTGCCGGCATCATCGTAGGTGCCTTCGGCGGCCGACTGCTTGAACGGCTGAGTGGCCTCGACGATATTCACGCCGAACAACGTTCCGACGTATCCCTTGGTCATCCGCATCGGCTCGCTGTAGGTCACAAGCTGCTTCCAGTCGGGGTCCTTGCGGAAATCCCGGCCTTGGCGAGGCGAAATGACGCCGACGTAGTTTCCGTCGGAGAATTTCGGCGCTCGGGTGTCCTTCAACTGAGTCGCAATGCGGTCGATGTCCGCTACGATTGCGCGACCAGCGCTGTAGGTGGACAACGCGGCAAAGTTCGCGCCGTTTTGGGCGTAGAACTTGTTGTTCGTATCCACGTTGCCGACCAGCTCGTCCCGGACCATCTTGTCCGCGAAAAGCGTTGCCGCCTCGATCATGCGATCGTTTTCTTTGTCCATCGCACGGAAGATCGAGAGCTGCTTTTGACGGCGGCTCACGCGAGCTGCGTCGTAGTACTCATCGAGCTTCACGTCCACCGGCGTGAGCGTGGTGTTCGTGTATTCAAGATTGGTCTGACCTTCCGCCAGCTTCTTGAAGCTGCCAGCAGAGGCGGCAGCCCTCTTGTGGAACCGGATCGTGTCCGTGCCCTCTTCCAAAGGCAGATCGCTTTTATCGCCGTACTTTGGAAGCACGACGTCCTGGATAACCGTCTCCAGGAATTTCTTGTTTAGGTAGTACGGCAGGTTCGACGTTGCGTGTGTCGCTACTTTGACATCACCCATATATTTGAATTCCTATAGTTAGGAACGGTGTGCCATGTCCGCCTCTCGTGCCTGACGCAATATATCCGTTTTCATGTCCGAGACTGACTTGGACTTGAACTCGGGTGCTGCGCCGGGCGAGCCGGGAGCGCTTCCATCAATCCGTCTGGATTGCTGCAACCGTTCATTTTCTTTCGTTAGTTCGTCAACCTTTTTCTGCAAGCCAGCCGCTGAATCCGCTTTCAAGCGCAGATTTTCGTGCTCGACGATCCAGTAGTGCATGACCGGGGGAACCGGCATATTGAGGGGCGTGAGCGCTTCCTTCACCTTGTCGAAGGCTGCGTTCGCGTTTTTCGATAGGGGGCTATCGGCGTTGGCGTAGTCGGGGAAATCCTTCTTTGCCGCATCGGTATTACGGGTAATCTCCGATGAGAAGAAGGTGTGGTATTCCGTCTGCGCTGACTGCCTCATCTCCTTGGCATCATTCCGGGCTAGTTGTGCCAGGCGCAGCTGTTCTTTCCCCGCGTCGGTATCCTTGCCCAACTTTTCAGCCTCTTTATCGAACGCGCCCGCGATCTCATCCAGCTCCTGAGCCGTGTACTTGCCCTTGGCTTTCGCCGCAGGTTTTCCATCGTCCTTGGGAGCGGCGTCTTTCTGCTTCAGCGCTTCTTCACGATGCTGAATTTCCGCTTCCCGCTGGTTGAGTTTCTCGTGCCGCTTGGCCGCACGCGCACCCGCGCGCCGCGCCTTTTCCATGCGTTTCTGGTAGTCGGACATCTGCGCCCCAGCCAGGTCGTCGTCATTTTCGGGAACGTCGTCGGGTGACTTCGCATCCTTTTTGTCGTCGATCTTGGGTGTGGCCGCAGCGGCCGGCTTGCCGTCAGGTTGACCCTCTGAAGGGGCCTGCTTGTTGTCGGCAGGCTTCTGCGAATCGGGATTTTTGTCATCGACGGGCGCGGCAGCACCGGGATCAGCGGGCTGGGCGTCTGTCATAATGCCCGGCCCTCCGCTCTCATGCTCCGCAGCCGATTTAAGTAACTCGGATTTCATATCCGCCAGTGATGTCTTGCCTTCTTCGCTCATGGTTTTTCTAGTTTCCTTCTAGAGTCAGGGAATGGTTCCCGAGATCCCGTCGTCTCCCTGTTCAACGTCGGGTTCGGATTCGTGCAGTTGCCGCCGCACGTGCGCGGAAAGTCGTAGTTGTTCGGTAAACATGCCCCGCAAGCCCATCGCATAGCCGCACCAGAGCTTGTCCCCGGTGCGGACGCTGGCCGCGTCCTGGTCCTGGCAAAGGCGCAGAACCTTGCGCTGGAATTTTTCGCCCGTCTCGGAGATGAGGAACGCATTCCAGTTTTCCTCGTCGGCCTCGACCCACTCGGATGGACGATCCGGCCGGATGGGAGCCAGCAGAATGTCCGAAAGACTCATCAGTGCCCAAATCTTGAGCCGCCATTTCAGCTTCTGGATCATGCCGCCACCGCCATTTCCGATTGCGGCGCGGGCGCGTGACCGTTGCGGATCATGGCGCCGTGTTCCATACCCGCGAGATGCGCAGCCTCTGCCTTGAGCTGGTTAACGGCGCTCTTCTCCATCTCGGCGAACTGAAACGCCAACTTTTTCGCGAGCTGGGGATTCTGCTTTTGGAGCAGTTGAATGTGTTGTTCGGTGTTTTGCTTGAGCAGGCCTTCCGCACGCGGGCTGATTGCCTTGCGCTCGGTAAATAGCTTGTGCATCACCTGGAAATTGGTTGCCACGCGCGTCGCGTGATCCTGGCCCTGTTCGGCATCGACCTGCATTTCGAGAACCGGGTTGGTCATCAGGTCAATGCAATTGGCCTGATCCAACTGCTCGCGCTTGGCCGCATCCTGACCCGCCACAAACAGCCGTTTCTTCGTCTCAGCGCCACGCACCTCGTAGTACATGGAATAGAGTTCGTCCTGGTTGCAGCGCGGATCTCCGCGCAGGTTCTGGAACATATCGTTAACGATCTGGACTTCACCGGCGCGGCCCAGCCCATCGGGGTTTCCACTCGGCTCGATGACGTAGGCGTCGGAAATGGCTTCCTGCGGCAAAATCTGCGTTTGCCCGTCGAAGATGTAGACCAGCGATTCCCCGTCGAATTGGCACGTGAGGCTCCACGCCTGACTGAAGACTTCCGTGAGCGTCTCGCGGATGGAAAAGATGCGTTCCTCGCTGACCAGTGAGCTGTTGTTTTGCGCGGCTCCCACCGCCCGGGCCGTTTGCGCGTCACCGGACTGGAGCGTTTGCTGCAAAGCGAAATCGGGACTGCCGACCAGCTCCTGTTGGAGACTGCGGGAATTGAGCATTTCCTGGAGCAGCTCTTTCGGCGGTGGATCGAACGAAACGGCCGACAGCCCGCCCTTGGTCACATCGCCCGGCTTCAGCAATTCGTTGGTGATGTTGACCTGCGTTCCCTGCGTCGTGAGAATCGGTTTGGCCTTGAACGCCATGTAGTCGGTCCACATGTTGCGGTACTTGGTGGCGTTGACCTCCTCGCCCATGCCCTTCTCGACCACGCCGCGAGATCCATTCCAGCTCTTGTCGATGATTTCCTGCTCGAACTTGGCGTAGGGATATTTGTTGTGCTTGTAGGGCAGGGGTTGATCCGCGCGCACGGGAATATCCTTACGCAGCGGCGACCACCAGACCACGCGCACGTTGCCGGCGTCATCCCGGTAGTAAACCTCCCAGATAATGATCTCTTCGAGATTGTCGGAGTGGGTGAGACCCTCGCGCTTGTACTTGAGCTTGGAAAACTCGCTCTCTTTGCTGTTTTTGCTGCCATCACCCTTGATGGAGTCAATGAAATCTTCGTGCTGGTTGTAGAGCTTGTTCTTCTTGTACGCTTCCAGCGACACGCGCTTGATCTCCATGCACCAGTCCGCTTTCTGCAGGTCGGTGGTCCAGGGCGGGACGACGAAGGAAGAGGAGCGAATATCGTCAAACGCAACCTTGTTCTCGTCAACGTCGCGGTAAATCTTGATCAGGCTTATGCCGCTTTCGAGCATGTAGTCGATGGATCGCTTCGTCGACTTGTTGAAATTGGTCTTGCGCTTGAGGCGGTAACTGAAGCAGTTCGCGGCGTTCTTCAAATAGGGAGCGAGATTGTCCTGCTCCGTGCCGAATGTGCAGATCACATCGTTCTGGAAAATAGTGCGGTTGATCTGACCCTTGATCTTGTCGATCGCGGGGTCTGCGAGCTTAACGGGCGTGTCCGACTGCCATTTCTCTTTGCCCAAACGCCTGACACCATCGCGGCGGATTTTATAGAAGGTGCGCTGCCGGTCGTCGTACTTCTCCCGGTTTTTCAGCACCTCTATGATTTGGTCGTAACGGTCCATTACTTCGCGTCTACCTTGGTTTTGTTCTCGTCGATCTGCTGATGGAGCTGGAGTTCAACTTTGTCGCGGGCCACCATGTACGCCGTGGACGCCAGGCACATCGGCGCGGTGAGAACCACCGTTGTCTTGGTTGGGCCGTCCTTGGTCTCGTTAATCGCCACAGCACGAAAAGCCTGAGCATCCGCGACTGACGGGAAGACAATCCACGATCCAGCGGGGAGTTGCATCCGGTAGGCGTTTCCATCAACTGTTTGGCTTACCGTCGGGAGTCCAGCCGTGTGAAATCCGCAGCTCACTGAGAATATGCTCAGCGCGGACATAATCACCGCGAGCCTCAGCAGCGGCCAACTGCGCCCGGAGGTTTGAGTAGCGGGTTTGCTCATCCTGCAATTGCTCCTGCGTGGTTGGCGCTGCTTTGCGGCGATACCAGAACCACCATGCCGAGAACAAAGTCCCCGCAATTCCGAGTGCGCCAGAAATAAGTGATAGTGACATTCACGGACCCTTTGCTCCCGCTTTTTCGTCGCTTACCTTGTTGTCACGGGCGTGGAATGCGACCCAACCCAAGCTGAAGGCGGTACTGATAACACCCCAATCGGTTACTGTCGGCAATGTCCCATGATCGAGGAAGTTCTTGGCCGCATTGCAGACAAGGCCAATGCCGCTGCCAAAGGACAGCACACCGCCGAGGGTTGTCCGCCACGACCTCATTGCGGCCCCTGGGTTACGGTTGAATACGCGGAGGCCGCTTGCTCGCAGCCTTGGGCCAGTGCGCTCAGCACTTCGATGGCATACTTCGGATTGCCCACAATCTGCGGGTAGTAGGCGCTGTAAATCTCCGCGATTGTCCCGGAGAATTGCGCGTAGATCCCGACGTTGCCAGTCCAGTGGAATGAGGCAACGGCTTCCGCCACTTGCTCGGGTGTGGGGACCTTGCCGTCCGTCAGCGAATAAACGCCACTGGCTGCGGAATAGATTTGATTCGCGAGCAGCGTCCGCTCCGCAGCGTCATTAACGCCGAACTGGAGGAACACGCCCGTGGCAATATGGGCGCCAGTGGTGATCGTGCCCAAGTATGGCGCAACCGGGTCCGCCGATGCGGGAACCGCGGGAGCCGTTGGAACCGTCGATTTACAGCCGATCAGCGCGACGCAGATCAGCACCAGCAGTATGTTGAACCATTTCATTCCTGTCCTTCTGTTAACTTTCAATTCGAGTGTGGCCGGCCAAGGATGTTTGGATAACGTCGCGCTTGGCGAAGTCGTCCAAACCATCCTTATGGCCGTTGTGCACAAATCTTTTCCTATCGCAGCGTTGTCTGGAAATATTTCACCGACTGGTAATCGACCTGCACAGTCCGCGCGGTCGTTCCCGCAGTCTTCAAGATGCTGACACCCGCGCCCACCGCCGCAGTCGGGATGTTGGTCTTGTGCGTGGCGACCAGCACGTCGTTGACGTAGAAGTTGACTTCCTTGGCCTTCTCATCCACGCGAATCGCCAGCTTCTGGAATGTGCCCGCGACTGGATCATAGGCGCTGCCCAATGTCGTGGTCGTGGCCGTGCCCGCATTGTCCGTCCGGCAGATCAAGTGCGTACTCGCGTTCGTGTACTTGAAGCAGATGTCGTTGTTGTTATCGCCGCTGGTCCCCGCCAGGAATCCCTCGCGGATACCGGCGGAATCAGTTCCATCCGGCAGTGTCGGAATATTAACGGCCGTCTCGTAGAGCAGCACGCCGGATCCCGGAGTCGTGAAGCTCACCGAGTTGGAATCGCCCGTGCCACGGTAGGAATAGCCGGAGGTGGTCGTACCCGTCGAGAGCTGGACAATGCCGGGGCGCAGCGCGGTGCCTGCAACCTGCGACTGTGCAGCGCCCGTTCCGCTGTTGACCACGTTAAACCCGTGAATCGCAGCGGGCGTGGTGCATTCGTCGAATAGTTGGACAGGCGGATAGAGCTGTGCGCTCGCGCTGACGATTGATACGAAGGCGAGCAGGACTACTGCCAGCCAGTGATTTACTTTCTTCATCTCTGTTGTTTCCTTGGTTGGTTGTTGTTTGTCAGTAGGCGACGCCGCCCACTTCGCAAACGTCGCGACTGGATTCCGTCTCCTCGTAGATTTCACTTAACGGCTTGAAAATTTGCTCCGATCCCTTCACCCAACTCGTGACCGGGGATTCGCCGGCCCACCAGACGCCGGCGACGGCATCGGCGCGGTCGGGCGAGGACACGCCGCGATCATGCAGGTCTCGCTTGCTTTCCAGGCGCAACTTGCCAGTAGCTTCGTTCAGCACACCGTAGCGGTCGGTTAGCTGCGCGCGCAGGATGCCATCGGGATCTGGAGGAAGCCCGACTTCCATGCGCTCGATGGCGCGGCCGAGGCCGTACCACTGTTGAGCGGCGACGTTGTCGTAGGCTTCGTCATTCACCTTGGCATTGGCGTTGACCCGGTTGAGCGCCCAGCCAGCCTTGTCGAAAGCGTCGCAGATGGGAATGTCGATACCATCCGCACCAGCCCAGACTTCTGAGGGCTTGAGCTTGTATTCCTTGAAAAGCTGAATGAAGCGCGCGACTGCCGCCATGCTGTCCTTCTCGCGCCAGCAGATCAGGGCCTTGATGTAATTTCCTTCGCGGTAGCAGAAAACATTTTCATCGCCGCCGAGCGCGAAATCGAGGTAGGCCGCGCGGTCATGGCGGTTGATGCGGATCACGCCGCCGTTTGTCCCTCCGCTGTACGCGCGAGCCAGGTACTGAATCTTGACGGGCTTGGCGGCCGCCATCAGGTCGTCGTCACCCATGAACTCCGCGTAAAGCGCCGAGCGCGTGAGCGGATGATTCTCACCGTACTTTGCGAAGAACTTTTTCTTGTCCTCCTCGCCCATGTGCGGACAGTCGTCGATGGTGATGGTGATATTGGTAAAGCCCAGTGTCGGATTGTTGAACGAGTCGTAGAAATCTCCCATCATCATGCCCGTGGAGCTGAGCAAGATCAGGCGCTGGTATTTGCAGCGATCCATCGCCGTGAAGATTGGCTTGGGAATGCTCTTGGCTTCGTCACCCCAGATCCACAGCGACTCTTGAAGATTGCCGTGGTTTCCCTCGAAGCGACCGGCTTCCTTCGTCGATATGAAACGCGCCCAGGAACCGTTAGGCGCCGTGATCTCATCGTTGGTCATTTTCCAGCGAGGCAAGCGTTCCTTGTGATTGAAAATGTTCGGCTGGACCTGCGTTTCGAGCTGGGTCCAGGACGCGGATGTGATGATGTGACGCGAGCGCGGGAATTTCGACATCGCCCACAACAGACCGGGCGCGAGAATGTTGCTGGTCTTGCCACCGCCATTGTTAGCCTTCACGGAGAGGCGGTCAGTTTCTGTCAACGCATCGAGAGCGGCGATCTGCTTCGGCGTGGGTGTAAGCCCCAGCTCCTTCTCCGCGAAAACAACGGGGTGCAGCTCGATGTGCTCTTTGAGGAAGCTGTTCATTTCTTGCCCCCGTATCGAATCCAGTCCGCAATCGGCCGGACGATGGTGTTCCCGAACCAGATGATTGCGCGATCGAAGATGTTCATTGCCGCGCTGCCAATCTCCGGGCTTCCTCGATCCGCGTGAAATAATCGTTCTTCTCGGCGGGCGTGACGACCACTGTGGTGACAGAAATGTTCGGTGTCAGGCCTTTCCACTCAGGCAGCACGGCCGCAGCGAATCCCATCAGGAACTTGTCCGAGACGTTTGGATCCTTCAATCGCGCGGTAACAATCTCGCGCAGTTGTTCCTCGTACCGCTCCTCGCATTCCTTAACCTCCTGGGCGAACTCAGTGCAGTTTTCGATCCTGCTTTTGAGCGTCGACGGCGAAACGCCAGCCAAGTCGCAGGCTTCGAGTTTATTCCTCGATTGGGCGTAGTAATGGAGGAAATCAGCCTCCCATTGTTCAGAAAACTCGCCGTGTGGCACGCTGAGAGCAATAACGCACGTCCTAGCGAAGCATCAACCGGAATCAAGTCGACGGTTTTGGACGAACTGCTTAACGTCTCTTACGATTCACGCGCTTTCGCGGTCGAATGCGGAAGTGTGGACGAGCGGCCAGCCATGCGCGCGCTTCGTCTTCAGTGGCCTTGCGGTCGGGCATGGGAAAGCCCTGGTGACGCATGGACAGGATGAAATCGCGGCTCTTTGGTTTCTTGCCGCCGAGCGCAAACGCCAGCTCTTTGATCGAGAGGCGCTCACTCATTCGTTCGAGTGCGCCAGAATTTTATCGGCTGACCATTGGGCTCAGGGAGCGGCGTCGACTGAAAGATGCTGTACGATGCGTACCGCAACAATTCGCGCTGGAGAAACGCGCACATCGCAGTTCGTGGCTGTTGATCTCTGCCCCAGAAATGTAAGCGAGATACAACCCGCCAGATTCGCCACCATAACCACCATGCGTTAGCTCGCACGCTCGCAACCTCGGGCATGAAGCCCTCGGTAGGCGAGTTTTGCAAATCCGTCAAGAAGATTTGTGCGTTTGTCGCCACAGGCTTCCCGCACGTCGGTGCTCACATTGAACTCGGCGTTCCAATAGTCGAGCGGGACGAACAAAAAGTCCTCGTAACGCCAAGGTTCACCGAACTCAACAAGGACATATCCGTGAAGGCCCGGAATGAAGGGGCGTTCAACGATGCACTCTACAGTGTAAATCTGGTGAAGCTGAGGCACTGGTCCAGGCCAAAGCGGTTGCTGACCACGATAAATATAGACCACTTTCACGCTGCCCTCGCTTTCTCCACTGAACTCACCAACTTCACGATCCGATTTCGCAGCGTGATGTCCGTCATACCACCTCGATTCGCCACGTCATCGCAATACTGGATCATTCCCTGTTCATCGCGAGAGAGGCCGGCAACTTGAGCCCTCACAGCGTCTTCACCCTCAGCCAACAGCTTTTCCACGATGCCGTAGAGCCGTTTCCACTGCGCTTGTTCTCTCTTCGTGGTTTCAGTACGCGCCGCATCCGCACGTTCCTTCGCCTTGGCTTTCGCCGCAGGTTGCGGATCT
Source organism: Bryobacteraceae bacterium (assembly GCA_036498815.1). Taxonomy (GTDB): domain Bacteria; phylum Acidobacteriota; class Terriglobia; order Bryobacterales; family Bryobacteraceae; genus Palsa-187. Next base: position 97,530 of record DASYET010000012.1, on the reverse strand, counting down.
GGCGCGCCCAGGTTGCCTAGCCAGCTCAGCAAGAACGTTCGCGTCATGGGCTTGCCCGGATACTTGATCTTGGATTTGTTCTCCGCGAGCTGTGCCTCGCGCTCAACTTCCAAATGGCGATAGGCCGGGCTTGCCTTCAGCTCCTTCAGGTATTCGGGAGTGACTTGATCGAAGCCGACGCGCGGCGCAGCCGGTTCCTCTCTTCTTCCATTCCGTTCCATTCCATTCCCTTCCATAGGCACTTCGCCGCAGCGTGGTGCGGTTTCGCCGCATGAAGGTGCGAGATTGTCGGAAGCTGCTGCCTCCGTGTCGAATAGCTCCAGCCAACCGATCTTAAGAAGCCGCGGAATTGCCTCCTCAAAGACCGCTTCAGAGCCATGCGTCATGCGCGCTAAAGACCCCGCATCATGGGCCACCGCACCCTCCCGCAGGAGAGTGCCGCGCATGTCGCACTTGCTTGCGACCTCCACAATCAGCGCCCAAGCGCCGAAGTGGGACATCCCATTCGCGTGGTGCAGTAATTCAGTGAAGCCGTCGCCATCGTGCTTATTGGGCATCGGAACCCATTCCATGCGTTTCAACTCACGTGTGCGGTTGTTCTCGAAGAGATTGGCCCACTCTCTGACGCGAAGGACTTTCATAACCGCGCTGCTTTTCTCCGGTTGCACGAACCGCATAACGGTTGAAGATTGCGTTCTTCGTCGGTTCCACCTTTCGATACCGGCATAATATGATCAACTTGAAGATCCATCGAAGTGCTGCAATGAAGGCATCGGCCCGCTGCCAGCACCCGACGCCGAACGTCAGGGGATAACTTACCTCGCTTGAAACGCGGCGCAACTGGCCCGAATCGGACAGCCCCAATGAATGCAAGACCTTTAAATGGCTCACGAACTCCAAACAGGCATGATTCGCAAAGACGACGAAACAACGCACCTTCCTGCTCCAGACTCATCATCTGGACGTTCGCATCAGCCAGGTAGTCCCCGGCATAGAACTGGAAGGCGGGGGATTTCATGCGCCGCGCTCCAATCGCCGCAGACGCGCTATTTCCGCTGCCAACTTCTCGCCGATGTCGTGAACCTGATCCTCGATGGCGATGTTCTCGCCAAAATAAACTTGATGCCGCAGCCGGCGAACCCGTTCGCTGGTAAAACAGCCGGACATCAGCAGCGCTTGAATATTGATCTGATCCCAGGCATCGGCCACGCGCACACGCGGTGCCTTCGCCACGGACCAGCCGTTGTCCCCGCGAACGATCAAACCCGCTTCATCCGGTAGTTCCTTTTTCGAGACCAGTCCGGGCAAACACGCGAAATAGAATCGGGCGCAGAAAGGCAGATACTTTTTCCATTTGTTGGTCGAGACATCCTTCAGGTAGTCGTTGCGCGACACCTTCACGTCGTAAATCGCGGGATTGAACCGCGTGTACGATCGTTCAAGCGTCAACACATCGGGAATGGGAATGCGGCCACCGCTCAACCAGATGGAATCAATTCTTGGCTCCGCAAACACAATGCGCATGCCGTAGAAGAACTTTGCCAGATCCTCTACGACCGCGCCGTGCGGCGTTTCCCCCAGTGGACGCCGACGCATAGACTACGATGCTTCCGCCAGCCGCTTCATATCGTCCAACGCCTCTTTGTTGGAGCAATAGAAGTTTGGGATTTTCTCAATCTTCGGATCGCTCTTGAGGTAGATCAACGCAGCAGCAGCCGGAGTTCCCATGCAAAACTCCATCGCCCGACCCGCATCACCAGCAAGATGAACAACCCATCCCGCCTGGCAATGCGTCGTGTCGCAGGAGTGCCAGTTGTTCATGTCCAGCGCGTCGGGTTTGCACGCGGCCTCATATACCGCTTTGTGAATGTCTTTAATGAACGGCACGCCATTGAGGTCGGCACCGCTCAGGACGGCATCGCGCAGGTCGGCACCGCGCAGGACGGCATCGCGCAGGACGGCACCGCTCAGGACGGCATCGCGCAGGTCGGCACCGCGCAGGACGGCATCGCGCAGGTCGGCACCGCGCAGGTCGGCACCGCGCAGGACGGCATCGCGCAGGACGGCATCGCGCAGGTCGGCACCGCGCAGGTCGGCACCGCGCAGGACGGCATCGCGCAGGTCGGCACCGCGCAGGACGGCATCGCGCAGGACGGCACCGCTCAGGACGGCATCGCTCTTAACAGCAGCTTCCAACGCCAGTTTCCAACTATCCGTTTCAATGGAGAAAAGCACGCTCCCCGTCCAACGACTCTTGATTTCAAACTTCATTTTTTCCTTGGGTTTGTGACCCTCGAAGCCAAGGCACAGGCGAACGCTCGATGACTGATGATTGTGAAGGCAGCAGAAGAAAGAACGCTGCCCATGCCTTGGCCGCGAGAGTCTGGATTAACTGCCTTCACGAGGCCGACCATAAAGGCCAGCGTGAGCGTGTCAACACAATTTTTCGGATTCGGCATCCATTCGAAACCCGAACAGGAGCAGATTCTGTAGTCGCTGTGGTGAGAGCGTAGCCATCTTGAACGGCGGCTCCAGTTGGGTCTCAGCGCAGGGATCTTCGTTCCAGCTCAGAACCCCAGCCGCGAAATCGTTCCAACGCCTCATCCAGTCCAGCCGCGCTTGGAGCATGGAGGGGAGATGTGGGTGTTTTAGTCGCCGAAGATTCTTGTTGCGCATTTGTAGCGGGGTTGGCGACGACGGGACCGGAATAGGTAGAAGAGAATGGCGAACGGGCCGAACATGATCACGTGCCCGAGCCTGACCAGGCGACCGAAATGGTCAAGAACAAAAGTGCGTTAGAATGTATGGTTTGACAAGCAACTCAGGCTAACCCGGCGCAAGGTTTTCGATGGCGCTGACGATTGATGGAAAGGCTCGTTTCGCACCTATCGAATGGCGACTGTCACAAATCCGCTGCCCTCCGGCTTCCAGCCGCCGCCCGCTGTTCTCGCGCCGAATTGGGCGGGAAGCGCGTTAAAGGCCGAAAGCACGTTCCACCAGCTCTCGCCATACATCGGAAAACTCAAGTCCTCCATCGCCGGATCGTTGATTGAACAGTTCACGCAACCGTCAGATGTGGTATACGATCCGTTCTCGGGAAGTGGCACGGTTGCGCTCGAAGCGTGGATTGCCGGCCGCCACATCATCGCCAACGATCTAAGCCCATACGCGGCGATCCTCACGCGCGCAAAACTTTTTCCCTACGATTCGCTTGAAGACGCGCTCGACGACATGGAGGATCTTGAGGACTTCGCCGCAGCCGTGGCCGATAGCCTCGACCTTCGCACCGTTCCCCGATGGGTGCGCGAGTTTTTCCATACCCGAACCCTTCGCGAAACTCTCGGGTGGACTTACGTACTCAGGCAACGGCGCCGCTGGTTTCTGTTGGCATCCCTCATGGGCATCTTGCACCACCAGAGACCGGGCTTTCTATCATTCCCGAGCAGCCACACCGTGCCCTATTTGCGGAAGAAGGCTTTCCCGCCCGCGAAGTTTCCCGATCTCTACGAATACCGCTCGCTGGCAGACCGCTTCGAGGCCAAGATTGAACGTGCCTTTTCCCGTGTTCCCGATCTGGACAGCGGAATTAACCGCGCATGCTTCCAGACATCGGCGCATCTCCTTACGCCCGCGCAGAAGGTGGATGCCATTATCACGAGCCCGCCGTACATGCGGCAGCTCGATTACGGCCGCGACAACCGCCTCCGACTTTGGTTCCTGGGTGTTCCCGACTCCCGCGCGCTCGATCACGAGATTTCGCCGCGCAAGGACGCTTTCCTGAAGCTCATGGCGCGTTGCTTCAAGAAGTGGAAGTCGATCTTGAAGCCCGATCGCTATTGCATCCTCGTCGTGGGCGACGGCAGCAGCGAGTTAAAAGATGCCAATCTTCCCGTACTCATCTCCCAGATCGCGCAGAAGGAAGGGTTCGTCCACGTCCTCGACCACACTGAAGCCATACCGAACGAGCGCCGGGTCCGCCGCGGACTGACGGGCAGCACGTCGGAAACAATCGTCATCCTTCGCAACGCATCGCGCAGTACATAGGAGCGACACAATGCAGCAGGTTTTCAACACGCGTAACTATAGCGTTCGAGATTTTGAAGAATGGCAGCAACGCGACGAGCTTGTACTACAGCCCAAATTCCAACGCCGCGAGGTATGGAGCGAAAAGGCTCGCTCCTATTTGATCGACACGATCATCCGAGGAAAGCCCATACCCAAGGTCTATATGCGGCAGGATGTCAATCCCAAGACCCGCCGCGTATTGCGCGAAATCGTCGATGGGCAACAGCGACTTCATTCCGTTCTCAACTTCTTGAAGGATGGATTTAAGATCAGCCGCGCCCACAACGAAGAGTTTGGCGGAAAAACATTCAGCCAACTGAACGAGGACGCGCAACGCGACATCCTCAAATACGAGTTCGCCGTTGACCTCCTTCAGGACATGCCGGACAACGAGATTTACAATATCTTTGCGCGGATCAACACCTATTCCGAGAAGCTGAAGGATCAAGAATTACGCAATTCAAAGTGGTACGGCTTCTTCAAGTCTTCCGTTTATTTGCTCGCCGAAGAGTTCACCACATTCTTTGTAGAAAACAAGCTCTTCACCGCGAAAACGATCCTCCGCATGGCCGAGGCCGAATTCATATCGGATCTTCTCCTGTCGATGCACGAGGGAATCGTCGCGCGGTCCAAGATGGTGCTCGACAACGCATACAAAAAATACGATGATGATTTCCCGTCTCGCAAAACCTACGAAAAAAGGTTCCGTGAGACCATTGACATCATCAAGGCCATCCACGGTGATGACCTCGGGGAATCCGAATTTCGAGCGCAGCGGCTTTTCTATCCGATGTTCTGCTCGATTTACCACCTCAAGTACGGCCTTCCCAATTTCACGCTTCCCCGAAAGACGATCAAGGTATCGGACTACCCCAAGATGAAGACCGCCCTTGAGTCGGTCGATACGCTACTGGAAGAGATCAAAGAATCTCACACCAACCCGGCTGCGCTCGCTCTTTCGGATGTTGACAGCAAGTTCTACGACTCAATAACAGTGCACTTCGTCCACGCGGACAAGCGCGTAATTTCCACGACCTACATTTGCCGAAAACTCGCCAAGGTATTGAGCTAAAAGTTTATGCCTGCACCCCGCCTTCACTCAGCGCTAGTTTCGTTTTCCCGCTCCGTAGAAGAAGCACGGGACTTGGCTGATGACGCTCACCGATGGTCCACGCCCCCGCGCCCAGGCGCACGCTCCCAAATCACAATCCAACGGCGCAACACACTTACCGAGATGGCCTTTTTGAGAGCCTTCACAAGTTGGGAAAGCTTTTTAGAAGATACATTCCTTCTTTATTTGTTGGGTCATAAACCACCAAAGGGAGCGCCTCCCCGCCGTTATGGGTTTCCTCAAACCCCGGATGCGGCGGCAGAATGGTGTACCGATGGTAAGCCATATGCCAAATGGCACGTGAACGACGTGCAGCGCAGGGCGAACCGATGGTTCAAAGATGGAAAGCCGTTCACTCCCGCGCTCCAAAGCCAGCAATCCCGACTGATGCAGCTCGTTAGCATTCGCAACGCGATTGCCCATGAATCCGACAGCGCCAAAGGTAAATTTGAAAACGTCGTTCGCACTGAACTTGGGGCCGTGCCGCCGAACACGACGGTGGGTTCATTCTTGATGACGACCAAACCGAACACAACGCCTCCGATTTCGTTTCTGGAATTTTATGTCAGCGAGATTCTCCGGGCCGCTCAGAACATTGTCCCGAGATGACGGAGGAAGGATTCGAACCTTCCTTACTGCGGGATTCGCACCCCATGTCAGCTTCCCTCGCCAGAGGCACCGTCAAAACTGTTTCGTCCGCACCTTCAAAGGCGTAATCCACGTCGTAAGGGAAGGCAGACGCTTCGTTCATGGAAGGACACGCCATTCCAATCTTTGAACACGAGAATCGAGCGTTATTACCCAACCGACTCCCGCATACAGCCAGCAGCCAATTTGAAACGCGCCAATCATAGCCAGCGCGAAGAAGCACGCCAGAGCCACATCGACCCACACACTTTCCTTCTCAGACTTCCTACTCATTCCATTCCTTCTGTTTTGGTCGACTAACACATATCCGCCACGCGCACCCGTTTGTGCGCTGGCGGTTCCGGCATCTTCAACCGTAGATGCGGAAAGCTGGGGTTAAGGCTTGGCGTTGCTGGAATGCGCCTCATCAAAATGTGAAAGCTGCAAATCGCCGTCACCAGCCCGAAGATCAGCAGCCAGTACACCATTGCCCAATGTCGGAGCGTCATTTCAACATCTCCTCCACAGCGCCTAATGCTTTCACGGTTTCTTTAAGCGCGTGTCCACATGTGATGCACTCACTGAGCTTCGTTTTTCCCTCGTGTTCCGCGACCCGAGCGAGCAGATAACGCACTTCTTCTACTAACTTCTCCACCAATGGCCGCATGTTAACGCTGGAGACGATCAGGGCTGCATTTGCTTCGGCGGTGACTGCATCATCATCGTCCGCATCGGGTATGCACCTGGCGACGAAAACTTCATTCGCGCTCTTGATCGTGTCGCTATGCTGAGTCCACGGAAGTGGGCTAGGCTTTTCTTTTTTCTTTGCCTGTTGCTTCCTCGCACGCGCTTTGTCCGCCGCGTCCTTCAGTTGATCGATCACATCGTAGATGTCCTCGACACATGGTTTTCCCTCATTCATGCCTCTACCTTTCGTACAGTTTTGCCCGTCACCGGGCATTTGATGTTTTCCACTTCCCGCAACAGCCCCGCTTCCACCAGCTCGCTGATTCTTGGTTGAACCGCGCTACGGTGCTGAAAGCCCATGGCCTTCGCTATTTCCCGATCAGTGCCGCCTCCGTATCGCCGCACGTGCGCTAGGACTGCCATCGCCTTCTTGCCCAGCTTCGGCTTTTCCTCGCGGTAAGCATGTGCGCTGTTCTCATGCGTCCGGCGCACGTAGTCGTCAAACGTGAATTGCTCTGCGGCGTACACGCTCATTCCTCCTGCTCGCTTTCCCCCAAATGAATGCTTATGACGACCGCGAACCCAGCGCACAAGCCGCCCACAAAGAAAGCTGCGCAAGCCAAGGGATAGAGGCCGCAGTGATACGAATACACGCCCACGAGGACCATTTGCAGGGTAAGTCCCAGCTCCAAAAGTAGGTGTTTCATCGTTTCGTCTTCCGGTCGACGATAAATCTGACCTTGCTCGGATCGTTCCAGTCCCGTTGACCCTTGACGACAAACTTCAGGTGACGAAGCGCGAACAACCGCGCCGCCATTGCGTCTTTGGCGGCCACGGTGAACTCGCTCTTTAGCTGAAGATTGAGCGCGAGCAGCGCGAGCCCGACACGCGAGCGAACCTTCCGTTTGCGGGACACGCGCGTGGACATTATTTGCCGCCTTTGGTTTGTTGTTGATCCTTCGGCCCATCGAGGAGAATCACGCGATCCACCACGACCGCTAGACGGCTATGACGCACCTGGTCTTGGCCGTCCCACACCTTCTTGACGAGATGGCCCTCGATGAACACACCCTTGCCCTTCTTCACGTACTTCTCGAAGATGTCGGAGGTCTTGCCCCACGCCTCGAAGTCGATGAAGTTCACGCCACGCTCGCGGGTATCCCCTTGACCCACGGTGTAGTTCACGCCGAGCGAACCCGTCGTGACCTTGCTGCTCTTGGTTGTTCTCGTTTCGGGATCGGCGGCCACGTGGCCGGCCAACTGCACTTTGTTGTAGTCCACTTGCTTCCTTCGGTTAGAGGTTGATGCCGAGTATGTACATGCCGATGAAGGCCACAATCCCGCCCACGACCTTGGCGGCTCTCACGATGCCGGGAATGAGCGCGATGGGAACGCACTCTTCGAGTGCGGGAACTTCATCCGGGCAGTACTTGGCGATTACGTAGTCGATTTGGCGAATGGCGGCATCTGCCGTCTTGCGCGAACCCATATCCCACGCATCCACTTCATTTTCTGGTTGCCAACTTAGGGAGTACCAGATTTCCTGTAGAGCATTAAGCTGCTCTGCGTCACGCAACGCAATACTAGCCTCATGTCCGTTTACATTCAAATAGAGCGCCTCTCCTATGTGGGACACTCCCTTAAGTTCGCGCATCCAACCAACGATGCAACATGAGTGAATTTGCATATGAGGAATTGGGCGCGGATTTGTCATCCATAAACACGCAGGATTCGCGTCGATCATCCCGCGCACCTGCAACAACGTTTTCTTATCAATTACTGGATTCATTGTTTTTCTTTCTGTTGGTTGTTTAAAACGGAATGTCATCGCCGCTTTCGTCTACGGCTCGACCTTCCTCTGGCGGCGCTTCCTCTCGCCTTGGCTCGCGTTTCTGCGAATCAGGCGACGAGAGAAATTGAACCCGATCAGCGCGAATGCGTGTGCGGCTTTTCTTTTCACCACCGGATTCCCATTGCTCGGTTTTCAGCCGCCCTTCTACCAACACGGCCCGGCCCTTGGCGAGATATTCCTTGCAAGCTTCGGCTTGACTGCCCCAGACCTCCACCTCGCCCCAATAGACCTCTTCCTTCACCCCGCCGGAATCGGTTTTATATTTGTGGTTCACTGCCAGCCCAAAATTGGACACGGCAGTTCCTTTCGGCGTGTACTTGCATTCGGGGTCGCGGGTGAGATGCCCAACGAGAATGACGCGATTGTAATTAGGCATTTTTGGCCGCGCCTTTCTTCTTGGGTTCCACACCAAGCCGTTTGGCGGTCGCGGCGTAGAGCGACGCGAAGTGGTTGAGTTCTTGCTGGCTCAGTTTGTCCTTTATCGCCGTCACCATCTTGCTGGTGTTTTCCAAGTCACCCGCGCTTTCGGAGGCAAGGAACTTCGATTCGATGTCCTCTAGCTTGTCTTTCGACACCAAGCTTGGGACTGCTCGCTTCATCGCGCCCTCAGCATCGTCGTCTTCAGTCACAACCCCGACAATCGCAGCCAGTGAATAGCGCCGTGCGTAGGTAATTGCGGAACCGACAGCTTGCGGATCAGTCTTAACCGCCGTCATCGTCAGCGTCCCGCTAATAAACTGCCCGGATTTGTGCATGAGCACCGTCTCGACGCTCACCGTACCCGGCACATCTTCGGGCGCGAATACCTGAGACACGGCCAGATCGTTTGCCGTCAACGCTTCCCGGCAAGCATCCGTGACGCTTTCCAAATCCGCATACTTCGACTTGAAGTAGGGATTGTCCGCATCCTTCAGGGCTTTCTTCACTGCTTTCTGCGTGAGCACCAACGCCGCAGCCAACTCTCCAATGGAATCGCTTCTATTCATTACCGCGCTCCGATTGCGAGTTTGATGTCCTCTTCGAAGAACATTCCCGGCGTTTTCAGCGTCCCTGCCTCATCCAGCTTCAGCGCGGCTTGCACCTTCGACGCGCTCAGCGTGATGTCAAACAAATCGGGACGTGCAGCGAAGGCCAGCTTCGCGTCGACAACTTGGGCCTTGTACCGCTTCCGCAATTGAGTGCCCTTGGTCTGATTGGCTTGCGCTTCCAGTTCGCGTTGCTGGCTGGCTTGAATCTCCACAGCCGCACGGACGTTCACCTTGTCGAGCTTCTTTTCCAACTTCCCGCGCTCGGCTTCCGTGATTTGCTCGCTTTCCAGTTTCTTGCGGAGCTTTTCTTCCTCTGCGCGCGCGGCGGCGAGTGCTTCCTCACGCTTGCGCCGTTCTTCGGCCTCGACGCGCTCTTGTTCCTCGCGCTTTTGGCGCAGGAAACTCCCACAAGCATTCTGGAGGCGATTGACTTCCGCATCCACGTCCGCGGTGAAGGTTTTTGCCACGTTGTCGATTTCCTTGCCCAGCGCGAGCAAAGGTTCCTTAAGTTCCTTCCTCGTCGCTTCCACGCTGTTGCTCAGGGCTTTTAGGTCACGCACGACTTCGACTGCGCTCTGTTGGGTTTCATCGTTGGTTACGGTCGTGATACTCGCGGCCCGAGTGGTCAACGCTTTTTTCTGGTCATCAGCTTCCTGCGTTATGGCGATTGCAGGTGCTTTGAACCCCGGCTTCATTAACATCAGTTCCTTGCTCATTTCGGTCTTTCTAGTTGAGTGCTGCCAATGCGATCAATGCGCCGAGGCACACGCCTAGCAGCACCGCATTGGTGAATTTGTTTATCGTTTGCATGGCGCGACCCTACCAGCCAGCAGCTCGGGGTCAAGTCTTTTTGAAAACTTTCTTTTCAAAAAGTTCTTGCCTTCTGGTCTACGCTCTGCAAACTGAGCGCATGAACGTACTCGATCAATTCGCCAACATCGCCAAGACTCACGGCGCAATCGCCGCATACAACGCTCGCAAGAGCCAACCCGAAAGAATGCCGCTTATGCTGTGCTGGCCCGTGGAGCAATGGCATTGCCAAGATTGCGGCCATAAATGGACTACGCCGCCGAACGATCGCGCACAGGGCGAACCCGAGTGTCCCAAGTGTGCCAATCCCGAGGAACGCGACGAAGTACCCGCATCCGGCCCACGCTGGAATGATCCACTGGCCCAGAACTGGCTTGGGGAGCGCGGTTAAACCATAAAACGGAAGGCACAGCATGACCAAGGAAGCGCTCAGCCAGATCACGGACGTTCTTTTCGAGCGTCTTTGCGAGGCGATGGAATCCGGCGCGAACGACGATGTGAAAGCCGTTCTCAAGTCAATGAGCGCGTTTCACGACTACAGCTTTGCGAATGTCTGCCTCATCCTGAGCCAGTTCCCGAAGGCTACGAAGGTCGCGGGTTTCCGCACGTGGGAGAAATTCGACCGCCACGTGGTGAAAGGATCAAAGGGAATCGGTATCCGGGTTCCCATGCGCTACAAGAAAGGCGAGGCGACCGAGGAGGAGCAAGCGACCGGAATCTTTTTCGGCGTTGGGCATGTGTTCGACATTTCCCAGACCGAGGGCGCACCACTCCCCGACTTTCACAGTGATCCGGTTAGGGGCGAACCCGCCGCATTGTTGGAGAAGTTGCGCGAGAACATCACCGCGAGCGGGATCAAGCTTGACTACGTTGAACACCTTGCTGGAGCCGAAGGTGTTTCCAAGGGCGGCGCGATTGCGATCAAAGACGGCCACGAACGCCCGAAAGACTTCGCCGTTCTTTGCCACGAATGGGCGCACGAACTCTTGCATAGGGATGGCAACCGCCACGCGCTGACCAAGACGCAAAAGGAAACGGAGGCCGAAGCGACTGCCTACATCGTCTCCACCGCAATCGGCCTCGATCTTGGCAACAGTTCCGCGAACTACATCGCGCTTTACAACGGCGACAAAGCCACGCTCAAAGCCAGCATGGACAGGATTCAAAAAACCGCGCAGTTCATTTTGAAGGGGCTGGGTTACGGACGGCAGGAAGAACCCTACCACAGCACACGCCCCTCTTTAGCCCTCAGCCAAATAACCCCGGCGAGTTACGCCAACCCGCCACCAAAACAGAAAGAACCAGCAATATGACGACAGAACTACCCGTAAAGTCCCTCGAACCGTCCCCGACGAACCCGAGGAAAACTATCGACAAAACCACAATCGCGGAACTGGCCGAGTCCATAAAGACAAACGGCCTCCTGCAGCCGCTTCTCGTCCGGCCCCTAGGCAAGAGCAAAGACCGCTATGAAGTAGTTTGCGGTAATCGCCGCTTGCTGGCCTTGCGGCAAACTGGCCTCGAAAAATGTCCGGTAACAGTCCGTGAGCTGACCGACGAGGAAGCCGTCGACGCGCAGCAGGTCGAGAACTTGCAGCGCGAGGACGTGCCACCGCTCGAAGAGGGAGAGGCTTTCGCCGCACTGGTGAAAAAGTACAACGTGGAAATGGTCGCGTTCAAGGTGGGCAAGACTCCGGCGTTCATTCGCCGCCGCATCATGTTGACCAGACTAACGGGCGATGCCCGGACGCTCCTGCAAAAAGGCGAGTTGCCGATCAAGTCGGCAGAGATGATCGCCGGGATCGAGGACGAGAAAGCGCGAAAGGCATTGGTCGACGGTCTCCGATGGGCTGGGAAGTCGCCCGAGGATATAGCGGGAGCTATTCGCCAGACGATTCTTCAGAAGATCAGTAAGGCCCCGTTCGACACGCGCAAGGTTTACGGATGCGCCGATGAGCAGCCGACAACCTGCGACGTTTGCCCGTTTAACACCGCAGCCAAGAGCGGTAGTCTGTTCCCCGAATTGGCGAAGGACGCGCAATGCACAAATGGCAAATGCTTCCGGGCAAAGACCGACGCGCATTACCAGATCAAGGTTGACGAACATTTGCAGAAAGGTGGGAGCAAGTTGGGCGAGCAGGATGCGAAGAAGTGCTGGCCGCGCAATTACTATAGCGGCGGGGACATGCCTGTCAGCGATCGCGCACCGTTCATCGAATTGAGTGTTGTGCAGCCGCTCTTCAAAAAGGCGAAGGTGGATTTGCCGAAGGATAAAGTGTTTATCGTTCGCAATCCGAGCACCCAGAAGGTTCACTACGTCGTCGCGCGGGATTTCGCTAGCAAGGTAATGCCCAAACCAAAGAAAGAGGAACCGACACGCAGCAGGGGAGAGTCTGCCGCCGCGAAGCTCAAGTACGAAATCGAAACCGCCGTGCGCGAGCAAGCGCAAGTGGCTTACGCGACGGAATTCGCAAAGCTGAAGGCGATTGACGGTAGAATCCACCGCGCACTCGCGAACATTCTTGGCGACGAAATCCATGGAAGCGATTGGGAATTGTTTGCCAAAGCTTTCGCAACCGAGACCCCTCCACAGGGCAAGGGCTACGATGCGGCGCAGAAGTGGGGCAAGAAATTCTTGGCAGGACTGGACAAGAATCAACTCCCGGCTTTCATCGTGTTGGCCATCGCCATGAAGGACTGCTATGGCGCGACACCGGAAATACGTGCATTGGCTACAGCCGCAGGAGTGGATTGCAAGAAACTCGAAGCAAACGTAACCAAACAGGTCAAGGCTCAGCTTGCGGAGCGAAAGAATGCGGAACCCGCGACCAAGGCGGCAGCATGACCACGCCGCACCTTACCAGATGCCGTGTTTGCCGCTGCACAGAGGAACGTGCATGTAATCCACCATGTGCATGGGAGCGCGGAGAAGAAGACCTTTGCGACTCATGCGCGAAGGTTGTTCGAGCCGTAGCAGAGTGGCTTAACACAGGCCGCAGGCCGAGCTTCGCGGCCCTAAAACGAGAGGCTCAGAAGGCCGCATAGAAATTTGCAGGTGCAGCAAGGTGGGTTACTGCCGCGACCGCGCTCCGAAGGCGCGGCGCGAAGTTCGGCAGGGGTTTGCGGTTTTTTTTCCCTGCTAGTCGGTTCAAATCCGGCCACCTGCATTTTCCGATTCGCGTTATTTCCGGCCTCTCACTTTTCGTTCTCGCTCCGGGCTGCTACGCAGTCCTCGCGCCGTTCGAGGCGCAGAATAACCACCGAACTATTGCACAAGACACCGAGCTTCAATCTTTGCGATCTGCCATTTGTGCTTTGGCGTTTCGGCAAACTGGTCCATGCGCTGCCCCTCTTCGAGAACGTCCTGAACACGGCGTTCAAAAACGGTGTGAAGCGCGAGCAGGTTTTTGCCTGTGATCTTCACCAGCCAGTACGAGAATACGACCAAAACCACATCGTCCTTGATTTCGCAGCCGCCGAATTGAAGCCACGGGAAAATCCAGCCCTCAGCCTTGTTAGCCTTTTTGAGCGTCAACGTCTCGCTCATCGTCGGAGCAGGCAACGCCTTGGGCATTACCCGGTCTGTCACTTTTGTTTCTAACGTATTCATCTGCTTACCTCCTGTGCCATGCTGACCCCTTGAGTTTGGGCGGCGGCGACGCTAGCACGCCCAGAGTTACCGTACGACCGTCCCGCTTGCTGCGTATGGGCGTGAGCCACGTTAACCGCTTGCGCCTTCGCCGCAAGCTCCATTGCCGTCTGACGCGCCCCCGAGCGATTGACGCTGTCCCGCAGACCTTCCAAGTTACTCGTGAACACCTGGCACGTCTCCCGCGCCCGAGACACCGACACGTAAAACGCGTCGTGGCGCATGTGGTCGCCGGAGACGATGACGTTATCGACCGTCTTGGACTGTGCAATGTAGCTGGTGGATGCCCAACCGTGTTTCATGTGCCCGAAGTCGTGATTGATTGAACGACCATCCTTCAGCCGCATCGCCGTCCCGTCCTGCGCCTTCTCCACCTGCACGCGCTCGCCGTTGGTCAGATCCAAGTCCCGGTCGTTTTTCTTCAGGATCAGGAAATCGCCATCGCAGACTTCGATTGAAGACTGTTTGTACACCGAGAAATTCTTGGCCTGTTTTGCAAGGTCCACTTCTTTCCCGCCGCGCAACACGCCGTCTTTCCGCACTTCGCCGCCGACGTAGGCAACGCCGTTCTTTGCCGCTGTAACCTCTAAATTCTTTCCCGCATTCGCGCCCTTGAAAAATGCCAGTACCAGCCCCGGCTGGTAGAACTCCGCTTTCTGCTTTTCCTCATTCGACCAATTCAACGCTTCCAGTTTTGGAATCGTCACGCCCTCTTTGGCGAGATCGCCCATTTCCTTTCGCTTTGCGCGGATGGCGGCCGTCAGCTCCTCGACCTCGGCATTGGACGGCGTGACCACCACGGTACTGCCGTGCAATTGGGAATGAGCTTCGGCCACCAACGTTGCACGCTCGCGTCGATCCACTTCCTTGATCGTTCCCATTTCTTGCAGCTTGGCGAAGGCCCGCTCCGGTTCTTTCCACGCATCCTTGACCGCCTCGTGATATGCCGGGAATTGTTCGGGATCTTGCCGCACGTTCAAGTCGAGCATTTTGGACGCGAGACGGCTTTCCTTCTCCATCATCCGCAGCGCATCGCACGCGGTTACCGGGCCATGTTGTTCGGTGTCACCAGAGAACATCATCCGCGCACCATAGCGATGGCATACGTCCATCAGTTTTTTCATGTCCTCGCCGCCGACCATTCCCGCCTCGTCGACGATCAGCACGCGCCCTTTCATCAGGGCTTGCTCCTCGCGGCAGCCCAGGAAGCTGGCTATGGTCATGGGATTCTCGACACCTTCCTCGGCCAGCGACTTCACCGCCGAATGCGTTTGCGCCACCACCGTGCAAACCTTTCCGTTTTGTCCAAGACCGCGCACCATTTCCGCGATCAGGTGAGTTTTGCCCGCGCCGGCGATGCCCTGGACGTTCACCGCCCAATCCGTCGATTGGAACGCCCAGTCCAAGACTTCCTGCTGTTTTTCGTTCAGGCCCTTGCCCGTGTACGGAATTGTGCCGAGCTTGCCGTGGGCGCCAACGCCCTCATTGACTATCGCGACCATGTCTTCCTCCCGCTGATACGCTTCCTTGGTCGTGCATTCGCCGTCAACGGCCAACACCGCCTTCGACTCTTTCAGCACGTTCCACACGGTTTGAACGTCCGAGAAATTGACATGGCCGCGATTAAACCGGAGCGCAGCGGCTAGCACATCGACTTCCTTGGCGACTGAGACTTGCGAGAAGGTGTGTTTAATCGCCGACTGCACAGCTTCGTGCGCGGACTGGTAGGTGATGTCCTCGCCGCGACCGGAAAGCTCGATGGCGTGATCCCGCGCCGCCCGAAGCCGTTCGCTCATGCCGGGAAACTTGGCTTCAGCTCGCGCCTTTTGCATGGCAATGACATCGGCGGTGCTAATCTCGATTAAGTTGTCGGGCCGCGTTTCGCGGTACAAGTGCGAGATCAGGTTGTCCGACGGGTGAATGCCGTGGGGATTTTTGGCCTTGTCGTTCTTGAACGCCTCGACCGCGGCGGCCACAGCCTTCGATCCCTGGCTAAACTCCTCGCTCTCCTCCTGCCGCACACAGGCCAGACCGAACCCCATTTCCTTGTCGTTCTTGTACGGCATTGTCCGTAGAACATAGCCGCCGTCTATGCACAGCCCGGCCAGAATGTTGCGGTAGACCTCGGTCGCGAGCGCCTTGGCCTCATACATCTTTTCGGTTTGGAGGGCTTTCCAACGTCCCTCCTCCACATCCTGGGTCAGGTTCCCGCAGGTCAGATGGCTGTGAAGGTGTGGATCTAGCGCGCGGGAGCAGTCATGTTCAAACCGCGCATAGATCAAATTCCCGGTCAGCCTGGTCTCGTCTTTTTTCCCGAACAGCCGTACTCGCGTCCCGGCCTGTTTCTCGACGAACTCCATCGCCTCGCTGACGGCCTGCTTGTGCCACTCGGGAATGCGTTCATCCCCGCCGATCCGCCACTGGATTGATAGATCCTTCGGGCAGGCGAACACCCAATCGTAAAACGTCCGACCGTTCTCCCGCTCGTGGCTGAATCGTTGGCGAAGCTTCGCGCCTGTTAAGGGATCAAGACCTTGCCGCATCCTCTCGAAAGCTTGCTCCGTGACCTCACCTTCAAGTCCCAGCAATCGCGCTCCGCGACCTTTCCACGTGCCAACCGATTGATCGTTTTTGTCGAGGTAATCCTTATAGGAAAGGTGGCTTACGAAGTACGTGTCACCTCGATAGAGGGGCATTCCGTTGAGCACGTGACCAGCATGAGGCAGCTTGGAAAGAGCGTCAAATTTGGGCTTTTAGGGGATCTGGAGGTAAATCCAGGATAGTGGGCCTCCCCCTATCAGACGAGCTACTGAGAAGAGAAACATCTACCCCTAAGCGCTTCGCGCTTGGGAAAACCGCGTTTGCAGGGGCGCGCCAGGACCAGGCTACTCCAGAGGCGCATGGTATACTGGACTTGAGCTTAGGCTCACGAAAAAAAAACTTCAAAACACAAACTCAAAACCTACACACTTCACAAACTTAAAAACTACACACAAAATTAAACTCCAAAAAAAACTTACTCTTTAAAAAACTTCTTCTGCTTTTGCTTTTTGCTGATTTTGGGCTCACCGGCTGGAGCCACCGTTTGAAGAGATGCACCTTGGAGTAGTGTAGGGACAATCTTCCTGACGGCCGGGTAGGAGATTGTGTGCGTAGACCGCGTTTCGACCCCCATCGGGTCATCAACCAGATTAAGTATTGGGCCATCGAGATCACGATCCTGGTCCTGTTTTTGAAGTGGCTCGGCGGTTCTCTTTGGCACGAGCTGGGCTTCGATCACTCGGCGGAAGCCAAAGCCGCGCAGAGCTGTGTTGTGGAACAGCCACGGAGGTAGAATCAGGCCATGACCGTAGCCGAACTCCGCGAGGCCCTTGCCGGGTATCCCGACGACGCGCCGCTTCAGATCCACATGGAGCGATTGCCGGACGACAACGAAGAAGCGTTCGTCGTGAACGTCCAACCGAATTATGCGGGCTGGAGCGAGCGCGAGCATAAGCCCCACGTCGTGCTGTACGGCGAGCAATTCCCAAAGGACTTCATCGAGACGACCCGCGACCGGGTTGTGGAACGTGCAAAACAGTTCAGCAAATGGGATTGGCCTTACGGGATGTGGAACTGGTGGGAAGCGAAACAGTGGAAGCGGACGTTTGGGCGAGGACGTTAAGGCGTGCTCGATTTGTGCTCGAAGTAATCCGCGCCGAACGGCACGGGGCTGACTTGCGGGATTCGCAATTGCTAGAACGATGCCACTGGAAACGCTAAATTCTGTGTTTCCAATTTACCGTCGTCTTCCCAAGCTGGACGTCGCCGGTTCGACCCCGGTCTCCCGCTCCAACATCTTCTTTTGCTAGTTGTTGTTAGGCGCAATCTTCGCGCCGCTCTTTTTCCCTCGTGACTCCGCAAGACTCCAATCGCGCGGTACCCTCGAATTGTGGACGCTGCGAAGCCGGTCTCGGAGGTCTTGTTCGAGTCGTACCTTTCCTCGCTCGGTTTGCCGTGGGAGTACGAGCCAGAGTTCGACGGGAAGCGCCCGGACTACTTGCTCTCGTCGGCTGCTGGTCCGTTCGTCGTGGAGGTTGAGGAGCTTGTCGATCCCGACCCGTTGCCGAGCGGCGGGTATTCTCCGACGGACGCGGTGCGTGAAGCATTGCGTCGTGGCAAGAAGCAGCTGCGCGGGTGCAAGCACTTGCCGACCGGGATTGTGGTGTTCAGCGAGTCGTTCTACCGTGGCGTGACGCCCGAGACTGCTGCGTCGGCGGCATTCGGTCCGGGGTTCCAGGATGCGCGACGGCATGACCTCATCGATCCTTCCGCTCCCGCGTTCCGTTTCCCGTCGCGATACGCTTGCCCGCCGAGCGTGCCCAAGCTTGCGAACCCATTTCTCTCGCGCACAGACAACAAGTCATTGAGCGCCGTCATCGTTTTGGCCCGGTATGCGCTCAACGACTTCCACCTCGCCGTGTGGCGAGAGCTTGCGGCACGACAGGCACGCGGTGAGCAGATAGCGCCGGGTGCGAGCCTCGCGGTTGCTGCCGAGCTCCAGCACTCCGTCCCCTTGACGTACCGGTACGAGAACACGATCCGTGTCGTCGTCTTGGAGAACCCGCACGCGAACCTCGCGTTTCCCGACGTGTTCCGTGGTCCGTTCGACCAGCGCTGGACGTGGGAGGATGGCTGGTGCACGCCGACCTGGATCGGCGCGACGGCGCACGAATGCTATGCGAGCGGCGTCCCCTTCCACCTGCTCTAACCTGCGACCAGCGCGCCGAGGTGTTCCGCGATCTCGCCCAGGGTCCTGATGCTGCCGGGTGTTCGCCCGGTCCGGTCGAGGTGGAGGGTCTTGATGCCGAGCGCTCGTGGAATGTCGTGGTCGTGGCGCTAATCGTTCTCGACGTTGAGGAGTTGTGCAGGCGGGAGGAAAAGTTTTTAACTGCGGTTCGGGCCGTGCGTGGGGATGACGCGCGCTTGGCTTTCTATCACGACCCTCGAGAATTGGCGCGCGTGCCAAGCGAGTATGACTTGGGGCGTCAGGGAGAGTGGCGTCTACATGGCCCAGCAGGTCTGGCAGGCTAGCGTAGGCGATAGGCTTTTCGTGTATGTGACAAAGAATGGACTGGTTGGCTACGTTGATATCGAATCGGATGTCTTCACGAGCAATGACAGAATTTGGAATGACGACATCTATCCTGTTCGTATCAGATTTCAAGTCGGTAAGGTCCTTGATTCCCGTAGCGTGATTCCTTTCTCGGAGTTGAAGGGGAAGATCCGCAACGGCGAATCCCACAGTATCATTGCCGATGGAGCACACTTGTATGGAAAGTCGATGATCCCAATCTCGACAGCCGATGCCGAGCTGCTCTTCAATCTGGTGGAGCGAGGTTTGCCCGCGCCGGGTTGGGAACCTCCCGAGCAGGTTCCCGCGAAACCACGCGGCGGTGGGCCGATACTCGAAGCGAATCTGGCGAACATCCTTGAGGCGCGTCCGGATGATCTGGAACCAGGGCTGACCTTGGTGGGGAGAGAGTTTGTTACAGATGTTGGACGGATTGATCTTCTCTACACGGACCGTCAAGGAAACCTTGTCGTCGTGGAACTCAAACGCGGAAAGCCCACGAATAGCGTGATTGACCAGATCGCGCGGTACATGGGCTGGGTGAAGACGCGATATGCAAAAGAAGATCAAGTCGTCAGGGGTATCATCGTGGTCGCGAAGAAAGACTTGGCGATTGAATACGCTGCCCACGCGATCCCAAACCTGAGCGTCAGGGAATTTTCTCTCGATATCAAGTAGCAGCTTGCCGCTGTGTTGTACCCGCTTTGTGCGGCCGCGATGCTCGCGCGTGCGGCGTGTTCGTTCATGATGGTGATAGCGTTGCGGCGTAGGGCTTGGAAAGTGACGCCATCATCTTAAGCTGGTCCTGTGTTGGCTTGAGATAGCATCGCAGTTGGTCCCGTGCGTGCGCGGCTTAGTACAGGTATTCGACGGTTGTGAACAGGGTGCGGAAGAGCGCTCGCTGCACGTCATCGAAGCGATTGTAGATTGTCGGTGCCGTCCCGGTGTTGTGTGCGCCATAGTTGCGGATGCCGTACGCGAGGGCGATGTCGCATTGCAGCCGGTTGAGGGCTTTCCCCGGTATCGTGAGCGCGCCGTCGAGCGCCTCGCGCAGGGTCGTGTCGAAGTCCTGCTGGAAGGCGTCGTTGACAGCTCGGAGCTCCTGGTTCGTGAGCGGTGCGCCTGCCGCGTTGAGGAGGTGTTCCGCATGGTGGATGAACTTCCAGCGCGCAGGATTCTTGAAATGGATTGATGCGTCGATGACGAGGGCGATGTCGAAGAGGAGGTTGAGTTCGACCTGTCCCGCGAACGCGTTGCTTCTCGTGTGCGCTGGTGCGTCCGTGACGTTCATGATTCTGGCGAGGGTGTACGTGAAGAGGAAGAGGGTGTCGATGCTCGGTGGGTTGGTCAAGAATTTCTGTCGGAGATCCGCGAGCGTGAGGTTCCTCGCGTGCGTGTTGTTGTAGTTGTTGAGGAGTTGCTCGACGTACTGTGCTTGGTGGACGACCCATGCCCGGAATGCTTGGTCGAGGTTGGTGTCGTCAAGGCTGACGAGGGCGTATCCAGGCGTGGCTGGGTTCTGTTGGCCTGAGGTGTCGACGTCTTCTTGGAGTGCTTTGTGGCTGATGAGGTAGCCGCGGTCCATGTCGCGTCGCATGATCGCGGTCATCGCCCAGAAGTAGTACGGTGTGCCTTTGTGGAGGCGCTGGCCGGGATGCGTTTGCTCCCAGGCGAGTGCGGGCTGGAGCGCTTGTTCCCAGACGCGCTCTCCGTCGACGTAGAGCTGTCCGGCCATCATGCGCTGCCAGAGCGAGATGAAATTGTTGAAGTAATCGTTATGCGCTGCGGGATCAGCGGGGTGCTGGTCAAAGTAGTCGCGTGCGGCCGTGTCGAGCTCCGCCCACGGGAGCGCTTGGCCAGTGAAGTACGCGTGGTAGAACTGCTCGAAGAGGGGCTCGACGGGCGGACCGAGCACGGTCAGGACAACCTGTTCTCCGGCGATGATCGCGAGACGCTGCAACTGACGGTTCCTCCGGTGGCTGAGGTCTTTCAGCTCCCCCGCTATTGTAACGATTGGTCACGCTTAAATCTGTTTTGCAAGTGGCGGTCCTCGTCTCGGGGTTGAGAAACCATATAAAGCCGTACTCGTAAGCTATGGTGATGGTGAAGAGCGATGCTTCGCGTTCGTACCGTGGAGATCGTATCGACTTGCTCACGGCCACCAATTACTGGGAAGTCTTGTTGTCGATTGTTGTGATTGTGGGTCTGATTTATGGCGCTGGGTATCTTGCCCTGGCGGCAATGGGTCCGTGCTACGCGATCATGTGCGATACGGGTCCGCTTATCTCTGGTGAAGCTCTTGCGATCTTGCTCATTTGGCTCTTCCGGCGTTGGAGAAGCAAGAACGGCAATGGATTGTTGAAAAAACAATAGCCTCCACGACTGCTCATGGTCGGTCGGGAACGACTGGGGCCAGGGTAACAGTCCGCTCTACGCAACTAGTTTCGAGAAAAAGTGTGATCTCGCGTAGCGTCCTGATGCTGCCGGGTGTTCGTTATTGGAGTGGTTCCTGTTTGGCGAGTGCGGTGGTGAGGTGGTCGATGGCTTCCTGTTGCCGTTTGATGCCGACTTTGTTGTAGACGTTTGTGCTGACGTCGACGGTGTGCCCGCATTGTGCTGCGACGATGGTTGCGTCCGCGCCGTTCGCGTTTAGCAGTGTGACGGCGGTGCGCCGGAGTGCTTGGAAGGTGACGCCGTTGAGCTTGAGTTTGTCGAGTGTTGGTTTGAGGTAGCGTCGCCAGTAGTTCCCGTGCGATACGGGCTTGTTGCCGGGTTCGTTCGGGAAGACCCAGTTGTCCTCTTTGGCGTCGGGCGTTGTCTCGCGCCAGGCGGTGAAGTCTTCGCGGATGCTCGTGCTGATGGCGGCGGTGCGTACGCTGTGATGCGTCTTTGGGGTTTGGATGATGCCGCGGTAGATGCCGCGCGTGATGTGCAGCCCGTCGGGTTGGAGGTCGTGCCATTGGAGGCCGAGGATCTCGCCGGGGCGTAGCCCGCTGATGCCTGCGAGGCTGATGACTAGCTTCTCCCGGAGGGGGAGGGCTGCGAGGAGGGTGCGGAGTTCATCGAGGGACAAGACGCGTTTGTCTCGTTGATGGTTGCGTGTTGGCGCGTGCAGGAGTTCCGCAGGGTTGCGTTGCAGGAGTCCGTCGTTGACCGCCATGCGAAATATTTGTCGTAGGTCCCACCGGAGGTGTCCGACCGTGCTCGTGCTAAGCCCGGCGCTGGCTTTCCGGTCGAGGAAGTCCTGGAGGATGGTCCGGTTGAACGACGAGAGCGGTCGGTTCCCCTGCTCCTTGAGGAGGTGGTGGTCCACGCGGTCCTTCGTGGTCATCGCGGTGCTCGGTTTCCATTTGCGCTCGTACCAGGGGAAGACGACGTGTCGCGTGAACCCTTGGAGGCTGTACTCGACGAGGCCACGCGCTTCGTTCACGGGCTGTACAAGTTTGGTGAGCTCGGCTTCTGCGTCGGCCTTGGTCATCGTGGCGCAGTTCCCGAGTTTCTTCGAGCGGTGGTGACCGTCCTCCCACCATGCCCCGAGCCATGTCCAGACGCCCCCGCTCTTGCGCTTCCGTAGGCTCCCGTGTTGTGCTCTCGCGCTCATGTGTGTGCTGCACGAACAACAATGCCTTGATCCTGTCGGGAAAGCCAATCGAAAAGCGTCTCGCGACGCACTAACACGCGTCGTCCGAGACGTACTGCTGGGAGTCGTTCTGCGCTTGTGATGTGACCGTTGATGAGTTTGCTCACGTGGGCTTTGGAGACGCGCAGGAGTGTTGCGACTTCGTGGAGCGTGAGGAGGTTTGGCGTTTCGTTCATTTGGTTGTGGTGAGTTCTTCGATGAGGTCGAGGACGTCGACGAGGATGAGGTGGTGTCGTGCGTCGTCGTCGAGGCTGTCGCCGAGGTCGATGATGAGGTCGCTGTTGCCTTCGAAGATGGCAAGGATCGTGCACGGGATGCCTGCGCTGGCATTCTTGTTCGCGTTGTTTGCGCCGGTGCGTGCGGGGTCGCTGACTTCGACTTCGAGGGCGACGACGCTGCCGACCGGGATGTCTTCGGTGGGGTGGCTGCGTGCGGCCTCACGTAGCGCCGTGAAGAACTGGTCGTTCTTCTCCGTTCGCGTGAAGAGGAGGTCGACGCTCTTGGTCCCGACCGTGACTTCGATGTCGCTTTCGGGGATGAGCTGGTGGAGTCGCTTGACGAGGTACCGGTGTTGTGCGCCATCACCGCCGCGCGTGCCCGGCGGTCGTTTGCTGCCGACTCGTTCGTATCCTGCGTCGGTCGCTTGGAGCGCGATGGCGCGACCGCCGGTCCGTCGGTGCGCGGTGATCGGCGTGGCCGTGAGGAGCTTGAGGCGGAGGAGCTGTCGTTTGGCGCGGTCGCCGATTTGTGCTTTGAGGTTGCAGGCTTCGTAGGATTTCTTGACGGTGGCGATGCTTGCGTTACAGACGTGCCGTAAAAGCGCTTCTTGAGCCGCGTTGAGCGCAATCTTTCGCGACGCGCTGGTCTCCGTCTCGCTCGGTGCTTCCTCCGTCGTCACGCTTGGCGAGAGCGGCGCTGGTGGGAGGAGGGCTTCGGCGCGGTCGCGTGCTGCCGCGAGTTCTTCCGTGGCCACTTCTTTGTTGCTTGTCGGTGCTGGGTACGTTGCGAGGAGTGGTTCGGGGTAGCGGTTCCCGAGTCGGAGGATGACCTGGCCGCGTTGGAGCTGGTGGTCGAGGCACTCGTGCTGTGCGGGCGTGAGGCGAAGTGTCCTGCGGAGTTCTTCGCTTTCTGTCCCGTCCGTTACGCGCAGGACTGCTTGGAGGTTGGTGTTTGCTCTGATGATCTGGTTTGCGCTGCGCCAGCTGGTGAGTGTGATGCCCCATCCGATGCCTGCTTCTCTGGTTGCGCCGTACGTGTGCGACAGGAGTGGTTCGCCGGTGATGTGGCGGGTGTTCGCGTCGAAGAGTTGGAGTGTTTCGTCGCCGACGACGAACGTGTGGAGCTCGTCCCTGATTCCTTGGCTTTGGTGGTACGTGTGGCGGAGTTCGGTCCAGAACGTGAAGAGAAATTCGTATGCGTGGAGTCGGCTCTTGCTGCCGAAGTATGCGGGTCGTGTCATGAGTGTTTGCATCGTGTGGCAGCGTGGCGTGGCGGCGGTTGCGATGCCGGGGAAGGTCGTGCAGAGGTCTCGGATTCGGGTGAGGGCGTTGAGTTGTGCGTCTCGGAATTGGTACGTGCTGCTTTTGCCGCCGAGCGCTTGGATTGCCTCGATGAGGTGATGCATGTTGGGGCCGTCGGGGTGTTTCGTGACCGCGTCGTTGAGGGCGGCGGTGAGGATGTGGTGCATATGGAATCCGCCGTAGTACGCGTCGCAGAATTTGCGGACGAGGAGCGCGTGGTACGCTTCGCGGGAGAGAAACGCGGGGTGGATGAGGATGTTGAGCGGAATCGTGTCGTCGACGATGATCGTGTCTTGTTGTCGCGTGGCGCGCGCGAGCCAGTCGCGTTTTGGGTCGTAGTAGCAGACCTGTGTTTCCGGTGATGTGGTGTTGAGGTTGTTGAGGACGTGTTCGAGGAACGCGGTTTTTCCGCTGCCGGTGCTGCCGATGACGGCGAGGTTGCTGCAGAGCTCGACGGGAGTGATGCCGACGGGTGCGTTATCGCGTTCTTGGTGGGCGAGGAGGACTGGTCCGTTGATGCGTTCGCGTGGCGCGATGTGGAATGGGTTGTCGACGAGTTCCTCCTCGTATTGTTTGAGCGCTCCGAGGACGCGTTGCATGCTGAGGTCGCGGAGTCGGCTGGGCCAGGACGGTACTTGTTGGAGGAGTCGGTCGAGTCCGGGCACGCGGTGCACGAGGCGGTCTTTGGTGATGCGCGTGAGTGCGGTTTGGTATTGCTCCTCTAGAGTCGGAGGGTCCAGGCGATGGCGCGTTTGACGAGCGTGATGCGGTTCTTTCGTTGTTCGTTCTTCTTGCATGGTTTGCACCTCGGTGGGGTTCCTGCGCAGTCCCGGCACAGGACGGTTTGGCAGGGTTCGCAGAAACTCGTTGCTTGCGGCGCGATGAGCGCGTGGCATTGCGTGCAGGTCGCGAGCTCGTGTGGTTTCACCCTGCGGCCGTCTGCGGTCTGGTACTGGTGTTCGCTGACGATGAGCGCGCGCTCGCCGGTCGCTGGGTCGACCGTCGTGGTTTCTGTTGCAACCGGCAGGACGAGCACCGTCCCGTCGGGCCGGTGGATGTCCAGGCGTGTCCGGTGCTCTTGCTCGACGATCAGGTCGCGGCTCATGCTCCTCCCTTCGGTGTGGTCGTTCCGTTGGCTGTTTCTTCCGTGACGAGCCGTCGCGCGAGCGATCCGGTGATGATCCCGAGTCCTTCCGGGATGAGGAAGCGCGCGAAGCTCTCGGCGTTGCTCGGTGTCCCGAGGAGGATGATGCCGCCCACGATCAGGAGCACCAGCGCTTTCCGGTCGTTCAGCGCTGCTGCGGTGCTCGCCGCGAAGATGCTAAACGCGCCGGGTTGGAGGAGACGCATCGTGAAGTCCACGCCCGCCGGTCTCGGGAGGAGATTGGCGGCGTTCATGAGTGCGGTGAAGATGATGGCGTGCGCGAGCGGCTTCATGCTGCTTCGCCGCCGCTCGGGAGTTGTGGCTGCTGTTGTTGGTAGATCGCGCGGAGTTGTTCGCGTTGGTCGATGAGGCGGAAGTCCTCGTGGCTTTTCGCGTCGATGCCTTCCCGGAGCGCGGCGATCCGGAGTTGGACGTCGTGGTGCTCGACCGTGAGCGTGGACGTGGTCTGTTCGAGCTCGTGCGTCTTCGTGAGCTGTTCGTCATACTTCGCAGCAGGCCAGCCGGGCAATAAGGTGACGAAGGCGAGAATGAGCGCTCCGGCGATGTCAATGGCGAGGTTGTTCGCTTCCGTCGTCCGGTTCGCGAGGCGTAGCACGATGAGGCTCGCCCCCGTCAGCAGGAAAATAGCGAGCAGAACGGGTGTGTGCCAGTCCCACTCGCTCCGTGGTTTGCGGAGGTTCTTGTACAAGCTGTCGATGATGTAGAACGATCCCGTCGTGTACAGGACCGCCGTGCTGAGAGCCGTGAAGAGCGGATAGCCAAGCTCCGTCGTGAAGATGTACGTGATCGTCCCGACCTCAAAACCGTAGAGTGCCGCGCGCTTCGCCTGCAAGAACAGCTTGCGCGGCTGCAACGCGAGGTCGCGCTGATACGTCGTGACCTGGATGCGCAACGAGCTCTCCATGCTCTCGGTCACGTAGAGTTCGCTCTGCGCTTTGTCGTCGGGAACGCGGAGGCGGTCCGGGAGACCCAGACCCACGCTCGTCAAGAAACTCTCCGGGTCGGGTGCGGTCGCGTTCTTGCCGGCGTCCGCGGCCTGTCGACGAAGACGCCAATCCTGTACGGGCTGTAAGAAACTCATTTCGCTTGCTCCTTGTTGAGAAGTGCTGTTGCTTGCTCGCTCGTGAGAGTTCCCGTGGCGCTGGTGAACGTCGCGCCACTTTCCCTCACGGTCCTTGTCCAGAGGTCGAAGACTCTGTCGTGATGCGCAATCGTCGCCGGGCAACGCCGGTTGGCGACGGGGCGCAGTCCGGTTTGGATCGCGATGATGGTGACGCTGCGCAACGATGCCGGGAGGAAGAGGCGAGCGCTCGTCAGGCGGGCCTTCCACGACGACGGGACGGGGTCGTCGCATTCGAGATCGCCGAGCTCAGCATGTTCGAGCAGGTCCGAGACGAGCATGATGACGCGACGCGATTCACCCGGTGCTGACTCTTGCGCAACGCGGACGACGCTGCTGAAGATCGGCGAGCGTTTGGGTGTGACGATGGCGAGGCTGTCGAAGGCCGCGAGGATGCGCCGCACTTCATTAGCTTCGTGGGCTTGGACTGCCGAGCGGCCCGACGCTTTCGGCGAAGTGATGACGATAGTTGCAGCGATGCTCGTACGGCTCGCGTCATCACCGACCAACCAGAACCGGACGATGCTTCCCGAATGCCCGCTGACGACGGACGCGATGGCCGCAACGCTCGGACGGACCAGCGTCTTATCACTGCCGGGGCTGCCGGGACTCGCGTCGAGGAGGATATCGAGAACCTCAATGGATGGCGGTGGCGTAGCAGTGAAGACTTGGATCTCTCGTCGGACAGCGGTCATGCTAGCGATGACGTGTTCTTTGCCTGCTTGCTCGGCGTCGGTCGGCGAACACGCGGTGAGCGACAGGGAGAGCGCGACGAGTACAGATGGGACTGCGTGCGTCATCGCGCCCGTCCCTTGGCCCACGTCGCTTCTCGCACTTCCGCGAAGACGATCTCGTCGGGCGGGAGTTCCGCGATGTACGCGGCGAGCGCGTAGGCCGTTTCGTCGAGACAGTGTTGGATGAGTGTGGGCAGCCCGACCTGTGTGGCGGCGGCGCTGCACGCCCGGACCTCTTGGCACAATTCAGTGACCGTGCAGTGGAAGCGTCGCCCCTCCACGCCGAACGTCGCACGCCACCGAGACCCAACGGTGATGGTCAGGTGCGCTTCATCGGCTTGGACGCACCGATGGACGGTGATTCGCAGCCGGTTCTGGTCGTCGCTGAGCGTCAGGACCTTGCCGACGGACACCTTCCGCTCGGGAAAATCAACGATACGAAAACGCATTAATGATTCCTCCTGGTGAATACTTGTTCGCAGCGTAGGCAGCGCGCGTTGAAGATGTCGCTTGCGACGCGGACTCGAACGGGACACGCGCAGACGTACAGGCGTAGGCGCGAGCCTGATCCTGTGCCGCGCGAGGTTCCACCCCGCGCGCCCCGCCCGCCGGGACACGAGCGAGTTGCGGCCTGTGGAAACGCTGGTTCGAAGTTTGGTCTCCCATCTTGGGGCGGTGGAATCGTTTGGACCTCACTCCAGAAGTGGTTGTCGAAATCCAGTGGATGGTATTGTTGGCCGGATGCAAGGGTGCGTCTTAGGCCCAACGACCGTGCAGCTCGCTTCCAACGCGATCCGTGACCGGCCAGCGGCCCCGCCAGGCAATGACCGAGTTCATGGAGTGTCGTCCCGATAAGTTGCACGAACGACTCCTCGCCTGCGGCACAGATCTCAATGAAGTCCAGGGATGCCTCCTGCTGCCAGGCTGCATAAAAGCAGGTGCCCCGCAAACCGGGCTGCCCTGAGCCGTAGGTCAACTTCGCCGCCAAGAGTCGCCGAGCGTCGTCTGCGTTTAAACGCAAAACACTCAATTCACGAACCGCTTTCAAGAACGTTTCATGGGTTAAATCGGAAACAAGATTGGTGGCTGCCATAACGGCAGCATACGGGCGAAAGACGAGCGCGGGAGACGTAACAGAATTCTTTTACGAGCGCGCACAGCGTATCGCGCTGCAACAGCATGAGTTGTCGACGTGTCCTTGTTGGCAGAAGCTTTTGTCTGTGGTGCGATTCTTTTACGGGTCGTACGTGACGATGAGCTTGGGGCCGCCGTTTGTGACGCCGTGGAATTGGGCTCGTTTCATCAGGATAGCGACGAGATCCGGGAGCGGACGTTCGGTCTGGACGCGTCGCTCGGCACGGATGCTCCAGTCATCGCCGCTGGTTGGAGGGACGAATGTCCATAGCCCTTCTGGAGTGTAAGGCGAGAGCGGCCACTTGGGGAGTGTCGCGCGGATTTCTCGCGACGAGAGTCCTTGGATGTCGTACGCGAACGCGTGGTTGAGGCGTCTGAGGTTCGAGGGGAAATAGTGGTGCCGATACAGACCTGCCACTTCCGCTAGGGGGAAGTACTGCTTACTCTTGAGATGGAGAATCTGGCGCGCCGAGTAGCGCGGCCTTGCCCAGAACTCCAACAGGACATCCGTACCATCGGGGCTCGCGGCGAGGTGCTGCTCGTACTCATGCTTATACGGCTGCACGACTTCCGCCCGAAGAATATTGCCGCCGCGCACGCGACGCGGCAGGACGACCTCGTCAAGCAACGGACGACCGCGATCCGATCGGCGGAGCGGAAGATGCGATTCACTGACGTGACGGTAAACACGTTCTAACGGGACACGGTAGGTTTCGGTCATCGTCCCTTGGGAGTGCAATACTCGTTAATAAAACGCACTGGACGACCGCCCCGAAACATGTACGAACGACAACGCGACGACATCCTCCGGACATTCAGCACAGGGCTCGCTCTTACCGCCGTCCAACACGGACGATGGGGAAAGCACGAGGACAACGACTGGGTGCCGCAGGAATTTGAGTTATTGGCGGCGATCTGGCTCAAGAAAGAGCTGATGGTGTGCGGAGAACCGGACCAGCATCCAAAGGCTGCATTTGGATTTCTGCCGGACCGTCAAGCGATGTGGTTTCGTCGTGCGGAGCTAGCAGAAACGCTCACGCGCGACTCGGCAGACTTGGACCTGTTCTACGACTCAGGATCGGTCGTCAAGCGCTTGCGCAAGTCCTGGACAACACTCCCCGATGGATCAGATATCGTCAGGCACCAACCGCTCGCCGAGCTCGTCGAACACACGAAAGTGTTGGTCTGGCTGAAGCTCTTGGGAGTCGACAGCAGTCTGTTATGGAATTCGCGGCGTGCGGTCATCGTCGGGAACCATGCGGGGGTGACCTGGCTCGGGTACCGTGAGAATCCGGGCATCGGCACGGAGCTCCAAAAAAATGACGAGGCGTCCTGGCGCGCGAACCGGCTCCAGACCGCACTCCAAGAATTGATCCTCAGCCCTTTCGCGCCGCATTCGGTGCCGTTCGCGGCGTGGCAGCAACCAGCAGTCGAAACAGCTGCGCTGAATGCCGGTGTGGGAGTATGTCGTGACCTTCTCAACAGCCTGGGGAGGTGCGCGGTGGACGGCAGCGTTGACGTGTTCCACGCGAAGGACGATCCCACGCCTGCGGTTGTCGGGTACCTGGAATCCCTGACGCCGGAGCACGTGACGTCGGTTCTCGACGCGGCCTCGGTCGTGCTGGAACGGGTCGGCACGCATCGTCTCATCCTTTGTTCGGTCGAGCGGTTCGAGGACGTTGCCGGTGCTTTGCGTGGTGGCCGGGTGATCGCGCCGGGCTTGTGGGCGCGGAGTGTCGCGCTCGTCGCGCGGGAGCAAGTGCTTGCGTTGTTGCCGTCGTGTCCGTGGGTGTGGAGCAAGTATTTCGGGACTGAGCTTGGGTTTCATGTTGTGCGTCAGGATGCTGAGCACTTGGGTGATGCGCTGGGGCTTACGCTTGCGGAGCGCTTGGTCGTTGGTGGTCCGCGCGCTGCGGAACGTGAGGCGGTGGCCGCGTTTGGGGCGTTGTACGTCACGCACGTCGTGGGTCATCCGGGGACCGGGAAGACGGTGTTCGTGTTCCAGCAGCTCAGGCGCGCATGGCGGCGGCTGGTCGTGATCGTGATTCGAACGTCCGAGATGGTCCGTTGGGACCTCCTAGACAATATTGCTCGCTCGTCATTGGTGGGTTTGCTGCGGGCTGGTGAGGAAGTCGTGTTCGTGCTTGATGACGCGTTTCATGCTTTGTCGGGGCGGAGTGACGTGATGGAGCGG
Organism: Bryobacteraceae bacterium; assembly: GCA_036498815.1. GTDB lineage: Bacteria > Acidobacteriota > Terriglobia > Bryobacterales > Bryobacteraceae > Palsa-187. The sequence continues at coordinate 67,081 of DASYET010000012.1, read as the reverse complement.
ACGCGTCAGGTGATGGGGGCGCTGTCGCGGTCGCATGGTGACCGCCCTGGTCTCGTGTTGACGTATCGGACGGCGGACTTGGAGTTGATGCGCTCGGCGTTTGGTCAGGTGTTCGCGAGTGATGTGCTCGTGGAGTGGGCCTTCCTTGACCACCCGCCTCGTGAGTTCTTGCGTGCGGTTATTCGGTCGCGGTTGCTCGATGGTGAGCAGCTCTCGGACGCTAGTATCGAGGCGTTCTTGGACCGCTTGGAGGTGGTCGACGGAACTGTCCGCGCGTTGCGGTGGGTGCTCTGGCGGTTCGGCACGGACTGGGAGCGAGCGTTTCGCGATAGCAAGTTGCCAGAGTTCATGTACCCCGAGATATCCTACGACGACGATTTCATCCCGCGCCTCTCTGACGCGTATTGGGCGCGGGCGATCAAGCAACTGTCGGTTCCCGAACTCGTGATCATGCGGTTGCTGCGCTGTTGTCGCGAGTACTGGGCACCAAGGATTCCCGAGAAGGTTGCGCGTGAATACTTCACGACCGTTCTCGCGAGCGATCCAGCAGCGGGTGTTCGTGCCGAGGATTTCGACAGCGCAGTGCGGGGGCTCGTGCGCAAGGCATGGATGAACCGACGAGAAGATGACGGTAGCCCCTTGCTTTTTAGTGACGATGTGCGACTCCGTCCCGTGTTCGCATCCAAAGCACTCGTTGGCGACTTCGCCCGATGGATCGCTGCACACTATCCCGAACAGCTCGGACGCGTCACACTTACTGGAGCCCTCTACGCAGCAGGATACGGCTGGCAAGACTGACTATCCTCTTATGGAGAGAATCACGACGACGATGATGGCGAGGACGATGAGTGCGAGTATCGCGCGGAGGAACCAGTAGCCGAACCAGATGCGCCCGGGAAGGTAACCGTCCGGTACAGGGGTGCGGTTTTTTGGGAGCAGCTTCGCGCGGCGTGCCATTTTCCGATGTGACAGTTTGGCGTGCTTAAAAATGTTGTCGCTGGCTAACCGAGCGCACGCTTAGGTGATAGGGTTCATTTCGTACGGGCTGGTCGTGGACGGTAGGTTCTGAAGATGAGATACAACAGCCCGAAATACACGAGGATTGATGCTGCGCTCAGGATGACTGCTTCGATGCTCGGTGGGGCTGCTGTTTCCGCGTATGTGCGGACGACCCCGCTGGTAACTTGGAGGAGCGCCATGATGCCGCCGAACCATGCGAACGCTGTCAGTCCGTCGATTCCCTGGTTTGTGAGCGTCCATTCCTGAATTGTGTACCAGTAGAGGACGGCTGTCATGCCTGCCATGAGGTGCACGAGATAGGTATCTTGTAGCGGCGTGAGGCTCCAACGATACACGACGTCGATGGTTGATAGCACGCTGGCGACGATGCCGAACAGGAAGATGACGGCGACGTCCCGGATCACGATTCGCTTTTGGTACAGCAGCGCGATGCACCCGGCGATCAACACTGCCGACAGGAGGAAGTAGTACGGGGCCTGCAGCGCAGCGGCGAAGAGGGCCAGGACGGGGCTTGGCGCAAGGTGTGCGACGAGGAAGGTCGATGCGAAGGTGAGAATCGCTATGAGGGCGGCGGCTTGGATTGCGATACGCATCAGGGTGGGCTGCGCGGTTTTCAGCAGGTAACGATGGCCGCAGAGCAGTGCTATGCCGTACAGCACGTACGCGATTGGGAACCAGCGCGCAAATGTTCGCACAAATACTGGGACCGTCAGTACTGCGAGGATCAAGCCGATGATTGGCAGTACAAGGGCAAGCGCGAACAGTGCCGATTGAGAATCGACACGAAGGAGTGAGTTCTCCTTACCGAACAGCGGCTTGGGCATTATCCAGCATTGGCGCTGCCCGGTTTATAGCTTTTTTGCCATCAACGAATGTGCAGCTGCCTTAACGGTGAAGGAAACGCGCTGCTCATGGTAGTTCGCATGCCTACAAAGCGTGTTGTTTTCTGTCGCGCCAGATTGCCACGCCGACGCCAACAACGAGCGCCCACACGAGCCAGACCGCTCCCGGATCACTGATGTGCCTCGTATTGAGGTACAGCAGAAGCGCAACCATTCCTCCGACGAACGCGACCGCGATCAGGGCAGACTGCAGATGAATGTTCATTCGTGTCCGAATACGAACGGTAGGCCGCTGCAATCCCGCTCGTCTTCTTGCGGTCCTCGCTGGCTCTTCGATGGCGGATCGGCGTACGCGCCCCTTCTGCCCTTTGTCATGCTGCTGCCTTGGGAAGTGGCCGTTTAAAATTGTTTCTGCCGTACGGGGTTCTTATCCTTGGTTGGTGTTGATGACGACGATGTGCCGTGGTCTCCCGCCGAGTCTGCTCGCGTAGAGGTCGGCGGGTAGTCCGATGACGGCGATTGGTCCGTCGGTTCCTCGGAGGAAGGCCGGTAGCTCGGGGAGGATGTCGGGTTCGTAGCCGTCGGGCGCGAACGGGTCGGGCATGGTGTTGTCGTGCTGGGGGCAGAGGATGCAGTGCCAGGGTAAAGCTCTTGGGTCTTGGTGGATGAGCTCGAACGTGCGTTTGATGTACAGCGTGTCGTGGATTGGCTTGATGACTTGGAGTGGTGCGAGGCTGCACCCGAGCTGCTTGTGCGCGAAGGGCCGGTTGCAGTGCCAATGCTGCTGTTCTTGTGCTGCGCTTGCAGCGTTGTAGAAGCAGTAGAGCGGCGTGGACCGTTGTGAGCGCGCGAAGTCGTCGAGGACGTCGATTTGGAAGACGCCGTTCACGGGGTGTCGGAGGTGGTCGTACTTGTTCGTCTTGAGGTTGAGTTTTTTTGCTTGGACGGCATATCTTCGCCATCCCGTGTTGTCGTTGCCGATGTACCATTCCCAGTCGAATCCCTTGGTTGGCTCGTCGTCGCCGCGTGCCTTGTAGATCACGAGGTTTGGGAATTGTTGTCGCATGAGTTCGATGAGATTGTTGTCCGTGAGCGTCTCCTCGCCGGTCGGGCAGTCGAGCTGGTTAGCGAGGACGAGATACTCATGGGTCGCGACAGCGCGATATTGCAGATGGGCGATAGCGGGGAATGGGCCTGTGCTCATGCGTTTGGTGGAGCGTCTTTTGCTTGTTCTGTGGGTAGCTTGTTTGTAGTTTATGTGTTTTCCGTCAGCGACGGTTGTTTGATGTGATTGGTGTAGCCCCCTGTTCGGGGGCTTGATGGTCTGCCCGGCCCCCTGCGGGTGGCCGGGGGTTACTGGCTGCCTGCGGGCAGGATTCTTGTTTCACGCTGTGGGTTGAATGAGAAAGGGGGGAATGAGGCGTGAAACAAAACCCCGCGTGAATCAAGAGACTGGTCAGCGAGGCGCTGTGAAACAAGAGCACCGCCATTGGTCGCCGCGTCGGGTGCCGTCGTGTGCATATTACTGCTTGTGGAAGCGTTCGCCTTCTTTTACCTGCTGGAGATTGTGGAGCGCGCCGTCGAGTTGCTTCTTTGCCTCCTTGCTGTGGCAGATAACGGAGAGGAAGACTTCGTTCGCTTTGTCGGCGAAAAACAAGCTCAGGTCATATTTTTCATTTGTTGCGAACTTTGCATAGTCTGCCCCTCGATATGTACTGTCGAATTGCGTAGTATCCAAGCCCAAGGACCAGGCGAACGTCATAATATCGAATGCATCGAATTCATCAGCTTGGTTGGCAAGGGTCCAGTAGACAAGGACTGCCGTCTTGTCGCTGGCAGACGAGCCTCGTTTAGCTGGGTGCTCGATTGTCATTAACTCGAACTTCTTCATGAGCTGTGTAGAAAAGGTGCGTTGATATAAAGCTGCTGCTACTTGCTGTGGACGTAACTGTCTAAGTTGTCGGTTGGCGCGTGTGAAACAAGAGCTTGAGCACTGGTCGCTGCCTCGGGTAAGGTACATAAGAGAATGGCCGTAGAGCGCGCCCGTGGACGCTGATCTCTTACCGTTGTCGTTACGCCTTTCCCTGCCGCGCTTGGGCTCGCAGCGGTCCGTCGACGAGCCGATGGTATACGCGCACTACTGCGTCCCGGACCGGGACTGGGCGTACTACGTCACCGAAGGAGAACCTGTCGGGAAGGAGTACGCGTTCTTCGGGTTTCTCCTTGGTTCCGAACAGGAGAAGGACTGGAATTGGCGGTCGCTGCGTCTCTCCGACTTGGAACGGACTGTTGTACGCAATGCGGCGTTCCAGCCGGGGCGGCTCACGGATGTCGTCGTGCTGCCGTACTGACTGATATGAAGAGATGATCGCTAGCTGCGCGAGGTGCGGCGCTATCCAGTGCGCCAGATTTCGATGGTCCGATGGTGATGCAGTCTCCCTACGAGCACCACCCGAAACTCAGGAGGCCGGAGATCAAAACAGTCCGTCGTGGACGACTAATGTCGTCGTGGTGTTCATCTTGATGTGCCTCTCAAGCAATTGGGCCGATTCCACCTATCCACAGGACCCAAATGAGTAGTAGCTGCACGATAAATATTCCCAGCGCCCAAGCCCACACTGCTAGAACGGAACGCGCAGTCTTCGTCGGCAACGAGTAGGTCAGCCCCACGCCGGTTACGACTGCTCCGATCCCTACCAATGGATTTATCAACGATCCATTCACATCAATCATTCGGAAATAATCTCCGTTAGTGACAAGATTGTATTTTGTGTATGCCAGCAGGGCGAGTGTGCAGAGAACGATAAACGCCGCCCCGATGAGTGCCTGTTTCTTCTTGAAAGCTGCTTTGACGTCTTCCGAGATCGGGATGAAGACGATGAGTGCCGGAAGTACGGATTCTGCCGCATCAATCGCGAAATCGATGCCATGGTATTCGTGGCCGATAAATGATGGGATTGCTAGCAGATAGCAGCTGAACGCCCAGAACGCGAAGAAGAACAACGTCCGATTCTTCATTGCAGTACCTGACATGTGCGTCTTAGCTGTGGCGCTTGACGTTCGGTTGACGTAAAGCCTGTCATGAAGTCACACCCGTAGATAGCCTCGCCCTCAAACCTCGTCAGACCTAATCTTTAAAAATGTTCTCGTCACGGCGGTCAGGACAACGGCCTGATCTGCCCCGACCGATGAGTGTGTCTTGGATTCGCTGCCGCCCTGACGGGCTTGTCGCGAATCCTGCGCCGAACAGAAGGCATGAATCTGGGGAAGTGCAGAGGATGTGGGAGAGACAATCGAGGGACAGGCTACTTGGTCGTGGCGAGGACTCGGAGCGCTTCGCCGAGTCCGGCGTCATGGATTTGGGTGGCTGCTTCGTCGAGGAGTCCTTTTTCCGCAAGGAGTTTGCAGAGTTGCAAGATGACGGCGTTGTTCGTGCTGCGTCCTGCGAGGTCTTGTCGGAGCTTGGCTTCATCGAGGACGGTGTTGCATCGCACGCAGTACGGTGTCGTCGGCTGATTGAGCATCGTGCATGACGGGCAGGTTCGCGGTGCGAGATCGTCGCGGCGCTGCTCTTGCGGTGCGAGGTGGTTCTCGCGAAGGATGGCGTTGTTTCCGTCGTCGGCGGTGAGGTGCGCGTAGATCGCGAGCATTCTGCTAGACGGTGCCCAGCCGAAGTACATCTTCGCTTGCTGCTCGTTCATGATGCCGCTCGCGACGCAGTACGTTGCCCTGCTGTGACGAAAGAGGTGGGGATAAATGCGTTTTTTGATGCCCGCTGCCTGCACGGTTCTGATGAGCATGGTTCTGAGCGCCTGGTAGCCGACGTGGCGTGGTTCTGCAGTCCGCTGGTTGTACACCCACAACGGACTATCGGGATCGTCGCGAAAGGGATGCACGGCAAGCCATTGGGTCAGATACGGAGCGCTACTAATCACGAGCACGTTGCGGTGTCCGGTTTTCCCACACAAGTCAAGGAGATAACCGAATTGGTGCTTCGTCAGGTGCCGGACCTGCATATTGCCGGGCTCGCCAATTCGTCCGCCTGATTCCCAGAGCGTCGCGATGAGCGCCTTATCCCGCGGATTGTCCGCAGTCTCGATGAGGTGTCCGATCTCTGCTGGCGTGTAGAGCTCGTGGCGTTCGAGTCGCCGTCGATCTTTCGTCTTCACGCTCGCATTGAGCCAAGACACCATTGCTGGCGGATGCTTCGTGGGAAACTCGGCGGGCACGAGTACCCACGTCATGAACGTGCGCAAAATGGCGCGATACGTTCCGAGCGTTTCAGCACTATATGCGGGCTGTCGCGCCAAGAGACGCGCGATCAACTCCTCCAAGTCTTGTCGAGTCAGCGTGTCAAAGTCTTTTGCGATAACGCGTGCAAAGAGCGTCAGCGCTCCCATGACCCGAATCAACCGCACCTTGCCGCAGATGCTCTTGACCAGGCACGCGTCGCGATACCCGAAGATGAGATGCCTATTGCGATCGCTGATCTCAGCACGCTCAACAGCGGCTGCTGCCTGGAGATATTTCCGTCCAAAACCGTGGATATCAATACTACGCTCGGACCGTGCCATATGAACCAGCCTCCCGGACAACCAAAGGTCGTCTACGGAACTTTCAAAGGCCGCCTGACACCCGCACTGCCACAAACGACAGTATCGGCTCTGCACAAGTTGCTAAACGCCCAAGCCCGGGTTTCAGCAAGATGTGTAGAGCCGCTTTTGCTGTGCTTGGTTGTGAGCGGCCTTCTTTGCTGAGGATAGATTGCTTAGTATTTATGTTTTTCGTCGGAATGGACAGTGGGGAGAAATGCAAGAAAAGGAAAAAAGAATTTCATGTGCTGTTGTGTTTACGGTTCTTCGTCGTCGGTCTGCGTCTCGTAGAGTTCTTGGTAGCGCTCGTAGAGTCGCTTGATCCATTCGTCTGTCATCGTTTGTTCTTCCCTGGTGTTTGTTTCGGTGGTATTGCTTTCGGTGGGTGTTCCGTCTCAGGTTTTTGGTTCGATGGGTGTTCCAGTTCAGGTGGTGCCTCTTTGGGCACTTCCGTCGTCGCCGGGTCGTTGGGTGCGTTTTCGGCTGGGTGCTTGGGTGCCAGTCGCGCCACTGCGAAGTCGGCATACTCCTTGTTGCTTTCGATGAGCAGGTAGTGGCGCTTGAGCTGCTGTGCGGCTACTCCCGTGGTGCCGGTTCCGGCGAAGGGGTCGAGGATGGTATCTCCCTCCTGGGTGTAGTCCTCAATGAGGTACCGCAGCAGACGCACGGGTTTCTGCGTCGGGTGCTGCTTGTAGTCTTTCAGCGTCCGGTAGTCCAGGATGGGGACGGTCCAGACTCGGTGCGCTCTGCGTCGGTAGTCTCTGCTCCAGCAGATCACGAGCTCGTACGCGTGCGCGCTCCTCGCGTCTGGCTTGGCCCAAACGCTTCTGCTGACTTCGAACCAACCCGGCGGCGGCAGCGGCGGCGATGCGAGTGGCGTCCAGAAAAAGACGATGTGCTTGCGCGCTTTCTTCGCTGCCAAGTACAGCCCGGCGATCCCGTCAATCAGGGAATCACTGAAGAGGCCGCTCCCGTTCGGATACGGCGGGTCCGTGATCACGGCGTCCACGCTCAAGTCGGGCATGGCGGCGAGCATCGGCAGGCTATCGTGGTGCAGTACGGTATCGAGTTCCATAATGTCCTCCGTTTTGGGGCGTTCTCCCAAACGAAGGACACGGCGTCTCTGGCGGCTCTTGGAGGGCGCGCGACACGCCCGCACTGGACATTGTCGGCGGCGCGATATAAGCCAGCGTTGGCCTCTGGGGGACTATGAAGTCGCCCCTGCACCCGCTGGTTTTCAAGCACCTCCGGTCCGTCCAAGCCAGCGATAAAGTTGGCTTGCATGGGTTCTTCCGGCGCAACCACGACGCGCCGCGCTCGTCGCGGACGGTGTATCGCTGGCAGCGCAGCCTTGGGGACCAGTTGCTCGTTGTGCCGAACGTGCTTGTCGAGCGCTTGGGCTTGCGGCACGCGCACGTCTTTGTCGTGAACCCTGATCCGTCCTGGCTCTCCTTGCCGTATGCGGTGGAGTCCGCATGGGTGACGCCGGACTTTTGTCAAGAGGTCTTGTACTTGCACTGCCTCGTGCCGGTCAGTACGGTGTTCGCGGACGTGCTCGCGCGGTATCCGTGCGCTCGTGTCGAGGTCGTATGGTCCGGGAGCGGCTGGCAGAGTTTCTTACAGGATGACTATGCGCTGGGCGTCACGAAGCCGGTCCCGCCGGGGACGAGTGATCTGGCGCGCCGGTTGCCGTTCGTGATTCCGGCGATGCTGGAGCTCTGGACGTACCCGAATAGTTTGCCGCTCGGGTGGGCACGCATCCGACTCCGGCTCGGGACGAGCGTGCGGCAGTACTTGCCGCGTACGCGCATCCAGTACGTGAACGGCAAGACGCATCTCACGGCGGCGTTTCGCGCGCTCAAAGAGGAAGCGCTCTTGCAGCAGCAGCTCATCCGGTATCATCCTTTACTTGCGCAGAGCGTTGAGGTCTTCTTGACGGCGCGCATGGACCACGACGAGGTGCTCGTCTTTTTGCAGCGTTTGCGCCCGTGCCTGCACGCGATCGAGACGTACCCGATGGAAGGCGGTTACTGGTGTCGTTTGCTCGGGCCGCACCGCTTGTTAGACGCCATCATCAATGTCCCGACAATTGAACGCGAGCGCTTGTCCGGCGTGCACTTCCACACCAAGCGCCACCCCACGCCCGTCGTGCGCTTCCACTACGAAACGCTCTTCGATCCAACGAAGGGAAACTGGAGGACCGCATGAGCATCGACGACCTCCTCGGAAAACTGCACGAGGACCGCGCGGGCACCATCGAAGACCAGCTCACCGCGCTCGAACGCGAAATCGCCAAGCGACGACTCGTGAGCGCGGAGACCGTCGTGACGCTCTTTGGACAGATCGGCGAATTGCGCGCGCAAATCCTCAAGCTCCTCCCGGAGCACGAGTTCGCACCCGACCCCAACCGCGCCATCCGCGAGCCACTCGAGCGCGAGCGACGCGAGCTCGAACGTGAACTCCAAGAAGAATTGCGGGACCGTTGGCGCGACCAGCAAGAGCTCCGTCGCGAGCACCGCCAGCTCACGCGCGAACACACGGAGGAAGCGCAGCGGTACGAACGACACACGAGCAGCTACGACGGGTGACGTGATTGCTGCCGGACGTCTTCAAGCGCCTCAAACCGTTATACGGAAAACGCATCGATGACCTGTGGATCGCGTACAACGTCGGCACGCCCGAAGACAAGATCGCCATCGACGAGGTCCTCACCATCCTCGCCGTCCGGCGACTCGGGATCGCCGTTGGCGACGAAAAGATCACGCTCGAACCGCCAACCGCGTCCGTGATTGGCGGCGGCGAGTACACGCTCGGCACCGTCAACTATCCTGGCCTTCCGCCGTATCCGTTCACGTTGTACCGTCGGGAGCTCTTGCGGCACCTCTTCCTCCTCGGTCCTTCCGGCACGGGGAAGAGCACGCTCATCCTCGGGCTCTTGCGGCAGCTCTTGCGTGATGGGCTCGATTTCTGGAGCGTGGACTTCAAAAGAAACTATCGTTGCCTGCTCGGCGATCCCCACGCGCGACGACTCGTCGTGCTCACCGTCGGACGAGGCACGGCACCGCTCCGGCTCAACATGTTGCAAGCGCCGCACGGCGTCGAGCCAGCGGAGTGGGCGGAGGCGCTCACGGACATCATCAGCACCGCGTACCTCCTCATGCAGGGAGCAAGGAACGTCCTCAAGGAATCCCTGTTAAACGCAATCACTACGCATGGTGCTCGGGGGACGCTGCGTGACGCGCTCGACCACCTGCGTCTCCAGCTCGGGACGTCGCGCGGCGGAAGCCGACGATACGGGTGGCTCGAAAGCAGCTACCGTTCGATTGAGGAATTGACGAAGGGAGCGCTGGGGAACGCGCTCAACGCGCCCGGCGAGATGACGCTGGGCGACTTGCTGGACGTGCCGGTCGTGTTCGAGCTCCAAGGACTCGGCGAGGATCAAAAGCGGTGCTTCTGCCTGTATCTCCTCCAGGCCGTGCTGCTCTTGCGTAAGCACCAGAGCGATCAGCGCGAAGTCCTCCGTCACGTCCTCGTGTTTGACGAAGCGCATAACGTCTTCCCGAAGGAACAGTGGGGACAGCTCGGCGTGCCATCAAAGCTCGCGCGCGAAGTGCGTGAGTACGGTGAGGCGCTCATTGCTGCGACCCAGCAAGCGGATGTCGCGGACTCGCTCATCGCGAATAGCGGAACAAAACTCATCCTGCGCACTGACTACCCGAAGGATGTGGACTTCGCAAGCAAACTCCTGCAAGTCGATGCGCGCTGGCTTGCGAAGATCCCGCTCGGCCAAGGCATCGCGCGTCTGCCCACGCGGTACTACCAGCCGTTTCTCTTCAACTTCCCCGAGCAACCGTTAAAAAACCAAATCGTGACCGACGAGCGCGTACAAGTGCGTTATGCGCAATGGACGCGGACCGAGCACGCGATGCCGCCGGTCGTCATTCCAACGCAGAAGGAAGTTAGCGAGGGATTGCGTCCGCGCGAGCACGAACTGCTGCTTGACGTGGCAGCGCACCCGATTAGTGCGGTGACGGAGCGCTATGCGCGCCTCGGCTGGAATCCGAAGACGGGGAATGGGATTAAGGATGCGGTCCTCCAAGCGGGACTCGTGGAGTTCGTGGTCATCGATGCTGGGCGCACGCGCGTCAAGCTCCTCACGCTCACGAGTGCCGGAGAACGGCTCGTCGTGGACAACGGCGGCACCATCCAGCGGTCAGGTCGAGCGGGGATGGAACACGAGTTCTGGCGCGCACGACTTAAGGAACGCTGCGAAGCACGGGGCTACACGGTCACCGAGGAGTACCACCTCGGGAACGGCAAGCGCGTCGACCTGCGCGCCGTCCGCGACGGACGGATGTACCTCATCGAGATCGAGACGGGTAAATCCGACGTCAAAGCGAACGTCGAGAAGTGCGCGGGTCACGGTGCGCTCGTCGTCTTCTTCTCCAGCGCTGCGGCGCGGGATGCCGCCGTCGACGCGATCCCCGCGACGTGTACGGTCATCACGCCGGAGACACTCAACATGTTGCACCGGCTTCTCCTGTGACGGTTTTCGGATTTACCGGCTACGCGGCGTCCTGGCGCGGTTTCTGCGGGATTTACCCGGATTTACCAGGACTACAAGAGCGTTGTTTCCGTCGGAGGGCGTTTGAGTTCTTGCCATTCTCCCGTGGCGAGTTTGTGCGCCTTGAGCGCTTGGAGCGTGTCCCATTCTTGGCGCGTGGCTTGTATCCATACTTCCATGTCGTTCGTGTCGGTGTGATGTTTATCGTGGTTCCTCGTGCGTTCTCGTGGTTGTTCCGTTCGGTAGCGTAATAAACCCGGCGTGCTTTGTGTCGGGGTATGTGTGGTCGATTTGGGTCGTTTGCTGAGTGGAGCGAGCTGCAGGACAAGTTCGCGGTGACGGAGCTTGATGACGCGGTGCGCCCAAGCTACAACATTGCGCCGACGCAGCGTGCGCCCGTGATTCTCGATGCGGCACCGTCGCGCGTGTCCGCGGTGCAGTGGGGTCTCGTGCCGTCCTGGTCGAAGGAGCCCAAGATGGCGTTTAGCATGATCAACGCTCGGGCGGAGACGCTCGGTGAGAAACCAGCGTACAAGCACCTCGTCCAGCGTCGTCGCTGCGTCATTATTGCGAGCGGGTTCTACGAGTGGCACACCAAGGGCAAGGTGAAGCAGCCGTACTTTCTCCAGTACCGGGACGGAGTGTTCGGCATGGCGGGCTTGTGGGACGAGTGGCACAGCCCTGATGGGAAGACCGTGCTGCGGACGTTCACGATCATCACCACCTCGCCCAACGAGCTCATGCAGCCCATCCATGACCGGATGCCCGTCATGCTCACGCCAGCGCAGTGCAAGGCGTGGCTCGTCACCGGCGACACCGGGTTGCTCCACGCATTCCCTGCATCGCTGATGACTGCGACGCGTGTCAGTCCGCTCGTCAATAACGTCAGGAACAACAACCCCGACGTGCTCCGTCCCCTCAACGCGTGAAATGCCCGCACTGGTCAGGGCGGCGACCCAAGGAAGGGAAGAGTTCTTAAATTACTATTGCCTATCGAAGAGAAGAAAAGAACAGGGGGCCGGACTTGCACCGGCGGCCTATTGGGAACTCGCCACACTGGACATGTCGAACGAAGCATTCCCTTCGGGTCTCTACCACTATTACCCCTGCCAGCTCGCGCTGAATGTGATTATTTGAACGCATCAAGGAGCCGCTTCACCTTCTCGATCTCCTCAGGCGTCACATCTTCTGGCAGAATCAAGCGCGCCAGTCTACCCTCTGAGAGTACGCGCTCGATAACGTGAACTCGTGATGCCGCGGCCTTGGATGGCTGCCCGACGTATGAGCGCTCGGGCTCCGTACTCGTCGCGCTATCGAGGACGGTTGGGTCGAGATCTGAGAGTGAACATAGCGCTCGAAATGTTTCCGCGGTTGCCTTTGCTGCGCGCTGGCCTAAGCCCGTGTGCGTGCTGAAGAAGTTCAGCAGTGTCTGGTGGTCTTGCTGTCCAGCGTTCGGGTAGACCTTGAATACTTCTTGATAGCCTTCGCGCACCGCCGCCCCGAGTACGCCGCGAGCCTGGGTTCTATCTCTGTACCGTTTATACCGTTCTGTGGGCGACCCCGCCTCATCAATGAATTTGAGGAACCGCAAGATGGGTATGATGTTCCTGTCGTTGCTGCTCCTGAAGTCAATCGCCGCAAGGTGCTTTTGGCTGACCTTGTCAGGTGTTCCCATCGTCGGGATTTTCTCGAAGAACTTCTTCAGGCTGCCTGTCTTGAGGGTATAGGGGTAGTTGGCCATACAATCCGCGTATAGCTTTCTATATATAAATGTTCGCAAAGCGCCAAACTTCGTCAGTTGTCGTCTCAGAAACTTGGTAACCAACTTGGTTGGTCGCCTAAAGATGAGAATGATGACGAAATATGTCGGTCCGTTAGACGATCCTCGACGCGCACGCGCAGCAGCATGCTCGTAAATAGCGTCAAGCACAACACCCGCGATGTCCTCCGTCCCCTCAGCGCGTGAACGACTGCACTGGTCACGGCGGCGACCCACCTATAAGCGCACGAGGACTCCGCACTTGCTATGGCACGCTGTCCGAACTGCAAGAACCATACCCTCGTCACCGTCGTCTCGATCTTCGGGAGCGCGCGAGACCGTTTAGCGTGCCAGAACTGCGATTACCGCGAGTACCATCGCGCGCTCGATGACCTTATTCCGCGAGGGCTGTGTTGATGCGCGCGAGCAGGCTGGTCGTGGTCGCGGCGTAGGCGTTGGCCTGGGTCTTGGCGTCCTTGAGCTGGGTGTCCAGGTCGTTGCCAGTCGTGTGGAGGTCATTGGCGATGAGGACGCATTGTGCGGCGTGCTGGAGGTCCGCTCCTTGCGCCAGCACGCGGTCGAGCGTGTCGAGTGTGCCGGTCGCGTTTTGGAGTCGTTCGTTCATGTCGTCTTCGGTGTGGCGTCGGAGCGTGTTGATGCTGCGTTGCGTTGCCGGGTTCGTGATCTGTGCTCGTTCTTGGTCGAACGTTGCGAGCTTGGCGGTGTACGTGGTTTTGTAGTCTTCGATGTCGTTGCCTAGTCGTTCGCGGAGCGTCTTGAGTCGCTCGGTCGTGCGGTCGAACGCTTGCAACTCCGTGGGGAGCGCGGCGTTCTTGTCGGGGTTCTCGACGTCGCGCGAGAGCTGTGAGGCCTGGGCGCGGGTCATGGTTGCGGTCTCGCGCAGGTCGTTCTGGTCGCGCTTGAGATTATTCGTTGCTGCCTCGACGGTTTGCGCGCGGACGGTCGAGGGGTTCGTGAATTGGGTGATCGCGACGAGCCCGATGCCGATCGCCAATAATGCGCCGATGAGTTTCATGATGGTGTCCTTTCGTGGTGCCGCTTCGTTCTGGTGCGGCTCCTTTTCAAGGAACAACAATGCGCGAACGTCGGGGCGAAGTCCAGTCGGAAGAACGGTCATCGGTAGTGGTCGCCATCCACTCCCGCATGGCTTTCCAAATGTGGTTGGGGACGCGCTTGTTGTTCCTGCCGCGCAGGTCCGAGATCACGAGTCCCTTCTTTGTTCGTTTGATGGAGAGTGTGGCGCGGAGGCCGGGTGCGTGGATGGCGTAGAAGAAGCGCTTGCCGAGTCGTGCTTCTTGTTCGTGCGTGATCGCGCAGTGCTGGAGGAGGAGCGTTTCGCGCAGGAGTTCGCCCGTCGTGCGGAGCGGCATGATGCGGAGTTCGGGCGTCTCGATGCCGGGCACGAGCGGCGGCGCGAGGAGCGTTGTGGTCGAGAGCGTGATCCGTCGGGCCGCGCAATCGTCCGTGTATGCGAGGAACCAGTGGAGTGCGGCAACCGAGCGGAGCGGTATCGGGGGCTCCGTCGCGAAGTGCGTGAGTCGCTCGTGGAGGTCTTGGACGTCGGGTAGCGTGAGCGCACTCGCCGCGTCGATGAGGCAATCGGGCGTAAGCCACGCGCGCACCAGCGGGTCCATGAGGAGCGCAAGGCCCGGTCGCGTGATACGCGGGAGGTCGGCTAACGCGTCGATGACGGACTCCTGGTGACACGCGCTGCTGAGCGCGCGCAGGAGTCGGACGGTGAGCGCGCTCGGTGGGAGTCGCTGCAAAACCCGAGCGCACCGTGGCGTCGAGGGAAAGCCGAAGAGGCCGAGGACATGGTGGCGCTTGCGCTCCACGAGATCGCGCACCGGCGTCCTGATGCCGAACCTCCGGCGCTCCGCAATAAGCAACGCGAGGACGGGATGGTCCTCTAGGAGTTGCAGGAAGTACGCTCCGCCCCTCGCCGCGGCCCAGACGAAGCGGAGGTGGTTGCTTGGGAACCGCGCGACCAACGCTCGGACAACGTCGGGAATGATCGCGAGTGTTCGTGCGAAGGCGTCGGCTCGCTCTTGCTTCGCCATGCTCGGGAACGGGAGGGCGTGGATGCGGTCGATCTCGCGCTGCATCGTGCCGAGGTGAAACCAGGTCGGCACGAACGGACGCCATCCCTTCCCGTGTTCCCAGCGGCGCGCGCCTGGCTGCGTCCACGGACGGATGACTTCGAGCCACGTCCCGTCCGCCACGACGAGACGACCGTCGCTGAATTTCGCGTGCGGCCACACAAGCAACCCGTTTCTGACCGTCATGGACCAACAACACTGGCAGGAAGGAGAATGAATGTCTAGGAATCGTCTGGAAGACGATATGCGACTGGCGAAGAGACAGCTGCGTCGCTCGTGGATTCGCTCTTAGCACTGCGCTTGCAGGCGCATGTTGAGGTTGACGGGTTGGTCGAAGCTGGCGTAGCGGGCGTTGATGAGGCCGTCGATGAGTTCGAACTCTACTTGAATCTGTGGCCCGTTCCCGTGTGATTCGACTTCGCACTCGGTGGGAGAGCTGCAATCGGCGGTGACGCCGCGTTTCTCGTAGGTGGTCCAGCCGGGCAGATCGTACGAGACGTTCGTGAATTTGCACGCTGAGGAGTTTCGCGCCAGTGTTTGCAGGAGCGTGACGTAGTAGTAGCGGTCAATGACGCGCACGGGCAAGTGATTGCTGATGTTCAGATCGACGTAGCAGAATTGATTGGGATTGCAGTCACCACCGAAGGTGCGGTTGTATTGTGAATCGTTAAGGAGGACCGTAACCGGGGCTTGGAGGGCAACGCCTGACGTATTCCTCGCGGCGAGCGTCGAGGCGTCGATCCAGAGAATGATGGACTGGTTGTTGTAGTCCACAATCCGAGAGAAACCCTGTTTCTGGATGGCGACCATGTCGTACGCGCCGAATGCCCCGACGCCGTCCACGAGCGGTGCCTCGTTGCCTTGGTCGTCCACGGTGACAAGCGTGAACTGATAATCCACGCCGTCGTGATGCTCGATATGACTGCCGTCGTAGTCGACGCTAATGAGATTGAACACATTTGGGAGCCACCCGGAAGTGTTGAACCGGACGGGAATTTCAGTCAGCGCGTCCGCCATAATCGGCTGGCCCGGCTGGGCTCCACGTTCGGACAAATAGTACGCCTTCACGACGGGCGTTCCCTGCGCGTAGTGCGGTGAGGACTCGATACCGAATGCGATTCCTAGTGCCATGCTCACGCAGAGGAGGACTGTGACGATGATCCGCCCATACTTGACCGGCTTCGTTTTGGAACCCATGGCGAGGTAGACGATGGGAGCGCAACCCAGATAGGAGACGAGACCTACGCCCACGGAGAGCGCAAATAGCTGGAAACGCAGGAGGGAAGGCGTGGCGTGGAGGAGTGTCGATGCGTACAATCCTAGAGCCGCGCCCACGAGCACGAGGTGCAGGCTTGCAATAACTCGGAAGATGAGCCACGCGTGAACTTGGTTGGGTCGCTTATTCCACGAGGAGCCGAGCAAGAGCAAGAGCGCGACGCATCCAAAAACGACAACCATCGTCGTCGTTGACGTCCAAATACTGTTGAGACGAGGAAGGCTCAGGTCCAGATCATGAATCGCGCTCAACGCGGACAGCGCCAGAGGAACTTCCAGAAACGTCACGATAAAGCTCGTAAAAATCAACAGTACCGCCGCGACGTCGTCCACCGAGGACGGAGAGTCGAAGTCGATACGGAGCCGACCGCCGTGGAGAAGCTTGGCCCAGAGCAAGTACGACAGACAAAAAATCACAGTTATGAAGAACGGCACTCCAATGTCGGCGACTCCCGTCGTGATCGCATCCGCCATTGGTCTGGAGAGAGTCGCTGAGTTAAAAACTCGACTCCCGGGCTGGGGATTAGAGTGTGTTCTTTGCGATGGTTCCGAGGAGTTCGGTGAGTTCGTGTTCGAATTCTTCGGTGATGTCGGTCGCGCCGCTTTTTGCGTGCGCGGTCTCGTGGAGGAGCGTACCGGCGTACGCGCGAAGGTCCTTGAGTTGGTCGCGTTTGATGATGATGCGTTGTTTGTCTGCTTCCCAGAGTCCTTGTGCTTCGCGGTGGTTGTGGTGTTCCATGCGCATCGTTTGGGAGATGAGGACGTGTTTCACGTTCTTGGGTCTTCCGCCGGCGAGCTTGAGGATCGTATCGGTTTTCTTGAAGACGGAGCGTTCTTTGGGCGTGAGGTCTTTCTCTTTGATGAATTTGAACTCGAAGCTCTCGTTCCATTCGGTTGCGTACGTTCCGAGGTCGCGTAGCGGATTCCCTTTGGCGTCCGTGAGCCCTTGGATTTTTTCCTTGACGGTTTCCGGGATCGTCACGACCTGGTAGCCGTCTTTCGTGGCGTGATTGACCATGTCCGTCGCGTCGCGCTGTTCTGCTGGCGTGAGGAAGATCACCTTGCCGGTGGCATTGAGGAGCTTGCATGCGTGCACTTGGACGTCAATCCATCCGAGCTCGTCGTGGGACGTGCCTTCTTCGAAGTGTTGGAGGTCATCGACGAGCAGTTGGGCAACGATGGGTGTCTTGCAGTCGAGGAGGATGGCTTTGACGCGTTCGGTGTACGCGGTTCTTCCGACGTTAGTGCGTTCCCGGTTGAGGGCTTTTCTGATGGCGGCGTTGGTGGCAGTAATGTTGTAGCTGCACAGGAATCGTTCTTCTTCGGCCACGCGCAGTCCTGTGATGTAGATGCGCGCGACCTTGCGTTTGCCTTTGTCCAGGACTTGGCCGAACTGTGTCGTTTCAAGTGCCTTGTCCCCTGAGAATTGGAGGAAGAAGTCCTTAGCGGCGGCCATCGTGTCGTCGGTGACGCCGCTGAGGATGACGTCGGTCCCGACGAATCTCGGGTCTGAGGGCTTGTCGATATTCGCGTGGAGCGTCGTGATGTCCTCGAACCCGTGTTTGGTCGATTTGCTGATGGTGATGTCGCCGTGTCGCGATTGGATGAGGAGATTGATTCGGTTGCGGTCGAAGGTTGCGAGGGCGTCTTTAAGGCCGACGCCGAATTTCCCGATGACCAGGTCGGGTCGTGCTTGTTTCTCTTTGTTCTCGTTCTGCGTGAGGTGCTCGTAGCGGATGCCGCGCCCGTAGTCGCGTACGTGCCAACGGCCCTGCTTATCCTTACGTATCTCGACGGGCTTGGTCTTCGTGAGCGCTTGCTCATCGAGGGCGTTCGCAATGACCTCACGAAGCGCGTGCTCCACGCCCCAGTCCTCGAGGACCTTCTCGATGTTCAGATCAAACTTCTTCGTTGCCATTGCCAGCTCCAGGGGCTGTGTCGCTGCTATATTAAGCTACCAGGACGCCTAAGCATACGAGACGCTTCCGCCTCCTATCTTCAATGGGATGCGTCGACATTTTATTAAACAGTCCCTCGGTACTAGCTGACAGCATGGGAGCCGCACCATTGGATCAGGAGTCGCTATGAATAAGTTACGCGTTGACCTTGAGAACTGTTACGGAATTAAGAAACTCAAGGCAGAGTTCGACTTTTCTGAAGAGAATGTCTACGCGATCTATGCCCCAAACGGGGCGATGAAGTCGTCGTTGGCGCAGACGTTCAAGGACGTTGCCGACGCGATGGTGTCGAGGGACAGGATCTTCCCCACGCGCATTTGTACACGCACGATCAACGACGAGAATGGTGTGGCACTTCCCAAGGAGAGCGTGCTCGTCGTCCCTCCGTACGACGAGGTTTTGGGCCACACGGAGAAGACCTCTACCCTCCTTGTGGATACGAAGTTGCGCCAGGAGTATGAGCAACTTCATCTTGAGATTGATAAAGCGAAGGAGATATTCCTCAAGGCGCTCAAGGAGCAGTCGGGGTCCAAACGCGATTTGGAGCGAGAAATTTCCGCCACGTTCACGAAGAGCGACGATGAGTTCTACCGCGCGTTGGTTCGTATCGAAGCAGAAGTATTGGAACAAAAAGACTCCCCTTTCGCCGACATTCGGTACGACACGCTCTTTGACGACAAGGTCTTGGGGTTTCTTGCCACGAAGGACTTCAAGACCGCGATCGAGGGCTACGTGACCAAGTACAACGAGCTCCTGGCCGGGTCGACGTATTTTAAGAAAGGCATGTTCAACTACTACAATGCGACGACCATCGCCAAAAGCCTTGCAGAGAATGGGTTTTTCGATGCCAAGCACTCAGTCAGCTTGAACGCTGACCAGAAGCTCGAGATCACCAGCCAGGAGCAGCTCGAAGCGCTCATCGCGAAAGAGAAGGAAGGCATCTCGAAGGATAAGGATCTTCGCAAGAAGTTCGCGGAGATAGAAAAGCTCCTTCACAAGAACGTGAACGTCAGAGATTTCGAGGACTACCTCGCGGAGCACGAGCAGATACTGCCGAAGTTGGCGAATATCGAGAGCTTCAAAGAGGAGATTTGGAAATCCTACTTCAAGGCCCGCCTTGAGCTGTACAAGGATCTGCTGGAGAAGTTCCGCGCCGTGGAGAAGCGCAAGAGAGAGATCGAGGATGAAGCGCAGAAGCAACGAACCCAATGGGAGTCGGTGATTGAGATCTTCAACAATCGCTTCTTCGTCCCGTTCAAGCTGACTGCAAAGAACAAGACGGCCGTTATTCTCGGCGGTGAGCCGATGCTGAGCCTGGGCTTCACATTCAACGACGGGACTGATACCGCGACCGTTGAGAAGGCGACGCTAATCCAGGCCCTAAGCACCGGCGAGAAAAAGGCGCTCTACATCCTGAACATCATTTTCGAGATCGAGGCGCGACGCAAAGCCGGACAGGAAACGATTTTCATCGTTGACGACATCGCGGACTCCTTCGACTACAAGAACAAGTACGCCATCATCCAATACCTAAAAGATATCGCGGAAGAACCGCATTTTAAGCAAATCATCCTGACGCACAACTTCGATTTCTTCCGCACACTGAATAGCCGGTTTGTGAGCTACCCGCACTGCCTCATGGCGTCAAAGAGCAGCACGGAACTGACCTTGCAGAAGGCAGCAGGCATCCAAAATATCTTCGTGAACGACTGGAAGCTTCACTTCTTCGACGACCCCAAAAAGAAGATCGCGTCCATCCCCTTTATTCGAAATATTATTGAATACACGAAGGGCGACAAAGATCCGGCGTTCCTCAAACTCACCTCGCTCCTGCACTGGAAGTCTGACTCCGCGAGCATCACACAAGCAGAGGTCGATGGGATCTACAACGCGCTATTCGGTTCGAAGGGAGCGTCAGCGGACGGAAAGAAAACTGTCATCGACGTGATTTGCGAGGAGGCGAAGGGCTGCCTTGCGGCGGGCGACGGGATCAACTTCGAGAACAAAATTGTCCTCTCTATTGCTATACGTCTCGCAGCCGAACAGTTCATGGTGAACCGGATCAACGATCCCAAGTTCGTTGCCGGGATCACGGCGAATCAGACGCCCCAACTCCTTGCCAAATTCAAGGCTCAATGCCCCGGAGAGACGGAGGCAATCAATACCATCATCCGTGTCGTGCTCATGACGCCCGAGAACATCCACCTTAACTCGTTCATGTATGAACCGATTTTGGACATGTCTGACGAGCACCTCAAGAAACTCTACGCGGACGTTCTCGCGCTTAAATAATCCCTGCCGTTGGCAGTTGTTACCGCTTGCGGGATCGCCGGAGCTGGAGATCAACGCCAGTGGTTTGGATGCGGAACGTGAACAGCTGCACGCTGCAACCGTACGCGTTTGCGGCTTCCTGGTCATGCATGCCCGTTCGGCGCGCGTGCAGGAGTGCTTCTCGCGGCAGCAATAACGCCGCGGCGAGCCAATCGGCCTCGTCCTCATGCTGCTTGTCGTAGCTGCTCAGGATCATCAAGCCGTCGCTCGTAATATCCAGTCGAGCGGGCTTGTGCCCGATGATGAGATGCGCGAGCTCGTGCATGAGGGTGTTCGCTTCGCGAGTCTTGGGGTGAGCGGAGTTGAGCACGACAAGATAGCGCCCATTGTGGCAAAGCGTAACGGCGGACCATACGGACGGGTCGTTGACGGTGAGCTGTTCGACGGTACCAGAGGCCAGATTTGGGATTTCCTCGATGTACCGTATGACCACATGCATCTCCTTGGCGACCAGACGGGGATCGAGCGGCGCAGTCAGCGCTACTTTGAGCGCGCGGCGTTTCTCGGTAGCGACAGTCTCGCACCACGTCTTGAATCCCCGTCTAAACAAGACTGCTGAACTCCTCCCCTTCGGCGAGCAAGACAAGGGCTTCGTGCGCTTTGACAATGAGATCGGCGAGCGCTATTGCAGTGGTGGGATTCACAGCTTGGTCCTTGCGGAAATGGGTCTGGGCAGAAGCTATGGGGCGGGAGATTTCTTGTCTTGTGCCGAGGACTTCACCAGGATCAACGCCGAGCCAGCGGCAGATTTTCCCGAACGTTTCCAGATCCGGGAGGTGTCCGCGCTCGACACGCGAGAGAGTCGCGGCGCTCGTTCCTATCTCTTTAGCAGCGTCCCGGATGCCGCTATCTCCCCTTTTTTCAATAATTTTCAAGCCAATCGACTGTAGGGTTAGGCGCGGCATCGCCTACTCCTTTGTCTTATTGCTAATACAAAGCTTGAAAAGTGATACACGCTTCCAGTATACTGAGGCCGATGGTGTTTCATCATTCATGTTTTGTATCACGGATGAGCGCCACGACGCAAGCGGTAGCACCGCACAGATAGGGAGGTTGGATATGGACCAAGTACAAGAAGTGGAGCAGGAGCAGGACGAGAAAAAGAAGCAGGTCACGATTGTGGTGAACGCGCGACCGCATCTGGTCGCGAAAGGCGATATCTGTTTCGACGCGGTCGTGAAGCTGTCCGGGCTTCCTGGCGGTGAGAACGTCACGTTCACGGTCACGTACCGCCGCGGCGAGGGACACAAGCCCGAGGGCAGCCTCGTCGAGGGGGAGTGCGTGAAGGTCAAGGAAGGCATGATCTTCAATGTCACACGCACTGATAAGTCGTAATCCTGACTTGCAGCGCCTGCGCGACGATGGCTATAACATCATCGTTCGCGCAGGACATTTGTTAATGGACGACGTGCCGTACGCCGACGCCGCCGGGGCGGTCAAGTACGGCGCGCTCGTGTCCCCGCTGCAACTCAACAACGACCGGACCGAGCCGCCGACACAACACGTGATCTACTTCGCGGGCGAGCACCCGTGCGACCGCAACGGTGCCGAGCTCCAGAAAATCAAACACGGCAGCGCCCGGCAAACGCTGGCAGAGGGTGTGGTCGTGGATCACTCCTTCTCCAGCAAGCCCGCCGACGGCTATAAGGACTACTACGACAAGATGACCACGTACGCGAACATCTTGTGGGCTCCCGCGCACGCGATCAATAGCGCCGTGACGCCGAGAACATTCAGGGTCATTCCGGCGGAGGATGAGGACTCCGTGTTCGTGTACCTGGACACGGCATCCACGCGTGCAGGCATTGCCAGCCTCGCGACCAAGCTTGCTGTACCGAAAATCGCGATCGTCGGCCTGGGCGGCACCGGATCATACGTATTGGACTTCGTTGCCAAGACGCCGCCGGGGGAGATTCATGTCTTCGATGCGGACCCGTTCTTGCAGCACAACGCGTTCCGTGCGCCGGGGGCGGCATCGCGCGAAGACCTTGGCCGCCGACGCACGAAGGCGGAGCATTTCGCCGCAGTTTATAGCGCGATGCGACGGCGCATTATTCCACACCCGTATCATGTCGACGCGAGTAACGTGGCGGAACTGGACGGCATGGCGTTCGTCTTCCTGTGCGTGGACAAGAGCGAGGCAAAGCGACCGATAATTGCATTTCTGGAGGCGCACAACATTCCCTTCATTGACGTCGGGATGGGTATAAATCTCGTCGATGGGGCGTTGCAGGGTCAGGTGCGCGTCACGATCAGCACGCCCGGCCAGCGCGACCACTTCCGCAGGCGCGTTTGTCTGGCAGACGCTAGCGCGCAGGACGAGTATCATCAGAACATTCAGATCGCCGAACTCAACGCGCTCAATGCAGCGCTCGCCGTGGTTCGGTGGAAGAAGTATTGCGGCTTCTATCATGACCTCGACCGCGAGCACGACAGCACGTACGTCATCGACGGGAACCAACTCGTGAACGAGGACCGCGCATGAAGGACGCTCCTTCCTTCCGGCACGAATTCGTCGAGTACCTCCCCGCGAGTCTGGAAGATGGCGTCGTCTACATCTCCATGCAGTACGCGACCGCTGCACACCGCTGCGCGTGTGGTTGCGGCCATGAGGTCGTGACGCCCTTAAGTCCAACCGACTGGCAGCTCTTCTTCGATGGCGTCTCCATTTCGCTCACGCCGTCCATCGGCAACTGGAATTTTCCGTGCCGCTCGCACTACTTCATCCGCGAGAACAAGGTCCGCTGGGCGCGCCAGTGGTCGCAGCACGAAATCGACTCAGGACGGGCACACGACCGGGCTGCCAAAGAAGACTACTTCACGCCGCCACCTGCCGACCAGAAGACCAAAAAGGGCAAAGCGAAGAAGAGCCCGTGGCAAAGTATCAAAGACCGACTCCGCAAGTGAGTCCGGTGACTCCGTTCGGACTACATTCGCCCGGCTCGTGTTGGAAACTGCGGAAACACGGTGTATTTCGGTAGGTCGTGAAAAACGCTATCTTCTTCGAAAGACGATGGTGGAGCGTTTTCCCAAGCTGGACGTCGCCGGTTCGACCCCGGTCTCCCGCTCCAACTTCTCGAGCACTGGGGGCTGTTCCCAATTGTCCGGATTACTGCTTTAAGCCCCCGATCTCCTCGCGTAGTCTCACCTGAAAAAGCCTCAACATTCGAGTCCTCCCCTGCGCCGTCCCTCTTTCGTCCGATGTGTTGTATCGCCTTTCTTGCGGTGGTAGCGAAGGACGGGTCGGCTTTGTCACGAAGAGTCACCCAAGCAGGCGGGCGAAAATTAGAGAAACCCGGCGACCGGCGGGACAAACCGTCGCACGCACCCATGCAGCTAGCCGCTTTCGCCCCGTGTCTTGCTGAGATAGAATCAAGCAGTTCCGCGCGGAGGTGCCCCTTTGAATCAGGACCGCACGAAATCCAGGTTGAGTCGGCGTGAAATGGTTGGCGCAGTCGCCAAGGCGGCTATTCTGCCGCCGCTGCTCCAGAGTGTGATCCTCACCTGCTCGGCTGCCGAAAGCGCTCCTCTGACCAGCCTAGCCGGAATCGATCGCATTGTTGTTTTGCCGGGAAAGGTCTTGCCCGGAAAGACGTATTTGCGAGGCTGGGCCGGCTATGGCGACCCGCCCTCAACCCGGCCGCGCGGCCAGGGCGCGCAACCCGAAGTGTCTCCGGCTCCGACTCGCCCGGCCCCCACAGTGACGTGGAGCAAGGCCTCTGGTCCCGGATCGGTTGCCTTCGCCGATGCCACGGCGCCGATTACCTCGGCCACATTCTCCACGCCCGGCAATTATGTTCTGAAGCTCACCGCCCATGAAGGCCAAGCGCAGTCGTCGTCCACGTTGAACGTCGTCGTCGAGACGCCGCCTCCCGCCCGGCAATTGGACGCCGTCTACACCAAGAATTTCAAGGTCAACAGCCCGTTGTGGAACGCGCGCGTGAAGGCGCTGATCGCCAATTGGATTCCTCACTGCATCGATCAGATCAATCGGAATGACCTGACTCTGGGCCCCGGCGGCATCGACAACTTCATTGAAGCCGGCAAGGCTCTGCGGGGAGAGCCGCACGGCTCCCATAAGGGCTATGTCTTCTCCAACGCCTGGGTGCACCAGACCGTGGAGGCGATGAGCATCGCGCTCATGATCGACCCCCAAGGCGATCCGGACATTCTTAAGGCTCACGAAAAATTCAGGAAGACTCTGGACGAATGGATTCCCATCATCCTCGCCGCGCAGGAGCTGGACGGTTATTTGCAGACCGCTTTCACGGCGCCCGCGCCTCGGATCAGCCGCGATCCCGCGGTGCCTCCCGTCATTCCCGTCCTGAAGCATTGGGACCCGCCCACGCGAGGCAATCACGAAGGCTACACCGCTGGCTATTTCTTGGAATCCGCCATCAATCACTACCAGATGACCGGACGTCAGGATGCCCGCCTGTACAACGCCGCGAAAAAGCTGGCCGATTGCTGGTATGACAACCTCGGCCCCGCTCCCAAAAAAGCCTGGTACGACGGACATCAGGAAATGGAACAGGCACTGGTCCGCTTCGGCCGCTTTGTGAACGACAAGGAGGGCGGCGGCAAGGGCCAGAAATATATTGAGCTTGCGAAGTTCCTTCTGGATTGCCGTTACAACGCGGCCGTCACGGAGCGTGACCGCCAGGAATACGATCAAAGCCATCTGCCGGTAGTCGAGCAATACGAAGCCGTCGGCCACGCCGTCCGCGCCATGTACACGTACTCCGGCATGGCGGATGTCGCGGTGGAAACGCACAACGCCGAATATCAGAGTGCCGTGAAATCGCTCTGGGATAACGTGGTCAACAAGAAATACTACGTAACCGGAGGCGTCGGCAGCGGTGAGACCTCGGAAGGTTTCGGTCCCAACTACTCGCTGGGCAACCGGGCCTATTGCGAGTCCTGCTCCACCTGTGGGGAGATCTTCTTCCACTGGAAGATGAATCTCGCCTACCATGACGCCAAGTACGCGGACATGTACGAGACGGCCCTGTACAATGCCCTGCTGGGCGCAACGGACCTGGAAGGTAAGAATTTCTTCTACGATAATCCGCTCGATGAGTACAAGGTCCGCTACCCCTGGCACACCTGCCCGTGCTGCGTCGGCAACCTCGCGCGGACACTGTTGATGTTTCCGACCTGGGTCTATGCCAAGAGCGATGACGGTGTGTACGTCAACTTGTTCGTAGGCAGCACCATCACTCTCGAAGACGTCGGGGGCACGGACGTCGAAATGGTCCAGGAGACCGATTATCCCTGGAGCGGGAAGATCTCTCTCACCGTGAATCCGATGACCTCGAAGAATTTCAGCCTCCGTGTGCGCGTTCCCAACCGCGGAGTCAGCCGTCTCTACCAGGCCACTCCGGATGCCGATGGCATCGCTGCCCTGCGCGTGAACGGACTCGCCGTGAAACAGGTTGTGACCAACGGGTACGCCGTGATCACGCGGACCTGGAAGGCCGGCGATAAGGTCGAGTTGGTGGTTCCGATGAAGGTCCAGCGCGTGCGCGCCGACGATCATATCGTCGCCAATCGAGGCCGCGTCGCCTTGCGCTACGGACCCTTGATGTACAGCATCGAGCAGGTCGATCAGGACATTACCAAGCCGCTGAGTCCCGACGCGGTCCTCACGCCGGAATGGAGGGCGGACTTGCTGGGAGGAGTGGTGGCGATCAAAGGCCAGTTCGCCGATGGTAGTCCCTTGCTGGCGATCCCCAACTATGCGCGGATGAATCGCGGTCCCGTGCCGGCCGCCATCGCTCAGACGCCCGCCGGTCGAGCTCAGCGGCCAGCCCCGGCTTCCGTCGTGTGGATCAAGGAAGCCTAAGGCGCGAAAGCGCAACCATCCAGAGGCCGAAAATGCGTGCTCGCGCGCGGATCGCCGGATGTACACTTTAAACTGATTCGATGTCCGAGACAGGAGCCTTCTTTTGGCGCTTTACAGATCCGCTCCGATAATCCTCTGGTCCATGCTGGCGTTGACCGGCCTCACTTTCGCGCAGACGCCAGGGCCCTCGGCTCAGCCTGCCGGAAAAGGGAAGGGTAAAGGCGGTCCGCCGCGCTGCTCCGCGCCCACCGGAGCCGGAACCGCAAGTTACAAGTCCCCGGAACCACTCTCCGACGGCCGCATCACGTTTCGACTGTGCGCGCCGAACGCCGTCGCCGTCTCCGTCGGCAGCAGCGATAACGACGACATCTCCCCGAATACGTTCGGCGGCGGCACCGGGCGGCCCATGGCCAAAGACGATATGGGCCTCTGGAGCATCACCACGGAGAAGCCCATCGCCCCCAACACCTATCGCTACTTCTTCTTCGTCGATGGTGTCCGGGTGGCCGACCCCGCGGCGCCGGAGTATTCGCTGGAGCGTGCCAATCTCGATTCGCTGGTCGAAGTAAAAGGCCCCGCCGGCGACTTTCAGGCCTACCACAACAATGTTCCTCACGGGAGCGTGGCGAAGGTCGAATACTGGTCTGAGCCTCTGGGCGTCGTGCGGCGCATGCACATTTACACGCCTCCGGGATACGAGAAGGACGGCAAATCCTATCCGGTGCTCTATCTGGTTCACGGCGCGGGCGACAGCGATCATAGCTGGGCCAGCGTCGGCCGCGAGAACAATATCCTGGACAATCTGATCGCCGCCGGGAAAGCCAAACCCATGATCGTCGTGATGCCCAACGGCCACACCCCGGACCGGCCGCGGGGAACCACGAATCTGCTACAAAATAACGATTTCGGAGACGACCTGCTGAAGGTCGTAATTCCCTACGTCGACAAGAACTACCGCACCCTCGCCAATGCCGACAACCGGGCCATGGCCGGCCTCTCCATGGGCGGCGCGCATACGATTCAGACCGGCATCCCGCATCCTGAATTGTTTCACTACATCGGAGTCTTCTCCATGACCGGTGGCGGCGAGCAGTATGAGCAAGCCAACGACGCCGCCTTGAAGCGAGCGGCGAAGGCGCTCAAGCTGATGTACTACGCCTACGGCCGCGAAGACCCCGTGGTTCGCAATCCCGCGCCGTTTAAGGCCACGCTCGAAAAATACAACATCAAGTTGACGCTGCATGAGACCGAAGGCGGCCACACCTGGATCAATTGGCGTGAGTACCTCAATGACTTCGCGCCGCGCTTGTTCCGGTGAACTCCGGCACGCTCTTCGGAACCTATCGAGCTCGCCCCGTTCGTGATATGTTTAGTTCGCTGAACCACAGCGTGAGGCCGCACCCCATGAGAAACCGATCCTTTTCTGTGATTGTTCCGTCCCTGCTTGGCGCGCTGGCGTTGGTTCCCTTCGCCAGTCAGGGCTTCCAGGACAACCAAAAAACAGCCCTCCAGCAAGCCACCAAGGCGGACCATGCGCAGATGATGGAGCAGCTCCACATCGCCTCCCTGCGTCCCGGCGTGAATGCGCGAGTGCCGGGCGAGACCAACTACGATGAGGCCAAGGCGAATCCGTTTCCCGATCTTCCCGACCCGCTGACCCTCAAGAACGGGAAAAAAGTCACCAGCGCCAAGATGTGGACGGACCAGCGGCGTCCGGAAATCGTCGAAGACTTCGATCGCGAAGTCTACGGACGCGTCCCCAAGAACGTTCCGAAGGTGAAATGGGAAGTCACCAATACGGCGGACCAGCACGTCGGCGACGTCGCGATTGTCACCAAGACCCTGCTGGGCCACGTGGACAATTCAGCCTATCCGGAAATCTCGGTCGACATTCAACTCTCCTTGAGCATTCCCGCGAATGCCAATGCTCCCGTGCCCGTCATCATGGTGTTCGGCGGAGCTCCCGCGCCGGGATCCGGTGGACCGTCCGCGGTCTCCGCGTCGCAACAGGGCTCCGAGCCCGGCCCCAGTTGGCAAGCGCAGGCTCTGGCCAAGGGTTGGGGCTTCGCGGAGTTGAATCCGGGCAGCGTTCAGGCCGACAACGGCGCAGGATTGAGGAAGGGCATCATCGGACTGGTCAACAAAGGCCAGCCGCGCAAGCCCGACGATTGGGGCGCGCTTCGTGCCTGGGCCTGGGGTGCGGACCGCGCGATGGACTATTTCGAAACCGATAAAACCGTCGATGCCAAGCGCGTCGCCATTCAAGGGCATTCGCGCTACGGCAAGGCCGCCGTCGTCAGCATGGCCTACGATCCGCGCATCGCTATCGCTTTCGTAAGCTCCTCCGGAGAAGGCGGCGCGAAACTGCATCGCCGGAATTTCGGAGAGCTGGTGGAGAACGTCGCGGGAGAAAACGAATACCACTGGATGGCCGGCAACTTCTTGAAGTACGCGGGTCCCTTGAAGTGGGGCGACCTCCCGGTCGATTCGCATGAGCTGGTCGCGCTCTGCGCTCCGCGACCCGTATTCTTGAGCGCCGGAAACCTGGTGGATCCGGCCATCGACATCGGACATTCGGACGCGTGGGTGGATGCCAGGGGCACCTTCCTCGCGGGTGTCGGCGCGGGCCCCGTGTACCGCCTGCTGGGGAAGAAGGACCTCGGCACCGCCGCGTTCCCGCCCATCGAAACAGGCATCCTGACTGGCGACCTGGTGTTCCGCCAACACAGCGCCGGCCACACGCCGAATCCGAATTGGCCCTACTTCCTGGCTTTCGCCGAACGCGAGTTCAAGGCTCGCTAGAATGCGAAATATTTCGCGCAGACGATTCGCGCAACTCGCGGGAACCGCCGGCGTCGTGCCGCTGGGCCTCGCTTTGCCTGCCATCGAGGGCGCGGAGCCGCACCATGCCGCTGCCCTGATTCAGCGAATCCAAATGAACCTGGGTGGCGAGTGGCCCGCGAACGGTCCGGATGGCTTCAAGGGGGGCGATCCTTCTACTGTTGTCCGCGGCATCGCCACCACTGCGATGGCGACTCTGGACGTCCTCAAGCAAGCCGTGAAATCGAACGCGAATCTGATCCTGACCTACGAGCCCACCTTCTACGCCCGTGCGGACGCCTCCACCGGCAACGATCCCGTCGTCAAAGCCAAACGCGAATTCATCGAGAAAAACGGCCTGGTAGTGTTCCGCCTGCGCGACCACTGGCAGACGCGCAAAGAAAACGAAATGGTCACCGGACTCGCCAATGCGCTCGGCTGGTCCGCCCACGCCGTCAAGAACGAAGCCGCGCTGTACCAGATTCCTGCCGCCACCGCCGAGGCCACCGTCGCCTCTATCCGCGCCAAATTGAACCTCCGCGCCGGGCTCCGCGTCGTCGGCGACCGCAAGGCCACCATCCGCCGCGTTCTTCTGTTTCCCGGTTCCATGGCTCCCGCGACCATGTGGCAGCGCTATTCCGAAGTGGACATGATCGTCGCGGGCGAAGTCCGGGAATGGGAGAACACCCACTACGCCGCCGACATCTTCACCACCGGCGAAAAGCGCGCGCTGGTCACCACCGGACGCGTGGCCTCGGAAGATCCCGGCATGCGCGCGTGCGCAGAATGGCTCAAGACCATCGTGAAAGAAGTCCCCGCGAAGTGGATCGGCGTGGGCGATCCGTACTGGAGGCCTGCATAATCTCATGACCGCACGGGAAGTGGTGGAACTGATCAAGAAGAACGCGACCGCCCCGTGGAGTGAGCGGTCCACGCGAGATACGTTCAAAGCCGGCAATCCGGACGTCATCGTGAAGGGCATCGCCACCACGATGATGGTGACGTTCGACATGCTGAAGCGCGCCAACGCCGCGGGCCTCAACATGGTGATCACGCATGAGGACACCTTTTGGAACGATCCCGACACCACCAAGGACTTGACCTCGAATCCTCTCTATAAGCTCAAGACCGAGTTCATCTTGAAAAACGACATGGTGGTCTGGCGCGATCACGACAACATGCATGCCTCGACGCCGGATTACACGGTGGTCGGCGAACTCCGCTCTGCGGGCATCTCCGCGGGACCGGGCGGCAACGGAAAAGTATCCATGCGTCCCGGCATTTTGACGATTCCGGAAACTACGTTAGGAGAACTTGCGGCCCAGGTGAAACGTTCGAGCGGAGCCCGCGCCCTTCGCTGCGTCGGCGATCCGAAAGCCAAGGTAAGCAGGCTCCTCATCGGACCCGGCTATGCCACGCCGCGCATCGCTCCCGACGTCGATGTCGTAATCGGCGGCGAACAGCAGGAAGCCGATGGCGGCTTCGATAACATCGAGTACGTCATGGACGCAGTTTCGCTCGGCATGGCGAAGGGCGTCATCATGCTGGGCCACGTCATCTCGGAGCAAGCCGGCATGGAGGATTTCGGCAAGTGGCTCGGCACGTTCCTCCACGACATTCCGATCCGCTTCGTGCCGGCGGAAGAACCATTCTGGTAGGCATCTCATGCGGCAACAAACAAGGATTGTCAGAACGCTGAGCGTGATCCTGCTCACCCAGGTCGCCGCCCGCAGCCAGCCACTGCATCTCGAATTCGAAGTCGCCACCGTCAAGCCGTTCGATCTCCGGAATTCTCCCGCCAAAGCTGCTGTAAGCGGCGGGCCCGGCACCTCCGATCCCGGGAGAATTTCCTACCACAACGATATGCGAAGGCTGCTGATGCAGGCTTTCGGAGTGCGGCCCGATCAAGTCTCCGGTCCCGAATGGATCAAGACCGAAGGCTTCGACGTTGCGGCGAAAGTGCCGCCTGGCACCACCGCGGTCCAGGCCAACGTCATGCTCCAAAACCTTTTGGCCGAGCGTTTCGGCATCACGCTGCATCACGAAATGAGGAACGCCCCGGCCTACGCCATGACGGTCGCCAAGAGCGGACTAAAGCTGAAAGACACCGAGTATCCGAACGCCGCCCTCGACGCGCCGGATTCGCTTTCCTTCACCCGGGACAAGAATGAGTTCCCCATTCTTCCCAAGGATCTGAACGCGCAGATCCGCGTGAGCTGGACCAAGAACGGGTCCATTCGGTCCACCTTCCGTTCCTATCCCGTCGCGCGATTTGCGCAAGACGTGGAAGGCGCTTTGCCCAACTTTGAGGCTTCCGAACTCGGCCCAAGTGGCGTGCCGCCCCGAGTGGTGGACAAAACCGGATTAACCGGTAAGTACGACTTCACCTTCGAATACTCGGACGGCAGCGTCGAATCCTTCGGTCCCAGCCTTCCCAGCGCGCTCGAAAAGCAACTCGGGCTGCGCCTGGATAAAATCGAGCTCCCGCAGGACGTGATCGTGATCGACCGGATCAACAAGGTCCCGCTCGAGAACTGATTAAAGCTCGGACGAATCTTCTTCCAATTCGCCCAGGTCCGGCTTGGACCCGTCGATCTCGCGGTCCTCTTCGGCCCATTCGGAGGGCAGGTCCTCAATGGGTTTGGGAATCGTCCCCTCCTTCTGGTCCTTCTTGATCTTCTTGTCGATGGGCTCCATGGCTTTA
The DNA here is from genome assembly GCA_036498815.1 of Bryobacteraceae bacterium. Lineage (GTDB taxonomy): Bacteria > Acidobacteriota > Terriglobia > Bryobacterales > Bryobacteraceae > Palsa-187. The sequence continues at coordinate 35,251 of DASYET010000012.1, read as the reverse complement.
GTCTCCCACTTTTTCGCTCTATTGCCGGGCGCCGCGCGCCCGAGTCCATCATAGGACTTCGCGCGTTACCGCGGAAATGTATACTGCCTTACGGAGGTGGCCCGATGCGGATTCTCCTGTTCGCGTTCCTGCTGGGTCCCGTGAGCGGTCAGTGGCTCAGCTATCCCACCGCCGGAGTGCCTCGAACCGCCGGCGGGAAGCCGAATCTCGCCGCGGCTTGCCCGCGCACCGCCGGCGGCAAACCGGACCTCACAGGCTTGTGGATCATGCAAACCACGCGTCAGGGCAATCCCGATTTTCCGGGCTGCGACGCGGTCTCCGAAGAGTTCATCAATATCGCCGCCAGCCTCAAGGACGGCCTGCCGTATCAGCCCTGGGCCGCCGAGCTCGTCAAGGCTCGCCGGACTGAGCAGCGCGTGAACGATCCCATGTCGCGCTGCAATCCCATCGGCCTCGTCCGTCTCCACACCTGGAACGGCCCGCGAAAACTGGCGCAAATGCCAGGTCTGCTGATCCTGATGAACGAACTCGATTCCAGCTACCGTCAGATCTTCACCGACAACCGCCCGCTGCCGCCGGATCCTAATCCCTCCTGGAACGGCTACTCCACCGGCCGCTGGGAAGGCGACACTCTGGTCGTCCAGACCACCGGATTCCGTGACGGCATGTGGCTGGACGCCACCGGAAATCCGCTCACCGACGCCGCGAAAATCACCGAGCGTTTCCATCGCTTGAATTTCGGACACATGGATATCGAGCTCACGGTGGACGATCCGAAGGCCTATACCAAGCCGTGGACCGTGACGCTGCACCAGACCATCAAGCTCGACACGGATTTACTTGATTTTGTTTGCGCCGAAAACGAGAAGGACGCCTCGCACCTTTCGTCTAAATAGAGGTGCCACTCGCGCTCTGGCGCACGCGCTCGATTTGTTGCGCCAGGTAATCGACGACGCGCTCGAACGGATCGAATCCGAACGCCTGTCCGATGGGAGCGCGCAAGTTGGAATTCGCATTGATGTCGTAGAAGATCTGCCGTCCGTCGGCCGCTTCCAGATACTCGATGCCGCCCACGTCCAGCCCGCCGCTGGCCATGATCCGTTCTCCCCGCGCCACCGCGGACGCCGGCACTTCTTTGTAGGGATAAAACTCGACCGGCGCAGAAGAAGGCACGGCGCACTGCGACTCCTCGCCGCCTTCCGGATTACACGCCTCCGAGGGGCAAAGATTGAACGCCCCGTGTGAGATCACGCGCATCGCATACAGGAACTTGCCTCCCAAAAATTCCATCCTCACGATGCCTTGCGCCGGATCCACCGGAAAGTATTCCTGCAGCAGCAACAGATTGTCGGGCAGCCACAGCGAAGCTTGATCGCGCAGCAGCTTTCGCACCTCGTCCGCGGAATGCAGCAGGAACATCCGCGCGCCGCTGCCGCCCTGTTCTGGTTTGAGCAACGCGGGCCAGCCGCCGGCCCACCGTTCCAGCGCGGCCTCCGGATCGTTGAAGGCGAGCGATCGCGGATGTGGAATCTCCAGCTTGCGCAGCAGCGCCGCCTGCGCGGACTTGCTCAGTTCCAACAGAAACGCTCGCGATCCGTTCAACACGCGCCCGCCGCCCAGTTCCAACGACCGCACCAGAGCCAGCGCCAGAGGCACCGCCCGAGTGTTGCCTCGCACATAAGCGCTTGGACTCGCCTGGTTAAAGTACAGCGGAGCCTCCGGCACGGCGTCGGGATCGAACGCCGCCCGCTTCAGATCGAACGCGGCGTAGCGAAGCCCCCGCCGGTCGAGCGCCGCCCACAAAGGCTTCTGCCATTCCGGATGTTCATAAAGGACCACGAGGTCGTGCGCCATAGCTTTCTTACTATATTGCGCTGGAAGATGTAAGATATGGCGTAACCATCTGACGGGAGAAATTCGTCGTGAAAATGATGACCTTAATCCGCGTCGGATTCCTGGTGGCCCTGACTGCCGCTGCCCAAACACCGAAACCGGCGGCCCCCGGAGCCAAGGACCCCACGAAATTCGAGTTCGTCAAAATCGCCCCCGGCGAATTCATGATGGGCTGCGTCGACGGCGATAAGGACTGCATCGAAGACGAGGTCCCCACCCACAAAGTGCGCCTCACCAAGGGCTTCGAAATGGGTAAGTACGAAGTCACCCAGGCCCAATGGGAAGCCCTGATGGGTACCAATCCCAGCGACACCAAGGGTCCGCAAAACCCCGTGGATCACGTCGACAAGGACGACATCCACGCCTTCCTCGACAAACTCAACGCCAAGAACGATGGGTACAAGTATCGCCTCCCGACCGAAGCCGAGTGGGAATACGCGGCCCGTGCCGGCGCGTCCGATCCCCCGCGTGCTTCCCTGGGCGAGTATGCCTGGTTCGCCGACAACTCCGACGACGAATCGCATCCCGTCGGCTTAAAAAAACCGAACGCCTGGGGCCTCTACGACATGCTCGGGAATGTGCGCGAGTGGGTGGATGACCGCGCGGCGTATTACGACGCCACTCCTCTGCCGGACATCAGTGTCGACCCGAAAGGTCCGCAGCGCGGCGGCGGAGGTGGTGGGGGCGGAGGAGGCGGCGGGCGCGGAGGCCGTGGCGGCGCCAAGGGCGATGCTCCTCCCAAAGGCTTCGACGCCCGTGGCCGCTTGCTGATCAACGGTGGCGGAGCCGACGGCCTCCCGGTGTTCCGCGGCGGAGGTTGGGATAACTTCGCGCCCTACCTGCGCATCTCCTCGCGCTACTACTATTACGGTACGGACTTGAAGGTCGGCGACATCGGGTTCCGGCTCGTGCGAGAGGCCCAATAAACCCGCGAATAGAACTACTCTGGAGAATCCTCATGAAGAAACTGAAACTGCTGTTCTCGGTCGGGGCCTGCTTGCTGGGAGCCTGGATTCCGCTGTCGGCCCATCACTCCTTCCAAGCCGAATACGATGACGCGAAGCCGATCAACCTCACCGGCCATGTGACCAAAGTCTCTCCGGACAATCCGCACGGCTGGATTTACATGGAAGTGCCCAACGACAAGGGCCGCATCATCGCCTGGGCCGTCGAACTGCCTCCGCCGAACGTTCTCCAGCGCAATGGCTTCAGCACCTCCGTGTACAAAGCGATGGAGGACGCGCATGAGGAGATCACCGTGCAGGCCTTCCTCGCGAAGGACGGCTCCAAGCACGCCTGGGCCGCGGGCCTGACACGCGGCGACGGCAAGACCGTCATCACTCTCGGTGGACTCCCCGCCCAACCCTACAACTCCAAGCCCACCAGCGACCGCAAAGTGAAGCCGTAGTTCGCGCACACCGCGAAGCAGCCCAAAAATTGCTACACTCGGGCCGTTATGCGCCCACTTGGGAATTCGATGCTGAATCGCCGGAATTTCGTCCGCGCCACCGGCGGATTTGCGGCCTGCGCCGCACTGAACGGCGGATTCGCCGCTCTCGCCCAGACCCCGAAAGCCAGCGGCTCAAGCTCCAATAAAGACACGCGCATCGCCCGAATCACCGCGACCGCCGTATCCGTCCCCTGCGAATACACCGTGGGCTCCTACAAGCATCAGATCCGCATGAGCGGCACCGTAGCGGAGGTCGAAACCGCCGGCGGCCTCGTCGGCCACGGCTTCTCTTCCATCACGAACGACGCCATCGTCGCGTCCGCCATCCGCGAAGTCATCGCGCCCTATCTCAAAGGCAAAGACGCGCTCGCGCGCGAAGCCATCTCTGAGGAATTGTTCTGGCTCCTGACGCCGCGCGGACAGACCGGGCACGCCGTCCACGCGATCTCCGCCATCGACTGCGCCCTGTGGGATATCGCCGGCAAGAAGTACGGCGAGCCCGTGTGGAAACTCCTCGGCGGCGCTCGCAAAGAAGTGAAAGTGTACACCACCTGCGGCATGAACTTCCTCAATCGGGATCAACTCGCGCAAGTGGCTCGCGACGTCGTCAAAAGCGGTCAGCGCCGCGTGAAAATGGTTGTCGCGTCCGGTGCGGACGGCCTCGACGCCGGCGGCAAATCGGTCGAAGACATTCTCGCGGAGGACGTCGCCCGCGTCCGCATCATGCGCGAAGCCGCGGGTGATCAAGCCGAAGTCTCCATCGACGCGAATCAGAGCCTCGACGAATTTCAGGCCCGCCACTTTGCCCGCCAGCTTGCCCCGTACAACATCCGCTTTTTCGAGGAGCCTCTGCGCGCCAACGATATCCATCGCCTCGCCGACTTCCGCCGCGAAGCCCCCATGCCCATCGCCGCGGGCCAGAACGAAGGAGCCCTCTCCCGCTGGCGCGACATGCTGGAAGCCAGCGCCGTCGACATCCTGCAATTCAATGTCTGCATGGCGGGCGGATTCACCGCCGGGATGAAAATCGCCGGCATGGCGCAAGCGTTCGGCATGCCCATCGACAACGCCGGAGGCTATTCCAACTTCAATATGCACCTGCACGCGGGCGTCGCCAACGGAGGCTTGTGTGAGTGGCACTTGAACGCCGTAGCGATGGGCAAGGTCCTCTACAACGGCCTCCCCGATCTCACCGGCGGAGACCGCCTGGTCCTCCCCGACAAACCCGGCCTGGGCTTCGAGCTGAATCGCGACGCCGTGCGAGATTTCGCCGTGAAGCCCGTCTGACCCCGCAACGCTAAACCGAACCAGCGGCGACCGCCTGGGCTTCGAGCCAAAGCGCGACGCCGCGCCAGACCTCGCAACGCCAAACCGAGCCGCGACAGTGATGGAGCGGCCTGCCGCCGCTCCGTCGCTAATTCGCCGCCGGCAGCCGAGCCGTCGCGCACTCCTCAGCGACCTTCAAAAAATTCAGCACCTTCGCATTCCCCACGATGTAAGGATTCGCCATCCCCGGCGTGCGCTTCGCCAGCATCGGCAAATTAATCTTCGATCGATCCCAATCCGTATGATTGGCGAGGATAATATCCGCGCCCGCCTGCTTCACAATCGCGCTGAACCGCTGGTCCGACGCGATGTACTTCTGGAGCGAATCGCGATCCTGGTTCAGCCCCACGCCGCCCCACAGCGCCACCAGATGCGGCGTCCCGTTATCCTTCACCGGAAACATCACCGAGAGCGTGCCCGGCGTGTGCCCCGGCGTGATGTAAATCGTCACCGTCGTGTCGCCCAGCGTTAGCTTCTGCCCGTCCGTAGCCTCCATGTCGCGCTTCGGCTTGGTGCCGTTGGTCCGCTTGTCGAGCACATCCCAATCCGCCGGCGACATAATCACGCGCGTCCCGTAATGATCCTGGAGAAACTTCGCTCCCCCGTCGTGATCCGGATGAGCATGCGTCACCACAGCAAACTTGATATTCGCCGGATCCAGCCCCAGCTTCTTCATCCCGCCCGCGACCTCTTCTTCCACCGAATAATCGAAGATCGTGTCGATAACGATGATGCCTTGCGAAGTCGTTATCGCCCACACGGCGTACTCGGATTGTCCGAAGAAGTAGAGGTTGTCGAAAACCTTCACCGGCTCCATGTACCAGGTCGCCCGGTCCGGCGGACCCGCCGCTCTTCCTCCACCCCGCCCCGCGCCACCACCCGCCGGCGCTCCCCCTCCACGGGCCGCGCCTCCTCCACGAGCCGCTCCGCCTCCAGCCCCACCGCGAGCCGCGCCTCCGGGCCCCGGACCGGTGCACTGGAAGGTATACAGATTCTGAAAATCGTCACCCGCCGCGGCCCTTGCCGCCGCCATGTGAGCCTCCGGAGTGTCTTGAGCCGCCAGCGTACAAGCGGCCGCCATCAAACTAAGCGCGATCTTCATGCGTGCCGTTACTTGCAGCTAAAATTCCCCGCGTCGTTGCTCGACCCCAGGCCCTTATACGTCGCCACCTGCGGATACGGGCACAACGGACGCGTCATCTCCACGTTCGCCCCCGTGACATGCGTCGCCAGAATCGCCTCCGGCGCCGAGTTCGATTCGCGCCACCGCTCCATGATCGCCATCTTATTGAACTGGTCCGTGCCCGGACCGCCCTGGCAATGCTGCATCCCGGGGATCATGTACAGCTTGATCCAGTCGCTCGACTTGCCGCCGGTCTTCTTCACGATGCTCTCGTACTGGTTGATGCTGTTCTCCGGCGAGATCGCCACGTCGTTCCAGCCGTGATACATCAGCAGCTTCCCGCCGCGATTCTTGAACGCCGTCAGATCCGCCGTCGCGTTCACGTAGCCGAACTTCTCATCCGCCGCCGCCGTGTCGCGATCCAGGTCGAAATTCTTCCAGTCGTAGTTCGCATCCTGATACGTCGCGTACTGGAACGTCCCCGACGACAGCCCCGGAGGTGCCGCCGCCTTATTCACCACCGTCCACTGGCTCTCGCTGCCCGGTTCCTTGCCCGGAAAAATCAGCTCGCCCTTCTTGTTCTTCGCCGGAGAGTACATCAGTTTCGCCGATTCCACCTGCGGCTGCGTCAGGCAATCGTCCTTATCGCCGTTCTTGCACAGCATCGTCGCCGGATCGAACTTGCACTTGCGCGGATCGTTCAATAGCCCGTCCTTCACGCCGTCCATTGCATCGCACGCCGCCAGCACCGCCTTGGTCAGCGCGGCTTCCTTCGCCGGAGTCAGCAATCTCTGCTCATCCTTCAGCGTCGGCACCGCCACATTCATGTCCCACGCATGCAGATGCGTCTGATAATTCGCCGGAGCCCCCGCGATGATCGCGTCGAAATCTTCCGGGAACTTCTGGGCTTCCATCAACCCCTGCCGGCCGCCCGTGGAGCATCCGTTCCAATACGAAAGCTTCGGACCCTTGCCGTAATACGCCATCATCAGCGCCTTCGACTTCAGCACCGTCTCATGCACCGCGCGATACGCGAAGTCCACGAACTTTTCGGGATGCCCCAGCCCGAACACCGCATTGCCGCCCTCATGCCCCGTGTCCGTGCCGGAGACCGCATAACCTTCGCGAAGCGCCGCGGGAAAATTGTTCAGCCCCTGAATGCTGCCCGCCCAGCCGCCGTTGCCCATCATTTGGAACTTGCCGTTCCACGTCTCCGCCGTCGGCATCCAGATTTCCATCTTGATGTCGGAATCAGTGGAAGGCTTCAGCGTCAGCGTCACCCGGCAGTACGCCGGCAACATCACCGGAGCCGCCGCCCCACGCCCAGCCGCCGCAGGAGCCCCCGGGCCGCCCGCCGCACCGCGTCCCGCCCCGCGACCCGCCGCCGGAGCACCCGCAACCGCCGCCGGAGGAGCCCCCCCGCCCCGTGCCGGAGCCGGCGGAGTGTACGGACCCGCGTTCATCGCCTCCAGCGCCGTAATGGTCGCCTCGTTCAGCGAGAGACTCTTCAGCCGGTCGCAAGGCGTTTGGGCAAACGTGGCAAATAAAGATCCGGAAATGAGAAAAGCTAGCGTGCGCATCAGAGCGGACACCTCCACCAGTAGAAGCTACCACAACCAGCGATCAGCCGGGGCCGCTTCGGCTGGAGTTCCAAAAGTGCATTGGCCTAGGTTTTGAACTTGGGCCAGCGGTTGTATCCAACGGCTGGATCGTTGGAGTGCTGCTCAAGAATCAGGTCCCGTTCCTTTTCGTTGACTTCCTGTTTGGTCGCCGTATCCGATTCCCATAGGATTTGCTTGCGGGCAGTGAAATCGCGCCTTTGCTCTAAGGTGAAGTCTGCCGCCATTTTGGTGCTGGGGCTTCCGAAGTAACCGATGCTGTCTGTTATGTCTTGCCCAACGTAAATCTTGCCGTTCGGATAAGTAATCTTGTACACAACCTTCATGCCCATGTGCGCAATTCTCCCAGATCCCAGATAGTCGTAGGAGTGTCGGCTAGAGTTCGAAAACTGCATTGTTGCGCCCCCCCGTGAACTTCGAAGCCGCCCCGACCGTCTTACAGTGGAGACACAATCCATGCCCAGAACGCCGCAAGCCGAGCAGGGAATCCGCGCGCTGCGAAGCGTCCTAATGATCTTGATCCTCACCGCCGCGTCCGTCCTTTCCATACATGGCCGGGCCATCCCCCCTCACGGCAATCCCCTCGTCTACAGCCTCGCCCTATCCTGGCTCATCTCCCTCACCATCGCGATGTTGACCAGCGCCCTCTTCTTCCGGGTGCCCCCTCAGCTCTTCTCCCTCGCCCTTTGGGAAAAACAAGGCCACATCTACGACCGCGCCGACACCCGAGCCTTTCGATGGCTCCTGTTTCATTCCCCCCTGGGCTGGATTAACGGGAATTTCCATTTGAGACGCAGCCGCGAGGATTGCCATCGTCTGCTCAGAGAATTGAACTCCGCCGAAGGCGTACACTGGCTGACCTGCATCGCTTCGGTCCTCTTGGCCATCCGGTTCCTTCGTCATGACCACGCCGTGTACGGCTACACCCTGCTGCTCGTCCGAATCCCCTTCGACCTCTACCCCATCATGCTCCAGCGCTGGAATCGAGGCCGCGTCTCGCGGGTTTTGGCTCGCCCGGCCCGCACCTAAACCACGCCCTGCCGCGGGGAATTCAGAACGATCCTGTATACTCTCTAGCGGAGGAAATCGAATGGACCCACTGCTGTATATCCCGCTTGGAATTCTGGCCTTCATTTTGCTCTACATCATCCTGGCCAGCTTCTTCACCGTGCGCACCGCGGAAGTCGCCGTCATCACTCGTTTCGGCAAATTCCTGCGCGTCGCCGAAGCCGGATTGAACTGGAAGCGTCCGTTCTTTGACTCTGTCGCCGGCATCGTCAGCCTGCGCGTGAATCAAATCACGCTCACCATGGAAACCAAGACCAAAGACAACGTCTTCGTCACCATTCCGATTTCCGTGCAGAACCGCGTCCGCCCCGAAAAAGTCTACGACGCCTATTACAAACTCTCCGACCCCGTCGCGCAGATCAAATCCTATGTCGAGCAGGTGATCCTCGGCCACGTTCCCGGCATGACTCTCGATGAGGTCTTCGCCTCTCAATCCAGCATCGCCGCCGCCGTGAAGCAGGAACTCGACGCCGACATGGCCACCTTCGGCTACGAAATCGTCAACGTGCTCGTTACCGATATCGTGCCCGACGCCAAAGTGAAATCCGCGATGAACGATATCAACGCCGCCCAGCGCGAGCAAGTCGCCGCCAACGCGCGTGGCGAGGCGGAAAAAATCCTCGTCGTCAAGAAAGCCGAAGCCGAGGCCGAAAGCAAAGCCCTCCAGGGGCAGGGCATCGCGAATCAGCGCAAGGCCATCATCGAAGGCCTGCAAGTCTCCATTGAGCAATTCCAAAAGGTAGTCGAAGGCGCGTCCGCCAAAGAAGTCATGCAGCTAGTGATGGTCACGCAGTACTTCGACACCCTGAAATCAATCGGAGAAAATGACCGCACCAGCACGCTCTTCCTCTCGCACTCGCCCGCCGCCGTGAAGGACGTCTCCGATCAGATCCTGCAGTCGATGCTGGTGGCCGAGCGGGCCAATGCCGCCAACACCGCCACCAGCTAAAAAACGAAACTCGGCACCCCGTGCCTCTATCAGAGCCGCGACAGTAATGGAGCGGCCTACCCACGTAACCACGTCAAAGCCCGCCCTACTCGTAAAACTCGGGCGACCGCTTCAGCTTCTGGGTCGCAATAAAATCGTGCTGGATCCACAACTGCGCCCCCGTCTTCTGGAGAAACGCCTCGATCTCTTTCCGTGACGCCGCGGTCTGCGCGCCATCGAACTCTGTCGTGGGAACCCGCCCGAACTTCCGCTCTTCCGGATAGTGATAAAGGTCGCCGCTCAGCACCACCGGTCCCGTCTTCGCCAATTTCAAGAACAGCACCTGGTGCCCCGGCGAATGCCCCGGAGCCGCTTTGATCACCACCGTCCCGTCGCCGAACACGTCGTAATCCTTGGTCGTTAGATACTTCGTCTTTGCCGTCTTCAGCGCCGCGAAGTTGGCCGCTTCCGTCCGCGGCGAAGGCGGTTCCGCAAACATCGTGTCGCGTTCCACTTTCGTCACCAGCCACGTCGACCCCGCGAATAGATTCGAGTTCCCCACGTGATCCCAATGGAAGTGCGAAAGCGCCAGGTACGTCACATCCGATGGCGCATACCCGATCTCCGCCATCTGTTTTTTCAGCGGCGTCGCCATCGTCGCGTAGCGCAGCGTGCCCGGCGATCCATCGGATTTGAAGGCCGTGTCGGGCACCGCGCCCACGTCCCACGCCAGCGTCCCCTTCGGATGCACCACCAGGAAGCACGGCACCGACATCAGCGTCGTCGCGAGCTCTTCCTTCTTAAACGTGTACGCTGAGACATCGGTGGGATTCAAACTTCCGCAGTTCAGAACATACAGCCGCACCGACTTGGGAGCTTGCGGCTTCTTCGACGGAGCCTTCTGCTGAGCCGCCAGCGAAAGCGCCGCCACAATCGCGGCCAGGAGAACATTCATCCTCATGGCTCCCCAGCATACTACCGATGCCCCGGCCCTGGAGCGTCCAATGCCTCAGTCCTAGGGGTCATGGACTGATAGTACTGCACGCCACCCCTCCGATCTGGTATCCTAGCCCTACTTCGCCTTTCGGAGGGCGTATATGGAACAGACTAATTACGTAGCAAGAGCGAAAGAGCTCATGAAGAAGACGGCACGCACCACGGCGCTCGTGATCGTGCCCCTTGCGGCCGCGGTCAACGCACACGCGGGCGCGATTCTCCCCACGTCAAACCTGAGCTGCTCCTTCTCAGACCAGAACACTCTCTCGGGCAGCTGCACCAGTCAAGTGGGCGATGGCCAAGCCAGCTCCCAAAGCGGAATCACGGGTGTCTCGTTTTTCACCTCCGGTTCCATCGGGTTCGGCTTGAGTGGTGGTTCCTCCACCCCCGTGCAACTGATCATTGGAGCCGGCGGGCCCCTCAGCGGAAACCTCGCCCAGAACGATCCCGTAGGCTTTAACTTCGCCTTCAGCCTCATCAGCGGAGGCAGCGTCTCCAGTTGGAACATTACGATGGCTTTCGGAAACGCCTTCGGGAACTCCAGCTATGGATCCTTCACCGCCAGCGGTTCTGGCGGATCCGGCGGTTCGATTCTGGAAAGCGGTTCGGGAACCATCAACATTCCATCTGGCGGAGTGGCTTCCGGAAGTACCTTCTGGGAAACCACGACTATCAACGCCGTCATCTCCGGTGGCATCTTCTTGCAGATTGACGTCCCACCAGGCACAACGTTCGACTTCAATTCAGCCGCCGCAAGCTCCGTCCCTGAGCCGGCAAGCGTTGGATTGATAGGGTCGGGCCTCGGCCTCCTCGGGTACCTCTTCCGCCGCCGCCGCCGCAAGGCTTAAGCTCGGCCCGCGGGCGGAGTCCGCTTCCGCGCTCGTATCATGATCAAATGAAGCCTCGGATCCTGATGGCTCTGCCCCAGATGCCGCAGGACCCCGCGAGCGGAGCTGCGCGCACCGCCCAAACCGCGCTCGAAATGGCGGCGGACGCCGGGTTTGAAGTCCGCTCGCTCTCCACCACCGCCACCGAGCGCGGCTCTAAAGCGGACCCGCTCGAATACCTTCAAAGCATCGGCCTGGATGTCGCGGTCACTCCCGCCACCAGCCAGCACGGCCGCGAGTTCCGCTTCACTCAGCGCGGCATTCCCTACACTCTGCTCGACACCGCCCGCGCTCCGGTCACCGGATGGGAACACTCCTACGGCCGCCGCTTTGACCATCTCTTCGACGCCGAGCTCGAAACATTTTCTCCTGATCTTGTTTTTACCTATGGCGGCCTTCCCGGTGACATCCGCCGCCATCGCCGCGCCCACCTGCGCGGAGCCCGCATCGCTTTCTGCGTGTTCAACATGGGCTACCTCATTCCGGATTTCTTCCGTCCCATCGACGCCGTCCTCACCCCCAGCGAATTTCTCGCCGAGCGGTACCGCACCTCCGTCGGAGCCAACAGCACTCCTCTGCCCACGCCCATCGATCTCGAAGACGTCCTCGCTCCGGAGCGCGACCCCATCTTCGTCACCATGGTGAACCCCTCCGTCGAAAAAGGACTCTTCTTCTTCGTCCGCCTCGCCGAAGAAATCGGCAAACGCCATCCCGAGATCGCGATCCTCGCCATCGAATCGCGCGGCACCGCCGGAATGGTGGTGCAAGCCGGACTCTCCGGAGGCTTCGACCTCCGCCGCCATGAAGGCATCATGATCGCGGGAGCCGTCCCCAAGCCTCGCGACATTTTCACCAACACCCGTGTGCTCCTGGTGCCCTCCGTGTGGGAAGAACCCTCCGGCCGCGTCGTCGCCGAAGCTCTAGTCAACAGCGTGCCCCCCTTGGTCAGCGATCGCGGAGGCCTCGCCGAAAGCGCCAACGGCGCAGGTTTCGTATTGCCCCTTCCGCCCGAGCTCACCACTTCGACGCGCCGCCCGGTTCCGGCCGCCGCCGTGGAGCCCTGGGTCGAGGCGATCGTCAAACTCGCCTTCGACGAACCCTATTATCAAGAGGCCGTCGAGAAGACGCGCGTTGCCGCCAGCATGTACCAGCGCGATGTCTTGGCGCGCCAATACGTCGACTTCTTTTCGCGGACGCTGGCCGCGCCGGCTCGTCGAGGATGAAAACGTCCGTTCACCTCATCACCGTCGTCGGCGGACACGTAGACGTGCTGCCGCAAATGCTGCAGCACTACAAGTCGCTCGGCATCGAGTCTTTCTTCGTCAACCTGCACCTGCAACACGACGCCGACCCCATCCGCGAGCAAGTGGAAGCCATCACGCTCGAGTTCGGCTGCGGCATCGCCAGCGTCACCGTGGGCAACTGGCAAATGCTCCTCCAGCAGGCGTATCTCAAGCCCCGCGAACTCTATCCTTCCGATTGGTTCGTACTCGCCGATCAAGACGAGTTGCAGCAATACCCCGCGAGCCTCGCCGATATCTTCGCGGACTGCAACGGCGGAGGCTGGGATTACGTCCGTGGCATGTTCGTCGACCGCCTCGCTCGCGACGGCGGCTTCCCGCCCGTGCAACCCGGCCCGCTCTGGGAACAATTCCCGCTCGGCGCGTTCTTCTCCACGAAAGTGCTGAGCGCCGACTCCCGAAAAGTCGTCGCCGTGCGAGGCCCCGTGCCGCTCCAGAAGGGCCAGCATCACGCTCTCGCAGGACGCGCCGCCCCCTCGCGGCAATATTACATCCCCGTCCATCATTTCAAGTGGACCGAAGGCGTCGCCCAGCGTCTGGAGGTTCGCGCCGCGCACTTACGGGAACAGGGCTTCGGCCAGTGGGCTGAGAGCGCCCGCTTCCTGGAATACCTGCGCCTCTCCGGAGGCCGCGTCAACCTCGCGGATCCGAATTTCTATATCGGCGAGTGCGCCCCCCACTATCCGCATTGGGAGGCCGTAAAGAAGCTAGCCCTGCGCGCCCCCGTCGTCCTGTAAGGACCCTTCCGAGCCGCGACAGTAATGGAGCGGCCTGCCGGCGCCCGCTCATAACTCCCGTGACCCCGACCTCAGCCGGTGAGATCAGTTCCGCCCGTCCTTCTGCCGCGCAATCAACTGCCGCAGCAGCGCCGCCGTCTGCTCCCGCACGATCGGCGGACCCCCCGCCCGTCCCCGCATCCCCACGCCCATCGCGCAATCCGCCGGCGTCCGATTCTGCTTATCCTTCGCCTCCAGATTCGCCCCATTCGCCGCGAGCAGCCGAACAATATCGTCCGATGCCATCGCCGCGAAATGCAGCGCGCTTTGCCCCTGGCCGTTCACTGCATTCACGTCGACATGCCGGTCCAGCAGCACCTTCACCGCCTCCAGCATCTGCGCTTCGGTCGAATATTCCTTCGCGAACACGCCCAGCCCGCGCCCCTGTCCCGCCGCCAGCATCAGCGCGGTCGACTGATTCTTCTGCGCCAGCGTGGGATCGGCCCCATGATCCAGCAGCAACCGTATCGCCGCCGCATCTCCATTCCGAGCCGCCCGCATCAGCGGAGTCGTCCCCTCGCCCAGCGTGCCCTCTCCCGGCGTATGCGCCCGCGCCAGCGTGATCGACTTCAGCGTCGCATTCGGATTCGCGCCATGCGCGAACAGCACCGTCATCAGATCCAGCGGAGAGACCTTGCTCGTGGACTTCCGCGCCGGCCGCCCGTACACTTCGCCGAGCGTGCTCATGTCCACCGCCGCGTACAGCGCCGCCATGCCCGTCGTGTCGGCGATGTTCGGATCCGCGCCCTTCTCCGTCAGCAACGCCGCCGTATCGTAGTGTCCGTTGATGATCGCCAGCACCAGCGCCGTGGTCCCATCCGGATCGGTCACGTTCATCTTCGCGCCCGCCATCGCCAGCACCCGAGCCGCATCCGTCGCCCCCTGCCGCGCCGCATACATAAGGACGGTCCAGTTGCCGTGCGGAAGAATCGTGGTGACGCCTTCGAGTCCAAAACGATCCTTGGGATAAACCAGCGGATTCGTATGCGCGTTGAAATCCGCCCCGAACTCGATCAGCAGTTCCACCACCGCCGCGTGATTTTCCGCCGCGGCCCACATCAGCGCCGTCTCGCCGTAAGTGCTCTCCTTGGCGTTCACGTCCACGCCATGCCGCAGCAGAGCCTTCACCGCCTCCGGATTTCCCGTGTGCGACGCCGTCATCAGCACCGTCTGCCCGCCCGGAAGCGCGATCTTCGGATCGGCTCCCGCCTTCAGCAGCGCCTCGATCATCGCCGCATCGCCATTGGTCGCCGCCAGCGAGAGCGGAGTAATCCCATACCGGTTCGCCGCATTCGCATGAGCGCCGCCTTGCAGCAGCATCCGCGCGATTTCCAAATCGTCCGCCCGCACCGCCCAATCCAGCGGAGTGGTCCCATCGGCCTCCGCCGCATTGACCTCCGCCCGATTCTTCGCCAGCGTCCGAACCTGTTCTTTGTTGCCCGCCTTAACCGCGTCCAGCAGCGGCCCCGCGTGGCCTACTGAAACGCAGGCGAGCGCGATCCCGATTCCGATCCCCCTCCGGATCCCTCTACCCAAACAACCCCTCCACCATCCCCGTGCTATCGCCATACTTCTCGACCGAGCTCCCGTACCTCGCCGCCACCGCCCGCCACAAATTCCCCACCGGAGTCTGCTTCGCCAGCTGAATATGCCGGTGCCCCTTGCCCACCCCCCCGCCCACCATAATCAGCGGCAGAGGATCGGAATTGTGCCCGTTCGGATCGCCCATCCCCGCGCCGTACACGATCAGCGAGTGATCCAGCAGCGATCCCTCGCCGTCCGGCGTAGACTTCAGCTTGTTCAAAAACTTCGCGAACAACTCCACGTGATACGTATTAATCTTCACGTTTTTCGCGATCTTCGTCTTGTCGTTGGTGTGGTGCGAAACCGAATGATGCTGCTCCGTCACGCCCAACTGGTTGTACGTCCGCTGGCTCAGCTCCCGCGACAACATAAACGTGAACACGCGCGAGACGTCCGACTGATACGCCGCCACCAGCAGATCGTACATCAATCCCACATGCTCCTCGAACGAATCCGGCACGCCCACCGGAGCATCCAGAGTGGTCGTCGCGTTATGCGCCTCGGTCTGCTGAATCCGCCGCTCGATCTCGCGGATATTTTCAAGATAATCGCTCACTCGCGCGCGATCCCGCGTGCCGAGCCCCCGTTGCAAATCGCCCGCCTCCGTCGCGATCGAATCCAGAATGCTTTGCTCTTTGCGCGTCCGTGCCGCGCGCTGCGCCGTAGTCCCCGGCTCGCCGAACAAGTGCTCGAACACCGCCCGAGGATTGATCTCCATCGGCAGCGGAGTCGTCGGCGTCCTCCAAGAAATCGTATTCAGGTAGGAGCAACTAAAACCCGGTGAGCATCCGCCCACGTATCCCGTGAAATCTTCCGTCGCCACTTCCACCGAAGGCAGCGAAGTCTCCTGCCCGATCTGCTGCGCCACAATCTGATCGATGGTCGTGTTCGCCAGCACGTCCTCGGCTTCCGTCCGCTTGGGCCACACGCCGGTAAGGAATCCCGCCGCGCTCACCGCGTGATCGCCCACCTGGCTTCCCGGATGCGACCGCGTCAGATTGCTCACCATGATCAGCTGGTCTTTGAACGGCTCCAGCGACTTGATGATGGGCTGAAACTCGAAATCCGCTCCCACGGTCTTCGGGAAAAATTGATCGACGATGACGCCGTTCGGAATGTACACCACCCCGAAGCGAGGCTGCGGCAGCGCGGCCGCGCGAGCTAGCGGGGTGAACGCCGGCACCATCGCATCCAGAAAGGGCAACGCCACGGCCACCCCGGCTCCACGCAGGAACCGTCGGCGAGGCAGCGATTTCTTCGATACCATCATGCCCGACATTATTTCACAGCGTCGTCTGGTTGAACAGCATTACTCAGATAGCATTATTCAGACGCGGGTTCCGGCTTCGTCCGCATCTGGAACGGCGTACTGCGCACCACTCCTTGAATCAGCGACGACAGCTTGTATCCATCCTTCGCCGCATCCCGCACAATCGCGCGCACCGCCGGCATGTCGCGATCGTCCAAGCCTCGGCCCAGCGCATACGTCAGCAGCTTCTCCGTCAAGGTGCCCACAAAGACTTCCGGCCGGCTCGTCAGCGCGCGCCGCAGCGCCACCGCTCCGTCTACTTTCGTGCCGTCGGCCAGCACACCCGATGCGTCAATCGGACCGCCCGGCTCTTCCGTCCGCCACGCGCCCACCGCGTCGAAGTTTTCCAGCGCGAAGCCAATCGGGTCCATCGCCTTGTGACACACCGCGCAACTCGGATTCGCGCGATGCTCCGCCATCTGCTCGCGCATGGTCCGCGGCTTCTCGCCCTCCTGGTTCTCCTTGAGCAGCGGCACGTCCGGAGGCGGAGGCGGCACCGGAATCCCCAGAATATTTTCGAGAATGAACTTGCCGCGCACCACCGGCGAAGTGCGGTCCGAATGTGACGTCACCGCCAGGATGCTGCCTTGCCCCAACAGTCCGCGCCGCTCCTCGCCCGGCAGCGTCACGCGCCGGAAGCGGCTCCCGTAAATACCGGGGATTCCATAGTGCCTCGCCAGTCGCTCATTGAGGAACGTGTAATCCGCCGTCAGCAGTTCCATCGCGGGACGATCCTCGCGCAGGATGCTCTCGAAGAACATCTCGGTCTCGCGCTGCATCGATTGCCGCAGGTTGTCGTCGAAGTCCGGGAACTCGTCCGAGTTCGGATACAAGCTCCGGACGTTCCGCAAGTGCAGCCACTGTCCCGCGAAATTGCTGGTCAGCGATTGGGATCGCGGATCGGCCAGCATGCGCTGCACCTCATGCGCCAGCACCGCCGGATCTTTCAACTTATCTTCCGCGCCCAGCTTCAGCAGCGGCTCATCCGGAATGCTGCTCCACAGAAAGAAGGATAGTCTCGAAGCCAGTTCCACGCCGCTCACTCGATGCACCGTGCCCGCCGCAGCTGCCTCCGGATCGCGCTCCACGCGAAACACAAATTTCGGACTCGCCAGAATCCGCTGTAGCGCCGTCTCAATGCCCGGCTCGAATCCTCCGCCGCTCGCGTAGAACTTCATCAGCACCTGCAAATCCGCCGCGCTCACCGGTTGACGATACGCCCGCCGCGCCAGCGTCGAAATAATCTGCCGCGCGCACGCGTCCGTCGCCGCGTGGCACGTGAAAATCCGCCGCCGGCTCGGAGTATCGCCCGGCCCAGTCGGATGAAACGGACCCGCCACCACCAGAGTCTGAAGATGCGGCCAGCCCGACCAATCGAAATTATCGACGGAGCTTCGCAGGAATGGCTGCAAGCGCAGCGGCTCGACAACCTCCGGCTCTTGCAGGAACGCCGCCGTCACCACATGCGGACCCGCCTTCACCGGCACCCGCACCCGCAGCCGAGCCTCCACCGCGTCTCCCGTATCGGTCGGCTTCGCGAACAGCGACGCCAGATCCGCCGGCCCTCCTATGGTCGTCGCCAGAATCCGTTTGCCGTCCACCGTGAACTCCACCTGATGCGGAAACTCCAGCCCGCGCACAATGTCCAGATTCGTGCGATACAGCTTCGCCTGAAACTCGTACTCGCCGTCCAGTGGAAAATTATGCGTCACCACAGTGCCGCCGATGGTGCCCAGCGGCATCCCCTCGATGTGCAGGTTCTGCGTACGATCCTGCGGTACCCGGTACGTCTCGCTGCCCGGGCTCACGTTCGGATCTCCGGCCGCCAGCGCGCCGATCTTCAGCCCCGCCGCCAAATAGCGCTCCTGCAGCGAAGGCGACAGCCCCAGCGCGTCGGAGATATTGTCGAACCCGTACGCCGAATCGTCCGGCGGAAGCAGAGATGCCGGGTCGATTTCCAGATCCAGCAAATCCCGAATCGCGTCACCGTACTCCGCGCGGTTCAAGCGATGCAGCACCGGCCGCCCCGCGTAAGGATGCGCCGCCGCCGCCGTGTCAATCGTGCTGGAGAGCGAAGCAACCAGGCCCTTCGCCGTGGCCGCATCGGGCCGCGTCGAACCAGCGGGCGGCATCGCTCCGGCTTGCACCTTGCGAATCACCTTTTCCCAAACGGCAGTGTTCGCCGGGATGTTCGAAACGTCGGCGGTATCCAGCATCAGGTCAGCGGTCTTCAACCGCTGGTTATGGCACGTGACGCAATACTTGTCGAGCACGGCGCGGGGCGCCATCGTCGAGGGAGAGTTCTGCGGCGGAGCCGCCGTAGCCGCCAGCACGAAGCCGAGAAAGAGGATGCCTGGTTTCAATACTGCTCCCGAACCAGATTACCTCTATCGCAACTCACTTTGCCGGACGCCGCGCTGCCGCCGCCTCAGCGCCAGCCAGCCCAACAGCAGCGCAACCGAGCATAACCCGATGGTCGACGGCTCCGGCACCGCGGCCGTGATTTCGTACACTTGTCCGGTCAAAATGTCGGAAACAAAAAGCGCATCGGATGTGGAGAGCAACCCAACCGGCCGCCCCACGCCATCCAGACTATTTTCGGTGAAGTGAATATATTGGCCGGTGCCGAAATCGTAATACACGATCGCGTTTTCTTCATTGGTGGGCCCGATGAACGGCTTCCCGGCGAAGCCTACGAACACACCGTCGTTGAAGCCCGCCGGAAACGACGACGGCGAAAGCGCAATCTCGCCCGGACCCTCGCTCTCCGAACCCAGCGGAGTCCCGTTGTCCAGCGGCTGGAACGCCACCAGCGGCTGCACGCAGCCCCCGCCCCCGGTGTCGACCGGCGTGCCGGTGCGGTATTGGATGTAACACGTCGGGTACCCGAAGTTCGCCAGCGTGCCGAAATTCGCCGCCGGGATGTAGTTCAATTCGTCCGCCTGCGGCGGCTCGTCGCCCTGCGGCCCCGTGCCGTCGATGGCGTTATCGGCGAAATAAAAGTTCCCCGCCGCGTCGAACTGCATCCCGATCACATTGCGGATTCCTGTCACCACCATCTGCGGATGGGAAGCCGTGGGCGTCGCGCCGGTCTCATCGATCGTGATCGTATACAGCGAATCGCCCGTAAGAATCGTGCTCAGCAGTCCCGCTCCGGACAGCCCCACCGTGTCGGTGGAGAGCTGGTGGTCGAATTCCGACCCGATATTCACCACCAGATCGTAAGTCCCCGGCGCGCTACCGGGACGAACCGCCATCCCCACGTTGTTGTGCTCCCAGTCCGCCGTGTACGTGAATTGCAGCGTCCCCACCGCGGTCATCGTGTCGGCTGGAGTCGCCCCTGGCTGCAACAGCGTGATTGTGTGATCCCCCAGGTTGCCCACCGCGTAGTAATCTCCCACTTTCACGAAGCCGGTGAGCGGCCCGCTGTTCGTGGAATACAGCACCGTGCCCGGACCATCCGCGACGCCATCGTGATTGGCATCCACCAGCCGCACGATCGACCCGGAGCTCAGGTCGGAGGCGCTGCTCAACACCGCCAGCGATCCGTCCGAAAGCTGCTGCATGCTATTCGGCAACGAAAGCGAGGCGAATTGCGTCAAATTAAAGAAAGATGCATCGACGGCCGACGTATTGAACGTCAGGGATCCGAAGCACGGCAGGGAGAGCAGAAGCACCGGCCATAGTCGCATAATCTTTCCACAATACGATATCTAAGGTCTTTATGCTGGTACTCGGTGCCCGTGAGTACTGGCCATCTATAATCACTGTACAAGCCATGCGATTTCTCTCCGCCAGCGCGCAGCATATCGGATCGCGGGAGTCCCAGGAAGACTCCTTCGGTTTTGGGGAAGACCTTCCCCCGCACGCAGGGTTTCTCGCGCTGATCTGCGACGGCATGGGCGGTATGGAACATGGGGAACTCGCCAGCCAGACCGCCGTCCGCGCATTTCGCGAGGGCTACGCCCGCAAGAGCGCCGCGGAGTCTATCCCGGAGGCGTTGGAGCGCTGCGTCTTCGAAGCCAACCAAGCCGTGCTGGACCTGGCGGACGACCTGGGCGTGTTGGAAAATATCGGCACCACCTTGATCGCGACCGTCGCGACGGACGCTGGCCTGTATTACGTTTCAGTGGGCGACAGCGGACTCTTTTTCGTCAGCCAGGGCGAGCTCAGCGTTCTGAACCGGCCCCACATCTTCGCCAACTTTCTGGAGCGGGCCGTGGAAAAGGGACTCATTTCTCGCGACGACGCCGAACGGCATCCCGAACGCGGATCTCTCACAAGTTTTATCGGCATTGACCTGCTCGAAGAGGTGGACCGCAACCGAGAGCCCTTGCCGCTGCGTTCCGGCGACACCATCCTGCTCGCGACCGACGGTCTGTTCAATTCGTTATCGCCCCAGGAAATGACGCGCTGCATGGAAGGCGCGCCGGCGGAGTGGCCGCAGGAACTGGTCGCCTCCACTCTGGCCAAGGACTGTCCGCATCAGGACAACGTGACCGTCGTGACGGTGACCGCGGAATGAAATTTCCGCTGGCGCTGATTCTGACCGCATCCTGCGCGCTGGCACAGGACCCCGCCGCGGGGACTTCGGCGGCGCAGGAACTCGCGGACAAGATGCTGGCCTCCAGCGTCGTGGTCTTCGGCATGGTCACCGAGGGCGGGCGCACCACCCAGGCGACCCAAGGCGCCGGGTTCTTCCTGGATCCGCAAAACGTCGTGACCAGCGCGGCGGTCTGCTGCACTCGCATCAAAGGGCAGATGCCGCAGCCGAAGGTTGTGCTCGGGACCCAGAGTGCTTTTGCCAAAGTGTTGTGGAGTTCCTCCGACGACGGCATCGCTCTGCTGCGCCTGGACCAGCCTTTTGGCGGCGACGATCCGCCCGACGGCGTCAGTGTGGTTCCTTCCAAGTATGCTCATGTCGGCCAACCGGTGTTTGCGGTCCAGTTTCCGGGTCCGGGAGAGACCACCATCCCGCAGGTGGATGCAGGCGAGCTGGAGGATCTGGCTCCGGCCGAAGGGTGGCAGAATAATGTGTTCCACACCTCCGCCCCTATGAACACGTTTAACTCCGGCGGGGCTCTGTTCGACGCCTGCGGCAACGCGGTCGGAGTGAATTGGAAATCCGCGAACGGCACGCAGTTCGCGTTCACACTCGATGCGCTGCTGGAGCAGTTGGATGGCGCCGGACTGGGCGACAAGATCGCGGACGGGCCGTGCCAGACCTCGCTTGAAGCTACCGCAACTCCGTGGTGGCGGCTCCCGCTGGGCAGCCAGTGGATCGCCATCGTCGTAATGCTGGTGATGCTGGGCGGCGTGGGCCTGTGGCTGGGAAAAAAGAGTTCCGCGCCGCGCCCTGACGGAAAATAGTTATTTCTCAGACCGGACGTCGCCGCGCTTCACTTGGGCGCGCCGGCGTCCTTGATCCAGATTCTCTTCCGCCTTCTGCTTCGCGGCATCCGTGACCTTGATGTTGTTCACCACCGCCTTCGCCCCGGCGGTTTTCGCCATCCGCGTGGCCGCCCCCTTGTGCTGCACCACGCCGGTGGTCCCCTCCCAGTACGCCACGCCGCCTTGCACCCGCACCGTAAAGCCGTCCTTGCCGATCTTGGACTTCGCCAGCTTGGCCCGGATGGCCGTCTCGATGGTTTTGTCTTGCTGCGCGGTGGTTCCCAGGGGTGCCGGGGCTTTTGGTGGAGACTTGGTCTGGCCCGACTTCGTCTGAGCGAGTGCCAGGCCTGCCGCGATCAGAATTGTGAGGAGAATTCTCAGCACGCCAGACTAGTCCGCTAGCGCCGGGGATATTCTCACTCGCGTAACGCGATATTCACACTGGAGTGCTACACTTTGCGTTTTACCATGGCCAAAGATCAATTACAGCTGGAAGTTCGTGAAGGCTCGGCTCCGGGCGTGACTGTGGTTCTCCTCAATGGGGCGCTCACGATCCACACGCTGTTTGTGTTCCAGGATTTCGCGCACGCCGATAAGTCCGAGAAGCTGGTCCTCGATATGAGCCAGGTACCTTATATGGATTCCGCCGGACTCGGATCGATCATCAGCGCCTACGTTTCGCGCGAGCGTGAAGCTCGCAAGATGGTGCTGGCCGGAGTCAGCGAGCGCGTCAAGATGGTGATGACGGTGAGCGGCGTGGAACAACTGTTTCAGATTTATGCGGATGTGCCTGCTGCCGAAGCGGCGCGGTCGTAATACCCGATTTCATCCGCTTGTAATCCTCGCCCGCTAGGCTGAAGGTTCTCATGCGGCGCACCCTGCGGATTTTCTTTTTCCTTTCCCTCACGGCGGCCATCCTGATGGCGGCTTCGCTCGGCCGGCACAAACAGCCCAAGCTGCTGATCGCGATCGTGGTGGACCAGTTCCGCTACGATTACCTGCTGCGCTTTCACGACGATTACCACTCCGGTCTGGCGCGCCTACTGGATCAAGGTGCCGTCTTCACTGACGCGCACTATATCCAGGCGGCCACCGTCACCGCGGTGGGCCATTCGACATTTCTCTCGGGCGCGCCGCCCTCCATCAGCGGGATGATCGCCAACGAATGGTATGACCGCGAGAGCGGCAAATCCGTCACCAGTGTTTCCGACGCTGGACAAAAGCTCGTGGGCGGGCTTCCCCAAGCGGCGGGCTCCTCTCCCAAGCGTCTGCTGGTGAGCACCGTGGCGGATGAATTGAAGATGCGCAACCCCGATTCACACGCCATCGGAATTTCCATCAAAGACCGCAGCGCGATTCTTCCGGCGGGCCGCATGGCGGACGCCGCCTACTGGTACGACAACGATACGAATCACTGGGTGACCAGCACGTACTATCGTCACGACTTGCCGGAGTGGGTGGCGAACGTCAACGAACAGCATCTGTACCGGAACTTCATCGGAGCGGAGTGGCGCCCGGTCGATGCGCCGTCCGGCTCGGGCGAGCCGTTCTGCACCACTGTCAACGGCACCGCCGCGCGCTTCTGTGGCTCGCTCGAAGCCACGCCCTGGGGCAACGAAATGATCGAGGAGTTTGCCGAGCGCGCCCTCGACGGAGAAAGCCTCGGCCGCCATCGCGGCACGGACGTGCTGGCGGTGAGCTTCTCCTCGAACGACTACATCGGGCACCAGATCGGACCGGACGATCCTGCGATTCGCGATATCTGTATTCGCACGGATCGCCTGCTGGGCAAGCTGATGGCTTACGCGGACAAAATCGTGGGCGAAGGCAACACCTTGGTGGTGCTAACCGCCGATCATGGCGTGGCTCCGCTGCCGGAGTTGAACGAAGCGCGGAAAATGCCGGGTGGCCGGACGGTGGACTACCGGCTGACCAAGCGGATCACCGACGCGCTGGTGAAGAAATTCGGCCCCGGAGACTGGCTGTTGCCGGGGGCTCCGGCGATGATGCCGTATTTGAACGTGAATCTGATCCGCAAGCGCGGCCTGGATCCGGAGCAGTTCGAACGCACCGCGGCGGAGGCGGCGGCCGGCGAGGATCACATCGCGCGCGTCTACACTCGCCACGATTTGATGAGCGGCAACGTGCAGAAAGATCCGATCGGGCAGGCGATGAGCTTGGGATTTTATGGACCGCGGTCGGGAGATCTGGTGATCCTGCAGGAGCCGTATTACGTTACCGATGCCACCGGAACCGGCCACGGGACTCCCTACGGCTACGACGCGCACGTGCCGGTGATCTTCTTGGGACCGGAGATCAAGGCGGGAGAGTACCGCGAGAAGATCGCGGTGAACGACATCGCGCCGACGCTGGCGGCACTGCTCGACATTGAAGCGCCCAGCGGGTCGATCGGCCGCATCCTTCGCGAGATGCTGCCCTAGCTGTACTAGCGCGCGAGCAGCGCTCCCCAGTGCAGGCCCGCGCCGAAAGCGGCGAAGACCACGGGCCCCGCGGGCGGGTTCTGACGATCCCATTCCGCGGCGGCAATCAGCAGCGACGCCGAAGACGTATTCCCGTAACGCGCGATATTCGAAAACACGCGGTCCGCGGGAACGTCCAGCGATTTCGCGACGCGCATCAGCAGGTTTTGGTTCGCCTGGTGTACTAAGAACGTGGCGACATCCGCGGGCGCGAGTTTGGCCTGCTCCAGCACTTCGCGGATCACGGCGGGGAGTTTTCGCGTGGCCTGCATGATCACCGTGAGGCCGTTCATCTTGAGCGCGGACGCGGTGTCATACGCGAGATCGTTGCGGAACTGCCCGTCTGAGTGGATCGCGGTGTGCAGAATCTCGCGGCCGCCGGGGCGCTGGCTCACCAGCGCGGCTCCCGCGCCGTCGCCGAACAGGATGGCGGAGTTCTGGTCCAGGGGATGGGCCTCGATCACCGCCGACATTTTCTCCGCCGCGACGATGAGAATATCGCCGTAGGTTTCCGAGAGCTTCGCGGCCAGCACCATACCGAACAGTCCGCCCGCGCTGGCCATCGGCAGATCGAGCACCGGCGTGGTGCCAAGTCCCAGGCGATGCGCGAGCTCGGCCGCGGGGGCCGGGAAGCCGGGGCGAGCGCTGCCCGACGCCAGGATCAGCATGCCGATCTGCGACGCGGGAACGCCGGTGCGGGAGAGGCAGTCCTCGGCCGCCGCCGCGCCCAATTCCACCACGCCTTGTCCCGCGGAGGCCCAGCGCCGCTCACGAATGCCGCAGACGCTCTCGATCCATTCGGAGGTGCAGCCCAGGCGCGCGGCGAGCTCATCATTGGAGACCACCCGCTCCGGCAGAGCGCAGCCGAAACCGTGCAGGAAAGAGTTCATGCGGCGCTAGGAGTGGCTGGCCAGGTAGGCTTCCATGCGCGCGATCGAATCGAACTTCCGCGGCGTGAGATCGGCATCCGGAACCTTGATGGAAAATTCGGTTTCAATCGCCCCCACCAGATCCGGCAGCGCGAAAGAGTCCAGCAATCCGCTCTCAAACAGCGATTCTTCCGGATCTTCGGGAGCAGGCTTTTGGGCGACGTTTTGAACCAGCGTGCGAAGGCGTTGTTGCGTGTCAGGCATGAAATACCATCCTGCCACAAACGGGTTGGGCTGTAGGTGTGAACTTTAGCGGTAGCGCCCGTTCAGGTGATACCAGCGAATCAACAGCAGATCCCAGAAAGGCCGCATGCCTCCCAGCAGGCTGACTTTGGTGCCTTCCACGTTGTTCCAGCGCACGGGAACTTCAATCGCGGGAAGCCGCAGGACCTTCGCGATGTAGAGATCCTCCACGTCGAACCCAAAGCCCGCCAGTTGCTGTCGCGCGAAGACGGCTTGCGCGGCATCGCGGCGGTAGAGCTTGAAGCCGCACTGCGTGTCGGCGAAGGAAAGTCCGGTGCAGGTGCGCATGGTGAGGTTGAAGAACTTCCCGGCGAGCTCCCGCACGGCGCTTTGGTGGACGCCCACCAGTGACCGGTCCAACGCGCGCGACCCGATCGCGACGGCGGCGCTTCTACCGCGGGCGGCGTCCATCAACTTGCCCAACTCGTCGATCGGCGCCGAAAGATCCGCGTCGCTGAACAGGATCCATTCTCCGCGCGCCTCCTGCATGCCGTGGCGAACCGAGTATCCTTTGCCGCGATTCCCGGGGTTGCGCAGCAGGCGCACGCGCGCATCTTCTTTGGCGGCGGCCTCCGCCAGTGCGGCGGTGCCATCGCGCGAGCCGTCATCCACCACGACGATCTCGGCGTCTTTGTACAGACTCGCATCCAAATAGGCGCGCACGGCTGCGAGCGTGGGCGCGAGCCGCCGCTCTTCGTTATAGGCCGGGATGACGATGCTTAAAACGGGGGTGGGGATCAAAAACCTTCATTATACTGGAGGGTTCATGATCCCGTTTGGCGACCTTAAGGCGCAATACCACTCCATCAAATCCGACATCGATCAGGCGGTGTCCCGCACGTTCGAATCCACGCAGTTCATTCTAGGTAAGGAAGTGGCGGCTTTCGAGGAAGAGTTCGCCGCGTATCACGGCGCGCAGCTGGGTATCGGGACCAATTCCGGCACCAGCGCGCTGCATCTCGCGTTGCTCGCGGCGGGCGTGGGTCCCGGCGACGAAGTGATCACCACGCCGTTCACCTTCGTCGCGACCACGGCGGCGATTTACTACGCAGGCGCGCGTCCGGTGTTCGTGGATGTTGACCCGTCCACCTATTGCATCGATGAAACGAAGATCGCCGCCGCGATTACTCCGCGCACCAAGGCGATTCTGCCGGTCCACTTATTCGGGCACCCCGCGAACATGGACCCGATTCTAGAGATCGCGCGCCGGCACGGACTGGTGGTGATTGAGGACGCGTGCCAGGCCCACGCGGCCGAATACAAGGGCCGTCGAGTGGGCGGGCTCGGCGATATGTCGTGCTTCAGTTTCTATCCGGGTAAGAGCCTGGGCGCGTATGGCGAAGGCGGCTGCGTGCTCACCAACAATCCGGAGCTGGCCCGCACGGTTCGCCTGCTGCGGAACTGGGGCGAGGAGAGCCGCTACCATCACGTGATGCGCGGCTACAACTACCGCATGGAAGGACTGCACGGCGCGATTCTGCGCGTGAAACTGCGGCATCTGGAGGCATGGACGGAGGCGCGGCGGGCGCGGGCGTCTGCCTATCAGCACGCACTCAAAGGTTGCGTCGCGAAGTATCCGGCGGAAGCGGCGTGGGCCCGGCAGTCGTTTAGCGTGTACGCCATTGAGGCGGAGCATCGCGATCGACTGCAACAGTTCCTCACCCGCCGCGAGATTCAAACGGCCATCCATTATCCGGAGCCAGTCCACTTGATGCAGCCGTATCGCGATCCGGAGTTTCCGGCGGGCAGCTTCCCCGAAGCCGAGCGGATCGCCACGCGCATCCTCTCACTGCCGATCTATCCCGAGCTGCCGCTTTCCTCCGTGGTGCAAGTGGCGGCAGCCATAGAAGAATCGATCCCGGAATAATCCTTCCTTCAAGCTTCGTGGGTTGCTGCCGATGAGATCATCGAGAGCATTCATGAGCACATCTCCTTTCGCTCCGGTCACGCTAAACGGCGTCAGCCAGTATTCGGGCGATCTGCAGAACATCTTGAATCGTGCGGTGCAAATCGCGCAGATTCCGGTCCAGTACCTGCAAAGCCGCGATACCCGAGTCCTGTCCCAGCAAGCGGCACTGAGCACGCTGAACAGCACGGCCTCGGATTTGGCGTCGAGTTTAAGTTCCCTGGGCACGATCGCGGCAAGCCAGGGATTGAGCGCCAGCAGTTCGGACTCGACGGTGGTTTCCGCTTCCACCGCGGGGGCCACCACCGCGGCCAGTTATACGATCAATTCGATTACCTCCGCGGCGTCCGCGGCGGCGGAGCGGAGCTTGAATCCCTATGGAGATTCCGCCGCGACGCTGGTATCCGTCAACGGGACCATGCAGCTCAACGTCGGGTCCACGCCGTACAAATTCACGTTGGCGAACAACAATCTGGTCACGCTGCGCGACACCATTAACGGACTGGGCGCGGGAGTCACGGCATCCATCTTGACCACTTCGAACGGTAACTACCTGTCGGTCACGGCCAATTCCACGGGCGCGACCACGCTGCAATTGGTGGACGATCCAGGCATCGGCCACGCCAATACGCAGGTGCTTACCAGCACGAATCAGGGAACCAACGCGGTCTTCGAATTAAACGGGATTCCGGTCAGCCAGGCGGGGAACGTGGTCAACAACATGATTCCGGGATTGACCTTCACGATTCTCGGGTCCAGCACGACGCCGGTGACGCTGTCCTTGCAGAGCGATGCGACACAGCTTTCCTCCGGTTTGCAGGATTTCGTGACGAAGTACAACGCGATGCGGACGCAATTGAACGGCCAGGAAGGTCCCGCGGCGGGCTCGCTCAGCGGCGATACGGCGGTGGGGCAGTTGGAGAACATGATGCGCCAGATCGCGGCGTATCATACGACCTCGGGAAGCGTCACCAGTCTCGCCAGCCTGGGCGTGGAGTTCGATACTTCCGGGCAAGCGTCGTTCAACCAGACTACGTTTAACAACCTGACGGCGACGCAGATCTCGGACGGATTCAAATTCGTCGGATCGGCCACCTCCGGCCTGGGAGGTTTATCGCAAGGGCTCCAGCAGCTTTCGGACCCGGTCACCGGGCTCATCCGGATTGAACAGGCCGGTCTCACCACCACGGATCAGAGTATCCAGGACCAGATCGGGACGCTGACGGATCGCATCACGACGATGCAAGCCAACATGGCGGCGCAATTGCAAAAGGCCGATAGCATGATCGCGATGCTCACATCCCAACAAACGACGCTCACCGCCAGCTTGCAAAGCTTGAACCTGGTGCTGTACGGAAAGAATCCCAATCAAAGCTGATGACGCTGGAACAAGCCACCCACGACGTGACGAAGGCGCTGGACACGCAGGATCTGGAGGCACTGGAGCGCGCGCTCGAAGCGCGGCAAGCGGCGATCGAGGGCGGCGGCGTGCCGAATCAGGAAATCGTCGAAGCGGGGGATCGCGCGCTGCGCACTCTGGCGGAGTGGAAGCAGGGCCTGGCGTTTGAGAGCGCGCGCCTGGGACAGGTGCGCAGTTACTTGAAGCGTTAAATCGTCCGCCGCGATACACTGTCTGTCACGATGCTGACGGCGATCGCTCTGCTGTTGTGCGCGGTACTGCCCGCGGCGGCCAAATCCTACGATAAAGCTGCCGTCATCGCGGGCACTCCGGTCCATTACAAGCTGGTCCTGCCGAAGACGTACGACGAGAACAAAGAGTATCCCGCCATTCTCGCGTTCCCTCCCGGCGCGCAGGATGGGGCGATCGTACAAACCACGGTGGCCGGCAACTGGCAGGCGGAAGCGGAAAAGCGCGGCTACATCGTGATTGTGCCGTCGGCTCCGCTGGGGCGGCTCTTCTATCAGGAGGGCGCGCGTGTGTTCCCGGCGTTTCTGGAGCAGATGCTGCGCGAGTACAAAATCCGCGGCGGCAAATTCCACATCGCCGGCATGTCCAACGGAGGAATCAGCGCGTTCTTCATCGCCGCGGCGTATCCGCGGTATTTTGTGTCCATCACCGGATTCCCCGGCTATCTGCCGGACCCCACGCCGGAGCGGATCCAAGCGATTTCCGGGATGTGCATCGACATGTACGTGGGCGAGCGCGACTCCGGCTGGCGGACGCAGATGAAGCAGCAGGCGGACGAGTTTCGCGCGCGGGGTCTGCACGTGGAGTTCAGCGTGGAAAAAGGCCAGGACCACGTGATGACCACGCTCACCGGCGAAGGGGCCGCCCGGCTGTTTACGATGATCGAAAAGTTCCCGCAGGGTTGTTCGCAATGAGTCACAATACGCACGGAGGCATCATGAAGCTGACTACCGCGATTCTCACCACTACGCTCGCCGCCAGTTTGTGGGCTCAAGGGCGCGGACCGGCCGTCGTCTCGCCGGAGGTTTCCTCGGACGGGCGCGTGACGTTCCGCCTGCGGGCTCCGAATGCGAAGGAAGTGGCCGTGACGGGAGTCGGACAGCGGCTGGCGATGCAGAAGAATGAACAGGGCGTCTGGAGCGCGACCACCGACGCGCTGAAGCCGGACATCTATACGTATTCATTCTCCGTGGATGGCACGACGTTTAGCGATCCCGCGAATCCGCTGATGAAGACCGCGTATGGCAACGGCGGGCAGAGCATGGTGCGCGTGCCGGCCGGATCGGCTCCCGCGTGGGCGCCCGCGGAGGGGCCTCGCGGCATCGTGTCGCATCACGAGTTCAAGTCCGCCATCATCGGGGCGGAGCGCGATTACTACGTCTATACTCCGCCGAATTACGATCCGAATCGCCGCGAGGCTTATCCGGTGCTGTTCCTGTTGCACGGCCTGGGCGATGACGCAGCGGGGTGGCTGAACGTCGGCTCGGCGAATACGATTCTGGACAACCTGATCAATCAGGGCAAGGCGAAACCGATGGTCATGGTGAACACGCTGGGGTACGGGACTCCCGACGGTCCGACCGGAGCGATGGGCGCGAACATGATTCCGACCTTCGCGAAATCGCTGGTGGAAGAGGTGCTGCCGCAAGTGGAGAAGGCGTACCACGTATCGAAGGATCGCAACCAGCGCGCGATCGCGGGACTCTCGATGGGCGGGGCGGAATCGCTGTTCACGGGGCTCAACTATTTGGATCATTTTGCGTACATCGGGTCGTTCAGCGGAGCGTTCGTGATGTGGCCGCGAGCGACTTCGGCTACCGCGGAGCAGGCTCCGGCTGGCGGCGGACGGGGCGGCGGGCGCGGCGGTGCGCAGACGCGGGATGCCGCCGATTTCGAGAAGATCTTCCCGTCGATCAACGCGAAGACGAACTCGCAGCTCAAGCTGGTGTGGATCGCCTGCGGCCTGGACGACAGTCTGCTCACGGTGAATCGGCAGTTCAAGAGCTGGCTGAAGACCAAGGACATCGCGTTCACAGAGGTGGAGGCTCCGGGCTTCGCGCATGTGTGGCCGCTGTGGCGGCAGAACCTGACGGATCTTGCGCCGCTGCTGTTCCCGTCGAAGAAATAAACGCGCTCACTGCTAACATCGAGGGATGGCTACGGCGACGGAGACCACGTATCACACCTCCGGCCTGATCCGCCTCACTCGACCGCAACTGGTCGGGACTTTGGCGGGATTGCTGCTTTCGGTCCTGCTCGCTTCGCTGGATCAGACGATTGTCGGCACGGCGGAGCCGCGGATTATCGCGTCGCTGTCCGGGTTCAACCGGTATCCGTGGGTGGCGACGGCGTATCTGCTGACGTCGACACTGGCCGTCCCGATCTTCGCGAAGCTCTCCGACATTTACGGTCGAAAATGGTTTTTTCTAGGCGGGGCGGGGTCGTTCGTTTTGACCTCCGCGCTGTGTGGAGCTTCCGGAACGCTCACGTTCCTGCCGTTTGACGGGATGAGCCAGTTGATCTTGTTCCGCGCGCTGCAGGGCATCGCCGGAGGCACCATGATGGGCCTGGCGTTCACCATCATCGGCGACGTTTTCTCCCCGGTCGAGCGCGGCAAGTATCAGGGCCTGTTCGCGGCCACGTACGGGATGTCGTCCATCTTCGGGCCGACGCTGGGCGGCTGGCTGACGGACTACGTTTCCTGGCGCGCGACGTTTTACGTCAATCTGCCGGTGGGCGTGGTGGCGATCTTTGCGATGTATCACTATTTTCCTTACTGGCGGCCGGAAGGCGTGCAGCGGCGGATCGATTGGGCCGGAGTTTTCTCGCTGATCGGGTCCATCGTGCCGCTGCTGATGGCGCTTACGTGGGTGACCGAGTACGGCTGGGGGTCAATGCGCGTGGAAGCGCTGCTGGCGCTGGCGGTGGTGATGCTGGCCGCGTTTCTTTACGCCGAAACGAAAGCCGTGGAGCCGCTCATCCCGCTGGAGCTGTTTCGCAATCCGGTGATCAGTATGAGCTCGGTTGCGGTTTTCATCCTGGGCATGGGGATGTTCGGCGTCATTATTTACCTGCCGCTGTTCATGCAGGGGGTGCTGGGCGCCTCCGCAACGCAGTCGGGGAATTTGCTGACGCCGCTGCTGCTGGGCTCCGTGGGCGGAAGCATTCTCACGGGGCAGATCAACCTGCGGCTGAAGACCTACAAGCCGTCGGCAGTAACGGGATCGATCCTGATCGCGGCGGGGATGATACTTTTCGCGCGCATGGGTGAGGCGTCGACACATGGCGAAGTTTTGACCGCGATGATCGTGGCCGGCATCGGGATGGGACTGCTGATGCCGGTTTACACGGTGGCGGTGCAGAACGTGGCTCCGCGCAAGTATATGGGCGCGGCGACGGCGTCGACCACGTTCTTTCGCTCGATCGGCAGCACCATGGGCGTGGCGATTTTCGGCAGCCTGCTGCTGACGAACTATCATGCCGATTTCGATAAAGCCGTTCCGCCGGGGATTCCGCCGAGCTTGCTGGACCCGTTCTCGAATCCGCTGAAGCTGGCGCAGATGCGGCCGCAACTCGACGCGATGTTCGCGCGGGTCGAGAATGGTCCGGCGTTGCTGCAGACGCTGCTGGAGAACGTGAAGGTCGGATTGGTGCACGGCATCCACCTGATCTTTCTTTCGGCGGCGGTGGTGATGTGTTTCGCCGTCGCGCTGAATCTGTTGCTGAAGAATGTGCCGCTGCATAGCGGCAAGCATGCGGAGCCCAAGCCCGCCGAAGTACCCCACTAACGGAGATTTTCCGATGCGGAAATTGTTGCTCGCCCTTGTTGCTGTCACCGCTTTTGGTCAGGAGCTGCCGCGCGGCGAAATTATCGACAGCGTGAAGTGTTTGGCCGACGCTTCGGAGAGCTACACGCTGTATCTGCCCTCGGAGTACTCGGCGGAGAAAAGCTGGAACGTGATTCTGGCTTTCGACGCGGGTGGGCGCGGACGGCGCGGCGTGGAGGCGTACCGCGCGGCGGCGGAAAAGTACGGGTACATCGTCGCGGGTTCGAACAATTCCCGCAACGGTCCGTGGGAAGTGAGCATGAAGGCCGCGGCGGCGATGAACGCCGATGTCCGCAAGAGGTTCCACGTGAATCCGCGGCGAGTTTACACCGCGGGCTTGTCGGGCGGGGCGCGGGTGGCGATGAAGGTGGCGCTTGAATGGCCGGGCCAGATCGCGGGTGTCATGCCTTCGAGCGCGGGCTTTCCTGGCGATACGGTGCCGACGCTCGCCTTCGCGGTTTTCGGGACGGCGGGAACAGAAGATTTCAATAACCTGGAACTGCGCGAGCTGGATCGGGATGTGAAGAGTCCGCATCGGGTGGTGATTTTCGAAGGCGGGCATCAGTGGTTATCGAGCGAACTGGCGGTCCAAGCGGTCGAGTGGATGGAGCTGCAAGCGATGAGGACCGGGCGGCGGCCTCGCGATAAGGCTCTGGCGGCGGAGATTCTGGCGGAGCGCGTCGCGGATGCGGATTCGCAGAAGGACAACTTCCAGGCGTGGCTGATCCTGCGGCATGTCGGGGAGGACTTCAAAGGCCTGGCCGATGTGGGCAAGCTGGCGGCTCGCGCGAACGCGCTGGGGAACAGGCAGGACGTGACCGACGCGCAAGAGCAGGATCGCGCCGAGGTGCAGCGCGAGGTGAAGCTGAACCAGGACATCATGAACATGGAGATGGGCCTGGACGGCGACAAGGTGGCTCGCGCGGCGAGTCTTCTGCACATCGGGAATCTGCTGAAAGATCTTGCTACGCAAGCGAACGCCGCGGAAGACTCGCCGGGACGACGGCTGGCTCGGCGGATGGTTAATGGCGTGATCGCGAGCGGCAGGGCGGGCGACGATCCGCAGTATCAGGCGATCATCGACGAGATCCGGCCGGCGGGGCGGGGTCGCGGGAAGCAATAGACTCCGGCTTATAATGGGCGGCTGGAGAATCGATGCAGATTTCTTTTCGTAGTTCGATGAGCGTGATGGCGGTAGCGTGGCTGGGTTGCGCGATGCAAGCGTTCGCGCAGAAGCCGACGGTGGACACTCTCAAGCAAGTGCTGGATAAGAAGCTTCAGAAGCTGAAGCCGGAGAGCGCGAAGGAGCGCAATGTTCTATTCCAGGACGTGAAGGCGGGCCAGGGAAATAACTTCGTGGTGACCGCGCTCATTCGGGATTACGAAGCGGGCTATCCGGCGAATCGTTACTACGGCCAGACCTGCGTGAAGAAGATCGACGCCTACACGTACACGCTGGCGCCGGACGGAGCGGGCGGCTGGGACGTGGAGGGTCGCATGACGCCGGATCTGAGTACGCAGAAGTGCATGCCGAATCCTTCGGCGGGCGTGTCGAGCATTCCTCTCTCGTCGTTGTCGGGCACGGCGGCGCCGGGAGGTCCGGTGGGGACTGCGCCGGCTGTGCAACGCGCGGGCGGCGTGGCGGTGGGGACGTATGAGTGCTGGTCGAACGGGCAGGCGCGGATGCTATGGAACTTCAAGATCACGGGCGCGGGGTCGTATACGGGATCGGATGGGAAGGCGGGAGCGTTTGCGCTGGACGGCGGGACGCAGCGGATCACGTTTCGCGGAGGCTCGCTGGATAACGCGTTCGGGCCGGGCTATTACACGATTTACTATGAGCCCTCCGGACGGCCGACGGTGAGCATCCGGCCGGATCGCGCGGGCAGCGTGGAAGCGGGCTTCTGCCAGAAGGTCAACTGAACGGCGCGGGAAAAGTCTGCGGCGGTGCGGGTCCACTGCGGCTACGCGCGTTCGCGTGGTTCATGGCGCGGTGCGGCAAGCACGCGGAACCGTATTTAGAACAATACAAATCGAAATTGTTTCGCGATCTTTCGGGGGTGGTGGTCGAAATCGGGCCCGGTGCGGGCGCGAATCTGGCTTACTTGGCGAAGCTCCCGGTGACGTGGATCGGCGTGGAGCCGAACCGCTTCATGGAAGCGCACCTGATGAAAGAAGCGCATCGGCTGGGGATGGAAGTGGAGCTTCGCGAGGGTGTGGCGGAGAGGCTTCCGGTGGAAGGTTCGTCGGTGGATGTGGTGATCAGCACACTGGTGTTGTGCAGCGTGGTGGATGTGCGGGCGGCGCTGGGCGAAGTGCGGCGGGTGCTGAAGCCGGGGGGAAGGTTTCTGTTTATCGAGCATGTTGGGGCGGGGCGCGGAACTTCGCTGCGCAGGTGGCAGCGATGGATCAAGCCGCTGTGGCGCAAGATGGGCGATGGGTGCGAGCCGGATCGCGAGACTCGCGCGGCGATCGAGAGCGCGGGGTTCGGAAGGATCGAGATCGAGGAGTTCGACGCGCCGGTACCTCTGATTCGGCCGCATATCGCGGGTTGGGCGTCCGTCCAGACGTAGTACGGCGGTGGAGTGCCAGAAAAAAGTCGTTGAGGCGGCCGGGACTCACGGGTTATCGCCGGGTGTTTTCGACCGCCAGTAGTTTGAGGGGTCTCTAGCCGGGGGGCGCGGGCGCTTAAAAACAATGGCGCCGTCATGTGAAGCCCGTGCTTTCGAGTACCTCCCTCTCTGATCTCCGGCGGACCTTTACGGGGTCCGCCCGAGGCTAAATTT
>DASYET010000011.1:0-144976 GCA_036498815.1 Bryobacteraceae bacterium | reverse complement strand
ATCGCGCTCTATAACGACAAGGTCTATGTCACCACCAGCGACGCCCACATGTGGGCCGTCGACGCGCGCAACGGCAAGAATGTTTGGGACGCGATCATCGGCGACCGCGCGAACGGTTCGTATTCGACCAGCAGCGGTCCGCTGCTCGTGAAGGGGAAGGTCATTCAGGGCCTTGGTGGATCTCTCTGCGATCAGTACCGCGAGGAGAAGTGCTTCATCAGCGCGTACGACGCCGACACGGGCAAGCTGGCATGGAAGTTCTACACGATTGCGAAGGATGGCCAGCCGGGCGGCGACACATGGGGCAAGCTGCCGGATCTGTTCCGCGCGGGCGGCGATACCTGGATCACCGGCAGTTTCGATCCCGAGCTGAATCTGACGTATTGGGGAGTCGCGCAATCGAAGCCGTGGATGCGCGCCAGCCGCCAGTCCGGCAACGGCGCGAATAATTACGCGAACTCCACCGTCGCCATCGACGTCGATAGCGGCAAGCTGAAGTGGTGGTACAACCACGCTCCGGGCGAGACGCTGGATCTCGATGAAGTCTTCGAGCGCACGCTGGTCGACGACACCAACGGCGGCAAGTACGTGTTCAGCGCCGGCAAGGACGGCGTGCTGTGGAAGCTGGATCGCGCCACCGGAAAGTATCTGGGCCACAAGGAAACCGTGTTCCAAAACGTCTACGATTCCTTCAATCCCACCACCGGCGAGCCGCATTTCCGCAACGACATCGTCGAAAACCAGATCGGCGAGTGGGTGCAGAGCTGCCCCACTTCCGAAGGCGGCCACAACTGGCACGCCATGAGCTTCCATCAACCCACCAATCAGATTCTGATTCCGGTGGCGGAGAGCTGTCAGGAGATGAATCCGCAAAAAGTGGATCTCGTCGAGAACGGCGGCAACGCGGGCGGCGCGGCGCGGCGCTTCTTTGAGAGCCCGGGCTCGAACGGCAACGTCGGCAAGTTCGCGGCGTACGATGTCCGCTCACTCAAGGAGAACTGGAAGCTGGAGCAGCGCTCGCCCTTCATGACGTCGGTGCTCTCCACCGCGGGCGGAGTGGCCTTCGTCGGCGACATGGACCGCATGCTGCGCGCCGTCGACGTGAAGAGCGGCAAGGTGCTCTGGGAGACTCGCCTGGGGACGTCCGTGCAAGGCTTCCCGATGACGTTCAGCATCGGCGGCCGCCAGTACATCGGCGTGCCCACCGGCCTGGGCGGCGGCAGCCCCCGCATGGTCCCCAGCGTCCTCGCGCCGGAAGTGCATTATCCGAACAACGGGAATGCGCTGTACGTGTTCGCGCTGCCGGAGAAGAGGTAAGATACGGGCATGCGCACCCGGATCGCCGTATTATTTCTCACGGCGATCTCGGTGCGTGCGCAGCAAGCGAGCTTGGCGGGCGTTGTCCAAGATAAAGCCGGACTTCCCCTCCAAACTGCCCTCGTCGTGCTAGAGCGCCCAGGCGGCCCTCAAATAGAGACTCGGACCGATGGGCAGGGTTTTTACAGTTTCTCGGCGCTGTCGGGCGGCGAATATACACTCCGCTTCTTCCTATCAGGGTTTCGGAGGTTAACGGGGAAGCTTCATCTGGACGATGCGGAACAAAAGGCCCTGCCCGCTTTCACGCTGGACGTGGGAGGCGGCTGCGCCAACCTTACATCAATTGAGTACTATCGAGTGCTTCCTGCGGACGAGTCGCTCGGCAAGATTTCAGGAACCATAAAGCGCGACACTGATCGAGCGAGTCCGCCCGCTGCTGGCGTAACAGTCGTCTTGTTCTGCCCTGATTCGAAGAAATGTGCCGATAGCGCAACGACCGCCGCGAATGGCGAATTCTCGTTCGAACGCCTCGCGCCGCGATCCTCCTATCGGCTTCGTATCGACGGAGGTGAAGGAGGATTCCTCTTGCCGAATATCGACCTCCTCGTTCACGCGGGCCTGGAATCCCACTACTCCTTCGCGCTCGATCACTCCGCCGAGGAAAAGAAGTTCGCTCAGAAGACAACCTTCAACGGCGTGACGTCGTACGTCTATGTTTGCGAATAGCCGATTCGTGCTTCGCTTCTCTGGAGCCGGACCGAAGCCCGGCAAACCTATAGGTTCAGTTCGCCGGGACGTTTTCCCCCAGCCTTCGTCTATCGACCCAGGAGGCACCGATGAAGCCTGGAATCCTGGCCCTGCTCGTCTGCGCGGCGTTGCCGCTCGCGGCGCATCACTCTTTCGCCGCGACCTATGACGAAAGCAAGCCCGTGACGCTCGAAGGCACGGCCTCGAAAATGCTTCTTCGCAACCCCCACTCCTTCTTCTCGCTCGAAGTGACGGGCGCGGACGGAACCGTCACAACGTGGAGCGTCGAACTTACGGGTGCGGGCAGCCTCATGGCGAACGGCTGGACAAGATCCTCACTAAAAGATGGCGACCACGTCATTGTTACTGGCACCCAAGGGAAAAACCAAGCGACTCGGGTGGGCGCGTTCACGGTGACTCTGGCGAATGGACAAGTACTAAAGCTGAATCCGTATTGGGGGATGGGAGCGAAGAAATGAAATCCGCATTCGCGACTCTGATCGTGCTCGGCGCGTTGCCGCTGGCCGCGCTTCGCCTCGACGCGCATCACTCGTTCAACGCGATGTATGACGAGAAGAAGACCATCGCGCTTCAGGGCACCATTACAAAAGTGGAATGGATGAATCCGCACGCCCGCTTCTGGATTGACGCCAAAGACGCGGATGGCAAGACGACGAACTGGGAAGTGGAACTTGGTTCGCCGAACGGCCTGATAAAAGGCGGCTACACCAGATCCGTCCTCCAGACAGGCGATTCGATAACGGTAGACGGCTGGCCGGCCAAGGACAATTCGAAGATTGCCGCGGCGGGCACACTCACTCTGGCCAGCGGGCAGGTCCTGAAGTCCGATCCACACTGGGGACCAGCGGAAGGGATGAAGAAATGAAGACCACATTTGCAACTTTGATGCTGCTGAGCGCACTGCCGCTGGCCGCGCATCATTCCTGGAACGCGAAGTACGACGAGAACGCGAAGATCTCCTTCCAGGGCACCCTCACGAAAGTTGAGTGGATGAATCCGCACGCGCTCCTTTGGGTCGACGTGAAGGATGCGAACGGCAAGACCACGACGTGGCAAGTGGAGCTGGCGCCTCCGAACACCTTGAAGCGGAGCGGCCTCACGAAAGACATGCTCAAGGACGGCGATCCGATCACCGTGGCGGGCTGGCTCTCCAAGGACACTCCGAATGTCGCCGCGGGCAGCACGCTCACGATGGCCCACGGCCAGGTGGTCCTGCAACACTAAGCGCTCGATTGGCGGTATACTGCCGTCGATGCGCTTCCTGCTGTTTGCGTTTATCGTTCCCGTACTCGCGACTCCTTCGGGCGAGGCCGTCTTTCGCGAGCGCTGCGCGGGATGCCACGAATCGTCGAATCCGCGCATTCCTCCGCGCGCCACGCTGCAGCAGCTTTCGTCGAGCCAGATCCTGCGGGCGCTGAATTACGGCGCGATGATCACAGTGGCGTACACGATGAGCACCGAGGAGCGCGAGGCGGTCGCGGGCTTTCTGGGCAAGCCGGGCGCAGGACCGGCGGTGCGGCCGGCATCGGCCTACTGCGCGGATCGCACGGTGCGGCTCGCGACAAAACCGAAGGCTCCTTCCGATAAAGACCAGTGGAACGGCTGGAGCCCCGGCGACGCGAACACTCGCTTCCAACCCGCCGGCCTGTCGCTCGATCAAGTGCGGCGCCTCAAGCTGAAGTGGTCCTTCGTCTTCGAAGGCGACGCGACGTCGTTCGCGCAGCCCACCGTGCTGGACGGCAATCTGTTCACGGGGAGCGCGGGCGGCACCATCTATGCGCTCGATGCCTCGACGGGCTGCATCCGCTGGACGTTCGATCAGGCGGGTCCGGTGCGATCGTCGATTCTCGCGGTGCGCAGCGGCGCGACCGCTTCGCTGCTCTTCGGCGATCAAGTGGGCTGGTTTTATTCGCTGGACGCGGCGTCGGGGAAACTGCTCTGGAAGAAACGCGTGGAGGAGCACGACGCCGCGCGGTTGACGGGATCGCCGGTGGAGTATCAAGGCACGGTCTTCGTGCCCATCGCGTCGTGGGAAGAAAATCGCGCCTCGGATCCCAAGTACGCGTGCTGCACGTTCCGCGGCAGCGTCGCGGCGCTGCGCGTTCGCGATGGTTCGCTCGTCTGGAAAAGCTACCTGGTCGATGTGCCGAAGAAAAATGGCCCCGGCCTCGCGCCCTGGGGACCGTCCGGAGTGCCCGTGTGGTCCACGCCCACGGTCGACGCGAAACGCGGCGCGCTCTACATCACGACCGGCGATAATTATTCTGAACCCGTCACGAACATGAGCGATGCCGTGGTCGCGCTCAATTTGAAAACCGGCCACATCACGTGGTCGCGCCAGTTCACGCAGGGCGATTTGTTCAACGGCGCGTGCCCCGCGCATGCTGAGAACTGCCCCGGCGAGGCGGGTCCGGATTACGACTTCGGCTCGTCGGCCATGCTTATTGGCGATTTGCTGATCGCGGGACAGAAGTCCGGCAAGGTGTACGCGCTGAATCCCGATAAGCGCGGCGAAATCGTCTGGCAGACGCGCGTGGGCAAGGGCAGCGCCAACGGCGGAGTCCAATGGGGCATGGCGTCCGACGGCCAGAACGTCTACGCCGCCACATCGGACATCGAGCGCACGCGGCGCAACGCGAAAGATATGGCGGACCTCGTCACATTCGATCTCGATCCGAACCAGGGCGGAGGCTTGACGGCTCTGCACGTCGCCAACGGAGCGAAGGCGTGGTTCGCCGCGCCGCACGCGTGCGATCCACCGAAGGCCGGATGTAGTCCCGCGCAGCCTGCGGCCGTCACGGCGATGCCCGGAGCGGTGCTTTCGGGCTCAGTGGACGGGCACCTGCGCGCGTACTCTTCGGAGGACGGAAAAATGCTATGGGACGTCGACACCGCGCGTGAATTCACGGGAGTGAACGGCATCAAAGGCCACGGAGGCTCCATCGACGGCGCCGGAGCCGTGGTTGTCAACGGAATGGTCTACATCCAATCCGGCTACGCCCGGCAGGGCGGCATGCCCGGCAACATGCTACTCGCGTACGGTCCGGAATAACGCGATTTTTTGGAACAACTCCGGCGGGCGGATGGGCTTGGTGAGATAGTCGTCCATGCCGGCGCGGAGGCAGCGTTCGCGATCGCCTTCCATCGCATGCGCGGTCAGCGCGATGATCGGCGTATGGCGGCCGGAAGTTGCTTCGCGCTTGCGAATCGCGGCGGCGGCTTCCAGTCCGCCCATGTTCGGCATCTGCACGTCCATCAGAATCAAATCGAACTGCATCGTGGCGTGCATTTCCAGAGCGTGCGCTCCGTCGCGCGCCACGGCCAGCGAATGGCCGCGCCGCTTCAACAGATTCGTCACCAGAGTGCGGCTGTTGAAATCGTCCTCCACCACCAGGATGTTCAGCCCTTCGATTTCGGCGGAATCATCGGGCGCGGCAGCCTCCGGCGGAGCCACCTGCACGCGCAGCGTTTTCACGATGGCATCGAAGAGCGCGGAGGCGCTCACGGGCTTTGTGAGGTATTCCGAAATGCCGAGCTCTTCGCAGCGCGACGTATTCATTAACAATCCCACCGAACTCAGCATCATCACCGGCGGCGGAGCCCCCTGCGTGCGCGACACTAAACGCCGCACTAGTTCGAAGCCGTCGATCCCCGGCATCTGCTGATCGACAAGTACCAGCCGGAATGGCATGCCCTCGCGCTCGGCTTCGCGGATCGCGTCCAGCGCTTGCAATCCTCCGGGCACGCACACCGGACTCATACGCCAGCGCCGCAGAGTCTCCTCCAAAATCCGGCGATTCGTGGCGTTGTCGTCCACCACCAGCACCGGCAGCCCGGCCAGATCCTCCACATGGGTCCGCATCTGCCGCAGACCCG
Organism: Bryobacteraceae bacterium; assembly: GCA_036498815.1. Classification (GTDB taxonomy): domain Bacteria; phylum Acidobacteriota; class Terriglobia; order Bryobacterales; family Bryobacteraceae; genus Palsa-187. The sequence goes on along the minus strand of DASYET010000011.1, from coordinate 139,015 downwards.
TGGAAGACACTCGACCGAAGCGGCCGGTGAAATGGAACGCGCTGCCCTTGCCAGGATCGGACTCCACCCAGATGCGGCCGCGCATAAGATCCACAAGGTTCGCGCAAATCGCGAGGCCCAGCCCAGTGCCGCCGTACTTGCGCGTGCTGGAGCCATCCCCCTGCACGAACGCATCGAAAATACTGACGAGCTTGTCGCCCGGAATCCCGATGCCCGTATCCGTCACGACGAAGTGCAGCGCCATATCGTCCTGCGAGACAGATTGTAACTGCACAAGCACCGCCACCTCGCCCTCATCCGTGAACTTGATGGCGTTGCCGACAAGATTCACCAGGACCTGCCGCAAACTGTTCGGATCGCCCAGCAGCGTTTCCGGAACATCGGGCTCCACGTGATACGTGAGTTCCAAGCCCTTCTCATGCGCGGGCAGCGCCAGAGCTTTCACGGTATCTTCGATCACTTTGTCCAGGCTGAACTCCACCAGGTTCAGCTTCACTTTGTGGGCTTCGAGCTTGGAGAAATCCAGAATGTCATTGATGATGCTCAAGAGCGAATCCGCGGCGTTCTTGGCGATTTGCAGGAACTCGCGCTGCTCCGGACTCAGCTCGCTATCCAGCACCAGCTCCGTCATGCCGAGGATGGCGTTCATCGGCGTGCGAATCTCGTGGCTCATGTTCGCCAGGAATTCGCCCTTCAGCCGGACCATCTCCTCGGCTTTTTCTTTGGCGATGCGCAATTCGGCGTTCGCGGATTTCAGTTGGCCGGTGCGCTTGGCGACTTCCTCCTCCAGATAATCGCGATGCTGCTGGAGTTGGCGGTCGCGCTCCGCCAGGCGAGCGTTCTCCTCTTCCAGCAGACTCTTCGCAATCACGCTGCTCATCTGCTCGCCGACGAAGACGATCGCTGCGATCTCATCCGGCGTGTGGCAGTGCTGCTCCCGATGGTGGACGTTGACGACGCCGATGGTTTTGCCCTTGCTCACCAGGGGCACGGAAAGGAAGGCTTGGTACGTGTCTTCCACCAGATCCGGGACGGCTTTGAAACGCTCGTCCGCCGCGGCGCGGGAGCTGAGCGCGACGGGCTCCTGATGCTCCGCCACCCATCCCGTGACGCCTTCGCCGAGGCGCATCCGCAGCATGCCGAGATCGCGGGCGCGCGGAAGCTGCGAGCCGCGCAGCACCAGCTCATCGGTTTCGGGGTCCAGCAAATAGACCAGGCAGGCGTCGCAATTCGACACTTTCGCCGCCAGGCCGACGATCTGGCCCAGCATTTCGTCCAGCGAGAGGGCGGAATTCACCAGCCCGCTGACGCGATGCAGCAGCGTCAAATCCGGACCAGTGGCTTTGAGGTTGGCCCCCATAATTGAGAGTAAAACCTGGGAGCCTGTTCAATCCAATCGAAAGTTTCTATTGAGTGGATAGCGGCCTGAAAGCCGATATTCGTGCGAAAATTGGGTCGTGCGGAATTATGCTGTCGTGATCCACCAAGATCCGGATGGCGGGTATTGGGCCGAAGTGCCCGCGCTTCCCGGCTGCTATTCCCAGGGCGAATCGGTTGACGAACTCAAGGGGAACATCCGCGAAGCCATCGCTGGCGTGCTCGAAGTCATGAAAGAAGAAGGCCGGGAACCGGAGTCGTACCTGGCAATTTTGGACGTCGCGGTGTGAAGCACTTCACGGGGCGGCGTCTCCGTCGTGAGTCCTGATTTTAGCTTTCTCTCGAAGATTGGCGTTGAGAAGCTCGCGAAGCGAGATCAACTGTGCTTCCTGTAATTGCTTCTTCGGAAGGAAAACTGGAGCTGTTCCGCGCTTGAACCGGATCGTGATGTATTCTCGATTTTCGCTCGCCTCGGTCGCGACTGACCAGTCCACGAAGTTACTAACGGGTCCCCTAACCGTCGAAACCCCAGAGTTCGAGAAACCGTACTCCACGGGGTCCTTCAGTCCGGGCTTGTTTCTTCCGAGGAAAACCAACCACCCCGGAAGAACGCAGAACACGAAAATCGCGAATGAAAACGCTCCGTAGAAAGTTCCAGTATCCCGGACCTCAGAGAACGCAACTAAGGCAAGCGGAATCAGAAAGATGAGAATGGTAGGGAATCTGGTCCAGTCTCTGATAAGCAACATGAATAACTCGACCTTAGTGTACTGAACGGCGACAAGAAGAGGTTGGCTCTTTACGCTCATGTCTCCGTACTTTACCGCATCGCATCGTACACCACTTTCCCATCCACTACCGTCAGCACCGACTTAATCTTCTTCACATCCTCATCCGACACTTTCTTCGAATCGAAATAATCTCCGCTCAGGACCACCAGATCGCCGAGCTTGCCGGGTTCGATCGTCCCCAGCTTGTCTTCCTCGTGCAAAAACCAGCCGTTATCGGCTGTATATAGGCGCATCGCTTCCTGGCGCGTGATTTGTTGGCCGACGTTCACCATTTCTCCGGCGGCGTTCTTGCCCGTCGTCATGTAGTAGATTTGCAGCCACGGGTCGAAGACCGAAACGGCGGCGGCGTCCGATCCGGCTCCGGCGTGGATGCCGCTATCGAGAATCGTGCGGTAGGGCGGGCCTCCGTTGGTGGGCGTGCCCGAAAGATAGAGCCATCCGTGCACCGCGACTCCCGCTCCGATGGCCTTTAGTCGGTCCAGCGTGGGCCGATCGATCTTCGGAACGTGGCCGATCGACCAACGCAGGTCCGCGATCGGTGTCATGGCGTTCACTTTCTCAAACGTGTCGGTGGTGATTTTGTCTTCGTTGAGCGAGAGAGTGTGCTGCTGGAACGCCCAGCCGTGCTTGGCCACCAACTGGAGCGCGGTTTCGTAATTCGGCGGCGCGCCGTTGCGAGTATTCCACGCGGCGGCAAATTCGCCGATGCCGGTGTTGCGCATCATGTCGTCCCCGAAGCCGGGAAAGCTGTTGTTCAAGCGCTCGCGGAGCACCGGAACGTCCGCCGCGGTGTCTTGCGAAAGATAGAAGATGCGGAGCCGCGTGGTCATTTTGCCTTCGCGGTGCAGAGCGTTGAAGGCGTCGAACATGGTCCATGGATTCAGGCTCTCCACGCCGTCGGCCATGGCCGCGCCCTGCATGTCGGGCGTGCCGGGAATCGTGAAAGCGCCCATGTCGACGTTGGTTGTGAGTCCGTAACTGATCAAGTACTGCATCGCGTCGACGGTGCCCTGCTTCATGTCGGCGAAAGTCTGGATGTCGCGCAGGGCGTGCAGCGCCGCGGTGAATCCCTGGCCCGCGATGGTTCCGTTCGCCGCCACCATGACGCCCTTGCTCTCGAAAAACTTCTTGCCCAGCGTGTTCGTGACGGTGCCGCCTCCGTTCATGATGTAGGGATTGTTCGGCAGCGCGGCGTCCAGCTCTTCGATCGTCGGAAGGCGCTTCTCGGCGAACTGCTTGGTGTTGAAATCGCCGAGCGTGGTGATGAAGGCTCCGGCGGGCACGGTTTTCGCGCGTGCTTTGAGAATCGCCTGTACGTCCGCGATGGACGCCGCGGTTTCGATACGCACGTCGTGGCCGGGACGCATGCCCAGCAGCACGATGTGGTTGTGGTTGTCGATGAGTCCGGGGACCACGGTGCGTCCACCCAGGTTGATGGTCTTGTTGCACGGGCCCAGCTTCGCTCCGGCCGGCGCGAATTTGCCGTCTTGAATAACGGCCTCCGTGAGGATCGTGTCCTTCTTGTCCATGGTGTGGATCTTGCCATTGGTCAGGCGGAGATCGCGGGAGCCGGCGCACGCGGCGTCCGTTTGGGCGAATACAGGCGCGGCGAGCAGGGCCGCAAGAATCGCAAATTTCATGGCGTTGACACTCCTGTTAGTCAGAGATATGATCCATTGCAGCATGAAACACGCGTGGATGTTGGCTCTTCTATCGATGACTGCGATGGCGGCGGATCAGGCGAAAATCCCTCGCATGCCGGACGGGAAACCGAACTTGCAGGGTGTCTGGCAGCACCCTTATGTCTCGGACATGACCAAGGACGCCAAGGATCAGAAGGGCGCGGGCCCGCTGCCGTTCACCGCGTGGGGCGAGGACAATTTCAAGAACTACGACGTTTCGAAGTTCGACTACACCGGCCACTGCCTGCCCTTCGGCTTGATCCGATCCGTAAACGTGGGCGGCTATCCCATCCAGATTTTCCAAAACGATGACTACGTGGCGTTCCTGTTCGAGCAGAACACGTGGTTCCACGTGGCGTACATGAATCGCGAGCACCCGAAGATAGACCCGACGTGGTTCGGCAATTCCGTGGCGAAGTGGGAAGGCGACACGCTGGTAGTGGATACCATCGGGTTCAACGGGAAGACCCGGCTGGACACGCTGGGGCATCCGCATAGCGATCAGTTGCACTTGATCCAGCGCCTGACCATGACCGATCCGGAGCACATCGCCTACGTGATTACAGTGGACGATCCGAAGACCTACACCAGGCCGTGGAGCAACACTCGAGTGTTCACGAAAATGAAGCCGGGCGAGGAGCTAATGGAGTACTCCTGCGAAGAGAACAATCGCGACTTCACGGAAGGGCATATTAAGTAGAGCGAGGCTTGCGGAGCTCGAACACCGCGTGCTCCAGTTGCTTGCCTTCGAGATCGACTTTGTGGCGGTCGCTGGTGCGCGAGGCTCCGATCTTTTCGAGCGCCTTCTGTGAGCGCAGATTGTTCGGGCCCACGAAGAACAGGACTCGATCGACGAACTGGAACGCGTGGTCCAGCATCAGGCGCTTCAGTTCGCCGTTGTATTTTCCGCCCCAGTACGAGCGCGCGAGGAAGGTCCAGCCGATTTCGATTTCCCGTTTCTCCGGAACATAGCCGAAGTAGCGCGAGGAGCCGATGATCTTGCCGGTCGCGCGGTCGAGAATCACGAAGGCTCCGCCGGATTCTATTGCTTCGCGGAAGAATTGCCGGAACACGGGCTCGGTGTAGCGGTCGGACGCGGGATGCTGCGCCCAGATCAACGGATCGGAGGCCACGGCGAACAGCACGTCCCAATCATCGGGACGCAGCGGGCGAAGCTCCAATAGCTCTCCTGTCAAGTGAGGCTGGAGCTCAAACATGGCCCCGTCAATTCACGCGGTAGCGAGCCTTCAACGCGAAGGGCGCGATCGTGATATCGAATTCCTGGCCGTTGGTGCGCGCCATTTGGTACGTGCCGTGCATCATGCCGGTGGGCGTCTTGAGCGGGCACCACGACGAATACTTGAACGATTCGCCCGGAGCGAGCACCGGCTGCTCCCCGATGACTCCCGGGCCCTTCACTTCATCCACGTGATCGAAGGCGTCCGTAATGATCCAGTGGCGCGTGAGCAGTTGCACCGTCTCGGCGCTTTCGTTCGTAATCCGCACTGTGTACTGGAACACCCACTCGTCTTCCAAGGGGCGCGAATTCTCCGGGACATAGCGCGAAATGACTTCGACGCGGATGTTGTTCGTGACGGCGTCGGACATCGGAGCGAGCTCCGAACGCAGGTCAGGCATAGTGGCAACCTCATCATATCAGGACCTCACGCGGCACGCGATCATCCTTTTGAAACTTTCTTCTGCAAGCATAGGAAACGGGAGTGGGATGAATTTCGGGCTTCGCATTTCGCTAGCGGCGCTGCTGGTCTGCGCGACCGGCGCTTGTTTTGCCCAAACTCCTGACGCCGAGCAAGAGCGCTGGAATCTGTTTTACCAGGCGACTTCCGTCGGGCAGATGCACGGCACATTCGCTTCGCCCTACTCGGGTCCGTTCAGCCTGCAGGATTCCCGGGAGCGCGACGTTTCGTTGACGACGACGCTGTTCTTCGGCCTGCGCCTCGAAAACAATACGACCTTCGTCTTCGACCCGGAGATCGCGGGAGGGCGCGGCTTCAGCGGCGTGGACGGTCTGGCCAATTCGTCGAATGGAGAACTGCCGCGCGTGGCGTCGGCGACTCCGAAGCCGTACATCGCGCGGCTGTTCGTGTCGCACGATTTCGGCTGGGGCAATGAGACGGAGCCGCAAGAGAGTGACGAGAACGAACTCGCCGGACGGCGTCCGGTGAAGCGCTACACCCTCACGGCGGGCCGCTTCACGCTCACCGATTTTTTCGACGACAACAAGTACTCGCACGATCCGCGCACGCAGTTTCTCGGCTGGGGCGTGATGTTCAACGGCGCGTGGGATTATCCGGCGGATGTGCGCGGCTACACCTGGGGCTGGGTGCATGAGTTGCATCTGAAGAATTGGTCGTTCCGCTATGCCAGTGCGGCGATGCCCCGCGCGGCGAACGGGCTCCGGTTCGATCGCCGCCTGTTCGTCAATCGAGGCGATGTGTTCGAAGCCGAGCGCCGCTACTCACTTCGGAAGCATGCTGGAACCATCCGCGTGCTGCATTATCTGAATCACGCGAACGCGGGCACGTATGCGGACTCCCTTCGCCTGGCGGAGGCCACGGGCGAGCGTCCGGACATCACGGCGACGCGTCGCAACGGCACTTTGAAATACGGGTTCGGCATCAACGCGGAGCAGGAGTTCGCGAAAGACATCGGAGTCTTCGCGCGCCTCGGCTGGAATGACGGCAAGACCGAGAGCTTCGCGTTCACGGCGATCGACCGCCTGGCCACCGGAGGCGTTTCTGCCGGAGGCTCCCGCTGGCATCGCCCGTTCGACAACGTGGGCAGCGAGTTCACGGCCAGCGGGCTTTCTTCCGTGCATGCCCAGTACCTGGCGCGCGGCGGCTACGATTTTCTGATCGGCGACGGCCGCTTGCAGTATGGCCCGGAGTGCATCTGGGAGTCCTACTACAGCGCGCGCCTGTTCCCCGGCTTCTTCACCAGCTTCGATTTCCAGCACGTGTCGAATCCGGCGTACAACCAGGACCGCGGCCCGGTGCGGATTTACTCGCTCCGTCTGCATATGGAGTTCGGGAAAGACACGTTCCGGAGGCGCGACACACCCTAGTTGGCGCGACGGCATAAGAAACGCTATCATTGTCTTCTTATACCCTCTAATCTCCTTTGGACAACCCAATTTGGACAAACCCAACGTGACCAATACAGTAGGCGTGCCGCGGGAGACTTGCCCGGGCGAGAGGTGCGTGGCGCTGGTACCGCGCTCCATTGACGTTTTAACGAAAGCCGGGATGTCGGTTCTGATCGAACCTTCCGCCGGGCTGGCGGCGGGCTATCCCGACGAAGAGTACACCAAGCGCGGCGCCAAGCTGGCCAGCCGCGCGGAGATCTTCGCGGAATCGTCCGTCGTGCTCCAGTTCCGCAGCGTGGGCGCAAATCCCGACGCGGGCCGGTCGGACTTAGCCAGCTTTCGGAGCGGCCAGATCCTGATCGCGCTCGGCGAGCCACTCTCCGCGAAAGCGGAGATTTCGGCGCTGGCCTCGGCGGGCGTTTCGTTCTTCGCGCTGGAAATGATTCCCCGGATCACGCGCGCGCAGAGCATGGACGTGCTGTCGTCGCTCGCGACGATTTCCGGCTATGAATCGGTGCTCCTTGCCGCGACGCATCTGCCGAAGTTGTTCCCCATGTTGATGACGGCGGGCGGGACCATCACTCCGGCGAAGGCGTTCGTCCTCGGCGTAGGCGTCGCGGGCTTGCAGGCCATCGCGACGGCGAAGCGGCTGGGCGCGGTCGTGAGCGCGTACGACGTGCGGCCGTCGGTAAAGGATCAAGTCGTCAGCGTCGGCGCGAAGTTCGTCACGCTGGATGTCGAAGCGGGCGCCGCCGAAGATAAGGGCGGCTACGCCAAGGCGATGGATGAGGCCTTCTACAAACGCCAGCGCGAGTTGATGCTGGAAGTGGTCCGCGAGCAAGACGTCGTGATCACGACCGCCGCGGTTCCCGGAAAGAAAGCCCCGATTCTCGTCACCAAGGAAATGGTGGAAGCGATGGCGCCCGGTTCCGTTGTAGTGGATCTCGCGGCAGTGCGCGGTGGCAACTGCGAATGCACGCAGCCCGGTGAGATCGTGGTCCACAAAGGCGTGACGGTGGTGGGTCCGGTGAATTTCCCGGCGATGGCTCCGTATCATGCCAGCCAGATGTTTTCCGCCAATGTGGCCACGCTGCTCAAGCACCTGGCCGGCTTCCTGCCCCTGACGCCGGAGAAGATTGGCGAACACGGCGACGAAATCGTCCGCGAAACAATCGTGACGCATGGCGGCAGCGTGGTGAACAAGCGCGTGGCCGAAGCCCTGGGATTGGCCGCGACGGGAAAAGCACAATGACAGAACATTCTTTCGAGTTCGGATTATACGTGTTCATGTTGGCCGCGTTCCTGGGCTGGGAACTGGTAAAGCGAGTGTCTCCGCTGTTGCACACGCCGCTGATGTCTTTGTCGAACGCCATCTCCGCCATCGCGGTGATCGGCGCCATCGCGTTGACCGGCGAAAAAGACGCCTCGCAGTTGACCAAGATCCTGGGCTTCATCGCCCTGATAGCCGCCACCATCAACGTCGTCAGCGGGTACCTGATTACCGATCGCATGCTCAAGATGTTCCGCAAGCGGGAGCCGGGGCAGAAATAGATGGAAACAATACTTCCTCTGATTTACCTGCTGGCGGCAGTGGGCTTCATTCTCGCCATGAAGTGGATGAACCATCCGTCCACGGCGCGGCGCGGCGTCATTATCGGCGAAATCGGCATGCTGCTGGCTGTGATCGGAACGCTGCTGCGCAATGACGTTGTCGAATATCAATGGGTGCTGATCGGGCTGGCCATCGGTTCGGCCATCGGCGCTCCCCTCGCGTACCTGATGCCGATGACTTCGGTGCCGCAGTTGACGGCGCTGTCGCACGCGTTCGGCGCTCTCGCTTCGGCGCTGATCGGCACGGCGGAATATTACAAGAGCTCGCCGCACGGCTTCACCATGGGCGCGCTGTCGGCGGAGACGCTGCTGGGCTTCCTGACCACGACGGCCAGCGTCATCGCGTTCGGCAAGCTTCAAGAAATTTTCCCTACGCGTCCCATCACGTATAAGGGGCAAAACGTCATCAGCTTCCTGGTGCTCGGCGGAGCCGTCGTGCTGGGCGTCCTGATGACGGCGGGCTGGAGCGATACGTGGATGTTCCCGACGTTCATCGGACTCTCGCTCACGTTCGGCATCATGCTCGTAACGCCGATCGGCGGCGCGGATATGCCCACGGTGATCGCACTACTGAACTCGTCGGCGGGCGTCGCGGCGGCGGCTATGGGATTTGTGCTCGACAATCGCCTGCTGATCATCGCGGGCGCGCTCAACGGCACCGCCGGTTTGATCCTCTCGGTGATCATGTGCAAGGCAATGAATCGCTCCTTCACGAACGTGCTGTTCGGAGCGTTCGGACAAGTGCAAGCGAGCGTGGCAGGCGGTGCGACGGCGGTGCGGCCGACGCGCTCGGCGTCTCCGGAAGAAGCCGCGGCGATTCTGGATGCGGCCTCCAGCGTCATCATCATCCCCGGCTACGGCATGGCCGTCGCGCAGGCGCAGCACAAGGTCCGCGAGATGTACGACATCCTCACCAAGCGCGGCGTGAACGTGCGCTTCGCCATTCACCCTGTCGCGGGACGCATGCCCGGCCACATGAACGTGCTGTTGGCCGAAGCCGACATTCCGTACGACAAACTGCTGGAGATGGATGAGATCAACGGCGACTTCCCCATGACCGACGTCGCGCTCGTCATCGGCGCGAACGATGTCGTGAATCCCCTGGCGCGATCCGAGCAGGACAGTCCCATCGCCGGCATGCCGATTCTGGATGCCGACAAGGCCCACACCGTCATGATCATCAAACGCGGTATGAGTCCGGGCTTTGCGGGCATCGACAACGAGCTGTACTACATGGACAAGACCCTGATGCTCTTCGGCGACGCCAAGGGCTTTGTCGCGAGCATCGTCAAAGAACTGAGCTCGTCTCACTAACAAGATCCTAAGAACGGGAGGCTGCTCCGGCGACTGCATGAGCACGATTCGCATTCTGCTCGCCGACGACCACACCGTGATGCGCCGCGGCCTGCGCGTGCTGCTGGAACGCCAGCCCGGATTCCAAGTGGTGGCCGAGGCCGCCGACGGCTCCGAAGCCGTGGAGATGGCCGCCCGCGAGAAGCCCGACGTTGTGGTGCTGGATATCGCCATGCCCACGCTCAACGGCATCGAGGCCGCGCGGCGTATTGTCGAGAAGAATCCCGACACGGCAGTGGTCATTCTGAGCATGCACTCGGATGAGAGCTACGTTCTGCGCACGTTGAAGGCCGGCGCGCGCGGGTATCTCTTGAAGGACGCCCCGGAGGCCGACTTGATCAATGCTATCCACGCGGTGCACGACGGCAAGGCGTTCTTCAGTCCCGCGATCAGCAAGCTGCTGGTGGAAGACTACATGCGCCAGATGCAGCAGCGCGGCATCGAAGACACCTATGAGCTGCTCACGTCGCGCGAGCGCGAGGTTTTGCAGTTGCTGGGCGAAGGCAAGTCGAATAAAGAGATCGCCAACAGTTTGAACCTCAGCCTGCACACCGTGGAGACGCATCGCAGCAACATGCTGGAAAAGCTGAACCTGCACTCCACCGCGGAGCTGATTCTGTACGCGGTGCGCAAGGGCATCGTTTCGTAGGCTCGTATACCCCCACCGAATTCCGAAGGCAATTGACCGGTCCTCCGCCTGCGGAGTAATTTGTTTCCGGGTACAGCAAGACCACCTCCCCGTTGAGGGACGTGCAAAAGAAACAGGAGTGCACCAATGGCGAACCTTCAACCTAATCGTTATGTAATGCAGAGCCAGGATGGAAAGACCAAGGTCGATTATGAGACTTCCAACTTCCTCGGCCAGCCCAGTTTGAACCTCACGCTGGGCGGCGGCCCGATCCGGCATTTTTCGGGCGCGCAGGTTCGCTCGCTGAATACGGAGATCGGGATGCTCGTCTCCGTCACGACGGCCATGACGATCGACACCGGCTCCACTTCCTTCAGCGTGCTGATTCCGTCGATCAGCATGGCGTCCATCTCGGACCGCAAGTCGTTCACGACCGATGCCATCATTACGACGCATTCGGGCCCTCTCTCCGTACCCTCGGCCGGCGTCCACGAGAAGTATCAATTCATCGCGATGAACGGCGAAGCCGAGTTCGTGCTGACGGCGCTGGAGCCGGTGGCCGGAGCGATGGCCAAAGCGGCGGGGAATAAATAAATCGCCGGGAATTAGTAGGTGCAAGATCGCTCCCTCACGGCGGGACACGCGCTCCGCCGTGGGGGGAATTCCCTCGAACCGGCCGCCCCCGCCAACCTTCCTTGCGATTCATGGTATTGTCAAAAATCCAGCCAGTTGCGCGTTTTGCGCTCGTAAGGAACGTATGTCCAAAGAACACTCCACTTCTAAGACCGTCCCCGTAATTGCCGACGGACTGACTCTCGGCGTGATCGGAGCAGGCGTGATGGGCCAGACCCTGATTCGGGGCCTGCTCTCCACCGGTCTGATCCCGAAGGACCGCATTTGGGCGGGCGATAAGAACTCCTCCGCGTGCGAGAAGGCTGCGGAAGCGCTGGGCGTCCCGGTGGAATCCGATTTTCAACGCCGCGTGCCGACCGCCGACCTCATTTTGATGTGCGTGAAGCCCGCCGATGCGCCCGTGGTGCTGGCGACGCTGCGCGATTCCGGGCTGCGGCGCGAAACTCTGGTGATTTCGATTCTGGCCGGCGTGTCGACCGACCGCATCGAGACGCTGCTGGGCACTGAAAATCCGGTGGTCCGGGCGATGCCGAACACGCCCGCGGTGGTGGGCGAAGGAATGACGGCCGTGTGCCGGGGATCGAACGCGTCGAAGGTCCATCTGGATCGCGCGGAGCGGATTTTCGAAGGGGTGGGCAAGTGCATCTCGCTCGATGAGATCCATTTCAACGCCGTCACGGCGCTGAGCGGCAGCGGGCCCGGGTATCAGTTCCTGATCATGGAGGCGCTGGCCGACGCGGGCGTTCGCGTGGGCTTGCCCCGCGCGCTGGCGCTGACGCTGGTGGCGCAGACCGCGCTGGGCGCGGCGAAAATGGTGCTCGATTCCGGCCGCCATCCCGCGGCCTTGCGCGACGACGTCACGACCCCGGCGGGCTGCACCATTGCGGGCCTGCTGATGCTGGAAGACGGACGGATCCGGTCGGTTCTGGCGCGCGCGGTGGAAGAAGCCACCAAGACGTCCGCGCAGCTGGGCGCGGGCACTTCCAAGATTTCGGAGAACGCGCCGCGGCATCACGGGGCGTCGACGTCCGGGCACTAATACAACAGCAGGTTACGACATGTCTCACGCCACGACGCGCGGCATCGCTCCCCAAGACTCCGCGCGGGAACTTATCGAACTCGAAGACCGCTGGGGCGCGCACAACTACCATCCTCTGGATGTGGTGGTGGAGCGCGCGGAAGGCGTCTGGGTCTATTCGGTGGACGGCCAGCGCTATCTGGATTGCCTCAGCGCGTATTCAGCCGTCAATCAGGGGCACTGCCATCCGCGGATTATCAAGGCTCTGACGGAGCAGGCCGCTCGCGTCACATTGACGTCGCGGGCGTTCCGCAACGATCAATGGCCGCTGTTCGCGGAGGAGCTGGCGCGCCTCTGCGGCATGGAAATGGTGCTGCCGATGAACACTGGGGCGGAGGCGGTGGAGACCGCGATCAAAGCCGCGCGCCGCTGGGGCTATACGCGTAAGGGCATCCCGCAAGGCGCCGCCGAAATCATCGTCTGCGAGAACAATTTCCACGGCCGCACCACCACCATCACCGGATTTTCGTCGGAGCCGCTGTACAAAGACGGATTCGGCCCCTTCACGCCGGGCTTCGTGACGATTCCGTTCGGCGACGCGGAGGCTCTGGAGCGGGCGATCACTCCGAATACGTGCGCGTTCCTGTTCGAGCCGATCCAGTGCGAGGCGGGCATCCTGCTGCCGCCCGACGGGTTCCTGCGCGATGTCCGCGAAATCTGCCGGCGCGAGCGCGTGCTCATGATGGCCGACGAGATCCAGACCGCCCTCGGCCGCACCGGCCGCGCGTTCGCGTGCCATCACGAAGACGTGCAGCCCGACGTGTTCATCCTGGGCAAGGCTCTTTCCGGCGGCACGTATCCGGTGTCGGCGGTGGTCGCAAGCCACGACATCCTCGGCGTGTTCCGCCCGGGGAGCCATGGCAGCACCTATGGCGGGAATCCTCTGGCGTGCGCGGTCGCTCGCGCGGCGCTGGGCGTGCTCGAAGACGAGCGCCTCTCCGACCGCAGCGCCGAGCTCGGCAACTGGCTGCTCTACGAACTCCGCAAGATCCAGCATCCGCACATCAAAGAGGTTCGCGGCCGGGGGCTGCTGATCGGCCTGGAACTGATGGTCCCGGCGCGCGCGTATTGCGAGAAACTGAAAGACCTCGGCGTGCTCTGCAAGGAGACGCACGATTACGTCGTGCGCCTGGCTCCTCCGCTCATCATCTCCCAAGAGGATCTGGCGTGGATGGTGGCGCAGCTGCAAAAAGCGTTCGCGGGCTAGCCCCCGGGATCTATTCGAAATCCCGCGGGTTCGTTCGTGGCCCTTTTTGGAGCGGCGTGTTCAGCAGCCCCACTATCGGGGCCGCCGCGCGGAAGCGCTTCATCACTTCGCCGAACAGTTTTGGCGATTCCGCCAGCTTCGCGTCCAGTTCGACCCAGTAGAGCCAGGATTTCATCCGCACCAGGTCCGCGGCGGGATGCGCCGGGTCGAAGCCCTTCGGCGAACGCGTGAGCGAATCGCCCGTCAGCTTGCCCATCAGCTTTTCCGGACCCTTCAAGGCCTTGCGGAACATCGCATGGTTTTCGGTCAGCCAGGTGCGAATCGCGAACAGCTCGTCCGGCCCGGGCATGTAGGCTCCCGAGGCGATGCCTACCGATTTTGTCGAGACGTGCATGTAGAATCCGGCCGAGCTGTGCTTGCCCATCGCGCGTTGCGGAAAGATGGTGCCGATGTGCGTCTTGTAGGGAGTCTTGTCCGAGCTAAAGCGCGTATCCCGGTAGATGCGGTAGATGGCTTTCTTGGGATCGTTGATATGGTCCGGCGCGAACTTGAGCAGTTCGGCGTTGATAGCCTCCGTCAGCTCGATCATGGGAGCTTTCAGTTTGGCCTCGAAAGTCTCCTTGCGCGGTTGGAACCATTCTCGGTCGTTGTGGCGCTCCAGGGCTCGCAGGAACTTGAGCGCTTCGGGTGGGAATCCAGGGAACATGTCTGTAGGAACATATTACTCTGGAAGACAGAATGCTTTCGCGCCTCAGGGCGATTTCCCACTTACAGGTTCAAGAAAACGCCCCGCTGAGCCGGCATACTCGCTTTGCTTTGGGCGGTCCTGCGCGGATTCTGGCCGACGCCTCGACTGAAACGGCGCTCGCGGAGGCTCTGGCTGTTGTCCGCAACGCTGGAGTACGGCTGGCATTGATCGGAGGCGGCAGCAACCTGGTCGTCGCCGACGAAGGCTTTCCGGGCGTGGTGCTGCGCTATACGGCTCGGGGCATCGAGGCCGCAGGCACGGAGATTCACGTGGAATCGGGGGCGGTGCTGCAAGACCTGGTGGATCTTTCGATTGAGCGCGGCCTGCGGGGACTCGATACCATGACGGGAATCCCCGGCTGGGTGGGGGGAGCGATCTACGGCAACGCGGGCGCGTACGGCCATTCGATCGAGGAGCGAGTGGAGCGGGTGCGGTTCTTCGACGGCTCCGAGTTCCGCGAGTTCGATCGCGCCGGGTGCGAATTCCGCTATCGCGAGAGTATTTTCAAGCGCCATAAGGACTGGATCGTGACGTCAGCGACGCTCAAGATGGACCGCGCCGAGGCGGGCGAGCTGCGCGCGTCCGCCGACGCTATCCTCAAGATTCGAAATGAGAAATATCCTCCCACGCTGCGCTGCGCCGGGAGCATCTTCAAGAACCTGATCCTGGCGGAGCTTCCCGAATCGGTCCGCGCCCGGGTGCCGGAGCGGGTGGTTCGCGAAGGAAAAGTCCCGTCCGCTTATTTCCTGGAGCAGGCGGGGGCGAAAGGCATGGTCAACGGAGGAATCCGCGTGGCCGACTACCACTCCAACCTCATTTACAACGCCGATTCCGGCACGGCCGGCCAGGTCCGCGCGACCATAGACGCCTTAAAACGGCGCGTCCATGACTTGTATGGCCTTGATCTGGAAGAAGAAGTACAGTATATCGGTTAGAGCCGCAACCTCTCGCACGCTGCGCGGGTTTAAGGATACAGACGACGGAGGACCGCACGTTTATGGGAAAACGCAGGTTGGCGATGGCGGGCGGGGCTGCGGCGATGCTGCTGGTGGCCGGGCTGGCGATCACGCGAGCGCAGGACCCCGTCACAGCGGACCGGGCGCAGGAACGGGCGCAGGCTCGCGTCGAAGAGGCCACGCAGATGCCCGTCTCCGACCCCAGTTGCACGTTCTTCGGTCCGGAGCGCGAGCGGTTCGTGGCCGGGAGCAACGCGAGATCGCAGGGGCAGTTAACGGCGTCCGTGGGAGCGCAACTCGCGTATTCCGCCCGAGCCGTCGCCGCGAATGTGATGCCATCGGCGCCGGGCGGCAGCCGCACGGATTCGCTGGACCATCCTTCCAGCAACACCATCGACCGCTACATTTTCCCGGCACTCTCCGCGGCGGGAGTCGCGGCGGCTCCGCCGACCACCGATTGGGAATTTGTCCGTCGCGTCTATCTGGATTTGACGGGACGCATTCCGACTCCGGCGCAGACGGCGGCGTTCATCAATGACACATCGATGAACAAGCGATCCACCCTGGTGAATTCCCTGGTGGGCTCGCCCGCGTGGGTGGATAAGTGGACCGTGTGGTTCTCCGACCTGTACCAAAATAATTCCGACAACGCGGCCGGGACGCGGCGCTTCATTCAAGGCGTGACGGCATTCAACGGCTACATCCGGAGCTCGCTGCAAAGCAACAAGCCGTACAACCAGATGGCCAGCGAAATAATTACGACGCAGGGCACCGATAGTTTCACTCAGGGCGAAGTGAACTATCTGGTGGGCGGCGTGGTCTCGGGCGGTCCGGTGCAGGATATTTACGATCAGCAGATCGCCAACACGGCATCGACGTTTCTGGGCTTGTCGAACTTGAATTGCCTGCTGTGCCATGACGGGCGCGGGCACCTGGATCAGATCAACTTGTGGGGCTATTACACGTCGCGCAAGCAGGCGTGGGGCATGTCGTCCTTCCTGTCGCACACGGCGACGGCGGCCACCACCGTCAGCGCCAATCTCCGCAGCTTCTCTTTGCAAGATACCGGGAAGCTGGATTACGCGCTGGGCAGCACCACGGGGAACCGGCCTCCGCGGACGGGCACGGGGCGCGTGTCGCCGGTGTACATCCTGGGCAACGCGAAGCCCGCGACGGGCGAGAACTATCGCGCGGCGCTGGCTCGCATGATGACGTCGGACTTCCAGTTCGCGCGAGCTGCGGTGAATTACGTTTGGGAATATTTCTTTACGGTCGGCATCGTGAGCCCGTCGAACCAGTTCGATCCCTATCGTCTGGATCCGAACAACCCGCCCGATCCCGCGATGTGCCCCATGGGAGCGCCGTGCACCCTGCAGCCTTCAAACGCGGCGCTGTTGAACGCGCTGGCGCAGGATTTTGTGAACAGCAATTACGATGTGCAGGCGCTCATGAAGGAGATCGTGAACTCGAACGCGTACCAGCTTTCTTCTCGTTACAACGGCACCTGGGATCCGTCGACGGCGAGTTTATTTGGGCGCAAACTGGTGCGTCGCCTGTGGTCCGAAGAAGTGCACGACGCGATCACGACCAGTTCCGGGCAACTCCCCACGTACACCAGCGGAACCAACTGGGGTCCGGTGAATTACGCGATGCAGCTTCCGGAGCCGCTGAACACGCCCGACGGAGGCAACGGCGCGGTGAACAATTTCTTGAATGCGTTCCTGCGCGGCAATCGCGACGATCAGCCTCGCAAGCCGGATGGGTCCATTTCGCAGTCGCTGGGCTTGATGAACGATTCGCTGGTGATGAACCGGATCGCTCCGGCGGCGGCGGGGTTGCTGAAGACCACGCTGGCGATGCCGGCGGCGCAGGACGGCGTGGTGGGCCAGGGAGGCAACATGGGGGGCTTGGTCGATACGCTGTTCCTGACGGTGCTCTCGCGGCATCCTACCGATACCGAGCTCAGTACGGCGCTGGCGAATCTGAAAACCAACCGGACGCAGGAGGCCCAGAATTTGCTGTGGAGCCTCTACAACAAAGTGGACTTCGTTTTTAACTATTAGGAGCGCCAGCGATGGAACAAGATCCCGTATACAGCCCGAACAAGAACGTGGACAAAAAGTACACCGCGCTGGCGCACAAGTATCCGCATCTCCACCAGCCATTTTTCAAGCGCCCCGACATCAGCCGCCGCCGCTTTTTCCAGCTCGCGGGAGCGGGCGTGAGCGGATCGTATCTCGCGGGACGCGCTCTGGCCGCATCTTCCGTGGATACGAACCAGGGCATGGCGACGAAGAACACGGCCAAGAACGTGATTTTCGTACTGCTCACCGGTGCCATCAGCGCCTGGGATTCCTTCGACCTTAAAGTGATCAACGGCGCGACTCCGGCGGCGATGAACGCGGCTACGATCAACGGCATCAGCTGGCCGATGGGAACCATGCCGAAGCTGGGGGCGCAGCTGGATAAGCTGGCGCTGGTGCGGTCGATGAGCGCGCATGCCCTGGTGCATACGCTGGCGCAGACCTGGAGCCAGATCGGACGGAATCCCGCGGCAGCGCTGGGCAACATCGCGCCGAATATCGGCAGCGTGATCGCGATTGAGAAAGATCCCCTGCGCACGCCGGGCCAAGTGTTCCCGGCGTTCATCGCTCTGAATTCTCCCTCGGGAGCAGGGGGCGGATATTTGCCCGCGACGTATGCTCCGTTTCGCGTGACGCAGCCGAGCGGCACCACCAACGCGGGAATTCCGGACACCACGAACAAGAACGGGCAGACGCTGTTCAACACAATGTATTCGCGGCTGCATCAGCTCGACGATCCGCTGCGCCTGAATTCTCCCTACGGCCAGCCGCTCACCGATTACAACGACTTCTACAGCCAGGCCCATGGCATGATGTACAACCCGACGGTGAATACGGCGTTCGGCTTCACGGCGGCGGACAGCGTGCGCTACGGGTCCAGCAGCTTCGGCAATGCGTGCCTGGTGGCCAAGCAGGTTCTGGCCGCGAATCAGGGGACTCGCTTCATCCAGATCAGCTACGGCAGTTGGGATTTCCACCAGGATATCTACGGCACCATCAATCCCAAAGGCAGCAACATGTTCACGATGAGTCCGGCGCTGGATAACGGAGTGTCGACGCTATTGAGCGATCTGCAATCGACGGGGCTGCTGGACGAGACTCTGGTCGTGATGCTGGGCGAGTTCGGACGCACGCCGGGCGCGCTGACCGGGGCGGGAGGGCGCGACCACTACGTGCTGCAGACGGCGGTATTCGCGGGGGCGGGCGTGAAGGGCGGCAAAGTGATCGGCGCTACCAGTTCAGACGGCAAGAACATCACAGATTTCGGATTCGCCGGGAGCGGGACGACAGGTCCTCGCAACGTGTGGCCGGAGGATGTGGAGGCGACGATCTATTCCGCGATGGGCATTGACTGGACCACGATTCGCCATGACGATCCGTTCAACCGCGGGTTTGAGTATGTGCCGTTTGCGTCGCAGGGGACGTACGGGCCGATTCACGAGCTGTGGGCGTAGTGAATCATCGCTGCGATCCATCAGAACCATAGAACCATCCAGACAGAACCATCCAGAACCATCACAAGTGGGACAGGCGATCGTTCTTTGTCGCCTGTCTTCTTGCCGCGAGCATGACAGGCCACGAAAAACGATGGCCTGTCCTACCTCAGCAACACCAACCAGTTTTCTACGCGAGCGCGAACGTCGGGGAAGAGATCGCCGATGACGGCTACCGAGTCTGCGCCCGCCTCGATCACCTTGCGAGCGTTCGCGCGCGTGATTCCTCCGATGGCGACCAGAGGCCTCGGCGTGAATGGACGCAGGCGGCGGAGGGTTTCGAGGCCGACGACGGGATCGGGATTCAGCTTTGACGCGGTCCCGAAGATGGGGCCGAGCGCAAGGTAGTCGGCAGGTTCTGCCGCGGCGGCGCGCAGCTGCGCTTCGTTGTGGGTGGAGAAGCCGATGGCCGTCTCCGATCCCACGATGCGGCGTGCGGCGGAGGGCGGAAGATCCTCCTGGCCGAGATGCAGCGCGGCGTTCATGAGCTTCGCCAGATCGGAGCGATCGTTCACGACGAACGGTACCTTCGCGTCGCGGCAGAGCTCGGCGATGCGCTCCATCATAGTGAAGACTTCGCGCGAGAAGAATCCTTTGTGGCGGAACTGGAGAATTTGCGCTCCGCCCGCGAGAATTTTTTCGGCGACGTGCACGGCGTCGAGGGAGTGGCGCGCGGCGGCTTCGGTGTCGAGAATCGGATAGAAGCGAGGGATTTGCATGATCAGAGCGCAGCGGCCAAAACCTCTTCGGGCTCCGGCTTGCCGCGGCGCGCGTAGCGGATTGTGCCGTCGGGGCCGATCAAATACACTGTCCGCCGAGGCACGATCAAGCCTTTCGCGTGGTACGCGGCTCCCGTGCGCTGCCCCGGGTCGCTCAAGATGGGAAACGGAAACTGGTGTTTGTGGCGAAATTTGGCGTGCGTTTCCACCTTCGCGGGATTCACGCCGAAGACGAGCGTGTTCTTCTGCTGTACCAACGGCCAACGATCACGAAACTCGCACAGCTGTTTGGTACACACGGTCGTGTCGTCGGCGGGATAAAACACCAGCACCACGTTGTGTCCGCGCAGCTTCGCGAGCGTCACGAGGTTGCCCTGGTCGTCGGGGAGAGAGAAGTCGGGGGCGGGAGCGCCGGCGTCGAGCAGCGGCGAGAACCATGGCATCACTTTACAATCATAGTTTGACTCCTTTCGATCCTTTGTTCCGGAATCCGCACCTGGCCACCCTTGCGGGGAATTTTTGGAAGCGGCCTTTGGTGGAGGAGCGCTGGCCGGTTCGGGCCGTGATTTATCGCACGGAGCCCGACGTGCAAGTACTGGTGCATGAGCAGCGTCCCGAAGGCGAGGTCAAGGGCGAGCTTCTGCTCATCCACGGGCTGGAAGGATCGAGCACGTCCGGCTACGCACTCAGCATGGCGTACGCGGCGCTGGAGCGGGGCTTTGCGGTGCATCGCTTCAACCTGCGCGGCTGCGGCGGCACGGAGCACCTGGCGATTTCGAGCTACCACGCGGGCCAGACTTCCGATGCGCTGAGCGTGCTGAAGCAGATTCGCGAGAAGTCCGCCGCGCCGCTGTTCCTGTGCGGATACTCACTGGGCGGCAATATCGCGATGAAGCTCGCGGGGGAGCTGGGCGATTCCGGCAAGGACCTGCTGGCGGGCGTCTGCGGAGTCTCCGTGCCCATCGACCTCGCCCTGAGCGCCGCCGCGATCGAGCGGCCCGCGAATTTCCTCTACCAGAATCGCTTTGTGGAGCGATTGAAGGATCGCATCCGGCGGCGGCATGCGCAGGCTCCGGAGATCTACACGCTGGAGCATCTGCCGAAGATCCGCACCATCATCAACTTCGACGATCACTACACGGCGCAGCTATTCGGCTTCGGTACGGCGGCCAATTATTTCCGGACGCAGTCTTCGAACCAGTTTCTGGAGCAGATCCGCATTCCGGCGATCATCGTGACCGCGAAGGACGATCCGATGGTGCCGTTTTCGATGTACGGACATCCGGCATTCGAGAAGAATCCTCATCTGCGGCTGGCCCCGGTGGAGCACGGCGGGCACTTGGGATTCCTGGCGCGCCGCAACCCGCGGTTTTGGCTGGATGGCGTGCTGATGGACTGGATCGGCGAAAAATTGAACAAACCGGCGGCGCGCCGCGTATCCTAGTAGTTAGCGAAGTATATCCAAAGTGAAACCCTCCCGAGCATCCTTTCTTGAAGCGGCCTCCGTGGCCATCGATTCGCTGCGCGGCAGCAAGCTGCGTAGTTTCCTGACGCTGCTGGGCATCATCCTTTCCACCACCACGCTGATCGCGGTGATGGCGGTGATTCACGGCATGGACGTGTACATTGCCGAAACCGCATCTTCCATGGGCAGTGACGGGTTCGGCGTGCGGCGATTCGTGTTCGCGCGGTTCGATCCGAAAAAATTCGCGCAGATGCAGCGGACCAATCCGCAGCTTACGCAGGCCGAGTACCGATATGTGAAGGAGCACGTCACGCTGGATCGCGAAGTGGGCCTGGCGGCCAACGGCGGCGGCCGGCTGACGTATTCGGGGGATGTGGTGGACGGCGTGGGACTGCAAGGCGTCACGGCGAACACCGCGACCATGAGCAATACGCAGGTGGCGCTAGGGCGCTTCTTTACCGACACCGAAGATCAACGCCGCATGACCGTGGTGTTTCTTGGATCCGACCTCAAGGATCGCTTCTTCCCCAGCACCGATCCGCTCGGAAAGACTGTCGAGATCGACGGCCGCCCGTTCGAAGTGGTGGGCGTGGGCAAACCGAAGGGCAGCGTGTTCGGACAATCGCAGGATAATTACGTCGCGATTCCGGTGCAGACGTATTTCAAGATTTACGGCGACCGTAGCGGGATGCAGTACAACTTCTCCGCCCTCGATCGCGGACATTTGGAAGAGGCGCAGGACGAAGTGCGGTCTCTGATTCGATCCTATCGCCACTTGCGGCCGAATCAGGACGATACGTTCGGCATTCAATCGTCGGACACTTTGGTCTCGACGTGGGATTCTCTTACCGGAGCCATCGCGGCGGCGGCTGTCGGCATCGTCAGCGTGTTCATGGTGGTGGGCGGAGTGGTGATCATGAACATCATGCTGGCCGTGGTGTCGGAGCGGACGCGAGAAATCGGCGTGCGCAAGAGCGTCGGAGCGAGAAAGCAGGATATTTTGAACCAGTTCTTGGTGGAGTCTTCGATGCTCTCCGGCATGGGAGGCTTGATCGGAGTCACGATCGCGTGGCTGCTGGCGGTGGCGGTGCGCAACTTCACGCCGGTGCCGATGGAGGTGCCTCTGAACGCCGTGGTGATCGGAGTTTCGCTCTCCGCGATCGTAGGATTGTTCTTCGGAATCTATCCGGCCCGGCGCGCCGCGCAACTCGATCCGATTGTGGCGCTGAGAGCGGAGAGTTAAACCATGCGGCTCCTGTATGAAGTAATCGTGCTTGCGCTCACCACGATTCGCGAGAACAAGGTTCGCGCCTTCCTGACGGTGTTGGGCGTGATTATCGGCGTGGGCACCATCATCGGCGTCGGCTCAATTCTGGCGGGCCTGGACGGAGCCGTCACGGGTGCCATTCGCAGCCTGGGCACCAATACAGTGATGGTGATGAAGAATAACATCCTCGGCGGCGGCGGCAATAGTCCGGAGCAGCGGCAGCGCAAACCATTGACGTACGAAAACGCTCTGGCGATCGCCGCGCGCTGTCCTTCGGTGGAAACCGTGAGCCCGTACCTGCTGCCTCCGAACAATTTCGGTCCCTCGCTGGTGCGCTATAAGGGCAACGAATCTCAGGCGCAGATGGCCGGCGTCGGCGAGCATTACGCGACCAGCGGACAAGCGGATATGAAGTCCGGCCGCTTCTTCACCGGCAATGAGGACACGCATCGCCTGGCGATTGCCGTGCTGGGCGAGGATGCCGCCAAAGGACTCTTCGGATCGGAGAATCCGCTGGGCAAGACGGTGTCACTGGCCGGGGGAGAAGTGCAAGTGATCGGCGTGATGAAGCGCCCGGCCACTTCCATCCCGGGCCAGGACGACAATCGCGTTCTGGTTCCGTACTTCACCATGCACAAGCTGTTTCCGACCGCGCAGGAGCACATGCTGATGGTGCAGGCCAAGCCCGGACAAATCGCGATGGCCATGGATGAAGTGCGCGTGGTGCTGCGCCAGGAACGCAAGGTTCCTTTCGACAAGCCCGACAACTTCGCGATCTCCTCCGCCGATCAACTGGTGGACCAGTTCCGCTCGCTCACGGCGATCGTCGCGCTGGTGATGGTGGTGCTCAGTTCCATCGGCCTGCTGGTGGGCGGCATCGGCGTCATGAACATCATGCTGGTTTCGGTGACGGAGCGCACGCGCGAAATCGGCATCCGCAAAGCCATCGGCGCGCGCCGCCGGGATATCGTCATGCAGTTTCTGGCGGAAGCGGTCGCGCTCACGGGACTCGGCGGCATCCTCGGCATGACGATTGGCTGGGCAGTCTCGCGTCTCAGCCGCATGGCGTTTCCGTCCCTGCCCACTGAAGTTCCCGCGTGGGCTGTCGCGCTGGGAATTGTGGTCAGCGTCGGCATCGGATTGTTCTTCGGCATCTGGCCGGCGAGCAAGGCTGCGCGGCTGGACCCTGTCGAAGCGCTGCGCTACGAGTAAGGAAACCGCTAGCGCATCCGCTGGCCGGACGCGCGCGTATCGTATCCGCCCAGGCTCTCGATCTCGCGCCGGAAACTGCTGCGGCTCAGCGTGTCGAGCAGCGCTTGAATACCGGGCGAGTCCATTTGCTCCCGGCGGATCACTAAATCGTAGCGCTCGCTCACCAGCGGCAGAAATCCGAGCCCGAAGGCTCGCGCCGAAGCCCGGGTCGCGATGCACGCGTCCGCGTTTCCACTCTGCACCTGCCACGCCGCGGGCAAGTGTCCCTGCGCTTCCTGATCATATCCCTTGACCTTGCGCACGGGAATTCCCAGACGCTTCAGGTGCGCGTCCAGCAGCTGGCGGCTGCCTGCGCCGGATTCCCGATTCACGATGCGCACGTCCGCGCGGGCGAAATCCTCAATGCCGCGAATGCCCTTCGGATTGCCACGCGCCGTGAGCACGCCCTCTTCCCACACCGCGAACGAAACCACGGCGACGGAGGCTCGCGGGAACAGCTTGTCGATGGCACTCACGTTCGATTCGCCGGTGGAATCGTCACGCAGGTGCGTGCCCGCCACATGGACGAAGCCTTCCTTCAACAGCGCGAGCGACTGCGAACTATTGCGATGCGCCAGCACGAGCTCAATGCCCGCGGACAGCACATTATGCGCTAGCACTGAGATGGCGGGATCGCATCCGGCCACCAAGATTCGGTTCCGGAACGTGTCTTCCGCATGAAACACCTGGACCTTGGCCTTGCCGCGCGCAGGAATCGCGGAGACCACGGCGTCGCTCGCCGGAAAATACCACGGCACCGGAGATGGGGACGATGCGAACAGCCGCTTGTCCACGCGGCATAACTGCACGGGCTGGCCCGGTTCGGGAACCGGGGTCCCGGGAAGGACCGCCGCCGTTTCGCTGCGAAGATCGGGAGCCGTGGAATCGCCGGCGAGCGTGAACAGATCCTCCACTGTCACTTCGAGAGCGCGCGCCAGCTTCAGGGCAAGCGCGGTGTTCGGCACATAGCTGCCCGCCTCGATCGCATAGATAGTCTGGCGCGTGACTTCCGCCGTGCGAGCCAGCTCCGCCGCGGAGAGGCCGCGTTTCTGGCGCAGGACGCCCAGGTTATTGTCGACCTCCGGCAGCGATTTCTTAGGTCCGGTCATGTTCCGCTCTCCACGATACCATGCGTCCCCATTATCTTAAATAAAGCAATGCGGTATCTTGTTAACAAGACATGCGTGGTTTATCGCGACTTTTGTTGATCGGCGCGGCGCTGGCGGGCGCCGCCTGCCACCGCGAGGAATCGCGAGCGGCCGGCAGGCAAGTCACCGTGGCCGCCGCCGCGAATCTGACGGACACCGTAGGCGCGGTGGGCTCAGAGTTCGAGGCGCGCACGGGAATTCATCCGGTTTTCAGCTTCGCCTCAACTGCCGAACTCACGCAGCAAATCGAGCACGGCGCGCCCTTCGACGTTTTCCTCTCCGCCGATGCAGAGCACGTCGAGGCGCTCGATCGTGAAGGCTTGTTGGCGCCAGGATCGCGCGCCATCTATGCGATCGGCGTTCTCGCTCTCTGGATTCCGGAAACCAGTCCGGCGAAAGTGAGCGGCGTCGGCGACCTGGGGCAGCCCGGGGTCAAAACCATCGCCCTGGCGAAGCCCGAGCTGGCGCCTTACGGAGCCGCCGCCGTGGAAGCGATGCAACGCGCCGGCGTGTGGGATCGCGCTCAACCCAAAGTTGTCTATGCGAACAACATCAACGCCGCCAAACAATTTGGAACCGCGGGCAACGCCGACGCGGTCTTCACGGCGTATTCGCTGGTGCGGAACGAACACGGCCAAGTAATTCCCCTGGACGATTCCCTGCACCGCCCTCTTACTCAAGAGGCCGGAATCATCGCCAAATCCGCCCACCCGGCCGAGGCACGGCGATTCAGCGACTTTCTGCTCAAGGGCGCCGGCCGGGAGATCCTCCAACGTTTCGGATATAAGCTGCCCTCGCCATGAACTTCACTGCCTGATTGTTGATCTCCACCATCACCGCGCTTCTTCACGGGCAGGCCGGCCAGCCCTGTGGTGTTTACCGTGAGCGGAGCGAGTGAGACGGACGGTTCTCCGACAACCTATGCTCTGGAATCCTTTCCGTTCGTACGGCTTTAAAAACTAGTCGAGTCCGCGGGGGTGGCAAGAATGTCGTTGTTAGATTACACTAGATGTTTATCACGACATGCAAACGAAACTTTTAGCATTCCTGTTTTTATTCCCCGCTCTTGCGTGTTTCGGTCAGGCCGGCCGCGCGGAGATCTTCGGCACCGTACAAGATCCCTCCCACGCCATGGTGGCGAACGCCAAGGTGGAGGCCCAGGATCAAGCCACGCAGGCCATCTACGCCGTCACGACGGACGCCGAAGGTGAATATCATCTTTTGGGATTGCCGGCCGGCCCGTACGTTCTCTCCGTGGCGCAGCCTGGTTTCCGGACCTACCGCCAATCCGGCATTACGCTGCGCGTAGCAGACCGGATCGGGCTGGACGTGTCCCTCGAATTAGGCCAACCCACGCAAGCCGTCGACGTCAAGGCGGACGCAACACTCTTGCAGGCGGCGAGCGGAGATGTCGGCTTCGGCGTAAATGAGCAGAAAGTGGAGACGCTACCTCTGGACGGCCGCAATTTCATTCCTCTGGTCGCGCTGGCACCGGGCGTGGCACTTCCCGGCGGCGGGTCGCTGCTTCCGCGCATCAGCGGCAGCCGTCCGCGAACCAGCGAGTATCTTTACGACGGCATCAGCGTGTTGCAGCCGGAGCCGGGGCAGGTGGTGTTCTATCCCATCATCGATGGCATTGAAGAGTTTCACCTGAACATCAACGCGTATTCACCCGAGTATGGCCGCTCCAACGGCGGTACCGTGATGGTGGTGGGTAAATCGGGCGGCAACCAGTTGCACGGCACTCTGTTCGAGTTCCTTCGCAATGAGGATCTCAACGCGCGCAATCGTTTCGCGCAGCCCGGGCCGCGTCCGGAGTATCGCCGGAATCAGTACGGCTTCGCCGTGGGCGGCCCCATCGTAAAAAACAAAACCTTCTTCTTCGTGGATTGGCAGGGCACCCGGCTGCTCACCGGCATTCCGCGCATCAGCACCGTGCCGACTCTGGCGCAGCGCTCCGGTGTGTTCGCCGCGTCCACGCCGATCTACGATCCGTTGACTTCGCCGCGTTCGCCATTCCCCAGCAATACGATTCCGACGTCCCGGCTGGATCCACTGGGTCTGGCGATCCTGGCGCACTATCCGCTGCCCACCAGCACGGCCACCGCGAACAACTTTACGCGCTCCGGAGTAGAGCCCGATCACCAGGACCAGTTCGACACACGCCTGGATCACTACTTCAGCATGAAGCAGCGCGCGTTCCTGCGTTATTCTTACCTGCGCGACGACGACACGCCCGTTACGCCGCTTCCGGATGGCAGCGGCAGCCTGACTTCCGGCGTGATTGGTCACGCGCTCACGCGCGGCGATTCCATCGCGGCGGAAGATGACTGGACCATCTCGCCTTCGACGCTGAATCAGGCTCGCTTCGGCTGGTCCCGCCGCGACCTGAATCAGGCCTCGCTGCAAAGCGGCGGCATCACGATTCCGGGGCTTCCGCAAAATTCGTTCGCCTCGGTGCTGCCGATTTTCAGCGTCGCCGGATTCCAGCAAGTGGGACCGACCACGGCCGCGAATTCCCGTTTCACGACTTCGATCACCGAGTATCTCGACACCTTCTCCATGGTGCGCGGCCGCCACACCATCAAGGCCGGCATGGACTTGCGCCGCGAAGCGCTGGATGTGCTGAATCCGCCGAATCCCACGGGCTCATTCACGTTCTCCACCACCGGAACCGACAGCGCCACCGCCACCGGAGGTAACGCCGTGGCCTCTCTGCTACTGGGGCAAGTGAGCTCGTTCAGCATCGATATCCAGAAGAACATCCTTCAGGAGCGTGCCCACATCGCAGAGTTTTTCATCGGTGACGATTGGAAAGTCAGCAATCGCCTGACGCTGAATCTTGGTACTCGTTATACGCTGAACTTTCCTTCCACCGAAGTGCATGACCAGGGCGCGATCTTCAACTTGCGTACACAGGTGCTCGATTTTCCGCACACGGCGCGGGAGCTGGGTCTGGGCGATTTCGGCCCGCGCTTCGGTGCCGCGTACCGCGTGGGAGATTCGACGGTGGTCCGCACCGGCTACGGCCTGATGTGGTTTGAACAATCCGGCATTACCACTCCGTTCACCATTCCGCAATTCCCGTTTATTCAAACCGTCGGCCAAGCCACACAGGACAACATCAATCCGGCGTTCCTTCTTTCGCAGGGACCCACGGTGCAAGTGACGGCTCCGAATCCGAACTCGGGCCTTGGCCAGGGCGTGTTCGGCGTGCAGCGCAATAGCGGCTCCGGCTATTCGCAGCAGTGGAACGTCACGACGCAGCACTCGTTCGGAAAGGACTTGAGCCTAGAAGTGGGCTATCTGGGCTCGAAGAATACCCGGCTCGGGATTCCCGACTTCAACATCAACCAGCTGCCCTCGCAGGATCTGGCGATGGGCTCCGCTTTGTTGACCAAGGTGGCGAATCCGTACTTTGGAGTTGTCCCGGCGTCTTCCTCGCTTGGCGCGAAGACCATCGCGCAGCAGCAGCTGCTCCGCCCGTATCCGGAATTCACGACGGTGGCGCTTTTCCGCGACAACGTGGGCAATTCCATCTATCACGCGTTCACCGCCAAATTGGAGCGCCGCCTCTCGTGCGGACTCACCGTCACGGCCGCGTACACGTTCTCCAAATTGATTGACGACGCCTCCAGCGTGTTCTCGCAAACCATCTTCACCGGGCCCGTGCTCAACACCACCGGAGCCGCGGACGCCTACAATCGCCACCTGGAGCGCGACATTTCGAGCGGCGACATCCCGCGCGTGTTCTCGATGAGCTGGGTCTACGAGATTCCGAAGTGGAAGAAGATTTCCGGCATTCAGATCGCGGGCCTGGTGCGCATCCAGGCCGGAGACGCGGTTCCCGTCACGCAGGCGACGAACAACAATTCCAGCCTCGGCTTCGCGGTGCAGCGTCCGAACCGTATCGGAGACCCCAACAGCTTCGCCACGCGCAGCTCCGCGGAGTGGTTCAATGTCGCGGCGTTCCAGGCGGCGCCCCAGTTCGTGATCGGCAACAGCTCGCGCAATCCCGTGCGTGGACCCGGCCTGCAGAACGCGGACGTGATGATCGGCAAGACCTTCGCGATCCGGGAGCGGCTCCGCTTAGAGTTGCGCGCGGAAGCGTTCAACGTATCGAACACCGTACCCTGGAACGATCCGAACGGCAGCTTCGGCTCCGCCGCGTTCGGCACCATTACCAGCGCGGGCAATCCTCGCGACTTTGAGTTCGCGGCGAAGCTGCACTTCTAGGCAGCGGGCGGCTTAGTGCCAATTGTCGGCGTGTTCGGCGAACAATGACCGGATGCCGGTCATGCGGATATAGTCGCGGTAGGGATTGTAGGTGGACCGCACACCGGACATCGGTTCGGTGAGCGGCCGCTCCTCATCAAAGAGCCGGCCAACCAGATTGCGATAGTTCACGATCAGCGCCTGGCTCTCCGTCAGGCGGGTGGTGCCGTCGAGATCCAGAATATACGCGTCGGCGCGATCCTGAACGTCGCGCGCGTGATTGTAGCTTCCGCGCAGAGGCAGGCCCGCGCCCTTGGCGGAGATGTAGATGTTGGTATTGAGCGTGGCCCAGAACTCTTCCTGATTCGGATAATCAGAATCGGTGCCGCGCAGCAGAGCGTGCCCACGGACGTCTCGATAGGCATGCGTCAGTTCGTGGAACAGAACCTCATCCTGGTGATCGCCGGCGTGATGTCCGTGGGTCCAGGTGCCGGGCGAGTAGCGCACGAACACGCTCGAGCCTCCGCCGGTGCCACGCTCAGGATGATGTACGTGCCAGACGGTCCCATTGGTATCCAGCTCCGTCTCGCCTTGCGGCGTGGCCCCCCGAAAGTCCCACGCGGTGGCCGAAGCATTGCGCGCACCGTCTTCCCCGCGATACGGCACGATCTGCACTTTCCCGTGCTGCCAGGTCTGAATCGCGTTCAGCAGGAGGCGCCCCGCCGGATTCCCGTAGATCTGGCTCAGCAGGCGCAACACGTCGTTCTCATACGCCGCCGGATGACCGCCCGCGGGCCGGTGCAGCCAGCGATGCCCGTTCCAACGCCAGATGTGGGCTCCATCCACCCAGATGCTGTTACGAAAAACCTGCATCGCCCGAGCCCTCCCTCCGAAAGATTCTACTTCACCGTAGGCTCAGGGGCAGCGATGGCATCCAGGACTTCTTGGTAAGTCTTCGGAAAGTCGCCGCCGAAGCGCGATTTGAGGTCCAGATCCGCGGCCCAGTCCATGCGGCGCACCGTGGCTTCCGCCATCATCGGCTCGATCCCCAGCTCGCGCAGTGTGGCCGCGACTTCTTCCATCTCGCGCGCGCGCCGTTCGCCGTGCACCACCACGCGGCCCACCATGTAATTCGCGAGCTTCTCAAAATCCACGCCGGGAAAACTCTCGTTGAGCGATTGGAACACGCGCGGCTCGGCTCCGTACTGGCTGGCGCCCATCACGCATTCGAACAGCAGCGCCTCCAGGCCCTTGTAGACGATGCTGCGGAACATCTTCACCGCCGCGGCGCGCCCGATCTGATCCGTCGACACGACGTCCATTCGCACGCCGAAGGGCTGCATCATTTCTACGAATGCAGGCGCCGCCGCGCCGCCCAGCAGCGTCGGAACCTTGTGCGCGTGCGGAGGCACGGGAGCCATCATGGCTGCCTCCACGAAGCGCGCTCCGTTTGCGGAAACCGCCTCGCCGACGCGTTGCTTTATGCGCGGCGATACGGAGTTGACGTCGACGTAGAAGTGCCTGGCGCTGAGATGCGGACCCGTCTGCTGCGCCGCATTCAACGCCTGGTCCGCCGTCACCGCGCAATAGATCACGTCGCACGCCGCGGCCAGAGCTGCGTTCGATTCCATGAGCTCCGTCTGCGTCTCACGGGCCCGCTCGCGCACACGCTCGCTGTTATCGATATCGTAGGCAAACGTGTGGGCTAGCCCCGCGCCGCGCAGGCCCTTCGCGATGAAGTATCCCGCCTCGCCGAAGCCAACAAATCCGACACGGTCCAGCATTGCGCTATTTGAGGATCCCGATCATCTTCCAATAGAAGACGCCGACGACCGTCGCGATCAGCGCGGCGACGACGTACAAACCCGCGAGGTAGAACAGTTGTCCCTTACTGAAGCCCTGCTTCCCGGTCATGCCCTCAGCCATGGCCATCCAGAAATTCGTATAGAGCAGGAAGAACGGAGCCGACATCAACAGGATGGGCGCGGCCAGCACCAGCGGAGGAATGCCGCCCGCCGAGAGCGTATCCACCAGCGGAGTCCACAACAATGGGATCACGATAAACGCCGAGGGATCGATAAAACGCAGCACCAACATCACCAGCGCCACCACCAGCAGCAACAGCATGGGAGTTCCGATCAACGGCGACACGCGAGGCACCAGAATCCCCGCAAGCCAGTCCGTGATTTTGTATTGCGGAATGAGGTGCGTCAGGCTGAAGATGCCGCCCAGGAACAGCATCAGGGTCCACGAAATTCCCGTGCCGATGTCGGAATCCTGAATCACGCCCGCAAGCGCGAAGATCGCCATGCCGAACATCCCGATCACGAACGTAGGCAGCTTGTGATAGGTGGGATTCGTGACCCACATGGCGATCGACAAAATCACCACCACGGCGACGATCATCTCATTCCGCTTGATCGCGCCCATCGACTTCAGCTTGCCGGTGGCGAAATCGCGCGACACGTGGATGGGGGCTTCCGCTTTGAACAGCATCAGGTTCATCACCAGGATCAGCGCGCACATGATCAGCGTCGGCACCATCATGACTTGCGCGTAGCCGCCCCAGGTCAGCGCAATTTTCTTCGCGGCGAACATGCTGACGACCACAGGACCGTTCAGTGAACCGAGCTCCCATGCGAGACCCGGCACCACCGCCATTTCCACCACCGTGATCATGATCAACGCGGATGCCTTGCTTCGCGGCGCGAGTCCCAGCGTCTGCACCAGGCTCCACGCGATGGGCGCCATGATCGCCGTGCGCACCGTCATCGACGGAATGCCGAGGGAAAGCAGCAGCCCGATCAGGAAGAACGCCGACAGAATCCCGGCGAACGTTCCGGGGAACAAAGAAAGGATGTAGTACGCGACGCGCTCCGCGAGTCCGGTTTTCTTCATCGCGAAGCCGTAGTAGACCACCACCATCAGCGTCCACCACGCGCCATCGGAGAATCCGCTGAGCGCTCCGCTCACGCCCGGAGGCGCGGCGCCCGGCACCGTAGTCAAAGGAGCGACCCCGATGCACATCAGAATCCCCATCATGAGCAGCGAGGCGACGCCGTTATTCATCACCTCCGCCGCCCACAGGACCACGGTTCCGGCGATGATGGCCAGCACAAGCTGCGCCGTATGGCTCAGCCCCTCCGGCGTGGGCATGAAGGCAACCGCCAGGCCGATGGCAATGGCAATGGCCAGCCAGGACCATTTGACCGGGTGCTTCGCGGCGGCGACAGGAGTAGGTGCAGCGACTGAGGTGCTCATAAAGTGAACATCTATCGTATCAGGAGTTCGTCCCGAAACGTCATCCCTGCTCGACGTGATTTTGAGGTGCGAGAACGTTTACGCGCGCGCTTTGATGGGAGCCTTGCCCTCGCGCCCCACGCACTGCTCCAACTTGTCCAGCACCTGCATTGCCGGCAACACCTGCTGCACACTGGAGTTCGGCTCACGGCCTTCCTTGATCGCGGCGAAAAACTCGCGATCCTGAAGCTCAATGCCGTTCATCGACACGTCCACTTGGGACAAGTCGATCTTCTTCTCCTCGCCGTCCACCAGATCGTCGTAATACGCGATATAGGTGCCGTTGTCGCAGATGTAGCGGAAGAACGTTCCTTGCGGACCCTTATTGTTGAACGACAGCGAGAGCGTGCAAATCGCGCCGCCCGCAGTCTTCAACTGGACGCTCATATCCATCGCGATGCCCAGCTCCGGATGAACGGGTCCTTGCACGGCGTTCGCGTGCGAAGCCTTCTCGCCGGTCTGATACTGGAAAAGGTCCACGGTGTGGCAGGCGTGGTGCCACAGCAGGTGGTCTGTCCAGCTGCGCGCCTTGCCCGCCGCGTTCATATTGGTGCGGCGGAAAAAGTACGTCTGCACGTTCATCTGCAGCACTTTCAATTCGCCCGCTTTGATTTTTTTGTGAATCCACTGATGGCTGGGATTGAAGCGGCGCGTGTGGCCGCCCATCGCGATCAGCCCGGTTTCCTGCTGTACCTTCGCGATCGCCTCGGAATCTTCGAGCGAATCCGCAATGGGGATCTCGATCATCACGTGTTTTCCGGCGCGCATCGACTGGATCGCCTGCGAGGCGTGCAACTGCGTGGGCGTGGTCAGAATCACCGCCTCCACACCGGGCTGCTTCAAACTTTCGCCCAGGTCTGAGGTCCAATGCGGAATCTTGAAGCGTTTCGCCACCTCCTCCGTGCCGGCGGGATTGCCGCCCGTCAGCGTCACCACCTCAATTCCCGGAATGTTGGCCATGGCTTCCAGGTGTTTAATGCCGAAGGCACCCTGTCCTGCGAGAGCTACTTTCATAACCCACTAGGGTACCGCGTCCTAAGACGGCCTGTGTGTTTTTTCGCCCGGACAAGTATCTTTATAGGTGATTGAAAGCGCATCGCGCCAGACAGCACAATCGAAGCTTGAAGATCATGGCCGCTCCCCTCTTGCTGATCGGATCTGTGCTCGCCGCGAGCGTGTATGCGCAACCACTTGATCCGCGTATCGGCGAATGGCGCCAGGATCGCGATTCCCCCCATCCACTGGGTTTGTACCAGATCTTCGAACCACGGGGCAACGGAATGGTGCGATACCACATCGCGCACAATCTCGCCCTGCAGAATCGGCTGTATACAGATTACCAGTGTGACGGGAAGCTCTGTCCGATACTCGACAATCAGGGGCTCACGACAGACATCTCTTGGAGTTGCCGGCCCGGGAGTACGCAAGCTGGAAGCCTCCTTCGAAGGAGAAGGAACCGGAACGATCTCCAGCGACGGGAATCACTACACCATCGTCTTTGACGAAAAGGACCGTGATCGTGTGATCCGTTCCACCAAGCGAACGTACACGCGCAACGCCGAGATCTGCTTGAATGCGAGCGAAGAGTTGTATCGTACCTGTCAGACGCGCACCAGCCCGCCACGGGAGTAGAGACCTTTCGGTTCCATCCGCGTTCCCAGGCCCTTATCTGCCCAAAGAAGCCTTCCTCGTACCCTCCGGCAGATATACTGTCTGTAAATGGACGCCAATGACGATCTCAACGAAGCTACAGAACGCGCGAAAGAGCCCTTCGATAAGAAGGTAGCCGTGACCATGGCCATCATCGCGGCGCTGCTGGCGATCGATTCCGTAACCGCCCATATCTTTTCTACGGAAGAACTTCTCGCGCAACAGAAGGCGTCGGATCAGTGGGCTTTCTATCAAGGCAAAGACATCCGCCGCTACAATTCCGAAATCGCGGTTGACATTTTGAAGTTGATGAAGAGCGACGGCGTGGAGGAACGCCTGAAGCACTACGCCGACAACTCCGAAAAGTACGACAAGGACCGTGCCGACATCCAGGCCGAGGCCAAGGCCTTGGAAGCCGAGCGCGACGAAAAAGGCCACAAGGCGATGTCACTCGAAATCGGCGAAGTGTTCCTGGAAGTAGGCATCGTGTTCGCGTCGCTGGCGATTCTGTCCAAGCGGAACATCGTATGGGCCATCTCCATTATCAGTGCTTGCGTGGGAGTGGCCGTCGCCGCCACCGCTGTTTTCGTCAAGTAGGCGCCATGTCTCTACCTCTGCGTATCGGTTCCGACTCTGAGTTCCTCGCCCTCCGCCGGGCTTTAGAAACCGCCGGCTACACCGAGCCCGCCGTCCGCGAACGGTTGGGGCTGGAGCGCATGGGCCAATATCGCCTGGAAGGTGCGCGGCATTTGGAGGCGCAGCCCGATGATGCTCTCGGCCTGCTGATCTGGGTGCTGCTGGAAGGCGGCGCGATTTCGCTCGATGCCACCGCCAAGCTTCCTCTGGCCGAACTCAGAGCATTGGAAGTGGTGGTGCCGCAGGAGAGCGATCCCCAACGCATCTCCGCCACGGTGATGCTGTATCCGGTGCAGGACCTGTACGCCGCGTCGGACCGCAGCCGTCCGGTGGACGATCAACCCGCGCCGCCGCCCGACGATTTCGTGTATCCCGCGATCGTCCCCAACACGGAGCAATACCTCGGCATGCTGAGCTTCACGCCGTGCGAGGCGTTTCTCGATCTGTGCGCAGGCACGGGGATTGCGGCCATGGTGGCCGTGCGCAACGGCGCCAAGCACGCGTGGGCGTATGACGTGACCGAACGCTCCACGCATTTCGCCGAATTCAACAAGCGGCTCAACGGCATCGCCAACATGACGGCGGCCAAGGGCGATCTCTACGAGCCGGCCGGCAATCTTACGTTCGACCGGATCGCCGCGCATGCCCCCTACGTGCCGGTTTTCCGCCACAACATGGTGTTCGATAGCGGGGGCCAGGACGGCGAGCAAATCGTGCGCCGCGTCATCGAAGGACTGCCGAAGTACCTCCGTCCGGGCGCGCGCTTCTACGCGCCGCTGGTCGGCACCGATCGCGACGAGCCCTTTGAGATGCGCCTGCGCAACTGGCTGGGACCTGCGGAAGAGGAATTCGACATCGCGTTTTTCGTGAACCGGATCTTCTCGCCCAGCGCGTACGTCGCGGAGGCCATCAGCCGCAATCGCGCCGGTATCGCGGACGCGAAACCGTGGCGGGAGCTTTTCGAACAGCTGCGTGTAAAACAAATCGCGCGCGGGTTCCTCATCATCCAGCGCAAGGCTCAGTCGCGGCCCGTGTTCACGGTGCGCCGGCAAGTGGGCCCGCGGTCGGGTCCCCACGAGCAGCACTGGGTAGTGGATTGGGAAACGTCCGTGACTCGCGGCGTGCAGAGTTTGCTCGCCGTGCGCCTGCGCGCGTCTCGCGACGTGCACATGCGCGTGGAGCATCGCCTTACCGAGGACGGCTGGGCGCCGCAGAGCTATACGATCGACACCGAGTATCCCTTCGTGCTCGAGATTCCCGTGCAGGCCTGGACCGCGCACCTGCTCGCACTGGCCGACGGATCGCACACGGCGGCGGAGTTGCTCGATCTACTCAAGCAGCAGGGTGCGGTGCACGCGAATACTCCGGCTCCGGAGTTCGCGCAAGTGATCGCTCAACTGATCTCCGGTGGGTTCCTGGAGCTAACCGAGCCGCGACAGTGATGGAGCGGCCCGCCGCCTTACGGCCGCACGCGATAGAGCATCTCCCCGGCCTGCGGCGCGACGAACCATCCTTCCTTGGCCCACCGCTCCGGGTCGACGGTAGCCGGATCGCGATATCCAAGATTAATCCGGCGGCAACGCTCCTCCGAGATTCCGGTGGCGAGCGTCACTTGAATTCGCGGCGTCTCGATTCCGGTGGCCGCATCGTAGGTGCCCTTGCCCTTCACGTGGGTAGAATGGGCGAGGATGCCGCCCGGATAATCGCGAAACTTCTCCCACTGCGCTGTGAAATAGTCGCGGCAATGGTAGCCGATCTCCTCAATCATCCGGCCGTGCACATGGCTCACTTCGCGAATATGCGGAGCGTAAATTACCACCTCGCCACCATCGGCCACCGCAGGCTCCGTCTTGTACATCCCTTTACCGCCGGTCCAGAGATCGTCGTACATCTCGGGCATCACGGCCAGTATTCGATCGAAGGGCTTCGGGACCCAAGTAACATGCCGCTCCGAAGAGAGCTCGGCCGCCGCGGCCCAGGTCTTGAGCGTGGGTCCGCAGAATAATCCCGCGACGCCTTCCTTCATGACGACGGGAGCGAGCAGCGAATGCGGGCGATCGACGAATTCCACGGCGCGATGAATCACGTCGCGCACCGCCGTCGTTTTCGCACCGATGATGTCGAAGCTGGTGATCAGCGCGCCGAGCCAGTGCGTGAGGTGAATGATCTCCGGCCCGGCGATCCCGGGGAAGAAATACTTCGCGCCTCCCGAGAATCCCACGACCTCATGCGGAAAAACCGGTCCGCAAATCAGGATGTGATCGTAGTCGAGAATCAGCCGGTTCAACCGGACCGGAACTTCACGCTCCAGCAGGCCTCCGCTGATCTGCGCGATCTCTTTCGAGGAAATCGTTCCGAGCGTCGCGAAGGCCGACGGGTCGTCCCAACGATGATTGAAAACGCGCCGCACGCCTGCGAATCCGTCCACCACTCGGCGGCCGAGGTGGCGCGAAAGCTGCTCATCGGACATCGGCGTATGCGTGCCGAGCGCGACCAGGTAATCCAGATCCCTTACACGCTCGCCGAGTTCACGCTCCAGCAAATCGAAGAACAGCGGCATCGGCATCGTGCGAGTGCCGTCGGGAATGAGAACCAGCACGCGCCAACCGTCAACCGGAAGCTTAGCCAGAGCTTCGGATGCGATCTTGCGAATCTGCTGCTCAGAGAGGAATCCGTTCTTCATCCCAAACAATCATAATAAGGAATCATGGCACCCCGACTCGCTGCCTCTCTTTTTCTCTGCTGCGCGGTTGGTTTCGCGCAACAGGAAGCCCGCCAGGATTTGGTTCGCTATCTGGACAACATCGCCGATGCAAAACTCGCGGACCGGCAGAAGGCGGTGGCACAGATTCGCTCCCGCGCGGACGCGGAAAAGCGCCAAGTGATGGTGCGGGAGAAGATATTAAAGTTGATCGGCGGGCTACCGCAGCGGAAGGGCCCCCTCAAGGTGAAGGAGTTGGGCGAATTCGATGCACGAGTGTTTCACGTGAAACACTTGGCCTACGAAAGCCAGCCCGGATTCTGGGTGACGGCGAACGTCTACATCCCCGAAGGCGCGGGAAAGTTTCCGGCGGTGCTGCTCTCGCCGGGACATGAGGCGACCGGCAAAATCAGCCAGTATTCGTGGGGCGCGAACCTGGCGCAGCAGGGGATTTTGGCGATGGCGATCGATCCTCTGGGGCAAGGCGAGCGGCTCCAGTATTACGACGCCGAAAAGAAGGCTTCGTTCATCGGCGGGTCCACTGGCGAGCATGGCGAAGCGAACGTTCCGCTGATGCTGATGGGAGAACATTTAGCCAGCTTTATGGTTTTCGATGCGATGCGAGGCATCGATTATCTGGCCTCGCGCCGGGATGTGGACGCAAGTCGTATCGGCGCGTTGGGATGTTCGGGCGGCGGCACCGTGACCGCGTATTTGGCGGCCTTCGACGATCGCGTGAAGGTCGCGGGCGCCGCCTGCTACATCACGTCGTTTCACGAGCTGTTGCCGCACGAGGGAAATCAGGAGGCCGAGCAGAGCATTCCGCATTTCATCGAGCAGGGCCTCGATTTCGCGGATTGGGTGGAACTGGCGGCTCCGAAACCGTACGCAGTGATTTCGACGATGAACGATATGTTTCCGTTCGAAGGCGCGCGGCAGAGCGTGGAGGAAGCGAAGAAGTTTTACGGTCTGTTCGGGGCCGCTGATAAATTGCAATGGATCACGGGACCGGGGGCGCACGGAAACCTGGGGCCGATTTCGCCCGACATCCTGGCGTTCTTCACCAAGTATTTGAAGAACGATTTGACCGCGCCCCCCTTCCAAGCGGTGCGCTTGGAGCATCGCGAAGATATTCAAACCACGCCGACGGGGCAGGTTGCGACTTCTCTTGGCGGGGAAACAGTAGCGTCGCTGGTTCGCAAGCAGGCGGCGGAAGTGCTGCCGATGAAGAAGGCAATCGGCGGGCATTCGGATTTGCAGGCGTTGCAGATCCGGCTGCGGACGGACATTCGCGAACTCACGGGCGCGGTGGCGAAGCCGGGATCGTTGCCGCCGCAGGTGGACGTTTCACCAACCGGAATCGCATTTGAAAGCGAGCCGGGCATTCGCGTCAACGGTCAGATTTCGATTCCTGGAACTCCGGGGCGCAAGCCGGCAGTTCTGGTGATCGGCGCATCGAGCGGGGCGGTGGCGGACGCAAACTCGATAGTGATGACGCTGGAGCCTCGGCCGTCGCCTGCCGGAACCGAAGGCTTGAAATCGCCGTATCTCGGAGTCTTCAATTTGCTCTCGCTCCGGGCGTCCTTGGTCGGAAAAACAATTCTGGGGATGCGCGTGGACGATACGATTCGCGCGCTGGATTGGCTGTCCGCTCGCGACGATGTGGACGCATCCGATATTCGCATTTACGGCGAAGGCGCGATGGGCGTGGTGGCGCTGCACGCGGCGGTTCTCGATTCGCGGATCAAGGGCGTGACGGTGAAGAATGCGCTCGCCAGCTATCGGATGATCGTGGACCAGCCGGTGCATCGCGGTGTTTCCGAAATAGTCGTACCGGGAGTGTTACGGAGATACGATCTGGGCGATCTTTTGATCGCGCTGAATCCGCGGCCGGTGGAAGTGATCGATCCGCAGGATGCCCTGGGGGCCGCGATCGCGGAGCAGGACTATCGGAAGTCGCTGGCGTACGTGTTCCAGTCCGAAGAGCGGCTGGGCGCCGCGCAGGCGATGAAGCTGACGATTACGCCTCCGGCAGCAAAATAATGAGCTCGAGTTGCGGATTGCGGAAATCGCCGGGAACGTGCGCGGCGAGGTTGCGGGAGCGCATGACGGCTTCCCACGCGACTCCGCTCTGGCTCAGACTGAAGTATTGATAGTTAAGCTTCACCGGGATGGCGCTGGGCGGCCGCGGCGTGTGCACCAGAGGGATTCCGGGCAGGGCTTGACGAACCAAGTGCTCGATGTGATTCGCCGAGCACACTTTCACTAAGTACGGCGCTTTCGAGATCAGATCCGCTTCGTTGCCGTCGCAGCGCATCGCGAGATACATGCGCGTGTTGCGGAGATACTTGTCGTCGGCGAGCGAGGTGGCGTAAATCGTCGGCTGCACCAGCTTGAGCGGGAGCGAAACGAAGTTGCTAGGGATGACGGTTTCGAGCAGCAGGCGGATTTTCTCGTCGAGGTCTTCGAAACAGAAGCTGAGCGAATTGTGTTCGTACTTCGGCAGGTCGCGAGGATGAATCTGCGAGGAGAACGTGGTCAAGCTTCCGGCCAGCGACAGCATGGTTTCGTACAGCACTTCCGGATGCCCGCGGCGCGTTTCGAACAGATGCTGGAGCAAGGGGAAGTGCGAATTGATGGTGTAGAGCAGCCAGAAGTTGGCGATGTCGGACGCTCCGAAGTCGGCGAGGCTGAGATTTTTCTGCCGGCGAGTACCGGCAAGCTGCGTGCTTTTCGCCGAAAGGATCTCGACCAGGCGGCGCAGGATGGAGACCAGAAAATCGCTGGCCGTGAGATCGAGCAGCGGCGGCACGAAGCGCGGGTCGAGCTTGAATAAACCGGCGGCGGTACGTTCCACGCGTGCGATCTGCAAGACGGAGGCGTGCTGCTGCGCTTCGCCTTCGGTCAGGATGCGGAAATTCTTGCGCGCCATTTGCACGGGACGCTCTGAAAGGCCGGTGTTCTCATCGCGCAGCATGGCGACTTCGGAGAGATAGCGCGTGTCGGCTTTCGATTGCGCGAGCGAAACGTTCAGGCCGCGGTCGCGAAAGTGCGGGATCGCCAGATACACATCGAGCGTGGTTTGATCGGGCTCAAAGCAGCCTTCGAGCGGCTTGGGCGGCGGAGCGGGATCGGCTTCGGGGATGTGGAACAGCAGGCCGTCCTGGAAAATTCCTTCCGCTTCGGCCACCGAAAGATATCCAGCGGCGAGAGCTTCCTGATTCAATTGCAGGCGGCGAAAGCCCCACGCGGAGAACGCCAGCGACTCCAGATGAAACTGGAGCGTGTTTTCGAGAAACTGATCCTGCGTCTGGAGGTACTGAGGACTCAGCAGCGTCCCCTTCATCCAAATGACGGGCTGCAATTGTTTCATAGACTCTCTTAGACTAGTACGACGTTTCGCTGCCGTGCGCCGCGCGGCGTCAGAGTCATCTCCAGCGCGATTTCGGCTTTCTCCGCTTCGACGACCAAGCGGCCGGCGGGTCCGAAGAAATCGGCGCTTTCCTGCGCGGACATCATGGGGACCAGGGCCCGCAGGACTCGCGGATCCCAGAAGCGGAAGGTGAGGATGCGTCCGTCTTCGGTACGCAGCGTCAGGTAACGGCGCCAGTGCTCGCACATCTCGTCAAAGCCCGTCCCCGCGCAGTAAAATCCCCAGCCGTGGCTCCAACCATCCTTGATCAAGACGTCCAACAGCCGCGATTCGCGCGGAAGATCTACCGCGAAGGCGGGCACTTTCATCTCCGGATCGAGCGAGGCATACGCTTCCCCGCTGGCATCGAGAAACGCAGGGATGCGCGAATCGCGGGAGGCATCCAGCACGGCGCAGACGCGAAGATCGTCCTTATAGAGGGTGCTAAGCAGAGTGGATTGGGAACGCGAGAATCCCAGCCAGTCCAGCCGCACTTCTCCGGTGGCCAGAGGGGGCTGCGGATCGCCGCGTTTCGGCAGGCCGGGGAATGTCGCGGTGGGAATGGCGGCGGTGACGCGAGAAGCCGGCGCGGCGGCAGTGGCGGCGGTAGCATCAACATGGATGGTGAAGGTGCTGCCTCCGGCGACCACGGAATCACCTTCGTGGACCACGCGTTCGGTGACGCGCTCGCCGTTCACGAAGGTTCCATTGCTCGATCCCAGATCGCGAATGCGGCATTGGGTGCCATCGCATTCCACGGCGAAATGCAGGCTGGAAAGATAGGAATCCTCCCCCAGCGCGTAGTCGGACTTGGGGGTGCGGCCAATGCGCACAATGGTACCGGCGCGAATCTCAATCTTCCGTCCCGTGACGGGTCCCGCGGTGGCTTCCAGAATCACCAACATGTGCTTGTGTCCAACTTAGCCCCTCCTGAGGCTTGCGAGCAAGTTCGAAGAACGGTGGGTGCGGTAGGTCGCATTTTCTTTCCGGGCATTTTATTTTTCGGGCCGCGCGGGGACGGCCAGTTCGAACGGACCGGCTCGTAGGATAGCCTGGCTGGATACGGGAAAGGGGTCGAAGCGCAGCGCGGGGCCTTCAGCGGTTCGCACGCTGCGGGCAAGCGCGTCCGATTCGGGAGGCGCGACGAAATATCCCAGCTCGAACCAAAGCGGCGGCGTCAAGGGCGGACCGGCAAGATGCGCGTCGTCCGGGAGATGGTAGGGGTTCACAGGCTTTAGTGGCAGCGCCAGGTGAATCGTTTCCTCAAAGTGCGATTTGGGGCGCACCAGCGTGACGCAAGGGACGTTGGGCCGCTCCACGTCAAGATCGGGCGGGACGCCGAAGATCCTCTTGCTCAGGATGATGTGCGTGCGGTCTATTTCCACGTTCAACAGATCGCGTCGGGTTTGATAGAGTCCGTCGTTGCCAATTCCGGTGTAGAGCCGGTTGAAAAGGTATACGTTGCGGGCGCCGTCGTTGAAGAAACGATACACCACCGCCAGCGTTCCGCCGGAGGGGCGCGCCGTTACTTCCAGCCGGTACGGGCCGGCCGTGGCGCTCTTGGTCATATCCATCGCCGTCACACTTCCTCCGGTGGCGCACAGTAGGGCAAGAGACCACGCGGCTCTGGTGAAAAAGCTGAAGACGTTCCGCGCATTAGTACCACGGGCGTTGCGGTTGCTTCGGGTTCCATTCGTCACGCAGTTTGTTCTCCGTGTACGGATACGTATCATTGGGCGGAATGCCGGCAGCCTCCACTTCGCGGACTCTTTCCTGAGCAGTCTTGCTGGGATCCGAGGGATCGGGCTTGTGGTCGTTATCGGTGTCGCCTGGCGCCATCTTACCGTAAGAGGCTTGCTCGGCATGGACAAGCTCATGGCCGAGGCCGATGGCGGGCGGGCGCGTGGCCCAATCCTCATCGCCGATTTTAGTGCGGTCGGGATTGTAATAGACCACCGAATCGGTCCCTTTGCCCGGGGTTCCATCGGCGGCTTTAAATCGATCGGCGGCGTTCTTGTAGCCGGTGGCGTTGCCGTCACCGGGATTCGCCGTGGGCTTGATCTCGACCGTCTTACCGCTCTTCTGAATAGATTCAAGAAGACCTTTGCCAGTGGGCGTGTTGTAGATCTGATGGAGATCCTTCGTCACCTTTTCCTGGAACGCGGCGTCGCCGGAGATCTTAATGTTCTGCGTGGCGGCTTTGAAGGCGGCCTCGGGATCGGGTGGCGCGGGCACGCTGGGCACGCTCGGCAGATCCGGCATGGGGAGAGCCGGCGGATTCGGCATCGCGGGCATCGCGGGCATCGCAGGAGGAGCGGGCGCGGCCATACCGCCGCCTCCGCCGCCGCTGCCGGAGCCGGAATCGCCGATCCATGTTTTAAAATCGCCCAGCACGATCACGCCGCCGTGCGCCGTCATGTCGAACATGCGGGCGGCGGGCAGGCCCTGGATCAGCACCGTAAAGGAGCCTTGCACGATGATGTCCGGCGGACCGACGCACACCAGCATGTCCGTGATGCGGGCGGCAGGCAGGCCGCTGATCAGCACGGGCATCGCGCACGGCGGCAGGATGGGTCCGCCGACATGGGGCACCAGCACGGTGACCATGGGGCAGACGTGCATGTCGGTGACGCGGGCCGCGGGGGGCATGGATTAGAGGCCTCCTAATCCGCTCATGAGATTTTGCGCGGCCTGGTTGACGCTGTCGGAGGCCTGTTGATACGCGGCCGTGGCGGTGTTGGTCACGGTTTGCTGGGCTTGTTGCGCGGCCTGGCCCACTTGATTCTGCACTTGCTGGGCGGCCTGCTGGGTCATTTGTCCGGCCTGCTGCGCGGCTTGCGTCGCTTGCTGGGTGGCCTGCTGGACCTGCTGCTGGGCTTGATTCGCGGCCTGCGAGACTTGCTGTTGTGCGGCCTGCGAGGCCTGCTGAACCTGCTGCTGGGTCTGCTGCGCCATCTGCTGAGCTTGTTGCTGGGCCTGTTGGGCGGCTTGTTGCGCTTGATCCGCGGCCTGGCTCAGTTGCTGTTGCGCCTGGCTCGCGGCGGCTTGCGCCTGGGCGGCAGCCTGATCGCCGGCTTGTTGCAGTTGTTGCGCGGCGGCCTGCGCCTGCTGCTGGGCTTGTTGCGCGGCTTGCTGGGCCTGCTGGGCGGTCTGGCTCAATTGCTGCGACGCTTGATTCAGCGCCTGCTGTCCTTGCTGCGCTGCCTGCTGTGCCATCTGCTGGGCTTGATTGGCGGTCTGCTGAAGCTGCTGCTGGGCCTGTTGGGCGGCTTGTTGGGCCTGATTGAGCGCTTGCTGCGCGGCATCGGAGACCTGATCCGCGGCTTGCTGCAACTGCTGTTGCGCCTGCTGGGCGGCTTGCGCGGCCTGGCTTGCGAGGTCCGCGATCTCGCTGGTGGTTTGATCCACCGCCTGCTGCACCGCGGTGCGGACCGCATTGATGCCGGTGTTCATCATGTTCTGCGCCTGGTTGGCGGCGTCGGACACGAGGGCTTGCGCTTGCGAGACGGCGTTCTGGACTTGTCCGGACACATCTTGGACCGCGTCTTCGGCGGCTTGTCCGGCATCCTGCGCCGCGGACATGGCCTGATTCGCGACCTGCGAGACGGCTCCGAAGGCTTGTTGTCCGACGCTGGAGACGACGCTCGACGCCATGCCCGCGGCGGCGGCGGCTTGCTGCTGGGCTTGCTGGGCGATGCTGGAGGCCATCGCGGCTGCGGCGGCGGCTCCCGCGGCGGCTCCCGCGACCAGTCCGGAGATCGCGCCGGGCGCGGTGGGCGAAGTGGGGGACGATCCACATCCGGGGATGTTCGCCATGCCGGTGTTGATGAAAACCAGATTGCCTTGGATGAAGACACCGGCGGGGTTGATGTCGATGGATCCGCCGGAGGACTTGATCGTGAGTCCCATGCCGGCTTCCAGCACCATCGC
This sequence comes from Bryobacteraceae bacterium, assembly GCA_036498815.1. Lineage (GTDB taxonomy): Bacteria > Acidobacteriota > Terriglobia > Bryobacterales > Bryobacteraceae > Palsa-187. The sequence continues at coordinate 94,574 of DASYET010000011.1, read as the reverse complement.
CATGCCGGCCTTCATATGGACCATCATGCCGGCGTCGACGGCGTAGTTCATGCCGGCCTTGTCGTTCACGTTGATGCCGACGCTGCGGCTGTAGTTCATGCCGACTTTTTCGTTCTCGTTCATGCTGGCGGTCTGATGGAGATCGCCGTCGGTTTGCCGTTGCTGCTCGCCGATCACGTAGTGCTTGCGCTTGCCTTTGACGGTGGTGGTCTCGTCGTTGTCCACCACTTTCTTGCGGTCGTGGCCCACCCAGTGCGCTTCGTCGTGCTCCACTTCGATGGATTGATCTTTTTCGGCATGGATCCGCAGCAGTTCCTGGCCGCTGAGATCCTCGAACATGATCTCGTTGTAGTTGTCGCTGCCGCCGCCTTTGCTGCTGCGGGACTTCACGCCGCTCTGGGTTTTGTTCGCCGGCAGGTCGTAGGGCGGCATCATGTCCGCGTTATAGACGCTGCCGACGATGATGGGGCGGTCCGCGTCGCCTTCGATGAAGGACACGACCACTTCGTGGCCGATGCGCGGAAGGTGGATGGAGCCCCAATGCTTGCCGGCCCACTGTGTGGCGACGCGGAGCCAGCAGGAGCTGTCGACGTCCAGCTTGCCTTCGCGATCCCAATGGAACTGGACTTTGACGCGGCCGTATTTATCCGTGAAGATTTCCTCGCCCGCGGGTCCGACCACGACGGCGGTTTGCGGGCCCGCGATCAGCGGGCGGTGCGTCGTCATCAACGGGCGGAAGGGCAGTTCGTAGGGGATGCAGGAAAAGAAATTCTCGTAGTGTTCTCCGCTTTGGTCGTCCGAGCGGAAATCCGCTTCCTTCGCTTTGTGAGCGACTTCGGTGAGCACGTACTGGCCATCTCCGTTGAAGTGTCGCTGCAAAGTGAACTTGTGGCCGGACGTGATCTGGCGGCAGTTGCTGACGCCGTCGATCCGCAGCATCGGCGTTTCGGTCTGCTGGATGCGGATGCCGGCGGTGCGCTTGCTGTCGACGGAGATTTTTTGCAGGTCGGCGGGCTTCTCTCCGCCGGATTTGTCGATGCCGTCGAAGCGCTGGGCATAGCGGCCGGGATTGTCGTACACTTCCAGCGCTTCATTGCCCGCGAGCTTCAACTTGTGCGAGACTTTGCCGACTTGCACATTGCTGATGACGGTCTCTTCGGCATCCAGATGCTTATGCGGCAACTGGAAATGATGGTCCCAGAGGGTCTGTTTGCCGGAGCCCCAGATCTGCTCCTTGTGCCAGGCGCTGACGCGCTCTTCGTCGCGCGTGCCGCCGGCGACGGCTTCATAGATGAGTTTGGATTCGCCGGGGATCTCCGGATGCGAGGGCGGCGTGTTCGCCACCACCATCTTGTGCGCGCCGTGCGTGAACTTGAAAAAGTAATAGATCCCTTCTTCTTCCATCAGGCGCGCCGCGAAGTCGAAATCCGTCTCGCGGTATTGCGTGCAGTACTCGCGCTGTTCGAACGTGCCTTGGATTTCATACGTGACATCCAAGCCGGTGAGGACTTTCTTCAGAATGTCCGGGACGTTGATGTGCTGGAAAATCCGGCTCTGGAATTTCCGCGTGAGCTTCCAGACTTCCGGCACGATGCGCATGCGGTACGCGGTGAATTCCGAATCCCGGACGCCCTGCGTGAGTTCCACCACGATGCCGTGGAAGTCGCGGGCGGCGGCGCGGCCGTCGGCGAGAACGCCGAAGCTCACTTTTTGGCCGATGAGCTTGTCGAAATCGACCGAAGTGGCGTTTTCGGCAAGCAATTCCAGCCTGAAGTCGAACAGCTCGCTGAGTCCTTCCCGTCCCTCAAAGCTCTGCAAGAGCAGCTTGTCTGCCCCCAGCGGAGTTTCGAGATACAGAAAGCGGTCGCCTTCAAGATAGGCCATAGTTGGGTCTCTATCTCACTACGCGTAAACGAAGTTGGAATCGGCTCCCACACTGACCTGAACGGACGATATTTTTTGTCCCTCGGCCATTCCGGCCAGAAGCCGGCGGGAAATCGAGGGCAGCAGCGTATTCGTCAAAATGTTGTCCACGTTGCGGGCGCCGCTTTCGACTTCGGTGCAGCGGCGGGCGACTTCGTCCACCAGGGCCTCGTCGTACCGAAGGGAAACACGGTGGTTTTCCATCAATCTTCGCTGAATCTTCCCCAGTTTCAGCGTAATGATCTTCTTCAGCGCTTCGTCGCGCACCGGGAAATACGGAATGATTACCAGGCGGCCGAGGAAGGCGGGCTTGAAGACTTTGTCGAGCTCCGGCTTCAGGGCTTTGACCAAGCCGACGGCTCCGGGCATGGTCTCCGGATCGGCCGTGAGTTTCATGAGCGTTTCTGTTCCCGCATTCGACGTCAGGATGATGATGGTGTTCTTGAAGTCGATGTCGCGGCCTTCGCCGTCTTCCATCATGCCTTTGTCGAAGACCTGGAAGAAGAGCTCCAGGACGTCGGGGTGGGCTTTTTCGACTTCATCGAGCAGTACGACCGAGTAGGGCCTGCGCCGTACGGCTTCCGTGAGGACGCCGCCTTCGCCATAGCCAACGTAGCCCGGAGGCGAGCCCTTGAGCGTCGAAACCGTGTGGGCTTCCTGGAATTCGCTCATGTTGATGGTGATGAGATTGCGTTCGCCGCCATACATGAGCTCGGCGAGAGTGAGCGCAGTCTCGGTCTTGCCGACGCCGCTGGGGCCGACGAGAAGGAAGACGCCGATGGGCTTGTTAGGATCTTCCAGGCTGGCGCGGGAGGTTCGGATGCGCTCGGCGATTTGTTCCAGCGCGTGATTCTGGCCGATGACGCGTGCTTGCAGGTGGCTTTCCAGCGCGAGGACGGTCTTGATCTCATCGCTGAGCATCTTGCCGACGGGGATTCCCGTCCAGCCGGAGATCACTTCGCCGACGGTTTGGCCGTCGACGCAAACGCGGATCAGCGGAGTCTCGCCTTGGAGCGCCGAAAGTTCCGCGCTGGCGGTATCTAACTCCGCGCGCAGAGCCGTTCGATCCACGGCGGGGCTGTCGGGAGCGGCCGCGGCAGTGTCCGCTACTTCCAGCTTCGCGCGGATGTCGCGCGACTTCATCACCAGGTCGCGTTCCTTATTGAAGCGCTCCGTAAGCGACTTGAGGCGCGTCTCGGCGTCCGCTTTCTTGCGGGCGATTTCGGCGAGGCGCTCGGCGTGATCGGCCCCGACGCTCGATTCGCGTTCCAACACGCGAGCTTGCACCGTGAGGTCGTCGATTTCGCGCGTGGCGTCTTCAATCGCGGCGGGCGTGGAGTTCTGGCTGAGAGCGAGCCGCGCGCAGGCGGTGTCGAGAACGCTGACGGCTTTATCGGGAAGCTGGCGGCCCGCAATGAAGCGATGCGAGAGGCGTACGGCGGCGGCGACGCCTTCATCCAGGATGCGGACGCCGTGATGTTTTTCGAGCGGGGCGACGATGCCGCGCATCATGATCATGCACGTGAGCTCGTCGGGCTCCTCCACCTTGACAACCTGGAAGCGGCGCGCGAGCGCGGGATCTTTTTCGAAGTACTTCTTGTACTCGCTCCAGGTGGTGGCGGCGATGGTGCGCATTTCGCCTCGGGCCAGAGCGGGTTTCAAGAGATTGGCGGCGTCATTCTGTCCGGCTTGTCCGCCTGCGCCGATCATGGTATGGGCTTCATCGATAAAGAGGATGATGGGCGTGGGCGAAGATTTCACTTCCTCGATCAGGCCTTTGAGACGATTCTCGAATTCGCCCTTGATGCCGGCTCCTGCCTGCAGCAGCGCGAGGTCGAGCGTGCGCACTTCGACATTCTTGAGCGGCGGAGGCACGTCGCCCTGCGCGATGCGGAGCGCGAAGCCTTCGACGACGGCCGTTTTGCCGACGCCCGCCTCGCCAGTGAGGATGGGATTGTTCTGGCGGCGGCGCATCAGGATATCGATCACCTGGCGGATTTCAAAATCGCGCCCTAGGACGGGATCGATCTTGCCGCTGCGCGCATTCGCGGTGAGGTTGACGGTGAACTGGTCGAGGTTGGGAGTCTTGCCGCCGACTTTCGGCGTGGAGAGCGCGCCCGGCGTGGCAGCTTCAGCTTCCGCGGCTTCCGCGTCTTCTTCGGAGCCTTCGATGATGGCCAGCAGATCCTTCTTCAGAAGCTCCGGTTGGATCTTTTGGAGCTCCTTACTGATTTCGCGCGTAATGCGGGCGAGTTCGTCGTTCGAGATCAGCGCGAGGATCACGTGGCCGCTGCGGATTTCGGAGCCGCCGAAATCGAGCGAGCCGAGCGTCCAGGCTTCCGTGAGCAGCTTTAATAAGGAGGGGCTGAAGGCCGGCGTCCTGGCGTTGCCGGTTTTCAGTTTGTCGAGGCTCCGTTCCAGTTCCTTTTGCAGGCGCGAAGTATCGACGCTGAACTGGTGGAAGATGCGCGCGGTGTCGCTGCCGCTCGAATCCAGCAGCTTGTAGAGCACGTGCTCGATCTCAATGTCGTAGTGAGTGCGCGCGAGGCACAGTCCCGCGGCGCTTTCGAGCGCGGCGCGCGTGGTGTCATCCAACTTGCCGATCAGGCTCTTCAAATTGACGCTCATGAAACCTCGTTTTCAAATCGAAAAAATTGTATCACTCGCATCCGCCAGCAGCGGCTGCGTTTTGGCCCAGGACGTCCAGCCCAGCCGCGGCGGACCGGCCTGGCCCATGCCCAGCTCGCAGGCGGGGACGTCTTCCTTTTTCAAGATCAGTTGCACCTGGAAGTCGATTTCCCCGCGCGCGACGAACTTCGCCAGGGACTTCAACGGCTCATGCGCGGTGCCGGAGGGAAGGAAGTCGAGATACTCGTGAAGCCCCAGGGGGCCGAGCTTGATGCGCACGCCGGATTGCTGATTCCAGATTTCGTCGCCGACGATGGCTCCGCCACCCAGCTGTTCCGAGGCGCTGGAGCCTTCGAAGCGGCAGAGGTTGGAGGACTCCAGGCGATGCCAGGCGCCGACGAATTGTTCAATTTCCACGGGCACGTCGAAATAGTCCCACAAGATCCGCTGGAGCGCCGCGGAGGAGCGCGGATGCAGCGATAATAGACCCGCGTAAAATAACAGCGAATCGTCCGGAATTTTTAAACGATTTTCGAGGCCCTTGGTGCCGAGACCGACCAGGTCCATCAGGTGATGCGAGAAGCGGTCCCGCTCGCCGCGCTCATAGGAAATGGTGAAGCGGTACTTTTCCCATGCCTGATAGAACAGCGAGATCATGCGGTGATTGAAGAGATCGAAGAAATCCTTCATCGCGTGATCTTTCTGGCGCACGCGTTCCACCAGGAGCTCGGTGTAATACAGAGGCAGCAGGCCGGAGGGTCCGGTGAGGCCCATGAAGTTAATGACCATGCGCGGAGGCGCATTCTGGGGCCAATCCACGTTCTGGATGCGGCTCGCCGGGAACGGGATGGAGGCGTGCGCGCCGAAGCGCAGTACTTCGGCCGAGGGGCTGGCGAAACGTCCCACAGGGACGCGGCTGGGGAACACGCGCTCAAAGAGGCGCACGGCTTGGAAGAACTCGAACTCCTGCGGAACCGTGCGCAGCAGAGCTTCCACTCTGCCGTAGCGGTTCGGAGGATTCAGCACTTCGACCAGCGAAGCGTCTACAACAGGATCGTCTGTCCCGCCCGAGGCTGCCATTCCTTGAGCACCTCCTTTCTCTGCCGCGTGCGCGCCACCAACTGGCTGAAGGTGTTGAGCGAGGCGTACTCGCCCAGGAACCGCTCGATGACGCTGGCGAACAGGAAGACTCCGGAGCCGGTGAACTGGTCCTCATCGAATTCGATTTCGACGCGGGTGCCGCGCGCGAACGTGACGCCGTTTTCGGAGATGAGGCGAGCGAAGTGGCGTCCGCTTTTGACGCCCGTGATGCCGTTGATGTGGGCTTCAGAATAGGAAGAGCCCGTGAAATTGTAGAGCTTGAGGATCTCCTGGAGCGCTTCTTTACCGTCGTCGACCAGCGAGAGGTAATTGAGCGAAAGATGCGAGATCAGGCGCCAGAGGGCGGCTCCGCCGGAGGGCGGACGCACAGCGGGCGTGGGTTTCATGAGCGCGACGATGCGCTTGATGGCCGCTCCGCCTTCGAGATCGAAATCGCCCGCTTCGTTGCCGAAGGGGAGGCGCGCGGGAAGATCGCGATTGGTGCAGGTGGCGCGGACGGTGAGCGTGTCGGCGTCGGGACGGACCAGCCGCGAGGAAAGATCAACCAGGGAGAGCGCGACTTCGGTGCCCTCATCGCCGGTCTTGCCGGACTTGCGGCGATGGGCCAGCCAGAAAGTCTGCTTCTTGTCGCGCAGCGTGGCGTGGCGATAGGAATAGAAGGGCTCAAAGTGCAGCACTTCGTTCGACTGTGGATTCACGCTGACCACTTCGTCGACCGAGAAAACTTCCATCGCGTGCGGGCGGCGGACGTCCGGGATGACGGGATATTCGTAGCGGCGCTGGTCGAGCAGGATGGGCTCGGCGGTCTGCTTGAAGAGGTTGACGATGGGCGTCGAGTTCAGGCGGAACGTTTTCGCCTTGATGCCCTGCTCCAGCAATTGGCGGCGCTCGCTGAGTTCGAAAGGGCTGAGCAGGAAGACCAGCTCGAAGCGGTTTTTGAAACCTTGCGTCCAGGCGTCGGCCAAGCCGTGGATATCGAGGAAAAAGAATTTCTCGGGGAACGTGAAATATTCCTGAAGCAGACGGTAGCCGGGGAAACTGCGGCGAGGGTACGGCAGAACGCCTTCGTTTTCGGAGAAGCCCGCGGGCTGAAGGCTATCGCCGCGCAGGACGAAGGGGCGGACTCGCGTGTTCGGCGTAGGGTCGCGCACCAGGATTTGGACGGTGTTCGCGCACAGCAGTTCGTAGAGAGTGTGGACAAAGCCGCTGCCTCCGGAAAGATGGAGGCGCAGGGTATCGAGGCCGAGCTGCGACATCTGGACGTCCTGCGGGGCCTGCACTTCGACGCGCACGGCGGCGGCGGCGTCAAGGGATTTTACGGGCGGCACGAGGCGGTCCGGCGACGTCCATTCGCCCGCCGTGATCCACATGGGCCAGACAGTCGTGTCGAAGCAAGTCTGGAACTGGCAAGGGACTCCGCCGACGGGGCGCGAGTTGAGCACGGAGCCCCGGGGGACGCGCTGCGGCGCGGCGATGCCGTTCTGCGCGGCGTCCAGATGCATCTCGACGATGGACACCGAAGGCATGGGCCGCACGTAGTGCGGATAGAGGATGCTGAGCAGAGCCTCGGTGATCTCCGGAAACTCGTCGTCGATCTTGAGATGGACGCGGGCGGCGAGGAACGCGAAGCCTTCGAGCAGGCGCTCTACGTGCGGGTCCTCGCACTTGCCGTGTTCGAGGATCAGACGATGGGCGATTTTCGGGTTCTTTTCCGCGAACTCCATGCCGAGCTGGCGCAGATATTCGAGTTCTCCCTCGTAATAATCGAGGAGTTCGTCACGCACCGCGCTCACCCTTGACCTGATATTCGCCGTTGGTGAGCGAGAGGACGGTGTCGAAGGAGACGGGCTCAGCCACCGGGTCCATCTGCAGCATGCCTTCGATCTGGAAATGCAGGATGCGGGTGTAGCCGCCCTGCGCCTCCGTCATGGTGATGCGGACGTCTTTCAGGCGCGGCTCGAAGAGCGCCACGGTGGTTTCGAGCTCCAGCAGCAGGTGGTCGCGATCGCGCGGGGAGCTGACGCTGAGCGCGGAGAAGTCGGGGAGCCCGTAGTTAAACAGCGAGTGCGAAAGCTGGGCCATCGAGTCCGGGGCGGCCTCCGGGATACGGCGCGTGTTGAGCAGCCATTCGAGATCGCGGCGGATCGAGGTCTTGAGCGCGCGGACACTTTCCCTGCGGCTGGTTTCGACCAGATACAAATACGGGACCAGAAGGGACGGTCCATCGCCGCTCAGGACGATGAAGCCGGAGTATTCGCCCGAGGCCGGGACCGAACCGGTCAGCGTGACGCGAAGCGGGAGGGAGGCGCCCGGCGAAAGCGTCAGGCTGGACCCATCGACAGCAACGGAAATGGACGAAGGAGTGGTCTCCGATGTCTTGACGGCAACAGTGACCTCCGCCGCTCCCTGATTTGTGACGCTGATCGAACGGCTGATCGGCAGAACTCCTGGCCGCAACATACCGAATAATAGACTGGCGGGCTCGGTCGCGATACCGTTGGGACGAGGTCGGTCGATAGGACCGCTGAAGAGCGGGTCCTGCGCACTCTTGGGCTCTTTATTGATCAACCGGTCCAGCAGCGGCTGCGTGACCGTAAGATCGGGGTCGGGTCTGGCCATCACGCGTCCGGTGTGGCGGCGGATTCCGCGGCGGCCGTAAATTCCACCTTGCGGAGTTCCAGAATCGGAAAGTCTTCTCCATCCACCGAGAACATGCGCTGGCCCAAAGGCACGCTGAGGCCGTCCTGTTCGACCCACTCCGTCGCGCGGCCCAGCCGCACATTGTCATCGGAGCTGCGGAACGAAAACGGGGCCATCACGGGCAGCAGAACTTCGCCGAGCTCGGTGCCGCGGAACGCCGGGCCGGTGCGGACCAGCGCGGGAATCCACAGCAGGTCGCGGAGGCGGCGCGGGGCTTCCACTTCGATCGACTCGATGTGCGCGAAGGGAATCCAAAGATAGGCGCCGGCGGCGAACAGTTCCAGGCGCGAGCCGACGCGGGGGTCGGAGTCTTCGAAAGACTCAAAAGGGGTTCCGTTGATGGTGCCGCCGCGCGTATCGTCCGGCTCAGGAACACCGCCGGCAGGTACGGAAGGATATTCTTTTTTCGCGAACAGATCGTGCCGCAGGCGTTCGGCGTGCAGCGCGGAAAAATAGAGTACGGCGCCCAGTTGCGCGTCCGGACCCGCGCCGGCGAGCACGTGCAGATGCTTTTCGGCTCTGTCGTACTCGCCCTGGAAACAGAGAAGCTCGAATAAAAACGTGCGGCGCCGCACGTCTGTCGGGTTGTCCCGCAGTTCCGCGCTAAGCGCCGCAATCGCTTCGTTGAGTTTCCCGGCCTGGAATAGCTCCTTGGCTCCCATGAACGGGGGACTCTTAGACCTTCTTGTTGAGCTTGAGGTCCCAGCCGGCTTTGATCGGTCCCGCGAGCGTACCGTCGGCCTTCTGTTCCTTGTACTCCACTTCCATCTTGGAGTAGTTGAGCGAGATCTGGTCGGTGGGAATCACATCGCCCGCGGAGCCACCCGTCTGATAGCTGGAAACCAGAATGTCCGTGTAGGTGTAAATCAGGAACTCCTGCTGGTCGGTACCGGCCTTACGGACGGTGAGCACCGCCTTCGGGATGTGCTGGCCGCTGGCGCAAGCGAGCATCAGTTTCGGGGTGGCCTTGTTCACTTCCATGGTGAAGTGGAAGTCCTGCATGGACACCTTGCCGGCGCCCATACCGCCACCTTGGGCCGATGTGCCGGTCTGGCTTTCTCCCCAGCTCCAGCTCTTCACATCGATCTCGTTTTTGTGTTTGGAATCCTGGCTCTCGCCATCGATCCCGTCAATCTTCAAGAAATAATCAACTGCAGCCATTGTGTGTCTCTCCTCACTTAAATACGCGTTTTTCTTAGGAAAACCGGCTCATGGAAAAACTACTTTCGCGCGCTGGCAGGCAGTTCAGCCACCAGCCGCAGAGATACCGACAACTCGTCGAGTTGGAAGTGGGGACGGAGAAACGCGACGGCGCGATAGACGCCCGGCTTGCCGGGCACTTCCGCTACTTCGATCTTGGCATCGCGCAGAGGATGAGAAGCCTTGACCGATTGAGACGCCGTATCATCCGGCGTGACGTAATTCTGGATCCACTGGTTCAGCCAGCGTTCGCAGTCCGTGCGGGACATGAAGCTGCCCAGCTTGTCGCGCATCATCGCCTTTAAATAGTGCGCGAAGCGCGAGACCGCGAAGATATACGGCAACTGCGTGGAGAGGCGGGCATTGGCGTTGGCCGCGTCCTTATCGTAGATCTTGGCTTTCTGGGTGCTCTGGACGCTGAAGAACGCCGCGTAATCGGTGCCCTTGCAGTGCACCAGCGGGACGAAGCCCTGGTCCGCCAGTTCCTTTTCCCGGCGGTCCGTGATGGGAACTTCGGTGGGACACTTGAGCGCGACGTCGCCTTCATCGGTATAGAAGTTGTGCACCGGCAAGCCTTCCACCAGGCCGCCGCCTTCCACGCCGCGGATGGCCGCGCACCAGCCGTAGAGCGCGAACGCCGTGGTCAGGCGGGCGCCCAACGCGTAGGCGGCATTGCTCCACAGGTACTTGGAGTGATCCGTGCCGTCCACGTTCTCCTCGTACGAGAACGCTTCGATGGTCTTGGTCGCCCGGCCGTAGGGCAGGCGCGAGAGCACGCGCGGGCACGTGAGGCCGACGTAGCGCGAATCCTCGCTCTGGCGGAAGGACTTCCACTTGGCGTACTCGGTGGTGTCGAAGACCTTGGCCAGATCGCGGGGAGCGTCGAGCTGGGTGAAGCTCTCCATATTGAAGAACTCCGGACTCGCGGCGGACAGGAACGGCGCGTGGGCCGCAGCGGCCGTCTGCGAGATCCGTTCGAGGAGTTCCATGTCCTCCGGTCCGCGTCCGAATTCGTAATCGCCGATCATCGCCGCGAACGGCGCGCCGCCGAAGATGCCGAACTCTTCTTCGTAAACCTTCTTGAACAGGGCGCTTTGGTCGAACTCGGGAGCGCGCTGCAGGTCCTTCAGCAACTCCTTCTTATTCACGTTCAGCACCTTGATCTTGAGCTGATCGCTGGTCTCGCTCTGGTCGAGGAGATACTTCAGGCCGCGCCAGCTGCCTTCCAGCTTCTGGAAGCTGGGATGGTGCAGGATCTCGTTCAGCTGGATGGAGAGAAGATGATCGATCTGCGCGATGCGCGCGTTGATCATGGTCTCCGCGTCCCGCGTCACGGTCATGGAGCCTTCCAGGACCTGCGCGACGAATTCCTTGACCAGGTCCTTGCCGCGTTCCTTGGCGCTGTTATCTTTGCCCAGACGCCCTTCGTCGACGATCTGATCCAGCAGGCTGGACGTTTCGATTACTTGCTCCTGGGGAGCCGCGCCCTGGGGAGCCGCGCCTTCTTTCGGGTTAGCCATTGGAGCCTCCATCGCCCATTTCTTTCTTGAGTTTGTCGAGCTTACCTTGATCGCCCACGGCATCGAGCAGCAATTCTTCCAGCTTGTCGTTGCCCTGCAGGCTGCCGCGGAGATCGGCCAGCTTTGTGCGTAGATCCAGCAGCTCCTTCAAAGGTTTCACTTGTTTGGCGACATTTTCCGGAGAAAAGTCGTCCATGCTCTTGAAGTGCAGGTCCACTTTCAGCTTGGGCGCGTCGGCGTCTTCGCTGAGCTTGTTCTCCACCGAGTAAGACAGGTGCGGCTTCATGCCTTCGAGCACGCTGTCGAAATTATCCGGATTCACTTCGACGAACTTGCGGTCGCGCAGCCGCGGCAGCGGCTCCACGGGTTGACCGGTGAAGTCGCCGAGCACTCCCATCACGAAGGGCAGCTCCTTCATCTCGATGGCGTCGCCGATTTCGACGTCATACGTGACGTGCACGCGCGGGGGGCGGACACGATCCAGTTTATGCTGCGTACTCTGTTTGGCCATGGTTTAACCTCGTCCTTTAGATTCGTGTGCGCGCGCGGCTTGCGCTCGCGCCACGGGCGCCGAAGCGCCTTCGCCAGACTCTCCTGCACGGCCGCGGCACCCCTGGGTGCGCGGATATGAGAAGAGCCTGTCGCTCACTTCGCGCAGATTAAGGAAGAATCGGATCATGGATCTCCAGGGTAGCTACGCTCGGCGCGTACTGGCAATGAGTATATCCGCGATTCTTCACACCCGTCAAGGCGGTTGCCGGATCCGGCAGGCGCGGCGGCGGGAGTGGCGGCGAAGAGAGACCGGGAAGGCGCGAACCGTTGAAAAAACTTGGGAAGGAAACGCAGGCGGCGTCACCGAGTCCGAAAAAGCGTTGTGCGCCGCCGGAAGCTTCTCCTGACGCGGCGCACCTCACTGGCGGCGCTCCTCCTGCGAGAGAGCGCCTCCTCCGAGAATCGATCATGTGTTGCCTTGTTTTCTTGTTTTACTTACGAGGTCCATCATGCCCTAAGACCCTTCACAACTACGTGAAGCTTCCGTTGAGTTCCCGTTGAGTTTGCGTGACGTTATAATCAGCGTCAGTGGCTGCGCCCGCCCCCATCAAGGTCTTCGACCCGTTTCGTTTGGACCCCCTCAATCAGTGCCTGTGGCGGGGCGATGCGCGCATCCTCTTGGCTCCAAAGGCTTTCGGAGTACTAAAGTACCTGGTGGACCATGCCGGCCGGCTGGTGCCTCAAGAAGAATTGCTGCGCGTACTGTGGCCGGAGACGTTCGTGCAGGGCGAGGTTCTGCGGAAATACATACTGGAAATCCGGAAGGTACTGGAAGATCCGCCCAAGGCGCCACGGTATATTGAGACGCTTCCGAAGCGCGGCTATCAGTTCATCGCTCCCGTGACGGAGGAAGGGAGTGCGGCCTCCGTGCCCGCCCCTGCCTCCCGTGAGACGGTGGCAGCCTCGGTAGCGGCCCGTTTCGAGGCACCCCGGAATGCCCTGGTGGGGAGAAATGCTCCACTGGCGGATTTGAACGGGAATCTCGACGCCATGTTCAGCGGGCTCCGGCAGGTGGTTTTCATCACCGGAGAAGGCGGCATCGGCAAAACGACCCTGACGGACGCGTTCGAACGGCAGGCTGTGCTGCACGACGGGATCCGCATCGCGCGGGGCCAGTGTATGGAGGGCTTCGGGGGAAAAGAAGCCTACTACCCGGTGCTGGAAGCGCTGGGGCTGCTGATGCGCGGCCCGGCGGGCGAGGCGTTGATCCGCACTCTGGCGGCCCAGGCTCCGGGATGGCTGGTTCAGTTCCCCTCGGTGATTAAGCCGGAGCAACGAGACGCGCTGCAACGCGAGATTCTGGGCCTGACGCGGGAGCGCATGGTCCGCGAATTGTGCGAGGCGCTGGAACACTTCACGGCGGAGCGTCCGCTGATCCTGATCCTGGAAGACCTGCAATGGGTGGACGATTCGACCCTCGACCTGATGTCGGCGCTGGCGCGGCGGAGGGCTCCGGCGAAGCTGATGATCGTGGCGACGTACCGGCCGGTGGAGGCGATCCTATCCAGCAGTCCGCTGCGGCGCTTGAAGCAGGACCTGCTGATCCACCGCTTGTGCCATGAGATCGCGCTGGAACGTCTGACGGAGCCGGAGGTGGAGCAGTTCCTGCTGGGACAGTTTCCGGACAGCGGGCTGCCGCGCACGCTGGCCGGGCCGGTGTATCGCACTTCCGACGGGAATCCGCTGTTCATGATCGCGGTGCTGGAGAGGATGCGCGAACAAGGCATGATCGTCGCCAGGGACGGCGACTGGATCGTCACGGCGGAGGCTTCGCGGCTGGATCCGGGGGTGCCCGAAACGTTGCAGCAGATGCTGGAGCTGCAACTGGAGCAGCTGAGCGCGGAAGAGCAGAACCTTCTGCGCGCGGCGAGCGTGGCCGGGTCGCGATTTTCGGTGTGGGCCGTTTCCGTGATGCTGGAACTGGATCGCGCCGAGGTGGAGGAGTTGTGCGAGACGCTGGCGAGCCAGCAGCGTTTTCTGAAGCGGACCGAGGGCGCGGCGGCGCCGCAGTACGAATTCCGGCATGCGTTGTACCGGGAGGTTCTGTACCGGCGGCTGCGCGCGACCGAGCGGCGGCAACTGCATCTGCGGCTGGCCGAGAGGCTGGAAGCGCTGTCGACGCCGGTGGATCCGGCGCTGGCCTCCGAGCTCGCCCTGCACTTCGAACAGGGGCAGGGCTACGATCGCGCGATCCATTATTTAATGATGACGGCGCGGAACCATGCCAAGCTGTTCGCGCATGCGGAATCCGTGGGGCTGCTGCGGCACGCCCTGGAACTGCTGCCGCAGCTTCCCGCCGCGGCGGTGGTGCGGGAGCGGCAGATCCAGATTCTGGAGCACATCAGCGACGCCCTGTACGCGCAGGGGGAGATGGCGCAGTCCGGCGAGATGGACCAGCGCGTGGCGGAACTGGCGCAGGAGGGCGGCTTCAAGGCCGCGCAAGTGAACGCGCTCACGCGGCTGGCGCGCGTGCTGGCGTTCTCCGATCCGGACCGCTGCGTGGCCATCTGCGAGCGCGCGGTGGAGGCCAGCCGCACGCACAACGATCCCCTGCTGCAAGCGCGCGCGGAGATGCTCGCCGGCTGCTGGCGTATCGTGACGCACGGATGGTCAAAGAAAGATTCCGAGGCTTGCCATGCGGCGCGCCAGAGAATCCGCTCCCTGGTGGACGAGGTTCCGGCGTATTACGAAATCCTGTTCGCGCACGTGCAGTGGATCGAGGGCGATTACGAAGGCGCGTGCCAGACGGCACGGGCGGGCAGTTCCCGCGCGGTGGAGACCGGGAGCCTGGTGGTGTATCTTTCGGCCAAGTCTTCGCTGGTGAATGCGCTGTTCCACCTGGGCCGCGGGGACGAGCTCTTCGACGCGCTCAACAAGGCCCTGGACGTGGCGCAGAAGAACGGCAACGCTCCGTGGCTGGGGATTTTCCGCGCGACGCTCGCGTGGGTCCGGCTGCACACCGGCGACGCCGCGGTGGCGCAAACGCTGGCCGAGAACCTGATGCGGGAGCACACGGAGGAGCCTCCGGGGCAGGCCCGGACCATGGCCATGGTCACGGCCGGGTTCGCAGAACTGGCTTCGGGCAACGGGGACCTGGCGCTGCCCTACTTCGATGCGATCTGCCGGCGTCCGTCGCATCCGCGCTTCTTCCTGGACTGGTATTGGAGAATGATCGCGCGCTATGGCCTGGCGTCGACGTGCTTGCAGCGCGGAGATCTGAAGCGGGCCGCGAGCGAGACGGACCGGTTGCTGGAGGCGGTGGCCACGGCGGCGGATCCGTCGCTGAAGGCGCACGCCTGGGAGATGCAGGCCCGGCTGCACCTGGCATCGGGAGATCTTCAGCAGGCGGGCTACTGCGTGGAGCACGCGCGCGCGGCCCTGGCGGCGTTCGCGATTCCGTTCGCCTCAAAGAGAATCGAAGCGACCGCCGCGGAGCTCCAAAAGGCGGCCGCCCAAGGGGCCGTTTAGAGCAGTTCCTTCCGCAGCTTGTCGATGACGCGGTTGGCCATTTTTTGCTTGCCGTCGCTGGGCATCACGGCCAGGCCGCGCTTGTCGCTGACTTCTTCTTTCCACAACAGCTTGGCGCCGGTCTTGTCGAAGACGCTGAACTTGGCGTTCATTTTTCCCTTAAAGCCGAACACGCGGCCGGTGGCGTTGGCGACGCGATTGCCGCCGTCGTCTTCCATCACTTCGCAGCGCATGACGGCATCGGCGGCGTCGATGTCGGTCGCGAGCCTCAAGCGCGAGCCCAACTGGTCGCGGATTTCGCTGCGCACCAATTGATCCAGGCCCTCCGGCATCTTCGCGATGACGATGCTGCGAATGTCCTTGATGGTCCGGATGGTGCGCGGAGCGGAGGAGCCTTTGTCGGAAGAGGGCGCGGGAATCTCCACCGGCTGCGGCGTGGGGCCGGGACCGTTGTTGTTGTTCGCGGCGGGACCGGAGACGTCCACAGGAGGGCCTACGGCGACGATGCCCTCCTTCGGCTTGGCGACCGCAGGAGCACCGGGATCGGCCGCCGCAGGGGAGTTCTTCGCGTTGTTTGCCGCGGGCGTGCCGGAGAAATGCATCACGAGTCCGGCGGCAGCGGCCAGCAGCACCACGGCGCCGATGCCGCCGAGCGCCCACAAGAGCCCCGCGTTCTTTTTCGCGGGCGGCGATGTCGCGAAAGACTGCGTGGGCGGACCGGACACGGGAGGTTGATACGCGTAAGCGACGGGCGCGGCTTGCGGAGCCTGCGCCGCGAGCACCGTAGCCTTGGCGGGGCGCGCGGCCTGCTCCGCCAGACGAGTTTCCTTGATGGCGGGAGCTTCCAGCTCCGCACGCGCCTTCGCGTCACGCAGAGCCGCGACCATCTCGCCCGCGTTGGCATAGCGCTGCTCGGGGAGCTTGGCGAGCGATCTCCACAGGAATTCGATCAACGGTTGCGGCACGTTCACGCCGAAATTCTGAAGGGGCGGCGGCGGAGCCTCCGTCTGGGCGCGGATCAGCGCGTAGTCGCTATCGGCTTCGAAGGGCAGATGGCCGGACAGCATCTCATAGAACACGACGCCGGCGGAATAGAGATCGGAGCGCTCATCGAAGGGCTTGCCGACGATGCGTTCGGGCGCGAGATATTCGAGCGTGCCCACCATGCGGCCTTCTCGCGTGAGGCGTGCGGCCCCCAACACCTGCGCGATCCCGAAATCCGTCACTTTCACACCGCCGTTTTTTGGCAGCATGATGTTGGCGGGCTTGATGTCGCGATGGAGCACGCCGTACTGGTGCGCGTGCTGCAAGGCTTCCAGAATGTGGATCATGATGTCCACGGCCCTGCGCCACGGCATCGCGCCCGTATCTCGGATCGCGCCCTCCAGCGTGGAGCCCGAAACGAATTCCATCACCATGAAATACTCGGTGCCTTCGCGGAAGAAAGTATAGAGCGTCGCAATGGAAGGATGATTCAAGCGCGCCAGCGTGACGGCTTCAGTGCGGAAGCGCTCGACGATTTCCGGATTGCCCGCGATTTCGGGTTTCAACACCTTCACCGCGACGGTGCGTTCCACCATGGTGTCCACGCCGCGGTAGACCGCGCCCATGCCGCCCTCGCCCAACTTATCCTGTATGCGGTACGTGCCCGCCGTGCGTCCGGTTAAATCCATATTTCCCACACCAATTACAACACCCGAGTTTCTTTCGGACCGTGTCCGTTGCGCGCGCCCGGCGGATACACCTGCGCCACCGCCACCGTGACGTTGTCGCTGCTGATCCGTTCGAGCGCCAGCTGCATCATTTGCGCGCAGGCTTGGGCGTACTCATTCGCCGCGGTAATCGCGCAGATTTCGTCGTCCGTCACCATTTCATGCAGCCCGTCGGAGCACAGCACGAAGCGGTCCCCGGGGCGCAAGGCGAAAGGAGTCTCCCACACCGCCACCTCCAGGTCTTTGTGCGTACCCATCGCGCGCAGGATCACATTTCGGTCCGGATGCTCGCGCGCTTCCTGGAGTGTGATCATGCCCTGCTTGACCATTTCCATGGTCTGGGAATGGTCCTCCGTCATTTGGTAGAGCTGGCCGGCGCGGACCAGGTAGGCTCGGCTATCGCCGACATGGGCGGAATAAGCCAGGCCGTCCACGATGGCGACGGCGGTGCAGGTGGTGCCCATTCCCGTGAGCTGCGGCTGGCGCTTGGCGTGATCGAAGATCGCCCGATTCGCCAAGTGGTACGCATTGACCAGCGACGTCTGCGGGTCGGTCTGATCGGCGTAATACGCCTCGCTAATCAGGCGGGCGGCCATTTCGCTCGCGACCTCGCCGCCTTCGTGGCCGCCCATGCCGTCGGCCACCAACACCAGGGTGCCTTTCGACGCGATGTGCTCGGGGTCCTGCGGAACCACCACGGCTGCGCTATCTTCGTTAGACGTGCGGCGGGGCCCCTGGTCCGACAGGAAGCTCGCCTCCACGACGCAGCTTTCTTCCAGGCCCGGGTCGGTTGCCCGTGTCGTGCTGCGTTTCTTTTTCCCCCACCACAACATGAACGAGTCTTCCCTTCCCTAGCGAGTCTGCATCGTGTAGCTGTACACGTGCCGCTCCGTCACATCGAAGTCGATATCCTGATCCAGCGCGCCGGAGCGTCGAAGCTGCAGGTGCAGCGAATCGCCCAGCCGCGCGCGGCGCTGGTAGGGCGTCGCACCCACCTTCTCTCCATTCTCGTAAACGTCGGCTTTACCGTTCGTCACTTCGATGGTGACGATCTGGTCGCCTTGTCCGGCGGGACCGGAGTTCATCACCGCCGCGACGATCAGGACCAGCGCCACGGCTCCCGCGATGATCCACTTGCGCAGGCGGGGATCCGCCCAGGCTTGGCGGAATTGCGCCACCCATTTTTCGGCGGTACCGGCGACGTCCGGGGAGACGTGCGAGGCTTCCTCGCGGAGCCTGGCATCGTAGGCCGGCGCCTGCAGGGGGCGCGTCGCGTCGCGGCCGGCGATCTTCCACAAGGCGCGTTCGAGCGATTCCATCGTCTCGTAGCGTCGCGCCGGATTCTTTTCGAGACAGCGCAGCAAAATCTTTTCGAGATCGCGGGCCACGCCCGGGTTCAGCTCCGAGGGCGGCACCGGAGCCTCATTGCGGACCTTGCGCCACAGCTCCTCATCGTTCGCGCCAGTGAACGGAAGCGAGCCCGTGACCATCTCATAGCCGAGCACGCCGAGTCCCCACATCTCCGACGCCAGACCGGCGGCCTTGCCTTCGAGCAACTCCGGCGCGAGCGATTCCGGAGTGCCGATGATCGCGCCGACGCGCGTCAGTCGCTTGGAGCCTTCCTTGAAGGCGATGCCGAAATCGAGCAGCTTCACCTCGCCCTGCGGAGTGAGCTTGAGATTGGACGATTTCAGATCGCGATGCGTGATGCCCTTCGAATGCAGGTAGGCGAGCGCGCCGCACACTTGCGCGAGAATCGCGGCGGCATCGCGCGAATCGAGCGCCCCGAGTCGCGCCAGCCGGGCCGCCACCGTCTCGCCTTCGACGTACTCCATGACGATACACGGCTGGCCTTCATAGAGAAACATCTCGCGAAACGCGGGGACGTGAGAATGCTCCAGTTGGGATTGAATCTGCGCCTCATTGACGAAGCGCTTCCAGAGGTCGCTGCCTTCGCGGTTTCCGGGCAGGATAGTTTTCAAAGCCCACACTTGCCCGGAGCCGCTCTCTTGCACACGATAGACCTGGCCCATGCCTCCAGCGCCCACCAGCGTCACCACCCGGTAACGCCCGATTTGCGAGGAAGCGGTGATGGCCATGCTGACTTCTGAACTACCGGACGGCTTAGAGGACCTTCGTCAGACCCATCAGCTCCATGCCGTACTTAATCGGCAGCGCATACGTGACCATGGCGCCCGCGGTGGCCTTGCCCTGCACGAAGATCCCGACCACTCGTCCGTGATCGTCAAACGTCGGGCCGCCGCTGTTGCCGTGGCCGGTGGCGCTGGTGGAGAGCTGGTACAGATCGCCCTCATTGCTGCGGACCGCATCGGTCACGGCGGCCTTGCCGCGCACCAGTTGCGAAACGTTGGTGGCCGTCACGGTGGGAACCGGCACGGTGAAGGTGCGGCCTTGCGTGCCGAGATCGTCCACGTTCACGGCCTTGGTCGTCATGAGGGCGGAAATACCCGGATAGCCCATGACCGTGACCGTGTCACCGGCTTTGATGGTGTCCCAGTTGTCGAACAGCTCGCATTTCTTCAGAGCCTTCGGCAGACTGATCTGGATCATGGTGACGTCGGCATGATCGGAAACGCGCGCGGTCTTGGCCGGAACGCGAATACGCGTCTGGGCGAAAGTCACATCGAGATAATCGTTGCGGCCTTCGAGCGTCTTGCCCTGCACGAACTGGCCGATGTCGTCCAGGCCCTGGCCCGCCTTCAACATGACTTTCGCGTCGGCCGGGACCCAGCCTTGCGGCGGCTTCACGGGCTCCAGCGTGGTCTTGTTGCCCTGCTTCACCACGGCGACGCCGACTTCATCTTGAAAATCGTACGTAGTGAACCAGGACGCCGCGACGTGGCGATTGGTCAAGATGAATCCGTCCGAGCTCACGACGAAACCGGAGCCCGAAAGATTCCCGCCGATCGCTTTGTTCTTCCCGTCGTTGGTTTCGGTAGTGAGCAGAGGCTCCAGTCCGCCGTCCTGCGAGGGCACGAATACCGGCAGCATGGCCGGCCCGCCCTGGATCATCGGCTTGGGCTTGGAGCTGTTGCTCTTGATCTCATTGGGAATGTAGAGCTGGTTCACCACCAGTCCGCTTTGCGTGTCCACCAGCTTCCAGCCGGTTTCGATCAGCACCACGGAATCGTTGTACATCTCGGCGATCTGCGTGGCCGTCAGCGTCTTGGGCGTGGCGATCTGCATCATCTTGCCCCAGAACGCGGCACCGCCGATCAGAATCACCGCGGCCGCGATGCCGATCACGGCCCACAGCGTCTTCTTCGATTTCTTCTGCGTGTCGTGAATCATCCGCTCCACGGTGGCTTTGCCGACCGTGCCGGGAGGCCGCATGCCTCCGCCCATCGGCGCACCCATCTGCATCGGCGGAGCGCCCATGGGAGGCGGTCCCATCGGCATCGGCTGCACCGGCGGAGGCGCGGACGCTTCACGCGTCATCGCGGCAGGATGCATCTCCGACGCCAGGCGGGTCGCGCGGGCCATGCCGGCCGGGCGCGGATTCAGGTCGAACTCGAACTCCGGCCCGCCGGGTCCCAGCTGGACGATATCGCCGGGCATCAGCTTCACGCGGCTGCTGATGCGCTGCTTGTTCACGTAGGTACCGTTGCGGCTGCCCAGATCGCCGATCCAGAAGTTCGGCGGATTGTCGCCTTCCACCGTGATCTTGGAGTGCGTCCGGCTGACCAGATCGTCTCGATCGGCGTCGAACGCGATCTCGCACGTCGACTCCCGGCCGACCGTCAATCCCGTGGCGCGCGCTTTTTCGAGAGGGAACTCCTCAACCCTTCCGGTCTTCGATCCCTGCGTGTAGCGCAATACAATCTTTTCGTCCATAGAAAAGCCTCCTCCTGACGGACGTAAGGTCCGGCATATGCCCTAGTGACGTGTTTTTCTATTATGCCCGATTCCCGCTGGTCTGCAAGCCCGGATGGTACTAAGCGCGATCAGAGCCGCGAAAGAACGGGAAACGTAGCAAGAACTTCTGACCGGTCCGGCCCTTTCCGAAAAAAGTACACGCGCCTCCATGGGTGCATATCTTGCCAATGCCTGATTCCCAAGAACTTTTCGGCAACGGCAAGCCAGATGCCCTTCTAAAAGCGGGACGAGCCCTTACGGGCTGCGCCCAGGTGGCCTGCGGGCCATCCCAGGAAAGGAGTGTAAAAGATGAAGCTTCAACTCAGACCCGGGCGCCTTGTACCCGTAACGTTTTTCGCGACAGCCATCGCGCTGTGCGCCATCCCGTTCACTGTCCATGCCGACGATTGGGACAAGAAAACCATCATCACCGTGGACCAGCCTATCCAAGTCACCAACACGTATTTGGAACCGGGCAGCTACGTCTTCAAACTGCTCAATTCGAGTAGCGATCGCCACATCGTGCAAATCTATAATCGCGATCAGAACCACCTGATCGACACCGTGATGGCGATTCCGAATTACCACCTGCAACGCGTAGGCAAGACCGAATTCACGTTTTGGGAAACGCCTCCAGGAACGGCTCCGGCGGTGCGCGCGTGGTTCTGGCCCGGCGATAACTACGGCCAGGAATTCCGCTACCCCACCCAGTTGAAGCAAATCGCGCTGGCGACTCCTCCGCCCGCTCCGAAAACCTTTGCGCCAGCTCCGCCGCCCGCGATAACTCCGGAACCTCCGGTGGAAACTCCGGCGCCAGAGGCGCAACCGCAACCTCAGGCGGAAGTGCAGCCGGTTCCGGCGCAAGAACCGGAACTCTTGGCCCAGAACTCCCCTCCTCCGGCTCCCCCGCAGCCGGAGGCTCAGGCCGCTCCCGCTCCGCAACCGGCGACCGACAATGCCAACCAACCCGAAGAGCTACCCAAGACCGCTAGCCCGTATCCTTTGATCGGACTGGCCGGTCTCCTCTCGGCGGGATTGTTTGGATTGCTTCGCGTGAAGCGGTTGTCGTAGTGTGACGGTCATGAACCGGCGCTCATTACTTCGCAAGCTTGCGGGTGTGGGCGCCGGTTCATTTTTGTTCCCACGATTGCAGGCCGGCGACGATCCTCGCGACTTTGTTCTGCACAGCGAGGCCAAGCTGGTGCTGCTGGACGTGAGCGTGAGGGATCGAGAGGGCGCTTTGGTTTCGGGTCTTTCCCAGGATAATTTTCATGTCTTTGAGAATGGGCGTCCGCAACCTCTGACGGTGTTCGATCATGACGATCTGCCGGTGACTCTGGGGATTCTGGTGGATGAAAGCCGCAGTATGACTCCCAAACGCGCCGACGTGATCAGCGCCGCCTTGGCGTTTATCGCCGACAGCAATCACAACGACGAGATCTTCGTGCTCAACTTCAATGAAACCGTGAAACACGGACTGCCGGCGGCCACTCCGTTTTCGGACGATCCGGAAGAGTTACATA
The DNA here is from genome assembly GCA_036498815.1 of Bryobacteraceae bacterium. Classification (GTDB taxonomy): domain Bacteria; phylum Acidobacteriota; class Terriglobia; order Bryobacterales; family Bryobacteraceae; genus Palsa-187. The sequence goes on along the minus strand of DASYET010000011.1, from coordinate 72,371 downwards.
AGGCCTTGGCTCGCGCGCTTCCCCAAGGCCGCACCGCGCTCTACGATGCGGTGGTGGAGGGCTTGCGGCATCTGGAACAGGGCAAGCGGGCGAAGAAGACTCTGGTGCTGATCAGCGACGGCGGCGACAACGCGAGCAAGCATACGCGCAGGGAGACACTGGATCTGGTGGAGCGCAGCATCGCCACCATCTATACCATCGGAGTCTTCGACGCCGAGGACAAAGATCGCGACCCCGGGATTTTAAGGCATCTCGCCGAGATCAGCGGCGGCGAGGCGTATTTTCCGGAGAGCTCCCGCGACATGTTGCCGGTGTGCCATCGCATCGCGAAAGATATTCGGGCTCGCTACACGCTGGGCTATCCGCCGCCGGAAGGTAGCGACGGGCATGCCCGAGCGCTGCGGCACATCGAAATTCACGTCTCGGCTCCGGGCTATCACAAATTGATCACGCGCACGCGGGAAAGTTACGTCTATGAAGAAGCGTCAAAATAGATCGCTGCTATGGCTGGAGATTTTCCTGCTGGGCGCGAGCATCGGCGCGTTGACCATTTGGGTGGCCTCCCTGGTGATTCCCGCTGCGTGGGAACAATGGGCGAGTTGGAGCTTCGACCAGCAGAAGCGGGAACAGAAGGAGGCGGGGCGCGGCGCTCCGGTGAACGTCTGGAGCACCCCGCGCGCCGTCCCTTCCGACGCGCTGCTGGGCCGCCTTTCGATTCCGCGGCTGAACCTGACGGCGATGGTGCGCGAGGGCGACGGCGAAAGTACGCTCAGCCTTGCGCTGGGCCACATTCCCGGCACGGCGCTCCCCGGGCAGCACGGCAATGTGGGGATCGCGGGCCATCGCGACTCGCTGTTCCGCGCGCTGCGGGACATTCAGAAAGACGACATCATCCGCGTGGAAACCGCGGGCGGCGACTACAGTTATCAGGTGGAAGAAACGGAAATCGTGCAGCCGGAGGAAGTGAGCGTGCTAAAGCCGGGCTCGCGCGCGGAGTTGACGCTGGTGACGTGTTATCCGTTTTACTACGTCGGTTCCGCGCCGGAGCGTTTTATCGTGAAGGCTCGGGCGATTACTTCCGCTCCCGCACCGAAACCTTCTGCTCGCCCGGAAAATCCGCAGGAACCTTCGTTGTGACTTTGCCGGTAGCCGCCCATTCGGCGCCGCGGCGCAGCAGCACTTGAAATCCCGCGCAGGCGATGCCTTCATCGATGCGGCCCAGCAGCGAATGAAAGACGCGGCCCTTGCCGTAACTGACGGCCAGCAGCACCGGCTCCTCGTGCCCGGTGCCGTTTTTCGCAGCGTCCGAAAGAGCCGTGCCCAGCAGCACCATGTTCTTGCCGGGCCCGCGCAGATTTCCCATGAGCCGGTCCTTCGCATGCATCCAAATCAGAGGCAGGCCCTTGGTGATGGGATGCTCGGTGTTGCGAATCGTGACTTGAAACGGCTGATCCGGCTGCATCGGCTTGCCCGCGGCTCCCGGAGTGGTGCTATCGAAGGCCATATTGCCCTCCTTATAGAACCAGTACGGTCCCGCGTTAAGCGTGCGATTCGCGCCCGCGCTCAGACCGAGCATCGCGTTGAACTCAGGCCACGCGGGAAGCGCGGAATCGGCCGCGGGGAGCGCGACCATGCCTCCGCCGTTTTGCAGGAATTTGTCCAGCGCGGCAAGAGTGCTGACAGGCCAGCCTTCGCCGCCGTAATTCAAGATGATCAATTTGTATTTGTCGAAGGACGCTTGAAACGTGGAAGCTCCATTGACGGGGATACTCAGGAGGTCGACTTGAAACAGGCCGTCGGCTTCGAGGATGGATTTCAGCGCCGGGGTCTGGACGAGCCACTCGGGTCCGTCAATGAGGAGGGCCTTTACAGGTGCAGCGGAGGCAAACTGCATCGCGGCTAGCAAAACCAAAAACCGAACCGCGACAGTTATGGAGCGGCCTATAGACGTTTCCTTCACAGCCGCTTTTAGAATACCGCGCTCGCCGCTGCTTTTCAGTTTTCGGTGGGCATCCGCTCCACGTGGTCGACGACCACGTTTTCGAATTCGTGCTTGGAAGGCTCCAGCTTCAAGCCGAGATCTTTCAGGGCGTCGGTCACGGATCGGGATTCGCCCGCCGGAGGTGCCGCGGCTCCCGCTCCACCGCGTCCGCCACCGCCTCTCGAAATCCCGTAGTCCATTTCGAAATCGTAGACTCCCTTGAGACCGGTGGCGTCCATCACCGGGCGATCGATGCCCCACGAAAGATCCGCACCGGGCATGGTCGTGTTCATCTGGCCGATCCGGGTGAGATTGTCCGCCAGAGCCTGCATCGACATCTTGCGGCAGACTTTGTGGAAGCCTCCGTTGCAGGCAGCGTAGTCCGAATCGCCCGCCGTCGAATCGCGGAGCTTCGGGCCCTCCTTCGCGACCGTGAGCGAGTAAACGGGCAGCGGTTTCGACTCGTGATGCACGGCCAGCTTGAACCGTTCCGCGAGCAGTGTTTGAAGCATCTCGGGAACCTGCTCCTTCTTCGCGCCCTCAGGCAGCTTCGCGACGATGTCGAAGCGCTGATCTTGGCTCGCGCCGCCCGCCATCACCAGGCGGTCCCCAGGAATGCGATACGCCATCATGATCAGGTCGGGCAAAGGCATCCCGGCCAGATCGATGCGAGAGTCGTCGATCAGCCGGTGAAATTTTCCCGCCGCCACCGCGGCTTCGAACTGCGCCGGCGTAAGATTGCCGGACAGCCCCGGCCGGATGGAGGCGACTTCAAACGCGAGCCTGGCGGGCGGATTCTGCGCCGCCGCCAAGCCGATGAAGGAGAGCGCAAGGCAGAGTCGTTTGGCGAGCATCGTAACGTTTTGACGAAGTCCCGGAGAAATCGTTTGACGAACCCGGCGGAAAGTCTACAACACCGCGATCATTTCGAAGGGGAAACGAATTCGAGCGCCTTCACTAGAGAGAGATCCAGCTTTTCCATGTCCGAGCGATTTCGCACATACAGGACTCGATTCAGCGGGACCACCGACAGCCGGCGTTCCGTGCCGTCCTTGAAGCGGAAGAGGGCGTCGTCTTTAGCGATGTCCTGGATCGACGCCAGGGAATCGAGCCAGGTGTGCGTCACAGCCGACTCGCCGCGCGCCTTGCTGTTGACCACCACCCGCGAGCACATACTGGCCGGGCAGCCGACACCTTCCAGCGTCGCCGTCCGGGAGGTGCCGTTCAACATGGTCACTTTCACGGTCAACGAAGAGGCGTGCCGCTGGTCCGCGGCGGCGTTGAGAACGATTCCGGCGACGGCGCTGAGCGCGATCAACTGGAGGGAATGGGACACGATCTTCATGCCAACCACCTTTCTTCTACTCTACAAGCAAACCCTTAATTTCGCCTTCATAGTCGGACCGGCTGCACAGGCCGACATGCATTACCGCGATGTGTCCGGACTTGTCGATCAACAACGTCGTGGGCAGATCGACGATCCCTCCGTACAGCGCTCCGAGGGCGTCGTTGCCGATCATCACCGGGTAATTCGTCTTCTTCGCCTCGATGTAGGGCTTGACGGAGTTCCAGCCATCCTCATCGAGCGACACGCCCAGCACCGCGAATCCGTGCGGACGGTACTGTTGTTGGAATTCGATAAACCAGGGGATCTCCCGCTGGCAGGGCTGGCACCACGTGGCCCAGAAGTTGAGCAGCACCACTTGGCCGCGGTAATCGGAAAGCTTCACGGCTTTGCCGTTCGCGTCCGCCAGTGTGAAATCGGGAGCCAGCTTGCGGCCATGCTCCGCGCGCGTGGTCGACGGAAGGCTCGTGTGCAAAGAACTCGCGAGCTCGACGCAGGCACTCACGCAGCGCGCCGCGAAGGCGCGAGTCAACGGAAACCCGAGCACCACCACCGCCGCTGCTGCCGCTGCCGCGCTCAAGGACCAAGTCCAACGCGTCCGGCGCGCGGCCGCTTTGCGGCGCTGTTGTTGAAGCAGGCTCCAGCCGCGCGCGGCGTCCGCGTTCCCCGCGTCTGTATTCAACGACGCCATCCGGTCATCCACCCACGAGCCTGTTTTCGGATCGCTACCGGTCTCCATATCGCTTGACGAACTCCTTTCGGAAGGCTTGCTGCGCACGGCTGAGAAGCGTTCCCACGGACGACGGATTCATTTCAAGAACCGAAGCGACTTCTTCATAGCTCAGTCCGTCGGACCGCAGCAGGAGCATCTCCGCCTGCCGCGGCGGCAGCGCGGCCAGCACCGCCCGCACCCGATCGCGATCCTCCTGGGAGGACTGCAATTCCTCCGGCGTGGGCGGCGCAGGTCCCGAATCCAGCAGCGGTTCGAAGCGTCCGCGGCGCGTTTGGCGGCGCAGTTCGTCCAGACTCGCCCGAACCGCCGTCCGGTACAGCCAGCCCTCCGCGGCGAGCCCTTGCGCGGCGGATGTCCGCGACCACTTGAGAAAGACCTCGACCGCGAGCTCTTCGGCGCGGGCGGGATCTCGAAGCACCCGGGCGATCACGCGCGCGATCCGTCCGTATTGGGCCGCGAAGATGGTCTCCAGGTCCAACCGGGTGTCGCCCGGCGCGAGGTCGACAATGGCTTCAGGCGTACCGCTCACAATCTTATTCTTGCGCCAGATGCTAACGGCTTCTCTCGTTCAGAACTGCCTGGATATTGGCCTCCAGGTTTTCCTTGTCGACGATCCCGATATAGGTGGCCGCGATGCGGCCGCGTTTGTCGATCAAATAAGTCAGCGGCAGAGCTTTGATATCGAAGCTTTTGGTGACGGCATCATCCGCCATCAAGACCGGATAATTCAAGCGGTGGGTCTGGACGAACGGCTTCACGCGGGCCCAGCCTTCGCGGGAATCCTTCAGGTCTTCATACATGACGTCCACGGAAACACCCCGGACCGCGAGCCCCTTCTTCTCATAGGCGCGGGCCAGATCCATGAACCAGGGAATCTCTCGCACGCATCCGCCGCATTCGGTAGCCCAGAAGTCGAGCAGCACGACTTTGCCGCGGAGATCGGAGAGCTCAGTCTTCTTCCCATCCGCGTTTCCGAGCCGGAAGGCCGGAGCGGGTTTTCGATCGGGTCCGGGCTGAAGAGCCGCGCGAATGGCGGGCGGTTCGGCGGCTGCCGCGGAGGCGGCGCAAAGAAGCAGCGCCGCGATGAACACGTTGGTCGATTTTGTCTTCACAAAATGACAACGTTTCGCGGCGCGCTTTTGTGACAAGATTCGTTACAACAACCGGAAACTCACGTCGACCACGGCGATCACAGGGACCGCTTTACCGTCTTTGGTGCCGGGCTTGAACAACCACTGCTCCACCGCTTCGATGGCTTTCGTGTCGAGCCCCAACCCCAGCGGCGTGACAATCTGGATGCTGGTGGGCTTGCCGTTCGTGTCCACCACCAGTTGGAGCCGCACCGTGCCTTGCCATTTCGCTTTGCGGGCGTCGTCGGAGTATTGCGGCTCTACTTTGTGGAGCAGGATGGGTCCGATGACGCCTTTGGTACCGGGCCTGTAGGCCTCGCCACCGATGCCGCCCTTCGTTCCATCGCCCGCGCCGGGGCCGTTGCCCGGCCCTATGCCTGCGCAGCAACCGGCCCCGATGCCGCCGCCGTTGCCCGGACCGTTCGAAGGGAAGTTCAGCCCCTTGATGTCTCCAACGTTGGTCGACGCGAGAACGGGCATGTCGGCGATGATCGTCGGCTCCATTTGCAGACGGCTCTGCACGGGATCGACGCGCGGCGGCGTGAACTGGCGCGGAGCCGTTTTCGGCAGGTCGGCCTTCTTGGCTTCCAGAGGCTGTCGCGCGCCGCCTCCGCCGCCGCCTTTATTTTCTGGCTTGAACGGCTCCAGCTTCGGAGCCATCAGAGTGACGGCCTGCTGCACCGCGATCTGCACCGGCTTCAGCGTGCCGACATACACGATCATCGCGAGCATCGTCCCGTTAATCAGCAGCGAACTCAATCCCGCCTTCCACGCGCTGGTGGCGAAGCCGCCGTCCAGTTGGCGGACGAATTCGCGCTGGCGGAAGGCTTGCCCGCTCCAGTTGCGCATGCCTCCGCGGAATTCGCCGAGTGCGGATTCCAGTTGCGCCAGCTCCGCGCCGCAGGACGCACAGGCTTGCGCATGTTCCGTGCGGCTCTTGGAGGAGGCTCCGCGCTCCTCGATGATCAGGCTCGCCAATTCGTCACTGGTCAGATGTTTGGTCATTGCTTTTTCTCCTGCGCGGAGGGCAAGTCGTGGGAAAGTTCGGCGCGGACAGCGTTGAGGGCTCGGAACAGATGTGCTTTGACGGTGCCTTCTTTCATGCCCGTGACGGCGGCGATCTCCAGCAGTTCCATGTCTTCCACAAATCTCAACAGGAACACGGTGCGCTGCCGCTCGGAGAGACTCTGCGCGGCGCTCCAGACGGCGCGCACCTGCTCCTTCGCCGCTGCCTCGGCTTCGGGAGAACGCTGCTTGTCCGGAATCCAGTCGCTCAAATCCGCGACGTCCACGCCGGAGTTCACGGTGCGCCGCCAGAACTTCAAGCGGCTGCTGCCGTGATGATCGCGAGCCAGATTCGCGGCGATCTGCATCAGCCACGTGGCTCCGCTCGCGTCCCCGCGGAAGCCGGCTCGCGCTTTGTAGGCGCGAATGAAACAATCCTGCGTCAGATTCTCCGCGACTTCGCGGTCGCGCACCGAGGCGAGTAGAAAGCGAAATACGCGCGGCCGGTGTTGGCGCACCAGCGAATCGAAATCGCTGACGCCTTGTAGTGTGAAGTGTTGTGCTACCGTGTCCATCCGCACGTATAGACCGCATTGGATGGCGCGGGGTTTACAGTTTTCGGAAGTCTTACTTCACATTTGCGGAAATCCATTTCTGGAGGACCGCCGCAACTTGATCGCTATTCTTCTCGAGCATCACCATGTGCCCGTTTCCGTGAATTCCCTGCTGCTCCAGGCGCAGATATGTGCTTTTTACGCCCGCCTGTGTGAGATAGTTCACAGTGCAGTGATCGTAGTAGGCGTGATAGGAGGACTCGGTCGTGACAATGAAAATCGGAATATTCGCGAGATGCGGAAGCTTCCGCGGAGGATCGGCTTGCTTCCAGCACGTCGCGTGTCCGGGTGCGTCCGTTTGTGCTTCGCGCACCTTTTTCAAATCGGTGGGACCAGGCGCGGGCGGATCGTACGTGAGCGGAATATCCGTCAAGCCCCATGGCCGCGCGGCATCGGTCGCCGTCACTTCGTTCTGAAACGGCGGCCCCGTGGGCTCGATCGCAACGATGCCTTTCACGAGCGCGGGACGACTATCTGCAAGCAGCCAGCCAAACGGTCCCGCTTGCGAATGCGTGACGACGATCGCGGGACCAATCTTGTCCAGCAGCGCGGAGCCTGCGACTTGAATCAGCGTCTGAGTCTCTGCGTTGCTGGCGAGGCTCTCCACTTGAGAGGCGTAGAACGCGTCGAAGACCGGATCGCCACGTCGCCCCTTGTTCGGGCCGTCTCCAGGCCACTGCGTGTGCAGCTTCGCCTGCGGCCAGTTGCCGTTGACTTCCGATGCTGTAAAGCGCTGCTCCACCGTCGCGACGGCGGGAAACTGCCACGGACCGTTCGACGCCGGATTCCACCCGGAGCGCCCTCGCGCGGGCTGGTCGACGAGATACACAACGTAGCCTTGCTTCAGAAAATAATCGGCCCAGCCAGGTCGGCCGTCGGGAGTCTCCATCCAGTTCGTCGCCGTCTGGCCCAGGCCGTGGAAGAACACCAGTGGATATTTGCGCAAGACTTTCGCGGGACGCCGAGCCTCAACGTACATCTGGCCGGTCATAATTTCGGCGCCCGGAGCTCCGGTGTAGTGGCCACCGATATAAAAGAACTCGCGCGTGGAGGGAGTAGCGGCATGCAGCGCCAGCGCGGCGGCCAGCGTTAGGGCACAGAGGGCGGGTTTCATGAACATTAATGATATGCTGCGAAACGGATGAGGATTCGAATTACCGTTGCTCTCGCGCTGACCGCGGCAGCTCTCACCGCGACGCTTCTGTTCGGACAAGCGAAACCGGCGCGCCGGTCTCGCGAAGTGATTCGCACCGATGAGGCCAGCATCGAAGTGATTGCCGAGGGCACGGGTCCCATCGTTGTGCTGCTGCCTTCGCTAGGGCGCGATTCGGAGGAGTTCGATCCCGTCGCCGAGCGCGTCGCCGCGGCGGGTTTTCGCGTGCTGCGTCCGCAGCCGCGCGGCTACGGCGGCAGCGTGGGCCGCATGACGGCGCTTTCGCTGCACGACCTGGCGAAGGATCTTGCCGGAGTGATTCGGCATGAGAACGCAGGGCCAGCAATTCTCGCCGGGCATGCGTTTGGACACTTCGTCGCGAAGATGACGGCGGTGGATTTCCCGGAGCTCACGCGCGCGGTGATTCTGATCGGAGCGGCGCAGAAGACACCGAACCCTGACGTCAAGAAATCCGTCGAGATCGCCACCGATCCGTTGCAACCGGAAGCCGAGCGGTTGAAGAACTTGAAACTGGTGTTTTTCGCGCCCGGCAACGATCCGGCACCGTGGCTTTCCGGATTCCATACCGAAGTTCGCGGGCCGGAGATCTTCGCTCGCGATGCGACGCCGCAGGCCGAGTACTGGTCGGCCGGAACCGCGCCGATTCTCGACATCCAGGGCGCGGACGATCCCTACCGTCCCCCCGCGAGCCGCGACGAAATGGTGAAAGAGTTCGGCGCGAAGCGCGTGAAGACGGTGCTGATTCCGCACGCAGCGCATGCGCTGATCGTCGAACAGCCTCGCGCGGTGGCGGACGCGATCATCGCGTACGCTCGCGGACTGAAGTAATGCGCCCGCTCAACCAAGTTGCTTCAGGAAATTTTGAAAAAGCTCCGGACCAGGGATCTGCGGCTGCGCATCGTCCGTAAACTCCAACGCATGGATCAACGGCATCGCGCGAGGCTTCTCGGTGCCGCGGCCGTCGCTGAAGTGCATCAGCGCGGTCGACACCGGCGCGGGAACCGTGACGCGGCGGACGTTTTCGGCATCCATCTTGGCGCAATGCTCCGGGGCCGAAACCACCAGATACTCGCGGCAGATGGACGGGCGCTGCTGGTGGATGCCGCAACTTTCGTTTTCAAGAAAGGGGCACGCGATTCCTAGCGCGAAATAGGGCCACGCGGCCGCCGCCATATCCATCGATTCCAAAATCGGCGATTCCAGAACCGGCGCAGCACGAAGGCGCGCCTCTCGAAATCTTTCGCGAACCTCGGATTGCCGCGGCTCCGGCATGGCGGCCACCAACGCGGACAGATGCAGGGCCTCCGGCTCGCTGATCGGGACCAGCTGACGGCAGCAAGCTCCGCAGCCGGCGCGGCAGGAGATGGTCTCGCCGCTCTCGGCGACTCGGGCCTCCGCGATCGACACCACCGCTTCACTAAGGGACAGCAGCACGGGCAGGAGCTCCACGGGCCGCAGAGGCTCGCGCGGCAGCTGCACGCTGGCATCGAGCGACCGGTCCGGGCCGTCCAGGCGGAATTTTATCTCTATGGGCCGCATGTTCCCTTCCTTATATAAGGGTACGCGCGCACCAGCGCCCGGGGAGCTCAGAAAATATTTTCGCGGCGCTCAATCCGATCCGTCCGGGGCTCCGTATACACGAGCAGGAGATTCGCTTTTTATGCCAGGAGGATCGAGTATGAAACGATTTTTGACCGCGGCGGCGCTGCTTGCCGCGGCCGGACTGACAGCGCAGGCGTCCAGCCACCGCGAGGCGCTGGCTGTGCTCAATGAGCCGTGCGCCGACAACACCGACACGTACGCGTGGGTTTCGCCGGGCGCGCATGACCGGTTGTACCTCATCATGGACTTCTATCCGCTGCATGAACCCGGCCAGGGCAACCAGGGCCTGCGCGCCTGCAACGGCTACCGCTACGAATTCCACATCGGCCAGGGTTCGAGCCTGGCGGATCGCGTAGTGTATCGCGTGGAGTTCACGAATACACTGAAGCCGGCGAAGGCTCCGGGGCCGAACGACACCGTCGGCGGAGGCAACGAACTGCTGTGGCAACTCACCGGCGGCACCGAAACGATGACGGTCACGCGGCTCGGCTGGGATGCGAACGGAAACGCGCTGACTCCGCAGGTGCTGGGAACGAACCTCACGGTGCTGCCCAACAATCACGGTCCGCAGACGGATCGCCTGGTTTATGGACTCGGGCCATACCTCGGCTACGATTCGGGCGATCCCAGCAGCCGCCAGGTCGGCTTGTACGATCAGCCGTTCGTCGATAGCTACATCCACAGCCTGGGCAACAACGCGCAGATCATCGCCGGCCAGTTCGACGATCCCTATCAGTTGGACGAGAAGGGCATCTTCGATCTGGTCAACCTGAGTTCCAGCGACCTGGGCGGAATCCCGGGCGCGCGCAGTCCGCTCCCGCGAGACGTGTTTACGGGCTTCAACGTGTTCTCCATCGCGATGGATATTCCCACGGCCGACATTTTCCCGCAGGGAATTCCGCACAACGGCGCGAGCCAGCAGAATTCCACCGACAGTCTGTTGCGCGTCTGGGCCAACATCAGCCGCCAGCAGGTTCAGACCGTGGACCCCACCAACATCATCACCGGCTACACGGGCAGCGGTCCGTGGGTGCAGGTGGGCCGCAACGCTCTGCCTCTGTTCGATGCTGGCCTGGTGGGAACGCAGCGCCAGACGCAGTATCTGCACACCACTCCGATGAATGACGTGACGAATTTCGGGAACGACATTCTGTATCCGGTGCTGGTGCGCGACGCGGATACGCTCGGCATTTACAAAGCGCTGAAGGTTCCCGCGGCGTCCGTCGCGAAGCTTCGCGGGCCTCGCCTGGACATCATCAGCGCCATCAATCTGAACCGTCCGATTCCGGTGGCCGACGGTTCCACCGGCGACGTGATCACTCTCGATGCGGCGCTCGATTCCAGCTTCCCCAACGGTCGGCGCATGGGCGGCGGCACGGCTCCGAATCGCAATCAGGTCAACGTGAACAGCGTGTTGATCAGCCTGATCGTTGCGGGCGATCCGGCGGCGGGCCTGGCAAAGGGCGTGGAGACCAACGATAAGGACTATCTTCCGCGGTTCCCGTTCCTCGCGCCCGCGCATCAGGGATTGTTCCAGGGCCACGGCGGCTTGAACACGCCTTCGGTGCCGAACATTCCCTTGCCTCCGACTCCGTAGTTGCGAGCCTCAAATGCAATCGATTTGGAGCGGCCACCGTTCGGGGAGCCGCTCCAAGAGTTTCTTCTAAGGGAGAAGACCATGTCACCGAAAGTTTTTCTGCTGGCCCTGAGCGTCGCGCCGCTGTTCGCGCATGACATGTGGATCGAGCCGGAAACGTTCTCTCCGGAGAACGGCGCGATCATCAGCGTGAAGCTGCGCGTCGGGCAAGACATGTTGGGCGATCCTCTGCCGCGCACGGCGGACCTGATCAAAGATTTCATCGTGGAAGATGCGGAGGGCAGGAAGCCGGTGGTGGGTCGCGAGGGGTCCGACCCCGCCGGCTTCGTGCGGGCGGCGGTGCCGGGGCTGATGGTGATCGGCTATCACAGCAATCCCAGCTTCGTGGAGCTGACTCCAGAGAAGTTCAATCGGTATTTGAACGATGAAGGACTCGATGCCGTGGCGGCGCTGCGGGCGCAGCGCAATCAGACCGGAGCGAAGGCGCGTGAATTATTCGCCCGCTGCGCGAAGAGCCTGGTGCTTTCCGGCGCGCCCAGCGCGGCGCAACACGACCGCGCGTTGGGATTCACTTTGGAGCTGGTGGCGGAGAAGAATCCGTACCTGCTGCGCGCGGGCGAGGAGTTGCCGGTGCGCTTGACGTATGAGAATCATCCGCTGGCCGGAGCTCTGGTGATCGCGATGAACAAGATGAATCCGGCGGAGAAGATTTCCGCGCGCACGGACAAGGACGGCCGCGTGCGGCTGAAGTTGCGGCCGGGCGGGATGTGGATGGTTAAGGCAGTCCACATGATTCCGGCTGCCGCCGGCGGCAATGCCGAATGGCAGAGCTATTGGGCCTCGCTGACGTTTGAGATGCGAACGGCCTCTGTGGTGAGCAAGCGATGAAAGCGTTCTTGTGGGCGGCGCTCCTCTGCGCGGCATCGGCGAGCGCGCATGAGATCGGCACCTCGCGCGTGTCGGTGCTGTTTCACGACGGCAAGACCTACGAGATCGAGCTCGCCACCGATGCGAACGCTTTGATCGAGAAGCTGGAAGTATCGAGCGGGTTGCCTACGGGCACGCGCGCGGATCAGCTGGCGGCGTTGCTGCCCGGCTTCGACCAGAAGTTTCGCCAGCGCGTGCAAGTGGCCTTCGACGGAGCCGCCGTACGCCCTGACGTCACGTATCGAGTGGAGCCCGCCCTCGACGCGGCCTCGGCTCCGGCGGCGATTATTCGCTTCACCGGCAAGGTCCCGGCGAGCGCGAAGAATTTCGCGTGGACCTTCGGATGGACGTTCGCGTCCTATGCGATGCTGGTTCGCAACAACCCCTCAGACAATCCCTCGACGCAGTGGCTGGAAGGCGACCAGACCAGCGCGCCGTTCGCGCTCGCGTCGCCGCCACCGGGGGTCACGCGGCTCCGCACCGTAATGCGGTACTTGAAGCTCGGTTTCACGCACATCATGCCGAACGGCTTCGATCACATCCTGTTCGTGCTCGGCATCTACCTGCTGAGCGGACGCGCCCGCACCGTGCTGATGCAAGTGAGCGCGTTCACCGTGGCGCACTCCATCACCCTGGGGCTCAGCATGTACGGAGTCCTCACCGTGCCCTCGCGCATCGTGGAGCCGATGATCGCCATCTCCATCGCGTATGTCGCCATCGAAAATATCTTCCTCTCGGACTTAAAGCCGTGGCGCATCGCCCTGGTATTCGGATTTGGCCTGCTGCACGGCCTGGGATTCGCGGGAGCGCTGAAGGATCTCGCCCTGCCTCGGTCGGAATTCCTCACCGCTCTTGTCACGTTCAACGTCGGCGTCGAAGCCGGGCAACTTTCCGTGATCGCCGCCGCGTTCCTGCTGATCGGCTGGCATTGCCGCCATCGCGATTGGTATCGCGGACGCATCGTAATCCCCGCGTCCGCCGCGATCGCGTGCCTGGCGCTCTACTGGACCGTCCAGCGGATCGTAGCGTAGTTACTTCCGCCGGAACACGGACTCGTCTTCGAGCAGCTTCTCATACCGCTTCAAGTCCTGGTTATTCTGCTCGCATTCGTACTCGCGGAGCCGCGTGCCGGTGCGGAGCATCATGTTTGTCCGGCTGATCCAAGGTTTCGTGAGCACCTTAGGATCCTCCATCGTCACTTCGTATTGGATAGTGTTGTAATCGACACGTTTGAACTTTTCCACCACGTGCAATTGATCGCTGTGGAACGTACCCGTGTTCGCCAGCCACGTCTCGTCATTGAAAGCCGTGACATCCACCACCAGCGTGTCGCCGTCCCAATGGCCCACCGAATCGCCCATATAAGAGGATTCGAGATCGTCGGGATGCTTCGCATCCAGCGGAATCACGCGGAACACGTGGAACACTTCGAACAGCATCACGATCTGCGTGGGCGTCTGCACGATCTGCATCGGGAACAGGCCCATGGTGGTGGTGCGCGGCACGCCTGGAGGAAGGCAGCGCGCCATCGGATCGTCCACGCCGCGGCGATTGAAGGAGTCGAGCACCTTCTTCGCGGCCCACTCCTGATACGGCGCGGGCTCGCGCGTCGGCTGCACGGAATTCGCCGTAACCTCGCCGCCCGCCAGACCGCCCGAGTTCGTCGCCTCCCACGTGCCGATACGATTGCTGCCGGCTTGCCAGACTCCCGTGAGGTCGGGCTTGCCGTCGGAGGCGCGCGGCACCGGAGGATATTTCTTCGCGGGCGCCGCGGCCGGTGCTTGCGCGGCCGGTACCTGAGCAAACGCCACTCCCGCCGCGAGCGCGAGCACTACGATGGCGCGCGTCACGGAACCGCTACCGCCGGAGCATTGCCGCCATCGCCGGTTCCGGCCGGAGGTCCGAAGAACAATTTCTTGCCGTCCTGAAACGTGACTTCGCGCGAGTGCCCCCAATCGCCGCCATCGCGTGCACGCCATCCGGTGACGGAAATCACGTCGCCCGTCTTCAGCGTCACGCCTTTCTTCCAGCCCGTGCGATACAACACGCTGGGCGGGAATCCTTCCAGCTTCCAGTTGGACACTTTTCCGTTCTTGTCTTTCACGTCCAGGTAAAAGAAGCTGTGCGGATTGGTCCACTCCACGTTCGTCACCGTTCCGGTGAGGGAGAGCGGAGCGTTCGCGTCATACTCAGCGCCGAAAGAATGATGCGCGAGCAGCGGAGTCACGGCGGCGGCCAACAGAGCCGCCAGAGCGAGAGTGAGTTTCATAAGTGGGGAGAAAATCCTCCGTGGACTACGTTAAACTCCGGAAGCCCCGGGGTCAACGGTCTGTTCAATACATTGCACATTCATCCATAATGGAATCCGTGCCGACGAATTCCTTAGAACGGGCACTGGTGCTCCTAAAAGTAGTGGAGCGGACGCCCGGCGGCCTCCGCCACGCCGAGATCGCGCGCCAGTTGGAGATCCCCAAGAGCACCTGCACCTACATCTTGAGCCGCCTGGAGCGCGAAGGCTATCTGCTGCGCGACGAAGCCACCGGCAAGTTCCGCATCGGACTCGCCACGGTCGCGCTCGCCTACGGAGCACTGCGCGAAACCGGAATTCACTCCGTGGCCGAACCCGCGCTCTACAAGCTCACGCAGGAAACCGGACTCTCCGCCGGCATCGGAGTGCTGGAGCGTGGCTGGGTGCTGCTGGTGGATCGCGTGGAAGGCCCGGGCTTCGTGAATCGCGCGCTCGAAGCGAGACCGTACCGCGCCCGATCGCAACGCGACGTGGGACGCGAGTTGCCGGTTCACTCCACCGCGCTCGGCAAAGTGCTGCTCGCGTACTTGCCGAAGGAGCAGGTCCGAGCCGTGATCGCCCAGCGTGGCCTGCGCCGCTACACGCGCAAGACGAACGTCAGCGAAGCGCGGCTGCTCGGCGAACTTGAGGCAGTGCGGAAGCAAAGCTTCGCTGTCGCGGATGAGGAGGCATATCTCGATCTACGCGCGCTCGCGGCTCCGGTGTTCGATGCGGCGGGAGCGGTACGGGCCGCGGTGTCGGTGAACGGGAGCCCGAAGGATCCCGTCTGGAGCGATCTGGATTCGCTGGTCGCCCTGGTGCAAAACGCGGCGCGCGACATTTCGCGGAGGGCTCGCTTGTGGTCGGCGAATCTTGACGCGACTAATTTTGACGCAACTCAGTCTTGACGCAGAGCCGTGACGGGATCCACGCGCGCCGCGCGAGAGCCGGGAATCCAGCAGGCCGCCAGCACCACCGCCATCAGCGCGCCGGTGAACGCGGCGTATGTTGCGGCGTCCACCGTGCTCACGCCGGAAACCAGCGCGGCCACGTAGCGGCGCACGCCCACCGCTCCGGCGATGCCCAGCGCGCCGCCCAGAATCGCGAGCAACACCCCCTCGCGGAGAATCGCGCGTAGCACCTGCGAAGGACGCGCTCCCAGCGCCAGGCGGATGCAGATTTCGGAAGTCCGCAAAGTGACCAGGTAGGACATCACTCCGTATACCCCCACCGCAGCGAGAAGCGCGGCGATGGCCGCGAAGCTTCCCAGCAGCGCGGCATCGAACCGGCGCGAGCCGAGCGAATCGTCCAGCCGCTGCTGCAGCGTTTTCACGTCGTACAACGGCTCATCGGGGTCGATCGCCGCGGCCAGTTTTTGCGCCGGCTGGATCAACCCTCGCGGATCGCCCGTGGTGCGCAGGAGCAAGCCGGCCCGCTGGAAGACCGCCAGCTTTTGTTGCAGGTAGCTCACGTAATACGTCGGCGGCGCCGGCTGATCCAAGCCGCCCTGATGAATGTCGCCGACCACGCCGACAATTTCATACCATACCGGAGCGTCAACTGTGAGCGTAATGCGATGGCCGATAGGATCTTCTCCCGGGAAGATCTGCCGCGCGAAAGTTTGATTGATGACGACCGCCAGCGGCGCATCGGCGTTGTCGCGGGACGTGAGCATGCGGCCCTCCATGAGCGGCACTCGCAGCACGTGGAAATAATTCGGGCTCACGGTGAGCTCGCTTACGCGCGGCTGCTGGCCACGCGGCACGGGCGGACGGTTTTCGACGCGGATCAACGCCGTGCCTCCGGCGCCGCCGAACGCCATCCCGTTCACCGCCGCGGCCGATTCGACGCCCGGCAAGGCGCGCACCTGGTCCAGCACTCGCTCGAAAAACTCCACTTGGGTGTCGTGCGTGGTGTAGTGAGAATTCAAGCGGCCGGTGAGAACGTTTTCGGCGCGGAACCCGGGATCCGTATTGCGCAGCCGCAGAAAACTCTTCGTGAGCAATCCGGCGCCAATCAGTAGCGTCAGGGAAAGTCCCAATTGCACCACCACCAGCGCCTGCCGCACACGGCGCAGACCGGAGCCCGCGCTCGCGCTGCGCGAATCTTTCTTCAGTGCCTCCTGTACGTCGAAACCTCGCGAGCCGAGCGCCGGGACCAAGCCGAAAATCAAGCCGCACAGCACGGTGGCGCAGAACGCGAATGCAGCCGTGGCGGAATCGATCGACACCTGCGGCAGCCCACTCTCGGACGCCGCATTCAGAACGCGAATCGCAACCGCGGCCAGCCCGAGCCCCGCCGCACCACCCAATAGAGCCACCAGCAGGCTCTCCGCCGCGAGCTGATTCACGATCCTCCGCCGCGGAGCGCCCAACGCCACACGCACGGCAATCTCCCGGCGGCGCGTGGTGGCGCGAGCCAGCATCAGGTTCGCCACATTGAAGCACACGATCAGCAGCATCAACCCCACGGCTCCGGCGAACACCAGCAGCGCGGGGCGCACGTTTCCGGTCAACTGTTGTTGGAGCGGACGAGCGTAAATCCGCATACCGTCCGTGAATCCGTTGCCGCGATACTGCGCCGGATATTCGCGCTCCACCACCGGCGTGAGGCGCTGCAACTCCGCATTCAGGTCGCGCGGCCCCGTAGACGGACCGGCGCGCGCCAGAATCTGCACCACCTGCATGAACTTCCGGGCGCGCTCTTCCTGTTCGTTCAACTGCGATGGAATCCACAGTTGTGCTTCAGCGGGGAAATCGAAACCGCGCGGCATGATGCCGATCACTTGCGCCGGGGCGCGATTCAGGCGAATGGTCTGGCCCACCATATCCACGCGTCCGCCGAACTTCTGCTGCCACATGTTGTAGCTCAGCAGGACCACCAGGGGTCCGCCGTCGAGATCTTCTTCCGCGTTAAAAACTCTTCCGGCGAGAGGTTGCACGCCGAGCACGTCGAAGAAGGACCGGGTCACGAATCCCGCGTTGAGGATTTGCGGCCCGTCCGGCGCGGTCCACGTGACGCCGTTGGAATCGTACGCGGCCAGCGACGCAATACCACGCGCGTTTTCGCGCATCGTAAAGTAATCGCCCGCGGGCGAGACCTCTTCCTTCACGCGTCCCAGCCATTCCGTCACCCAATACACTTGCTCGGCGTGCGGAAACGGAAGCGGGCGGATCAGCACGGCGTTCACGATGCTGAAAATCGCCGCCGCCGCGCCGATGCCGAGCGAAACTGTGAGCGCCGCGACCAAGGTCCAGCCCGGCGTCTTTTTGAGCAGCCGCACGGCGAGGCGCAGATCCTGCCGCAAGTGGTCCCACCACAGCCAGCGGCGCGATTCGTGAAACCTTTCGCCCGCTGCCGTGACGTTGCCGAACGCACGGCGCGCCGCCGCAAGAGCCTCTTCCGCGCTCATGCCGGATTCGCGCAGGCGCTCGGCTTCCAGCTCGATGTGCGTCTCGACTTCCCTCGAAAAATCCGAGTCCTTCCGCTTGCGGGAGAACATCACGCCATCTCCGGACCCAGCACTCGCCCGATCGCCGCCGACATCCGCCGCCAGCGCGAGGCTTCCTGCGCCAGCTGCTTGCGCCCGGCTTTAGTGAGCGTGTAAAACCGGGCCTTGCGATTATTTCCGGAGACGCCCCACTCCGCCGCGATCCACTCTTGGTCTTCTAAACGTTGGAGCGCCGGATAGAGCGCCCCATGCTCCACCAGAAGCGCGTCGCCGGAGGCCTCTTGAATCGCCCGTGCGATTCCCTGCCCGTGCTGCGAACCGAGCGTGAGCGTCCGCAAAATAAGGAGATCGAGAGTGCCTTGCAGGAGCGTCAGGCGATCTTGGGTCGACATTTAACCCAAGTATGCGTCCGAACGGGTAAGATGTCAACCCAAACGAGGCGGGACGAAAGACTTACGAAGCGGGGGACAAATTCAGCCGTTTTTCCAGCGCCAGAACGCGGTGCCGCTGCTCATTCGATTCCGCAAAACCGTAGAAAGCCTGCAACAGCCGCGTCTCCGATTCGCGAACGGTCTCGGCCAGGCGATCGAGTATGTGCTGCTCCCCCGCGTCGAGTCTGCCTTGGAAGCGCTGGTCCTGAGCTTCCAAAGCCGCCTGAAGCTCTCCCTGTGTCACGGATTGGTTCTGAGATTCCATCGAACGGTCTCCTCTTAGATCATACTGCGTTAGGTTTCAAAACCGCAGTGCGGGGAGGACGCGATTGCTCTCGGGGATTTTGCCAGCGAAGGCGCGGCTTAGCGGATCGTCGGCTGCTCCACCCGTTCATCCCGTTCCACTTTGCCGTCGCGGATGTGGATGATGCGGTGGGCGTGCACGGCGATATCGTGTTCGTGCGTCACGAGCACGATGGTGTTGCCGGCCGTATGCAAACGCGCGAACAGCGCCATGATGTCGTTGCCGGTTTGCGTATCCAGCGCTCCGGTAGGCTCATCCGCCAGCAGCATGGAGGGATTGTTCACCAGCGCCCGCGCGATCGCCACGCGCTGCCTCTGGCCGCCGGAAAGCTCGCTGGGCTTGTGCATCATGCGCTGCGTCAGATCCACAGCTTCCAGCGCCGCCTTGGCTCGCGCCGAACGTTCCTTTGAAGAAATGCCCGAATAGATCAGCGGCAGTTCCACGTTGTGCAGCGCCGTTGCCCGCGCCAGCAGATTGAACGTCTGGAACACGAATCCGATCTCTTTATTCCGGATGCGCGCCAGCTCATCGTCGTCCATATCGCTGACCAGCTTGCCGTTCAAGTAATACAGCCCGGAGCTGGGCGTATCCAGGCAGCCGATCAAGTTCATCAGCGTCGATTTGCCCGACCCCGAGGGACCCATGATGGCGACGTATTCGCCCCGCTTGATCTCAATGTCCACGCCGGAAACCGCGTGAATGGTCTGGTCCCCCATCACGTAGGTTTTCATCAGATCCCACGTGCGGATGATGACGCCTTCGCGCTTGAGCTGCTCGCCTCGTTCGATTTTGTCCAGAACCGCGGTCGCCATGAAGTTGCCTTAAGCCGCCCTAGCCCTTATTATCCGTCTCAATCGCGAGCTGGTTGTCGATCTTGATGCGCGTGTTATTGCGCATGGTGCGGATCGCCTTATAACTGCCGATCACGATCTGTTGCCCGGGGTCCAGCCCGCTCAGCACTTCGATATCGGTGGCCCCGGCGATGCCCGTATCCACTTTGACGAACTGCGCGCGATTATCCTTCACGATGAAAACGCCCTGAATCTCTTCGCGGCGCTCTTTTTCCTTAATCGGATCCAGCGGAGCGTTCGGATCGATCTTCTTGTCTTCCTCTTCCAGATCGCCTTTGGTGCGCACCGTCAGCGCCTGAATCGGAATCGACGTCACATCTTTGCGCGTCGCTGTGACGATCTTCGCCGTCGCCGAGAGTCCCGGGCGAATGTCCTCCGGCGGACTATCCAGAGCCACCACCACCTTGAAATCCTTGGCTTCCTGCGTGGATGTCGCGCTCTGCGACGCAGCTACGCCGGAAGACCGCAGAATCGCCGAATTGCCGATCTGCGTCACTTTGCCCTTGAACGTCTTATTCGGAATCGCTTCAATAGTGACGTCCGCCACCTGCCCCAGCGCGACGTTCACGATATCGGTTTCGTCGACGTCCACTTCGGCCGTGATCAACGACATATCGGCGATCGTCAGAATCGTGGACGCCGCGGAATTCTGCACACCCTGCACCACAGTCTCGCCCAGACGCACCGGAAGATTCGTCACCACTCCATCCAGCGGAGCGATCACTTCAAACCGTGCCAGCACGTTGTCCAGCCGCGCCAGATTCGCCTGCGCCTGCGCCACGCGCTTCTGCGCTCCGGTCAATTGCGCCAGCGTCTGCGCGCGCTGCGAAACCAGTTGCTGCACGCGAGCTTCGTTTTCCCGCACGCTCGCGCCCGCCGATTCGTAGTCGGCCTTCTTCTGGTCGTAATCCTGCTTGGCCACCAGCTTTTCGTCGTAGAGCTTCTGATACCGGTCCAGATACTCCTTCGAACGCTGCAATTCGTTCTTAAAACGCTCCAGCGTGGCTTGCTGGGTTTTGATGGAATCGTCCTGCGCCTTCAAACCGGCTTCCGCGGCGCTCGAATCCGCCTCAGAGGAGGCAATGGCGGCTTTCTGCGCGTTCACGTCCGCCGCGGCCTGTGTGTTCTCGATCCGCGCCACGACCTGATTCTTATGAACCCGGTCCCCTTCCTTCACCAGCAGCTCCGTGATGGGACCCATCGCGTTTGCACCTAAGTTGATGTAATTACGCGGCTTAATCTCTCCCGAAGCGGTCACGACGGCGTTCAGATCCTGGCGGATCACCGTGCTGGTCTGGACCGTGACTAAATCCCTTTGGCTCCAGCGAATTCCCGCCGCCGTGCCGCCCCCAATGAGCGCCACCGCAAGAATGCCGAGCCCGACTTTACCCGTAGTTGTCACGTTTCTGGAGTTCCCCCGGTTGTTGAAGACGAAGATTTGGACGCAGAAGTTCCCGTTTCGTTTCGAAAACGGTAATATTTCATGATCGCAGAAATTTTGGGTTCGCGCTACTCCCCAATCCCGGCTTATGATGGGGTCATGGCACAGGACAATTCCGGCAGTCTGGTTTGGTTTGTGGCGGGCGCGGCGGTGGGTGCGGCCGTGGCTTTACTGTATGCTCCGCAGTCGGGACGCGATACGCGCCGCATCATCAGCAAGAAGGCGCGGTATGCCAGCGAGGCAGCCGCCGACGTCAGCCGCGACCTGATGGATAAAGGCCGCGACCTCTATGACAAAGGCCGCAAGGTTGCCGACGAGGCCGCCGATCTGTTCGAGCGCGGACGCCGCCTGGTCGAAGGCTAAATCAAACAAGCGGATTTACGGGATATAGGCCTGCGGGCCGATGGCTTGCATCTTGGGCAGGCCCAGGGTCCGCACAATTTCCACGCTCAGTCTTCGGAATCCGATGGGCGTCCCGGCCGTCGGGACAAATCCCAGCACGTATTGATTGCGGAGTCCCATTCCGATCCGCGCGAGCGCCGTCTTCATTTCCTCCGCGCGCGCCACGGGCACCAATTGGCCTCCCGTTGTACTCGCCACGATGCGCAGATCCTCTAACAGCGTATAGGCGGGCGGGAAGCTTGCGGTCTCGGCAATGTCCTCCACATCCGCAAAGTACACAGCAACGCGAGGCGCGTTGAGCGCCGTCACCAAAATGTCCCGGTCCACCCGCTCCGGTCCGAGCGGGCTCCTCGCCACTCCTCGCGTCAACACGATCAGCGACTTTACCGGATTCGGCCGGTCCTTCAGTTCCGCCAAAGCCCCCAATAGGGCTATTCGGAATCCCTCCGAATCCACCGGCGGCGCCGGAGAGACACTCAATTCGTCTTGCGGCGAAAGAGTCTTCTGAAGCTCTTTGACCGCGTCCTGATTGTCGCCGATGGTGTCGAGCACGGCGACCGTGTGCTGCCCTTCGGCGCTGCGGAAAATGACGATCGGCTGTTCCAGTTTGCCGGCTGTGACAATGACGTTGGGGTTTTGGCCCGCTTGTACTCGGTCTTCCATGATGCGGAAATTCTCTGCCGTCAGTCCGGTCACGTAGCGGCCCGCAGGCTCCGTCACGGTAACCGGAAGCAGGACCGGGAGCGGAGCGGCCGTGGCGGGGAGGGGCCGCGCTGGTGTGGGAGCGGGCGCTTGTCGCACTTGCGCGGTCAAAAACGGTTGGGGCCGGACGAACGGTGAGCGATCCGGCAAGTTCAATTCGAACGCGCCCGTCAATACGGGACGCGGAAACGAGAGCTTCGGCTCGATCCGCAGGGAGCCCGCGGCGTAGATCATCGGAACCGCGCAGAGCAGTACCGCGGTCCACGCGGCCGCCGTCAGGCCTCGATGGGCCCCGCGCGTTTCCTCGAGAATCGCGTCGATTCTCCGGCGCACCTGCGAAGGCCGAGCCATCGCCAGGGCGTGTCCGGAGAGCCGCCCGCCGGAGGCTTCGACCGCCGCCGCCATTTCGAGAAGCACCGCCGCATAGGCTCGGCGATTTTCCAACGCGTATACGCATGCTTCGTCGCAAGCCTGCTCGGCGAGGAACGCGAGCTTGCGCTCCATCCACCACGCCAGCGGATGGAACCAGAACAAACACCGGTTGATTCGGGCAAGCAGCGCGACCAGCGAATCGCGCCGCCGAAGATGCGCGCGCTCATGCAGCAGCACCGCTTCGAGCTTCTGCGCCTCCCAGCTTCGCCACGACTCCGGCAGCAGAATCGATGGGCGGAGCCATCCGATCGTGAGCGGCACGGCCACGCGTGGCGATTCGTAGAAATCCTCGCCCGCCCGCACACTTCCGGCAAGCAGGCGGTGTGCGAGCCACGATCCCACCAGCAGCCTCGCGAACAGCAGCGCCGCGATAGCGCCATAAACCCATGCCGCGAGCTCGCTCGCACTCCCGCGGCGCGGAGCAGGCGGAGCCGCAACCACCGGAGCCGCAGCGCGCGACGCCGGCATCGGCAGCGAGAATCGCGCGAGCCCTTCAAAGACCGCGGGCTGCGAAGCCTGCACCGCAGCCGGTGCGGGCAAAACACGCAACGGGATCGGTTTCAGCGCCGGACCCGCCGCGAACAGAACAAGCATGCTCAGCAGCACCACAGTCCACACCGCGTGCGCCCACGCGGCGTTGCGAAGGCGCGGAATCCGGAGCACCGCGAAAGCCGCCACGGCGAGCGGAAGCGAGCGCAACGAAACATCGGCCAGATGAGAGATCAGGAAATTCGGCACGGCTCATTCTCCCTTCGGGTTTTGCGTGGAGGGCGCTTTGGCAATCTTGCGCGCCAGTTCCTGAAGCTCCGCCCGGTCGACTACTTCGTTCTCCACCATCCCCACCAGCAACTGCTCGAGCGAGCCGTCGCAGAGACGGTCGATAATCTGCCGCACCGCCTTCGCCGCCACGTTCTGCGGCGCTTCCGAGCCGCGATAGATGAACGTTCTCCCCTTCACCTCATGCGTCGCGTAGCCCTTGGCCAGCAAGCGCCGCAGCAAAGTGCGGATGGTTGAATCCTTCAAAGGTCGCGTGGGCGCCAGAGCGTCGCGGACCTGCTCCGCGCTCGCCGGACCCAGGCTCCACAGCACCTGCATGATCTGGTGCTCCAGTTCGCTGAGCGGTTTTTTCGTCTGCTTCTTTCTGGCCTGGACCTTGAACATGTGTTAAACCTCGTAACGTTACAATATGTAACGCATCGGGGCGGACCTGTCAAGAGAAATCTCGCGCGCCCGAGGAAGTCAGTTCTCCGTGGGAGTCCTGTCCATCCGATCGACGACCAGCATCTCCACCGGGACCTTCTTCTGCTCCAGCTTCAGCCCAAGTTGTTCCTGCAACGCCGTGAACAGATCGGGCGGCCGGCCAGGATCGTCAGCGGCGGCATCCACTGCCGGAGCCGCGCCCCCGCGATTCGCACTGGTCCTTTCGTCCGCGGAAAATGTCAGGTTGAAGTCATACTTTCCCGTCAGCCCGGTGGCGTTGTGAACCGGCTTGCCGAGCGGGTTCTCCAACGTTTGCGTCAAAACGGCAAGGTCCTGCCCGCGCGCTGAATATCGCTGCCCTCCGTGCGCAATGCCAAACATCGTCATCGCTTTGGCACCCGGTTCGAGCTCCTGCAATCCGTCTTTGTCCTTGCGCATTTTAATAGGACCGCGCGCGCCCGGAGCCGCGCCCGGCGCGGGAGCCAGCTCCGCTTCCGGAGTCTCACGCATCTTGGAACCGCCCTTACTCAACACGAGTTCGTAGCCCGCCAGTTCCCTGTTCTCGCGATGAGCGGCCAGATGGAAGCGCTCGATCAGCAGATTCTGGATCATTATGTTCAAATCCTCTAGCGTGGCTCCGGCAGGGACCTTGGCTTCGATATCGAAGGTCAGGCTGGTGAGCCAGTTCGGCTCTTCCAACTGGTACCTCATCTTCAGTCCGTAGGCGCGCATCAGAAGAACCTGCAAAGCCACGTTGGAGTAGTGTATTTGCCCAGCATCGTCGGTACCGGGTCCTCCGCGCATTTGAAAGACGTTGGCGAACGGCGAATTTCCGGAAGGAGCCGCCGGCTTGACGGAGGCGACTTCGAACACAAGTTTGGGATCGGGCGCTTGCGCAAAAGCAACGCTGCCCGCGAGAAGAGCACAGACCAAGTGAGCGGCACGCATAAATGTGGCTCCTTTGCGACTCAGTATAGGACGAATTTCTAGTCGAATTGTACCGACGCGATTCGCGACGCAAAAATTAGTGGGCGACTGCCGGCGCGGCCCGCGCGACGTCTACCTGCCGCGGCCGCGGCCTGGTCCGCCGGGAACGGGACCCGGGGGCCCGCCCGCGCGGGGATGCAAAACCTCGGAGGCGAACGGCACGTAGCCCTGCCGTTCCTTGGATTCCGTGATCAACTGCCAGCTTTTTTCCTTCGCGTCCCAACTGTACGTGACGCGATAGGGGCGCGTCGGGTACTCGAAAATGAACTGGATCTTGTCGCCGGTGCGCAGCCCGTAGCCTAAGAACTCCGACGCGCGCCCGCCCGTCGTGTCCATGCGATGGATCACGTAGCGGTCGCTTACGGTGTCGTAGCCCAGATACGTGAACTGCTCGCTGGGGCCGTCCAGCTGCTTGCGGTGAATCATCACGAACTGGTGATTCAGAACCCATTCCGCGAACACCGCTTCGTGTACCGGCTGTCCCCGCAGAGTTCCGGTTAGACTCCACGCGCCTACCAGATTGTCCAGAAGATCGTCGTGGAAGGTAGGCTGCGGAACTCCCGGGCCACCTTGCGCGGCCAGAGCGGGCACCAGCATGAGCAGCGGAAGCAGCATCTACCCTGACGTTAGCATACCGCTCAGCACCTCAACAGCTGCGCTACACATCGGAATGCCACGTCCGCCAGTGCCGGCGGTCCGGGAACAGCCGCACCAGCAGCAGCCCGGCGATGAAGCCGCCCACGTGCGCGAACCAGGCGGTTCCTCCACCTGTATAATCGGCCTCGGTCAGAGAACCGATGCCGCTGAAGAACTGGAGAGCAAACCAATACACCAAATAGAGAGCAGCCGGAATCTCCAAGGTAGTGAAAAAGACGAAAATCGGAAACAGCGTACTGATTCGCGAGCGTGGGAATTTCATTAAATAAGCACCCATCACCCCGGCGATGGCTCCGCTGGCTCCAATGGTAGGCTGCCGCGAGTAGGGATGCGTGACCACTTGCAGGATGCCTGCCGCTAATCCGCAAATAATATATAAGAGGAAATACCGGGAGCCGCCCACCAGATCCTCCACATTGCGGCCGAACACCCACAGGAACAGCATGTTCCCGATGATGTGCAGCCAGCCTCCGTGCAAGAACATCGAGGTGATGAGCGTGATCAGGCTCAGATGATCCGGAACGATGCCCCATTGCTGGGCGAACTCATCGAAAGCGTAATTGGGAAGGTGCCACTGATAAATCCAAACCGCCGTGTTGACGGCAATCAGCGACGCGGTTACGGTGGGCGTGGAATAAACCCGCTCAGAAGAACGAAGAGGGATCATGCGCGCGCCGACATGCCTTTGACCAAAGGATAACAGGTCGGCGTGGAGGGGGTTGCGTTCTTGGGAGAAGAAAAAGTCTAGTTCGCGCCCACCAGCACCGGCTTCCGCTTGCGGGCCATCTGCTGCAGGACGTGGATCGCCATCAACGCGCCCACGGGGTGCGCGCCGATCTCCACCACGGGTTCCGCGTCGCGAGCCGGGCGGTCTGTGTCGAGGAACGGGAACTCAAACACCTTCTTGATCGCGCCGGTTTCCTTGGCCGTGAGCTGATACTCCTTGATCACCGCGCCCAGATCGTCGAACATCTGTTGCCGCAGCGCCGGCTTGTAGCGCGAATCGTACAGCAGCTTGTTCAGCTTGTACACCGCCACGGGAGGATGCACGTAGAAACGGTACGGATGGTTGTGAAAATGGTACGGCTCCTGCGGCGGCGCGGGATTCTCTTTCGGTCCCAGGTGGAAACGCACCACCGCGTGCCCATGATGCGCGGTCTCCTGATAGGAGAGCGTCTCCATATGCTGTGGACCGATGGCTCCCAGCACCGCCGCCCAAGGCAACATCTCCGTGTTGCCTACTTCATCCAACTGCTCATTCGACAATTTCAAAAACGACTCTGAGTGGCCGTTCTCCAGTTCCTTGATGCACCAGTGATCGAAATCGAAGGCGGGCGAGTAATACTTCGACGTGCCCGGATAGTGCGACATCCCTCCGCTGGCGATGATCGCGACGTTTTCAGGGCGCGATCCGATAATCTCCGCGATCGCCTTGCCCAGTTGCGCCACGCGGCGCGCGGTGGGCAGCGGCGGCAGATACGTGTTGATGAAAATCGGGATGACCGGGATGTTCCGGTCTTCCCGAATCCATTCGAACAACGCGGCGAAGGAATGCCCCAGCGTCGCGTCCTGCGAATAGGCCAGATCGAAATCGCGCCGGACCAGCCCATCCAGGAGAGCCTCCGCCAGGCCCTGGTGGATGGGCGGCGCCCACGTTTTACCGGCGAAAGCCGCGGTCGCGGTTTCTCCGGCCACAATCGCAAACGTGGGCACCGACTTCAGGAAAAACGTCTCCATATGGTCGCTGGCGAAGATGATCAGCGCATCCGGCTTGGTTTCGTCCAGAACCTTCCCTAGCTGGCGCATGGCGGCGATGCCGGCGTCGAGCTGCTTGGGGTCTTCCTCCGGTGGCCGCGTGAAAAGCTGCGGGGCGTGGACACTGGCCATGGCGGCGACGATTTTTCCCATGCCCCGGCTAAGGCAATTCGCTTACCACAGGGATGTCCTTGAAAATACGTCCGCCGTGGCCGGCACGTTGGGTGTTTACGCGCGTACGCGCTGGGGGACTGCGCGCAACCCGCCGGCGCTGCCGGATTCGTGATACTCGGCGTCCTGATTCACCGCCCAGACATCGAAGCGCTTGTCGCCGGCCAGGATGTTCTGCGCCGTCAGCATCGCGGTCATCATGGCGTGATCCTGGTTGTTGTACTTGTGCATGCCGTTGCGTCCCACCAGATGCAGCCCTGGGCACTGCGCCTCAATCGCCACACGCACCGCATCGACGTGCTTCTGATACGCGTCGTCATACACCGGGTACGCCTTGCGCTGGCGGATCACGACGCCATCCGTGACATCGGCGGCGGTCCCCAAGCCCACCGCTTCCACCTCACGCGTCGCGAGTTTCAGGAGATCCGCGTCGGACGACGTCCATACGCCGTCGCCCTCGAAGCAAAAATATTCCAGGCCATAACAGCAGAACGCCGGATCGGGCACCATGTACGGCGACCATGACTTGTAGTTCTGCACCCGCCCCACCTTCACTGAGGGATCGTGGATGTAGATCCAGTTGTCCGAAAACTTGTCGCGCTCCTTCAGAATCAGCCCGACAGTGAGAAAATCGCGATATCGCAGCGCTTGCGCCGCCGTCTGCGCCGCTTCCGGCAGCTTCGGCTCGATCGCGGCGATCAGTTCGCGAATCGGCATGGAGGAAACGACGTTCTCCGCCGTGTACGCTTCGCCCGTGTGATCTGTCACGGTCCAGAGCTTCGCGGCTGCGTCAAACTTGATCCCCGCCGCGCGGCGGCCCATGACGATTTGGCCTCCGTTCGCGCGAATCTTCTCCGCGCACAGCTCCCACATCATGCCCGGACCCAGCCGTGGATAGCGGAACGTATCGATCAGGGTCTTGACCACGTCCTTGCGATCTTTCGGCTTCCGCTTCGGAATGATCGCGTGATAAATCGCCGACCCGAGCGATAATCCCTTGATCCGCTGCGCCGCCCAATCCGCCGAGATCTCCTTACAGCTCATGCCCCACACTTTTTCCGTGTAGGTTTTGAAAAAGATGCGGAACAACCGCTCGCCGAACTGATTCGTGACCCAGTCCTCGAACGATTTCGGATTCGGCTTCGGCGCAATCTTGGCGCGGAGGAACGAAAGCACGCACATCGCGGATTCCCACACGCCCAGCTTGGACAAAGCCTCCATCGGCTTCAAAGGATAGTTAAAGAACTGCCCGCGATAGTAGATCCGCGACGACCGCGGCCGCTCCAGCATGTTGTCGCCGGCGATCTCGGTCCACAGATCCTCCACCTCGCGGGCCTTGGAGAAGAACCGGTGGCCGCCGATGTCAAAGTGGAATCCCTTGTAATTTACGGTGCGGGAAATCCCGCCTACGTACTCCGCATCGCCTTCGAGAATCACGACCTTCTGGCCGTGTTTCGACAGCTCATATCCCGCGGTAAGTCCAGCGGGCCCTGCGCCAATGACAATGGCCTTGAGGGGAGTACTCAAACGCTAGTTTTTCGACGCCGCGCGTACGCGCCGAGCCTCGGCCTGCACCACCACCAGCGACATCAGCATTCCCAGAGGATGCGCCCCGGCGTCCACCAGCGGATGCGGCTTCAGGCTCCGAAGCACGTCGATGTTTTCATCCGTAATGGTGGCGACGAGTTTGCCCGTCTCCTGGCTCATGCCGTACTTCGACATCGCCACCGCCACCGGATCCTTGAGGAAGTCCAACCGCAGATCCTGATGATGCCGCAGATCGTACAGGATCTTGTTGATTTTGTACGCCGAGGTGGGAGGCGCTTTATAGAACTCGAAGCTGCCCTGTGTGAACACGTACGGAGCCGGAACCTCGCCCGGAGGCGGTCCCACGCGCTTGTTCGGCAGGAAGCGCATGACGGCGTGGCCGTGGTGCCAGGTCGGCTGGTACGTCAGCAACTCGCCCGAAATATTTCCGCCCATATGCTGGAAGGCTCCGAAGAGGAAATACCACGGCAGCATCTCGGTGTTGCCGACCTCGTCCAGCTGCTCACTGGTCAATTTGATCAGCGGCTCCAGATCCCCGCGCTCCATCAGAGCGATGGCCCAGTAATCGAAATCGTAGGCGGGCTGCGGATATTTCCACGTGCCGGGATAGTGCGACAAGCCGCCGCTGGCGATGATGGCGACGCGCTCCGGCCGCTCTTCGATGATCTCGGCCATGGCCTTCCCGAGCGCCATGCAACGCTGCGGGGAAGGCAGCGGCGGAAGATACGTGTTTACGAAAATCGGCACCACCGGAATCTTGGCATCCGGCAGGACCCATTCGTACACGGCCGCGAAGGAGTGCCCCAGGATCGCGTCCTGCGAGTAGGCCATGTCGAAGCCGCGCTGCATCAGTTTTTCGAGCAGAGCGTCGGCGAACGGCAGGTGCACCGGCACATCCCAGTTCCGATTCGCGAAATGCGCGTGCGAAGTCTCGCCCGCCACCACGGCGAACGTGGGCACGGAGGAGAGGAAGAACGTTTCCAGGTGGTCGCTGCCGATGACGATGGCCAGATCCGGCTTCGAATCCGCGATGTCCTGGGCGATCACTTTCATCGCCGCGATATCGGCGTCCAACTGCTCCGGAATCTCCGACGGCGGCCGCGTGAACAACTGCGGAGCGTGAACGGTGGCGACTGCGGATACGATCTTGCCCATATTTCTTTCTCCTGCCTTACTCGACGAATCCTATTCGTCTACCCATTCTACGCCCAGTTCCTTCAGCTTGCCCCTGAGTCCGTACATGTCCAAGCCTTTTTCGCCCGCGCGAAGCTTCTCGCGATTCTTGGCTTCCTTGTCCACTCGCGCCTGCGCGGCTTTCGCGACCTCCTCCGCGCGCTCGCGCGGCACCACGACTACGCCGTCCATGTCGCCGACTATGACGTCGCCGGGATTGATGGCCGCGCCCGCGCACACCACGGGGATGTTCACGTCTCCGGCCGTGGCCTTGACGGTGCCCTGCGCGCCAATGGCTTTAGACCACACCGGGAAGTCCATCTGCGTGAGATCCGTCACGTCGCGGACGCCCGCATCGATGATCAGACCAAGCACGCCGTGCGCGATCAGCGAAGTCGCGAGCAGATCGCCGAAGAAGCCGTCGGTGGAATCGGAAGTGCACGTGACGACGAGCACGTCGCCCGGCTTGCAGACTTCGATAGACGCGTGGATCATGAGATTGTCGCCGGCCTGGCAGCTCACGGTGACGGCGGGTCCGGCCACGCGCGCATTCGCGTAGATCGGACGCATGTACGTCTTCATGAGCCCGCTGCGGCCCTGGGCCTCATGCACCGTGGCGACGCCCATCTCACCCAGGATTCTGACTGCCGCTGGGTCCGGCCGTTTGATGTTGCGGACAATTTTGTGCATCGGGATTTGGTTAGAAAGCGATTCGCGGAACGCGATCTTCCAATCTATCACGAGGCAGCGGGAGCGGAGCCCTCATGGGGACTGCCCCGCTCATCACCGCCGGGACCGTCTCTTTCTCCTCACCAATCCAAGCCCCAGCAGGACCAGGCCGATTCCTGCCAGCGTCGCCGCTGAAGGTTCCGGCACCGCAGCGCCCTGCGGCGTGAAAAATGCGAAATGCTGTTGCGTGGAGCTCTCGCCCTCATTATCCGCCGCGATCGACGAGAATCCCGGGCCCCATCCGTTATCGGAGTAGAGCGCGAAGGGGGAGCTGGGCGTAAACGTTGTCGAGGCGCCGATCACGATGCCGTTGAAGAGAAGCGTCTCCTGCCCGGGGTTCGCCGGATCGTACCAGCCCAAAGTGTCGCCGGCCGTATCCGCCGTGATGCCGCCGAGAATCGTGATCGTCAACGGCCCGGTCGCCGAAAAAGTCACGTTGTTCACGCTGCCGCCGGTACCGGTCGCCAGATACTGCATGTTGCCGAGGCCGTCCATGTAATAGCCGACGTTCAGGTCGGAGCCATCGCTCGAAGGATTGCCCCAGAACACAGTGCCGTTCTCATTCACCATGCTCGAAGTCAAATTGTTAAACACACCACCCGGTGCGTTGAAGAAAATGTTTCCAGTGATTTGGAAGATCAGATCGTTAAAATCACCGTTGCGCTCGTAGCCGGACTTCCCTGCCCAGTCTTCCAAGCCTCCCAGAATAGTGTTGGCCACACAGGAGCCTCCCGCCCCCAAGCTCAACCCCAACAGAACACACCACTTGAACCACTGCCGTACCATAACTGCCTACTGACTTTCTGTATCGCGTTCCGGATCCAGTTCCAGCATGCGGGAAGAACCGTGGAAATGCACCGCCCAAACGGTACTTGGGAAACGTAGGGGGGTAATGGGACGTCAGATAGGTGTACTGTCTGTTAATTTGAGAAAAGCATGAAGGTAGTGTTGGGGTTGTTGGCGTGCTGTGTAGTGACCGGGGCGGCTACTTCTTTTGGGGCGACGCTCGAAGACGGCTACGGGCAAATGTACAACCTGCAATTCGAGCAGGCGCACCAAACGTTCCGCGAATGGCAGCGCACGCATCCCGCCGATCCGATGGGTCCGGCGTCGGACGCGGCGGCGTATCTGTTCTCTGAATTCGACCGCCTGCACATTTTGCAATCCGAGTTCTTCTCGGAAGACACGAATTTCCTGAGCATGCACAAGCTCACGCCGGACCCGCAAGTGAAGCGGGATTTCGAAGGCGATCTGGGGCGGGCACGAACGCTGGCGATGTCGGGGACTCCTGGCGATCCCAACGTGATGTTCGCGCTGCTGCTGACTTCCGGGTTGGAATCGGATTATCTGGCGCTGATCGAGAAGCGCTATCTTCCGGCGCTGAGCGAAACCAAGCAGGCTCGGGCGACGGCGGAGAAACTTCTGATGGCGCAGCCCGGGTTTTACGATGCGTATCTGGCCATTGGGATCGAAAACTATCTGCTGAGCCTGAAGCCGGCGCCGATGCGATGGGTGCTGCGGATGAGCGGCGCGGAGACGGATAAAGATACGGGCATCGGCAAGCTGAAACTGACCGCGGAGAGCGGGCACTTTCTGAAGCCGTTCGCGAAACTGATGCTGGCGGTGGCGGCTCTACGGGATAAGGATCAGGGCCGGGCTCGCGAGCAACTTTCGTGGCTGACGGTGCAGTTTCCCCTGAACCACCTGTTCCGCGAGGAACTTGCTAAGGTCAAATAGATCGGCCCTTTGGAGGCCGCCCCCCACACTATGAAGATCGCCGGCGCCGCGAGCGCACTTCCTTCCCACTGCTATCCGCAGGCCGCGGTATTGCAGGCGTTCAAGGCGTACTGGGGTCCGAGGCTCGAAAATCCGCGGATGCTGGATCGCCTGTGGGCCAACTGCGGCGTGGACCAGCGCTACTTCGTGCGGCCGCTCGAAGCGTACCTGGGCATCGACACCTGGGGCAAGGCGAACAACATCTGGATCGAGGAAGCGCTGGAACTCGGCTCGACGGCCGTGTGCCGCGCGCTGGCGAAGGCGGGCCGCGAGGTTTCCGACATCGGCGCGATGTTCTTCGTCTCCGTCACGGGCGTCGCGAGCCCGTCGATTGATGCGCGGCTGGTGAATAAGATGAAGCTGCCGCTGAACATGAAGCGGATCCCGATTTTCGGGCTCGGCTGCGTGGGCGGGGCGGCGGGGATCGCGCGGGCGGCGGACTATGTGCGGGCGTTTCCGGACCAGATCGCGGTGCTGCTCTCGGTGGAGCTGTGCTCGCTGACGCTTCAGCGCGACGATCTTTCGATCGCGAACCAGATCTCGGCCGCGCTGTTTGCCGACGGCGCGGGGGCAGTGGTGGTGGCCGGGGACAATGTGCCGAGCGACGGTCCGCAGATCGTCGATACACGGTCTTCGTTTTATCCCGAGACCGAGCGCGTGATGGGCTGGGAGATTTCCGAACAAGGCTTCAGCATCGTGCTGTCGCCCGAAGTGCCGGAAGTGATCGAGCGGCATCTGGGCGGCGATACCGATTCATTTCTCGCGGGGCACGGATTGACGCGGGCCGACATCGGCTGCTGGGTGCTGCACACGGGAGGTCCGAAAGTTCTGCGCGCGACGGAGACGGCGCTGGGGATTCCCGAATCCGCCATCGCGGCGTCCTGGGAGACGCTGCGGCGCACGGGCAATTTGTCGTCGGCCTCCGTGCTGCTGGTGCTGGAGGAGATCATGAATCATCGCCGGCCGGAGCCGGGAACCTGGAGCATCCTGGCCGCCATGGGTCCCGGCTTCTGCGCGGAACTGGTGCTTCTACGCTGGTAGACGCTGCTTAGCGCGCCTCGCTGCCCACCATCGCCCGGAGTTCCGTTACCGAGTCCCGCATGCCCGACGCCTGCGCCGTGAGTTGTTCCCCGGCGGCGGCGCTCTGCTCCGCTCCCGAAGCGGTCTGCTGCGTCACTTGTTCCAGCTGCGCCAGCGCCTTGGAAATTTGCTGAAGGCCAATGGCTTGCTCATCGCTGCCGCGCGTCACGCCGTCCAGCAGTTCCTTCACCTGGCCCGCGCTCTCCGTGACGGCCTGGACAACGCTGGCGACGCAGCCCAGTTTCTTCTTGCCATCGTTCGACCGGGAGATCGACTCCGTGATCAGAGCCGCTGTATCCTGCGCGGCCTGGCTGCTGCGCTGCGCGAGGTTCCGGACTTCATCCGCCACCACGGCGAAACTTAATCCGACTTCACCGGCGCGCGCGGCCTCAATGGCCGCATTCAAAGCCAGGATGTTGGTCTGGAAAGCGATCTCATCGATGGTCCGGATGATCTGCGCCATTTTTTCACTGGTGGAACTCATTTCCTCGATGGACTGGGTGGTGGTCTTGAGATCTTTATTTGCTTCGGCGATCAGTTCGGCGGTGTGTCTCATGGACTCCGCCGCCGCGAGCGAGTCCTGATGGTTTTTCTGAGCCACGGAGCTGATTTCCTGGCTGCACGCCGACGTCTCTTCGAGCGAGGCAGCTTGTTCCGTGGCGCCCTGCGAGAGGGAGACGCTACAGCTGGAGATCTGCTCCGCCGCGCTGGCCACTTGCTCCGAGCACGCCGCCATGGCGGAAGCCTGGTGGCGCAAGGAACGGTTGATGGCATGGATCGTCACCAGAGCGAAGCCGCCCAGGGCCGCGGCGAGCGCCGCGAGAATCCAAGTGATGGTGCTGCTGAATGAATACTCGGCGGCGCCGCTCGATTGATCTTTTTCCATAAGATCGTGCGTGAGCGAGTTCAGGCGTTCCACGGAAGTGGAGATCTGGTTATAGATCGGGACCGTGTTCGTGACGCCGAAGGCTACCGCCTCTTTCGCCTTTCCCTCTTGGGAAAGACGGACGACGCCCTCAAATCCAGGATCGAGCGTTTGCAGACTTTTGTTTATGGAGGACCAGAGCTGCTTGCCTTCGTCGCTGATGATGAGCGGCTGGACCTTTTCAAGAGCGGTCTTCATTTTTTGCTCGCTGTCGTGAAACTGCTTCTTCGCCGGTTCCACGCGGGCCAGGTCGCCGATGGCGTTATAAAGGACCACGCCGCGCTGCGCCGTCAGCATCTCCGACTTGGCGGTATTGACAATACCAAATAACTCCAATTTAGGAGACGTCTTGGTGGTGCTCACGACGATCAGAGAGTTCATCCGGTGAAGCACGGCAATGCTGTTATAGCTGAGCACTCCCAAGAGGAGGGCAAGGCCTCCAAAGGTCGCCATGAGTTTCTTTTCGATGGTCATTGTTTTTGATAGCCGTTCTTGGGCCAAGCCCTTGGGGGCCCGGGCCATTCTCTTTTCCTTATCGGTGAGCGGAAAGGGAGTCTGAGAAGAGCGGCAGAGACCGGCCATCGCCGGCCGCACGAGCCGGCCCGTTACTGTGCTGTTTGGCGGGAGCATCCTGGCCGCCATGGGGCCCGGCTGCGGCGCGGAACTGGTGCTTCTACGCTGGTAGACACACCAATCCCGCGCGACGATTTTCGGCGACGCGCGTCTCGACCTGCCCGATAAGCCCCAGACAGGAGGGCGCCGCTGCACCACAGCGGCACGTCTCATCGATCTACGTCTACGCAGGGTTCCCTCGAGGTGCTCCTGCGCTCGCGTGATCCGGATCCGATGAGGGGTCCGGACTCTTACGGCTCCAGGGTACGGCAGGAGTCAAGCGGGTGGGGGAGAACCAAATCGGGAAGTTGTGGAAAAGAGGGGGAAAACATTTCTCGCAAAGACGGGAAGAGCGCCAATGAAGACGTAGTTTATGCTGGAGGCTAGGGACGGCGATGACGGGTCGACTTCAGATCGGGCTGGTTTTGACGGTTCTGGCGGCGGGCTTGTGCCGGGGGCAGAACGATCCCCAAGACAACCAGGCCGCGAGCGGGGACAAGGAAGACAAGCGGATTCTTTGGGTGATTCCGAATTACCGCACTTCGCCGAGCCTGAATCCGTACGTTCCGCTGACCGCGCGGCAGAAGTTCAAGCTGGGCAGCCAGGCAGCCAGGATTCCTTCGACCGCGGTACGCTCGCGCTGGCGGCGCTGTTCGCGGGCGAAGCGATGTTGAAGAACTCCGACCCTACTTTCGGGCAGGGCGTAAAGGGCTACGCCCACTACCTGGGCACATCGTACGCGGACCTGCTGATCGGCAATTTCATGACCGAGGCAGTTTATCCCACGCTGCTGCATCAGGACCCCCGGTATTTCCGCCGCGGGAAGGGCAGCGGATGGTCGCGGCTGGGCTATGCGGCGGGGCAGATCTTCTGGACTCACACGGATCGCGGAGGTTCGGCGTTTAACTTCTCCGAGGTGGGAGGCAACGCGACGGCCGTGGCGATTTCAACCGCTTATTATCCAGGGAACCGCAACGCGAGCGACGCGGTCTCGAAGTTCGGGACGCAGATCGGCGTGGACGTGGCGGCCAACATCCTGAAAGAATTTTGGCCGGACTTGAACCGCAAGTTCGGACACCATCACTAAGCGTCCCCCCTTCTCCCCATGCAGACCGGCGAGTTTCAGGCTCCCTACGACGGCACTACAAAGGCGATTTCGGCCGTGGTGGCCGTGTTTTTCCTGCTGGTGACGGTGTTCCTCCATAACGCATATCTGGGCCTTCTGCCGGTGCTGGTATTGGTGGGGGCGTACGCGTACTCGGCGCGCGGCTACGCGGTGGAGAACGGAGCGATTGTCGTGCGGCGGCTGGCGGGCAGTGTTCGGATTCCGCTGGACGAGGTGCAAAGTGCGCGGCGCGCGGAGCCCGGGGATTACTTGGGCTGCATCCGCCTGTGGGGAAGCGGCGGCATGTTCGGATACTACGGACTGTTTCGCACCGCGAAGCTGGGACGGTGCACCTGGTACATGACGGATCGCTCACGGGCGGTGGTGGTGCGGACCGGGGCGAAGACGGTGCTGCTGAGTCCGGGCGATGTGGAGGGATTTCTGGCGGCGGTGGGAGCTCCGGCGGAGAGTCCGGGGGATGCGGCGGGTGCGGAAGCGGCGGCGCGGTCGGTGTTCCGGATGAAGGTGGCGGCCGGGGCGATCGCATTGGTGGTTGGACTGACGGGGCTCGGGTTTGTGGCGGGGGTTTCGCGGTATGCTCCCGGTCCGCCGCAGTATGTGCTGACGCCGGGCGGCCTGGAGATTCACGATCGCTTTTATCCGGTGACGATTGGCGCCGCGTCGGTGGAGGCGGCAGGCGTTCGCGTGGTGGATCTGGCCGAGGAATCGGGCTGGCGGCCGGCCATCCGGACGAGCGGGTTCGCGAATTCGCACTACCGGTCCGGGTTCTTTCGCGCGAAGAACGGGCGCCGCATGAGACTGTATTGGGCGAACGGGACTCGGGTGGTGCTGCTGCCTCCGAAGGGCGAGGGCTCGGATAAAAATGATGACGTGCTGCTGGAGGTGGGGGATCCGGAGGGCTTCGTGAGGGACGTGCGCACGGAGTGGGTGCGCTAGAGGTTTTCGATGGTAGCGGGAGAGGGGGTCGAACCCTCATGAGAAGTGAATCCCGACGGATTTTGAGTCCGTTGCGTCTGCCAGTTCCGCCATCCCGCCACTACGGAGATTATTCTAGCATCCTGGCTTGGTCGGAAGGCCGCTCCATCACTGTCGCGGCTCGGTTTGGGGTGCGGATTGTTCGGGGAGAGCGGATTGTTCGTCGGGTGCGGATTGTTCGTCGGTGCGGATTGTTCGTCGGTGCGGATTGTTCGGAGGGGTGCGAATTATTCGGGGGGTGCGGGCGATTGGGCGCTAGCGCTGGCGCAGGGCTTCTAGTTCTTCGAGGGTCTTCGGCCAATCCTGGCGGAGCAGGC
Source organism: Bryobacteraceae bacterium (assembly GCA_036498815.1). Lineage (GTDB taxonomy): Bacteria > Acidobacteriota > Terriglobia > Bryobacterales > Bryobacteraceae > Palsa-187. Next base: position 34,931 of record DASYET010000011.1, on the reverse strand, counting down.
GGCTGAGGCCGCGGTCGGCGAGGAGTTTGCCTCCGGTCTGGCAAACGCAATAGTTGGTTTCGTTATCGGCGTAGCGGATGCGCTGGACCTTCGCTCCACAGCGCGGGCACGGCTGGCCGTAGCGGCCATGGACAGCCATCTCCGGGCGGAAGGCCGTGACGCGTTCAGGGAAATTTCCGGCGGCTTGCGCGCGGAGAAGGGTAGTCCATTCTTCGAGCGATTCTTTCACGGCGGTGTGGAGCGTCGCGATCTGCTCGGACGAGAGGCGCGACGTGAGCGTCACGGGAGACATTTGCGCGCGGTGCAGGATTTCGTCCGAGTACGCGTTGCCGATGCCGGAGAACAGGTGCGGATCGGTGAGGGCTCGCTTGAGCGTATGGTTTTCGGACGTGAGCATTGCGGCGAACTCCGCGACGGAGGAAGAGAAGACGTCGATGCCTCCGGGGTCGAGAAAGGCGAGGGCGCGCGTGCTTTCGACGACGTGGAGGGAGGCTCGTTTGCGAGAGCCGGCTTCGGTGAGCGTGAGGCAGCCGGAGTCGAAGAGGAACGCGGCGAGGGTGCGGCGGCCGTCGGGCTTCTTCGGTTTCTGACTCCAGTGGAGGCGGCCGGCGATCATCAGGTGCAGCACGAACCAGACTTCGTTGTCGAATCCGATGGCGATGCGCTTGCCGATGCGGCGGAGTCCGGTGACGGCGTGGCCGTCGGCGGCGGCTGCCGGAGGCTCCACGGTGCGGAGCAGAGAGATCCCGGCGATCTGCGCGCGCTGGAGCGTGTGGCCCAGGATGCGCGGCTCCAAGGCTTCGAGGTACACCGTGATATCCGGCAACTCCGGCATGAGATATAAAGGATACACGTATGACTTCCCAGGAAGCACGCACGCATATTCGATACACGGGCTGGGCCTCGCGCCGGCTGCTGGACGCGGTGGCGGAGTTGAGCGAGGAGCAGCGCTCGAAGGGGATGCAGGTCTCGCATGACAGCATCCAGGGCACGCTGGGGCACATCCATTTCGCGGACCGGATCTGGTATTCGCGCACGGTGGAGCGGATCACGCTGCCTCCGATGGCGGAGATGTGTACGTGGGAGGCGCTCAACGGCGACTGGCCGGCGCTCCAGAAGCGATGGGAGACGTACGCGGAGTCGCTGACCGATGCGGACATGGAGCGGACGGTGGCGTATAAGTATTTGGATGGAACGCCGGGGTCGACTCCGCTGTCGCAAGTGATTCTGCATTTGGTGAATCATGCGACTCTGCATCGCGGGCAGGTGATGGCGACGCTGCGGCAGGTCGGGGTGAAGCCGCCGGGGACGGATTTTATTTCATATTTGCGGGAGCAGGCGGCGGCGCAGGCGGCGGGCTAGGTGACGACCGCCAAGCATGAGTCGGAAGCATTAATGAATGCGGTCATGCCGGTCGCAGAGAAGATGCTGGAGCAATACGGAGAGTTTTTCCCATGCGGTGCATATATGACGGCGGAAGGAGCGGTTGCGCTAATCGGCGTCGATGACCCGGAGACAGATCATCCAAAATCGCAAGACATCCTCTACGTGCTGCGAAACTCTCTTCGCGAGATGGCCGATGACAATCGTTGTAAGGCGACCGCCATAGTTTTCGACGTGACAATCGTTCTACCGAATTCCGATAGTCGGAGCAATGCCATCCAGGTTTGCTTGGAACACGTCGAGGGCTACTGCGTGGATGTGTTCATCCCATATGAACTGGTGAGCCAGGAACTTATTTACAGAGAGATCTTCGCCCAACAAGGCACACAACAGATCTTCACGCAGCGTTAGAAACTAAAGCCCCATGATCTGGTAGCCGGCGTCGACGTAGAGCAGATTGCCCGTTACGCCGCGGCCGAGGTCGCTGGCGAGGAAAACGGCGGTGTCGGCGACTTCCGCCGGGTCGCAGTTGCGGCGCAGGGGAGCGTGCGCGGCGACGTGATCCAGCATGGTCGAGAAATCCTTGATGCCTCGGGCGGAGGCCGTTTTCACGGGACCCGCCGAGATGGAGTTCACTCGAATGTTCGAGGGACCGAGGTCGCTGGCGAGATAGCGCACGGCGGCTTCCAGAGCGGCTTTCGCCACGCCCATCACGTTGTAATTCGGCACCACGCGATTCGCGCCGAGATACGACAGTGTCATCATCGAGCCGCCGTTCGTCATGAGCGGAGCGGTGGCTCGCGCGACGGCTACAAGCGAGTACGCGCTCACGTCCTGGGCGAGAAGATAGCCGGCTCGCGAGGTTTCGACGAACGGCTTGAACAGGTCTTCGCGGTTGGCGAAGGCGATGCTATGGACCACGGTGTCGAGCGTGCCTTCGGCTCGCAGCGTCTCCGTCAGACGCGCGAGATCGTCGTCTTTGGTGACGTCGCAATCGAAGATTTTCGCGGCGCCGAGCTCCGCGCCTAAGTCTTCCACCGTCTTCTTGAGCCGCTCGCCTTGATACGTCAGCAGCAGCTTCGCTCCCTCGCGGCGGAACGCCTGCGCGATGGCGTAGGCCAGGCTCCACTTATTCGCGATTCCTAAAACGAGCGCTGTTTTTCCCTCTAGCAGTTGTGGCATGCAAACCGCTATTGTAGCTCTTGGACCTGACTACTCCTCTGATGTACGTGAAAGGCGTCGGCCCGGCGCGGGCGGCGATGCTGGAGGCCAAGGGCCTCAAGACTCTGGAAGACCTGCTGACCTACGCGCCGTTTCGATACGAAGATCGCAGCAACGTGAAACCGATTCGCGAGCTGGCTCCGGGAGAGATGGCAACGGTGCTGGCCGAGGTGCGCTCGGCGCGCGTCAGCGGATTCCGGCGGCGCAATTTGGGCTTGTTCGAAGCAACGTTCACCGACGCGTCGAAAGGGGTGCTCGCCGGGAAATGGTTCCATGGCGGGTATCTGGCGGATGTGCTCGCGCCGGGACAGAAGGTCGCGCTGTTCGGCAAAGTGGAATGGGACTCCTACGGCGGCGGCGTCACGATGATGCATCCGGAGTTCGAGATTCTCTCGGCCGAGGACGATACGGACGCGTCGATTCACACCGGTCGCGTGGTGCCGATTTACGAAGCGGCCGGCAAAGTGACGACTCGCGTGCTGCGCGGGCTACTGCATCGGACGCTGGAGAATCTTGCCCCGGTGGCGGACACTTTGCCCGCGCACATTGTGCGGCAGTTGAAACTGCCCGACCGGTGGAGTGCGATCCGCGGGCTGCATTTTCCTCCTCCGGATGCGGATCTGCGGTTGCTGAATTCTTTCCGGTCGCCCGCGCAGTTCCGTTTGATCTTCGAGGAATTCTTCTGGCTGGAAGTGGGGCTGGAGTTGAAGCGGGCGAAAGCGCGGCACTTTCCGGGCATCGGATTCAAACTGACGGACCGCGTGCGCGACCGCATCAAGGAAATGCTTCCGTTCAAGCCCACGGGCGCGCAGAAGCGAGTGCTGGCGGAGATCGCGAAGGACATGGAGACTCCGCATCCGATGTATCGCTTGCTGCAAGGCGACGTGGGCAGCGGCAAGACTCTGGTGGCCGCGGAGGCTGCGATCATCGCCATTGAGAACGGATATCAGGTGGCGGTGCTGGCTCCGACGGAGATCCTGGCGACGCAGCATTTCTTCTATTTCAAGAAGCTGTTTCACAAGCTGGGGTACGTGACGATTTCGTTGACGGGATCGAACACGGCTCGGGAGAAGACGCAGTTGAAGAAGATCGCGGCAGCGGGACTGGCGAAGGTGGTGGTGGGGACGCACGCGATTCTGGAATCGGACGTCGAGTTTCAAAAGCTCGGCCTCGCGATCGTCGACGAGCAGCATCGCTTCGGCGTGGAGCAGCGCCAGAAGCTGATGGAAAAGGGCTCGCATCCCGATGTGCTGGTGATGACGGCGACGCCGATTCCCCGCACGCTGGCGCTGACGGTGTATGGCGACCTGGATGTGAGCGTGATCGACGAGATGCCTCCGGGGCGGAAGCCGATTGTGACGAAGCACGTGGAGTCGGAGAAAGTCGAGCAGGTATACAGCTTCCTGAAGAAGCAGATCGACGCGGGGCGGCAAGCGTACGTCGTTTACCCGGTGATCGAGGAATCCGAAACGCAGGCCATGAAGGCGGCGCAGAAGATGCATCAACATCTTTCGTCGATTGTGTTTCCGAACACGCGGGTGGGCTTGCTGCACGGGAAGCTTCCGCAGGAGGAAAAAGAAGGCGCGATGGAGAAGTTCCAGCGCGGAGAGACGCAGATTCTGGTCTCGACTACGGTGATCGAGGTCGGCGTGGACGTGCCGAATGCGACCGTGATGGTGATCGAGGAAGCGGAGCGGTTCGGGCTGGCGCAGTTGCATCAACTGCGCGGACGCGTGGGCCGCGGCGCAGAGCAGAGCTACTGCATTCTGGTGACGGGCAAGCTGGGGCAGGCGTCGAAGGAGCGCATCCGAACCTTGGTGGATTCGAACGACGGCTTCCACATCGCGGAAATCGACATGAAGCTGCGCGGCCCGGGCGAGTTTTTCGGCACCAAACAGAGCGGGCTTCCGGCGTTGCAGATCGCGAGCATTATTCGCGATGCGGAGATTCTGGAGATCGCGCGGAATGAGGCGTCTGCGTTCGTCACGCATCCTCCGTCGCTCGACGATCTGCACCGCGCGGTGAATTTCCTGCGGGAGCACTGGCAGCGGCGGTACGGATTGGTGCTGGTTGGATGAGGGACGCCGGATGAGAGTCATCGGCGGAGAGTTTCGGAGCCGCGTGCTGAAGAGCGTGCCGGGCTTGGACACGCGGCCTACGCCGGATCGTTTGCGGGAGGCTTTGTTCAATATTCTGGCTCCGCGGCTGGAGGGGAAAGTTTTCGCGGATCTCTACGCGGGCACGGGCGCGGTGGGAATCGAAGCGCTCAGCCGGGGCGCGCGGAGGGCGGTGTTCGTGGAGCAGGATCGCGCGGCGGTGCGGATCATTCAGGAGAACTTGAAGTCGCTTGGGGTGGAGGGCCGGGCTGAAGTGCGGGGGGGGCGCGTGAACGCGATGCTGGGGAAGGTGGAGGCGGACATCGTGTTTCTGGATCCGCCCTATGCGCTGGAGAAAGAGTACGGGGCTGCTATGGGCGCGCTGGGTTCAAGGCCGCCGGAGTTGGTGATTGTGCAGCACGGCCGGAGGCTGGAACTGGCGGAGGCGTATGGGGGGCTGAAGCTCGCGCGGACGCTGAGGCAGGGCGACAATGTGCTGAGTTTTTTCGGGACGTCAGGTGGCGCGGGCTAGCCGCAATTAGCTGCGGTTGTGCAGCGGATTCTTCACCAGAAACACGAAGACGGCGATCGCGACTACGGCGACAATGAGGCCGAGCACTACCAGGGCCACTACTTTGCCCGGAAGCGTGGGCATCCGCTGGTACGGCATCTACTGGGGGCTCGCCGCCGCGGACGTTCCCACGGTGTTGGTCAATTTCACACTGACGGATGTGACTTGAGTCGAGGTGCCGTTGGCCACGTTAAACGGAATCGTGAGCCCGAACTGGCCTCCGAACGGGTTCGACGCCGTGCTTCCGTACCAGGTCGTAAACGCGGACGTCAGCGGCACGGAGACATCGCCGCCATTCGTCACGGTGTTGCCGCTGGAGACTGAGAAGACAAAGTCTCCGCTGACCACTTCGCGTGTGGTCGAGTAGCCGTTCACCGTCACGGTGACGACTCCGTTGGTGTTGGTGAATGTCACTTTCGTGATCACGGGAGCGGCCGGCTTGATCTGGATCAGTTGCACGGGCGCCGGGGTCGGCGTCACGTCCACGCCCGCGGCTACGAACTTCGCGGTGACGGCGATGGTTCCCGCGACGGTTCCGGTGGCGATCTGATAGGTGGGCGCCGTGAGTTGTCCCTTGGGAATGGTGAAGTTCACGGTGGAGCTCGCGCCGGAAGAAGTGACGAATTGGACTTCCGTCGGATTGCCGCCCACGCTGGACTGGAACGTCAGAGTGAGCGTTCCGTTGATATCCACCGGATACGCGCTGCTCAACGTGAGAGCAATGGTGGGCTGCGCGGCCGGACTGTTGGAAGTGGTTGTTAAGGTGACGGGAGGCGGAGGCGGCAGGTTGATGATGACGTTGATGGTCTTCGAAGCCGTCTGCTTCTGGGCATCGGTCACGCTGAACGTGAGCGCCGCGGAGCCGGCCGCTGAGGGAGTTCCGCTGAGAACGCCGTTGGCGAAGGCGAGTCCCGCCTGCGGCGTGCCGCTGGTCAGGGCGAAGGTGTACGGGGAAGTGCCGCCCGTCGCGGCCAGCGTTACGGAGAACGGAGTACCGACTGTTCCGGACGCATCTCCGTTCGAAATCACCGGGGGCGCGGTGCCCGCGGATACAGTAATGCTGTACTGCTGCTGCGCGGATTGTCCGCCCGCGTCCTGCACCAGAATCGTGAACGTAGAAACCTGCGCCGGACCCGTGGGCTTGCCGGTCAGCGTACCGGCGCTGGAATCGAGATTGATGCCTGCGGGCAGTGTGCCGGATGCCACCGTGTAGTTGTAGGGAGGCTGGCCGCCGTTCACCTGAATCGTGGTCTGCGGATACGCCACGCCCACCGTTCCATTGGGAATCGAAGTGGTACTGATGTTGAGGGGCAGAGTGATGTTCAACGTGTACGTCTTCTGCCCCGTAAGAGGCAGGGCGACGGACGACGAATCGTGCACTGTCACGGTGAACGTGCTGGTGCCCAGGGGAGCCTGCGGCGGTCCCACGGGAGTACCGCTTAGCAGGCCGCTCGAAGAGAGCGAGAGCCCCAGAGGCAAGTTGGCTTGGTTGACGGCGAAAACATAAGGAGGCGTGCCTCCGACGGCGGTGAGTTGCACTCCACCTCCCGCCTTGGGCGGGTACAGGACCGAAGGATTCCCGTCCGGCAGCGTATTGGGTCCGATGCTGAGCGTGATGTTCGCGCCCACGGTGATGGACAGGGTGGCCTGCGCCACGCGCTTGCCGAAATCCGTGACTTGCACCAGAATCGGATACACGCCGTTGGTGGTGGGCGTGCCGCGCAGCACTCCATCGGTGCCCAGCGCGAGGCCCGGAGGCAGCGGTCCCGGGGTGGTCAGGGCGATCCAGGTGTAAGGCGGCTGTCCGCCGGTGGCCGACAGCGTCACGGGCTGACCGGGGAATTGCGAGGTGGCCGGCTGCACATAGGACAAGCCCACGGTAGCGTTCGGCAGGCTGGTGGTGGTGATGGTCAGCGGTCCGGAGACGAACAAGGTGTACGGCGCGCGGAACTGCGTCCCGGTGACATCGCTGAGGATCACGGTCAACGGGTAGCTGCCCGGAGTGACGGTGGGAGTCCCGCTGATGATGCCGGTCACGGGGTCGATCGTCAGGCTCAGCGTATTGGTAGCCAAAGACCACGAAAACGGCGCGAGGCCGCCCTGCGGCGTCAGCGAGGTTTGATAGCGCTGGTTCTGGATGGCGATGGGCAAGGTGGTTTCGAGAATCGTCAGCGGGCCATTGGTCACATAGAGCGTGAAGATGGTGGTGCCGGAGAGATAGCCCGGCAGGCTGGCCTGCACCGCGAATTTGTACGTCCCGGGCGTGCTGGTTCCACCGGAGACCACGCCGGTGGTGGTGTTGAGATTGATGCCGGTGGGCAGACTGCTGCCCGCAAGCTGCCACGTGACGCCGGCGTAATTCGCCATGAGCTGCACCTGATACCCCTGCGTAATGGAGCCGACGGGCAGAACCGCGGGCGTCAGGATGGAGACTTGGCCTGCATAAATAGTCAAGCCGATGGTGGCGGTGTTCGTCACTTCGGTCCCGGTGAGCGACGCCGTGACCGGGATCGAAAAATTGCCACCCTGCGTGGGAGTCCCGAAGACCAGCCCCGCGGTGCTCAGGAACAACCCGGGAGGCATCCCCTGCGGAGCGGACCACGTCACTCCAATAGGAGTGTTGGAGCTCGCCGAAAGAGCAAAGCTGTACTGCTGGTTCAAAAATCCATCGGGAATGGGCGAAGAGGTCGTTACTTTGACCTGCGGCACCGTGACGTGAATGGTAAATGTCTTGGTGTCGGTGAAGCCTTGCCAGTTCGCATGGACCTGGAAACTGAAATCGCCCGCGGTGGTGGGCGAGCCGGAGAGAAAACCACCGGTGGTCATGGAGAGTCCGGGGGGCGCATTGCTGCCGGCGGCGGACACGATATTCCAAGTGATGTTGGGCGGGGTGGGCGGATTCGGATTGGTGGTGGCAGTGAATTGAAGTCCCTGGAATCCGGGCGGAATGCCGTAAGACAAGTTCAGATAGCCGTCCGGCAACGGCGAGGTGGTGGTAATGGTGACGGACTGACCGAAGGCCGCCGTAGCCGCGGCCAGCAACAGCAGAAGGAGGACCACTTTGCGCGCGCTCACTTCTGGCCTCCCGAAGCGGAATCGACGGAGGCTTGCGCCAGCGGCACAAAGAAGATCTCGCCGGTGGATGCGTCAAAGACCTTGAACACGGCGCCCTGCAAGCCGGTGAACCGGAACACAGAGCGTCCCATCGAGAACAAGCCTTCGGGGAAGCATCCGCAATCGAACTTGGCCGAGGAGCCGGACGAAAGGTCCAGCGAAAGCAAGCTGCCGGAGATGTCCACGGCGACCAGCCGCTGATTGTCCGCCGAAATCCCGACGCCCAAGGGAGCCATCTCCGGTCCTTCATACAACGTGGAGACCGCGGGCTGTCCACCGACATCTTTGATCGAGAAAATATGAGTGGCCGTGGCGATGGCCAAATCCGAGCGGCCGCCGAAGAACGCCAGCGATTGCGCGCGCTCCGGCGAAGGCAGCAGCGTGGCTTGTCCTTGCGGGCCGAAGAGCCAGACGTCGTTTCCAAAGGCCGCGGCGGCGAACTGCCCATCGTCGCTCACGGCGAAGGCGTGCGGCAGCGTCTTCAGAAACGTGGCATCGGCATTGCGGACGGAGAGCGACCCGGAGAAGCCGGTGACGAATTGAAGCCGCCCGCTGGACGCCGACCACAACAGCGCCGCCGATCCTCGCGGGCTCAGGAAAATGCGGTCCGGATTCGGATCCGCGCCGCGAATCGCCGCCATCGCGCCGGTGGGCGACGCGACGAAGACCGCGCCGGTATCCGCCGCCGCCACCACCGCAAAATCCTGCCGGGGAGAAACCGCAATCCGCGAGAAATCCCGCCCAAAATCCGCCGCCGCGCCGATAGACGCCGAAGCCGCGATGCCGTACACCGGACGCAGATGCGCTCCGTCCGGGAGATAGCCGAACAAGGGCGCCGCCACTTGCCCGAAAGCGCCCGTGCAGGCCGTCAAAGCGAGTACCGCCGTCAGGCGCGTCATTTCGGCGCTCCTACACTGGGAGTTCCCGCGGTAATGGTGATCGAAGGCGGGGGCGGAGTGGAACCGGGGCTCGATCCGCCGCGCGTGGCGATGATGCCGCCGGCGATCGCGCCTCCCGCGAGTCCGGCAATGATCAGGACCTTGGCCGTAGTGCTGAGGCCGGCTGAAGAAGTGGCCGCGACGTTGGTCTGCGTGATCACGGCGCTGGCAGTGGCTCCGGAGGCGGAGGCGGTTACGCGAATCTGCATTTGCCCGGAAACGTTATTCCTCTTGATGCCGAGGGCGGCGGCGCGTCCCTGGGCATCGGAAGTCAGGGTGAGGGTCTTGGTGCCGTTCGAGAAGACTCCGCTGGCGCCGGAATTCGGCAGGAAGAAAATCACGGCCGCTCCGGCCACCGGTTTGTGATTTTCGTCTTCGATTTGAACGATAGGCTCGCGATTCACGCGATCCTTCACGTTATTAATCGCGCCTTCGCCTTCAACAATGACGATATTCAGTTTGGCTTGCGCGGCGTCCTGGCCCGAGGCGGTTGCCTGGAGCAGATTGATCAACAGCAAGACGACCGCGCAGGCGCAACTGCGAGCAGTTGGCTTCATCCGTCCTCCCGATTTAGCAACAGTACCATTATGCAGGAGGGGAGCACAGGACGGAAAGAAATGTTTAGCGATTGCCACCATTCGACGAAGGGCCGGTGGGCTCCACAGGGAGATCTGAGGTCTAAACCGTCAAGCGCCGCCGCCGTCGACATTCAGCGCAGCCGCAACACTGGTAGGCGCCTTGGGCACCGACGTATCGAGGGTATCGCCGATCTTCCGCCACTCTCGACTCCGGAGCCGGGAAGCTTTACGCTTTGCGGACTCGGACTGGCAGCTCTAGCGTTCGCGGTCCGCGCCTCCGGTAGCCGGCGCGCTTGAGCGTTTTTTCAGCACTCACTCAGCACGAAGAGCCCGGGAAGCGACGGTTGTGGAAGACACCGCTGCTATCATGGAAACACGTAACGACGGGCGTTCGACGTCATTTGCGGGCGCGTAGCTCAGGTGGATAGAGCATCAGCCTTCTAAGCTACTCGATCTTCCGGAGGGCGCAAAAAAGCGACTTTACGGAATCCGCGCCAATCGCACTCTGAGGCCCGTCGAACCGCTTTACAAGCAACATCTGAGTCTCCCGGACTCATAGAGGGGTGCCGTCGAGCGACGGCTCGGGGGGACCCCCCTCAGCACTAACTGAGCACTAAGCCTATACACCTGCGCTCAGCACTAAGCGTAAAGAAGAGTAGCGTGCCTTGGGCCAGTTCCGGGCTTCCGTTTTGCGTGCCTACACCCAATCCAGATGACGACCGCCTGATTAGTAAGGCCTTGTCGATGGTCAGCACTGTGCAGTAGAGTTGAGCGCGGAGGAACGCGAACGGAAGCAATAAGCAGACCGATAGCGCGGTCTGCTTGTAAACTCCAGGGCCGTCCCCCCGCGCATTAAAGGATACCGAAACTCGGTCGTCCAGGTTCGTTACCTGATTTCTGGCGTCTCACCGTACTGGATCGTTCCCTTTAAGGTAACGAGGTGGTCGCACTCGTTGGCCAGCGAGTCCAGGAGTGCAACCCGCCCTCCGATGGGATCGTGTCGCACTCCCACACAGAGCATAACGCTGTGAACGGGCGGCATTCAATTCCCCTCTTCGGGGCTGGGAAGTTGATGCAGTACTCTTGTTGATGCAGTACTCTTAGGGACCTAATTGTGGAATTGAGTGACTGTCCAGAAGTTTATGGATCGGCGGAGGTTGCTGTGCACTTCTCCGAGCGCAGCACCCATTTCCCCGTGTGCGATCCTCGTATGGATGCACTGCCAAGAACGAGATCGCCTGTCGAAGTCCGCGACCGATGCCCTCAGCCAAATCATTTCCATCACTCAGAAAATGCTCGATGCGAACAAAGCGAACAACCTCCGAGCAATCCAGCAACTCGACAAGGAACTTGAACAACTCGTCGGCCTGAAAGAGAGATCTTTCGGGGCGCTCCACCAACACCAGAAGGAACACGGCTGCTGACGGTTTGATGTAACGTTCTGGCAGCTACAGCGGTCTCGTTAAGTGCAATGAACTCCCAAGATGTTGGCGCTGATCCCGACGAACTGCGGGACAATATTGCTGAATCCATCGGACGTGCGCGGGGCCTTGTGGATGACCTCAAAAGCGTTCAGGAGCACGAAAACAACCTCCTGAACGACAACGAGCCGCCGCCGCTTGCCCGTGGTCCCAATCCCTAAAGTGGATATTGAAACCATCATCCAAGACCCCCACTGTTTAAACGTCGATAGTTGACGGCCTGTCTTAGCTTTTCTTTTTCTTAGCTGCCCAATACTGCTTCATGCGCTCGGCCTGAGCCTTCCGCTGCGCTACTGTGCGCTTGATGCGCTTCTTGGACGCGGGCGCGGAGGCGGTCGGTGCAACCGTGGCTGGCGCGGCGGCATTCCGGGGCGGTCGCCCACGGCGTTTAAGCGGTCCTTGGAGAGCTGCGATGGCGGCGTTGAGCCGGTCACGTTCTTGGATCAGTAAAGCTACAATCTCGTCAATCGACATTCAAGAAAAGCGTAACACGGGATCTAGCGGCCATATGGTCTTCTCCGCACTGACGGCGGCGACTCCGGTACTGGCTCCCCAGTAGGAACGAGGACGGTCTCGTGAATAGCACAATCGAAACGGCGCGATGGTTTCGTGCCGCCAAACGTGCCAGAAATGTGCGTCATTGGAACTAGCGTGCCATCCCTGGTCCAGCAATAAACGCAGTAGGGACCAGTCCGCTTCCCATCGGGGTGATCGCGCCAATAGACGTAGCCGTCATGCTTTAGCTCGCCATCAATCTGTTGATGATTTTCGAGAGCTTGAATCCGAGTTTTAAGCTCTTGGATTTCATCCTTGGCATCGACCAGCGCGTCCTTCGAGTCAACGATGTAGTCGTAGATCTCTCCGACGCGCGAGGCAAACTCGTCGGGCTTCAACTCGCCGGATTTTGCGGCGTCCCTGAGGACGCGCAATAGATCGGTACCGGTTTTCAACGCGCTAAGCCCTGCTAAAAAGTTTGTTGGCATTTGATCTCCCTGCTAAAATAACTGGCGGAGGGTGGGGGGATCGGACCCCAATGCCCGGACAGACATTTGCGGTTTATAAGGCCGCTCCTAGCGCCAGCTAGACACCCTCCGTGTGTAAGCCCCGTCGCCGCCCCGGTTTTGGAAGCTGGGTGACGACGGGGTTCTCTGCTTTTGGAAGGCAGAAACTTGTAGTAGGCCGACGCGCTCATTGCTCCTTGTACTCCAGCATCAGGACGTTGTTAAGCGTTTCCGTCCATTGATCGCGATCAGTCTTTGGCCAAACTGACCCAGGCTTAGGAAGCCGCTGGAACAGCCCCCAGAGTAATAAGCTGCTTTGAGCAGCGATTTGCGGTTGATTCGTTACTGAGGGGCCAGTTCCACTCTCATTCGTTGGGCGCTCGGCAGGTCTCTCGGTCTTGCGTTGCCCTCCCGCAGTTGCGCTTCGCTTCTTTGGGCCATTTGCGTTTTTGTGTGAGAGAAATGGGGAAACCTGAATTCCGGCATCTTGAGCCGCGTCCTTCAAGAAATTGATGCACCTCGCTACGGTCTCGCCGGTTGCCGACGTATGTTCCTCAAAACGTTCCCTGACCATGGAGCCTGTAGCGGTCGCAAAATCAAAATCGTCGGAAAAGATGAACGGATAGTGCTGCCGAAGAATAGATCCCATCATCTGGCCCTGCGCCGCCGCATCTCCCGTAACAAACTTTTTCATTACGTCTAAGGGAACATTGTTCTCCGAGACAAAGCCGAGAAATCTCAACGCCGTCATCAACTGCGATTGAACAGCGCCCGACTTCCCACCCATTGCGCTTCGCTCGATTCTTCCCGGAGTTCCCTGTTGAAATCCCTCCAGGAAATTCCTTAAGGTGCGATAGGCAACATATGGTGGCGTCGCCAGCTTCTTGGTGTTGGTTTCAGTCATGACCACCTCTACGGACTTCCACGAATTTTCCCGTAACGTGATCCATCGTACACGACACTTGGACTTTGTTCAATACCATGTCCGTCCTCATAGACAGCCATGGCGAGCCGTCTTGGGCGGAGAGAACCGAGTGCTTACACGTATCATGCAGATAACCAATCAGTTATACGAAATATGCAGGAGCACAACTTTGCTCCTGCCCTCAAGATTAAAATTCCTCTTTCTCTCTTTTTCCCCGAAAAATCGTCGATGGCCTGGACCGGAATCCATGGGTTCAGCTACCAAGCAAGCCTGTAACAGTATGTAAAATAGAGGCGTAACGGCGTTTTCTCCAAATCTGGAATTTCAATAGGGACAGTCGGACTTACCTTTGTCTAGTTACTACCACAATAGATTACGCAATCACAGTCCTAGCATCGAGACTAGTTCTGCTGCAAGCTAATAAGTGGCTTATTAAACAGTGATATAGATGATGGTTCCAAGGCTACTGCCACCGCATTTCTATGTGTAATCTAGTACGGTACTGTGGCTAGGCGATTTCCAGCAGCTCAAACGACACATTGGTCATCGACATGTCGGTCGTCTCCTGCCAGCTTTGGTTCCGAAACTTCACGACGTGACGTCCCGGCTCCGAGTCGCCGGTTGGGTCGTAGTTGGAGCCAACCGGCGTTCCATCCGACTGTTCAAACGGGTGGTACCAGTAAAACGGAACCAAGCCTCCGAGATGGGCGGCGTAAAAGTCTCGGAGCGTGGCAAGCTGTAGCGCTCCCGGTCCGTCGAGATCCTGGTAGCTCGTCAGGCGCACCGATAGTTTCCAGGATCGGATCGACTCGGGCGCGTTCACACCATCCTGGATCAACGAGCGCTCCACGGTTTTGTCGTGGTACTGCTGGCTCAACATCGGGAAGACGCGCGATTCCTCAAATGCTGTGTAGAGCATCTGGGGCAAAACGCCCTGCGGACTCGCTGTTACAAGGTTCATCGGCATCTTAGACGTAGAGCAACGGCTGGTTCAAGGTTGCTGAGTTCTGGACTCGTCCATTCGAGTAGTTTGCAGCTTGGCTGGCTTGCTGCTGCACGAAATCGGGCGTCACTACCTGACCGGCCATGAATGCACCAGCAGCTTGACCATCAATGTGCAGGCTGATGGCAGGACTCGTGTTGGGTAGCGTGGTGCTGCTGACGTTGCCGTAGCTGGGCAGATTCGATTGATATGTGTACGCCTGCCCGAACATGTAGGAGGCTTCCTGCTGGAGCTGGCCTCCAGACATCGCCAAGTTGCCTGCGTGCGGCATCGTGCTCGACAACGGCACTTTCTGGCCGGTGCCCGAAGCGTAGACCATGAGAGCGTTCCGGATTTCCGGATCCATGACGGCCAGCGAGACTTTGCCGCCGTACTTCTGTTGTGCAGTCTGCACGATCTTCTGCGCAAACTGCGTGTCAATCGTGACGCTGTATTTTTGCTTCACAAGGCGCTTGGCTTCGTTGACCGGCGATTCAACACCCGCCAGCTTTTCACCAACGCCAGCCAACACACCAGCAGCAGCGCCGATAGCCGCGCCGAGAGGACCACCAAATTTCATGCCGAGTGCAGCACCACCGGCACCCGCCTCCAAAATGCCTAGGCCAGTTCCGCGTGCGTTACCTAGCAAGCCAGCCTCGGCTAACTGCGATCCACCCGCGAACAACGCCGCTCCTGCAAGACCGTTAACGCCCGTTATGCGGCCACCACCTGAGACCTTGGCACCGCCCGCGCCCGTGAAATCACCCGCGTGTGAGAATGAACCCCAGTTGATGCCTTTCAAGCTGGAGAGGTTGAACCCACCTTTCCCGCCGAGGCCGTTTAGAACGCTGCCAAAGCCGCCCGTGCCGCTGGGAATCCTGAGACCCGGAGGCAGACCGAGACTCTCGGAGCCGAACATCGGCGCGGAAGGCGTGGTGATGCTGGTGCCGAGGTCTTCACCCGTGCCTAGCTCTGGAAAGCTGATGCCGCTGGAGATCGCCGCCACACCCGATGACCCACCACCGAAGTTACCGTTCGAGGACGGCGGGATCACGATGGGCGCTGAGCCGATCCCGGCCAGCCGTCCGAGTATCGAGAGAGGCCCAGAAGAACCTCCGGAGCCACTCCCGGATACCGACAGGGATACTGAGGCTCCTGCGAGGCCGGATGGTGCGGGAGGAGCCGGAAGACCCAACCCACGAGACATAATGGTGGTGAGTCCGTACAGAGTAGCGGTGTTCTGATCCGTGGCCCTGGTGTTCTGGTCGTTGGACAGCGTGAGCTTGTCAGGCTTGTCGGCTCCGCCGAACAAGTTACCGAACGCGCCCGCGATTCCTGACTTTCCATCCCGACCGTAAATCAACGGCTGGAGCGCACGCGACGTGACGCCTGCGAAGCCTTCCGTGACTGGCTTCAAAAACGCTGAATGCAGCGTGCTGGCTAAATCCTTCCCGAAATCCTTGGGCTTAGTAAAGAGCGTGTTGTAGAGCTTCTCAGCTTCGGACTTCACCTGTTCAAACTGCTGGTGCTGAAGCTCTGCCTGTTGCAAGATCGCCTCAGAGTGGGCGTCGTCCGTTTCCTTTTTGAGTTGCCGCAATGCTTTTTCGGCGCTGAGGCTGGCCTGATAGCCGTCCTCCTCTCGGCTGATCCGGTCAAGCTCAATCTTGGCAAGCTGGTTGGCTTCGTCAATCTTGATTTTGAGTTCGTCTTCGATGACGCCTTGCCGGTCGTCTTTCCGGTTGAGCGTTGAGAGCTTTGAGAGTAGGCCAGAGCGCGACTTCACATCGTCGGCGGCTCCGCCCGACGTGATCTTGGATAGCTCTTCCTGGAAGGCTCGGTGCTGGTCTATCTGCTTCTGGCGCAGATCGCTGAGATGCTTCTCTCGATCCGTCTCGATCTGGCCCGCTTCCTGACGCAACTGCGAGTCGGCGTGCGCGATGGCTAGCTGTTTTGCTCGCTCGTCTGTTTGGCCGTTCGACAGCTTCAATTCATTGGCGAGCGAAATCTCTTGGTCGTGCTCCTGCTGAGCAAATAACAGCTTTTGCTGCGTGGCCGCTGCAATGTCGGCCTCTATGTCTGATGCCGTGACGCCTTTTTGACCAAGATCACGAATGGGAATCTGTAGCTGGCGTGCCTGCTGCTGGTGCAAGTTGGCGCGGGCCTCAGTTACCGCGATTGCTTTTAGCTCCTTAGCCTGCTGAGCGTCCAGCCGCTGATTCAACAGGTCGATGTCACGAATGGCATTCTTGTTTTCTGTCGCGGTGACTTGGGCAAGCTGCGAACCCACGAAACCGAGTTCTTTCGCCTTCTGGATCTGCTCGTCACGCTTGGCGATGATGCGGTCGTACGCGGAGAGTTCAGAATCGCCAGCGCCAAGCTCCTGCTCGTGCAACTGTTTCAAAAACTCTTTGCGCTGGCTGATCTGCTCCAACAGCTTCTTGTTGGCTTCGATCTGCTGATTCGACTTGGTAACATCGTGCTCGGCTTTAACAAGCGATGGCCGGTCTGCAAGCTGGCCACGTGCGGCGGTGTCGATGATGAGTTGGGCCTTTTGCTTCTGCTCTTCCAGGTCCTTGATCTTCTGCTTGATGGCGTCTTCCTGATTCAAGCCCTGCGCGGAATTGAAGGCTTGCGCAGATGCGATGTTCTTCTGTTTGAAAACATCGAGGGTCTTGCTACCGCCTGACAGGTCGTACTTCTTTGACTCGGCGTCTCGAACCGCTGCGTTGTAGCGGTCCAACAGGCTGAGCGCTTCGAGCAACGGACTAAACGCCTCTAGGATGCTGTCCTTAAACGGTGCCAGCCATTTGACCGCGCCAATCACAAACCCGGCTATCTTGCCTTCGAGAATGTCAAAGCGTAAGCTCATTTCATGCAGCGTTTCAGCGGCCTCGGCTCCCTCTTTAATCAGGCCGTCGCGCATCCCGAAACCAAGCTCTTCTGCTTTCTGGTTGAGAGCATCCAGGTTCTGGATGATGGGCAGGAAGTTACGGGAGACCTTCGGTCCCATGATTTCGGCTGCTAGGCCGATCCGTTCCGTTTGGTCTGAAACTTGCGCCAGCCGGTGGAACACTTCACCTAGGATCTCGCCGCCCTGCTTCTGCGCACCATTGAAATCAATCGTGGAGACATGGAGCTTAGCCAGATTGTCGGCGAGCTTCTTGCCCTTCTCGCCGCCTTCTTCCAGGGCCTCGTCCATGGTGGTCGCGGCGCGAGTGATCGAGGAAATGTCGGTGCCGGTCAACTTCGCCATCGCCTGCAGCTTGTCCAGGTCTCCGACCGCGATGCCGGTTGAGGCAGACAGATTGATAAGCCGTTCCGATGCTTCGCCGAACGCTTCCACATCCTTATAAAGAGCGACGCCAAGAGCGACAGCAGCCGTCGCGACGGAGGCGATGCCAGCCGCTACGGGTCCGATGCCTTCCAGGAACGTGGTGGCCTGACCACCAGCCGCTTGTAGCGGGTTTTGAATGAACTGGGTGATGCTCTGGCCAAACTTCTGGAGATTGTTCTGGCCTCCGCCCTGTTCGGCGGCGATCAGCTTCTTGTAGGCAGCGGTGACGCGATCCACCGCTTTTTCATCGTCCTGGTATTTCCGGATGAGCCGGTCACGATCTGCAATCAGCTTATCGACGCCCGACTTGCCCGCTAAGTCAGCCTGCCGCTCTAGCGATTTTAGAAACCGCTCCTGTGATTGGGTTGCTTTGTCGGAGAACTTTACTAGGTCGTTGGAAACTTTGGAAAACGCATCGCTGAGCTTTTGGTTATGCTCGCTGAGCTTGCCTTCGCCCTGCGTGACCGCATCATTGATGGTTTGTAACGCTTTTAGCGTTGACCGTGTGTCGATTTCATAGACAACCGTTTCCAAACCCATAGGAGTATTTATGGGAAAGGTGCTTGGTGCGACTAGACCGCAGGAAAGTTGACACGCATGTAGTTGGGGGAAACGCCAATCTTGTTGAAGAAGCTGTCAGCAAAGGCCCGCACAGAATTGACGGCCCAGTCCGCGCAAGGACTGCCTAGGCAGTGGTCAGGGAAGTAGGGATTCCCCGAACCAACTAACAGAGGGTTCGTTGGGAAACTTTTTGAGAGCCGTTGCCCGAGCTTATGTTGATTCTCGCCCCCGAGAGTTTCGGGCATGTAGTGTATTAATTCATTACGGAGCTTTGTCACTGAATCCGCGTCCTGATAGGGCGCTTGCCCTTTGGAGAATTCCGCTTCGCCACAAAACCGTAGGACGGCCTGATACCTATCCAGAACCGGCCCCGACAACCGAGCGCCGTTCCCTGCTGACTCCCAGAAAGCCTTTATTTCAGCACTGGCGGTAGGAGCAATAGGAGAAATGTAGCTCTCATGTCCATCGGCCACATCCTTTAACACCTCGTTAATGGCTGCTTCTAGGAACGCCACAGATGAAAGGATCGCACCCGTAACAAAGGCCCGCTGCTCCAAGTCGAATCGAGGAATGTCTTTTTGGCGAGCTTCGACTTCTATTGCTCGGACGACGAAGTACCGCGCCGCCCACAGGTGGTGAGAGGAAAAGTAAGATCGCATCAGAATGGTTGGATTCCCGAATGAGACGCTTATAGACATTACCTTTGAATGCTATCATTCGCCAACACTTCCGGAAGCATCAGGCTACGCGCCGGAATTGAATTGGCTTTTCTGATCGGAACGTGTCGTAAACGGCTTGGCGCAGCGCCACCGCATCTTTGGGGCTGACTGCGAACGCCTTTTCAATCAGATTGTTATAGTGCGCCTTCTGGTCGCCCATCGCGTCTACGAAGCCGATCGTTCCACGGTTCTGATTGACGGAGAGCACCTGCAGGCTCCGCAACGTGCGCCCGGTCCAGGTCCAGTTGCGAACGGGCGCGATCCCATGGGCTTGTTTGTACTCTGGGTAGCCCTTCTTGCCGCGCCGTCCTGGTCTCAGAGGCTTGGCTGATTGGTCGAGGGCGTTGAGGCCCGATCCGATGCGATCCCGGATCGATTTGGCGAGCACCTTGCCGATGCCAGCCATTTGCTCGGAGGAAAACGGACTCAGGGTGAAACGCGCTCTGGTTATTTTCACACCGTTATTTACCGTTTGAGCGCTTCACCTTAGCCCAGTCGATGCTGGCCGGTTTCTGCTTGGCCGACTCCATGTGTTCGGAGTGCAGCTTGTTGAGTTCCTGCTTGAGGATGTCCAACCCTTTGCCCATCGTGGCCGACACGTCGCCCCAGTCGATGTTGAATGTTTCGGCTGCTCGGTTGAGTTCATACACCTGTGGCAGCAACGCACCCGCGTCAGAGCGCATAAGTTCGTCTAGGCGTTTCACCGGGCAGTCGTCACATTGCACGGTGGTGGTGTCGGGCGATCCGCATGATGGGCAGTCCTGGTTGTACCGTCGGTGTCGTGCTCCGCAATCGTCGCAGATCATGAGCGGATCTTGCATCCTGACAGGGCAGCGCACCGCGCCGTCTGGACCGCCCGCGCACAGGGAGTCGCGTCGGAGTTGCCGGTTGATGAGGAACCGCAAGGTTGGCGGGTCCGGATAATCTTCCGGCTTTAGGCGTTTGGGTCCGTCGAGACGAACGGGTCAATCGACAGATGATTCTTGATGACTTCGCGCATCGCAAGCTCCCGATGCTGTGCTGGGATCTCGCAGCCCGTCGCGTAGCCTTCCTGACGCAGGAACAGGGCATCGAACAACGCCGCGCCCGTCTTGGTCTGCATTTCTTTGAAGGTTGGGAAGCGTAGGAAATGGCGAACCGTGCAGGTGGGCGTCGTGATCGTAACGGCCAGTTCCTCACCTATTGTTTCTGAATCCGCCGTCGCTTGAATGGCCCACCCGATGATGTGCTCGGCTTCATACTCGTCGAAGTCCTCCCCGTCTTGATCCAGCCGGATACCGTTGAACAGATCCAGGTACGGCATCTTGTCGGTGCTGGCCGGGTCCTTTTTGAGCAGCTTACGGAATTTCTCCTTTGTGGCGTCTAGCTCCTTATCGGTCGGACGCCGGATAACGGCGGTCTTCCGGGGATGCGGAATCTGAACCTTGAGACCTTGAATGGCTGAGCCGTCAGAAAGCGTGATTGTATTCAATTCGCCGTACAACATGTGATGGTTGGATGCTCCTTGCTGACGAGCAGAACTGCTCGTTCGTGAACTATGTAGCTGGATATGAAAAAGGGCCACACGCTGGTCGGCGATGTGGCCCGCAGTCTAAGGAGTTGTGAGTATTTAGATCGAGAGCACGCTGTCAATAAAGATGTTGGCAGCGGTCGAACCGGAATTGGTGATGTAGATGCTGGTCACGTCGTCGCTGAATGGGCAACGTGCGACTAAGTCGGTTGCCAGCGTCCAGATCAACACCTGACCGGCTGCAATCGCAATCGTGTCCTGTGGGCTGCTACCCGAGGCCGCGTTCGTATAGATCGTGATGGCTTGGTCGCTGGTGATGCTGAGGCTCTGAATGTCGGCCTGTACCCAAGTGATTACAACGTGATGGTTGGTGGTGGTGCCTGCGACCTGCACCGCTAGGTTGCGCTCCGTGTTGCCGCTCACTGTCTCGGAAAGCGTGCGGGCAGTGGAGCCTTGATTCTTGTAGGTGCGGACGACTGTGTGATTGATGGTGGTTGCCATTTGTGACCTCGTTACTGCGCGATTCCGGTGATGCTGCCCGCTTTGCCCGTGACAACCAAGGGGTTGCCCGTTCCGTCGCTGTCCTGGACGGCGCAGACGACCTTAACGGCGGCGATGCCATCGACCACGGTGTTGGTGACTGACTCAAACGTAACCTCGCCGAACGTGAAGGTAACGGTGTGGGTCGAATCGTAGGTGACCGTCAAGACTGCGGTTCCGCTGGTCAGGCCGACCAAGGAAGCGAACTCGGTGGAGCTATTCAGCAAGCGCACTGTGAACTCGAAGCTTGGCTGACGGACGCCGATTTCCATTCGGCCACGGACAGCCGCGCCGTTCTGAGTTCCGGAGCCGGGGAAGAAGCCAGCGTTCAAAAGCAGGTTGTTCTTCCAGCCGATCTGGGCGTTCAACAGGGTCTTGGCGGCAACGTAATCGGTGCCAAGAATCGTCAACGCGGCGCTGGCACCCGGCATGAAGTGTTGAGCCGTCAAACCTGGAAGGCTGACGGCGGAAGGACTGGTGTAATTGCCGGAGCCTACCCAATTCGCCGTAACCTTGGTGGATTGAAGACCCGGCCCGCTGTTGAGCGTGAAAACGACGTCCTCCATCGCGCAACCGACGTAAACGTTGTCAATCGCTTCCGATCCTCCCTCTGGCATCTGTTCACAAATGCTGAAGTACGGGAGTTCGAGCGTGGTTCCGTTTTGGATTGGCTTCAGGGTGTAAAGGCCGGTGGCTTCTGCTACGTGACCAAGCGCGTAGGCGAACGCCCACACGGTCATTTCGGCTGAACCGTACATCTCGATTCGGTTCTGCGGAGTCTGGCTTACGGGGAACACACCAGCGCTCGATACGAACTCGTTGCCCTTGCCGATCCACGTTGCATCGTTCTCGGTCGTGAAGTTTACTGAGGTAACGTCCTCGTTCGTCTTTTCAAACGTCAGGAAGGAGCCAGCCACGGTCGTAATGTCGGCCTGCTTTGCTTTACCGAGTCCCAATTTCAGGGCCTGAACACGGGTTGCCATAAGATGTGTTGTCCTCTCTGGGCCAGTAGCCCCGAAACCTTATTTAGCTATGGGTGTCACGCGGCATCTTGCCAGCGGAGGCCGTGCACGATGAGCCAGATGGTGGCATGGCAGACTCCGTATTGCACTGCTAATGCCCGCTGGGAACCTGCACCGGAAGCATAAAGCTCTCGAATTTCCTGAGCTTGTTGCTGTGTCAGAAACGATGCGTCCCTCGTGTTCTCGGTCTGCGTCATGTATTCAAGGTTGGCGAGCCTGTTGTCCGTTTTGATCCGGTTGCGGTGATTCACAGTCAAGTCGCTCGGACCATAGAAGGCCGACATGACGAGCCGATGAACGAAAGCATTGGTGCGAACTCCATCTCGCCCCAGGGAAACGTGCAGGTACCTTGAACCTGCCGGTTTGATGATCAGTTCAGGCAAGCGGGTGAAACCGCGCCCCCTCCTGACCACGCGCGACAGGCCCCGTATTCGCCCCTGGTCGCTTGCCTCATAAACGCCTTCAAAACCCGGTATCGCTTTCCACTGCTCTTGCATCGGCCATATGTATGGAGCAGGCCCGCACACCGCAACAGGTCACATCGAATCCCCGATCTCCGGAAACACGCATTCGACCTTGAAGAAGTCAGTCCTCGATTCATCCGTCATCCGGGTTATGGTGGGCGTGTCCATCAAGCTGACTTCGGGAATGACGGAGATTTGCCGGATGTTGAGCTGCGTGCTGTTGACTTCGCCGTTTACGACCATCCAGACCAAGTCTTCATAGCCCAACGGCGTTTGAATGGTCGCTTGATTCGGCGCTTTCAGGTAGATCGTGAGGAGGTGCTTCCAGATCGTCATTCCGTCGAAGTTGCCGCCCAGCGTGCCCTCGTAGACGACTAGGCAACTGGGCGCTGTCATCTCGTAAATGTCGGTCATGATCGGGACGACTTGGCCGTTGACGAAGCTGTGCGCCTTGATGTTCTGTGGCCCGTTCATAGCGGCCACAAACGGCGCGATGGTTTGCAGCGTCGAGATCACGGCGTTCACAACGAGGCTGGGTTTAAGCATTGGAACGCCTCAGGTGGAGCATCGCTCCGCCGTACACATCGACGTTCACTTTGTCCAAGTTGTAAAGCACTCCATCGAGCGTCAGCGTGTCGCCGATTTTCGGCACAGGAAGCATGTCGAAAGTCGAGACCCAGAAGTAAACGATGCTCGTGCCGGTCATTGAACCGGGAATGACTTGTTCTTCGAGTGGGGGAGGCGAGATGATGCCGTTGATGCGTTGTGGACCTGAGTAGTCTTGGGGAGTGAAAACAGCCGTGATGCCTTCCTGCTGAACGCCGAAGACGTTTAGGCAGGTGTCGTATGCATGCCGGATGAGATCATTGAAGGCCATTTTATCCGCATGGATTTACGAAGATCGTTCCACCCGATGCGTCCTGAATGGCGCTGATCTTGTCGGTAGGGTTGCAAGTCAAATAGATGACCGTCTTTGCTGGTAGGAAGAAATCGGTTGAAACGGCGGTTGGTGCCGAACCTACTCGAATGTGGCAATCGGTGGTAGCGCAGACCATGACAAGGGATGCACCGGTAACAGCCGTAAGTCCTGCCGTTCCGGTGTAACTGGCTGAAATTGTCGATCCCTGGATTTTTACCGAGGGCGTCACTTGTCTGAAATTTGCCATCTTGGTTAAGCGAAAGCGATAACGTCGAAGTGGTGCGAGTTGTCGCCCGCTGTGAACTTCACGTTGGTTCCGTCATGCGTCCCATACGTCAGGGTTCCGCCATCCGGAGATGAGATGATCACGTACGTTGGGGTGGTGCCGAGACCGTGTGCCACATTCTGAGCCGAACCTGTTCCAGCTACACTGTTCGCCGTGAACATCTTGATTTTGGCCTTCGTGATTTTGCCCGATCCCACAGCCGTAACACCGGTCTGGTTTACAGTCACGTCGCCTGACAAGGTTTGATAGGCGGTCGCCGCGCCAGTGTTGGCAATCAACACCTGTCCGTTTGTTCCCTGTGCGAGGTCAGCAAGCGCGATGCCCGTGGTTTCCGGTACGAACGACGGAGCCAGGACCTTTCTTTTGAATTTTTGTACGCCCATCTCTATTTCCTCTTGCCAGCCTGATGGCCAGTCTTGCTTTTCTTTGGCTTCGTCTCGCTCTCGACGGCAACGCCGATTTTGTTCTGCTCAAACAATTGCCTGATGCGCCGAGGCAGTACGTTTTCTACCGGGAACATTGCGCCGATGGGGAGCATCTCGCCGTTCCAAAGCAACGGGTGGTTCCGAACTTGCATCGCAGGAATGGCAAGACTGGCGATTGTGCGCCAGTCTTCCCGGTTTTTTGTTTCGGCGAGTCTCATGTTTAGGCAACGGCAGTAACGAAGTAGCCGCCCAAGGTGTTGTCCATGATCTGCATGTCATACGCTTGGTCAACTTCAATGCGGAGCGAATCGAGCCATTCCATCCGGAACGCCTTAACGCGGGTGCCCGCTGCGCCAGTTCCGAACAGGCCGGTCCAGTTGAAGGTATAGCCACTGGCCGGAACGTTCAGGCCGGGAGATGAGGGCGTGTAAGCCAGAAGCGCTGTCTTATCGCTCACGTAGCTGAACGTGGCGGTCTGACCTTCCGCAGCCGTGTTGTAAACAGCCTCGGTCACCACAACTTCGTCCAGGTCGAACAACGCAGCCAGCGCGTTCAGTGTGACCTGTGCGGGGCTGGCCGGAGTGCCCTGGTATTTAATAAGGTCCAGGATGTCCGGGTGATTGCGGAGGGCGTTGTAAACCGTCTTTCCGATCACCATCTTGTTCGGCATGAAACCACCGGAGTTCAGATGTACCTTTGTGGCAACGGCGCGAACGTCCTCAATCGGGGTGCTGGCTGGATCGTTCCACTGTACGAACTGGTTGGTGGAGGGGCTGGAGCCAACGCCGGTCCACTGGGTGTTCCAGATGCCGGAGGCTAAGAAGGTGCTCGTGAACGAGACCTCACGGTTGATAAGTGCTGCCTTGGTCAGGAGTTCTGAGGCGTTCATCTCCAGATTCAGAGCAGCGTCCGCGTTGGCGCGAATCTGATCCGGAATGTCGTGATGGATCGACCACACGCCGCAGCGATACGACTTGTTGGTATCCACGTTGTAGCCGATGCCTGCCGACTCAGTGCCGGGTGCACGCTTCAACATCGAGTTGCGTGCGAAATCGCCCTTGTTGATCGTGTAGATCAAGTCGGACGCCTGAGGCACCGGAACCAGCGGAAAGATCTTAGACGCCACGAAAGCATCGTTGCTTTGTGCGTACATGTTTGATACGAAGGTCAACGGGCTGTCGTAGTGGACTGCGTTTACTGTGGGATTCATTTGGTTCTATTCCTCGTGGTTCTCTTAGGCGTACAGTCCGTTGCTCTTGTAGAGCAGGACCGAGATGACATCGCCCGACGAACCGCTCATCAAAGCCTTTGCGATTGCTTGACCGCTTGCCTTGGTAACGAATGTGCCGCCCGTGTCGATTTCGAGCTGATCGCCAGCCGTGACGCTGCCCGAAAGCTTTGCCTTCGAGACTCCGTCAATCGCGACGTTGCCAGCCTGACCGCTCTTAGGTGCGTCCTGCAGGATGCCGTCCATATTTTTGGCGGCTGTAGCGGCGGCGATCTTGCTGCCCCCCGCCGTTGTGTCGAAAATGACAGCGGTGTACTGCAAAGCAGAAAGGTCGCTGGCTGCCGGAGCGCTGATTTTGTGTGAAACCTGTTCGTATGCCATGGTTGGGTGTTTCTCCGTTTAGGCCAACTTCTGGCCGTACTTTGCTTCAAGCTCTGCAACGTACTTGCGCTTGGTAGAAGGCAGCGCCATCGCTTCGAGCTTGCTGTCCACGTAGTTCACGTACGCTGACGGGTTCTTTCGCAAGAGAGCCTTGAAGTTCTCAAGAACTTTCTTTGGGTTGTCGGCGCTTGCGAGCGCCTGCTCCTGGAGAGCATCAACGGTGGTGGTTGCGGTGTTGATCGTGGTGTTCACTTTGGTTTTGTTGCTCCGTGTGGAACGCTCTGTGGCCAGTGCGTCAATTACCTGTTGGGTCGAGAAGCCGTTGGTGATGAAGTCGGAAGCGGTGGAGAGATCGGCACCGGCCAGTTTGCAGAGATTGAGAATCTGCTTAACGTCGGTGGCTTCGGGCTTCTTTTCGTCTTCGTCGTCCTCGTCGTCGTTGTCCGGATCGGCGTCCGGAGTGGCGCATTGTTCCGGATTCTCCATTTCGTCCTCGGCCTCGATTGCTGCTACGAGCGGTGTCTCTTCCGAGGTCGCGGTGGTGGTTGCTTTCTTCTTCATGGATGCCTCTTGATTGGTAGAGCTATTTATAAAAGCCGCTTGCGGTGTCGCCGCGACTAGGGCCGTCAGTGCGGCGAGCGCATCATCGAACGTGCCGACCTGATCGGCGAGCAGCGGAATGGCGTTCTCGGCAAAGAAACAACCGGCCTCTGTATCGATCACGGATTGAGCGCCGACGCCACGGTTGCGGGCCACGAGTTCAACGAACATCTGGTATTCCCGCTGGACCTCGGCCTGCAAATCGCTGGTGGCCTGCTCGGTCAACGGCTCATGCGGGTTGCCTTGCGTCTTCTTGGCACCAGCCTTGATGTAGGTGAACTTAAGACCGGCCTTCTGGTCGGCGGCTGACTGATCCACGTGGGAACAAAACACACCCACCGAACCAACGCCCGCAGTGCGGGTGATGAAGATCCTGTCGGCGCAACTTGCCAACGCGTAGGCGGCGCTAAACGCTGAATCGTTGCTTACCGCATAGCTGGGCTTCTTGGATTTGGCGGAGTAGAAGGAGTCCGCTAGGTCGAATAGCCCGCTGACTTCACCGCCAGGGCTGTCAATGTCGAGCAGGATGCCCTTTACTGAGGGCGAACTCATGCACTCCTGGAGCACCATGCCCAGCGATTCATAGCTGGTGCAGCCGCTCATTGCCATCAATCCGCTGGCTTTCTTGAGCAGCGTTCCTTGAATGGGAATGACGGCGATTCCGTCCGGAGTCATGCTGTAGCTCTTCTGTTGAGCCGCCTGCGTCTGGATCGCGGCTTCAATAGCGGAGCCGTGCAGATCCAGCCCAAGACGCGGACCGATAGCCTGCACGATCACTTCGAACTTGGATTCCAGGATCGCGAGCGGCGTGTCGAACAGGCGCGTCTGTAGATGGATGAAATTCACTAGGGGTATTTAGTTGGAAACGTCTTCCTCGGACTCTTGGCTGCTGTTCGAGTCCGGCTCCACGTTGGTCGGAGTGAGCGGTTGAGTCTCACGCCCGATCAGGACCTTGTTGGGGTCGGAGTCGTAAATGATCCCCAACTCAGCCGCACGCTTCCGCTCTTCGGCCTGCTGCGCGTCGATGATTTCGGGATCGAAGCCCTGCTCACGCACGACTTGCGTGCGGGAGATGAAGCCAGCCCGCACCGCCGTCTGGTAGGCATCTACCTCGTCTTTCGGATTGACCCAGTTCCAGCCGGGTGCAACCCACTTCGCGGCCTCGTACGGAGCCGGGTCCACGAAGTAGTCCTCCGGCAGAACCAGCGAGCCATTAAGTACGGATTCCTTCATCCAGCGCTTTTTGATCGGCTCAAGCATCTGGTGAACGATGATGTTGGCTTGGTATTGCTCGACCGCGCGGCGGAATTCCAGAACCCCAGCACGGATCGAACTGAAATTCACTTTCGAGAAATCGTTGGTCAGTTGCTCGTAGGTCACGCCCACGGCAGCCGCGAACAAGTGGAGCTGCTGCGACATGAACGAGCTGAAATCGCCAGACTCGGGCGGCTCCGAAAACTTCACGTCCTCACCGGGCAGCAGGTATTGAGCGGTTCCGGGTTGAATCAGAGATTCTTCTTTGCCGCTCATCATCGGATCGCTTGACGGCGTGATCGTGTTGTCGGGCGGTAAAACTTGGTCGTCCAGCGTGAGCTTCGTGATGAAGACGGCAAAGCACGCCGCCATTTCCTTGCGGAGGCGTTCTGCTTCGCAATACTTCTCAATCTGCTGAAGCAGGATCAGGCTGGATGACATGTGGCCACCAACGGGGCGAAGCTGTCCCGCCCTGGTGCGCCGCATGACATGCAACATCTCGTCAGCCGGAACAAAGATGTACTGGCCGACGCCTTCGGTCACCACAACGGTGTCGTACGGATTTACAGCCCAGAGGTCGTAACCAAGTCGCCGGTCTTCCTGATCGAAGACGATGCCCATCTTGATGACGTGACCGTCGCTCGTCATGGCGATGTTGCGGAACTCGTTAAGCTGTTCTGACTCGATTAACTGGATCGTGAACCCACCATCGCGGCGGGTATGGAAGCGAACAAACACTTCACCGGCTGCGAACAGTTCCATTGCGGCCAGCGTTTGCAGGCCGTAGAACGAGTCGATGCCGTCGTAGTCAGCGGTCTGAATCCACGAGTCCCACGCCGCTTGAATGGTCTTGCGGGTGTTGGGGTCCGGATGTAGAAAGTGCGGAACGATGCCGGAGCCGATAACGTTGCTGGTCCACTTCAAGAAGGCCGACTCCGCAATCACTGAATCGCGGATCGCATCACGTGAGCGGCGGCGAATCGTCTGGAGATTGACCTCGGCGAGCGTATTCGGTCCGAGGGGCGAGGCGTTCCAGGTCTTCGTCTGGCGGTTGTAGCCGCCAGCGCTGTAGCCGTTCGGAGATCCGAGCGCACCGGTTTTGAAGGGTGCGGACTCATCAGCGTTTGGACGCAATACGAACGCAGATTTGATTTTGTCGAGGAGTCCCATTTAGCTGTACAGCAGTGCTTGCCGAATGCGAGCAGTACCGTTCTGTGAATCGAGGTAGGTCTGGATCGTCTGCCGCGCCTTCAACAGATCCGAGGTGGAGTTATAACGAACGGTGCGGTCGCTGTAACGGACTTCCAACACGCCTGCCGCAATCGCATGGTTGATCGTTTTGAGATCGCGCCGCGTAAACTCAGGACGGCCGTCTACTAATTCGTCTTCCGCTAAATGGTCTTGCCAATCCATGAGTGCGCCTCATGGGTATTTAGGAGAGCGAGAAACCAGCTAGGCGGCGCGGGCGTTGGGGCGGCGGCGGTACCTTTAGGGCTGGCGCGGCGTCTGGCTCCGAATCGTCCTGATCCGGCTGAACGATCGGCTTCAAGCGTCGTTCAAGCTCCGCCCATTGGTGCTCTTTGAAGCGGTCGATTCCCACCATGCTGGCCGCTGCTCTGCAGTACACAGCCAAATCCAACGGTTCGTTGCGTGGATTGATCTTCTGCCAAACAACCTCGGAGTTGTTCCGGACGACACGACGCTCAGAGCACAGACCCTCAAAATAGGTCCGCTCCACCTTTGGGAAGTGCCAACAGTTGGCGACGGGCTTTCCGTCCGGATCGGGCTTAACGTATCGGAGGTTGTCGAAAATCTCGGTCTTACAGCGCGGCGTACCGATGCTGACAATCCGGACGCCTTGCCGCTTTCTGGCGGCGTCCTCCTTCGAGATCAACGAAATGACTTTGAGCGGGTCGTCATTACCTTTGACGGGGACGACGGAGCGGTGACTAGGCACGGATAGACCGCCTGCCGCGTTATAGAGCGGTTGAGGATGACGCAAAGCAAAGCTGTAAACAGGCTGTGGCCGCATGCCGGTGTCGATGGCCATCAACCAAACCGGCATCAGGGCACCGGAGGCGTGCTGATAGTCACGTTGAAGGACACGCCGGTCAAGCTCTTTCCAGAGTTCCGGAGCCGTCACCGGCAACAGCGTCCGCGCCCTATCGTCGGCGTGGGCCTGTATGACTTGGTAGTCGATCAGCCAGCATTCTTTCTCACGACCGTAAGCCATCACGGAGGCTTCGAGACGCGGCGGGTTTTCTTGCACGTCCACGGAGGCCACCAGGAACAAGCCGCGTTCTGGCACCACGGCGTCCTCGCCCCACCCGTACTCTTCCCGACGCGCGTAAAGGCGTTGATCGTCCGGAACGGAGCCGTCCTCTTTCCAAAGTTCAGCGAGACGTTCCGTGATGAAGACTTTTAAAGTCTCCTTGTTCCGCTTGGCGATTAAGAAGTCTGAGGCCAGATCTTCCAGCGAGTTCCACGGGCTATACAGGTGGGAGATCCAGAAGCCAGCGTGACCTTTGAAGGGCTTGTCGGCTCTCCATTCCACAAGCTCACAAGCTTTCCGGCGTTCAAGATCGTTCCAGAAGCCTTCGCAATGGAGGCATTGATAGTAGGTCGGACCCGGCACCGCATCGCCGGAACCACGGAGTGCAGGAGGCAATTTCTCGCCCCACTTCACGGAATCAAACTTTAGAATCTGGTGCTGGCCGCAATGTGGGCATGGCACCCACGGCTTGCGTTGGTCGGAGCCATCATACGCAAGAGCGATCCTGGATTCACCCTCGTTGGTGGGCGAGCAGACCTGCACGATCTTGCGGAGCGACCCGAAGTTGGTAGTGCGGCCTTTCGCAAGCGAGATTGGATCACCGGCGTTACCGGCTGAGACCTCGTATTTGTCGGTCTCATCGCATAACAGATAGCGGATCGTGCGGCCAGCTAAGTTACCGGGCACCAGGGCTGAGACAGCCGTAAAGTTCCCCCCTGGAAAGTCCATCGAGAGGATTGTGTTGTCACGCTTAACGTCCTTCCGGATGATCTGGCGCAGCAACGGGCTGGCCTCGATCATGGGTTTTAGGCGCTTCTTCGAGAACGCCATGGCGTCCTGCTCTTTTGGCTCCACGAGCAGCACCGGGCCAGGGTCTTCCGCGATAGCGTACGCCAGGGCAGCTTGAATGAAAAGCGTCTTGACAAGCTGAATCGCCACGCAGCAAGTAATCTCGGTCGTGCGTGGGTCCGTGAAGGCGTCGAAGATTTCACGCTGCCAGCCGTACAGACGGAGCAACCCGTTGCGGGTCGCAAAATCGGTCGTGAGATGGAAGTGCTGCTCAACCCACTGGCTGAGCGGTAGACGTGCGGGCGGTGTCCAAAGGCTAGACCACTGGCCGGACAGGGTATCAATTGAAAGCATGCACGGCTATTTAATGAGCCGATGAGTTTTTCAGGCTTAGCAGAGCAAGCTTTTTAGTCCCATAAATGAGGCACCTTTAATCCCGCGTCTACCTTATCGCAAAACTCCTCGAGTTTGTTAGGATTCCATCGGGCCTCTTTGGTCTCAAATGCATAATGTTTCCTCAAGGTCACAAGTGCAGGTCGCGTCACTCCGAGATCGCGCTTAGGCTTCAAAATATCTCGACGCAGGTGCCACGCGATTAGGTCGCTCACTTGGAGTGGCACCACTTCCAAGTCGTCATAAAACGATATCGACCCCATTGTGGAGGAAATATACGAATCCACGGTCTCTCCAACGTGGTGATACTGTTTGGACATTTCCGCTTGCTGAGCCTGCAGATCAAAGGCATAAGCGACCGCTCGGGTGGCCCTTGTTGGAACGCCAGACACCTTTGCAATCTCAAGTAGATATTCACGAGCAATCAAGCTCACGACGCCGTGCACGCAGAAGTAATAAGGATGATTGTAGACCGAGCGGACAGCACCGGTGACGCTGTTTTCAAACTCACTCCAACGGATGGAGGAGCTGAACTCCCGCAGCTTCACGGCCTGGGATGCCACAACACCAACGAGACGTTCTAACTTCTCGTCTGCCATTAGGCGATCCCATCCTTTAAACTCCCCGACGAGTTTTTCACATTCAAAAGCTTTGAAATAGTGGATTTGCGGATCCTCGGCCAAGGCACGTCTCCACGGGATCTCGATATCGTAGAACCACGTCGATTGCGTGGCAAGATAACCTCCAACGAGGCAAACGCCGTCCCTTGGACTTGACCCGCTATCGTCTCCATAGAACACGAGCATGCGATTTCCAGTGTCTAGTATCGCATTCTTAATTCGGTTTGAATTCAGCCAGCCTCTGCAGGACCCGGTCAACCTCTTGACTGATAAGCCGGTCGATCTCTGCCGGGTCTTGCTCGATGCACAGCCGGTCTCGAAGCTCCGGAGCTATGCGGAGCAGGATGTTACGAGCTTCGATAATCATTCCGGCAACCCAAGCGTTGACCTCAGCCACAGGAACCAAGTCACCGGATTTGACCTGATATTCCAACTCGCGCAGATTCTTGAGGGCGATCTCCTTCAGGCGCTGAGCCTCGATGTAAGAGATGTCACCGTCAGGAGCGGCCTTTTCAGACGCCCTTTTCTGGCTCCGCTGGCTCATCTGGTGCCGCCACTGTTGGGCTTCTTCGATGATCTGCTCTGGCGACTTACCCTGCTTCAATTTCCTGGAGGCGGTGCCGACATTGATGTCGGCCTGCATCGCGAGTTCAGAAACGGTTAGTT
Source organism: Bryobacteraceae bacterium (assembly GCA_036498815.1). Classification (GTDB taxonomy): domain Bacteria; phylum Acidobacteriota; class Terriglobia; order Bryobacterales; family Bryobacteraceae; genus Palsa-187. The sequence goes on along the minus strand of DASYET010000011.1, from coordinate 2,658 downwards.
GTTGTGAGGTTTCGACCATGTAAGGAGGCTGTTTGTGCGCCGTAAGACCAACCGCGAGCGCGGGGTTTGCGGAGAGGACCCTGGAGATCGTTGCTGGAATACTTAGCTGCTCTCGCTCTTCGGATTTCCAAATACCCCTTTGCATGAACGGGACGACGGTCTAAAATGGGGCGAGTGCCGCTATATCACAGACAGCCGCTTTGGGTCGTTAAAACCGCATCCGGTACGCTCAGCCATTTTGCGGAGTCCAACAAAGCCGAGGATGGTCCAGTTGGTTCGACGTTGTGCGGGTGCTCTACGCAACCTTCGAGCCAGCCAGTGAAGGCCGCGCCCGGTAAGCGGGTCGGCTGCAAGCGATGCGCAAAGGTCGCACGGATAAAGGTCGGAGATCGCGCCTTCGACGTTTTGCCATAGGCCAGATTTCGAGCAAGGAGGGTTTAGCAAGATGTACGTTTCAACTCGTTCACACAACGGTATGCCTGTTATGAAGCCGGGGCCAATGCAGCAGCCTCGGGTCATCGTGGTTCCACGTGCTCTTCCAGTTCAAAACGCCCAGCCTCCCAGCCTGCTCAGTCTGTTCTTTGAGGAATTTGTCAAAACGGTGGCACAAGAAGCTGCGAAGGAGGTGGTGCGGCAAGCGTTCACATCCTCGGCACCTCGGCGGTACAAGCGCAAGCGTTCGGCCTGCTGACGAGCAAGTTAGAGCTACATACTTCATGTGGCTCTCACGATCATTCACCAAAAGGTCAGTCACAAGCCTGACCGCGCAGACAGCTCTGTAATCCGGCCTTCCGACTGGAACGCTCCGCACGCCGTTCAAGGCACCCTCGGCCCAGACCAACTCGATGGCGACTACGAGTGGACCGGCAACCATACTTTTGGAGCGGACCTTGACGTTCTGGGCGACCTGAATTTCATTGGCCAGATCCTGAACAACGGCGTACCGTTCTCAGGCAGTGGCGGCGCTTACGCGGTTCCCAACACACCCGATCCATCTTCACCGGTCTTCGACTGTCAGCGGGGCGACGTTCAACTATTCACCACGAACGGCGACATCACAAACCCGTCCTTCGTGAACATGACGGTTGGCCAAAGGGTTACCGTTATCATTACGGTCGATCCCGATGGCCCACGGTCGGTTACATGGCCAGATAACGTCTCGGGCGGTATGGAGCTTGGAACGCTGGCCGGTAAACGGAACGTTCAGACATTCGTCTCTCCTGACGGCCTGTCGCTGATCGCGGACACATACGGAGTACAAGACCTTGACTAAGAAACTTCTCACCCTGGGGCTGCTCATCACGAGCGCTGTGTTCAGCCAGACCACCATCAACGGCAACCGTGCCACCGTTTCCAACGTTCCTGAATCCGCCGTCACCAACTTGACCACGGATCTGTCTGCCAAGCAAAGCATTGCTCAGAAAGGGCAATCGAACGGCTACGCCTCGCTCGACGGTTCCGGCAAACTGCCCTCCGGCCAAATGCCCGCGCCCACGGTCTCAACGCTTGGTGGAATCATGACGAGTCCGGCGACGCTTCATAGCTTTCTGACTGCCATCAACGCAGACGGATCAATCACGAAGCAGCAGCCAGCTTGCGGTGATCTTTCTAACGCTGCCAGTTCGTGCTCGACCGACACCACAAACGCATCGAACATTTCGAACGGAACGCTTCCGGCTGGCCGTCTTCCCAATCCAGGACCATCTTCGTTGGGCGGCGTCAAGTCCTTCTCTCAGGTCACACACCAGTTTTTGATGCAAATTGCGACAGATGGCACGGTCTCGGCGGCGCAACCTGTAGCAGGCGACGTGGCCTTCACGAATCCCGGCACAGGAGCCGCTGCCACGACACTCGACGCGCGGGCGCGTGACACCGTCAACGCCAAAACCGATTTCGGAGCCGACAGCACAGGCGTATCGGATGCTTCCACAGCGCTTACGAATGCTCTGTCAGCCGTTATCGCATCAGGCAAGAAAGCCCTGTACATCCCAGCCGGAACCTATTCGATCACCGGCACCACCGGAACGATACTGAATCTGACTTCTTCATCGAACGGTCTGTGCGTCTACGGCGACGGACCCGGAGTCACGATTCTTCAGTACGCCGCTAACGTCACCCTAACGGGCGCAACCACTGTGTTCCAGGTCAACGGCACGAACCAGTGTATTCACGATCTGAGCATCCTGAACGGTTCCGGCATGTCCGGATCGTTTGACTGGACCGGGATAGCGATCAACAACGGCGCTTTCAGCCCGCACCTCTACAACATTGAGATCTCGGGCATCTATGGCAACAACCTCACGTCGGGCGGTTCCGGGATCTCGACTTTTCAGCCGTACACACAGACGATGGTCAACACAACCGTGGGCGGGTCCGTTTCAACTGGCTCCCAAACCGTCACACCGGGCAACATGGGGTTCATCTATGTCGGCCAGCGGCTTTTGATTGGCGGAACCTCCGAGGCTGTCACGGTGACCGCGAAGACCGCCGCCACCTTCACGGCCACGTTCGCGAACTCTCATTCCAGCTCCGACACCGTCACTTCGAACAGCCAGGGCTACCAAGGCGCGATCATCGAGAACTGCTACATCCATGATTCCTTCAAGGCCACGGCAATCGTACTGAACAGCTCTAGCAACGTGGTCCGAGGCTGCCGCA
>DASYET010000010.1:0-7653 GCA_036498815.1 Bryobacteraceae bacterium | reverse complement strand
AAGGATTCCACACAAAGATGGAGGTTTTACAGAGACAGGCCTACGGCTTTCGCAACTTCAACAACTACAGACTCAGGGTTAAGGTAATGTGTTCTTAGATCGGTCGGGGGCTGGGCTGCCCCCATTAAGTGCGTAGAGCCGCGGGAAGTTTGAATGGTGGGCTCGAGAAGACTCGAACTTCCGACCTCTTCCGTGTCAACTTGGCTAAGGCCCTTTTGCTGCTTATATTCCTGTCTAAGTGATTGACTCGAGTAGCGGGCATTTGGGCCAATTTTGGGCTATCCGACATTTTCAGGGCCACAATAGGCCATCATCTGCCGTCACGGTTCCAGAGCCCAATGGACTGGTCCCCAATTTGGAGACAACGGTTAAAACTCATTTTTCGTTCAATGGAGAATTGAGTCATGGGATTGTCACGCAGGCAGGATGCGGTGTCGATAAAACGCGGCCGGATTTGTCACGGCTTGGCCGTCACGAGGAGAACCATCCCGCCTATGGCGATAATGGCTGAAGGGGCTTCAGTCGCGGTTTCCGGAAACCTTCCATAAGCCCGACCAATCTTGGAGACTCGCAGGGGCCGACCGCATGCTCTATTTCCCACGATCATTTCGTCGGCACGGCATAAAATCAGTTTGCAGACGGACGCGTCACACTGTCGATCACAAGAAACTGAACGGGGCCGTTGCTCGCGCAAGATACAGCCCCAGCTGCTCTTTAGGCGCCGTGAACAATAGCACATCTTGATTTGCGGCGCTTATCAAGTATCCGACCAATCAGAACGCCGAATATCAATCCGTAGAACTCCGTTTCTCTTGTTGTTTGCTCACGGACTATTGCAGGGTACGTTCGAAGACCGCCGCGTTCACCGGACCATTTGCAGAAACTACGACGGGATCAACTCGAGTGCGGCCCAGCAGGAGTTTCCCGATAGATTCGGGAGAGCGGTCGGGTGGGGAGGGTGTGGCAATGACGTAATATGCGCCGGGCGCCATTGCACCGGCTTTCCAAGCCCCGGTCGTGTCGGTGGTTTCGGTGGTGTAGGTGACGGCAACGTGGGCTTCGGTAATGGCGTCGGCTGGAAACACGGTTATAAAGGTGTTATCGGCCGGATTGCCGTCTCTTTCGGTGGCCGCGACCTCGATCGTGCCACCGTTTTCGCCGATGGTGACGCGAAGCGGCGTGTTATCCGCCGACGAGCCGAGGCGGATGATGTGGCGCAGAACATCCACGTTCCCGTAGGTCGCGCCTTCAATATACATGTTTGGAGCGAGACCGCGGATGGTAAGGGAGTAGTTATCCGCAGGCAAGCCTTCCAACGATAGGGAGCCGGGAACACTCAGCTTGTTGTTTCCTGAGCCCCGTGTGCTGAGCGTAAACAAGCGACTGGAGCAGGATGGCGAGGTCGGGAATTGGTTTAGGGTTGTCGGCTGTCGCGGCAGGCGCTGGCCCGTCCAGCGTCACTTCCACCGGCAGATTGACTCGCGGACTCGCCGCGATGACTACGTCGTGAAGATCGGAGTCTGTCAGGGTGAAGGTGGCGGTTCCGAAAAACGCGGGCGGATCGCGGAAACCCGTACCGGGCTGATCGACGTGGATGGCCCATGTGCCAGGGGTGAGGCCGCAGGCGCGGATGATCCCATCTCCCTCAAGAGCACGTCGAGAAACGAATCCGTCGAACCCGACAGTTTGCTGCCAGCCAGCGAAACGCGGTCAGATCGTCGCCTGGACCGCCGGCGATACGCCAGCGTCTCGATACATATGGACCATCCGTGGCTGCAAATTCCGACATCGCCGTTGAAGAAAACACGAGGCGGAGCCCGTTCCGAAGATCATTGTCGATGTAGCTCGCCAGCCTTGCGCTCTCAGGGTTTGTGAATCGTCGTTCGTCTCGCGGAAGAATGGCAAAGTCGCGGTTCAAGTTTCCGAGATCGTCGGGAGATACATGGTCCAGGCGTTGCGTGAGCAAGTTATTTTGCCTGACGATTTCACTGGCCGCATTGAACCTGGCCTCCGCATCAAATCCGTCCGGATTTGCAACGGGAACCAGATACACGACGCCTCCCGCTGCTAGAAAAGCGGTTAGCCCCTTCAACTCCTTGCCATGTTTCAGAAAGTGTTCTGCCAGGTTCATCTCGATTCCTAAGTACTCAACACCATGAATGGCGCCAGTAATCAAAATTGCGGGGCCGACTTGCCGGCGATCGCCTGCTCACGCCGCGCGTAATCCGAAGCAAGGTGAGCGGACATCCTTTGATGGATGTGCCGTAATCGATGGCCTCGGCCACGCTCGAATTCTTTTCCGCGAGCGAGATGAGTTCATCTCGAAGTCGTTTGTAGGTTTAACCGGGAATCTGTGTACCCGAACGTCCTTGTTGAGAGTTCGCCTTCAAACTTGGATTAGTCCAGCATGGGCTCCAGTCATTGGATCGCTGGGCTCGGCGAAACGGTGGCACGCCCCCACTGGCGACACCCAGCACCTCAATTTCAAATAGCTGGTACTTGCACTTAATGAGTATGCGTCGTCGTCCTCCGACGCGCATGGGCTCACCCTCGCGTGGAAGGATCGCCTCACTAAGGAACTGGCTGGTTGTGCCGAGCGCGCGCACGCCAATTGTGTCTGTGAAAGGAAAATCGAACTCGACATCCTCGACCTTCGTGGGTTCGCGGAACGCTTCGGAGACTATATTCGGAGCGAACGGGAAAGTGCTCAGCCGAACCGTTACTTTGCTCTGCGCCGTTACAAAGGCGCCTGTACCCTGCCGCAAGTCGTCAACTTCGGCGGTTGGTTACGTCGCAAATGACATCAAAAGCGGTGCGTCAATGCAGAGCGGTCAGGTTCGGGGCAAGGATGGTGGCGGCGCGGAAATCGCACCCGGTTCTGTTAAGACCCGGTGCCTCTCGGATATTCAGGCGAAGCCGGTTGATTGGCTTTGGCCCTATCGCATCGCACGCGGAAAACTGACGATCATCGCTGGTGACCCTGGTCTAGGAAAGAGCCAGATCACGGCCAGCATAGCGAGCATTGTTACGACCGCGGGGCTATGGCCGGTAGACCGACAGAAACCCGATCAGGGTGCGGTGCTTTTTCTGAACGCGGAAGACGATGCAGCTGAGACTCTGCGGCCGCGGCTTTAGGCCGCCGGGGCCAACCTAAACCGGATTCACGTTCTGGATGCCATCGTTTTGGGTTTCGCAGCCGATGGAACACGGTCGGAAAGAACCTTCTCCCTCGAGCAGGATAACCTGCTGTGCGTGCGGAAGAGGAAGTTCGTGCTCACGACCGAATCGAACCACGGACGGAAGATATATCCGAACCTGAAGCCGGAGCTTGTGCTGACAGGCGTCGATCAGCTCTGGGTGGCCGATATTACCTACATTCGGCTACAGGCTGAGTTCGTTTATCTGGCCGTGATTCTGGATGCGTGCTCACGACGAGTGATCGGCTGGGCGCTGGCTCGGACGCTGGAAGACGAGCTGACGCTCGATGCTTTGCGCATGGCTTTGTCGCGGCGAGTGGTTGAGCCGGGGCTGGTTCATCACTCGGATCGCGGCTCGCAGTATGCCAGTAACGATTACACAGGTCTGCTGAAAGACAACGGCATCCGCATCAGCATGTCTCGCAAGGCAATCCGTGGGACAATGCCGCCTGCGAATCGTTCATGAAAACCCTGAAATACGAAGAAGTGCACCGCAACGAATATCGCGATCTGGCTGAAGCCAAAGCCGCGATCGGAGTTTTTCTGGAGAAGGTCTATAACCAGAAGCGGCTGCATTCGGCCATCGGCTACAAATCACCGGCGGAGTTCGAGGCTCAGCTCAAACTGACAGCAGGAGCAACTGTGTGAACCTGAACGTGCGTTTTTTCAGGCATAACGGTATCTGTCGGCCGATGAATACTTTCATGAATCACCTGGGCCGAAGTACCGCTCCCCGGCCGGGTTCGACCCAGGCTTGCAGCAAGGACGCACCGGAGGTTCTGCGCCCTACTCATCGTCGCGACGAGTACCGGCCGGCTATTCCTCAGCGGGTTGCTCGCCAGCATTGCCCGCCTCCGCTTCACCGGCACGCCCATCCTAAAACCATTCCGGGATCGGGCACAATGGATTTTCAGCGAACGGTCAACAGTGTCTTAACTGTTTGTCTCAGCCAAGGGGACCACCCCAGTGCCTCGAGAACCTCACGCGCGCCGCGCCAGTAGTACATCCCTTTGTCTTCGTTTTCGCGTGGAAACATCACCGCTTCACTGAGGACGTCATAGCTACTCCAAAGACGCAGGAGCGTCCTGGGAACTATGAATGTGATTACCTGCAGGTGTTCCAACTGCCCCAGGCGAGTTGCGGCTCCTAGCAGGTTGCGGAAAAGCTAACTGCGGCGGTGGAGACGTAGGATGTTTGAAAGCTGGGTATGACAGAAGTGCCCGACGAGGCCGCTTAGTGCGAGTTACAGCGTGCCTGCGAGGCCGTTTTCAGGCCCTTGGGACACACTTCTCCCTATGCGTTTGCTACCTGAAGATTGCGCATCCTGACCAGGTTGTATGCTGTGGCTGCGAAAGTGAACATCCAGCCGACTCGTTCCAGCCCGCGAAACCGTGTCTTGCGCTGTAGCGCCACGGTCGTCATCCAGCCGAAGACTTCCTCGACTCTTTTGCGTTTCCGTTGGCTCACTCCATAGCCGTCGTGCCGCGTTGTTCTGCCGTCAATGGCGCTGCGCCGGTTGGAATCGTTCTGTGCCACGTGAGGCGTTACCTTCCGTTCCCGCAGCGCAGCCACAAAGCCGCGCGTGTCGTAACCGCGATCCCAGCCCAATGTCACCAGTCTCGATGCCGGCTTGCTGCCCAACATCTCCAGCGCCGCATCGCGCTCGGCGGTCCCGCTGGTCTGCGTCAGCCGTACATCCACCACCAGACCGTTGCGGTTTTCCGTCAGCACGTGTCCGAGGTAACCCAGTCGGGCTTCGGCCCCTCGCGTCTTCTTATATAGACGCGCCATCGAATCGGTGACCGATTCGTGCGTCTCATTCGAGCGTTTCTCTTTGTGCCAGTTCACCGTCGGGTTGCTGCCGCGATCCGGCGAAGGAGGGTTCAGCGGATCGTCATCGTTGCCTTTCCGTTGAAAGCTCTTCTGGCCCGCCCACGCTTCGATCAGCGTTCCGTCCACCGTGAAGTGGTCGTCTGACAGCAATCGCTTCCTCCGCGCCTGATTCACAATCAGCGAGAAGAACTCCTCGGCCACTGCCCCTGCCAGCAGACGATCCCGATTCTTTGTGAAGACTGTCGGATGCCACACCGGCTCGTTTGCGGAAAGACCCACAAACCAGCGGAACAGAAGGTTATATTCCAGTTGCTCCATCAGCATCCGCTCGCTGCGCACCGAGTACAGCATCTGCAGCAGGAGCGCCCGCAGCAGCCGTTCCGGTGGTATCGACTTTCGGCCGTCTGCGTCGTAGATCTCGTCGAAGCGCCCGCTCAGATCCTTCAGCGCTTCGTCCACCATTGACCGGATCGGCCGCAGCGGATGCCCTGCCGGCACCCGATCCTCCAGCGATCCATAGCTGAACAGCTCACTCTGTTGAATGTCTTCTCCGCGCATATCTTCCAGGCGATTCTTCGCCTTTCAGGGTTACACGTTCAGAGAGCTTTGTCGCGGTAGGGACGCCAGTTGACCCGACGCCCCCCGCACAGATCCGTACGTGCAGGATTGCTGCATACGGCTCCTACCTTCGATGAATGGCGTCGAAGCGCACATTCGGATGCGGATGCAGGATCTTCGCACTCGGAATCCATCGATCCACCATCGGCCAGAACCGATCCCAGGTCATCTTGTCCCTCTGGCTCCGCCGCCGAAGCGCGCGATACCAGCGCCAGATTACCTGAGCCCGAAAGCTGTTCAGACTATCCATATTGCCGGGTACCGCGTGGTAGTTGAAGTAGCCTCGTACAAATGACCTCAACCACTTCCCGACCTCGGCCACTGGCTGGTGCCAGCGGCGTCGCAGTTCTTCCTTCAGCTCTTTGAGCTTGCCAGAGAGCCGCTTACGGATCGTTTTTCGCTTGACGATAAACCGACCGGTTTTCCGGGTCTGCCCACACATGTGCGTGAACCCCAGAAACTCAAACGTTTCCGGCTTGCCATCGCCTCGCCGCTTTCGGTTTTCGGATGCATGGCGCCCGAACTCAATCAGGCGCGTTTTGTCCAGGTGCAACTCCAACCCGAACTTCTGCATGCGCTCTTTCCATTCGGAAAGGAATCGCTCCGCGTCAGTCAGATGTTCGAACCCCACCACGATATCGTCGGCGTACCGAACGGTAGCAACATCGCCCGTCGCCTGATTTCGCCGCCAGTGCTTAACCCACAGATCGAAGGCGTAATGCAGATAGATGTTTGCCAGCAGCGGCGAGATCACCGCCTCTTGCGGAGTTCCTATCTCGGTCTTCGACCAGTTCCCTTCCTCGGATATCCCCGCCCTCAGCCATTTTTGGATGAGACGGAGAACCCTTCGGTCGGCAACCCGGTGCTCGACGAACTTCATCGTCCATTCGTGGCTCATGTTGTCGAAGAACCCGCGAATGTCCGCGTCGAGCACCCAGTTCACCTTCTTCCGCATGATGCCCACCCAGAGCGAATCCAGCGCTTGATGCTGGCTCCGCTCCGGACGAAAGCCATAAGAGAACCCCAGAAAATCCTCCTCATAAATCTGGTTGAGGATCTTCGCCATCGCCTGCTGAACGATTTTGTCCTCCAGAGCAGCAATGCCCAAAGGTCTCTGCCGTCCATCGGCTTTCGGAATGTAAGCTCTCTTTGACGGCTGCGCTCGATACGTTCCCAGATGTACCCGATTGTGCAGGTTCGCCAGCCGAGTCTCCAGATCCGTCTCGTACTCTTTCCACGTCACTCCGTCCATTCCGGGCGCAGCACCCCGCTTCAGCGAGTAATAACTGTTCCGCAGCAGAACAACAGTCATGTGGTGGAGCAGCGCGGTGAACCGCGTCCGTTTCTCTTCACGTGCAACCCTACGCACACTGAGCAAATCGCTCGTCGCACCAATCCGGCTCTGCGTCCGGGACGCGGTCGTCTGCCCAGCGTTCTCCTTGGTCGGTCGTCTTCCCTCCATGCCCTCCGCCAGCGGTTTCCCACTATTGTTCAGGCACTTCGCAGGTACTACACAACCGTCCGACTCCCCACTGACGTGCATGTTGGACTTCTGGCTCACGGCCTTTCTCCAACCGGCCCACCGCAGACTGCACGTTGGGCGTCGATGGGGTCTCCCGGTTCCCGCGCGCGGAGTTTCCATGCATGCAAGGGGTCTCAGACTGCGCGAAGTCCAGCGGATGCTCGCGATTGCGCACCCGCCGGTGTTGCCTTCCGCCATGCTGAACGACGTCGGCACTCCGGTCGCGATTATTTCGCAGCTCAATACCCTGCCTGCACTTGCCCCTGTCAACGCTTCGATGACAGCCTTGCGACTGGCCACGCATGACTCGGGGTCAGGATGGTTCGCTACACCTTTCCTGTATTGCGGATTCTCCGCGATTCCGATCACCCATTCTCCTCTGAAGCCGATCACCCATTCTCCCGCGATTCCGATCAGTGTTCTCCCGTGAAGCCGATCGCCGTTCTCCTCTGATTCCGATCACTTTTTGGCCGCCGCGCCACT
>DASYET010000009.1:0-26259 GCA_036498815.1 Bryobacteraceae bacterium | reverse complement strand
CGGATATGAGGGACCCGTGCGGATCGATGACCGTGACGCCGACCCCGGCCTGGAGATCGGCAACGATCATATTGTGCATCAACGTTGTCTTACCAACGCCAGTCTTTCCAAAGATGGCCGTGTGTTTGGTGCGAGCCGGATTGACCTGCCCCCGTTTTCTCTACCAGCCGAAAGTATGAGCAAGGAAGACTCCCGCCAGGAAATCTACGTTTCTCTGCGCACTTTTCAATCTGCATTTTTTGACGTGCAACAGGCCGTCCGGGAGACTCATAGGGTCTTGGTTCCGGGCGGGATCGCCATCATATCGATTGCCAACGCCTACCTTGAAGGAAATACGTTTGTAAGGGGCCTACTGCCACACGGCTCTAAGGTCGTAGATCAAGACCGAGCGCACGAGTTGGTAAATGAAATTCGTCATAGTCTTCAGCGGCTTAGATTCGACGATGTAGGTGTGCACTCGGGGAAGGCGGAAGAATATGTGTTCGGAAAAAAGCGGCACTGACGAAGGGACCAGTAGCCTTCGATAATTTTCGCTAGATCACAATTCGCTCGACCTCGTCCAAGGTGATTTCATCGCCCGTCCGATCGTATAACTTCGTCGTCCTCGGCGACTCATGCGCAGCAATCGCTTGGGCGTTCTCAATCGTCCCGCCGTTCTCGAGATAAGCCGTGATCCCGGTAGCACGGAACGTGTGACAACACGTTGAAGAGGGGAGTCCCGCGGCAATCGCGCGACGTTTGACCATGCGAAACACATCGGTGCGGGTCATGGCGTTTTCCGTAATCATCTTCCGCTTATCGACGCTCCTGAAGAGGGGAGTCTTTTTTTCGTCCCCGATGCCGGCCGCTTCGAGGTACTCATCGAGATACAGCTCGGCATTGTGATGCGCGGGAACTTCGTGGCGCTTGCCACCTTTTTCATGCAACCTGATCCACCAGCGTTTTCCGTTTTGAAAGTAGTCATCGGTCTTCATGTGCACCGCCGCGGACACGCGAGCGAAGATGTAGCACATCAAGCCGATGATGGCCCGATCCCGCAGACCGACGATTGAAGTGACCTTGATCGAGTCGAGTAGTTGCCGCGCTTCGTCGGCTTTCAGCACTGGCGTCTTTCCGCGCGTGACGACATGCTTTGGGCCACGAACAGAGGCGGCAGGATTCGTTTCCATTACCTGGCCGATAACGAGCCAGTCGAAAAGCATTCGTACCGCTGAGAGATGTTGCTTGACCGTAGGGGACGAGCGGGTGAGTTGGAGCTGTTCAATGTACCCCGAGACGACGACCGGTCGCACCTGGTGTAACTCACGAACGCCGCGACGCTCGCACCAAACAAAAAACTGTCCGATCGCTTCAGCGTAGGCCGCGCGCGTATTTTTATTTCGGATCGTTACGAGAAAGAATTCGATGAAGCGCCAGGCTGCAGCGTCACCGGCACGCACTATCGCTGCCGGGAGGTTCTCAAATCCCGCTTTGGAAAGTTCTCGTCGCGAAACGGTGGCAAGAGATCGATCGGTCATGCGTGCAGAAGTTCATCGACGACGACCTCCAATCTTCGGACATGTTTTTGAACAGCCGTCAATGCCTTCGTCAAATCTCGATTCCGCGCCGCGTTGGTTTTTCGACCTCTTGCCGAATGCGACTTGCTCAACCAGATCGTCGGCAATGCATCCAAAAGGAAACGATCTCGCGTCCGCTCGACAATCGGAATTATTGACACATCCGAGCTGCGTCTTGTGTGATTTGAACCCTTCATAAGTGATTGATAAGAAGTATCATAACGTCCTTTATGTTACTCCTTCGGAGACCGATGTCAAGATCAAGTTGTGGACAATGGACACTGAGCGGGCTTTGGTCAGTGAAGCCCATTGGCACACCTGTTAACACTCATCGTGAATCCCTGGCCGAGCAGCGTGCCGTACCGGGGCTTTCCTTTACAAGAAATCAAGGTTATGATCTAGACATGATGCCTCTTAGGTTTCGTAGCGTTGTCCGTGGCGGCACAGTAGGTGATACACACCATCCCCCACCGGATCCACCGATTGGAAGGTAGCTGGTCGAGTTAAGGAGCTTGTATGCGCACTTGTTTAGGACGTTCTCGTGGAACGATCGGTGATACCGATCCGAACCGAATCATCATCGCAACCTGATATCGACCGCGTAGTTTTGACCTTCGCGCGGTTCTATGTCCGTCCAACCAAGAAGCCGGAAGCTTGGCGACGAGGGGCCGTATTCAAGCAATTCAACTTCTGTCATGGCCCGACCTGGCCTTGGTAGATTTCGAGGAGCCATTCTCGCGCTAGCGAATCGCTTTGGAACGCCGACTACGAAGTCAACCCGAACCTTTTGTCCCGGACTACGCCGCAAATTGAATTCCAACTTATCCCTCCCGCGATCCTTCAAGGGTTGCATGAACCCTTCGACTGCATACTGACAATCAAGACGGTATGGTCCACTACGGGGCGCTAGAACGGGATCAAAATAGACTAGCCATTCACGGATATTTTCAAGTTGCTGCGATCTGATCGGTATCGGAAAAGTTCTTATTCCCTTTCCGCTTCGCAGGTTGTACACCGTACAACTCATCATCTCCGGCGGTTGTCGATCGGTCCCGCCCGTTATGCTAAGGCACCGACAGTACACCCGGTCTCCAAGAGTCTTGAAGTCAGCCCGGTAATTCACTAAATCGGACAAGCTAAATTCGGGCTCCCCTTCAGTAAGGAGGCACCGAGCTTGTACAACAACTCCACAGCGCAAGTACTGACAATGGCTCTCTTGGTGCTGAGCCAAGTAGACCCGGCCTAGCTCGTCCATAATGCCACTGTCAAGAACCGCTCGTTTCAGACTAGGCGAAACGTCGGAGACACCCGATACAAGTATCCCCTCGTTTGGCCCGCGCTCTGCCCTTAGGCTCTCGCCTTCAGCGCGCGATTCCTCCGGATGATCTAAAACCCGAACGTCGAGCCTGAACCGATACCCATATCCAGGCACCGTTTGAATGCAGGACTCAGATACGGAAACCCCTGGTTCTAGAACATGACGAATTCGATGGATGTAATGTGTCAGGCTCGTATCACCCACCGACGTGTCCTCTCCCCAGACTGCCTTGATGAGTTCATCCTTGCTGATAGTTAAAGCGACCGAACTCGCGGCCGCGCTTGCCAACAAAATCTTTAGTAATGTGAGGGCTGTGATTGTAAGGTCATTGATACGCCTCCCGTTTCGCTCTAAGTCGAAGCCAGAGACGCTCATTTTAAACTCGCCCCAGTCGTAATACTTACGTAGCTCGCCCATTTCACTCCTAAGAAACTTCTAACCTTCCTCTAATAGGTTGCAAAGAATGATTCATCTGCTTCTAAAGACAAAATGCGGAGCGTCGGCGACACTGGATCGTGATCAGATTTTCGAAATCAGAACCGAAAAGGCCCGCCCTGTTAGCGCAGGGCGGGCCGCTCACGAACGTGAGCGTTGGTCACATAAGGACGACAAATGCAACCAACGAACACATCACGAACTCCTCTTAAGTATCTCTCTCAAAAGGACTTGTGTCAAGCTAACGGAGAAATCACACCATGCGGCGAACTACAAGTCAAACGTCTTGACACTGTTCCAACGAAAGCGGTCGCCCGTACCGCACGAAGTGTTCTCTTCATCAACATCGATTGTGGTACCCACTATGACCTGAGGGGCCACGACCAGGTGTTTCAAATTCCGCTCAACCGGATGGTTGTTGTCGTCGTGAAGGATGAAGCCCTGCTCACGCCTCCCGATGATTCTGCCCCCCGCGTGCTTGAACGCGGCATCTGGGCGATCTCCGAGCGCACCTGAGGACCGCCAAAGAGAATGTATGAATGAATTCCGAGCTAACTTCGGTTTTGACCTGGGCGCGACCGCCGCCAACCGCTCTATGGATCAAGGCCAGACCATTATGGCCCAAGAAAAGCGGCGTATTGAGCTGACGAACGAAGCGCCCATAACCGAATGCAAGGCGCAAGGTAAAATCTTCTTGGACGAGCGTGACTCCCTCCGCGCCTTTCTGCGGAATGTTCTGCCGGGCGTTCACGACGCTCGATCCCGCCGTTTGTATTGCATCGTAGTCGCCCTCATCCTCATGATCGGCGGCCTGTCCTTTACACATATCGCACTACTGCCATTCGACCTCGGCTGGCAATCGTGGCTTTGGGCCGTGGCAGTGGCTCTTGTCTGCGCGTCCCTTGCCGACGTCGCTCTCCAACATTTTGGACACCCGCGCGTCGTTGGAGTGCTTGCCGCACTCGGTTTCGTCGCTGGCGTTCTCGGTCTAATTGTTCTCTCTCGTGTGCGCGCAGACGTCCTCGCCACCTATCTCAAAATTGCGCTCTCGTCGGGCGACGCGGCCACTCTGGCGACATCCGACGCGGCCGAATTCTACAGTGCCTCAGTTCACCGTTTGCAGCTCTTGTTCAGCTTGCTGGCCGTTGCTCTAGAAATCGCCACGGGCCTGCTGGTGTGGGAAGCTGGCCGGATTTCAGTCGCTCCCCTCTCGGCGGTAGAGCAAGCCAAGAAACGCCTTGCGGAGATCGAGCCGAAGATGGCCCAACTTGCCGGACGAATCGTGTTTCTTCAGAATGAGCCGGAGATTTTTGCAGCCACGTTCATGCGTGATTTCCACCGAGGTCTTACTCACGGAACCGAACGCCGGAGTCCTACCCGAATCGGCCGCTTTGCATTTGCCCTCTTCCTCGGAACCGTCTTGGCGCAGTTGGTATGTGGCCAAACTGCGACGGTCATTCTGCCCGACATGACGCGGTCGACGGTGGTCGCAAGAGCTTTCAACGGTCCTAGCGAGTACGAAAAGGATCTTGACGCCACTGCGAAATTACTGTCGGAGTTGCCGGCCGGGAGCAAGTTTGCCGTCATGGCAATCAGCGAGTCGAGTTTCAGTTCTCCGCGCGTTCTTGTTTCCGGCCGTATCCCAGGTGATCCGGGGCCTTTGCAGTTTTTGAACCGCATCAATCTGTCCCGCACTAATTACGTCGCGCAATTTAAGACAGCTACTGCGGCCGTAAACGTGTCCGCGCAAAAGACTGACATCATCGGCGGGTTTTTCGTCGCCAGCGATTTTTTGAGAGGTTCCACGGGACAGCGCAACATCATTGCGCTCTCGGACATGCGCCAGTCGGCGAAGCCGCTGGACATCGAGACACCGAAGGTCGTTCCCGTCAAGACAGCGCTTGAGACGCTTGAGCGCGAGCATCTCATTCCCGACCTCCGTGGCGTGAATATCTGGCTTTTGGGCGTGGATGCTTCCGGCAAGGATATCGCCTACATCTCCAGCCTTCGCGCGTTCTGGACCGCCTTTTGCGTCAAATCCGGAGCGAATCTGCGGGCGTTTTCATCCATGCGGGAGGTCACCGACCTAAACCTATCCTCAATCGGAGAGCGCAAGTGAAGGATCGATTCCAGCGATTCTTGGTGAAGCTCATGCTGGTGCTCGCCACCATGGAAGTGATCTTGACTTGGCTTGCCCAACTACTCCGGCACCTCACGACATTTCAGCTTGTCCTCATCGGTGCAGCGATCAGTTGCATCGCCTACTTCGTCCGGGAGCGCCGCCGACCGCGCCGGGAGCCACGTATTTCCTCACGCGGTGAGCGGACACCTGTCATGCCCCGGAGGGCGGATTCGTGATGCGTCCCCTCTTGGATCTTATTCTCGGTGGAAAGATTCGGAAACAGACTCGCCGATATTTGGCGGACGTGGCCGCAGCTCCGGCCCGCACTTCGCGGAAAGAAGCGAACCAGCTGCTCAAGACATTCCGCGCATCCGGTGATAGCCACCTAACCATCGGCACAACCACTTGGGGCGAGGCGGTCACGGTGCCCCTGAAGGAGTTGATGTGCGCTCATTCGATCGTGACCGGCGGGACGGGAGCGGGGAAAACGCGGTTCGCCCTGAACATAATCCGTGGACTGCTTCAAAAACTCCCGCAGGACCCTGGCGGTCTTGGCGTGATTGATCCAAAAGGTGACCTGTTTTCGGGTGCCCTCCTACTGGTCTGGCAGCGGCTCCAGGAATTGTCAAAGCGCGATCCGGAAGCAGCCCACGATTTCCAGCGACGCGTCGTGATTCTTGACTTCAGCACGACTGATCCGCCGCTGGCGTACAACATTCTGGCCAAACGACCACGCATCGATGCAGGCTACTTCGCCAGTACCCGCGCCGATCTCCTCCTAGATCTCTTACCGAGCGGCGAGGGTCTAAGTCTGGGAGCGAGCGCGCTGCTCACCAAGGTCTTACTGCTGTTGTCGGAGTTCAACCTGCCCATCACCTGGCTGAGCGAAATTCTTTACAATGGCGACCTCCGCGACCGGGTGCTCCACCGATCCCAGCAGCCCGAGCTGAAGATCTATTTCACTCATCAGTTTGCGCAAGTTCCACGGCAGACGATTTCCGCGCTGTCCCGTCGTGTGGAAGCTTTGTTCTCATCCGAAAGTGTCCGTCTCGCTCTCTCCGGTCAGACCGCGCCGGATATGCGCGCTCTGCAGGATGACGGCCGCATCGTGCTCGTAAACTGCTTCGGCGAACACATCAGCAGAAGTGTTCGTCAACTCCTCCAAGCGCTCGTTTGTACGGACATTGCTCAAAGTATCTTCGCGCGGAAACGTCGCGATCTTCCGTTCTTATGGGTGTGCGACGAGGCGCAACATTTCTTCGGCACGCCGAGATTGCGCGATCACATTGAGGACGTGCTCACCATGTCCCGCAGTTTTGGCACATTCCTGTGTTCCCTGACCCAAAACCTTGGCTCTGCCGTTCACGACGCTGGATTGCTCCACTCCCTACAGACAAACACCCGGTGGAGTTTTTCCATGCGCGATGAGCCGAGCGACTGTGCATTCTTGAAGCCTGCTATGCCGATTACCGGCAGGAAGCTGCAACCACAATCCGATCCATTCAAGGAGCCGACGTACTACTCCATGAACGATGAGCGGACGGCCGAGTTGAATGCAGTAGCTAATCTGCCCGATCGCACCGGCTGGTTCTGGTACCGGCCGCATTCAAGCGAAGCCATCAAGATCACAACTGCGGATCTGACGCTTCCGTCTGGCGAAGCTGTCGGTCAGTCCATGAAATCCCTGATGAGCGATCCGAACTTCGGTATGCGCATCTCGCGGCAGGAGTATGACAGGCACGTGGACGCACGGAAGAAGGACTGGGAGGAAACGCCGGCTTCCGCGGAACTCGATCAGGTGCTTGCCCAAGCCTACCAACGGGTACGTGGAAGTAAGCCATGAGGAAATTCGCTCTTGACGCATTGTTGTTCTTTTGCGCAAGCCCGATACTCTTAATCCGTGGCTGCTTTCGTCTGAGGCGTCGGATCAGGTTTTGGATTGTTAGCTACTCCACCGAAATTGCGTGCGTGCATTGCCGCACGAAGATCTCCTTGGTCGGAATGTGGAAGTGTTCCTGCGGCTACACATACGCGGGGTCTGCCCTGCGTTACTGTCCCGTATGCTCGTCTCTCCCCCGCACACTTCGTTGTGTTGCCTGCGGCGCCAGCCGATTGCTTCCGGAGGACAAGTGACGAGATTAACTCCGCGTTGTTTGGATCTGCTGAAGTTGTTGCGCACGGCGCGGTGGCTTAGCACCAGTCAGGTGCAGCGCCGTTTCTTCCCTTTGGCCACGGCGGATGCCGTTCGCAAACGCTTACGAAAGCTAACTGTAAGCGGATACCTCATCCAGATCCGCCGCGACCGCATGAGCGAAGCCTTGTTCGCCGTCGGCCCTCAGGGAAAGCGGACGCTGGAAGCCATGACCGCGGAGCACCTAACGCTGGAGCGGAAACCGCCCGCCCAGATGGCCCACTCCACGGCCATCAACGATCTCCGGATTTCTGCCGAACTCGCTGGCGGGCTCCAGTATTTTTATAGCGCCTGGGAGTTGCCGAGCATCGGTTGGAAGCAACCGCTGATCCCGGATGGCGTTGCTGCGTTCAACGGCAAGACATTCGCAATCGAATATGACAGTGGAGCCGAGGGCGTTCGGTTCTTCGTCCGAAGCAAGATGATCCACTACGAACACGGACTTGCCGGTTTCCCGATCACCGCCGTGCTGGTGGTGGTCGACCGTCTCCCCCGCTTACTATCCCTGGCCAAAGCAATTGGAGATCGTCGCGTGAAGGTGCTGTTCACCACGCTAGATCTCGTCCACCGACACGACTTCCTGGCACCCATCTGGTTTTCGGAGCCGCACGGATGGGGTGCAGGTCCGCTCGGAAACGTCTCTTGTCAGAGTGTCGCGGCGACGGGAGACTTTCCCGCGCCGAAGAGTCCTGCAATCAGCGACTTAGGGCCATTGCAGCCCAGCCTATTAAGGCAGAGAGGAGCAGAGCATGGCAAAGCCTGCGATTGATGAAGTGGAAGTCCTGCGTTTTTTCGAGACGGAATCGCTGGAAAAGGCAAGCGTCTTGTTCAACATCGTTGCTGACAAGATGCGCGCCCGAGTTCATGGAGATTCCGCCCAACCCGCACCGATGACCTCGGGACGGCGGCGGTCAAAGATCGGCAAGATTCCCGACGCGCCGTCCACGGAACAGACTCCCACTGGGTAGCCCGGAGCATGGGAATGCGGTCTAATGAAAACGTTGGCAAGCGGCTCCTGAATGCGGAGGAGGCTGCGGAGTACCTCGGTCTTCAAGTGGACACCATCTACAAGAAGTCGAGGCTCCGCGAACTCCCGAGCGTCAAGGTTGGTCGTTCGTTGCGGTTCGACGTAGAGGCGCTCAGGCGCTTTATCGAAGAACACACGATCGAAACCATTGATTGAAAGGAGTCGTAAAGATGTCGATTGAGAGTAGGCGCGACGGAGTATGGCTTATCCGTTGGCGCGAGGGTGGACGTAATCGAGCACTTCAGGTGCACGGATCGCATGAGCTGGCGAAAAAGATTGAACGCAAGAAGTTGTCAGCGCGTGATGAAAACCGGCACTTGGATGTTCGACGCGAAGTGAACTTTCGGATGACTGCGCTCATCAAACGGTACCGGGACGAGTACGCGACCAAGAAGAAGTCGTACGATCGCGAGAAGAGTGTGCTCGACGGTATCCAAGATGAGCTCGGTAGTCTGTTCGTTCGCGAGGTGGACGGCTCGGCTGTCCAGCGCTGGTACCAAGGCCTCACCGGAAAGAAGAACCTTTCCGCAGGCACCGCCGTTCGGCACTTCAACGTCATGCACCACATGATGGCGAAGGCTTGCACGATTTGGTCGAGGGAGACCGGCCTTGACCGGAATCCGGCTGATCACGTCGAGGTTGTGCGACCGGACGACGCGCGAGATCGTTACCTATCGGCTGAAGAGATCAAGATGCTCAAGACTGTGCTCGATTCCAAGATCTACCGAGCTGGTACGAGAGACATCAACCGGACGTTTTACCGGCTGCGCATGATCGTTTTGATTGCGTTGACCACAGGGATGCGGATGGGTGAAATCTTCGGTCTGGTCTGGAACGATCTTCGGTACGGCGAAAGCCTCATTGCCGTTCGTTTGAAGCTCAAGGGTGGGAAAATTCGGTACGTGCCGATGACTCCCCAGTTGGCCGCTGAGCTTCGGAAGTATCCGGCCACGATCGGCGAGGACAGGCTGTTCCCGCCGAAGCGTGATGCCAAAGGCGAACGGCTACGCGTTGAGAGCAGCTTCGAAACCATCCTTGAGCTTACGGGAATCCAGAACTTCCGTTTTCATGATCTCCGGCACACGTTCGCCTCGTGGTACATGATGAACGGCGGGGATCTGTATGAATTGGCGAAGATCCTCGGGCATTCGAACATTCGGATGACCGAGCGATACGCCAAGTTGGGAAAGGCACATATCGCGCGGACTGGAGACATAGCGCGTGAGATGTGGAAACTGATGTCAGCGAAGGAGGAACACATAACGGCAGCCGTGTAGCTGGTACGTTATTTGTACACCTGGTTAGAAATGCAGGTTTCTGGTAATCACTAACTCTTTTAGAATGTGGTGGCCAGGGACGGAATCGAACCGCCGACGCCAGCCTTTTCAGGGCTGCGCTCTACCGACTGAGCTACCTGGCCGGGATCTCTAGGAAGGAAGCGACTCCTATTTTAGCACTGGGAAGGCTCGTGCGGCACGGGACCATAGAAAAGTTAACATGATGCCGATCAAAATCAGACCCGCGGAGAGGCCGGTCCAGAGTCCCGCCGCTCCCATCCCGCGCCAAAAGCAAAGCGCAGAGCCCAGAGGGAGGCCGACCAGCCAGTACCCCGCGAAGTGGCACAGCATGGGTGTGTGGGTATCCCCAGAGCCTCGGAGAGCGCCGGTGGCTACCACCTGCAAGCCGTCGAAGAGTTGAAAGCAGGCCGAGATTCGCAGCAGGACCATCGCTTGTGCGATCACTTCCGGCTGGGACGTAAACGTTCTGGCGATCCAGGCGGGTGCGCTCAGGAGAGTCAATCCGGCAAGCGACATGGCGATGGCTCCTAGCGCCAACGCGGCCCAACCGGAGCGGGCGGCGGCGCGGGAATCGGCGCGGCCCAATCCAAAGCCCACGCGGACAGCGGCGGCGGAACTGATTCCTACCGGCATCATGTACGTCGTGCTGACCACGGCGAGCGCGATCTGATGGCTGGCCAACTGGGCCGCACTCAACCTCGCCACCAGGATGGTCGCGACCTCAAAGACTCCGACCTCCCATGCGATCTGTCCGGCCGCCGGAGCTCCCAGGCGCAGCAGCTGGCGGAGGCGCTTCGCGTCGGGTCGCCAGGACGCCTGCCGCACCCCCGGATCGCGCCGGAGTACGACCGCGGCGAGAATCGACGCCATATAAATTCGCGAGAAACAGGTAGCCCAGCCGGAGCCCGCCGCTCCTAGCGCGGGCGCGCCGAGATGTCCAAAGACCAGGACCCAGTTCCCGGCGAGATTAATCAGGTTGGCGGTGAGCAGCGTCCACATGACGGGCGCGACGGCGTGAATCCCTTGCAGATAGCGGCGCAGGGCGAGGTAAAGCAGGAGGCCGGGCGTGCTCCAGATCAGCGCGTGCAGGTACGGCCATGTGGCGTGCAGGACATCAGGGCGGATTCCGAAGAGAGGCAACAGTGGATTGAAGGCCCATACCGCGGCCATAACTATGGGGATGAGCAGCAGAGCCAGCCAAACGCCATTGACCAGGGAGCGATGGCAATCCTCGCGGTCGCCCGCGCCGAAGGCTTGCGAGACCAATGTGTCGAGACCCAGCAGCAGGCCGCTGGCGCACATGCCGACTCCGTAAAACACGACCGCGCCGAGGCCGACAGCCGCCATCGCTTCGGAGCTGACGCGGCCGACGACCATGGTGTCAACCAAGCCCATTCCGGCCCAGCCAAGCTCGGCCAGGACGATGGGCGCGGCCAGGCGGGCGACCGCGCGGAGTTCGGAGGGCTGCTCCATTACGCTCGCGGCTCTGGGGGCACGCGTCTTTTCCCTCGCTCCCGGGTTAGAGTGTCTAAGGGGCTAAAACGGGTGCGCATACATATAAGATACGGGGTCGGCGTCGCGCTCCTGCTTGCGGCGGCGACCAGTGCCCAGGTTTCTTCGAACCAAGCACTCAGCGGAAAGTATTATTTTCGGCAGATGCTGCTGCTGACCGACGGGACGGCTAACATTGTCGACGTGCGTTCCGCGAGCGGCACGCTCACTTTCGATGGCAACGGCAACGTCAGCATGTCGGGGCAGCAGCTGGTGGGAACGGCTCCGCCGGCGGCTCTGGCGATTTCCGCAGGCAACTATGCGGTCAA
Organism: Bryobacteraceae bacterium; assembly: GCA_036498815.1. GTDB lineage: Bacteria > Acidobacteriota > Terriglobia > Bryobacterales > Bryobacteraceae > Palsa-187. Next base: position 14,492 of record DASYET010000009.1, on the reverse strand, counting down.
GCCGGGAGGGTTCGTCACGCTTCCGAACCCCTTGCGCGCGGGCGCTACCGTGAACGCGCGGTTGGGCCTGGGGGCTCTGGTCGGATCGTCGACGGAAGCGGGCTCGACGGTGTTCGACATGCTGGTCGCGATCTCCGCGCCGGCACAGCCGGTCTCGAATTCCCTCTTGTCGGGTCCGTATTGGGTCTCCAGCCTGGAGTTACCGAATGCCAGCGCGGCATACATTCGCGACGCGAACGTGAAACTCACGGCGGATGGCGCGGGCGGATTCAAGGAGACTACCGTAACAGGCCAGGCGAACAATTTAGGGAACGCTCTCTTGAGTCAGACGACGGGTCCGATGACGTACGGCGTGGCTCCGGATGGGACGGGCAATTTACTGATCGCCCCAGGCACGGGGCTGAACAATAACTCCCAGGTGATCGAGGGGTCGAAGAACATGTATTTCTCCGCGGATGGGAATTACTTCATCGGCGGATCTACGGCGGCAGGAGGACACGGCTTGGTCGTGGGCGTTCGAGCCTACTTCAACGGCGCGACAAATGCGAGCTGGAACGGGCTGTATTTCGCGGCAGGGATGCGGTATGACACAGCTCCGCCGCGGCTGGCGTCGGTGGTGGGATCGGTGAATGCGACCAGCTTAGGGTCGGTGTGGTCCCGGCGGACGCGCCAGAGTGATGGACTGTTCGATGCCACGCCGCTGATCACGTACGCGCTGGGCAGCGACGGGGGAGGGAACTACACGTCGGCGCAGGGGAAGGTTGACGTGGCTGTGAACGGGCAGACGTTCGCTACCAGCGGAGTGGACGTGGTGCGGTCCTCCAGTTACGAGTTGTACTTCGGTGTTAGGATGCCGCCGCAATCGGGCACCGGCGTGTTTCTGCATCCGCAGGGGATTTACAGTGCAGCGAGTTTTGCTCCGGCGGGAGCTCCGGTTTCTCCTGGCGAGTTCGTCACCTTATTTGGCAGCGGGTTTCCGGCGCAATCGTCCAAAGCCGCGATTCCTTTCCCTACTACTCTCGGGACGGTGCAGGTGACCGTAAACGGAACGGCGGCTCCGGTGTACGCCGTATCTTCGGCCCAGATCAGCGCGGTGGTGCCGAACGGAGTGACCGGGCAGACGGCAACGTTTGTGGTGACAGTGGGCGGAGTGAAGTCGAATGCCGTGGATGTGCCGCTGGCGCTGACTTCGCCAGGAATCTTCAGTTTGACCAGCAACGGGTTGGGCGACGGCGCGATTCTTCACGCGGACTATTCGGTGGTGAATCACGATAATCCCGCGCTGCCGGGCGAGATCGTGCAGGTGTTTTTGACGGGCCTGGGGGCGACAAGTCCGGTGGTTTCGGATGGAGCCTCCGCACCCACCAAGCCGCTGGCTACCGTAAGTGGTCCGGTGAACGTTTACGTGGGCGGATCGCTGGTGACGAACATTCAATTCAAGGGACTGACGCCGGGGCTGGCGAGCTTGTATCAGTTGAACGTGCAGATTCCGGCGAACATGGGGCCAGGATGGCAAGATCTGGCGGTGCAGACCGCGGATGGATTTACGGATCTGGTGAATGTTTGGGTGGGTTCGCAATAGCCCAAGTTACTTGCCGATGCAGAACGTGGAAAAGATCCGGTTCAGGATGTCATCCGCAGTGGTGGCTCCGGTGATCGCGTCGATGGGTCGCAGCGCGGCGTAGAGATCGAGCAGAAGCATCTCGTGCGGAATGCCGAGTTCGGCGGCTCGGCAGGATTGTTCCAGGGCTTCCTTCGATTCCTGTAAGAGTTGTTCGTGGCGGAGGCTGGTGATGAAGCCACCTTCCTGCTCGATGCGACCTTGCGGAGCCAAGGTTTGAATGATGGCTTGGCGGAGGGCGGGGAGTCCTGCGCCGGTGAGGGCGGAGACAGCGACGCTTTCTTGGACGCTGAAGCACTGTTCCAGGTCGGACTTATTGGCCGCGACGAGGTATTTACCTTGCTCGAAGGCCCGGCGGAAGAGTTCTTCATCGGCGGCTTCCGCGGGCCTTGACGCATCCACGACAACGATTGTCAGATCGGCGTCGGCCATGGCCCGGTAGCTGCGTTCGATTCCCAGCGACTCGACCACATCCTGTCCGCGGCGGATTCCGGCCGTGTCGACGAACTTCACCGGGATACCTTCGATCTCCGCGGTCTCCGATACTAGGTCCCGCGTAGTGCCGGGGATGTCGGTGACGATGGCTCGATCTTGTTCGAGCAGGCGGTTAAAGAGGCTGCTCTTGCCGACGTTGGGCCGGCCGACGATGGCCAGCGTGAATCCTTGGTGCACGAGTTTCCCGTAGGCGAAGCTGGCGGCGAGGCCGGCGACGCTCGCATGGATCGGATCGATGCGGCGGAGAATCTCCGCGACCGGCGCCACATCGATATCGTCTTCGGCGAAGTCGATGCCGGCTTCTAAGAGAGCGATCAGTTCGAGGAGTTGTTCCTTGACGGGCTTCAAACGGCGTGAGACGGAGCCTTCGGCTTGCTGGGCCGCGATGCGGGCCTGATAGAGGGTGGTGGCTTCGATCAGATCGCGGACGGCTTCGGCTTGCGGCAAGTCGATGCGGCCATTGAGATACGCGCGGAAGGTGAACTCGCCGGGCTCGGCCAGGCGGGCTCCGGCGCGGCAGGCTTGATCCAGGGCATAGCGCAGAACCGCCGGCGAGCCATGACAGGCGATCTCCACCACGTCTTCGGCTGTGTACGATTTGGGCCCCGCGAAGAACGTGACGACGACGTGATCTACCCGGTGTCCGGAGGCGTCAGGAAGAGCGGCGAGCTGAGCGCTCCAAGAGGTCCAGTGTAGAGCTTTGGGAAAGTGCAGAATCCGCTCCGCGATCTCGCGGGCAGAAGGGCCGGAGATACGAACGATGCCGACGCCTCCGCGGCCGGGCGGAGTGGAGATGGCCGCGATGGTATCGCGGAGTTGCACGGGAACTTGAGACTAGCGGCGCGGACCGCGGTCGCGTCCGCCGCCACCGCCGGGGCCACGTCGCGGGCCGCCGGGACCACCACGGCCTCCGCCACCACCGAATCCGCCACGTCCGCGAGGGCCTCCACGGCCGCGATCGCGATCGCGCGGAGCATCATCTTCCGGGCGCGGGCGCGGGGGGCGAATGGCCTCGGGCAGGTCCTTCATATCGAAGGGAACGATAACCACTTGCCGGATGGGACCTTCGCCGACGCTCTCGCTGCGCACTTCGGTCTCATTGCGCAGGGACAGGTGCAGGATGCGGCGCTCCCGGCTGTTCATGGGGCTGAAATGGAACGGCTGGTGAGTTTTCTTCACGCGCTCCGCGGCGGCCTCCGCACTCATGCGGAGTTCCTGAATCCGCAGCATGCGGTGATCGTTGGCGTCGAAGCAGATGCGCGAATGCTCTTCCGGCGCCATCCGCAACGCTTCCATGGTGAGCTGCTCCAGCGCCAGAAGAAGCTCGGCTTTGTTGGCCAGGAGCAATTCGACATCGGGGCCTGTGAAGCGGACCAGAAGGTCGGGATTCTCGAAATCCGGATGGAGAGTTTCGCCCTCGGTTACTTCAAAATCGAGGTCGAAATCCGCCAGGTCCAGGGCCATGTCCAGGAAATCTTCAATGCGCGGACCGTCTACCGCGAGCGTACGCTTGTTCTCAGCCACCGTTAATTCCTGTTCTTTTTCTTTGGTGCGGACTTAGTATCCACTACCACTGCCGGCGGCGGACTCAGGCGATTAAGTGCCCACTGTTGCGCGATGCCCACCACGTTGCTTGTCAACCAGTATAATACCAGCCCCGCGTTGGCGAAGTAGAACATGTAGAGCAGCATCAGAGGCATCAGCATCATCATCTTTTGCTGGGAGGGGTCCATGCCAGGACTCGGGGTCATTTTCTGCTGCGCGAACTGCGTGACCGCCAGGATTAACGGAAGCAGCCGGATGGCGAGCGTTTCGGGCTGAGAAAGATCGTGCACCCAGAGCCAGGGGGCTCCGCGGAGCTGGATGGTGACGCTGAGAACCTTGTAAAACGCCACGAAGAAGGGTAGTGTCAGCAACATCGGCAGGCATCCGCCCAGAGGATTGATGCCGTGCAATTTGTACAGCTCCATCAGTTCCGCGTTCTTTTCCTGCTGGCGAGGGTCCTTAAGCGGGAGGCCCTTGTACTTCTCATTGAGCCTTGTTACCAGCGGCTGGATCGACTGCATCTTGCGCGAGGAGCGCATACTGGAAAACTTCAGAGGGAACATCACCATGTTGATCCCCGCGGTAACCAGGATGATCGCCCAGCCGTAGTTGTGCGTAAGGGTTTGGGCGGTCCATTGGAGGGCTAGCGAGATGGGGATGGCGACGTACTTCAGGCTGATGCCGAGCCAACTCCAATCGATGAGCTGGTTCAGCTTCGGATTGATGGTTTCGAGGAGCTGGAAATCCTTGGGGCCGACAAAGAGCGTGAAGCTGTTCAGCCCCTCGCCACCGACGGCCGCGCCGATGCGCTGTTCGTCTTTGTTGTTGACGTCCGGAATGTTGTCCGCGAATTCGGTCAGCTCGACGGAGCGGCCTTCGGGAAGGTAGACACCGGCGAAGTAGCTGTCTTCCAGGCCCGCGAAGGAGAACTGTCCGGAGAACGAAACGGGGCCGTCCTTGGCTTCCTTGACCGCCTTGGTGTAGAGCTTAGAATTGGACTGATCGTAGTAGGCAGCGAGCTGCGTGGTGGCGGGATTCACGATGGTGGAATCGCCAAAACCGCCGCGCCAGGCCAAAGCGTGAGGCAGCGGCGCGCCGTTCTGCGTGACTTGAGAAGCAATGCTGACCAGGTAGCCCTTCTGCTCGAAGCGGAAGGTCTTCTTCACGGCGATCCGGCCATCGGAATATTCGAAGGTCGCGCTCAGGTCGTCGTGCGTCGCGCGATAGAGCGCCGCATTCGGATCGGGGCTCGGCGCCTGGCCCTTGAAAGCGAGCGAGAAGGGCGCCGCCACGCGCGCCAGGGCCCGCGTATTGACCAGATCCACCATGTGGAGCTGCTGATCCTTGAAATTCTTCATCACCCAGCTCTTGACCACGGCGCCGCGGTTGGAGAACTCGACGTGATAGTAATCCGTGTCGATGGCGAAGACTTCTTCCTGCGCGGCCTGCACTTCGCCGGGGATGTCGGCGGCGGGGACGGAACCAGGAGCAGGAGTGGCCGGAAGCGGGATGGCCGCCGTCTGCTTGGGAGCGGCGGTGTCAGCCTTGGGCGCGTCAGTCTTGCCCTGGTCGGGCTTCGGAGGAGGCGCGGGAAACAGCCATTGGTACACCAACAGCACCACGGCCATTAGGCCAAAGGCGATGAGGAGACGGGTCTCGTTCGAGAGTTCTTTCTTCTCGTTCGGCATGTTGAAGACGAAGCCCTAACGGACCGGGTCAAATCCTCCCTGATGAAATGGATGGCAACGTGACAGGCGTCGAAGGCCCAGACCGACACCGCGCAGTGCGCCGTGCCGCTCGATGGCTTCGATCATATATTCGGAACAAGTGGGGTGAAAGCGGCAGGCGGAAGGCAATATCGGAGAGATCCATCGCTTATAAGTACGAAGGATGAAGATCAGGAGTTGCATCGATCGATCACCTTGCGCAGCGCGCGGACCAGTTCCGGGAACGGCGCCCTTTCGGCTGAGCGGCGCGGGTTGAGCACGATGTCCCATTGTGCGCCCAATCCGGCGCGATGGAGGCGGAAGGCTTCGCGGAGTCTTCTTTTGATCCGGTTGCGGACCACGGCTCCGCCGACCGCGCGAGGCACGGTGAGTCCCAGCCGTGGTCCGCCCGGAGGGACGGGTTCGGGACGCGCCCGGCAAAAGGCGGCGAACAGGGGACTGGAAACGCGGAAGCCTTGGTCATAGACAAGCCGGAACTCGGCGGACCGGAGAACGCGGGAAGACCGGGGGAATGTCCGTGCGGCCTGGTCTGAGTTCTCCGGCGCCGGATTAGCTGATGTTGGAATAACGAACGGCCTTCTCGTCGCTGACGGTCAGCTTATGACGGCCGCGGGCGCGGCGGCGGGACAACACCGCCCGGCCGTCCTTGCTCTTCATGCGCGCACGGAATCCGTGGGTTTTGGCGCGCTTACGATTGTTGGGTTGAAATGTTCTCTTGGGCATGGCTTCTCTTCAGGATGCTTCCTTCGGTCAAGCGCGCAACGCCCAGAAGCGAAGGCGCACCCGTACTCTGGATGGCGTTCTTTGTCGATTTTCAGTATAGCAGTTGGATGGGAGGAGCGGTGGCATCCGGAATTCCCAGCCTTAGGCCCGGGGTTGTTATGATCGCTGGTGATGAAAGTCTACGAGATCCAGAAGGGTAGCAACAGTTTGACGGGACTGCAGCGCGGGGAGCGCCCCGATCCACAGAAGCCGGGGCCGCAGCAGGTACTGATCCGCGTCCGGGCCACATCGCTGAATTATCGCGATCATCTTGCGATAATCGGCCAGTATATTGGCGGCACGGTTTCGCGGGACACCATTCCCCTGTCGGATGGAGCGGGCGAGGTGATGGCGGTAGGCGAGGGAGTCCGCCGTTTCAAGGTGGGTGATCGTGTGGCCGGGACGTTTTTCCAGGTTTGGAAAGACGGCCCACGCGTGTCGTATCCGCCGGCTCTGGGCGTTCCCTTGGACGGGATGCTCTGCGAATACGTGGTGCTGCACGAAGACGGCGCGGTCGCGCTGCCGGCGGCCTTGTCGTTCGAAGAAGGCGCGTCGCTTCCTTGCGCGGGCGTGACCGCATGGAACGCTCTGATGGTCGCGGGCAAGCCGGTGAAGCCCAGCGATACCGTGCTGTGCCAGGGCACGGGCGGCGTGTCGACGCTGGCGCTCCAGCTTGCGTGTGCGGCGGGGGCTCGGGTAGTCGTGACTTCTTCCAGCGATGAGAAGTTGGAGAAGGCGAAGAAGCTGGGGGCGTCGGACGGGATCAACTACAAGACGCATCCCGAGTGGGACAAAGAAGTGTTACGGGTGACGGGCGGGCGGGGCGTGGACCACATCGTGGAGATTGGTGGCGCGGCCGGGCTGGCCCGGTCATTTCAAGCACTCGCGTTCGAAGGGAAGATCGCGCTGATCGGATTCCTCGCCGGACCGGGGGGCGATTCGACTCCTTACCCGCTGATGATGAAGGGCGGAAGCCTCGAAGGGATTGGGGTCGGCAGCACCAGGATGTTTGAGGACCTGCTCCGTGCCATCGAGGTGAACGGGATCAAGCCGGTGATCGACAAGGTCTTCCCGTTCGAGGACGCTCCCGATGCCTTCCGGCACCTCTCGTCAGGGGACTTCATGGGAAAGGTCGTCATCACGATTTAACCCAAGCTTCTGTCAAAACATGCCCGCGTTGAGATAAGATAGCAACCGAAGGGAACTCCATGCGCATCACTGCTGGACGCACCGTGGCAGCTCTTGTCGGCTTGTCGGCGGCGCTGTTTGTGTTCCTGGGATTGCTCTCCGCGCAGGACAGCGTTTTCAGCTGCCCGATGGACCCGGACGTTCGCTCCAATCAGCCGGGCGTTTGCAAGCGCTGCGGGATGAAGATGGTTTCGGGCGTCCCCGACCCGGTCGAATATCATCTGGACCTCACCACCACTCCGCGGACCTTGAAGGTGGGGCAACCGGCGCGGATGCAGTTCGAAGTCCACGATCCTTGGAAGGACCGGCAAGTAACCGCCTTCCAGATCGTCCACGAGAAGCTGTTCCACATGTTCGTGGTGAGCCAGGACCTGGAATTCTTCGTCCACGACCATCCTCTTTATGGTCCGGACGGCACGTTCTACTACGACATCAAATTTCCGAAGCCGGGCATGTATCGCGTGCTGGGGGACTTTTATCCGGATGGGGCGACTCCGCAGTTGATCACCAAAACGGTGCTGGTTCCGGGCGCGCCGACCGCGCCTGCGAAGCTCACTCGCGATTACTCGACCAAGGATGCGGAGAACATGCGGGTGGAGTTTTCCACCGATCCTCCGCAACCGATTGTCGGCATGAAAACGCTCTTGTATTTCAAGGTGAGTCCGGTGGAAGGGTTCGAGAAGCTACTTGGCGCCTGGGGACACATGCTAGTGGGTAGCGACGATTTGATCGACATGATCCACACGCATCCGTTCATCGCGGACGGTGGTCCGCAAGTGCAGTTCAACGTCACCTTCCCGAGGGCGAGGATGTATCGCGTGTGGGTGCAGTTCCAGCGCAACGGCGTGGTCGACACGGCGCACTTCGATGTGCCGGTTAATGAGCTGAAGTAGCCTTCAGCAGAACGACACTCGCTCCGGCCGGAATCCCCTGGATCAGCGTGCCCTTCGGCAAATCGAGAGGAGCGCGGAGAAGGAACGGATGTCCCCACTGGGTCTTGTACTCCTGGATCCACAGCAGTGGCTGCACGCTGCCGTCCGGAAGCGTGGCGACAATCTGAAACGAGGCTTTATCGGGGATCGTCTGCGGCCACAAGCCGTCCAGTTTGATCGGGCTTCGCAGAGCGAAATCTCCGTGCACGGCGAGCCCATTTTTCGGGGGCAGCGCCGGCGTCGGAGTTTCGAACTTGGGCAGGGCGGGCAGGTCTTTTTCCTCCCCTTCAGGAACTCCGCCGTCGGTCCAGCTGACTACGAGTTCCATTTGCTCCGGGGTGAGCGCTTGATCGTTACGGAAATCGCCGAAACCTTTCACGGCGCCCCAGGGAGGCATGCGGCGGGCGAGCACTTCTTCCTTAAGCGCGACCGCCCAGGGACGGGCTTCCTTATAGGTCATCAGGGAGAAGGCCGCTCCTCCCTCGTGGTGGCAGGACGCGCAGTGGGTATAGATGATGCGGGCGATCTCGCGATCGAACGTGATGGGGGTGGTGATGATGTCGTGGCCCCAGGCGGCCGCGGCGCCGGCAGTCAGCAACAACACTAGGCGCGTCATCGTTACTCCTGCGCACAGTATACCTCTCGCTCACTTGGTTGCCGTGCAGCTCATGGGACTGACCGCGAGGTTCTCAAAGCGCAGATACGGACCGGGCGGGCAACCTCGCTCCCATACGTGTTTCCGCCACAAATCGCCTTCGTCGAGGCCTACGTACATCCAGTGCGTGGGGCGCGTGCTGTAGAGCAACCAGATGCGGCTGGAAAATCCACGGGGAATCTTGGCGTCCAGATCGGCGAGCACGGCGTGCTCGGTGGAGGTGTGCGGGCGGCCGTCCTTTCCCGGCACGCAGCACGGCCAGCCGGTGTCGCCGAAGACCGCGTTGGACCGCCAGCCATTCATCGCCGAGTAAAGCTGCAAACCTTCCTTGGATGACGCATGGACCAGGAGGAGATCGCCGGGAGCCACGTGCCGCTGGAGGAAGGGAACCGCAGCGGCGTAGTCTTCTTCCGGGACCTTGCGATGCTGAATGATTTGATTCGCGACGGCGGAGGCGGCAAAGATGATCGCGATCCCCAGGAGCGCAGTCTGCGCAGCGGGTGTGAGGAACCGGGCGGCCGCGCGCTCTAGGATCATCGCCAGCAGTAGCGCGAGGCAGGGAAGTACGAACAGTCGAGTCCGATGGCTGGTGGGATACAAGCCGAGGATTCTGCTCGCGGCCAGCAGCAGGCACGGAAGGACGCAGACCAGTTGAGCCAGAATCCGCCCGTCGGGTTTCGATTTCCAGAGAGACACGGCGATCCGCGCTCCGGCCGCCACGCTGAGCAGTGCGCCTGCAACCAGCCAGGCGTTGGTGCGGTTATCCGAGTCCACGGACCAGAAGTCGTGTAACTGCGGCGAGAGGTTCGGGCGGATGAAGAACCAATATTCAGGTATCAGAACCGCGCCCGCCGCCAGGGCCAGCCCCACCGCTCGCCCAAGGCCGTCCTTAAAGTAAACCGCCAACACAATCCCCGGCAACACAAACACCGAAGCATACCCGAGCGGCAGCGCCACCACGAGCGCGGCCAGCAATCCGAGATAGCGGCCCCGGGAAGGATTCTGAAGATAGAGAATCGCCATCAGGAGTAGGGCGGAGGACGTCGCGAGCTCTCCGCTATACGGCTTAAGCGTGTGCGAGTACTCGATCGCCGTGGGATCGAGCATCACCAGTGTCGCGGCAAGCAGCGCCAGCGCCGGGGAAAGTACACGCGATCCCGCCGCCAGCAGGCTGATGAAAGCCAGGAGCGTCAACCCCAGGGGCAGCACTCGAAACGCGGCGCTGGAGAGTCCGATCACATGCACTGTGCCGCGCGCCAACAACAAAAAGAGGGGCGGATTCACTTGCAGCCAGCCGGAATAGTGGTACATGCCAGCGAGCGTCGGCTCTCGAAGCGAATTCGCGGTCCAGGCTTCGTCCAGCCAGAGACTGCGGTCAATTCCGTAGAGGCCCCCGGCGAGCACGGCAACGAAAACCAGCACAGCGGCGATGCGCGCCACGCCTAGAACAAGACCTCAAAATCCCCGCGGAAGCGGCGATGGTAGTTGCCGAACGAGATTCCATACTCCGGATCCGCGATATTGTCGTGAATCGCAAGGGGGTTGAAGTGGTTGGTGAGGTTGGACGCGGTGAGCGAGAGACGCAGGGTGTACTTCTTGCTCGCCTTGAAGTCCTTCATGAACCGCGCGTCGGCGGAAAGGAAATTGCGGAAGCGTGTCGAGTCGCTGAACGGTATCCCGACGTAATTCTGCAACCCATCCTTGACGGCGTACGGGAATCCGTTGCGATATTCGACGATGGGAAGTACCGTCAATCCCCACACGCGCGTCTTCACGCGGCCCCAGAGCAGGAACCGGTTCGGCAAGTCGCCGGGCAGATTGGAGTAAAGATTCGGGCGCACCAACGGCGTGGGGAAATTGCCGAGAAATCCGTCGAAGGCGTTCAAGTTTCCTTCGGCGCGGCTGCGCGTATAGGACAACACCAGCTGTTGCCCGTCCTTCCAGGCGAACCGTCCGGTCACTTCCAATTGGCGATAGCGCGACTTTCCGTCGCCATTTAGAACGGTCGAATGAGCCGAATCCAGGACGTCCGACTCGAAGACGATCAACCCGACGCTGTGGTTATCGGTGTACACCGCGCGCAATCGAAAACGCGGCGAGAAGCTATGCTCCACCTGAAGGTTCAGTGTCGCGCCACGAGGAGAGAAGGCTCCCGCGACCTGCTTCCCATGCACAAAAAACGATCGCGGGCCCGTGACGCTTCCAATCACATTGGAGTACTCGATGGGCGGTCCGGCGATTCCGGTGGCAGGATCGTAGTCGGTGATGGTCCGCAGCGGATAGCGCCCGAAAGTATAGATATCGAGGGGCAGGTGATCGTAAAACAATCCATAGCCGGCGCGAAGCACTGTGCGCTCGTTCGCGAACGGGCTCCAGCCGATGCCGGCGCGTGGAGCGACGCGGACACTCGCCGCCAGTCTCTGATGTTCCAAGCGGGTTCCGTAGTCTACGGAGACCTTCTTTGTAACGGACCAATGATCCTGGGCGTAAGCCGTGATATCCAGGTCTCGACGGCTGAACGGCGGCTGGTTGGTAAAGTCGATCCGCTGCTCCGGCTGATTGGCCGCATTGAGGATGTCGACGGCGTGGTAGGTGAAGCGGCCCGAGTTGGAGGATCGAGTCAGATAGACCCCCAGTTTGAACAAGTGCGTTCCGGCGAATTTAAGCGGCGAAAGCGACCAGGTCTCGATCCATTCCAGACGCTGGGCGCTGCGGACTTGCTCGCCGAAAAAATTCCCGTGGTTGCCCGAGGGTGTCAGCACCATATCGCCGCTCCCCTGAGCGCCAACCGTCGTGTCGTAGCGTTGGACAGACCCGCTACTGTCGAGAATGCCCCCCGCAAAGCCAAGGTGGTCGGCCAGAGACCCCACATCGTTGTGTTGGGCGTAGCTGGGCGTCACCGGCTGCGGATTGAAGTAATCCGGGTTGACGAAGTTGGTGTGCTGGGGACTGAAGTGAAACGTCGCGGTCACGATCTGCTTTGCCGATGCGATCCAGTCCAGTTGCGAAAACGAATTCAACGACTCCTGCTTCGATTCGTTGTACGGAAACGGAAGCGTGCGGTTGGGATCTTTCTGCAAAAAGTATTGCAACGAACTGAGGAAGTACAGACGATCCCGCAGAATTGGGCCGCCGACCACGAACCGTGGAGTCTCGTTGCGAATGCCGCGCATGTGATAACTGCGAATACGGAAATCGGGGAACGGATCGTTGAGTTCGGCGTGCCACTTCTCGCCGCCGCGCCGGGTTTCGACCGCGACCACGCTCTGCGTGAAGCGTCCGTACTGCGCGAGGAACGGGGTTTGCAGTACGTTGACCGTTTCGATGCTGTCCACGGGAATCGTTTGGCCGAAGCGTCCGGTGGCGGGGTCGGTGATGTCTGTGGAGTTCACCACCATCGCGCTACGCTCCTGACCCGTGCCGTCGATTCGCAACTCGCCGTTCTGTGCGCGCACCACTCCGGGAACAAGCGGCAGCGCGTCTCCGACAGTCGCAGGATTGGTCGGTAGAATCTTGACCTCTTCCAGGTGCAACTCGTTATTTACCGCCGCGCTTTGCTCCAGTCGCGGAGCCGTGTCGGTCACATCCACGCTGGTCACCTGCATTTTCGGCGTCAGGATCAAGCGGACCTCGAGGTTCGCGCCGCTCGCGATCCGTACGGCCTGGGTCTTGCTTTCGAAGCCTTCCTTCGTGGCGGTCACGGTCCACGCGCCGCACGGAATGCCCTTGAAATCGGCGATGCCGGTGGTCTGGGTGGAACGCTTCTCCAGTGAAGCGGCATCGGAACTGAGTCCCACCTCGGCGTTGAAGACCGGACCTACCTGGGAGTCGATCACGATCACGCGCAATTCCGCGGGCGTGCATGTTTGAGCGGACAGTCCCGTGTAGGAGAAGCACAAGACCGTGAGCCAGCGCGCGCCACGTAATCCGGGCAGGGTCACTTTTCTGCAGTATAACCGTGAGCGGTACAATCGGGAGACTTTATTTCACCATGACTCCTTCAGAGCATCGCAACGCAGAGCATCGCAACGCCATTGGCTGGCGCATGTGGCTGCCTTCCGCAGTCCTCATGCTCTCGACGCTGCTGTCCTACGTGGACCGGCAGACACTGGCGGTGCTCTCGCCGACCATCCTGCACGACACCGGGTTGAGCGCGGGTGATTATGGAGACGTTGGGTCCGCCTTCCAGTTCGCGTATATGATCGCGAATCCACTCTGGGGCTCGATCTTGGATTTTGTGGGATTGCGGCTCGGCATGCTGGTCGCGGTTTCAATCTGGACCGCCGCGAGCGTATCGCACGCGTGGGTAGGCGGATTCTGGGGCTTCGCCGCTGCGCGGACCCTGCTCGGCTTGGGCGAGGGAGCGGCCTTCCCTGGCGGCTTCCGCACGGCGACGGATTCACTCCCTGCCGATCGGCAAGGGCGCGGAATGGCCCTCGCCTATAGCGGCGCCTCGCTCGGCGCGATCGTCACGCCCCTGCTGGTGACGCCCATCGCCCTGAGATTCGGCTGGCGCGCGGCGTTCTTGGTCACGGGAGCTTTCGGAGCCGCATGGTTGGCGCTATGGCTCGCGGTGGGTCGGCCGCCCTTGCTGGCACCGCACCGGCGGGCCGCGTCGCTCAAGTTCCAGTGGCCCGATATTCGGGAACGCCGCCTATGGCTGATCTTTTCCAGTTTCGGGCTCGGCGCCGTGGCTCTGGGAGTTGTATCGCAGTTTAGCCCGCTGTACCTGAATCGAGTGATGGGACTGACCCAGGCGGAACTGGCCTGGGTCATCTGGATTCCTTTCGCGGGCTGGGAAGTAGGGTACTTCTTCTGGGGTTGGGTGGCGGACCGTTATTTGCACGGCGATATGCGCAAAGCGGCCCGTGTCTTCGTATTGTTGGCGATACTGGCGCTGCCGGAAGCGCTGCTGCCCCTGTTCCGATCCTGGCCGCTGGTGATCGCCCTGTTCACCTGGGCCATGTTTGTCGCGGACGGCTTCGTCGTCACCTCGCTGCGGGTCGGTTCGTGGCTTTACCCGCGGGAACAGACCGCTTTAGCGGCGGGCGTCGGTTCCGGAGCATGGTCGGCCGTACTCGTCGTGCTGCTTCCCATCTGCGGACGCCTGTTCGATCACAAGTGGTACGGAGCCGTCTTCCTGACGATGAGCCTCCTGCCCACCGCAGGCACCTTGCTCTGGTTCGGGCTGAGCCGGGTGTACCGCCGGGAAGCCGCGCTGGCCGCTGTGGTATCCTGACAAAGGTTGTCCCAAGATGGGCCAGCCTCCAAGACACCTTTATGCCAAAGCTTAAAACCCATAAGGGTGCGTCCAAGCGGTTCAAGAAGACGGGTACCGGCAAAGTGGTTCGCAGCCACGCGTTCGGCCGTCATATCTTGACCTCTAAACCGCACAAGCGTAAGAAGAAACTGCACAAGAGCGTGGTGGCCGATGCGGCCGATCAGCCCGTTCTGAAGCGGATGCTCCCCTACTAGGCCCAGCCTCGTAGAGTTTGGAGCGGCTGAGCGGACGGAGCGCGTGGCACGTGCCCGCACCGCCGGCAAACATGAGATAAATCGAAAGAGAG
>DASYET010000008.1:0-223481 GCA_036498815.1 Bryobacteraceae bacterium | reverse complement strand
ACAACGAACTAAACAATGCCGCGCAAGTCGGGACTGGACGGTGATTTAACAGAGTATGTACCAGCGAGCAAGCCAGCGCTATCAGATCGAGGCAACCGCGATCATGCGGCAGTTCGGGAAGCCGGGGCTGTTTCTCGTCACAATCCTCGACGTGTCGGCCTCCGGTCTCCGACTGAGTTCGCCGATTGCCTTGCCATCGGGAACGCGCGTGACTCTCGTTTACCAGAAGACCGAACTTGCCGGAGAAATCCGATATTTCCGGGAGGTCGAAGATGGTCAGGTGAACCTTGGCGTTTCAATCGAGACCGCCATCGGGCCCGGCGCACCCTTGGAAAACGAAGAGTTGAATCTCGTACCGCTATTTAACCACGGGACTCGCCAAGTAGCGCGCATGGCATCCTAACGGCCCGAGCATCTACCCAGATGCATCCAAAAGATTGGGGGCATGGTGGTGTAAGCCCATAGCTTCGAGCTGGTTAACCAATGTAGGGTAACAACTTACTTGACTAACCGACTATTTTCAGCTAGACTTGAAGTATGGAAGTCAAAGAGCCAAAGACACTTCAAGAGGCTGTTGTCTACTTCGCCGATCCCGATAATTGCCTGAAATACTTAGTTGCGAAGCGCTGGCCCAACGGCGTAATCTGCCCGACCTGTGGAAGTGACAAGGTTACCTTCCTGGAGAATCAGCGACGCTGGAAATGCAAGGGGAAGCACGACCGCCCCCAGTTTTCGGTGAAGGTCGGAACC
Source organism: Bryobacteraceae bacterium (assembly GCA_036498815.1). GTDB lineage: Bacteria > Acidobacteriota > Terriglobia > Bryobacterales > Bryobacteraceae > Palsa-187. The sequence continues at coordinate 222,731 of DASYET010000008.1, read as the reverse complement.
ATCATGGAAGACTCGCCTATCGGCTTGGATAAGTGGCTCATGGCAATGTGGCTGGTATCGAACTGCAAGAATGGAATCAGTTCCTACGAAGTCCATCGCTCGCTGGGAATCACCCAGAAGACCGCATGGTTTTTAGATCACCGCATCCGGCTGGCCCACCACGCTGGCGAAATCGAGAAACTTTCTGGCCACGTTGAGGCCGACGAAACATTTATAGGCGGCAAGGCTCGCAACATGCATAAGGCAAAACGCGCTGCAAAAATCACGGGCACGGGCGGTAAAGACAAGACCGCCGTCATGGGAATACTTGAACGCGGCAAGGGCGGTAGCAAGGTTCGTACCACCGTTGTCCCGAATCGCAAGAAAGGTGCTCTCCACGCTGAAGTCCGTCAGCACGTCGCCGCCGGGTCAGCGCTCTACACCGATGCACTGAAGTCGTACGAAGGTCTGGATGAATTTCAACATCAGGTGATCGACCACGCCGTTGCCTACGTGGATGGCAACGTTCACACGAACGGCCTAGAGAATTTCTGGAGCCTTTTGAAGCGGACGCTAGGCGGAACCTACGTGAGCGTGGAGCCGTACCACCTGTTCCGGTATCTGGACGAACAATCCTTCCGGTTCAACGAACGCAAGCTGACCGACTCAGAACGGTTCAACCTCACGGTGTCTAATATCGTCGGCAGGCGGATCACCTGGAATCAACTCACTGGCAAGGATGCGGAGAATCCCGCGCGGGCCAACTGAAAGAGCGCGCCAACGGCGCGGAAAACCAAAAAATTAGGGGCTTAGACAGTCGCGCCGGTGGCACCCGAAACGTCTGATCGCCTTCCCTAGGGGAAGTCTATCACGAATCATGCTTCCCCGGAAAGGTGGAAGTGTCGATATTATTGGATCACACGCCGATTTATGCAAACATCCCAAAGGATCGCTTGATTGTGTTGCTGAAGGCTTTTTTCGACGGCGGAAACGAAGCCGACAGTACGCAATACGAGGTTGTCAGCCTCGCATCCATCGCCGGAACACCGGGCCAGTGGAGAAGATTCGACGCGGATTGGAAGATCAACTTAAAAAAACATCACGCTCCATTTCTGCATACTACAGATGCCCTCACGTTCAATGAACCATTCACGCGCGACAGGGGTTGGAACGAGCAGAAGGTCGATAACTTTCTTTCTGATTGCGCGAAGATCATAGACCATCATCTCTTACGGCCTACCGTGAAGAACGACCCCGGCAGGGAAGGTCTGATGGCTCACGTAGTGACCATTGTCCTGAAAGATTTTATCCGAGCACGCGGCGCAAACCCGAAAGTCCCTAAAGACGCTACAGTACTGTGTGCTACGCAATCCGTCGCCACGTTGTTAGTGCGCGGAGCAAATATAGGCGTTCATGCTTATCACTTGTTCTTCGATCAGAATGAGCCCTTCATGGGGCATATTTATGATCGTCAACACAACAGGAAGGCAAAGCAACATTTGAAGCCTTTCGCTGGAAGGATCAGCGAGATAGCTGAACGCGACATGAGGGATGTACCCGCTCTGCAAGCTGCCGATCTATTCGCATGGTCCTATAGCCACAAGAAACAGTCTGCACTCTACGAGTGGCAGAACATTCTGCTGCTCCATAGAAGATGGGTGGATGACTGGTACGAGTATGACGCGCTCGTTAACGTTATTCCAGGAGTGGCGGAGCGCGTTCAATCTTGGAAGCTGCCGCCGCGCAAGCCCACCCGCTGACGCTTTACGCATCGCGAACGAGTTCTCGAATTCTCAGATTCATCGCGTCGGCGATTAACTTGAGCGTGCCTAGCGTCATTTGGACATGGCCATTTTCGATCCTGTACATATGGGTCCGGTTGATCCCAGCAAGATCCGCCAACTGCTCTTGAGTGATGCTTCTCTTGAGACGCAGCTTGCGGATGGTCTGGCCGACGGTTTTTTCGACATCTTGCAACGCCCTCAGCGTATGAGGTATGCTTGCCAAAAAGCACACTGCATAAATGCAAGGAGCAAAGAGACTGTGGCGTGGACATGTGTATGCCTGACAGCTAACGACGATGCCGGTCGCTTCTGTTCTCGCTGTGGTTCTGTGCGCCCGCGCCTGCATTCAGGGAGGCTCGATCAGATTGCAAAAATCCTTGCGCTGATTTGTGTGGCGGCCGGCCTAATCCTGTTGACCGTAATTGTCCGCGCAATTCAGGAGGCCACTAAATCAGAGCCCACTAAGCCTGTCGAGGCAGCTCTCAGGATGGTTGTCCCTTCACAAACGGATCAGCCTAGCTCCCACTCTATTCCTACCATCCCAAAGATCAAGATCTTAAGCGAGAACGAGCTTCAAAAATTAAGGAAGGATCGTGAAGCGGACCTTGCAATCATCAAAGCAGCCGACGCCGTGCTGAACGCCGCCTCTACGCAAGAGGCCGTGGCCGTCTATTGCACTTTCATGGAAGACCAACGTCATGACCTTTTTGGGAAGAATGATGAAGGTGAGTTTACGCGTGAGGCCAGAATCAACCAGTGCCGAGGTCTGATCCTCACCGGACAAATGAGAATGCTGAGCATGGAAGAATTGCGCGAATACGCAGCGAAGGCACAGCGAGACGTTGAAGTGATAAACGGCAAGCTGGCCGCAGATGAATCCCTGCAAGACGTTAAGCCGCAGCTTGTCCCGGCCGCACCGTTCGTGCCTGATCCGTGAAATGAAACTTTCAAACGGCCTGAATCGGCGTTATCATGTGACCAGATGAAAGACGCCCCGTCCGAACCTCACGCGAAGCCGATCAGCATTCCGCCTGATATCGCGGCCCGTTGTGACGGCCCAGACCAGTTCCATAACTTCGATGCGCTGGTATCCGCGCTCATCGCGGTTCCAAAGTCGGCCATCGTCAAAGAAGAGAAGAAATACCAACGCAAACGCGCACGGATAAAACGATCCAAAACGCACAGTGAGTAATGCCGATCCAGACCAAAGCGTTGAGCAAAAGTTGGCTATGCTCTTCATGGCCATCACCCAGATGGGAACTGCTTTCTTCCAACTCTCGGCGCGCCTGGACGTGATACGGGAAGTCGTTTCTGAATTGCATCCAGGAGTGGCAATAGACTTGGACCAGAGACTCCACGCGGCCCAAAGCGAAGCTGCCAAAGAATTTCAAACGCTTCAGAAGATGCTTGAGCTTTTCGGTAAAGTGCCTCCAGGTCCACCCCAGTAGCAGCGTCTTTGTTCACTGACCTGTCACGTCGATCCAGCCTAGCTGGTTTGTTTTGGTTAGTCAAGTAAGTTGTTACCCAATGTAGAGCTATTCCGGCCGAGTGACGCGCCATCCCTACCAAGCTAAGGACCCGCGGTTCCGCGCATAACTCTGTCCGAGTAGCCGACAATCCAGACAAAGCTGGAACAGGGCCGCGCCAGCGGCACATCGATGGTTGTCCCTTATCGACGCGCTAGCTTGGCGAGCGAAGAGCCGGACGGCTAATCGGGATTGTCGGATTCTGTCGTTGGAAAAGAGCGCCACTCAGAAGACTTTAGCCGGCCGAGAGCTAAGAAAGGACCGCAGCGGCCGAATGACGTTACACGGAGAATCGTTCCGAGCCGCCTCTCGGAGCCCACGTTGTCCGGTTTGCCGACCCTCCACAAGTCTAATTCGCACGAACACCGCCTCCACAGAGTCTACAATCGACGACTCGACCGAAAAGGGCGCGCGGACATGTCCAGAGAGTTTCAAGGCTTCATTTCCTGTGTTTCGCCGCGAAATCCAGGAAATACGGCCAGTTTGGGACGTCCGTATGACCGCTTGCGTGTTGCCGGAAAGCGACGTCCGCATCCGCGCCTACTAAGGTTTCGATGGGTGGGAACTGCATCACTTCCATAGGTTTCTTCCCAAGTAACTTGTAGACGGATCCGGCTGCTGCGGCGGCCATGAACTGGCCTTTGGCGTCTACCCAACTATCGCCGCCGGGTTCCGCGTCATAGCCGCCCTTGCCAGCGCTAATAAAGACGGGCCGCGGAGCGCACATCGCAATCAGCTCGTGCGAATCCACCGGCAGATCGCTCCATTGAAGCGGTCCTGAGTACTTCAGGAAGTTGCCCGCTAGCCAGTGGTAGGCGCCTACATTGGCCATGTTCTGAACGGTCTCGCCCCAGTCCCGCCGATGCAGCTTGGCACCAGCCTCGCCGGAGGAACTGACGTAGGCGGTCCAGAAGCGCTGGTCGTACGCCATAGCCACGAGGGTCGCCTTGCCCCAGCGGGAATGGCCCTCCAGCGCCACGCGCTTGGCATCCACGGTTTTATCGGTCTCGAAGTAATCGAGAGCGCGGCTCGCGCCCCACGCCCAGGCGCGTAGAACGCCCCAATCTTCCACTCCGCGAGGCTGACCCTTGTTGCACAGCCCGATGATGCCGAGCGTCAGACCAGCGCCGTTATCCGCTTGAATGCTGCCCGTGTTCAGGAGCGCGTAGCCCCACCCGCGAGCAAGGATCTGCTGCTGGTAAGAGGGCCCTTGCGGCCCGCGTCCGGCGCCGGGCGCCGCCTGAGCACCGCCCGCCGGCGGAGCCCCCGCGGGTCCGCGAGCGCCCGCCGTCCCCGCTGCGGCTTGAGTTCCACGACCCGCCGTGTTTGCTCCCGGTCCGCCAACTCCACCGCGCGGGGCCGCAAATCCATTCGGCCCATACGGCGGGCCAGCTGGCGCCGGCGCGGCTCCGGGTGCGGGCGGGGACGTCGGGAAGCCGAAACCCGTGCCGCTGAATTGCATCACCACGGGCACCGGACCCGTGGCACTCGCCGGTGTCACCAGGATCAGGCCGATCTTCACTTCGATATCGGGATCGATCGCATTGTCGACTATGCCAGTCAGCGTCTTCGTGACGATATTGATATCGCCGTTCTTCCCGTTCTCCGTCTTCTCGACTACCCACTTCACTTTGGGCACGTTCTTTGGCACGCGGCCGTAGACCTCGCGGTCGAAATCCTCCACGATTTCGGGGCGCCGCTTGCTCCACCAGTCCGACGCCTTCGTTACCTTCTTGCCATTCTTCAACTTCAGCGGGTCAGGAAGATCGGGGTATGGGTTTGCTTTCGATTCGTCGTAGTTGACGTAGTTGGGCGATTGCTTGTTGCTGCCGTCCCGGCCAGGCCGCAGCGTCGTGATATGCAGCAGGTCCATGAGCCGCTGCCTATCCTGCTGATCTGTGAGGCGGACCGGTGCCGCCCGCTCCGCCGCGCGCGCCGTCTGTAAACCTCTGGCGACCGTAATGCCGATCGCGCCGGCAGCGATCAACAGGGCAAACCGTCGAAATGACTTCATGAGGCCTCCTTAACAACGCGCAAAACGGAGCGCGGCGCGATTAGTTCCTGTCTCCTTGCACGGTGCGCGCCGCACCCTTTGCGCTCCTTAGCGATATCGGTACAACGTAACCCGCAGAATGCTGTCGCCGCGCCCGCCACGCAGCGAGACGTTTTGACCCTGGCCGGTGTCGTCGCCCGCCAGAGCCCGGCCCGGAACCCACCGGCCATCCGCAAAGTGCCCTTCCTCTACAGTGGCCAGCCCGGCCATCGGCGGCCCCGGTGTATTCGGCGCAAAGCTAATGCTCAAACCCGTGCCGGCCATGTAGATTTCGTCCGGTCCGGTGGCGACGAAGATCCCATGCGGCACGGGGGCGGCCGGGACTTGGCCCGAAGCCGCCGGTGCGGCTGGCCGCGCTCCACTTCCAGAAATGCTGAGCGTGTAATCTCCCAGAGTGATCTTCTGAGATGGTGTCAACTGGCCCAGCACCACGCCCATGACCCTGCCTTTGGGTTGGTTCTCCAGGATCAGCGGCGCGAGCTGCGAAAGTACGTCGTAGCTCTGCGCCAGCGGAGTATCGCCCGTCATTCCGTCGATTCCGAACGGCGCGAACCCGAGGCCTCCTCGCGCTCCTATGGCATAGAAAACGTTGGCCGCTCCCTCGACGCCGCCGGCCGCCTCCGGTATGAACAACGGGTTTCCTGCGCGGCTGAATTTGTCAGCCCAGTTCTCAAACTCGAAGTAGATATCGGGGGAAAGGAAATCCAACTGAGGCGCGCCCGCACGCCAGATATCCGCCGAATGAGGCAGCGGACCGCCACTGTTGTACTGCCCCGGGGCATAGTTAGGGCGAATTAGGGCGGCGTTGGCATACATCGGAAGAGCGTATTCGGCTTTGCCCGCTTCCGCCACTTTGCCGATGTAGCGCGCGTATTGCCACGCCATAAACAGGTCGTCCGTCTCCAGGCCGGGGCCGAACACCGTTTCCCACGTGCCGGAAGTCTTGAATCCGGCTGCCTGCCACTTTGTGCGCAACTCGGGAGCGAGAGTCTCCTTGTGCGCGGCCAGGTAGCTCATCAACTCCGCCGGGACAGCACGCTGGTAGGCGGCTTCGGCCGCAGCGGAGTAATCGCGAGCGTCCGGTATGGAACCGACCTCGTTCTCCACCTGAATCATGATCACCGTATGGCGGTCGCTATCGATTTCGCGAATGCGCCGCATCAAACTGGCAAACGCGAGGGCGTCAGCGTCGCGGTTCACGTCATTGAACGGTGTGAGCCTCTCCGATGCCGTCCCGTTGCGCAGTCGCACGCGCGGGTACTTCTCAAAATCTCTCTTCACCCAGTCGGGAGCGTAACTGGACCAGGTATTTTTCCAACTGCCGAACCATAGGAACACCAAGTGCAGGTTGTTGGCGCGAGCGTCACGTACCAGACCGTCCACCAAAGTGTAGTCGAACTTCCCCGGCGCCGGCTCGAATTGCGCCCAGGAGATAGCCGCAAGCACGGTATTGAGGCGCATCGCCGTGAGCCGCGGCCAAATTGGCTTCATGTATTCCAAACTCGTGGCGGAGTTGTTGTATAACTCGCCGGCCAACGCCAGGAACGGTTTCCCATCCACAATCAATTGCGTGACGGCTCCCCGCCTTTCCAGGTGCGGCATGGAGGCGGGAGGAGAATCCGCCGCTCCTGCGAGACCGGGGACAGAAACGACGAGAGCGGCCAACGCCGCGCCTGCATATAGCTTCATAAGGACCTCCGGGCCTGGAAATGGTCACCGGGAATCTCAATGGTATATCACCATTCATAGAGTTTGGTTCCAAACAGATGCCGATCCGCTTGCGGAGAGCGGACCCAATCAAATTTTGTAGCACTGCAATTTGCGCCGTTCTGCTGACGGCATGGGCATTCGCGGCGGCGCGAGACATGCGAACTTGCGGCTGGATTGCTGACTGACTTGGCGTCAAGCGGAAGCTCAACAATCTCGACTTGGTGAAAGGCAACCACCTCCTCGGTGCACACTTCCGCCGTTCGCCGGTTTGGACTCCTGCGGCCCGACTGCCGGTACGTTCCGCGATTGTGCTCCCGCCCGGATTGCTCCCGTATCACGGGCCATAGGCAGAAAGCTTCTGAGGGATGCCGACCACGGGGCGACCTCTGTCCGGAATGCAGACCGCCCGGCCTGAGGGAAACTGCCCGAATTGGCGACCCCAACGGGGGTTAGCCCGGGCTTCGGATCGAGATGTTGTGCATCAGGAACCGCTAGTTGCCGATCCACATCGCGATCTACGAGAGACCGTGAAGATCTAGCGTCCCATTTTCGGCCGCCTCAGCCCGTAACCGAACGTCAGTTTGGCTTCACCGTTGAATAGACTCAAGCATTTAGAGTCGGTAACGGAAGTGCACCGAAAAAGACCTCATGTGGGCCATCCTTCAAGATATTCGATACGCGGCGGGGGGCCTCCGCCGGAATCCGACCTTGACAACAGTCGCGGTCCTGACTTTGGCGCTCGGTATTGCCGCCACCACGACCGTTTTTGGCTGGATCGATGGGATGGTCCTGCACCCGTTTCGCGGCGCCACAGACGACGGACAACTCGCCGTCCTTGAGTCCGTCCGTGCCAGCGGCATCGAGGATCCTCACGTTTCGTACGCCGACAGCCGGGACTTCCAGGACAGCCTCGGAAGCATCTCCGGGTTGCTGCTGAACGAAAAAGGTCCCGCCTCAATCGGCGAAGGAGAAAACGCATATGTCGTGTGGTACGAAAATGTCTCCGGAAACTACTTCGACGTAATGGGCGTAAAGCCGATCCTTGGTCGCGCGTTCGCTCGCGATGAATACGGCGACCGAGCCAAGTCGATCACGGCAGTCATCAGCGATCGGCTGTGGAAGAACTATTTTAATGCCGACAGGTCCGTCCTCGGTCGCACCGTGCAGATCAACCGGTATCCGGTCACCATCATCGGGGTAGCGCCTCCGGGATTTCAGGGCGATTTTCCTGGAACCGCCTTGGACGCATGGGTTCCAGCGCCACTCGCCAGCGAACGCAACCGCAATGCACGGCACTTCGGGGCCATCGTCAGGCTGAAACCCGGCGTTAGCATCTCCGAGGCAAATGCTGAAGCGGCGACCGTTGCCGCGCGCCTGGCAAGCGCCTTTCCAAAGACCAACCAGGGAGTCGGCGCACGGATTGTACCGATCTGGAAGGCGCAGGATGGAGCCTCAAGCATTTTGGCATCGCCGCTGGGAATCCTCGGAGCGGCCGGGGGACTCGTGCTGCTGATTGCGTGCGCGAATGTTACCAATCTTCTGTTGGCTCGTTCCGTATCTCGACAGAGGGAGTTCGCCGTCCGCGCCGCCCTGGGTGCGGGTCCGGGCCGGATGATCCGGCAGTTGGTTTCCGAAAGCCTGCTGCTGGCCGCTCTTGCGACACTGGCGGGGGTTCCTCTCGCGATGTGGCTGCAGGGCCTCCCCGTGCACCTCGCGCCGCCTACAGGAATACCGGTGTACCTTAACACCCACTCGAGCGATCGCGTGTTCCTTTTTTCCGCTTTGGTCTGCCTGGCGTCCGCCCTGCTCTCCGGTCTGCCTCCGGCGCTTCAATCCGTGCGCCGCAACGTCGTCGATGCACTGAAGCAAGGAGGAAGAAGCGATACACAGAGCGGGAGTTCGCGACGCATCTCCGGGCTACTGGTCGCAGCCGAAGTCGGCCTCGCCTTCGCGGCCCTCGTGACGCTCGGATTGTTTCTCCGGAGCCTCTCCGGATTGGAGAACACTCCGGCCGGTTTCGATCACCGCAACGTCACAGTGGCCCGTCTTTTTCTGGCGACGAACAACTATACAGCCGCTCAGGAGCGGCAGTTCTCCCGGCAACTCCGGCAGCGCCTGCTCACCGCGCCGGGTGTCACGGGCGCCGCTTATTCGGACTCGATTCCGCTCGGATTCGGGCTGGGGAAATGGAACGACATTATCGTCGACGGCTACGCGTCGAGGCCCGGCGAGAACCTGGCTGTGCATCACGCCTCGGTGTCGCCCGGCTACTTCGATGTGCTGCGGATACCGCTTCTCTCAGGTCGCGATTTCAGGCCTGAGGACAGCGCTCAGGACAACCCAGACGCGCCTCCCGTGATGATCGTCAACGAATCCTTCGCGCGGCGCTTTTTCGAGGGACGTGATCCTGTGGGGCGCCAAGTCCAGGTTTTTGGAAAACCCTTCGCGATCGTCGGAATGGCAAAGGACAGTAAGTACTCCAGCCTGTCCGAAGCACCTGAACCATACTTTTATATGTCCTTCGACCAAGGAAACTTCGGAAGCGGCGAAAGCGGCGTTGCCGTCTATGCGCGGGCCGACCGCGACGCCCGCGGCTTGGCCTCGGTACTCCGCCACGAAATGTCTGCCATCGATCCGAACTCGACCGGCCTGACGGTCATGCCGCTGTCCGATTACATCTCGGCCGCCTGGTTCGGGCCGCGGCTCATCTCGTTCTTCCTCGGTGTGCTCGGCGCGATCGCCATCTTGCTCGCCGCTGTAGGCCTTTTCGGAGTTATGGCTCACGCCGTAAGCCAGCGCACCCGGGAGATCGGCATTCGCGTGGCGCTAGGAGCCGACCGTGGAGGCGTGCTCGGGATGATCCTGAGACGGGGCCTGTTGCTGGCCATTTCGGGGATCGCCGCCGGACTCGCCATCACCCTGGTGGCGCTGCCACAGATCGCGCCTCTGCTGTACCGTGTCAGTCCGACGGACCCTGTAAGCATTCTGGGAGCAGCGGTGTTCCTATTTTTGGTTGCCATAGTCGCAAGCCTGATCCCAGCGCTGCGAGCTACCAGGATTGACCCGATCATCGCGCTCCGCCAGGAGTGACCTGCCAAGACCCCGACCTGCCAAGACTTGTCGCAGTGCAAGCGCCACTTAAATGAGACGGAGCGCTTGTTGTGAACTGGGTGGAAAAATGCCCCACGATGGGAAGTGGTCGCCACGGGATTGATCCTTGTGACGGCTTGCTGTTTACGGACGACTCCGGCTGGGTAGCGGACGACCCTGGAAAGCCCGGAAGTTGCCGTCGAGCGATAGAGGTCGGGCCGCGGTATCCGGCAACAATGTCAGCCCCGGGCTCGACCCTCCGTTTGCAAGCGGTGGATGATTCCCCTATAGTTGCTAGGTGTTTACTGATGTTTGTTGGCTTTGGTCGGAATACGCGCGACTCGTACGGAGCTTTGGCGCGGCGATGAGGGAGAAGTCAGGATAGAGCACGCCTCTGGAGACTATGGCCGAGTCGAATGCCTACTGATAATGCTTGTAAACGGACACAACCCGAAGGATCTCCGAAAGCAGTATATAGCTTGGGCGGCCGGAGAACCCCATCATATCCAGCTTCCACTGCCGCAGACTGTTCCCCTTCGCGCCGCGTCTATGCTTGAGAGCTACCCCATGCGAAATCGCGTCCTTGCCCACGTCGAACGAATCCTTTCGCCTCGACTGCATTGGCTGAACACCTTTCGATGCCATCAACGCCGGGCGTTGCATTTTATCTCGATCATTTGACGGACTCTTCTTTCAGCTTCCCGACTGAAGCGAGAGCCGGTATCTTCAGCGTGACAATCCGCACAACGCAGGTGTCGGTCCCGGACAAGCATACGGGTAGGGTCACGCTGCAACACTCCAATATTCCAACGGCGCCAGCATACCAGAAGAGCTTCTCTTCCAGCGTCATCAGGTGTTCATAGTCGCGCACTAAGATCACTGGTTAGTCGTGGACGATTCAGATCACATCCTCGTCGTGGAAGATGATTTTGAAATGGCTCAGGTCCTGCGCCAAGGTTTCGAACAGGAACGTTTATCGGTTCAGGTGGCCCAGGATGGCGAAGAGGGCCTTCGTGTTGCTCAGAACCGTCAGTTCCAAGCAATTGTGCTCGATGTGATGCTGCCCGCGAAAGACGGCTTCACCGTGGCCCGCGAGCTACGTGCGCAGGGTAACATCACTCCCATTCTGATGTTGACCGCACGAGACTCGGTTGCGGACATTGTCTATGGCCTGGATTCCGGCGTGGACGATTATCTGATTAAGCCCTTTTCGTTCCTAGAGCTGTCGGCCAGAGTGCGCGCTTTAATCCGCCGCGCCAAACCGTTCAATCGGCAGTTGGAAGCATACGACCTTACCCTGAATTCGTTGACGCACGAAGTTCGGCGGGGTGTGCGCACTCTTCGCCTGAGCAAAACCGAATTTCGAATCCTTGAGATCCTCATGCAAAACCAGGGACACGTAGTGCGCCGCCGTGAAATCCTAGGCGACGTGTGGGGTCAGGGCGCCAGCGTGGAGGAGAACACCCTGGACGCGGCCATGAGCTCGTTGCGTTCGCGCGTGGAAGTCGATGGCCTGCCTAGACTGATTCACACCATCCGGGGCTTTGGATATAAGTTGGAAGCCGCGGAATGAAACTGCCCATCCGGATCCGGCTGGCGCTGATCTACAGCACCATTTTGATGACCACAACCGGCACGCTGGAATTGGCAGGCTATTACAGCGTGCTCCATACGATTCACTCCCTGGTGGATCGTGAACTGAATACGCGCCTGGCTGGCATAGAAGACCATCTCGCCCGGCACCTGCCGCGTTATTCCTGGCCGCGAATGGGTCAGGATCTGGATGCGCATCCAGCTTTTCAACCTTCGTTGCTTTCGATTCGCGACAGTTCGGGAGCGGTGCTCTTCGAAGGGAGTTCGATGACGGGCGTGAGCCTCGCGTCCACCGGGATCTCGACCGGAAACAGCGGATCCGGTGCGTTCCGCCTGCTCTCGGCGAAACGAGTGATCAATGGCCAGGCCCTCACGCTGACCTTGGGAACGGACCTTCAGGTAGCTTCGGCAATTCTGCGCAGAGTGTGGCTGATCATGCTGCTTTCGCTGCCCTTGTTCGCGATGGCCAGCGTGGGTATCGGGTATTGGATGAGCGGGCGCGCCCTCGCGCCGATTCAGGAAATCGTCCGCGCCGTACGCTCTCTGGATTCCCGGCGTCTGAACCAGCGTGTTCCCGTGCCCGCAACAGGCGATGAAGTGCAGCTGCTGGCGGAAACGTTCAACGGCATGCTGGCTCGCATCGAGGCGGAGTTTCAGAAGATGCACGATTTCACTGCCAACGCGTCGCACGAGCTAAGGACCCCGGTGGCCATTGTGCGCGCCGCCGCCGAAGTCGCTTTGCTGCGCGAGGGCGGCAACGAGGTGTTTTACCGGCAGACGCTGGAACAAATTCTTCGCGAATCGGAGCGGAATAGCACGCTGCTCGAAAATATGCTGCAACTGGCCCACTCCGATGCGGGCGCCGACGCAAGGAAGAGGGACGGACTGAACCTGAAAGAGTACGCCGTCAGCGCTTGCGAGCAGGTGGCGCCGTTGGCCGCCTCGCGGCAAATCACGGTGCGGCATTTTGCCGCGGCATCTCCGGTCGAAGTGCTGGCGGATCCGGAACAACTGCGCCGCCTCCTGCTGATTCTGCTGGATAACGCCATCAAGTACACCCCGCCCGGGGGCGCCGTGAACGTCCGAATACACGAAGACGAAATGGGCCGTCCGGTATGCGGAGTGCAGGATACGGGAATCGGCATCGCTCTCGAACAACAGCCGCTGATCTTCGAACGCTTCTACAGAACCGACAAAGCCCGCAGCCGCAGCCTGGGAGGAGCAGGGTTGGGTCTGGCTATTGCACGCGGAATTGCTCTGATGCACGATGCCGACTTGCGAGTCGAGAGCAGCCTCGGAGCCGGGTCGTGTTTTACCGTAACCTTCCCGTCATCGCGCTCTATCCACGCTACCGTTGCGGCGAACGCAGATCCGTCCGTCGTCAGGTAGTTCTCAGGTAATGTCCATCCGGCTGTAAAACCCGCTTGTTAGTCTTGGGCGTCACTTTATGCCACCCTTCCGCCGCACGCTCCGCAAGCTATTGGTTTCTTTGCATACATGGGTCGGTCTCTTCGGCGGCCTCTTCGTCGCGATTCTCGCCTTCAGCGGCGGAGTGGTGACGTTCCGGCCCCAGATTGCGAACCTGCTGTCGCCCCCTCCGGCGCAAACCACAAATTGCGTGCCTTCCATGGACTGGAACCGCGCGGAGAAAGAGATTGAGGATTTCGCGCACACGCGGATCAATCGCATTTACGCCCCCACCGGCGCAGACTTCCGCTATCGCTTCCGCATGACGACCGATCAGGATTCGATCTTTACACACGTCATCTACGATGCCTGTGCCGCGAAGGTCCTGGGCACCGCCAATCTCGCGTGGATGGATTGGCTGGTGGACTTTCATCACAATCTGCGCGCGGAGAAAACGGGACGCTTCTGGGCCGGATGGATCGGCGCACTGCTGCTGCTCAGCGGCGTCGGTGGAATTTCGATCTGGGTGATCTCGAATCCTTCCGTGAAGAAGTTCTTCCGGATCCGCTCCGGACCTTTTATGCCGAGAGATCTTCATAGTTTCACGGGAGTCCTGGCGGGATGCTTGCTGATCGTGGGCTCATTTACGAGTCTGTGGCTGTGCTTTCCACAGACGATGCGCGCCGCTCTGAAACTTGTCGCGCCCTTGCCGGACGATGTGCGGGCCCCGCGCTTGCCGCGGCCGGCCAAGGATACGCCGCGGGCCGGTCTCGGGGACATCATGTCCGCCGCGCAGGACGCCTTGCCCGATGGCTCGATTCGTGAAATCCGATTGCCCGAAACCTACGGCAATGTTCAAGTACGCATGTGGCGGCAGGGCGATTTCCGTTCCCTGGGTAACAACGTGGTCACCGTAGACAACGTCACCGCCAGGGTGGTCGCCACCAACCTTTACGAAGATAAGGGGCCCGGCGATCGCATCGTCCAAGCCATGGCCGGGATTCATTACGGAGAGTGGGGCGGCACGCTCGTCCGAAGCATCTATGGACTCGCCGGACTTGCATCCGCTCTTTTGCTGGTCACCGGCTTTCTCTTATGGTGGATTCCCAAACGCCGGGCTACTCCGCGCACCGCGAAAGAATCGATTCCCGAGCCCGAAAGCATTGTCAGTCATTCGTAGTCTTGATCGTTCGCATACATAAGAGGTCTCTCACTCATGCTTCGAAGCATCAGTCTTGTTTTCGCTATCTTTACCTCTGCCGCTTTGGCCCAGGTGGATCGCGCAACCGTCACCGGTACCCTTCTCGATCCCTCCGGCGCAGCCGTTTCCGACGGCCAGATTACCGTTACCTTTCCGGCCACCGGCCTTCGCAGAGAGGTGCTCACCAACAAATCCGGTATCTTCCACATTCCCGGCTTGCCGCTCGGTCACGCCGTCGTCGACGCGACTCATGCCGGTTTTCGCACGGTGCGAATGGAAACCGATCTCGGTGTAGGAGAGACCAAGACGTTCGACATCACTCTGGAGATCGCGAGCGTCGACTCATCCGTAGAGGTTGTCGCGGAAGCGGAACTGACTCGGGACACGGCCGCGCTCGGAGCCACCTTTCAGACCGAGCAGATCAGCCAGCTCCCCATTAACGGCCGCAATTTCGGCAACCTGATGGCGCTGGTGCCGGGCGCAGTAGACACAGGCGGCTCCAACATCCGGTTTCTGGGACACGGCGGCGATGACAACAATCTCCGCATTGACGGTGTGGACGCCACGTCCATCCGCAACCAGACGCAGAAGAGCCGTTTGTTGGTTTCGACCGACGCCATCGCCGAGTTCCGCGTGAATACGGCCATGTACACCGCAGAGGAGGGCGGCGCCCCTGCCGGCCAAATCGAAGTGGTGTCCAAGACCGGGAGCAACGTCTTGCACGGCAGTTTGTTTGAGTACCTACGCAATAGCGCGACAGACGCCCGCACCCCCTTCGATGGAGCCGTGATTCCGCCGCTTCGCCTGAACCAGTTCGGAGCCACCGCCGGAGGCGCGATCAAGAAAAACCGCACGTTCTTCTTCGCCTCCTACGAGGGGCTCATTCAGCGGCAGGCCCGCA
The DNA here is from genome assembly GCA_036498815.1 of Bryobacteraceae bacterium. Classification (GTDB taxonomy): domain Bacteria; phylum Acidobacteriota; class Terriglobia; order Bryobacterales; family Bryobacteraceae; genus Palsa-187. Next base: position 207,487 of record DASYET010000008.1, on the reverse strand, counting down.
CACAAATCGGATTTGTGCCCTCGATTTCGGCGCGCGCTCGTGCCGTGAATGCCGTCAAGCCCATCGTGGACGTTTATCCCATCGGCCAGTTACCCACCTCGAATCCCGACGTGGATCAGTGGACCGGCGTAAGCTCCAATACTCAGGACGAACACGCAGGCTTGTTTCGTCTGGATCATCGCTTCACCGACAAGCTGACCTTCTATTCGCGCTTTTCCACCAACCGCACTGAAACCTTTACGCCCTCGACGCTCCTCCCCGTGGGCACCCGCAATAATGACGCGCCTACCAGCGGGCTGTTGGATTTAACCTACTCGATCAGCCCCCGTAGCATCAATGAAGTTCGCCTCGGCGCCAACTATGCGCAGCCGTTGAACTCGCTGGCCACTTCTCCCATCGATATCGCGGTGGCCGTGCCCAATCTTTCCAGCCTGCCCGCCGGTACACGGCGCATCGCATTCGGCGTGACGGAATCCCTTATCGACCAATACAGCACGCTTCGCGGCAAGCACACGTTGAAAGCCGGCATCGAAATCAAGCGGCTCCAACTCGTCATTCACGATTTTGCGAACGCTCAAGCCGGCAATCTCAACTTCAACAACATCACCGACTTCCTGAATGACAAGGCCTCGCAGTTACTCTATTCTGGCGAACTGCCCACCAAACAGATGCGTAAAACCGGATACTTCGGCTACGTGCAGGATGAAATTAAGCTCAGCCCTACCCTGACCGCCAACCTCGGTGTGCGGTACGAAATGTACGGGGTGTTTAGTGAAATTCACAAACGCGACATTCCGTTCGACATTCAGACCTGCGGCGGCTACTGCCCGGCGGGCTCCCCCTTCGCATTCAACGATCTGAACAACTTTGCGCCACGCGTGAGCCTTGCGTGGGCGCCGAAAATGTTGCACGACCGCACCGTAATCCGCGTCGGAGGCGGCATCTTCTACGGAGACGCGCAGCTCGGCGACGCCTATAGCCCCGCGAATAATGACTCGTCCCGTGCCACGTTGACCTCCGCCACAACACCAGGACTCGCCTATCCCTATCTGCCGTTTATCAATCCCACGGCCTCAACCGCCACCGCCCCGCGCTCCATGCCACGCAACAAGCGCAACGAAGTTTCGCAGCAGTGGGGCCTCATCATTCAACACGCCATTACGAACAAGATCAGTTTTCAGGTGGGCTACAACGGCCAGCAAAACTACCACGTATTCAATCGCACGTATGTGAATGTCGTGAACCCCCTGACCGGCCTGAAGCCGATTCCCAGCGTGGACGCCAATATCGATGTGCGTGGCGAAGACGGAGTGGCCAGCTTTCAAGGCATGGTGAATTCATTCCAGATCAATAGTTTTCACGGTCTGCTGGTGCGTGCCAACTACATGTGGTCACACGCCTTGAACGACAACTCCGCAGGAGGCGGCGGCTCCGACGGATCTCCGCAAAACGTCGCCTGCCGTTCTTGCGACAAGGGCAACAGTTCTCTCGATGCCCGCCATGTCTTCAACGCCAACTACGCCTACCAGGTTCCGCTTGGCCGCAATCATTGGTACGGCGGTTGGGCCTGGAGCGGCATATTCACCGCCCATACCGGGCTGCCCGTGAACGTCAGCCTCACCCGCGCCGCCAACACCTTGCCGGACCAGAACAACCTCTCCACACAGCGGCCGAATCTTGTTCCCGGCGTGCCCCTGTATCTCGATTACGCCACGACCGGCCGCTGGCTGAACCCCGCTGCCTTCGCCATGCCCGCCGCCGGCACCTGGGGCAACCTCGGCCGCAACGTGTTGCGCGCTCCCGGTGGTTTTCAGATCGATACGGCGTTGAGCAAGCGCGTCAGGCTCACGGAGCAAACCAGTCTTGAATTCGGCGCTCAGATTTTTAACATCATGAACCACCCGCAATTGGGAGCGCCTTCCTCAAACGGCTGGTCCGCCACCTCGTCCAGTTTTGGACGGATCACCGCCCCCGTCAATACTTCGCCGGTCGGTTCCGGCGGTCCCCGTCAAATGCAGTTTTTCGTGCGTCTCGCGTTCTAAATCCGAACATCGAGGAAATGTGAAATGACCAGGCCACTCTTGTTCATCACTCTACTAGTGCCGGCTTTACTGTCGGCCCAGGCGGTTCCCGTGTCGGCCCCCAGGCCGGCACGCAGGGGAATCTTCGTCACGCCGGACCAAATCTACTCCCCCACCATTCTGCCCACACCGCCCGCAAACGATTCGTGGAAGACCTTGGAAGAACTGGCGGAGCTTCACCGCATCGAACAAACTCGCACGCCCGCCCAAATCAAACACGCACAAGAGGACGATTCTGAAGAAAGCATCTTCAGCTTTGCCGACGTGATGGGCCCCAAGTTCAACAAGGAAACTCTTCCCCTTACGGCACTCCTGTCCTCTCACGTGAAGAATGACGAGGGCGTGATCGTCAATCCCGCCAAGAATTTCTTCAAGCGTCTGCGTCCTTATCATCTGGACGGCACGCTCCACTCCGTTTGCAAGACCACCACGAATCGGGAAGACTACGGATATCCAAGCGGTCACGGAGTCACGGGATATTTGGAAGCGCTTCTCCTGGTTCAGCTCGTACCCGAGAAGCGAGACGCCATTCTTGCTCGCGCAGACGACTACGCATACAGTCGGGAGGTGTGCGGCGCGCACTACCCTAGCGACGAAGCCGCGAGCAAGACTCTGTCGTACGCCATGATGGGCGTGATGATGGTGAACCCGCAATTCAAAGCCGAACTCGGCGCCGCCAAGGCAGAAATTCGAACAGCGCTTAGTCTGTCGCCCCCACTCACCGCCATATTGCAGTAGATCATTTGGAAAGAATAGTCCGCATCTCTCGGTTCGGTCTGCGTGCTCGGAGCTGTTCGAAGCAAGCTCCTCGGGAGATCGCTTGGATCCAGAATGGCTCCCCTAAGAGGACTCCGTCTAGAGAAATCTGGTTCCCGGTGGGTGGCCGGGCTCTGGGAGAAAGGAGCTTGCCGGGCGCTCCGGGATCACTTCTGTGGAGCCGGCGCAACGGCGACGGAGTTTCTACCGATAATGCCGCACAATGTCCCGCGTCAGCAACCTCCCAGAGGCCTCTCGCTACTGCGGGCGTAGCCATGTCATGTCGATCTTCACGGGAATCTCGTTCTTGACGGGTATCGCGAGCAGCGACGGCGGATCGATCTTGAAGTCTGTAATCGTGGCGGGAATCGTTCCGGTGAGCCGCATGCTCTTGCCCTGTGCCGCCAGTTGGAACGGGACATTCTTGTAGTGGGCTGTTTGTCCGGCAAACTCGATGTCGATGTCAGCTTGAAACATCGCCGCGCCGGCGGCCGATTCCGGCAGCTGCGTGCGCACCTGAATCAAAGGAAATTGGCCCCCGCGGGTCACTTGGAGCATGTGAAGATCACGGTTACTGTCCCCAGAATCGAACGATTTCACGGGTACTGCGATTAAGAAATCGCACTTCCCCGCATGACAGACGCCCTTGCCCTTCGCGGCATGGCTTACGCCCTCGGTCTGATGCAACGGGTGAGACACATGGTACGTTAGCGTGGATTGCTGCAACACCCACTCGCTATCTGCCGAACGGCCAAGCTGGGATAGGGTGGGCAACAGCAAGAAGGCGAGCCACAGGTTCTTGTACATGGGTCTCCTCAAAACTTAATCGACACCGACACGACCGCGAGCCCGTAGGCGATCGCGGTCACGGCAGCTACGGCGCCATGGGCACTCGCGATCCCGTGAACCTTCTCACCCTTGCTCTTTTGGTCGAAAGCTAAAGCCCCCAGGATTGGCGTCAGGATCATGCCAGGTCCATGCACCCACGCGAGAGCCTTGTGCAAACGAATTTGCCCGTGAGGCTGGGTCCCTTGAATCCTGGGTGCGCGGATCGCATAGTAGGCGCTCATGAAGTACAAATCCCCCGTTACCGAACCCAAGGCCATATGCGCCCACCGATCGGTGGAGCTGGTGCTCTTTCCGCCGGCGCCAGTCCCTAAGATGAGCGTGGCGACCAAAGGAGCGATATCGATCAAACCGAGCCGCTGATGGATCTTAAGCATATGCGAGCGCCGGTCAAGCCTCGCCTGCTCTTGCGCGCTTCCCTGCGAAGCGGCTGTCGGAAATCCAAGATCTCCCAGCGACGGTGCTGCCGGAGTCGTGGCAGGAGGCGGTGTTTGTTGTGGATTTCCCTGAGGTGGCTCTGGGGAAAAAGCTACATCCCTGAACCACTTCTGTTCGCTCATAGTCGCAGACCAATGGCGCGAAAACGCACTCGTCTCAGCACGAGCCAACGCAGGTTGCATCCAGCCTTCTCCCGCGCTGCTTGAAGAAGCGGTTCCCGAATTCTCCGCGGACGGTTCCCCGCCAGCGCTCGTCTGAGGTTGTGCTAATAAGGCGTTCGCAAACAAAAACAAAAAGGTGAAGTTTGCTGCCGCCGTGAATCTAGACATTGAAGTCCTCCCCGTTCACGTTGCCCGCAGTAGGCTATGCATTCATCGACGTGCAGTGTGGGTTTTCCGTTTCGGCAAACTCTGATATGCCTGGTGCGTCATTCCGGGGGCGCTTGTGAAATAGCGACCTCCAAGCCGGTGACCGCTATCACACTGATGACTCTGGGTAAGGGGCGCGTTAACGGTTCCCGGGGCGGTTTTGATAAATGCCGATGAGGGTGGATATCAGGCCCCCGGTGCCTTCCCGCACAATCCGGGCTTGATGCTGCACCATGCCCAGCGTCACCATAACCAAAACCTGCTCGTAGGCGAAGTACCTACTGAGTGAGACTCTTTCCCTGGACGATCCCCGCAGCAATTCGTGGTCGCGTTGATGCGACTGACGGCCCTTCTGTGCCCGCTCCCGGCAGGAGACTCCGACGGTTGCCGGAAGGCTCGCGTCCAAAGTCGTTTCCGATAGTGTGACATAACGGGGCTTCCTTTCGCGAGTCCAGAGTCGGACACGTTTAATCGTGGCGCGGTGCCGCAATCGCGTCAGGGAGTAGACGCGCGCCGCACTTGCTTGAGCATCGGAAGCACATTGTCGAGCGCCCGCAGCTCGTTCGCTGATTCGTTCGCAGCATAGAGCGGTGTGCCAGTGTGCGTCGCCTGGCCGTCCGCGCCAGCCAAGCGCCAGCGTCCGTCCGTCGGGGCTTAGAGCAGATAGCCGGTGCTGTCGCCGCAGTCACGGATGCGAGGATCACTCGCTCCTCGCCGTACTCAGATCGAGGGCGACCACGCGGTCGGACAACTTGCCATCCGCATCGTGGCGGACGACGTACAGAGTTTTGTCGTCGGATGAGAACACACCGGGCCCGGCATTCTACGGCTGCGGCGTGAGCTCCTTTGAATTCATGTTAATGCGGTAGCGTCCCCGAGAGCCATCGGGATGCCGCACGGCGGTCATGACGCTGACGCCATCCTGGAACCAGACGGCTGCGCCGATGATCCCGTAGGCTGTCCCCTGTCAGCTTTGAGGGTCCCGGCCGACCCGTCAGACCACTTCCCGGACCTTGTCCTTCATGACCGTTTTGAGGATTTTCCAGCCGTTTTTCTGGCCTTTGATCAAGGCTTCGCTGAACTTTATAAACTGGTCGGTGCTGACATTGCCGGGCATGGGCGGCTCGTTCGGATCCACGACGGCCTGTACCACGGCCGGACCTTCATGGCGCAACGCCTGGCGCAGGATGTCCTCAGCTTGCTCGGGCCGTTCAATCGTGAAACCCGCAGCGCCGCAATTCATCGCGACGCCCGCAAAATCTATAGGTTGCAGATCAACGCCGTATTCCGGATTACCCTCAAAGACCATTTGCTCCCATTTGATCTGACCAAGGGTATTGTTCTTGATCACAATCACCTTCACGTTTAGCCGGTACTTAACCAGTGTGGCGAGTTCGCCCATGAGCATCGTTAACCCGCCATCGCCGACGATGCAGACCACCTGACGATGGGGGTAGGCTACCGCGGCGCCAATGCTATAGGGCAGCCCATTTGCCATGGTGGCCAATGACCCGGAAAGGGAGAACTGCATCCCGTCGCGGATTTCGATGTACCGGGCGGCCCAGGTGGCGATCGTGCCGCTATCCGCCGAGACGATTGCATCGGACGCCAGGAGTTGGTTCAAGTGATAGGTGACGGCCTGCGGCTTCATCGGCAGGTCGGTCCGTCGCCCGCGCTCCGCGAGCAATTCGTTCCAGCTCTTCATGCGCTTTTGGCAGGTTTCGATGAAACCTTGATCGCGCTTCTTATGAATGAGCGGCAACAGCGCCCGTAGGACCGCGGCGCAATCTCCGACGAGACCCACTTCGGCCGGATACCGCAAGCCGATCCGCGTTGGGCTAACGTCGATCTGCACCGCTCTGGCTCTCCCAGGCTTCGGATAGAAATCAATATAAGGAAAACTCGTGCCGGCAATGATGAGCGTGTCGCATTCCTGCATCGCGTCTTGTGAGGGGGCCGTGCCAAGAAGGCCGATGCCGCCGGTTGTGTAGGGATCGCGATCGGGCACCACGGCCTTGCCGAGCAGCGGCTTAATAATCGGACCGGCCACGGTCCGGGCCAATTGTGAGACCTCTGCGCTTGCTTTCAGACAGCCTCTGCCGGCCAGAATCGCGACCCTCTTTCCTTCATTGATGACAGCGGCGGCCTGCGCGAGCAGGGCCTGGGACGGAACCGGCATGGATGCGGCGAAAAAATCGGCGCTGTGCGAGGGAACGTTGGCTGCCGAGCGTTTGCTTTCGGAAGTCCACTCCTGAACATCTTTGGGGATCGTGAGATGGGCGACCGTGCGATAGCTGAGCGCGGTCTTGATCGCTTCGTCCAGGACGTTGACGACATGATCGGGTCCGGTGACGCGCTGATTGTAAGCCGCGACATCCATATATAACTTGTCGAGATCCACATCCTGTTGATAGTGCGTGCCGATCAAATCGTGGAACGTGTGGCCGGTGATGGCGAGCACGGGCTGCCCGTCGCATTTGGCGTCGTAAAGACCGTTGAGCAGATGAATGCCGCCAGGCCCTGATGTGGCGAGACACACGCCAAGACGCCCGGTGTATTTCGCGTAGCCACAGGCGGCGAACGCGGCGGCTTCTTCGTGGCGTACTTGAATGAACCGGATCTTTTCCTGGTTCGTACGCAGCGCTTCGAAGATCCCGTTGACCCCGTCGCCGGGGAAGCCGAAAATCGTGTCCACGCCCCACTCCATGAGGCGCTCGACCAACAAATCCGCCGTCGTTTTGGCCATTTAGCTTCCGTCCCTTCCTCTATTTCTTGAAAACGAATGCGAGGGCGCCGAGAGCCGCTGCGCCTGCCAGGGCTGTCAGGCCTTTGTGTCCGGCAAGCCAGGTCGTCGCGGCCTGCGTGTGGGCTTGCTGACTAAAGACGCCGTGAGCGCCAAAGTCGCCCGGGACGGCTTCGAACAGATTGTCGGGCCGGTTCTTCGACAACTCTTCTTCCGTCTGTTGAGAATCGAAGCCCGTGCGGCCCAGATAATAATCCGCCAGCGCGGGCGCGACCTTATTGGCCTCGATGGCAATGACCGTTGGCAGGCCCACGAAGACCTCCCTGCGGTTGTGATGCGAGGCCCAGACAATTCGTTCGGCGGCCACCTCAGGCTGAAAGATCGGAGGAACCGGCTGGGGATGGCGCGGCATTTTAGAGCGGCACCAGGTGAACTGCGGCGTATTCATCGCCGGGAGCTGGACCATGGTCAACTGGATGTTCTTGTTGTCGTGAATCAATTCGCTGCGGAGCGAATCGGTAAAGCCGGCGATGGCATGCTTGGCGCCGCAATAGGCCGCCTGCAACGGGATGGAACGATAGGCGAGCGCCGATCCGATCTGAATGATCCTCCCCCGATCGCGGGGAAGCATACGCCGGAGAGCGGCCATGGTGCCGTAAACCGTGCCGAGGTAGGTGACCTCGGTCGCACGTTTATATTCCTCTGGCATCACATCCGTCACTCGCCCGAAGATCGTTGTCATCGCGTTGTTCACCCAGACCTCAATGGGTCCGAGTTCTTTCTCGATCCGCGCCGCCGCGGCCTCGACCTGATGGGCGTCGGCGACATCGGCAGGTACACTCAAGCCTTTTCCGCCGAGCTGGTCGACTTCGCGGGCGGCGGCATGGAGACCTTCGGTATCGCGTGCGATGAGGCCGATACGCGCTCCTTCTCTCGCAAAAGCGCGAACGGTCGCGCGGCCCACGCCCGCCGAAGCGCCGGTAACAACAACGACTCTGCCAGAATTCGGTTTTCGCATGGTTCACCTAATAAGCTTCCACCTGATAATTGCGGCCTTCCCAAGAGTTCCGGTCTTTCCAGAAGAACGTGAATTCAATGCGGGGCTCGAAGTTCAATGCCGGAATATCCAGGTATTCGCCGCCGATACCAGTCGGCAGCGAGTCCCCATCCCGCCATTCGGCATCCTTAGCGTGGGACCAATGCAAACGGAAAGGGCGCTGCGCACAAATACGTAGAGTGTGGCCCTTCCTAGCCTGGCTGATCGGATGATTTGGCTGCCAGAATTCGATCCTGGTTCGCGGTGCTTGCCCACGATAGCGTTCCGCAACTTCAGGAATGAGATCGAAGACCTTGCGATCATCCGCGGAACGGAGCAAGCGAATGTATTCCGAATGCGCCCACAGAAGCGGGTTTGCCGAGCCTGTTGGCCCGCCGCGTCTCATGTTTGCCTGGGGCAGGTCGTTTTCATCCCAGACCTGCTCGGGGAGCAAACCGTTCCCATTTGAAAACTGTTCCATCGCGCGGAGAAACGGCTGGACGCCCCGGCCAGCCGCGAGCTCGTAGTGGCCGCGTTCGCCGGAGAGCAGCGGCCAAGCCCTGCCGCAGCCCCACGTGACAAACGGACCGCCGTCGGGCCGTTGTCCGTACCCATCATGGTTGTAACGGTGCCAGCAGGGGCCGTTGGGCGTGTCCACCTTGAGGATCTCGTCGATAACGCGGACGCTATCGACAACCAGCGGATCGCTCGCCACGAGAATTCCGTAACGCACGAGTTGGAGGAAGCCTCCGTCGACAACATCGCGTGCCGGAAAGGAAGATGCAGATCCCGGAGGCTGGTTCACCAGGGCAAGCTTGGCGTCGTTGACGCTTCCGGGTTCGACGGCCTCGCCGGGTCTGGCCGGGTTCAAGCGTACAAAGTGACGGGACACGCCCGAAACCAGGGATCCTTTTGTTGTCACGGTCCATTCTTCGACGTGAGAGTGGAGGAAATCCGCATAGCTCTCAAGGAAGGATGCCGGCTGGTCATCCTGTTCGGCACGGAGGAAACCCGCGGCACAGATCAAGGCCGAGATAACGGCCGCCAGTGTAGACGGCGAATAGCCGCTGGCCTCTTCCCAACGTTCCTCGCCCGTGACGGGTCCTCGATGGAGCAGGAAGCCTGCGGCCCGCTTGACCATCACCAGGGGATTGAATTCTCCCAACAGATGTAGCTTGCGGAGGCGCCACGCCAGGAGGACGGGGAATGCTATTTCATCCAGCTGCATCCCGTTTCGAAAGGCGTCGCCATTAACCCAGAAGTTCTGTGGAAAGCCGCCATCTTCTTCTTGCCGCGCGGCGAGGTAGATGAGGGCACGGAGCGGCGCCGCCGCATTCCCGGCCGCGAGCAGTCCCATCGCGCTTTCGACCAGATCGCGTGTCCAGACCAAGTGATAGCCGCCTTTGCCGTTTTCATCGTTCCGGGCTCCTCCCCACGGAATCGAAAGTGAGGCGACAAAGGCGCCTCGGAAAAGTTTGTCCTCGTGAGCGAGCAGCAGGTTATAGCTGGCGTCAAAAAGACGGCCTTTGTCGCGACTGACCCTTTCGAGAGGCTTTCTCCCGTTTGCCGCCGTCTGCCATTGGCGGATAAATACTTGACGGTGCTCCTTGTATGGAATGCCGAGGGTCTGAAACAGCGTGGAGACGGCGTTCGGCAGCGTTTCGCCAAAGGCAAGTGCGACGCTGAATTCGCGGGTTCCGGACAGATTCAACTCGCCTGTAAGGGCCACGTTTCCGTTCCCGGCGTCATCGAATTCGAAAGCCATCTTGTGATGCTGCTTCAAATCCGTGTAGCCGTCGCTGGTTCCGACGTAGCCGCAGGAGAGACGCGTAAAGCCGCAGGAAGCGCCAACCGCAAGCCAGCGGTTCCTTTTCTCGGCCACCAGTAATTCGCGGCCCGAGACTTCGATGACAAAGGCGTTGTTCGCCGAGCCGGCCCCTTCGAGATGCGGTGCGCATAGAAGGTAAGTCTTCAGTTCTTTAAGCGAGCTGTCGAGCTGTGCATGGAGAAGGACGCAGGGCCGGTTGGGGTCGGTAATGATCTCCTTGGTGAGCGACAACCGCCGGTCTTTATCATGGCTCTTGACGGAATATCCTTGAGCCGGCGAAAGGCGCTCAACGGCGTATTGAAGGTCGCGTTTCTCTTCGAGAAAGAAACCGTTTCCATCCGCGAAGAGGAATTCCAGGTCGCGAAGCTGTGGTCGATCGACGGTCGGATAGTACACTTCCGTGACAATGCCCCTGCGAAGCGTGAACCAGACCTGGCTGCCGCTTGAGAAAGCCGTGCCGATTCCATCTTTGTCGGCATCCGTCCAGCGAGCTTCAAAACCGGGCGAGCCAAATGCGCTTTGTTGTCCTCGAAAACGTGCCATTACCGTTCCATCGATCGAGATTTCATTGCTGCCCCAAGTCGATCAGGGCCAACCCACTCTCGGGATCGAATTTCCGTTTCAACTGTTCCCCGGAGTCTAGAAGAATGAGCTCCAGCGTGGGCCGTACGTGCGCTTCGAGAAGATGTCCCCCCATCGTGGAGCCATCCTTCCGTCCGACCACGACGTGCGCGTGGACCTTGGGTTCGCCTTTATCTAGCGCGATGTCACCAATAAGAGAAACCACCTCGACCTGCTCGTTGACTTGGTTCTTCAGATAGTCCTTCTTCTGCAAGTCAAAATATCCCAGCCCAGCGTCGCTAAAGGCGCCAATCGCCGTGAAGTGAGCGGCGGCGATATGGTTCTGCCTGGCGAAGGCCGTCAGCGTAGAGACGACTTCATCCCCGGTATCGAAAATCAATACGGTTCCATTCCCTAACTTCCTGCTCTTCATCGAAAGATCCTCCGCCCGATATACAGGGCGCCCAGACCCAGAGCGATGCCGCCTAGCATCATCGCGCCTGTTCTAACCAAGCCAGGCGTGTCCCGCCCATCGACCTGGACCGCGTCGTTGGCGTGGTCGAGAGCCCCCTCGCCATGTTTTGCCAGTTGGAGAAGTTGTGCGAGGTGCAACGGGCGGCGGCCTGTCGCCTGCTCGATCTGGGTCTTGCAACTGAAGCCATCGGCCAACACAATCCTTTTCGCAGGCAAGCTGCGCAAATGAGGCCCGAGCCGATGCTCGTAGACTTGCATCGAAAGGCCGTACTTCTGTTTCTCAAAGCCGAAACTGCCGGCCATGCCGCAGCAGCCGTCGTCGAGTATTTCAGCCTTCGCTCCCATCGCTTCGAAGAGCTTCTTTTCGGCATCCAGACTGATAATGGCTTTCTGATGACAGTGCCCGTGAACCACGATTTCTCGAGGCAGGCTCGGAGGCTGGTAATCCTGCCGCGTCAGGAATTCGGCGAGCGTGAAGACCTGGCCATGCAGGCGCTTGGCATCCTGGTCATGCGGGCGCAGGTCGAGCATTTCGTCCCGGAAGACGGCTAGGCAACTGGGCTCCAGCCCCACCACGGGCGTCCCGGCCTCGATGGAGGGCTTCAGGTGCTTGAGAATATCGCCCAGAAGTTCGTTGGCTTTGTCGAGAAATCCATAGTCATAGAGCGGACGTCCGCAGCAGAGGGGATCTCTCGGCACGATCACACGGAATCCAGCGTCTTCCAGCGTTGCCGTCGCGGCGGCCGCGACTTCCGGATGAAAGAAGTTATTGAAAGTGTCGGCCCAGAGAATGACCTCTGGCATTCCTTTGTTGCGGCTCCCCCGTCTTCGGAACCACTGCTTGAAGGTCGTGGATGCAAACCGGGGCACTTTGCGCTCCGGCGCAATTCCGGCGAGACGCGTGGCGCCCGGCAACTGCGCGATCGTATTCGCCAGGCGGGGCGCATGCGATGCAAGGCGCGCCCAGCGATGAATCCATCCCATGGCGTAGGCATGGCGCGGCCGCAACCGATTCTCGTAATAGTGGGAGAGAAATTCGGCCTTATATGTGGCCATGTCCACATTGACAGGACAATCCCCTTTGCAACCCTTGCACGAAAGACACAGATCGAGAGCATCAAATACCTCTTCGCTCTTCCAGCCGTCGCGGATGACATCGCCGTGCATCATTTCGAAGAGAAGCCGGGCGCGCCCGCGCGTCGAGTGCTTTTCTTCCATCGTGGCGCGGTAGCTAGGGCACATGGCGCCTTTTTCCTGCCGCCGGCATTCTCCGATGCCGACGCATCGCATGGCTGCATGGGTGAAACTGCCCTGATCGTTGATGAAATGGAAGTGGGTGGAGGGCTCTTTCGGCGCGAAGCTGGTACCCAGACGGAGATTCTCCGTGATCGGATAGGGATCGACGATCTTGCCCGGATTCATCTTGCCTTGCGGGTCCCAGATCGTCTTGAATTCGCGGAAGGCTTCGCAGATCTCCGGACCGAACATCTTGGGCAGGAACTCGGCCTTGGACTGCCCGTCGCCGTGCTCCCCAGAAAGGGAGCCCCCATATTTGACCACAAGCGAGGTGGCATCCTCCATGAAGGAACGATAGTTTGCGATTCCCTCGGCTGTCAGCAGGTCGAAAGTAATGCGCGTATGGATGCAACCTTGGCCGAAGTGCCCGTAGAGCGCACCCTCATACCCGTGCTTGTCGTAAAGCTCGCAGAGCTCGCGGAGGTAGGGGCCCACTTTGTCAGGGGGAACGGCGGAATCCTCCCAGCCTTCCCACGTCACAGGCTCCCCGGGCACCCACGCCGTCGCGCCCAGGCCCGACTCGCGGATTTCCCACACAAGATGTTCCTCGCCGGGGTCATCGTAGAGCTTCATTTCGGGCGCGTTGCCGTGCTTCTTGAGCCTGTCCATCAAGCGGCGCGCCTGATCGTCGGAATCCTTTCTATCCTCGCCGCCGAACTCGACCAGGAGCCAGCCGCGGCCGTCCGGCAGAAGCTTAAGATCGCGCGGATGAAGACCCTTGATCTTCATGTTCTCGACCAGCAGGATATCGATGGCCTCGCAAGCGATCGGCTTGAATTCAAGGATTTCGGGAACATGGTCACCGGCCTGATAGATGTCGGGATAACCCAATACCACGAGCGACCGGCCGGGAGGACTCCACACCAGTTTCACCGTGGCTTCGAGCGTCACGGCGCAGGTGCTTTCGGTGCCGACAAGAGCGCGCGCGACGTTAAATCCGTTTTCAGGGAGCAAGTCCGGCAGGTTGTAACCGGATACACGACGAGGGATATTCGGAAAGCGGCGCCGAATTTCATCTCCATAGCGTTCCGCCAGCTTCTTTAACCCTGTGTAGATTTCGCCCCGTCGGCCGCCATCGCGTACGATCCTCTGATACTCCTCATCGGAGCTTGGTCCGACGCTCATGCGCAGCCCATCATAGGTCAATACGTCCAGTTCAAGGACGTTCTCTTCGGTTTTCCCGGCCATGACGGAATGCGTCCCGCAGGAATTATTGCCGATCATTCCGCCGAGCGTGTTGTGATTGTGGGTGGACGGATCGGGCCCGAACGTCAACTGGTGCCGTTCCGCTTCCTGGCGCAGCCAGTCGAGGACAATGCCGGGTTGAACCCGCGCCGTCTTGGCTTTCGGGTCCAGCTCAATGAGCTTGTTCAGATACTTCGTGAAATCGAGAACAACCGCGACGTTGCAACACTGGCCTGCGAGGCTGGTTCCGCCACCGCGTGCGAGCAGAGGCGCACCGAAGCGCCGGCACCGTTCCACGGTGAGCAGCACATCCTCGACTGTCTTGGGTACGACGACTCCGATCGGCACCTGCCGGTAATTGGAGGCGTCCGTGGCATAGAGGGCGCGGCTGCCGTCATCGAATCGAACCTCTCCGGCGATTCGAGCCTTCAGTTCGCCTTCCAGGGCCTTCGCCTCCGCTGAGGGATACTCCGCTACCCGCGGCCGCGCCCATACGATTTGCGACTCATGTAGTAACGTTGCCATAAACCTTGTACTTCTCCATATCCGGCAATTTGCATTCCAATCCGAAACCAGGACGTGATGAGTCGGGGCGGAGTAGTCCGCCGGAGGGTTTCAACGCGCCGTCAAAGAACATCTGCTCTATCCGGTAGTGATCGAAAAAATATTCAACATTGATCGCCGGCAGGAGGGAGCAGGCGGCATGCGCGTGCAGCGTTGGCGCGGTGTGCGCAGAAAAGGGTGTCGCGAAGGCCGTGCATAAATTGCCGGCGGCAAGGAATCCCGTGATGCCCGCGCATCGGGTCGCATCGGCTTGAAGCACATCCACCGCACCGGCCTCAAGCATCGTCCGGAAGTAGAAGGAATCATAACCGTACTCGCCGGCCGCAATGCGCATCCCGGCCGGGGCATTTTCGCGGATGAGCTTCAATCCTTCGAGGTCATCGGACGAAACCGGCTCCTCGAACCAGCTCACGCCGAGATCGGCGAAGATCGCAGCCTTGGCGAGCGCTTGCTTTCGATCATAGGCGCCGTTTGCGTCCACAAACAGGCCGGCGTGAGGACCGATGGCATCGCGCGCCGAGCGAACGCGCGCCACATCGGCCGCGGGGTCCGTTCCGACTTTCATCTTTACTTCGCTCAGTCCCGCTTCGACCCAGCCGCCCAGCTGTCGCTTGAGCTCGGTATCGGAATAGGACGTAAAGCCGCCGCTCCCATAAGCAGCGATGGACTGACGCGCGCGGCCAAGGAGATCAGCGACGCTAAGACGGAGCAACCGTGCTTTGAGATCCCACAGGGCGTTGTCAACGGCAGAAATTGCCATCGAGCAGACGCCCGGCCGTCCAAGATTGCGAATGGCGCGGACCATAGCCATCCAAAGCTGCGAAATATTCAGGCAGTCGCCGCCCAGAACAGCACGCTGGAGATGGGCATCAATGACCTGGGCCGTGGCAACATCCGCGAAGGAATATCCAAAGCCGCTCTCTCCGCAAGCGGAAGTACGAACGAGCACAAGAGTCGTTTCGTTCCAAGCCAGGGTGCCGTCTGCTTCCGGCGTTTCAGTCGGAACTGTATAGGCTGACACCTCCAGGCGCTCCACTTTCGGAGTAGAGGCGGGTACCACCACTAAATAGATGATGAATTCCGAAAGTTGTTTCGACCCTACTGATCGCCGGCGAACGCGATCGTGCTCAACAATGCATTTTCCGCCTGACGGGAATCGAGACGTGTGTGCTGGACCACGATGGGTACGTCGCTTGTGATCACGCTGGAGAACGGTGTGTCGGGCGCGATGGGCTCGGGATCCTTGAAATTGTTGAAACGCAGGTGACGGCTCCGTCGCGGCGCGATGTCGAACTTGTAAGGCCCTGCGGGCTCTCTCGATTCATAGTAGAGGGTGATTTCGATATGCGCAGGATCGTCTCCCGCATTGAGAATGCAGACTGCTTCGTGGCTGGTCATCTGTGGCGCGGGGCCGTGGCTATAAGGCGGAATGTAACCTTCCGCGATTGCCCAGCGTCTTCTACCGATGTTCATAAGTCGATGTTCATCATGCAATGTTCCACCGGATCCCTCTCGACGGGGCCAATTCATTGATCCCTCTCATCGTTCTCTCTAACTCCCCTCCTAGTTCAGCAGGAGAAGTTCCAATTCGAATTCTGGTCCATTTTGAGCTTCCGTTACTCGGAAGTTATCGGGTCGATATGGCTTCCGCGTCAAGGTTTGACTACCATTTCGACACACCACCGGTCGTCCAATGTTGGACCAGTCGGGCCGTCTCCACGCGTCGGTGAAAAAGGGGGCCTTAGCGACGATTGGGGACGTCGCTCGGCCCTGGTGCTGTCGTCCCTTTTTAAACGGCCTCCAAATCAACTCCGGGATCTCGATGGGGAACCAGCAGTCCTCATTTGGCCGACGGCCTTCCAAACGGTGCGACCGGTGATGCAACTCGACGGCGCGATATCACCCGCTCGGAACCAGTTTCTCTTCTGATCGTTAAGTTGCCTTCGACACGATCGCGATTAGGATTCGAGCCTCGCGAGCTTCCTCCGCGTGTGTAGAGGCCGGACTCAACGTGGCGATCGTCATGCTCTGCTCCAATTCGGGCCGCCCAGCCCAAAAGGCGGAGCCGAATGCATGAAACAGGACAACATATGCACCCGGACGCGCGAGCTGTATTGACCTGCCTTCGATAAATTAGACCAAATAGACTTGAGGATTCTCGGAAGCGGGGCGGAAGGTGTCGGAACTGGCTCGGGAGAACGGCATCAGCGCCGCGACGATTTACACGTGGAAGTGAAAGTACGGCGGGATGGAGGTCAGCGACGCGCAGAAGCTGAGAGGACTGGAAGATGAAAACCGGCGGCTGAAGCACCTGGTGGCGGATCTCAGCCTCGACAAAGACGTGCTGAAATCGGTGAGTCAAAAAAACGGCTGGAGCTTGCCGGCATGAGGAAAGACGTGGCGTTCGCCTGCGAGCAGCATCGGGTGAGCGAGCGCCGGGCCTGCAAGCTGCTGGAGGTGGATCGCGGCAGCTATCGTTACGAGCCGAGGCCGGACCGGAATGCGAAACTGCGCGAAGCTTTGGTCACACTCGCACGGCAGAAGCCGCGGTACGGATATCGGCGTCTCCATGCATTGCTGGAACGGCGCGATCATCCGGCCAGCGTGATGCGGATTTACCGGCTGTATCAGGCGGAAGGACTGGCAGTGCGGCGGCTGAAGCGCAAGCGGCTTTCGCGCGTGACCGTGAGTTCCACGATCGCGCGGCGCAATCAGGAATGGGCCTTGGATTTTGTGTCCGACACCCTGGCGACCGGTCGAGGCATTCGTGTTTTAACGGTGGTGGATGCCTTCACAAGAGAAAACCTTTCCTTAGAAGTCGACACGAGCTTGTCGAGCCGTCGGGTAACCGGGTCGCTCGAAGCCGTGATCGAACGCCGGGGAGACCATTCGCTGCGATAACGGTCCGGAACTGACCAGCCGCCATTTCCTGGGCTGGTGCCAAGAGCGGAAGATCCAGTTGATCCACATTCAGCCCGGACGGCCGATGCAGAACAGCCACGTGGAGAGTCTCAACGGCCGGCTGCGAGACGAGTGCTTAAACGCAAACTCGTTTCGCAATCTGATCGATGCTCAGGCCAAGATCTCGGCCTGGGGAGGCGAGTACAATGGCGAACGGCCCCACAGCAGTCTGGGTTACCGCACGCCCAATGAGTTCGCGGCGGTCTTGGAATCCTCAGTTGTGACTGGATGAAACAATCAAGGACGGTCAGAATCTCTATTCGGTACCGGACCTCCAATAAGGACCCAACCGGCCGGCGGCAGCGTCGAGCGCACTTCTCAAAGTGCAAGGCACCATTTTGGCGTGTTTGTCGGCTGCGCTGGGACAGGTGGAGGGACACACCTGTTTTCATTGCCGTTCCTTCGCCAAACGCATTCCTGCAACAGGGGCCGGCCATCTTCCGGCTATTTTTTCGACTCCTGCAGGTTTGCTTTGCTCAAAAAGAGCTCTTGCTGTTCGAGGCTGAGATCCATAACCAATGAATCTACAATCATTTAGCGGCGAGAGGACAGTCAGGCCTGCTCGTTCGATGGCACTGGATCTCCGAACGGACATTGGGCCGTCACCAATAACCATGATTCCTTCCACTGATTGAAAGCCCTGCCATTTCCTGCCATTTGGCCCGGACGGTGACGGCTTCGTCAGGCATCGCCCGCATCCGGCAAAACATACACGTGGTGGTCGACGCTAGGAACGTCCGTGCCGACTTACTTGAGCAGGCGGCGCAGGGGCTGTGCCTCGGCAAAAATCGCCACAATCAGAAAAGCAGGCATCTTTCCCTAATTGACGGCCATTACCACCAATCCGGTGGAGGTGCACACTAAAACACACAGCCGTAGCCTTCTTCTGCTGCGATCGGAAAGTACCCTTCAGGCGGGATTCCTTGACCGCCGGGACAGGGTGCATAATCGGGCCAGTTTGTAAGAGAACGACGTAAATTCCAGGAAACATTTGGGGGCTTAGTAGGCTCCCATCTTCAGTGACGGTATGTGCCGATGGCGCAAATCTTTCACCGTAGTTCGAACAGTCTGGCGAAGGTGAGTATCGCGGGAACCCTGCTGGGCCTGAGCGGGTTGGTATGGGCGGCGTACGAAATTAACGCAGGCGCTTTCATCACGAACGTCGCTGTTGCCCGCGAACAGCCGGTTCCGTTTTCGCATAAGCACCACGTCACGGATGACGGGATCGACTGCCGCTATTGCCACACCTCGGTCGAGACCTCGCCGTTCGCCGGATTGCCGCCCACCGAGACCTGCATGAGTTGCCATTCCCAGATTTGGACCAATGCGGCGATGCTGGAACCTGTGCGAGCGAGCTTTCGCACGGGACAATCGATCGCGTGGACTCGGGTTCACGACCTGCCTGACTATGTGTATTTCAATCACAGCATTCACGTGAACAAGGGAATTGGCTGCGCGACCTGCCACGGCCGCGTGGATCAAATGCCGCTGACCTACGCCGTGAACACGCTATACATGCAGTGGTGCGTGGAGTGCCACCGTAACCCGGAAAAATACGTTCGACCGCGCGAACAAGTGTTCAACATGGCGTACGAGGCTCCTGCCGACCAGCTCGAACAGGGACGAAGGCTGGTCACCCAATACAAGATCCAAAGTCTGACGGACTGCGTAACGTGCCACCGATGAAGGAACCGAAGTATTGGCGAAGTCTGGAGGAGTTGCAACAATCCGAGAGTTTCCGTCGCTTCGCCGAGGATGAGTTCGCGGACCGCACACCGGATTGGAACGATCCGGCATCACGGCGGCGTTTTCTCCGCGTGATGGGCGCCTCACTTGCCCTTGGGGGTGCCGCGGCTTGCACAAAGCAGCCGAAGGAAACGATTGTTCCCTACGTCCGGCAGCCCGAGGAGTTCGTTCCCGGCAAACCGCTCTTCTACGCAACGTCTATTATGTCCGCCGGTCTTGCCACGGGCGCGCTGGTGGAGAGCCATCTGGGCCGGCCCACTAAAGTAGAGGGTAATCCCGATCATCCCGCGAGTCTGGGTGCCACCACCCCGCAGATGCAGGCCACTGTGCTGACACTGTATGATCCGGATCGCGCGCAGACCGTAACCCACAACGGCAATATCGACACCTGGGGAAACTTTGTTACTGCTCTGGCAGCAGTAAGGGACGTCGCAGACCTGAAGAAAGGCGCGGGTCTGCGTCTGCTCACCGGAACCATTACATCGCCCACGCTAGCCGCGCAGATCGGCGAGATTCTCGCGGCCTTTCCCCAGGCTCGCTGGCATCAATGGGAACCTTGCGGGAGCCATACGGAGTATGCCGGAAGCGTGGCGGCATTTGGCAAGGCGTGGAATGCGGTCTACCGCTTGAACCGGGCGGCGCGCATCGTTTCTCTGGATGCAGATTTTCTCGATCCCTGGTTCCCCGGCAGTTTGCGATACACGCGCGACTATACCGCCAAAAGGCGGGACGCCGCGCAGAATTCGACCGAAGCGCCGAGGTTGTACGTGGCGGAAAGCGCTCCGTCGATTACCGGCGGCATGGCGGAGCATCGTTTTCGGATGCGCGCCGCCGACATCGAATCCTTCGCCGAGGGGCTGGTCGAAGGAGCGTCCGATCCCCGGCAGCATGCCTTGCTAAAGGATTTGGAAGACCATCGGGGCTCCAGCGTGGTGATCGCCGGGCGCTATCAACAGCCGCGCGTGCATGCGATCGCGCACCTCCTCAATGAGCGATTCGGAAACATCGGGTCGACCGTGATCTATACCGATCCCGTCGAGGCGAATCCCACGGACCAGGTGGCGTCCTTGCGGGAACTGGTCGCGGAGATGCGGAGCGGCGCCGTGGAGGCGCTGCTGATTCTGGGAGGGAATCCGGTCTACGATGCACCGGCGGACCTGAACTTTCTCGAAGCCTTACAGCATGTGAAGCTTCGCGCGCAATTAGGTTTGTATTACAACGAGACGGCCGAATGGTGCCACTGGCATGTGCCTGAGGCACACACGTTCGAATCCTGGAGCGACGCGCGCGCCTGGGATGGAACCGCCTCTATTGTCCAACCTCTGATTGCGCCGATCTACAACGGCAAGACACCGCACGAAGTGTTGGGAGTCCTGCTTAACCAGGCGGACCGTAGCGCGCATGACACCGTCCAGGACTTCTGGCGGGCGCAGCACAAGGGCACGGACTTTTCGGACTTCTGGCAAATCGCACTGCACGACGGGTTGATCGCGGGGACTGCGTTCCCGGAACAAGCTCCTCCTGCGGCTCGGATTCCCGAGGCGACGGCCGCTTCATCCGGTGTGGAGATTAGCTTCCGCCCCGATCCCTGTGTGGGAGATGGAACATCTTCGAACAATGCGTGGCTGCAGGAACTGCCGAAACCCTGCAACAAGATGACGTGGGATAACGCATTATGGATTTCGGCGAAGACAGCGGAGCGATTTAACCTCGGCACGGGCGACATCGTTGAACTCTCACAGGCCGGCCGCAAACTGAGGGGTCCGGTATGGATCCAACCCGGACACGCGGACGAATCTCTTACCATCCACTTCGGTTATGGACGCACACGCGCGGGCCGAGTGGCGGACGGCGTCGGATTCAATGCTTATGCGCTGCGCGCCTCTGGCGCCTTGTGGCATGGAGCCGGCGCGCAAATGAAGCGGATCTCCCACGGCTATTCGTTCGCCACTACCCAACACACGCAGACGATGGAGGAACGCGATCCATTCCGCCTCGCGACCGTAGATGAATATCGCTCTCATCCGGACTTCGCCCGTCCCGAGGGGCAGCGAGTCACTAAGGATCTGACCCTGTTTCCCATGTGGAACTACCCGAAGTACAAGTGGGGTCTATCCATCGACCTTACAGCCTGCACCGGCTGCAACGCGTGTATGGTGGCGTGCCAGGCGGAAAACAATATCGCGGTGGTGGGCAAAGAGGAAGTCGCCAAGGGCCGGCATATGAACTGGATTCGCCTGGACCGGTATTTTTCCGGCCCCGTGGATGACCCGCAGATGTACTTTCAGCCGGTACCGTGCATGCACTGTGAGGACGCGCTGTGTGAATTGGTGTGCCCGGTGGCGGCGACGGTCCATAGCGGCGAAGGCCTGAACGAGATGGTTTACAACCGTTGTGTCGGCACGCGGTACTGTTCCAATAATTGCCCCTACAAGGTAAGGCGATTCAACTTCTACTTGTATTCGGATTGGTACACGCGTTCTCTTTACGGTGGACGTAATCCAGACGTGAGTGTGCGCAGCCGTGGGGTGATGGAAAAGTGCAGCTACTGTGTACAGCGCATTAATGAGGCTAAGATCGGGGCCGAAAAGGAGGATCGTCCCGTGCGCGACGGAGAAATCATCACGGCCTGCCAGCAGGCCTGCCCCGCGAACGCGATCGTCTTCGGAAATCTCAATGATCCGGAGAGTGAAGTGTCCCGCCGCAAACGGCAGCAGCGCGACTATAGCCTGCTGGAAGAGCTCAACACGCACCCGCGCACAACGTATCTGGCGCGGCTGAGGCATCCAAATCCGGATTTAGAGAAAGGGTAGCGGTGGAAGAAGAACGGGTAGCGACCCTGGATCCAGGCCCGGATAAGGTCATCGGTCCGGGTCACGACTTCAAGAGCGTCACCGAAAAAATCGGCGGCGTTGTGTTCATGCCGTTCGTCCGGACGCCGCGTCAGCTGTTCATCGGATTCGCAGTAGCATTCGTCCTGGTGAATCTCTTTCTCGTGGCCGTGACCTGGCTGTTCGCGCGTGGCGTGGGCGTCTGGGGCATCGTGATTCCGGTGGCGTGGGGATTCGCGATCGTGAACTTCGTGTGGTGGATCGGAATCGGTCACGCCGGCACGCTCATCTCTGCGATTCTGCTGTTACTGAAGCAGGATTGGCGCACGTCCATCAATCGTTTCTCGGAAGCCATGACGCTGTTCGCAGTGGCGTGCGCGGGTATGTTTCCCATCCTTCACTTGGGGCGGCCATGGCTGGCGTACTGGCTGCTGCCGTATCCGAACACGATGTGGTTGTGGCCGCAGCCGCGCAGTCCGCTGATCTGGGATGTGTTCGCGGTATCGACATACGCATCCGTATCGTTCCTCTTCTGGTTCACCGGTTTGATTCCCGATTTCGCCACCATGCGCGATAGCGCGCGCCAGAGTTGGGCACGAAAGATATTCGGGGTACTGGCGATGGGTTGGCGCAGTTCGGCCAAGCACTGGGCGCGCTACCAGAAGGCATACTTGCTACTCGCAGGGCTCTCGACGCCGCTGGTCGTTTCCGTACACTCTGTCGTCAGCTTCGACTTTTCCGTCAGCATTTTGCCAGGTTGGCATACGACCATCTTTCCTCCGTACTTTGTCGCGGGCGCGATTTATTCCGGCTTTGCGATGGTGCTGACTTTAGCGATTCCGGTGCGCCGGTGGTACCACCTGGAGGATATGATCACGATGCGCCACATCGAGTGCATGTCGAAGGTGATGCTGGGCACGGGGCTCATTGTCGCTTACGGATACGGCATGGAAGCGTTCATGGCGTGGTACAGCGGGAATCAATTCGAGCGGTTTATGTATTGGAATCGTGCATGGGGCGGCCACTACTGGTGGACGTACGTGCTGCTTATCTTCTGCAATATTCTGATCCCGCAGGCGCTCTGGTCGCGCCGCGTGCGCATGAGTGTACCGGCGGTATTTGCGATTGCGCTGGTGGTCAACGTCGGCATGTGGCTGGAGCGGTTCGTTATTGTCGTGACCAGTTTGGAGCGCGACTTCATGCCCTCGGCCTGGGGCCGCTACTACCCCACTTTTTGGGACATCGCGACGTACGCGGGAACCATCGGCGTTTTCCTGTGCCTGATGTTCCTGTTCATTCGCGGGTTGCCCGCCATTTCCATGTTTGAAATGCGAGAAGTGGTACATCACGAGGAGCCGAGTCATGCTCACGGAGACTAGAACCGCTGGTCACGTGAAACTGCACGGCCTGATGGCTGGATTTCGGCAGCCCGAAGCTTTGCTCCAAGCAGCCAGGGGTGCTTACGCCGCGGGGTATCGACACATGGACGCGTACACGCCCATGCCGATAGAGGGTTTGGCCGATGCGATCGGATTCCAGAGCAACGCTGTCTCACGATGGGTCTTCGCAGGTGGATTGACCGGAGCCTGCGGAGGCTTTGGGTTGATGTGGTGGATCACCGTGGTCGCGTTTCCGCACAACGTCGCGGGGCGTCCGCTCAATAGCTGGATCGCCTACATTCCGATCACATTCGAGTGCATGGTGCTGGTCGCTTGCTTCACGGCGGTGATTTCCATGCTGATCATGAACGGGCTGCCGCAGCCATATCATCCCGTGTTCAACGTAGATGAATTTGAGCGCGCCTCGCGTGACAAGTTCTTCTTGTGCATTGAGGCAACGGATTCGCTGTTCGATGCCGCTTCGACGCGCGAATTTCTGGAATCGCTCCAACCGGAGGAGGTCTCGGATGTGGCTCCATAGGGCCGTCCTTTTCACCATCCTCTCGCTCAGCGGGTGCCGGCAGGATATGCATGATCAGCCGCGTTACAAACCGCTGGCCGCCACGGATTTCTTCGGCGACGGCCGCTCCGCGCGGCCTGAAGTGGAAGGGACAGTTCCGCGAGGATATTTGCGCATTGACGAGGCTCGCTACACCGGCAAGAGCGGCGAAACGTACGTGGACGTATTTCCATTTCCTATCACGCGGGCGGACGTGTCGCGCGGGCAGCAGCGATTCAACATCTATTGTTCGCCCTGCCACAGCCGTGTGGGTGACGGCAACGGCATGGTGGTCCGTCGCGGATATCGACAGGCAGCGAACTATCACAGCGAGAAGCTGCTCAAGGCGCCGGTGGGGCACTTCTTCGACGTGATGACGAACGGGTTTGGAGCCATGCCAAGCTACGCGTCGCGCGTAGAGCCGGACGATCGCTGGCGAATTACTGCTTACATTCGGGTTCTTCAGCTCAGCGAGAACGCCACGCTCGACGATGTTCCCGCTGCGGAGCGCGCGACCCTGGAGGCTGCCAAATGAGGGAAGGGGTCCGGACACGAATCGCCGGATGGCAGAGCCGCTCCTTACTGGCCGGCCTCTCCGGAGTATTGTTGTGCGTGACGGCATTTCTGCTCGATCGTACGCAATTCCTGCGCTCGTATCTGTTCGCGTATATGTTCTGGACCGGGATGGCCATGGGATGCCTGGGAATCCTGCTTCTGCACCATACAGTGGGCGGCAAGTGGGGCATGGTGATTCGGCGGTTGTGCGAAGCGGGTGCTCGAACGCTGCCATACATGGCGATTCTCTTTCTGCCGATTGCCGCCGCGATCCCTGTACTCTACGTCTGGGCCAGGCCGGAGGCCGCCGCGGATGCCCTGCTTGCAAAGAAAGCCGCCTATCTTAACGTTCCTTTCTTTCTAGTTCGGGCCGCAGCATACTTTGCCATCTGGACGTTATACGCGTCGCTGTTAAGCCGTTGGTCCGCGGAACAGGACCGGACCGGAGATCCGCGACTGATGGGACGCATGCGAGCGGCAAGTGCGCCGGGTCTGGTGGTGTTCACTGTGACCGCGACGTTCGCTTTCGTTGACTGGGTCATGTCCCTGGAGCCGCACTGGTTCTCGACCGTTTACGGTGCGATGTTCCTGATGGGCGAAGTCCTGGAGGCGTTCGCCTTGGTGATTGCGCTGGTGATCGTGTTGTCCCAGATGGAACCCTTGCGCCATCACGTGACTCCGCAACACCTTCATGATCTGGGCAACATGATGTTCGCCTTCACGGTGTTATGGGCGTATTTGGCATTCTCTCAATACCTGATCATCTGGGCGGGAAATCTGCCGGAGGAAATCCCCTGGTATGTGCGCCGCTTGGGGCAAGGCTGGGGCGCCGTCGCCGTCATCATCGTGCTTTTCCACTTCTGCGTACCGTTTTTGTTGCTGCTTCAGCGCGACATCAAGAGGCACGCGAGGCGTTTGTTCCGGGTCTGCATGCTCCTGATCGTCGTCCGGTTGATCGATGTTTATTGGGTCGTGAAGCCATCCTTCGAAAACCGGATCCACGTGCAATGGACGGACTTCGTAACACCGTTGTCGGTCGGGGGATTGTGGCTGGCGTTATTCTTCTGGCAATTGAATCGAACGGAGTTGGTACCGATCAAAGATCCGCGGCTGGAGGGTACGCCGCGAGAGACGGTCGCTTTCTAAAAAGGAGAACCGTGGGAAGCCGAACTGGGCACGAGACCACTGACGTCGACATTCGGCCGATTGTGTTGACCGCTGCCGGGCTCGCCATCATCGCGGCAATCGTGCTCGTCATCAGCATCGGTTTATTCCACGTTTTCGTTGCGCGGCCAGCGGCCTCCGTTCCGAACCCAATGGCGGCGGCCAGCGAGGCCCTGCCACCATTGCCGCACATCGAAGAACACCCCGCGAACGAATTACAACAGCTTCGGGTGGATGAGGATCGCACGTTAACGACGTACGGCTGGGTCGACAAGAAAGCGGGAAGAGTGCGAATCCCAATCGATCGGGCCGTTGAATTGCAACTTCAGCGCGGATTTCCCGTGCGGAATCAGGAGGGCAAGAAATGATCCAGGTGTGCCTGATGCTCCTGTGTTTCACGATCTCCCTGCGCGCTCAAGTGTACGGACGGCCGGCCATTCTGAAAGACGTCGGGATCGAACAGCACATGGGCGCGCAGGTGCCTCTCGATGTGCCGTTCGCCGATGAGCAGGGTGGGGCCGTAACTCTGCGGCAAT
Source organism: Bryobacteraceae bacterium (assembly GCA_036498815.1). Classification (GTDB taxonomy): domain Bacteria; phylum Acidobacteriota; class Terriglobia; order Bryobacterales; family Bryobacteraceae; genus Palsa-187. The sequence continues at coordinate 181,580 of DASYET010000008.1, read as the reverse complement.
TCACAGGCAAGCCCATAGTTCTGGCCCTCGTCTACTACCAGTGCCCCGGCCTGTGCGATCTGGTCTTAAACGGAATCGTCCGCGCCACGCGCGAACTCAAGTTCACGGCCGGTGACGAATACCAAGTCGTCGCGGTCAGCTTTGACGCTCGCGAGAATTACCCGCTGGCTCGCGACAAGAAACAGACCTATGTGCGAGACTACGGCCGCGCCGGCGCGCAACAGGGGTGGCATTTTCTCACCGGAGCCGATGGTTCCAGCCGGCTCCTTGCGGACACCGTAGGATTTCACTTTACCTACGATCCGGTAAGCAATCAGTTCGCGCACCCGAGCGCCATCATGATCCTGACGCCGGAAGGTAAGGTAGCGCGGTATTTCTACGGCATCGATTATCCCGTGCGTGATGTGAAGCTGGGATTGATCGACGCCTCGGGCGGTAAGATCGGGTCGCCGATCGACGCCGTGCAGCTGTTCTGCTTCCACTACGATCCGGCGAATGGCAAGTATGGACTTCTGATCGTCAGGGTGCTCCGGCTGGCTGGTTTGGCGACGGCGGGCGCGTTAGCGCTATTTATCCTCCTCATGCTTCGCCGCGATGCGCGGAGCACACGGCTGGAGATCTAGCGGATGAGCGGGCTCTCTTTGTTTCCACCAAACGCGTCCACGACGGCCGGAGAGGTCGACGCCTTGTATAGCTTTGTGATCACGGTCAGCGTGATCATGACCATACTCATTTTCTCGTGCGTGTTCCTGTTCGCGATTCGGTACCGTCGCAGGAGCGGCAACGAACGGCCGAAGGCGATTCATGGTTCGCTGGTGTTGGAGATCGCCTGGAGCGTGATCCCGTTCGCCATCATGCTGGTGTTTTTCGCTTGGGGCACCAAGCTCTACTACAAGAATTACGTGCCCCCGGAGAACACGCTGGACCTCTACGTCACCGGCAAGCAGTGGATGTGGAAAGTGCAATATCCGGGCGGGCAGCGTGAGATTAATGAGTTGCACGTTCCGACCGGCCGCCCTGTGAAACTCACGTTGGCAAGCGAGGATGTCATCCACAGTTTCTATGTCCCCGCCTTTCGCATCAAGCACGACGTCGTGCCTGGACAATACGAGACTCTCTGGTTCCAGGCCACCACTCCCGGCCGTTACCACATCTTTTGCGCCGAATATTGCGGGACGGGGCATGCCACGATGGGCGGATGGGTCACGGTGCTGGACCCGGTAGCGTACGAAGCATGGCTCTCCGGCGGCGCGTCCGGCGGTTCCATGCAGGAACAAGGCGAGAAGCTCTTCCAGCAATACGGCTGCGTGACCTGTCACGTGTTGGATCAGAAGGGCCGCTGTCCTTCATTGCGGAACGTGTTCGGACACGCAGTGGCTCTTGATGACGGGCGCACCGTCATCGCGGACGAGGCTTACGTGCGCGAATCGATCCTCAACCCGAACGAGAAGGTGGTCGCGGGATACAAACGGGACATCATGCCGGTCTTCCAGGGCCAGATCGGCGAAGAAGGATTGCTTCAATTGATCGTCTACATCAAGAGCCTGTCGAATCCGGCCTCGACCGGAGCCGTCGGCAAAGCGGTGTCCGGCAAAGCAGTGTCCGGCAAATCGGCCACGAAAGGAAGCACCAAATGACCACCACGTTCGAACCGCGGAGTATCGAAGAACGCGCCAATTATCTCAACGTGGATTATGGTTGGAAATCGTGGCTGTTCACCACGGACCATAAACGGATTGCACTCTTATACCTTTTTTCCATCACGGCCTTCTTCCTGATCGGCGGTGCGTTCGCGGTGGGAATGCGGTTGAACTTGGTCACTCCGGGCGGCCTGTTCGAAGCGGATACCTACAACAAATTGTTCACCATGCACGGGATCATCATGGTGTTCTTTTTCCTGGTGCCTTCGATTCCGGCGGTGTTGGGGAATTTCCTGATCCCGATCATGATCGGCGCCAGAGACCTGGCGTTTCCGCGAATCAACCTGTTGAGCTGGTACATCTACGTCACCGGGGGACTGTTTACTATCACCGCGGCCTTTGAAGGCGGCGTGGACACCGGCTGGACCTTTTATGCTCCCTTCAGCACGACGTATTCGAACACGCACGTGATTTTGACAGCGATGGGAGTATTTGTCGCCGGCTTCTCTTCCATCCTCACGGGCCTCAACTTCATCATCACGATTCACAAAATGCGCGCGCCAGGAATGACGTGGGGAAGGTTGCCGTTATTCGTGTGGTCGCACTACGCCACCAGCATCATTCAAGTGTTGGGGACCCCCGTGATCGCCATCACCCTGGTTTTGCTGGCGTTAGAGCGTGTGCTGCGTGCGGGCATCTTCGATCCGGCGCTCGGCGGCGATCCGATTCTGTTCCAGCATCTGTTCTGGTTCTACTCACACCCCGCCGTGTACATCATGATCCTGCCGGGTATGGGCGTAATCAGCGAGCTGATTCCGTGCTTCTCCCGCAAGGCAATCTTCGGCTACAATTTTGTGGCGTTTTCCAGCGTGGCGATCGCGGTGATCGGATTTCTGGTGTGGGGACATCATTTATTCGTTGCCGGACAATCCATGTACGCCAGTACGGTCTTTTCCCTATTGAGCTTCCTGGTGGCGGTCCCCTCCGCGATCAAGGTGTTCAACTGGACCGCTACCATGTATCGCGGCTCCATTAGCTTTGAAACTCCCATGCTGTACGCGTTTGGGTTCATCGGACTGTTCACCATCGGAGGATTGACGGGACTTGTGCTCGCCACAATGGCGCTGGATGTTCATCTCACCGACACCTACTTCGTGATCGCGCACTTTCACTACGTGATGGTGGGTGGCATGGTGATGGCGTACCTGGGCGGGATTCACTTCTGGTTTCCGAAGATCAGCGGGCGGATGTATCCGGAGGGCTGGGCCAAGTTTGCTGCGTTGGTGGTATTCGTGGGATTCAACCTGACGTTCTTCCCGCAGTTCCTTCTGGGCTATTTGGGAATGCCGCGACGCTATCACGCGTACGCCCCGGAGTTTCAAGTCCTCAATGTCATGTCCAGCGCGGGTGCGTCGATTCTCGGTGTCGGATACCTGATTCCCATGATCTATCTTTTTTGGGCGTGGAGACACGGACCGAAGGCGCCGCAGAATCCCTGGGGAGCAAAAGGATTGGAGTGGGAGCAATCGCCCACGCCGCCGCCGACCTTCAATTTCAATACGCCACCCGTCGTGACGGAAGAAGCGTACAACTACGCGGAGGAGGCTCCCCTTGGCTGAGACCGATGCCGGCCCACTCGTCCACGCCGCCGGCGTTCGCCATCATTTCGACACGGCGGAACAACAATTCGAATCCGCGACCCTGGGCATGTGGGTATTCCTGCTCACCGAAATTATGTTCTTCGGGGGGATGTTCGGCAGCTATACCGTCTACCGCAACATGTACCCGGATGCATTTGCGTCCACCAGCCATTTCATGAACGTTACGCTGGGCGGAATCAATACGGCTGTCCTGATTTGCAGCAGCTTCACCATGGCGCTTGCGGTGCGCGCGGGTCAGCTCGGATCGAAAAAGACGCTGATCTTATTTCTGATCCTGACGCTGGTTCTGGGCTGCGTCTTTCTGAGCATCAAATATGTTGAGTATCACGAAAAGTGGGTAGATCACCACGTACCCGGGCCGGAGTTTCGGTACGCCGACTCGCGTTACTTTCACCACGCGCAGATTCTTTTCTTCCTTTACTTCGCTATGACGGGAATGCACGCGCTGCATATGATTGTGGGCGTCGGCTTACTTACGACTCTGATCGTCATGGCCGCCCGCAACCGATTTAGCGCGACTTGGTATACGCCCGTGGAAATGATCGGTTTGTATTGGCACTTCGTGGATGTCGTCTGGATCTTTCTGTTTCCCCTGCTCTATTTGATAGGACACACCGCATGAGCCACCCGATCGTTCCCACCCGGGTTTATGCCGCGGTCTTCGCCGCCTTGATCGCGCTCACCATCACTACCGTCGCGGTCTCGAAACTAGACCTTGGCGAGTACAACTTCATCGCCGCCATGACCATCGCCGTGATTAAAGGCAGCCTGGTCGTGTGGTTCTTCATGAACGTACGGCGATCCAGTTCGCTCACCAGGCTTTTCGTCGGCGCCGGATTCTTGTGGATGGCAATCTTGATCGTGTTCGTCCTGAGCGACTACTTCAGCCGGGGCTGGCTGCCGGCTCCCGGTTGGTGGAAGTAGCAGTTTTTGTGCGGCCTGCTCACCCCTCGTTCACAGCGGACTGCTTCGCAAGGCAGCAGGTTCGACTTCGCTTGAACGGGCATTTCCGTACGCCGGACTCCCGTCACGGATTTGGCCGAGGGCGCCCTGCATCTCGCCCGCCGCCATGACGATCACTCTCGCGACCAGGACCTGGACGAACCGAATGCCAACAAATTACAGGATGTTCTGACCGGAGCTTGTGCACCTGCGAGGTGGACGCACCTGAAGCGCAAAGGGCCTGCCCCGCGTGTTCAAAGACTAACGGCCCGCGCTTTCTCGTACTGCCCGTTAGCGGGAATTCAGCACCCCTGTTCTGACTGTGATCACGCGATGGGAGACCGGCCTAAAGAAGTGAGGGCGAGCCTGTGAATTTCAACTTCCGCCTCAGGGCTTCAGGAAATCGATGGGAAGTGACCCATCACGCATGAGCGCCGTTCGATTCCGGCTATAAAGTGAAGGGCCGGGTAGATCCTGTCGCGAGGATATCGCGAGCGGAGCTGACTTCGCCGCCGGACTTAATGGAGAGGAACCGATACCTGCCTCCTTGCGCGAGAGCAGCATGGCGCAAGGAACGCACCTTTAGCCTTTTCTCAGGATTCGTCGATGATCCTCTCGCGAGCGCCGCGAAACCGACGACCAAGCCGCAGGGATGGGCGAAGGGCCCGTCGATGACCGTACGCGACGCATCGAACGCACCTCGATTGTCGTCAGAGGACCGCTTGAGGCCTCGCCGTCCCGGCCTTCACGATGCCTGCCTCGACCAGATCCTCTGCCCTTCGCAACAACGGTCCGGCCTTGGTTCGGCACCGGAACCACGCGCCAGGCCTGTGCGCCGGCTATGGCGTGACGCCATTGCCCGGCTGTGAGCGAAAGCATCGAGCAGAGAGACTAGGGCTTCCGGACGAACAGGTCGGGCGAGGCGACCGGAGTGGCGGCGACCGGACTGGATCGCGCAGCGCAAGAAGTTCTCCGGAACTGGCGAGCTTCGGGTCGCTTCTAAGTAAATGCTCCGTTCACGCGCCGGGTCGTTTTGGAATCTCTGCTTTTCCTTTGGTTTCAAGAGTTTTTCGACGGACACTGGTAGCACAGGTGGACCAGTAATTCACGATGGTCTCTGCCATTGAAAAAACCTCGTTCACGTGCACCGGCTTGCATATATAGGAATTCGCACCAGCGCGATAGCATCGCTCCACATCCGCGGGATCGCACGAGCCCGACAGAATCAGGATGGGCAGCGTCTTGAATTCGTCCCGCGCCCGCAGTCGCTCCAGCACCTCAAATCCCGTAAGCCGCGGCAGACTCAAATCGAGGAGGAGCAGATCGCAGACGCGGGGACTCTGGGACAGATACTCCAGCGCTTCGACCCCGTCCGTCAGCCACACCAAGTCGACGGGAGTCTTCCCGGCATCAAGTGCCCTTTGGAGCAGGTTCGCGTCGGCGGGATTGTCCTCCACTAATAGAAGGTGCATGTGCGTAACTTAGATCACCCCTCCCGAAGAGGTGTTTCAACGATTTTTGGAATCGTGAAGTGGAAGGTCGAACCGTGGCCCGATTCCGATTCCACCCAGATGCGCCCGCCGCGCCGCTCCAGGATTTTCTTGCAAATCGCCAAGCCAACCCCGCTCCCGGGCAAAGCGCCGCCGTGCAGCCGCTTGAATACCGCGAAGATCTGATCGGCATATTTCATGTCGATGCCGATGCCGTTGTCCCGCACGGAAAACGCCCAATCCGGTCCCGCTTCGCGCGCGGAAATGTGGATCTGGGGCGGCTCCGGACCGCGATACTTGATGGAATTGCTGATCAGGTTCTGCAGCAGTTGCACGAGTTGCGTCTCGTCCATCTCCACCACCGGCAGATGATCGAACGTGATCCTTGCATCGCTCGCCTGAATCGCCATCTGAAGATTCATCAGGGCAACCGACAGGGCCGCCTCCGGACTCACCCGGGTGATGTGCAGATCGGCGCGGACCACGTGCGAGTATCCCAGCAAATCGAGCACGAGTTGCCGCATTCGGTCGGTTGCCGAAAAAATAAAGGCGAGGGACGTTTCCGCGTCCTTGCTCAAATTATCATGAAACTCGCGTTTCAACAATTCCAGGTAGTTGGTGATCGTCCGGAGCGGCTCCTGAAGATCGTGCGATGCCGCGAAGGCGAATTGCTGCAAGTCGATGTTGGCCTGCCGAAGCCGGTCTTCGGAGTGCCGGCGATCGGTCACGTCGCGCACATTCAGTTGGACGAATCCCTGGTCCTTGATCTGATAGCGACTGGCGACGATCTCGACCAGCGCTTCCCGCCCGTCTTTGCCCCGCAGGCGCACCGAGTCGAAGTGCGATGTGCCTTCCTTTCGGGTCTGCTCCACCAGGGTCCGGATTCGCTCGTCGTCGACGAACGGCGCGATGTCGCGGAACGGCTTGTTCCGCAATTCGCCGATCGGGTAGCGGCACATTTCAAGAAAATAGGGGTTCACATCTAGAACCGTGCCTTCCGGAAGGCTCAAAACGATGATTCCGTCTTTGGCCGATTCAAACAGCCGCCGGTATTGAACCTGCGCCGATTCCTGCCGTTCCGTCACATCTTCAATGGCGAGCAGGACCATGTAATTGGAATCCGCGGCGGGGATGCGCCGGGCGTTCAGCCGCATGATTTTCCTCCCGATATGAGGAAAGTCGTGGGTCACTTCGAAATCGCGGAAGGGCACATCGCGCAGCACCGCCTGTTGCAGCAGGCGGCGTAGTTCTGGCATGCTCCATTGCGCGTTGCCCAACTCGTCGATATCATGGCCGAGCGTCTCGTCCGGGCGCACGCCAAAAGTTGTAAAGAACGCCTGCGTGGCCCGCGTCACGCGGAGACTCGCGTCCAGAATCAGCAGCGGATGCTGTACCGTTTCCGTAATTCCATCGGCGAAGCGGCGCGCTTCCTCGGCGTTCTTGAGCGCGCGCGTCACATCGTCCACGTCGATAAACGTGAGTACCGCGCCATCGATCCTTTCGTCCATCGTGCGGTAAGGCCGGATAAAAAGATCGAACCAGCGGCCCTCCCGATCCTGCACCCGTTTCTGCTGGACGGCCAGCGTGTGCAGCATCTGAGCCAACATTTCGCCCAGATCGGGGATTCGAATGGTGAGATGAATGTCTGTGATCAGCCGTCCGATATCGGCCGCCACCAGGCCCAACAACCGCTCAGCGGACGGCGTGGAGCGGCGCAGACGCAGATCCATGCCGACCATGACGACGGGAATCATAGACGCGCTCAGGATATTGCGCAGATCGTTGCTGGCGAGCGAAAGGTCACGGTTGCGATGCTGCAGCTCGTCGTTCACCGTAATCAGTTCTTCGTTGGTGGACTGCAACTGTTCCTTGGCGGTGCGGAGTTCCTCGTTGGTCGATTGCAGCTCTTCGTTACTGGACCGTGCTTCTTCATTGGCGGAACGCAGTTCCTCGGTGACCGCGTCGTGCTGCTCGATAACCTTGCGCAGGTAATCCTTGGTTTGCGCCAGGTCGCGCTGCGCATACCCAAGCTCCATCTCTGCTGCCGAGGGTTCCATGCTCCGGTCGCGCGAAACGGGGGTGGAGGCCGCCGGCGATTTTTCCTCGAACAGCACCAGCGCGGAACGCTCATGATCGGAGAGTGGAATCACGCTTAGATCGATATCGCGGGCCTGGCCTTCATGACGCACCTTGATCCCGGTTTGGCGCACCGGCTGCTTCTGTTCCAGGGCCGCGGCGACGCTGCGGCGGATGGGAGACAGCAGATCCTCCCGCGCCACGCGCAGCAGATTGACGTTGCCGTCTGCCGGAATCTGCTCGAGATAGAACCCGGTATGACCATGAAAGTGCAAAATCTGCATGTCGCCGTTGATGAGAACGCCCGCGGGGGCGTACAAATCCCGCAGGATGCGCGCCGCTCTCGCCTCCAAATCCATCAGCGTGGGCGCCGGCATCATCGGCCGCGGCATCGCCGCAGTGCTCCCGGGCGACTTTTCGCGAAGCGGCGCGGTCAGATCGAACGAGACGTGAGAGGGCACCTGCCGCTTGACGTAGATTCTCCGATCCTGATCGACGATGCCAAACAGATCGGAGCGATTCCCCACCGTTTCCGCGCTTCCCAGGATCAGGAGTCCGGAAGGCTTCAGACTATAGTGCAGTGCGGGCAGCACGCGCTGCTGCAGGGCAGAGCTCAGATAGATGAAGACGTTGCGGCAACTCACCAGGTCCATCTGGGAGAAAGGCGGGTCGCTGGTAAGGTCGTGTTTGGCGAACACGCAGCAATCGCGGATCGCCTGGTTGATCCGGTATCCGGAGTCGGTCAGCGTAAAAAATCGTTGCAGGCGTTCGGGGGAAACGTCGGTTGTCGTTTTTTCGTTGTAAACGCCGGCGCGCGCCCGGTCGATGGCCGTGTCGCTGATGTCGGTACCGAACACCTGAACGGGGCACTCGCTGCGGGCCTGCTGGATTACCTCATTGGCGATCATGGCCAGGGAATAAGCTTCTTCCCCGGTCGCGCAACCCGGCGTCCAGATCCGGAACGGCTCGTCGGTGCCGCGGTCCACCAGATAATCGCGGACGACTTTCGCGAGCGACTCAAACATTTCCGGCTCGCGGAAAAAGGAGGTGACGCAGATCAGAATGTCGCGATACAGTTCGTGAATTTCGCCGGGATGGCTGTCCAGAAACTCGAGATACTCGCGCAGGTGGTTGAGGTGATGCACCACCATCCGCCGGCCCAGCCGGCGCCGGATGGTGCTGACCTTGTAGTTCGAAAAATCGACGCGAGTGGCGGATTTCAGCCGGTCAAGAATTTGTAGAAGCTCGTGATCCTCCTCGGCCTCGCCCAGCGGCTCGTCCAGGCGCTGCAGCGGCGCCGTCAAGTACGGATGCGAGTCGATGCGGCGTAACTCTTCGGCAATCTGTGCGGGGGGCAGCACGAAATCGACTGCCCCTGTCGCGATGGCGCTGTGCGGCATCCCCCCATACTTGGCCGACCGCTCATCCTGCGCGAAGGTGGTCCCGCCATGGATCTTGATGAGCCGGATCCCCTGCGCCCCATCGGAAGCCGAACCGGAAAGAATCAGGCCGATCGCGCCGCTTGCGTGATCGTTCGCCAGGGATTCGAGAAATGCGTCGATCGGATAGTGCGGCCGGGGACTCTCCGGCCGCGGAGCCAGGTGCAAAGCTCCCTTCTCAATGATCATGACGGTGTTCGGCGGAATGACGTAAACGTGGTCCGGCTCGACCTGTTCGCCCTCGTGCGCTTGGACGACCGGCATTTTCGTCGAACGGGTAAGGATCTCGGCGAGATGGCTTTCCGAGCGGGGCTCAAGGTGCTGCACCACCACGAACGCCATGCCAGTATCGTTGTCCAGCGCTTCGAACAACTCGATCAGCGCTTCCAACCCGCCGGCCGACGCGCCGATTCCCACGATGTGGAACTGCTTGGGTGTACGATCTGAAGCGGACGCCTGCATCAGCAGTTTGAGCATATCATTCGGCACGCGCCCGGCGCTCCCTGAGGGATAGCCGACCATACCGAACTTGCCCCAGACCGGACCGGGATCACACTCTCGGTAGCTGCATCGAGGACTTTATGACGACGCGCCTCCGGGCTAGCTCTCATGAGTCGCCGATGCTAGGTCAGACATAACCGGAACCTGGCAGGGCACCCTTAAGGTGCATGGGTCCAAGGGTTCTACAGTCAAAAGTTCCATCGCGGCGCTCAACGGAACGTTGAAGTGTTATGGTGGTTGAAAAATTGACAAGCCCTCGGAGAATTAAACAGGGCAGAATCCGCTACCGGGAACGAGATGCGTCTAACGATCGAACGTCCGGTCTGAGCCCATGACATTCCAGGCGCCATGAAACCTGCTCTCGGAGTCATTGTTGCGAACCGCAGCGTCGCTCACTCACGGACCCGTCTTAAATTACCGGCCGCCGCGCCTAATCCGATAAGCAGCAGGGCGGCGGTCCCGTGCCAAACCAGCAAATGTGGTGCTTGCTGGAACATGCACTGCGACTGAAGAGGGATTAAAGCCAGAACGACGGCCACGCCCGCGAGCGTGGCTCCAACTGCGGGTGACATGAGCAGCGCACCCTGCCGGGCGAGAAGCCAAAAGAAGCCCGCTGCTGGTAGCGCGAAGGTAACTTCCATAAGTGCACAGGGCCACCCCTCCGCCACGAAATTGCCGGAGGACTGCCACGGAAAAAGCACTGCGAGCCCGAGGAATCCGCTGATCCCGCACACCGCCCACTTCGCCCAAAGCGGCGCCATTCGCCTACCGCCAGGGATCATTTCTCCGGCAAGCTCTGCGGCCAACACAGTTCCGCACGCGGCCAAAATGGACGCCATGGCACCGATCTGAACCCGGCTCATCAAATGCAGACCGGTTCTCTTCATCAGAGCTGCCAGGCCGCCGGCGCCGATGACGAAAACCACCAAGAACAGAAGGGACAGGTTCGTACGGGAAGGAATCGGGTTCACGGGCACAAGAGACGGCCCGAGGGCGTCCTGGAGCTTTTTCTGGAGTTCAGGAGACACGCTCGCGCTTGACGCCTGCCCCGCCAGCTGATCTAAACGTCTGCCTAGTTCCGAATCGTTAGGGTCGAATTGCATTCCTTGAATCCCTATTCCACGCACGGCGAAGGGCCGCATAGGCCCGGCGTGCTTTCTGCTTCACGGCTCCGGCAGTCGAGGCCGTGGCTCTCGCGATTTCCTCGAGGCTCATCTCCGAGACCTTCAGCATGACGAGAACCTCGCGCTGGCTCTCCGGAAGTTGTGAGACCATTTCACCGAAATCATCCGTGGCCGTTCGCGATGATCTTTGTTGAGGAGGTTCGGGTACCGCGGCGACCAAGACTTCTCTCTCCGCCATCCGTCGCTGCTTCCGGTAAGCGTCGAGGCGTGTATGCCGTGCGATAGCATAGATCCACGGCATTACCGGCTCAGAGGACCGATAGCTATGGCGCGAACGGTGGATCTTCATCCAACTGTCCTGCAGCAGATCTTCGGCGTCGTTGCGGCCAAATCGCGAGGCCCTGAAGTAGCGCAAAAGAGACGGCGAGACTCTTCGGACCAGTTCGTTGAGGGCCGCGGGATCAGCGCTTTGGTATTGCGTCATGAGCGTCCTCAATTCGAGATCGTCGATCTGTCGGTCACCCATTCGGTTCGTGCGTCCGGGATTCCGTTACGCTCTCCCATCATGCCGTAACCGATGATAACGCTCGATAACCGCTGCTTCGCTCGAGGTTGACAGAAGTCACGCGGCAAGGCGAGCGTGACTTCCGGCCTTGCCGTGGCGAAAGAACCCTGCGAAGACCTTTCTTGCCTCAACGGTCAGCGGTGTCATCTGGCGGAGGCAGCGGGCAGCTGTACCGAATCGAGAACAGGGTCGCCAGCCAGCACGTCGGACACCCGCGGAACGCGACCAACGCCAAGACGGCGAAGATCAAGCCCATTGCAAGATGCGTGGGAAGAAAGTGGACGGCGAAGGCGAGACTAATCGCTCCCGCTACCCCGCGCAGCAGGTGGGTCCGGAGGCTATTGTCCGAGAAGAGTTTGTCGATCATTCTTAAAACGGATGCTGGCCCGCTCCGCCTGAGTCAAGCTACTTGCTGGCGGCGATTTTGCTCACGGAGACAGTGTCGCCTTTTACCTCGCCCGTAACCTTGACCTCCTGCCCTGCAAACTTAGTCAAGCCGGCCAGGCTCTGGTTGGAAACGTTATAGACCTTGCCACCGGAGATAAACACAAACTTGCCGCCGGCCTTCACGCAGGCGAGCGTGCAGTCTTTGTCGGTCATCTTCGCGTCCTTGTGCATTTCCATCATCTTGGCGTGGCTCGCGCCACACATGCTGTCGCTGATCATTCCCGTCATGGTGGTACTGGCGGCATTTGCAAATGATCCGAGAGCGGCCGTCAAAACGACACCGCTGAGGATTCTGGCCATACGCTTCATATCGCTCTCCTATCGGGTCCCTTGGGGACAAGATTGCCTTCGATAGGTAGTTCGTGCGCCGGGATGCTCCGGTCACGCGTGTGAAGCAAGTTTCGCAAAAAAATTGCATGGCTCCTCCGACCGATCTCCCTTGGTCGCCGGTCTGGTTCACCGGTTCGCCGCCAACGTCGGATCATCCGGCCGGATGGAACGATATCTCTTTTAGATTTCTCATGGCCTTGGTCCACAGAGCTTCGAACCCATCCGCCAGCCTCTGGGTGAGAGCCGGATCTCTGATCAACAGCGACGCGACGCGCCCTTGGGAGACGAACGGATGATCCACGGAGAGGATCACCACCTCATCGTCCACGACATGAAACGGATGGCCGATTTCCGCGGAGTAGCGCACGCCCGTAACGTGTTCCAGGTGCGCGCGGTGTTTCTTTAGGAAAGCCACCAGCTTCGGGGCCGTGCGATACCCGAAGCCGAATACCACGCGGTGATCGATCTGCCGCGTCGCCGCGTTCCTCGCAATCCTCCGCAGGAGCGGAACGCCCGATTGTTCCGCGGCATCGATGGCGTCGATATCTCCTTGTTCCATGTAGGACCACACCCGGCGCTGCGCGGCAGCAAGGTGCACCAGATGGCGGCGGACCGGATTCTGGGGACCCAACGCTAAATCGACAAACGTGGTCCGGCCCGCAGTCTCGCGAACGGGCAAGGCCGCGAAGCGGTCCTTCGCCTTTTGAGCTTCTTCAGCGAACCGGTCCGCGCGTTCCCTCGACATTTCGATCAGGCGCGCGAAGATCACGTCCGCCGGACGGGCGGAAAACAGTTTCGGGCGCGTAGGTTGCGCATCAACCAGTCCGAGTTTCCCCAGTTTCTCCAGCGCCAGGTAGATCTTCGAAGTGGGGATGTCGCCGTCACGGCATAGGGTTTCGGCATCCGCGACGTTGTGAAACATCAGCGTACACAGCGCGCGCCGTTCGTATTGCGTGAAACCGAGTTCTTCGAGGAGAGCGAGATCGAACGGGTCGGCCGTCATGTTTATCTACTACCAATAGTAGTTGAAGGAATTCCACTGCCCCGCTACGCTGAGAGGCATGAAACAAAACGCACAATTGATGGCGATGATCTACGTGGACTCTGTCGATACCGCACGTGCCTACTACGTCGACAAGCTCGCGTTCACGCACGTGATGGGTATGCTCGGCAAGGACGGCCAACTCGATTTCTGTACGGTTACATTGGGCGGCGCACGCATCATGCTGATGCGGCCAGCCGAAGGCATCGCGGGAACGAGCGCCACCACTCACAAGCGTCCGGTGGAACTGTACCTCGAAGTGGAGGATGTGGAGGTTTACCATGGCGAACTGAAACAGCGGAAGATCCAGCCGACTTCGCCGCTCACGGAACAGTGGTGGGGGGATCGGACCTTTACCATCCAGGATCCATATGGTTACCAGATTTGGTTTTATCAGAATATCGGGGAGCCGAAACTGCCCGCCGGCGCCAAGGTTGTGTAGGGAGACATCGCATGACGACGACACCGATGACAGGGACAGTGATTGACGCGATGCGAGACGAGTTGTTGCAGGAGGCGCAGGCTACAAGACGATTGCTCGAGCGCGTTCCGGGGGGACCGGCTGCCTTGGAAGCCGCATGAAAAGTCGATGACGCTGGGGCAGTTGGCATTGCATGTCGCTACCATTCCCGGAGATCTCAGTCGCATGGCGCAGGCGGATGAATTCGATGCGGCCCGTGCAAACTTCAATCCTCCGATACCAGAATCGGTCGGGCAAATCATGGCGGCGCTGGAGCAGAGCGTCGAAGCCGCCGCCGGTTACTTGAAAGCGCTCGACGCCGGGAAGGCTGGCGCCGCTTGGCGCATGACCCTACGCGGCCACGAGGTGTTCGCGATGCCCCGAATGCTGGATGTGCCGCTGCCGGTGGTCTACGGCCGAACCGCCGACGAAAATCCGTTTCGCTGAGGGCTGCTAACGTCGGAAGGAATGGCTTACGATCCTGGCTTAGCCGATCGCGTTGGTTCGCTGCTGCTTCGCATGACCACTTTCACCGAGAAGAAGATGTTCGGCGGCGTCGCCTATATGGTGAACGGCAAGATGTGTAGCGGCGTGGTGAAGTCGGACTTGGTTCTCCGCCTTGGCTCGGAGGGAGCTGAGGCGGCGCTCACGCAACGCCACACGCGGCCCATGGACTTCACAGGGAAGCCAATGAAGTCGATGATCTACGTTGAACCAGTGGGGACGGATTCGGAGGCAGATCTAGAACGGTGGCTTCGCCTGGCGGTCGACTTCGCACAACAGGCTCCGGTGAGCCCGAAGCGGCGTCGCTAGAGTTAAGTCTCGAAGCATTGACCAAATTTGTACACGGGATGAACACGGCAGGCATGGGTGCGTCACTCATTTGGTAAAATCTGACCTGATGGAAATCCGACCGGGAGCCTACCTATGCTGAGCCTTAGTTCTTTGAGCGCGGGGAAAATCATTCCTTCCCGCATTACTCAGGTGCTGCAGCAGATGCAGAGTATTTACGGCAACCAGCTGGAAATTACTCGTCTGACCGCGAGTGAGGTCAACCTCAAGGTCCGAAGCATGCCGGACACTTTGCTCATCGCGAACATGATGACCCGCACCAGCGAGATCTTTGGCGCCTCCGGCCCTGTCACGGGACAGGCCTGTGTGCTTGGCCCCATGGATTTCGAGATCCTCTGCGAACAGGGGGGACCGGCGGGACAGGGGTTGTTCCTGACCTATCTGCCCAACACGACGAACCGCCAGAGCCGTTTGTCCGGCTACTGGTTCTACTAATCCTGTTCGCCGAGGTCGACGTAGCTGGGTGTGATTTCGCTTCGCTCCACTAGTGCGATCTCCTCCTGCAACGATTCCGCGGCGAGAAGCGTGGTGGCCGCGGGGTTCAGGCACGGCAGGTCCCACTCTTCGCCGAAAAGCCCCTTTTGCCGCACGAACCAGGGCCCCGCTCCGTTCCTCGAAATCGGAAAGATGGAGCAGAACCACGGCTTGTAACGGAACGGATCTTGTTCGGCGGCACCCAAGCGATGCAGCACGCATCCCTTGTTGAAGAAGATGCACCATCCCGCCGCGACTCGAAGTAGGGGTTGGCCTTCTTTCCGCCGCCGGCTTACATAGCCCTCCTTCTCTACGACGGCGCGAGCCTCGGGCCGCAACTCGGGCAGCAACCGTTCGAGCTTGGCGTCGATGCGAGCGGCTTCATCCGGATAAACGGGCGGCCTGCCGTTGCGGCAGCAAATGCCATCGCAGCCTCGGCCGTAGGTGCAGTCAAATGTAGCGTTCTCCAGATTGAGAATCACAAAGCTCATCGCGCCCCCGGTTCCAACACTTTGAAGAACAGCACGCAGTCGTCGCCCGGTTTATAGAAATCCGGAATCCTCCCCGCTTCGGTGAAGCCAAGGCGTTGATAGAAGCGACGCGCGCGCTCATAATCCGCGCGGCCACTGGTCTCCAAGACCACCCGGGTTCCTTCCGCCTCGCGGATCAACTGCTCGATGTACGATTGCAGCCGCTGTCCCACGCCCGTGCCTTGGACCGAGGGATGCACACAGATCCAATAGATGTACCAGGAGGAAAGAGTGAGCGGAGCTCTTCCGATACAGGCGTAGCCGCGCAACTTGCCCTCCACCTCGATCGCCGGCAACAGATATTCGCCTTGGAAGCCTGAATCCACCATGTCCAGCGCTACTTGGACCTCTTCCGCGCTGAAAGCGCCGCACTCGATCAGCGCATCGCGAACTGCCGCGCGATCGTCAGGCGCCAAAGGACGGACCGTCATGCCCATTCGACCTGTTGCCTGATAAATTGCTCCCATGTCCACCCGGCCTCCTGCGCGGCGCGGCAAATTCCGTCCTCGGGGCCGATCTCCGGATTAGGATTGACGTCGAGCACATGGGGCGCTCCGGTACCATCCAGCCGAACGTCCACTTGAAGATACCCATGCGCCTCGACGGCATGCCACGCGCCTCGCGCCGCTGCCACGATGGCGCCCGAGAGCGGAGGCTCAATCCGCGTGTCGTAACGGATGGAAGAATGGGCAAAGTCGAGGCTGTCCATTTCCCACTTGGCCGCGTAAGTATTCAGCCGCAGTCCGTTCAAAAACTGCGACTCGCCGACGGAGAAATACTCGGGCTGGTCGCGGCCCCAGAGGGCCACGGCGAACTCCCGGCCCGGAAGAAATTCTTGAATCACCACAGGGCCTGTCAGTCTGCGGCGCGCGCGGGCCAAATCCTCCGGGCCTTCACACACGGAATCGGCGAAGATCCCGGCGGAGCCATCTTCGTCCGCGGGTTTGACGATACACGGGAACACTCCGGAGCGCGGCACCGCCACACCGGCCGCGGCCAGCACCGCGCTGGCACGGTCCTTTCGCCGGCATAAGGCCAGCGTCTCGCTCCCACATCCCGTAAAGCGGACTTCCAGCGATTCAAAGAGAGCAGCCATTTGCGCCTCGCGATCGACGCGTCCGAGAGGCGCCTCACAGAGGTTAAAAACAACGTCGGGCTGATGGATCGCCAATTGCGTCAGCACTTCGTGCACTTCACCGTGCACTCCTGCAACCACCGCGCTCGGGAGCGCTTGGGCGATATGGCAGGCGGCGCCATCGAGGTCGAACTCAAGACTTATTCGATCAGCCCCGGTGTCTTCCGGCGGGAGGGTGTGCAAGACGAGGACTTTCACCGGAGGCTGCCGCCTGTGCGCTCCAGGGCAGAGAGCAGAATCCCTTGAACCAAATGGTCATAGGGGAGGGTTCCGGCAGTCAGGATGGCCAGGTCACTGGTTTCAGGATTCAATCCTGGCAGCGGATTGCACTCCAGAAAGTACGGCTGCCCAGACTCGCTTAACCGGAAATCCATGCGCGCGATGTCGCGGCAGCCGAGCAGGCGATAGGCGGAGCGCGCGTGGTTCTCGATTGCCGCCATGACGGGTGCATTCAGCCGCGGAGGTACGTGGTAAACCACGCGCCGTCGAAAGTCCCGTTTCGTCTCCAGGTCATAGACAAAGGATGCGCCCGAGCAGACGGGTGCGATTTCCATTATGCCGAGAAGCCGTACATGCGGAGGATTGCCCGCGAGCGCGACCGTCACCTCCGCGCCAGGAAGAAATTCTTCCACCAGAATCGGGCATCCGTACGCTTCGCGCAGCCGGCGCGCCGCGGCGATTGCGGCATGACGATCGACGGCCAGGCTATCGACGTGGATCCCCTTGCTGGAGCCCTCATCATTGGGCTTAACGATCACCGGGAAACGCAAACCGGACAACAGGGCATCCCACGGCTCGTCTTCCAGAAGCACCGCCGGCGCGACGGGCACCTCCGGCGACAGGACCCGGCGGGCGAGAGCTTTGTCCAGTGAGAGGCCCAGCGTAAGTGCGTCCGAACCGGTGAAAGGTATCCCGGACAGATCGCAGACGGAGGCCGCAAGCATCTCCCGGCAGCGGCGCGCGCGTCCCTGCAACGTTACGGGTCCTTCCGCGATGTTGAAGGCGAAATCGAAACCGCCTTCTTCCAGCCGCCAGGGAAGGCACCGGTCGGCGGGAACCGCTTCGACGGTGACTCCCAGTCCACGCAAAGCTCCGGCGATTCGACAGATCGTCGCCGGATCGTCGTACTCCTCGAATGTGTCGTCGGGAAGGCCAGCTTCGTCCGTCTTCGTTTTCTCGTTGAACAGCAAAGCCACCTTCATAGAGAGCTACTATAATCCTATCCATCTCATGACAACGACGGCTCGTTCCGCCTTCCGGAAGCGGCACTTCCCGGCCGCCGCGCCTGGGGAATGGAATGATTGGAAGTGGCAGTTACGGCATCGTATAAAAGACGCCGCCGGACTGGAGAACATCCTGCGGCTGTCCCGCGAGGAACGAGTCGCCATGGAGCGCCACGGCAGCGTACTTCCCGTAGGAATCACGCCGTATTACGCGAGTTTGCTGGAACCGGATGGCCCGTATCAGCCCCTGCGTAGGACAGTGGTGATGGTCGAAGACGAGCATCTTCGAAGCCTCGGCGAAACACCGGATCCCCTGAATGAGGACGCCCAGATGCCGGTGCCGGGCCTGGTCCATCGGTATCCCGATCGGGTATTGTTTCTGGTCACCGGGACCTGTCCCGTTTATTGCCGTTACTGCACACGCTCGCGCATGGTGGGGAAGCCAGGGGGAGAATACTCCTTCAATACGGACCAGTGGGAAAACGCCATCGCGTATATCGCCGCCACTCCTTCCATTCGGGATGTGTTGATCTCGGGCGGGGATCCGCTGATTTTGTCCGACGACCGCATCGAGTGGCTGCTTTCGCGATTGCGAGCGATTCCGCACGTCGAAGTTCTGCGAATCAGCACTAAGGTTCCCCCGACGCTTCCGCAAAGAATCACGCCCGCACTCGCGCGAATGCTCAAACGCTACCATCCGCTGTTTCTCTCCGTTCATTTCACGCATCCGGACGAGCTCACTCCGGAAGCCGCGCGGGCCTGTGGCAAACTCGCGGACGCGGGAATTCCGCTCGGCAGCCAGACAGTGCTCCTTGCTGGAGTCAATGATGATCTCGCCACGCTGCGGCGCTTATTTCAGCAGCTGCTGAAGATCCGCGTGAAGCCCTACTATCTGTATCAATGCGATCCAGTGATTGGGACCTCGCATTTCCGCGTCCCGGTTGAGAAGGGACTCGAAATTATGCGTGGCCTGCGCGGCCACACCACAGGTTATGCGATCCCCACGTTCGTCGTCGACGCGCCCGGAGGCGGCGGCAAGATCCCCTTGCATTCAGAGCAGCCTCTGGAACGAGATGGCGACCACATCCTCCTGCGTAATTTCCAGGGAAAACCGTTCTTTTATCTCGATCCGCAACCGAAACTGATCCGCCTCCAACAGGCGGCGGGAAACGACCACCAGGAAAAGCGGCCTCTCGATTGATTCTCGCGTCTCCGATCTGGCGATGAGCCCTTACTCGTTCGGTAGTTTGTAGCGAACGTAGACCGTCACGCAGAGTTTCGGGAAGTCCCACCGGCCGGAGCCGCTGGAGTCGCCATGCAGGCCATGCGCGGCGATGATCGTGATTTCCTTGCCGATTTCGCTGGGAACGTCGTGATCGTCGACGGTATTGTCGTAAAACTTTTGCAGGCTTCCATGCTTTCCCACCAGGTCCGCGGTCACCGCGCTCTTACCGTAGGGAGACATTCCATATCCGTCAACACAATTCAAATTGAACGCGACGCCCAGAAATGGCCCGACCGGCTGCGTGTCGTCCTGCGCGCTCGCTAGCTTCCCGTTGGTACAGAATTTCATGGCTCCGCGAGCTTCCGTGCCGCTTGGGTCAAACGACCACAACCCCGCGCCAAACATCTGGGACCCGTCCAGCGGATTGACCCGCGCGGCGGGAATCTGGTGCGTCGTCAGCGTCCCCCCGTTCAGGTCGGTCACGGCCGGGTAGCCGTGCTGAGATCCGTCCTTCAAATACATCTCAACCAGGTCGAGCGGGCGCCGCAGGGTGTTCAAAATCAACACGACGGCGGAGCCAAGGGGAGCGTCGAGAGACGCGCCGAACAGATCGTGCGAATTGATTTTCGTATCCTGGCCGCCGTCCGATACCGTCGCCTGTCCCGACTGACTACAGACAATCAGCGGGTCCGCCTGGTCCTGCCGAATCCAAGCCACCGGGAGCGCTGTGCCATTTGTAGCCTGTAGTGGGAGTGCCATTGAGTTCTCCTGTCCTTTGTGTCCTGCGGTAATCCAACTAAATGTCCGAAAGTACCGATGCGTCGGGAATGTTGAGGATCATGCCCGCCACCAGAGTCTGCGTGGGACTTGTCAGAGTTTGGCTGAAGCAGGCATCGCTATTAAATTTGTAATACTTGTCCGCCAAGGTGGCGTCGTTCCCCGCGATGCTGAGCAGCGTCTCCCCGGCCACCACGGAGTGCGGCGTGAATTGCACGCTGGCCCTGGCTTTCTTCCACAGTTGAATCGTTTTGCCGAAATCCGTGATGTCATCCAGGGTCACGTGGGTCAGCGCGTACGTTTCCATCCCCGCTTCCCACTCGTATGCCATCAGGGCCCCGGCTCGAACTCCATAATCCAGACTTGACAATGCTCGTGAGCTGGGAGGGTTCATCCTGTAAGCGCCGGGGTATCCGGTACCCACCTGATAGTGCGGAATCCGGAGCACCTGTCCGGCCGAGATCACGTTGGAGTCACTGATCGCATCGGAGTTGAGGTGATAGATCTCCGGCCAGCGGCTCGAATTCTGCAACTGCGATTGCGCGATGGCCGCGAGGGTGTCGCCGGTCTGGACCGTGTACTTGACGTAGGGGTAGTTCAGCTGATCGTCGACGATCCAATACGGTGGGTCCCAGTCAAAATCCGGATCGACGCCAAAGCCGTAGCCGTAGCCATCATCGTCGTCGTCCGGCACGGGGGGAAGGACCTTCACCTTGTCCAAGCGCGCTTGGATATTGGCGAGGGCCGCATTCCAGTGTTCCAGCATCTCCACCTGAAGCCCCTTGGTGGCCGCTCCAGCCGGTGTCGCCGGCTTCCCTTCGGCGTACTCGATCAATGTGTTGGCGGTCTCGACGAGCTTTGGGACTCCCGACTCTTCCCGCTGGGTCCACTTGGCCCACTCCTGGAACGGAGTCTTCCCGTTCGGGTTGGGATTGGCCACCGGAGCCGGGTCTAATTCGGGGTGGTCCTGCTGTTGCTTGGCAGTTAAGGCGTCCCACTTTGCCTTCGCCAGCTTGTACTTCTCGTATTGAACGTAAGGGAACGCCAGCCGGGCTCGGTTCCACGCCACGCAAGTTTTCAGGTACGTGAGCATGGTGCTGCCGATCAGACCATACAAGCCGATGTTGTTGGTGTAGTGCTCGGCGAGTTGAAGCGGCGTCAGGGCGGCATCGTTGGCGGAGTCCATCGACAGAAACAGCCGCGCCAGATCCAGGTCTTTCAACGGGTACTCTTGGGAAGTTTCGAGGGTGAAATAGGCGTCGAGTTTGCCGTCCGATTGGGGATCGGTATCGACGCCCATCTGCTGGAACTCTTTCAAGAAGCTCCAATAGTTGTCGTTGTGGTGGATCACCAGTTGGGTGTGCGTGTCAAGCGCAGCATTCCAGATCGCGTCGGTGATCTCACTCCTCAGGTCGTCAATCGCGGCCGTCAGGTAGGCGTGATCGACGGGCGCGCACTGGGTGGGAGTTTGCGCCCCGGGCCACGCCAGGTCGATTACGAATTGCGCGACTCCGGCGAGGAAGGCGATTTCGGGAGCTTCGCAAGCGAAGGCTCCGAGGATGGCCGTATTAAAGGCCATGTCCATCAAATTTTTCGGATTGGGCATGGGAAGCCTTTCTGCCTAGGACGGAGGGAACGCCTTCACGGCCATTCGGACCATGAGATTCAGCTTCCAGTAGCGCGCGGCATATTGCAGCGTGTGGCCCGGCACCGCAGCCGCCGTCATCTTCGCGCACATGGACTCAAGGTCGGACCACTTGCCCCCGCCCCAGTTGTTGTAATTCGTGTCGAAGTCGGAGGCGGAGAACGGATCGGGGCCGACATTTCCCAGAGTGCGGGTGACGACGGCCAGCGTTTGCGTGACCGCCACAAACTGCTCCGGCAAAAGACTTGTCGAGGCTCCCGAGACGTTCGCGATGTAACTCTGCCAGAACTGCGCGTCCGTGAGCTTGGCCAGAATCCCAGGAGTCTTGGCGATGCCGGCGGCGCTCGGGGGATCGAAGAGTACGACGGCGGGGCTGGACCGGTAGCCTTTGTTATCGCTGAATTGATACAGCGCGGGCGTGGGCGGAAGGGAGGAGTTCGCGTCGCTCTGGAATACGATTTGGTCGTTGTCGTCCACCATCCACATGCCCTCGCCTTGAACGCTCATCGCTTTGCCGTCGTTGCGGACATAAACATCCGGCGTGGGATTATCTTGAAGAACGTCTTGCACACCCACCAGGACGACCGTCCCTTTCTTGACTCCGAAATAGGCGGAGCTTTGTGCGAGTACATCGGCGGCGGCAAACTTGCCGTAGCGGGCCTCAGCGGAGGAGAGGAAGTTGGCCGCCTTCGGCATCAACATCGGCAGCGCGGTGTAGTCCACCGTCATGGACGCCTGGTTCGACTTCGCGCCATGCTGGTCGACGACGCAATATTTCATCGAGTACGGCTGAGTCAACGGCAGGCCCACCTCCGGCTGGAAGAGGACGTCCGGCGTGGCCTGCAACGACCAGCGGCCTTGTTGGGGGATGGTGACGTCGCCGGTACCGTTGCTCAGTTCGAGGGACTTGAATCCGGCGGGAATTTGGCAGTGCTTGAGAAAATCCAGTTTCACGTTCGGCGGTGAGTCCGTCATCCACATCGTGAAGTCGTAGGCCACCGGCGCCGCGGAGACGGCGGCGAACATCATGTTCGCGGTGGGGGCTGGATCGAAGAAGATGCCACTTAACTCGAGGTTGTCCCCGCTGGTGTTGCTGGTGATGCTGATCGTGACGTGGCCACTGATCCTCCAGACCAGATAGGCGCCCTGGCCGAACGACGAGACCTTTTGCGGAGTTCCCAGGACCGTCCCGGCCACATCCAGTACCTGGATGGTTTCATCCCGGTGTTGATCGTAATCCCAGAAATAGAGCGCCACCTGGTGGACCGCGGAGTCGCTGAACGGCAGATCGATCGTGATCGTCCCCCCGGTGAGTTGGTACCAGACGGACGCCAGGCTGCCCGGGCCGCCCGCGGGCAACTGGAGCCGGCCCGCTTCGGTGCCGTTCGTCGGCATCGAAGCATAATCCGCGGTCAGAGCGGTGACGGTGGGGCCGGACGAAAGATAGGCCGGATTCTTCGTGAGATTCGGGGTTTGGGCTTTATCGGGAGCAATCGCATAACCGTCAGCGCCGTATAGTTGTTTGCCCTTGAGGTCCAGCCAACTGCCTTGCGTCGTGGTGTCGGACTTCATGAACGTCGCGCTGACCGCGGGTCCGCCGAAGAAGACGCCGCTCAGGATGGCGGCGCCCGCGGAATTCGAGATCTGGATCTTCACGTGGCCGCTGATGTCGCAAACAACATACAGCCCGCCGGTGAAGCTGGCGGGCAGAGACTGCGTGGCGAGCTTGATCCCGTTTGCATCGAGCACTTCTACGGTTTGGCCGGCCGCTTTCGGGTCATAATCGGCCCAATAGAGCGCCACTTGATGGACCGTGACGGTGTCGTTGCAGTCCAGATCGATCACCAGGGGCGAAGCCGCCGACCATGCCGCCGCGACACGTGCCGCCGGACTCGACGCTTTCACCAATGCTTCCGCTCCTGTGTTGGTAAAACTCGTGACCGGCGGGGAACCGGCCAAACTCGGCGTGACATAGCTGGGATTCGAGGCCTTGTCGCCCGCGATCAGATATCCTTCGGCGCCGTAAACGGGGAGCCAGTCGCCTTGAGTCTTCGTGTCATTCGCCAAGAACTCCGCCGTACCGGTTGCCGCCGGAACAGTGGCCGCCGGCAGAGTGATCGTGATCGTGGCCTGCGTCGAGGGAACGCCCCAGGTGGTGATACGAACGTACGATGCCGTCGCCGTCGTGCCGGTCAGCGTCGAATCCGGAGTGTAGGTCACGATGTTCGTCTTGGGGTCGACGATCCACGTTCCGCCTGTTGTGTTTTTGAGCTGGATCGAGCCGGCGAAGCGTGGAAACTGCGAGGGGACGTCGATCGGGACCGCCTTCGTCCGGTCATTCACGGTGAGCGGAATATCTACAGCCGGGGTCGGTTGAAAGTTGACGGTCAGGGACTGAGCGTCGGTTTGCGCATTGGTCCCTTGAATCGCCGTGGCGACCAGAACGTACTGCACGGACACGGACGAATAGGCGCCGACGGCTCCCGGAGTGAACAGGGCGTGCGTCGCGGGAGTGACGCTCCAGGCTCCCGCGACGGCTTGCGCGGGAACGGACGCGGGTGAAGAAAGCGTGATGTCCGAGATCAGGATCAGCCCGTTCAGAGAAATCAGATCGACGTCCACTGTGGGATCCAAATCGTTCGCCGATACGGTCTGATCGCTGGCTTCAAACTTGCCAATGCCCGAGGAGACGTATTTCCTGCCCCCGCCGAACAGAAACCCCCAAAGAAAGGGTCCGCCGAGCACGATGGAGTATTGGGCCAGCCCTCCGAGGGCCATCAAAGCAAGGGTGCAGCCGCTATATCCGGCAGCGTCATTCTGGGCAGAGGACTGGGCCGCGATCTCATCGACGGGGTTTTCTCCGGACTCCGAAGGCACATCCAGGATGTCGTACTCCGACTGCGCCGCGGCGGCGGCGGTCGATGAGGTCGCCGCGCCTTGCTCCGGCTCCAGGGGAGAATGGGGATCGTCGTACTCGTTCGCCTTCTTTGCCGGAACCTTTCCGTAATTGCCCAGCGGCTTGCCGCCCGCCAGCGCCTGATTGAAGCTGGTTTGCTCGTTCCCGACCTGCTGCTGTCCTTGCTGACCGGAAAACGCATCGACGACCACCTGCCCGCTGGCGGTGTCGGAGTCGGACTGGTCTCCCAAGTCCTGCATTTCGACTCCATCGCCGTCGTCATCGTCATTGTCATGATCGTTACGCTCCGGTTTTGCGCCTTCTCCGGGTTTCGTTTGCTTCCCCGGTTTGTTGCCGGGAACCATATTCGCGACGGGCGCGTGACCGGGATTCGCTCCGCCGCCAGGATTGCCTCCCGCGCCAGGATGGACAGCCGGTCCAGGCGAAGGGGCCTGCGCGAGATCGTCCTGGACGGGACCGAACAGCAGGTCTTGCGCGCCCCTGCCGACCGGAAACTGAAGCTCCTGAAGTCCGGCGTCGTCGATTTGCAACTGCGCTTGGAATCCCGCAAAAATCGCCCGCGCGATCTTGTCCGGGTCGACCTTATTCGACCGGTTATAGAGTCCGGAGCTGAAGAGCGTATTCCGAAGCGCCTCGATCTTCGGCAGTTTCTGCTGAGGCGCGAGCGCGTTATAGCCGGCAATCGTCTTGATGATGTTGACCGCCATCGCCTGGATCGCGGCCAGAAAGTCCGCTTCGCTCGCGAAGTGATCGCCATAGGGAGGCGCCGCGTAGACCATCGCCGCGTTCAGCGGATTCCCCTCGGGACAAAGCTTGGTAGAGAAGACGTCCACGAAGCAGATGCCTTCGTGCCATCCCGAGAGTTGATTCACCAGCGACGCCTGGACGTAAGAGAAGACCGAAGGATCGTCCGTCGCATAGCTCTGGCTGGCGCTGCCGCCATTGCCTGCTGCCGCGAGGAGCTTGTTATGGCGGGTCGCATAGTTGTCGGAGCCGGAGTTCACGCTCTTTTGACCCGCAGCGATCAGATCGAGCCGGAACTGCTTGTTTACCCCGCCCAGACCTACCTCCAGGCTCTGGGAATTACCGGCATTGATCGACCCCATCGCCAGGGTGCCAACGCCCGAGCCGTAAAACAGGTCGGGGTATTGTGGCGGGTCCTTGGGCCCGGGAGGAGGGGTCGAGCCAAACGTGAAAAAAGTTGCAGAAACCTTCGTTCCGGGAACCACGGGCATGGAATTTGTTTCCTTTTCTTACGCTCGGTTCCATTTCAAACTCAAGCCTCCGGCCCTGGTTCCGTCGCGCGAATGGGTTTCAGTATAGCTCAGGGCTTTCACATCCAGCAATGCAAATCCGACTCAAACCAATCGGGATCAGCACCGCTCTGGATTTTCGCTGGCGAGGCCGGCGAGTTACGAATCCATGAATGTCTGTGGAAGTTCCAGCCTCGCTCAGAAAAGTGAGCCGGGCGGTAATCCGAGTTGAGCCTTTGCCACTTCGGTGTAGCCCCAATCGTTCTGCGCGGTGTTGAAGTGGCTCCAACCGATGGCCATGTCGCGCAGCACGCGTTCAATCTTTGCGCCTCGTTTACCGGCGCTCGATCCGGCGTAGCGAAAGATCCAGGTCTGGAAGGTTTGCCAGGCCTCCGAGTACGCTTCACGCGCGATGGCACCGATGAGTTGATCGTCGCCGAAGGTATACGGCCTGCCGTCTTCCACGGTGGCGCGGCCGTATTCCATTTGCATCCGGGCGGCTTCGATCACGGCAATCTCGGCGATCTTGAGTTTCGTAACCGCTTGTCCGAACCAACGCTGGTAATCCGCGTTTTCCGCCCAGGGGCCGAACGGAGGGCGGAGGGTTTTGCGGGCCTTGAGGATACTTGCGAATTCGTCGAGCGCCCCGAGGGCGGCGCCGATCATGATGGCGCCGACGGTCATGGTGAAGAAGCCGATTCCGCGCGTGGCGTATATGGAGTTGCCGTGAAGGCGTGAGCCAACGGTTCCACCAGTGCATTCGACGTCTGCCATGTGGGTCTTCTCCAACACCCAGTGCGAGGGGACCACGGCTTTGTCGAAAACGATGCTGTTGGAACCGCTGCCGATCAAGCCGGTGAGTTCGCCCCAATCGTCCAGAACCTTGAACGCCGAGCGCGGCGCGACGAAGAGCAGGGGCGGTCCAGGAGGTGCGCCTTTTTCGGCGGGCTCGGGCAGGGCCTGGCCGATGTAATGAGTCGCGTAGGGGATTCCGGAGCAGTAGGAAACTTTGCCGTTGAGTTCCCAGCCTCCGTCGACGCGGCGGGCGAAGCCGGAAAGCGGCGCTGCGACGGAGGCGGCCTTGAAGCCGGACATGCCGCCGAAGATTTCGTTTTGCGCGCGCTCGGGCCACCACGACCCAAGTTGGAGCGAGTGATTCGCCGCGAGGCATCCGCACCAGGCGGCGGAAGCGTCGGCGCGCGCGATCTCCATCCAGACCTTTACGTAGGTTGGCAGGTCCGTTTCGATGCCGCCGTAGCGTTTCGGCATGAGCATCCGGTAGAAGCCTGCCTGGTCAAACCGGTGATGGAGTTCCTCGGAGATATGCGTGAGGCGCTCTGTCTCAGGAGCCTGCTGCTCGACAAGCGGACGCAGGTCCCGGGCTCTCTGCAACAGTTCGCGGGGCGTAACTTCGTTGCCGCCCGGGGACGATTTATCGATTGCCGTGGACATCGCTTCCTTCCTCGTAGCCTTATTGCTTCAGCGAACCTCAAAGAGAAACCCCGCGGGAGATCCGTCGAGGATTACTACGTACTCTCCAGGCGGGAGAGGCTCCCTCACGGTAACCCGTCGAGTGGTGGCCGATACTTTCGTTACGAGCACAGGCACCGAAGTTGCCGAGTGTTTCGCCGCTGCGGAGTACGCCATTTGCCGGGTTGCCTGGGCGACCTGTAAGCGCGCCAGCTCGAAATTTCCGTCCGCCGCGCTGTCGCCTTCTGAAAGAATCAGGAAGACCGGGGTAGGGGAAGCGGATCGAGTGGGCGAGGCCGCCCCCGCGAACGAGTAGAGCACGACGCCGTCGCCAATCTGCTGGGACTGAAGATCCTGAACTTCGAGATCCGTGAAGCTGCCGTTTTCGAGCAGAACCACTTTAGCAGCTCCCGTAACAGAAGCCGCCGTAACCGGGGCCTGCATGACCGGACGGGGCGGGGTTAGGGCCTCAGGTTTGCGCGCTGCTTCCGCGCTGGGGAGCAGTTCCTGCGTATCCACCATCGCGGGCGTTCCGTCTCCGCGATCCGTGCGGAACCGGATCGCTTTATTTGACACAAGCTGGACTTCAACCGATGCGCCTGCCGCCAACTTCGGATCGACGTAGATGGTGCCTGCCTGGTTCAGAGCATCCAGCATGGTTTGGGCGCGGTAGGGGCGCACGGCGAGGCGCTTGTTTCCTGCCTCGATGACAACGCGCCAAAACTGCCGGGCGCGGAGGTTCTCCGGTCTGCACCGGGACGGGAGGGCGGTTCCCTTGGGTACGGAACGGCAGCTGGCGTCCGGCTCGATCGCCGGCGTGGATACTTGCTCGACGGAGACAACCTTGCCGGGCTCCCAGAGTGGGCTGTCCGCGGCCATGTAGGCGCTGGTGAGCAGGAGCAGGATGGCGCTGGACCGGTGGATCGAACTCATGAAATGGTTCCTCTGCGGGTCAGTCTAGCATCGTGGAATCCTGGTGCCCCATGACGGAGCGAATTGGGTTCGCGTCCTTGACGAAAGGGTTGGTGGTGGGAATTGTAAGTGGTTGATGGACGGAGAGATGCGCTGGGTGCGAAGGGCGAGAATCGGGTTCGTTTCAAGATTCTTGCGAAGGTGACGGGTGTGAATCGCAAACAGATGAGCGCGAAGGAGTTCGTCGAAGGGCCGGATGCGGGAGGCCCATTGGGTTCCCGAGGTAGAGCGGGCGATGAATGTCCCTGGACGATCAGTGTTGAGGGGTGATCGATGTCGCGGCATAGCAAGTCCTCCGTTCGAGAGGAGTGTCGCATGGAGGACTGGCTTGCGCTGCGATTTGGAATCGGGAAGTGCATGAAGGAATTGGGGAAAGAATTCACAGTCGAAGCGAACTTCGTGGATTACGGACTTCTCTCACCGCTCCGGGCGACCGCGCTGCGCGCCAGAAGGCGTTGCTGCGTCTGATGTCCGACCATGTGAATGTGAAATCGCGAAACCGGAGCCTCTATAATTGGGTCGAGGGTTCTTCAGAAAGGTGCGTGTTGCTGTGAGCAAAAGTTTCCTTGTCATCGCTTCGGTCGTTTTCGTTTCCGTGGTTCAGGCGCAGGCTCCGGCCGACGGCTCGCGCAAGATCGAGGGCGGCGGGGTTACGGTTCCGGGTTGGACCGGTAAGATCGACGCGAACGAAGAGCGAGCGGGCCGAGTGCTGGGTGACGCGAAGTTCGCGCAGCAGGGTGGACTGTTCCAGGTGACGACGGGTCCGGCGGTCTCCTATTGGAATCCGGCGAATACGGCGTCGGGCAACTACACGGTGAAGGCGACGTTTACCGAACCGCAGTACATGAATGTGAACACGCATCCGCATCCGTACGGCATCCTGATCGCCGGCAATGACATGGGTACAGCGCAGCAGAGCTACCTTTACTGCGCCGCGTACGGCAACGGCAATTTCATCGTGCGCGGGTTTGGTCCGCAGGCGTTCCAGATGAACGGCCAGGGAGAAGCGAATGCCGCGGTGCATAAGGCGGCCGCGCGGCTGCAACCGGTGACACAGGAGATCGCCGTTTCGGTGAAGGGCGACAAAGTGGAATGCAGCATCAACGGGACTGTGGTGGCGAGCTACGACAAGTCCGCGCTGGTGACGGCGGGGAAGCTGAAAGCGCTGGACGGCGTTTACGGGCTCCGCTTCGCGCACAACACGGATGTGAACGTGAGCGGGTTTACGATTACGAAGAATTAAACGGCGTTAGGAGTCGACGCGCTCCGGTTCCCATTCGTCGGGAGGGACGGGCTCGGTCCTGTCGTGGCCATTCTCGCGCTGCTGCTGCTCGATCCGTCTTTTCAATTCTTCCCGCTCTTCGCGTCCGTCGGCCATAGGTGCCTCTGCTACCAGTGTAAAAGAGTAAATCAGGAAGTAGAATGAACGGAGGAGAAAATACGTATGACTCGTTCCCCCGTTTCGCTCCGCTGGGCCGTGGTTCTGGCGGCCGGCTCCGTATCCTTCCTCGCGTTTGCGCAGTCGAAGCTTCCGGCGGATCACGATCCGCAGTCGCGGGCGCGCCTTCCGTATCTGAAGAAGTCCGAGATGGACGCGAAGGGGCAGAAGATTTTCGACGTTTTTCCGAGTAAGGATGGCACGCTGAGCGGTCCGCTGGCATTTGCCGCTTACAACTCCGGTGTGGCGCAGTCCTTGCTGGATCTTCATAATGCCGCGGTGACGGGAGGAACGCTGGATCCGTACACGCGAGAGCTCGCCATCATGGTGGCTTGCCGGGAGACCAACTACAACCTGGAGTGGAACGGGCACCAGGCGAGTGCGCTGAAGGCGGGGATCGACGCGAAGGTGCTCGACGTGGTGCGCCAGCGCGGGCCGCTGGCCGGGTTGAGTGAGAAGGACGCCACGGTGATTCGTTTCGGACGGCAGATGCTGACCGATAAGAAGGTGGATTCGGCGACGTTTGCGAAAGCGGTGGAATTATGGGGCAAGCGCGGCACGATGGACATGGTGGCGGCGATGAACACGTACGCGGTGAGCGGCTTCTTCGCGATTGCTGTGGATGAGCGGGCTCCTGAGGGCGCTCCGGAACTGCCGGCAGTGAAGTAGCAATGATGACACCTACCTCTCGACGCAGATTTCTTCAGGCGTCGGCGGTGGCTCTGGCGGCTCCTCTGGCCTCCGCCGCCGAACCCGTGATGGGCATGATCTTCCCGCCCGCCGATTACCCGGTGCCGCCGGAGGCGAAGCGGCTCTATCCCCACGGCGTGACGTTTCTGGCCGAGGGACTGGCGTTTAACGGCATGACTATTGAAAGCTACGACGAGGCGGTGCCGCGCATCGTCCCGGCGGCTCTCAAGCTGAAAGAGCGCGGCGCGACGGCGATTTCGATCATTGGGACCTCGCTCACTTTCTACAAAGGCGCGGCGTTCAACCAGGACCTGATCGACCGGGTGCATGCGGCGACAGGGCTGCCCACCACTTCCATGTCCAGCGGGATCGTCGATGGGCTTAAGGTGGCCGGTGCGAAGCGCATCGCGGTGGCGACGGCTTACACGGATATCGTCGACGCGACCCTGGAACGGTTTCTGAAAGAGAGCGGGTTCGAGGTAGCGAGCATCAAAGGGCTGAACCTGATTCGCGCCTCCAATGCCGTGAGCCAGACGCAGCTTTTCGACTTCTGCGTGGACGCTTTCGGTGCAGTCCCGCGCGCCGACACGCTGCTGGTTTCCTGCGGCGGGCTGAGCACGCTGGATCTGCTGGTGCCGCTGGAGGCCCAGTGCAAAGTGCCTGTGGTGTCGAGCACGCCGCACGCTTTGATGAACGCGGTGCGGCTAACGGGAGTAAGCCCGCGCGCGTCCGGATTCGGCCGCGTGCTGGAGAAAGCGTGACGGTCTGAAGCTAGGCGGCCGGCTTGGTTTTCGCCCTGCTCGCCTTCGGCTTGGGCTGGAGATTGAGAGCTGCGGCTGCGCGGATCAGATCCTTTAGGGCCGATTCATCGAGCTTCTCCCCTTCGCGGATGTCGATGGCGCGCCGGACATTGCCGTCGAGGCTGGAGTTGAACAGGCGGGAAGGGTCCTTCAAGGCGGCTCCTTTGGCGAAGGTCAACTTGACGACCTGCTTGTAGGTCTCTCCGGTGCAAATGATGCCGCCATGGGACCACACAGGAGTGCCCCTCCACTTCCATTCTTCGACGACATCAGGGTCTGCCTGGTGGATGATTTTACGCACTCGGGCGAGCGTCTTCCCGCGCCAATCCGGGAGTTCGTCGATCCTCGCGTCGATGAGTGCGGACGCGGATTCCGGCGGGAGCGGCTTCTTCATGTCGCCCTATTTTAGCTTTTCGCCGGAATGGGGCAACAGTCGCGGAAAATTGACCCTGGGTAGTGCGCTAAATGTTGGTTGATCGGTGGTGGGCGTTTCTGGCGGGAAGATAGAACCTTCGGGTTACTCTTGCTTGTGTGGTTGGGCCTGTCCAAGGAACACCTCACGCCGTAAGGCTTCCACAGTTTCAATAAAGTCCTTACTGCCAGAATCGCCGTCTGCTTCTTCGGATGGCCCCCGAAATGGCGGCGGTATCAAACTGTCTGGAACCTTTATCGGCCCGTTCTGTTGTTCATAGATCGCCAAATTGATTTGCAGAAAGAAACTGAAGATCTTGGCTTCGGCCCATGTCATGGTTACAGCGGTGTGCCACTCAGGAACTCGATTACCAGAGAGTTGGCTAGTTTGACCAAATAGCAACTTTAGATCTAGGTCGTTCATCTCTAGGTTGACAAGATTGGCATAGACAGATCGAATACCTTCACGGTCCTTCCGGGACACAAGGTCATCAAAGAGTTTCTGGAGCGCCTGTTGTGCTTGCAGCGCCGCCGTCTGATCTGTTTTCTGATCTTCGTTCATGCTGCCTCACTCTCTTGGTTAACCGCTTGAATACGGCCCGGCCTTAGGGGCACAAGCCGCAAGCCATTGTATGGATCGCTGGACTTTGGAATTCCAGCCCCGGCCATTTCCTTCAAGGTCCCCAGTTTGTAGTCCTTGTACTGAAACAGCATGGCCTGTTCGGCCATTTTTAACCGAAATTCCCAGTCTGGAATCTCCCCAACTTTAGTTTGCCCGGCAAGTTCCCTTAGGGTTGGCAAGCGGCGCGCGGCAATTTTTTCTTGTGGTTTGATATCTGTCTGCTCTGACTCATCTAGGCCGGTATCATCCGCGAAGCTTGGGGCGTCGAAAGAGTCCGGGTTAAACTCATCAGACCATTTGACGAGTTCACTAAAGGGAGCGAACCGCACAATCAGGCCGCAATCAAACGCTTCGGCAAAACGACGAAGCGTTTCGATGTTCGGGCGTACTTTGCCGGGCTTGAGCATGGCAGAAATTCTAGGCTGAAGCATCCCAGTACGGGCCGCTAACTGGTCCTGAGTCCAGCCGCGCGCCTTCATAAGTGCTCGAAGCTGAAAGGGAATCCCAATATTGACCTGGGCTGCGACAAAGGCCTTACGATAGTCCGCGTTCGAGAGCTTTTCCAATTGTTTAGAGATCATAGGGCACCGTCCGAGCCGTACCAGCGTCAATCCGGTCCTTTCGGCGTTGAGCTTCATCGAGGGCATCGGTGGGAGTATAAATCTTACCCTTATGTGTGCATCCCATCAGGGCAAAAAAAGTACCGCCCTTTAGAAACCCGACCAGCCTTTGCTCTGTTTTCTCGGAGTCCCACCGCAGTTCCCCGAGCTTGTAGCCAGTCAAACGAGATCGATAGTTTGGCATCTTCCAGACCTCAGTCCTTCGCATGTTCTTAATAAACTCATCAGCATCCGCTTGCCCCTGCGGGCTTAGTTTTTGGTACCAATCCGAGACCTTGTCGTTCCCCGCCGGGGAAACGTAGCATCGGATTGGTTTTGGCTCATTCACAGGTTATCACAAAAAGATTATACCGTCCACGGGAATCCACTTGACCACGTATCACTTTTTTATTATACTATCTACGTGACTGTAAACAAAGCAAAAGGCCAGCCGTCCCCAGTCGCCAAACCGGAACTGCTGGCCGTTGCTTTTAGCTTTAGGCGGGTTGGCAGAGTGGTTGAACGCAGCCGACTGTAAATCGGCCAACCGTGCTGGTACCACGGTTCAGGGGTTCAAATCCCTTACCCGCCGCCATTTAGCTTCCCCAGTGAAGGCGCTAACCTCCACCAGGGAATTGAACCGTACAGCCGAAGCCGCACGAATCCGCAAATTCAGTATCCGGCTTCTGGCTGTGGAACTCAAGAGGAGATTTCACAGTGACTTGCCACAATTGCCGTATCGACTGCCGGAAGTTCGGTAAGCGTAAAGGCCGTCGACGCTATCAATGCGTTCAGTGCGGGAAGGTGTTCACCGACGCTCGCGACAACACGCTGGATGGCATGTATACGCCCGTAGAGAAGGCTGAACTCGTTCTCAAGATGCTGGTGGAGGGTTCCAGCATCGCCACGGTCGCTCGGATCACCGGCATTCACCACGGCACGATTTTCAAAATCCTCACGCTCGCCGGTGAGAAGTGCGAACGCATCATGGCGAAGCGGATCGTCAACGTCCAGGTTCGCGACGTGGAATGTGACGAACTTTGGAGTTTCGTGGGCAAGAAACAAAAGCGCGTGAAGCCTGACGACGATCCGAACTTTGGGGACGCGTACACGTTCGTCGCCATCGAAAGGCATTCAAAGCTGGTGCTCAATATCGCCATGGGGAAGCGGAACCAGCAAACAACCGACGTGTTCATTGAAGGGCTTCGCCATGCGACCGCACGCGGGCAATTCCAGATCACCACGGACGGCTTCGCCCGTACCGCTCAGCGATCACTACGACGCTCCATGACAAGGTCAGCGGCTTCGCCCAACTCATCAAGGTCTACCGTGCGTCCCAGGACGGTGAAGCCCGCTACAGCCCCGCCGAAGTCCAGTCCGTGGAGGTAGTCCCAGTTATGGGTCAACCTGACCCCGAACGCATTTGCACTTCGATTGTCGACCGCCAGAACCTCTCGGTTCGCATGGGCACGCGCCGGTTCACGCGCCTCACCAACGCGTTCAGCAAGAAGTGGGAGAACCACTGGGCGGCGGTCGCCGTATGGTTCACGTTTTACAACTTTTGCCGGGTCCACAAATCTATCCGAATGACTCCCGCTATAGCCGCTGGCATCTCCGATCACGTCTGGAGCGTGCGCGAACTCCTGGAGGCTGCATAAAATGGATCAACCAACATTTAGCGCACTACCTGACCCTGCACCAAATCTTCTCTCCATGCGTCAAACTCGAATTGGAGGATTGCCCGTGAAAAAGATCGGTTCCCTCAGTTTGCTGGCCCTGCTCGCCGGGGTGCACGTTTTCGCTCAGCAACCGAAATTCGAACTGGCGGATGTCCATGCCAGCAAGACGCCGCGCTGGTTTGCGCAGAATGGCGGGGCGGTACTGCGCGACGGCCACTACACCATCCGCGACGCGACGCTGCTGAGTCTTATTGAGACAGCCTATGGCGTAAACGAGGACTCGGTAGGCGGGGGGCCGAGCTGGCTGGACACGGACATCTTCGAAGTGATCGCCAAGGTTCCCGAAGGCACCAATGGGGCGACGGCGAAACTGATGCTGCAATCCTTGCTGGCGGAGCGGTTCGGGCTGATGGTCCGTAACGAAAAGCGGCCGATGCCGCGGTACGTGCTGACGGTGGGGAAGGGGGGCTCCAAGATGAAGCCGGCCACCGGGTCAGGAGATCCGGTGTGCCAGCAGCAAATGATTGGCGTGGAACCCGGCAAACCCGCGGTGCTCCAAGCCGGCTCGCTGCCGAACCTGAAGGCGACATGCCACAACCTGAACAGCCAGCAGATTGCGGAGAACCTGCGCCAACTTGCGGCGATGCAGATCAACTCGTATTTGCCTCGGGACGTATTCGATGCAACGGGGCTGGAGGGGAAGTGGGATTTTGACTTCGAGTACACGCCGATCGGCGTGCTGGAGCAGAAGGGGCGGGACGGGATCACGCTGTTTGACGCTGTGAACAAGCAGCTCGGATTGAACCTGGAGTTGAAAGACGTCCCGGTGACGTCGCTGGTGGTGGAGAGCGCGAACCGGAAGCCCACGCCGAATCCGCCGGGCGTGTCGACGGATTTGCGGTTGGCGGCGGCGCGGTTTGAAGTGGCATCGATCAAGCTGTTGAGTCCGGAGGTACGGAACCTCGGCAGCGTTGGCGGCAGTGAGGTGAGGTTGGGCGGCAACCTGAAGTCACTGATCGGTCAGGCGTTCTATATTCAGCCCAACGCGCAAGACGATGAGATTCTGGGTCTGCCGAAATCGGTGACCTCGCAGACGTGGATCATTACGGCGAAATTGCCGAGTACGGGGGACGGTGCTCCGCTGGCGGGCGGCGCGCGTCCGCAACCGCCTCCGCGCGCGGTGTTGATGGAGATGCTGCGAGGGCTGCTGGCGGATCAGTTCGAGCTGAAAACGCACACTGAGAATCGTGAGATCACGGTGTACGCGATGACGGTATCGGGCAAGCCGAAGATGGTGCAGGCGGCGGGGACCGAGCGCATGTCGTGCAAGGTGGATCCGGCGGCGCAGAAGCCATTTCCGAATATGGGGTCGATGGTGCAGTGCATCAATATCACGATGGACGAATTCGCGGAGAATCTGCAGCAGGCCACCGGATTCTTCGATCATCCGATTGTAAACGCCACGGGCCTACAGGGCGGCTGGAACTTCCTGATCGGGTGGTCGCGTGTAGAGCAGGCTGGACCTCGAGGGATTCCGAACCCAAATGCAGGGGGCGGTGGAGCGGCGGACGCGACGGAACCCACGGGGCTCACGTCCTACGAGGCGGTGGAACGGCAGCTGGGAGTGAAGCTGGTGAAGCAGAAGCGATCCATCCCGGTGATTGTGGTGGATCACATCGCCGAAAAGCCGGTGGAGTAGCGAGGAGGCCTCATCCCTCTCGAATTGCTGGATCGAGTAAAGAAGGATTCCGGATGCAGCAACTAGCGGCGCGCCGCTATTGCGCGGGTTCTATCCTGAGCAGCGCTCCCACTTCCTGGTCAGTCAGGGCGTAGATGTTCCCATCCGGACCTTGCCGGACGTCGCGAAAGCGCTGGTGGAGATCGCCCAGAATCATTTCCCGGCGGATGTCTTCGAACTTGTCGTTCAGGACGACGCGCTCGAGATGGCCAAAGCCGCGGATTTCGCCGTACCGCGCGCTGCCCACGAACAAGTTGTTCTTCCATGCCGGGAACTTGTCACCGGTGTAGAACATGATTCCGGAAGGTCCGATGGACGGCACCCATACGATCTGGGGGATTTCCATACCTTCCTTGAAGGTGGGAATGCGCGTGCCGTCGTACTGCCGGCCGAAGCTGATCACGGGCCAGCCGTAGTTGGCGCCGGGCTTGAGCAGGTTCACTTCGTCGCCGCCGTTGGGGCCGTGCTCGGCGTTGAAGATGGTTCCGGAAGAATGGACCACCAGCCCCAGTTGATCTCTATGGCCCAGCGTGTAGATCTCCGGACGGTAGCCTGCCTTGCCCACGAAAGGATTGTCGCGGGGAATGGTGCCATCGTCGTTCAGGCGAAGAATCTTGCCGTAGGCGCTGGCGGGGTCCTGCGCCTGTTCCACGACGCCGGCCGCGGGGGTGGTCATGAGGATCTTGCCGTCCTGCGCGAAGGCCAGGCGTGAGCCGCCCACGTTGGTCCCGGGTTCCGTGCTGTAGAGCTCCTGGACTTGCGTAAGCGCGTTGCCCTGGAGTTTGGCGCGAGCCAGAACGGTGGCGGATAGGTTTCCGGCCGCGGCCTTGCTGAAGGCGAAATAGATCCATTGATTCAGCGCGTACTGAGGGTGAAGAACGAAATCGTACAGCCCGGCGTTGGCGCGCGCGTTGACTGGCGGGACTCCGCTGACCGGCTGCGGGTCCAGGACGCCGTCTCGAACGATCCGCAGGGCGCCGCCCCGTTCGCTCACCAGGATGTTGCCGCCGGGGAGAAACGCGATACCGAAGGGAGAATGCAGAGCCTTCGTGATGACGGTGACTTTGATCTTGTGCTGCTCGGCGGTGTCGAAAATAAAGGGACCATCGCCGAGGGGAGCGCGGGGAAGGTCGATCACGTTGGCCTGCCCGTGGAGGAGGGTGGCGAAGATCAGGGCGCTGAAGAGCGGAGACTTCATCGTTTTACTATACGCTCACGGGCGCGGGGCTCTTCGGCTATTTTTTGGGAGCCGCGCCGGTATCCAGCGCCCCGGGTTCGCGAATTCGTTTGGTGAAGGCCTGTTCTTCGGAGGCAACGCAATAACCCTGGCGAATTTCCGCGCGGGGGCGCAGCTTCAGCACGCGCGGCGTGGCGACCCAGGGTTTGGTATAGGCCTCTGGATCGTTGATCGTCAGAGTGAAGTTGATGGTGTCGTGATCCACGCGGTGGTAGCGCTCTTCGAGGCGCATGGTCTCGCTGTGGGGGAAGCCGGCGGCGCCCAACCAAGTGCGGTCCTCATAGCCGGTAGACTCGACCACAAAAGTTGTGTCGTCGACCCACTTGCCGACCGAGTATCCATACCAGAGCGGATCGGGGTCAAGGGGAAGGGCACGGCCGTCGGTCCAGATCTCGCGGACCACGTGATCGCGTTCGAACATCTGAAGGACGCGGTTGGAGATCTGGGCAAACTCGAAGGGGGCAGGGAAGTAGAGGATGCGCGGATAGCCCATGGGGTCGCATTGGAGGATGGGATCGTTGCCTCCGGGGGCGGCTCGTTTTCCGTAGCCGGGCTTCTCCAGGTTATAGCGGGCTTTGGCCCAGGCTGTCATGGCGGGGACTTCACCACCGGGAGATTGCTTATCGTCTTCAGAGGTTTCCGGCGCAGGTTGGAGGGCCCATACGCCGGACAAGTCGTGCACGGGGGCGGGGGCCGGGCTCTTGGAGGAGGGCTGGGCTCCGGCAAGAGAGCTGAACAACAGGCTCATCGCGAGGATTCGGGTACTGGTCATGGGGCGGTCTTATCTGCTGTCTTGTCGATTGTCTTGTCCACGAAATCCAGTTCGTGACCGTCGGCGAAGATGACTTTGGTGCCGGGGTCTCCCGAGCCGGCGTAGGCCACCGGCTGGCCATTCTTGGCGGGACAAAGAATGATTGTTACCTGGTCGCCGGCCTTGATGGAGCGGCGTGTCCAACCCGCCCGGCCCAACAGGCCCGGGCTATTGGTCTCCACGCCCCAGTTCACGACCTTACCGGAGGCGTCCTTCACGTTCACATATATCTGGGAATGCGGATTGGTCCAGACAAATTCGGTGACGGTGCCCTTGATGGGGACGCGGACGGTTTCGTCGTAGGCGGCGTTTCCGTGATGCGCGAGCAAAGCGCCCGCGAAGAGGAGTGGAAATAGCGGGATCAATCCGGCTGGTTTGTTCATGAGATGCCTCACTTGCCCGTTCGGCCTGGTACGTGGGCTGCGTCTTTTTCGTCTTCGGCGCAGATGTGCTCGAACACGTCGGTGTCCGGAAGAAGTTCCTCCACGAAGCTGACTGTGATGGGCTTGGTGAAGGTTTTCGGATCGGTGACGGTCGCGGTCACCTCCATATGTCCGAAATCGCGGCGGTGGAAACGCTCCTCAACGCGCATGTCCTGGCTGTGCCCGTGTCCGCGCGCGTCCAGCCAACTGAGGTCGTTGAAACCCATCGTGTCGACGACGAGCGTGTCGCCTTCCCATTTCCCGATCGAATAGCCCAGCCAGGTGGGCGAGGGATCGGTGGGGAATTTGCGTCCGTCCGTGAAGATCTGGCGGAAGATGGTCTCCACTTCGTAGAGGAAGAGGATCTCGCCGGGCGTTTGGATGATTTTAAAGGGTTCCGGCAACAGATCGGCGTGGGGTACTCCATCGGGCAGGCAGATCTGGCTGGGTCCGACCACTCCGGGTTCTCCGTGCTGGCGCAGGATTTCGCGGCCCGCAGGGGTGAGAGGCTCCTCGCCGGGTTTGAAATCCGAGAGGATGTCTCTGAAATATTTCGAGTTAATGGATTCGCCGAGGCCGAACAATCCGCCGGGAGCCCGGGGCTCGCCCTGGGCCTGCCAGACTCCCGAGAGGTCGGGCTTGCCGTTTACGCGGGGGGCCGGCCCGGTCATGTTCACCTTCCCGTCGGGCGTGCGTGGAGCGCCCGGAGTGGGTTGATTGGTCCACTGGGCTTGGACGCACAGGCATGTCCCGGCAACCACGATTCCAAGCTTGAGGGCATTGCGCATATTGCTGATTAGATCACAACGGCGCGCCGAGATGAAGGAGCGAAGAACGGAAGAAGGCCGCGTTCCGGTAACTTCCCGACGGGAAGTAGCGCCCCTGATCAAGGGGATGCCGTTTCCCGTTGCTTTGTGCTACAAAAAGTAGGGACTCCTTTGATGAACGTGCCGCAAATGGTTGATCGGGTACTGGGTTGCAAACTATGAAGCGTTATTGCTACGTGACCGGTTTCTTGGTTCTGAGCGCTGGGGTGGCGCTGGTGGGGACGCGGGCGATCGGGCAGACACCTGCTCCGAATACGCTTGCCTCGGATCCGCACGGGGTGATGATCGATACCTATTGTGTCGACTGCCACAACAAGACCACGAAGACCGCTGGCGTAATGTTCGACACCCTGGACATCAAGCATCCGGCGGCGAACGCGGAAATCTGGGAGAAGGCTCTGCGCAAATTGCGCGGGAGATTGATGCCGCCTCCGGGCAACCCCCAGCCTCCGCAAGCGGATATCGACGCCTTCAGCACTTGGATGGAAACCACCTTGGATGCGAGTCCCCACACGATCACCGCGGGCCACGTGCCGGTGGAACGCATGAATCGCACTGAGTACGCCACGTCTGTCAGAGACTTGCTGGGTGTCGATGTGAATGAGAAGGATATCCTGCCGCAGGATGTTCAAGTAGAAGGCTTCGACAACATCGCCTCGGTTCTGTCCACCTCGCCAGCATTCCTCGACCAATATCTCGATGCGGCGCGCCGCGTCGCCAAGATGGCAGTCGGCGATATGGCGCCGCCGATTTCGAGCACGGTGTATCAGACCGATGGGAACCAGGACCCGGCCCTGCCCATGCCTCCCGGGCTGCGGGGGGCGATCAAGTTCGAGCACACCTTCCAGGCCGACGGAGAGTATCGCTTCAGTTTCTTCGACCTTGATATCGGCTTGTATAACTCGCAAATGCAGAACGCGACGACTCTGGTTTTGATGGTCGACGACAAGGCCGTATTTAAGGGTTCACTCGGCGGACCGGAAGATCTGCGGCTCGCCAATGTCAAGGGCACGGACGGCTGGCAGATGATTCTCGATCGCTTCCAGAAGATTCCAGTGACGCTGCAAGCCGGCAAGCATGAGATCATCGCCGGCTTCATCGAACGCGCGCATGTCCAGTCCGACGACAACGTCGGGGGCGGCGGCCGTGGGGGCGGCGGTCGTGGAAACGCACCGATGTCCACCTTCCGGCGCGCCATCGATGTCCTCGAGATCAAGGGGCCGTATAAACCCACCGGCATCTCGTTTAGCTCCACCCGGCCTCTGATCTTCGTTTGCGATCCCGCGAAAATCGGCGAGACGGCCTGCGCCAGGCAGATTGCGGAGAACCTGGCGCATCGTGCGTACCGCCGGCCCATCACGGAAACCGATATCTCCCGCCTGATGGGTTTCTATAACGAAGGGCGTCTGGACAAGGGCACCTTCGATCAGGGCGTTACGGAGATCGTGGCGGCAGTTCTGGCGAATCCGGATTTTCTGTTCCGCTCGATTCCCACTCCCAAGACGGTCTCGAAAACCAGCGAGTTTCCGCTGAGCGATCTGGAACTCGCCTCGCGACTGTCCTTCTTTATCTGGAATACCGGGCCCGATGCTACTTTGCTGAAGCTGGCCGAGACGAATCAGTTGACAAAGCCGGGTGTTGTCGACGCGCAGGTGAAGCGCATGATGGCCGACCCGAAGGCCGAGAGCCTGGTCAGCAGCTTCGCGATGAAATGGCTGAACCTGAACAGCCTGGATCTGGTGCAGCCGGACCCGACCCTCTTCCGCGGATTCGATGCCACCATGCGGCGCGACTACCAGATGGAAGCGCAGCTGTTCCTCAAGAGCATTTTGTTGCAGAACAAGAATGTAACGGAGTTGCTGACTTCCGATCACACTTTCGTGAACAACCGTCTGGCGCGCCAATACGGTATTCCCGGACCGAGCACGTCGGCGTTTAAAGAAGTAGTCCTGACGGACCCGAATCGTTTCGGCCTGCTGGGCAAGGCCGCGGTGCTGATGCGTACCTCCTATGCGGATCGCACGTCTCCGGTGCTGCGCGGCGCGTGGGTGCTGGACAAGATCATCGGCACGCCGCCGACCCCTCCCCCGCCAAACGTCGACACCAACTTGACGCAGGCGGCCGGCGAGGCTCCGAAGACCGTTCGCGCGCGGCTTGAAATGCACCGCGATAAGCCGGCGTGCAAGCAGTGCCACGGCGTGATCGATCCGACGGGTTTGGCGCTGGAGAACTTTGACGCGATCGGCCAGTACCGGACCACAGACCGCCAGGCCAACAACGCGACCATCGACGCGAGCACGGTGATGCCGAATGGCGTCGCCATCAACGGTCCGGTGGAATTGCGCCGGCAACTGGCGAGCCGGCCTGAGGTTTTCGCGGAGGCGCTCACCGAGAAGCTCATGATGTACGCCATCAACCGTCAGTTGGAGTATTTCGATATGCCCCAGGTTCGGAAGGTGGTTCGGAATGCCAAGAAGGACGATTACACGCTGATGTCGCTGGTGTCGGGAATCGTCAACGCGGATGCGTTCCGCAAGCAGGGTCCGGCAGTGGTCTCGAAGGCGGCGCCCCCGGCCAACGCGGTCGCGAAGGTCGCCGCAAAAGAAGTCGTGAAGAAGTAATCGTGAGGAGATAACGAGGAAACGAACATGTTCAATACCAAGAAGCACATTTCCCGTCGAACCGTCCTGAAGGGATCGGGCGTCAGTCTGGCGCTGCCGTTCCTGAGCGCGATGGTGCCTGCCTCCACGGCGCTGGCACAGACCGCGGCGAGCCCGAAGATGCGTGCAGGCTTCTTCTACATTCCTCACGGCGCGATCATGTTCAACACGAAGTACGGGCTGGAGTGGGATCGCTGGACCCCTTCAGGCTCGGGCGCGGACTTCAAGTTGAAGGAGATCAACTCGCCGCTGGAGCCGTTCAAGAAGTACGTGACGTCCTTCGGCAACATGGAGAACGCCGCCGCGGCCGGATCGGTACACGTGCGCAATCCCGCCACATGGCTGAGCGCGACGCTGCCGCAGGGCAACAACATGTCGACGACGCTGGACCAGGTGATGACCAAGTTCATCAGCCAGGACACGCAGTTCCCTTCGCTGGAGCTCTCCTCGGAGACCACGGTGCAGGTGGCGGCGGGCAATGGCGGTCCCTTCACGACGCTGTCGTTCCGCGACGAGCACACGCCGCTGCCCATGGAGTACAACCCGCGCAAAGTGTTCCTGCGGTTGTTCGGCGAGGGCGACAGCCCCCAGGAGCGCGTCGCGATGGCTCGCCAGAAGAATAGCATTCTGGACATGATCCTGGACCGGGTCAACTCACTCAAGGGCGACCTCGGCAGCGAGGACAAAGCGATTCTGGACGGGTATCTCGAGAATGTGCGCGAGGTGGAGCGGCAAGCCAAGACTCCGGCCAATCCCAATCTTTCCCGGATCAAGATTCCCAACGCTCCCATCGGCGAACTCGAGGATTTTACCGCGCAGGTGAAAGTGATGTATGACTTGCTGGCGCTGTCCTACCAGGCCGATCTGACCCGTGTCGCCACCTATGTGACTGTCGCGGAAGGTACCAACCGGAGCTATCCGTTCCTCAATGTCACCGGCGGTTTCCACCCGATTTCGCACCACTCCGACGATCTGGACCGCATCAAGATGCTGGTGCAGATCCAGAAGTGGCACATGCAGATGTTCGCCGACTTCCTGAAGAAGATGGCGGACACGCCGGACGGCCAGGGCTCGCTGCTCGACCATTCGATTTTCATGTACGGATCGAACATGAGCAACAGCAACCTGCACAGCAATTACCCGGTTCCGAATCTGATCGTGGGCGGTGGCAATGGCAAGCTGAAACAGGGCGGCCAACACCTGATGCTGGCGGAGAAGACACCTCTGGCGAACCTGCACCTGACTTTGCTCCAGAAGATGGGGCATGAGCAGGATCACTTCGGCGACAGCACGGGCACGATTGCGGGAGTCTAGGAGTTTTCACGTGAATCCGGCTGTGAAATTGAAGAGAAGAGATGTATTGAAAGGCGCCGCGGCGGGGGTGCTCGCCGCGTGTGCGCCACGATTCCTGAAGGCCCAGCAACCGCCGGTCAATAAACTGGCCGGAAACCTGGCGGTGATCGAGGCGGGCGGCTCCAACGTGACTGCTTTCTCCACCGGCGAGGGACTGGTGCTGGTGGACAGCGGCGCGCAAGGGTCCGGGGATGTTCTGACCGCGGCGTTGAAGGGCTTCGCTCCCAGCGGCAAGGTCCAGACGCTATTCAACACCCACTATCACCTGGACCAGACTGCGAACAACGAACAGTTTGCCGCGCAGGGCGCCA
Organism: Bryobacteraceae bacterium; assembly: GCA_036498815.1. GTDB lineage: Bacteria > Acidobacteriota > Terriglobia > Bryobacterales > Bryobacteraceae > Palsa-187. The sequence goes on along the minus strand of DASYET010000008.1, from coordinate 137,792 downwards.
AGATCGTCTCGCAGATGCGTACCAAGACCTGGATGGCGACGGAATACTGGGTTCCCGAGGAGAAGCACTACGTGAAGGCTCGCCCCAAAGCGGCGCTGCCCACCGAAACGTTTCGCGACCAGGGATCGATGAAGGCAGGGAGCGAGGACATCGACTACGGATTCCTGCTGATGGCGCACACCTCCGGCGACATGTATGTCCACTTCAAAGGCGCGAACGTGATCGCTGCCGGCGATGTGGCCTCGCCGGTGCGCGATCCCGAACTGGACTGGTTCACGGGAGCATGGGTCGGCGGCCGCGTGGATTCGATGGACTTACTGCTGAAGATCAGCAACGATCAAACCCGGTTCGTGCCGGGGGCCGGTCCCGTGATGACCAAGGCGCAGTTCAAGGCGGAGCGCGACATGATGGAGGAAGTCCGCCGGCGCATTTTCGATCGCGTCCGGGCCGGCGAGGGTCCCGAGGACATGCTGGAGGGCGGCGCGTTGAAGGGGCTTGCCCGCACGTGGAAAGATCCATTGAAGTTCCTATATGCCGCCGCGAAGGGCGGCTGGGGCCACTACGATAAGTTGGGCGAGAACGTCGTTTAAGGGGAATGTTTAGAGGAAATATGAGAGTGAAACGCTACCATCTAGCTGTTGTATGCGCCGCCGCGGCGGGGGCTCTCGTTTTGTCGCAGGCGATTCTGGCGCAGGTGAAGCAGGCGCAGAAGGCCCCGAAGGATCTGGCGACGCTGATTCAATCCGGCGATGCCAAGCAGGCGCTCGAACAGATCAAAGCCGGGGCCGATGTCAACCATGCCCAGCCCGATGGCAGCACCCCGCTGATCTGGGCCATCAATCTCATGGAGTACGACGTCACGGAGGCGCTGATCGCCAAGAAGGCCGACGTGAATGCCGTCAATGCGTTCGGCGCGATGCCTCTCACGGAGGCGGCGCGGCAGGGCGATGCACGAGTGATCAAGATGCTGCTGGACGGCGGAGCGAAGGCCGATTCCGCAGACCCGGACGGGGAAACGGCGCTGATGAAGGCGATCGGCTCGGGCGATGTCGCGAGCGTCACCTTACTGATCAACGCGGGCGCGAACGTAAATACGATCGAAAAGTTTCACAACCAATCGCCGCTGATGTACGCGGCCGCTTCCAATGGGAACGCGGCGCAGATGGTGAAGCTGCTGCTTGCCAAAGGCGCCGACGTCAAGCCGCAAGCTCTCTATACGGACTGGCCCAGCCAGGTGACCAGCGAACCCCGCACGCAGTATCGTCCGGTGGGCGGTCTGGATGCGCTGTTGTATGCGGCGCGCGGCGGTTGCTACGAGTGTGCGGCAGACTTGATCGCCGCGGGAGCCGACGTGAACCGGCCGACGCCGGAGGGCGTCACGCCGCTGATGACCGCCCTGGACAACGAGCATAACGATATCGCCAAGCTGATGATCGAGAAGGGCGCGAATCTGAATGTTTGGGATTGGTGGGGACGCACGGCCTTGTGGGTCGCGGTGGATCGGAAGGGCGGTGGCGGAGGCGGCGGGGGTGGAGCATTCGGAGCAGGCGGCGGAGGTGGTGGACGCGGTGGTGGGGGCGGCGGACGCGGCGGTGGCCGTGGCGGGCCTGGCGGCGGTGCCCCGGCAAGGGCTGCTGCGCCTGCGGCTCCTGCGAGGCCTCCCGTTTCCAGCATGGACGTTATCAACCAGCTGTTGAATGCGGGCGTCGACGTCAATCCGGAGATGAATTTTCATCGTCCGAACGCCCCGGGGCGAGGACGTTTTGCCGACAACGAGATCAGCACGGCGACCACGCCGTTGTTCCGCGCCGTGCAGAACAACGATATGGAAGTGATTCTGGCTCTCTTAGCGAAAGGCGCCGATCCCAACATCAACTCCATGGGCTATACGCCGTTCCTGCTGGCGGCTGGCGCGGGACCGGGTGGACGTGGCGCTGCCCCGCAGGCCAATACGCAGATCCTGGACGTGCTGCTGCAGCATTCCGCCGACATTAACGCGAAGGTCAAGGGTCCCTGCTGCGACGCGAACAAGCTCTATACGTTCGATGTTTCCCGCGAGAATATGCAGGACAAAGAGGCGCTGAGCAAGGGCGGCACATCCGCTCTTCACGAGGCGGCGCGCACGGCGCGGACCGATCTGGTGAAGTATTTGCTCGACCACGGCGCCGATCCCAACATTCTCGATGCCCAAGGCAAAAAGCCAATGGATGTCGTCGGTGTCGCGCGTGCCGCGCGCAATACCACGGTGGCGACCGCCGTGGGGGCTGCCGGCCAAGCTAAAGGCGATGCTACGGTAGCCGTCGTGGCTCCGGCTGCTGCTGCCGCTCCTGCGGGCGCACGCGGAGGCGGGGGACGCGGCGGTGGTGCTGGACGCGGAGGCCCCACACCGGCGGCCATCGCCGAGATTCGCACCATGCTCGAAGCGGCTGCCGCTAAAAAGTAAACCTCCTTCGAGGTTGAGGCGGGCTATCTCGCGGGTTCCGAAACGGCTGCTTCCGCGACGGGTATTAGGAATCGCTTGCCATCCGGAGTTACGTCCCAGAAGGCGACGGCGGGCGACGTCTTGAAAGAGGACGGCCCTTTTGAGCTTGAAAGCCTTGCCGAGTTTTCAGTTCTTGCGCTATCACGCTCCCGTCGGGGCCCAGGTAAAAAAGCTCTCCGCTGTCTCGTCGCCAGAGAGGGGTTCGTCCGCCGCCGCTCGAGAGGACGACCGGCGGGCCCGGAACTCCGGAAGCGGGATCGAACGGGCGCACGGAAACTTCATTGGTGGAAGATTCGTTGGACGTGTAGGCGATCCATCGTCCGTTGGGGGAGAATCTGGCGGTGATGCTCGAAAAGCGTGGATCGACGAAGGGTGCGGGGGCCCGATCCGGCGGGCCGGACGCGGCGAGCAAGCGTAGATGAGTTGGCTGTCCAATGCTATAGAACAGCAAGAAGCGGCCGTCCGGCGACCAACTGGTGGGACCTTTTCCTTCGGCCGATTTGTAGAACAGCTCCTCCGCGCCCGGCCCGTTTAGCGGCTTTTCGTACAAATCGAAAACTCCGCGCCGGTTGGATGTAAAGACGATGCGGCTGCCGTCGGGCGACCAAAGGGGAAATGCGTCCCAAGCGGGGTCCGAGGTGAGTTGCGTTTCCTTGCCGGTGGGGATGTCGATTACCCAGATGTCGCGGTTCTGGGTGACAGGATCGGTCCGTTCGACAGCGACGCGCCTGGCGTCGGGAGAGAGCATCATGGTGCGATAGAGGCCGGGCTTTCCCACTTTGCCGAGAACGCGGCCTTGCCGGTCAAACCAAGTCAGACGGCCTTGAATAGCGCCCACGGGAGCGGTTGAGGCGGGAGGCTGTTGGGCGTACAGCATGGCCAATGCGGCGCTGGTTCCCGCGAGGAGCAGCGGAGTCAGGAATTGCTTTCGGTCGAAAGTGTTTTTTTGCACAAAGGAGTTCTTCGATTATATGAACTCCTTGTCACACTAGCGAACCGCCTTCTTTCCCGAAACCTTCTGGGCTCGTTTCCGTACGGTTTTCCGGACCGCAGATGTTGCCCGCTGTGGACGGGCTGCCGGCTTCTTCGTCCGGTTCCTGGCTGGCATGGTCTTGGGCTGCGGCTCCGATTTCGCGAGTCCGGTTTTCAGCGCAATGCTCCCCAGGGTCGAGCCTATGGCTTGAGCGGCCGATTCAAGAAATCCCTCCGCGTGGGGCGTGTGTTTGGTTGCCGCTCGTTTCGTTGACTTGGTCATAATTTTCCTTTCGTGGTCGCGAGACAGGTCCGAAACAGCGATAGCTCGCGCCACCCTACGAGCAAGTCAGGGGCCGCAGCCCCGGGTCGGCTGCGGGATAACAGGCAAACATCGCTTGGTGCGTACCGAACATCGGACTGGAACGGGCCCGCTGGAAGGGGCGCGCTGGCATGGGCGCAACTCGGAATGGGCGCGATGGGATAGCTCATCCTTAGATGGGATGGGAGAGGTTTGGCAAAAATTGCGGAGAGGTACGTGTGCAGAATTCGCTTCCTTGACGTTCGCCGCTGCCTCCTTCTTGCCTGGTCCTCTATGCATTGCGGCGACGTGACGCGTTGTCTTCTTGAAGTTACCCGCGTGGGCCTCAGCGTGCTTACACAGGGGTGTTATGCAACACTCACGCGGTAGAACACGCCCGGGTCTGATCACGACGTTCGCGCTTACGCTGGGCCTCCTCGGGCCGGCTTTCCTAGCGCAGCGCACAGAAGCCCAAACCAAGCCCGACAATACGGGGGTGAACAAACGGGATCGGGATCCCGGGGAGCCCACGGCCGACCAACAGAAGATGAACGCCGCGGACCGGAATCTCACGGCCAAGATCCGCAGCTCCCTCATCGCGGACAAGTCGCTCTCCACCTACGCGCACAACGTAAAGATCATCGCGCAGGACGGCACTGTGACGCTCAAGGGTCCGGTACGGTCCGAGGAGGAAGTCAAAACGGTCCTGGCCAAAGCCGTGGAAGTCGTGGGCCGAACTGGGAAGGTCATCAACGAGATGTCCATCGAGCCAACATCTCAGCACTAAAGCGCTGTCAAGAGTCCTCGACTCAGAACAGTCATAACTTCAAAACATTCATAAGGAGACATAGCGATGGCAGGAAAGAAGACCGCGGTGTTCGGGATTTTTCAGACGAGGGACAGGGCAGAGCGCAGTGTGGACCGACTTCTGTCGGCGGGGTTTTCAAATGACGATATCTCCGTGCTGCTTGCCGACCTTCAGGGCTCGAAGGAATTCGCGCATGAGAAGAACACGAAAGCGCCGGAAGGCACCACTACCGGAGCCGCTGCCGGTGGAGCTATCGGCGGGACCATGGGATTGCTAGCGGGGATTGGAGCGCTGGCGATTCCCGGCGTGGGTCCCTTCATCGCCGCCGGGCCAATTGTAGGGGCGCTGGCAGGACTCGGCGTGGGCGGAGCCGTCGGCGGGCTGATCGGCGCGCTGGTGGGGATGGGGATTCCCGAGTACGAGGCGAAGCGATATGAGGGAAGGATCAAAGAGGGCGGCATCCTGCTCTCTGTTCATTGCGACACGCCGGACGAAATCACTCGGGCGAAAGATCTGCTCAAGCAGACGGGCGCTCAGGATATCGCCTCGTCCGGCGAAGCGAGCGCGGACTATCCGGCGGCGGGCACAATCCACGCTCGCCGATAGGTCGTGAGGCTAGGGTGGCAGCGGAGGTTCTGCCACCCGTGCGGCCGGTGCCGCTCACCCTGCATGTTCCGCGGGGCGGGACGCCTTGGACCTGGCCTGGATGACGCGAATTCGCATGCATTGAAGATCCAGGCGTCCGGCCCCGACATAGTCGTGATTCGCGCGGAGTGCCGTGGAATAGAGGGTTAGAGTGGAGAGGAGCTCGGGATCGTCGGGCCCCAAGGCACCTTCGAGGATCTGAACCGATTTCTGGTATAGAGCGACCGAGTCGTCCACACGGTGCTGCCGGCGGCGAACCTCGGCAAGTTTTGCCAGCACTTTGCCCACTTCGACATGGTCGCCGGACAACCGCCGCTTGAGGATATTCAAAGACTGTTGAAATAAGTCCTCCGCGGTATCGAATTGCTTGAGCTCCATGGCCAGCGTGCCTCCACTGCTCAGATCGGATGCGATGCGCAGATCGTCCGGTGCGAAATTGGCACGGTCAATCGCGAGGGCACGGCGTAGCAGCGGATCGGCTTCGCGATACCGATGGTGGTTGAACATCAGATCGGCCAGCCCGTTCACGACCGCCGCCAATTCCGGATCCATGGGTCCGGCTCGCCGTTCGACCGCGGCGATTACCTCCCGGTAGATCCGTTCGGATTCCTTCACTTTGCCCTGATCGCCGAGAACTTTTGCGAGGTCGAGGAGAGTGGTGGCGGATTTCCCGGTAGCGTGCTCGCCCTCATAAATCCGGAGAGCGCCGCGATAAGCTGTCACGGCTTCGCTCAAGCGGTCCTCATGACGGTCAAGCACTGCCATGAGGAGAAGCGCATCCGCGACGGGAAGGCTGGCCGCGCCGAATAGTTTTTTTCGCAGGGCTAGTCCGCGACCGAGCCACTCGTCCGCCTGCGCCAGCCGGCCCTGCGATTCCAGGACCGATCCAAGGACCACAGCATTTGTGGCCACGTCCGCTGTTTCTTCCGTGGAGTGGGGCCCGGCCATGGCGATCGCCGTGTCTGTAATCGCACGCGCGTGGGCGTAGTCACCGCTGTCGCGGTAGGCCATGGCCAAGCCTGTCAGCAAGGGCGCCAGGGAAAAATCGGACGGTCCTTTACGTGCGCTGCGCAATTGCAGGGACCGCTCATAAAAGGGGATCGAATCGGCGGGTCTGCCTTCGGCCCAATAGACGGCAGCCAAATTGTGCAACGTGGTGTCCTCAATTTCCCGGGGACAGGGCGTGTGGGGCTTGCCTGCCGCATCGCCGCCGGGTTCCGGCAGCGCCGCACATTGGCGCAACAGGTCCGTCGCGCGGTGTAGAAAAGGCTTCGCGGTTGCGTACTCTCCTAACGCGTAGGAGGTACCGCCCAGATTGCTGAGAATGACGATCAGATCCGGGCAGGCAGGAAGCGGAGACTCGCACGCGTTCAGCGCGCTCTTGAATTTTGCCCGTGCCGCTTCGAAGCTCTGCTGGGATACCAGAGAGAGTCCTTCGAAATTCAACTGGGATGCGTCCGCTGGGTTTCCGGGCTGAGCAGATGCGGGCATCAGAAAAATCGCTACGGCCATCGCCCAGGTTCTTACTCTGCCGATATGCGTTTCCATGGGTCTGCGTGTCCTTCTATTCCTCAGATTTGAATCAGTTTAGCATCTGTAGCCGAGGCGGATTGATCCTGGCGTTGTTTCCCACTTAGAAGCCCGGGAGACCCGTGCAGGAACAAAGAAAGGCTTTAGGACTTCGAAAAAACGCTGGCTTATTACAGCAAAAGCGTGTTATAAGGAGCTAGCATTATCACCGGAACGGCACCCGGGCGCTGACCGTCTTCGTGTGACTTGTCCCCGTCGATTACCCCCTGTTGGTTGTGATTCGAAGCGACGGCAATCTCGCCTCGCGCCATTCGTCATGTGGATGAAACAAGGCGGTTCCGTGATGAATCTATGGGCTGTTGGATCCTGCTCGGTGGATGAGGGGGGCTGAAATGAACACTCGAATTCAAATTCGGTTGACGTGGAGCCTTTTAGGAATTGCTCTCTTGATGGGGGCGAGCGTGGCGATTCTCCACGCGCAAGCTACGGACGGGAACATGATCGGAGTGGTGACGGACGCCACCGGAGCCATGATTCCCAATGCCAAAATCACCGCGACGAACAAAGATACCGGGGTGAAGTATAGCACTACGACGAACGGTGACGGCGAATACCGGATCAATAACATTCCGATTGGAACCTACGATGTGGAAGCCTCCTCCACCGGGATGGCCGCGAACCAGCTCACCGGAGTGGTTCTCGACCTAAACCGGACGGCTTCGGTGAACTTCAAGATGAATGTGGCTACGGCGAGCACCGTCGTGGAAGTGGTGGAAGCCTCCGCTCTCATCGACCGCAGCTCCGCTCAGTTGCAAAACGTATTTAACAGCGAACTCACTCTCAATCTTCCGAGCTCCGGCAATTACGTGAACGATACCGGCATTCTGAATCTGAGTTTGCTGGCGCCGGGGGTTACGCAAAGCGGCGGTGTGGGCTACGGAACGGGGCCGAGCGTCGGCGGGCAGCGTCCCACCAACAACAGTTTCAACATCGACGGTGTCGACAACAACCGGCACGATGTTACGGGGCCCACCAGCCTGGTTCCGAACGACGCCGTAGCGCAGTTCTCGATTTTGGAAAATCAGTTCAGCCCGGAATTCGGCGGTTCTTCCGGCGGGATCTTCAACACTGTAGTCAAGACGGGAACCAATCAAATCCACGGTTCCCTCTACGAGTACTTCATGAACAAGAACCTGAACGCGATCGATTCGAAACAGGCGTTGCAGGGCTTCACGAGTTCTCCCCCGCGCTTCGACTACAACCGCTTCGGCGGCACCATCGGCGGGCCGATTCAGAAGAACAAACTGTTTTACTTCGTGGACTGGGAATATGCGCCTCTGGGGCAGGCGTCGGTCCCGGGCGCACCGATTGAGGCGCCCACCGCGGCTGGGTACTCGACCATCGCCGGGTTGCCCGGGATCAGCAAGATCAATCTCGGTATTCTGCAACAGTACTTGTCTCCAGCGCCGAAGGGCACGGATACGATCACGGTGGCGGGGGCGTCGATTCCGGTGGGCCTGGTCTCGGTGTCCGGGCCTTCTTATGCGAACCGCCAGAATGTGGTTGCCGCGGTCGATTACACGCTCAGCGAACGGGATCAGCTTCGCGCGCGGTACATCGTGAACCGGTACACCTCGATCGATACCAACGCGCAGCTGCCGGTGTTCTATTCCACGGTGCCGGATAATCGGGCGATCTTTTCTCTGTCGGAATTTCACACCTTCAGTTCCACGGCGATCAATGAATTCCGCGGATCGTACAGCCGGAAGAACAACAACTTCCCGGTCGGCGATCAGAAGTTCCCGGGCTTGGATCAGTTCCCCAATATCACGTTCGACGATTTGAGTTTGCAAATCGGACCGGACTCCAGCACGCCGCAAGGCTACATTCAGGGAACCCTGCAAGGCACGGACAATTTCACCAAGACCTTCCGCCGCCACACGTTGAAGATCGGCTACCAGTTTCAGGACATTATCGCCAGCAACTCCTTCATCCAGCGCGCGCGTGGCGACTACGAGTACTCCACCGTCGATCTTTTTCTGAGGGATTTGAGCCCGGACGATTTAGGAGAGCGCAGTGTAGGCGTGGCGGGCGGGATTCCCGCCGGGTACCTGGCGCACAGCTTCTTTGTGAACGACGACTACCGCATCCGCCCGGGGATCACGCTGAACCTCGGGGTTCGGTATGAGTACGTAACCGTGCCGGTGGTATCGCGCTATCAGCAGTTCAGTGCCCTGGCGAACTATCCCGGACTGATCACCTTCGGCGAGCCGCAACCTCGCGGGAAGGATTGGGCGCCGCGTCTGGGCGTGGCATGGTCCCCCGGAAATAGTAATGTCTGGTCCATCCGCGCGGGATTCGGGCTCAGTTATGACAATTCCTATAACAATTTGAGCATTAACGACAAGCCCGCCTATTTCCAGCAGACCGAGGACGTCCCCAGTCTCACGGTCCAGACCTCGAACTTCCTGGCCAACGGCGGTCTTCCGCCCTCGAACGTGATCGTGCTACCGACAAACGCGGCGGACGCGCGGGCCGCGGTGTCGGCGTATACCTACGATCAAACCAGGCCGTACTCATTGAACTCCACGGTGAGTGTCCAGCGGAGTCTGGGGAAAGACTACACTCTGGAAGCGCGCTACATTTTTACCAAAGGCGTCCACCTGTACGTTCAGAATCAGCTGAACCGAATCTCGGCGATCACGACGACTTACAATCTGCCCACGTTCCTTTCGGCGCCCTCCGCCACTCAGCTGGCCGGTTTAAATCTGACGCTGGGGCAGATCAAGAACAACTTGCTGTCGCAGACCAACTATCCCGCGTCACCCAGCAATATCTATGGACAGTACGGATTTCCCTCCACCATCACTGGCTACGAACCGGTTGGGAATTCGCGGTATAACGGGCTCTCTCTCCAGCTAAATAAGCGGTATTCGGGGAACTTCTCCTACATGACTGCTTTTACCTGGAGTCACGCGCAAGACGATTCCACGGCCGCCGTGTTTAGCGAGGTGCTCACGCCGCGCCGCGGTCAGGACTTCCGGAACTTGAGAGAGGACTGGGGCGATTCGCCGCTTGACCGACGCCTTCGCTTTACGTTCACACCGATGTACGATTTCAAGAAGTTTCAGAAGGGCAACTGGATGATGAGAAATGTAGTAGGGAACTGGAATCTCTCCGGGACTTACACCTACCAGTCTCCGGCGATGGCCACGGTTCAGAGCGGTGTCGATGCGAACTTAAACAACGACAACCTGGATCGTGCCATCGTGAATCCGTCCGGGGCGGGGAACTTATCCTCGCTGGTCACCCCGATCGATAAAACCGGGGCCACAGTATCGGCTGGTTCCGCTTCCATCGTGGGGTACGTGGCGAACAATCCGGGCGCCCGCTACATCCAGGCGGGGCAGGGGGCGTTCCCGAACGGTGGGCGTGACACGTTTCCGATGAGGCCGATCGACAATATCGACCTCCAGATCCTGAAGCGCGTGAATTTCACGGAGCGAGTTCATGCCGAAATTGGTGCGCAGTGGAGCAATCTCTTGAACCATCCGCAATGGACGGGCGATTTGCTGAATGACGTTTATCCGAATCAGTACAACAACACGCGCAGCTTCCTCCTGACGGGCGATTCGACCTTCGGGCGCTTCGATCAGTTCTACACCAGTAACCCGCGATCCACCACGCTGGTGGCGCGGTTTGTGTTCTGAGGCTTTCGGGCGCTGCTATCGTGGAGCGCCATGGAGATTCGGCACCCGAGTTCCCGAACATCGCCATCGACATCCGCGAACTGCGGCGGGAGAACATCGACATCGGGTTGCTCTTTTTCTCCATTCAGGATCCGGCATTCAATTCGGTGCTGGTCTCGGCGGGAGCGGCTGGTGGTGGCTTTGCCCACGGGCCATCGGGCGGCGGCGTGGGAGAAGGTCCGGCTGCGCGATCTGGAATCGGAAACATTTCTCATCCCACGTGAGCAACCGGTTTCACGGTTTCACGAACTCGTATTGGAAACCGTGCACGCGGGAGGAATCGCGGCTCCGCGCTTGCAGCCCACGCGGTTACTACAGACGGCGGTGTTTCTGGTCGCAGCCAGTTAGGAGCCGCGCTGGTGCCCGAATCGTTCCGCGAGCATTTGAGAATTCGCGGATGCGTCTACACGGAGCTCGCGGGTCCAGCAACGCACGCGGACTTGATTGCGTCGTGACGCCGGGACAATATCTCGGCTCCGTTGAAGAGATTCGTGCGGCACCTTCGCTAAATCCTGCGCTAAGACCAGCGCTAGAACGTTGTGTCGAGCGGCAGGCCTACGTAGTTCTCGGCGAGGCTGGTCAGCGCTGCTTTCGAACTGATGATGTACTCCAGGTCGGCGAACTGGCGCTTCCCGTCGAAGGGATTCTCACCGGGGAAGCGGTGAAGCGTCTGGGTCATCCACCAGGAGAAGCGCTGCGAGCGCCAGACCCGCTTCAATGCAGTAGCGGAGTATTGATCCAGCAAGTCTGTACGGCTTTCGCCATAAAATACCGCCAGAGCATGCCCGAGGTAGAGCACATCCGCTGCGGCAAGATTGAGTCCCTTGGCTCCCGCAGGCGGAACGATATGAGCCGCGTCGCCGGCGAGGAAGAGCCGGCCCGCGTTCATGGGCTCGGTGACGAAGTTTCGCATGGCGGTGACGTTCTTGTTCAGAATGGCGCCGACGTTGGGTTTCCAACCATCGCACGTAGTCATGCGCTTCCGCATTTCTTCCCAGATCGCCTCGTCGGACCAGTTCCGAATGTCCTCGTCCGGAGGCACCTGGAAATAGAGGCGCGTGATTTGAGGGGATCGCATGCTGAAGAGGGCGAAGCCGCGATCGTGATAGGTGGTAGATCAGGACATCGCAGGAGGGCGCGGCCTCGGCGAGAATGCCGAGCCAGCCGAAGGGATACGTCCGGTCGTAGAAAGTGACGGCGTTGCCCAAGGCGGGGCGGCAGATGCCGTGGAATCCGTCGCAGCCGGCGATGAAGTCGCAGGTGAGCTCGTGAGCGGCTCCCTTGTGGTGATAGCGGATGGTGGGCTTCTCTGAATCGATGTGATGGACGGAGACGTTCGAAACTTCGTAGTGCAGAGGGCGGCCGGTGGCGGGCTGCGCGTGCATCAGGTCCTTGACGACTTCGTTCTGGCCGTAGACGTAGATGGCCTTACCGCCCGTGAGTTCGGCCAGGGGACGAGGTGCCGTTTGCCGCCGAAACTCAGATAGACGCTGTCGTGGCGGATACCTTCGCGGTGCAACCGCTCGCCCACGCCCATCCTCCGCCTCCATCAATCCTGCCGGCCTCCGACGTATTCACGGGCTGGAGATTGTACGCAAGGAATTCAATGTGGATCCGAACCGCACGTATCTGATGGGGCACTCGATGGGCGGGGCCGGGACCCTGTTCCTCGGTTCGAAGCATGCTTCAGAGTGGGCCGCGATCACGGCGGTGGCTCCGGCGGCGTTCCTGATGAACGACAAGCGCGCGGAAATTCTCGGCGGGATCAAGGAGCCGGTAGTTATCACGCAGGGAGACGCGGACATGCAGGTTCCGGTGACCAACACGCGGATATGGGTGGAGACGATAAGGAACTCAAACCGAATTACGAGTACAAGGAATTTCCCAGGGCTACCCACGGGAGCGTGATCGAACTGGGGATGCCCGACATCTTTGCGTTCTTCAAGGCGCATCCGAAGAAGTAGGCGGCAGGGTGGGCTATAGATCGCTTAAAGCCTTGATGCGCTGCCGGACGACGGAAGTGTATTCTTCCACTTCTCCCACCGAGTAACCAGCTCCGCGAAAGCAATCGCGGAGTTGCTCGTCACTCAGCAGCTGGAGGCGTTGACCCAACCACCGCGCGTCCTCAACAGGGATGCTCTTTACTACGTCCTGCATGTGAGTTCGAGTGTAGTAGTTGGGGATATCGATGGCCGATAGCACGAAGGGCCGGCTGTCCATGTAGAAGTCCACATGGTCCTTCGTTACCTTCTGAATGAATTTCGTACCGCTGTAGTCGCCGGGATCGCTCTTTGATCGCGTGATGGTGTTTCCTGTCTCGCCGAAGCTTGCGCCCAGGTCGCTTACGACATAGTGGACGCCTCCCTCTTTTTCACTGTAGACGGCGTTGTTGATTTCTTTTAGATCCCAGTTGTTGATTAGCGCCATCATGACCTTGAGGCCGTTCAATTCCCGTGTGCCCACATAGGGATTTTTGAACCAACTCCAGTTCCCGGTTTTCTTCTGCCCTTTGACGCTGCGCTCCAGGCGGACGCCGAGAACGACTCCATCTTCGGTGACATACTGCTGGCCCCGGCTTAGCTTCGGCATTTTATCCACATGCAGCCGGGCGACGTAATAGTCTTCGTCGGTGAAGTAACCGGCCGCCCACACCAAGCGAGTCGCCGCGACTTCGGCCTTGCTTTCTTCTCCCAGCTTGGCTTTCCACCGAACACCTTGCGCGTCCACGACCTCGAATTTGGGGGAGGTCCCTTCCTTCTCGTCTTTCACAAACGTAAAGTTCCCGGCCGGCTGGTGTTCCTTTCCACCGATTCCGGAGAGTAAATCCAGGGAAGTGACGTCGCCGCGGTCGGTCCATAGGGCAGAGATCACGCTGCTGCCCGACGGGGCACTTCCCGCTGTTGTGGGCGTCTCGAACGCGCCGAGCGGAATCGCGACAGCGGCGAGCAAGCAAGCAGCACTGCAAGCTGACCGTGTTGTATTCATCGTCATTCTGCCTTCTTTGGCGCTGCTTGTTCTAGGGCTTAATGGTATACGTCGAAGTGCGGGTGCTGTCGATGCTGGTGCCCATGATGTCGCCCGAAACAACAAGTTCCACGCGGCGATTCATCTGACGGCCCGCGGCGGTTCCGTTATCCGCTACCGGGGTTGTCTTGCCGAATCCTTTGGCCGTGATGGACTCACTCTTGAGTCCCTGGCCCACCAGGTAGGCTCGCACGGCATTCGCGCGGTTATCCGATAGCTTCATATTGTAATCGTCGCCACCGATGCTGTCCGTATGGCCCTCCACTTCGATCTTCAAGCCCGGATGGGCCAGAATAATCCCTGAGACTTTGGCCAGCTTCTCGCGGGCACCGGGCTTCAGGGTATACTGCGCCGTATCGAAGAGCACGTCGGACATGTTGACGATGAGGCCGCGGGCTGTATCGCGGGTCTGCAAGACTGCATTCAACTGAAGCAGCAGCTGCTGGCGGAGTTGAGCTTGCTGCTGCTCAGCATCCTGGCGCTGCCGATCCGCTTCGGCGGCGGCCTGGCGGGCTTTGTCCGCTTCCGCCGTTAACTGCTGCTGCTGGTCGAGGGCCGCCTGACGCTGGCGATCCGCTTCAGCGGCTGCGAGGCGGGACTTATCGGCCGCCGCCGCCAGTTGCTGCTGCTGAGCCAGCGCCGCTTCACGAGCCTCCTCGGCTGAATGCCGGGCTTGTTCCGCCGCTTGGCGCGCTTGGTCGGCCTGAAGTTTCGCGGTCTCCGCTGCCGCGCGGTCCCGGTTGGCAGTGTTCGCTGCTTCTACCGCTTCTTTTTTCGCGGTCTCCGCGGCGGAGCGTTCGGCTTCGGCCTGCGCGCGGCGTCGCGCTTCATCCTGCGCTTGAATTCGGGCGGCTTCCGCCTTCTGCTTTTCCTCGTTCAGCCGACGCGTCTCCGCTTCATCGCGCTCGCGCCGGATCGCGACCACGCGAGCGTCTTCGGCCCGCACTACCGCCTCTCGTGCCATCGTAATCACCGGTTTTTGCCCCGGATGTTGGGACTGGTATTTACGCGCCTGGTCCAATGCGCCCAACGCTTGTTGGAAACTATCCGAGGCATATTTATCAGCCCCGGCGATCCGAGAGAGTTGTACGGCGTTCTCCGCCTCATACAATTCGAAGGGATCCTTCTTGCCCACGCGGACCGGCACGAATCCACCCGCCTTCGCCTGGCTGGTATACATGCCACGGGGCAGCAGTTCGTAGCGCGCGTTGATCGTTTCCACTACGCCTTGAGTATCGGGGCGCACCGCGTTTTCGAGAACGACTACATCGCTGGGTTGGGTGACGCCGTAGTAGGGCTCCGCCGTGACAATAAGGCCGAAAGTCTGAATGTCGCTGGTCGCGTCGATGCTGCTGTCGGACCCTTTGCCGTAATCGCTGAGAGTCAGTTCGCCCAGATTCACAGGGCGGCCATCCGGTGAGATGGCCCAGAGTACGTACGTCAAGTATTCCGGTCCGAAGCTGGATGGCGGCGCCATGTGCTCGAACTTGGCGGACACATGGATCACGCCGCGTTCGCTCTCCACTTTCGCCTCGCCCTTGGAAGATGCCATGAGGGGAGTCGCCTTAAAAGCTACTTTTGTGGATCCTCCGCGATGCAGATAGTTGACCGCTGCGGTAGTTCTTTCCACCACCTCGACCCGGAAAATGGGCACTTGAGCGTCGGACTGAGAGACAGCCACTTGCCCGGCCTGCTGCGTCGGATTTTGCACCTGCGCTGTCAGCACCAGGGCGTTGATGAGGAGAGCCAGTGTGATTGAGCGGAACATACGCCCGGCAGAGTGCAGATTGGTGGCCAAGCTCCGAGCATTAGTAGGATCAAGGAGATAGACGGAAGAAGGCAATCCGGCCCTGCATGACTTACGCGGCGGGGTGCAGAAGATACCGCATCCGCGGTCTCCCGACGGCGTGAGAATATGGAACCGTGCTCACTGTGGAGGCATCAAAACAAGTGAGCGCACGAAATATAGTGAGCTCACGAAATCGCGAGTTTGCTGGGACCGGCAGCCGGGTCCCAGAGTGCTTCAAAGGAGTACCGTTTTTCATGCAGTCCCCCTTCCGTAGTCGTCTCTTCCTGATGCTTTTGGGTCTTCCCGTTTTCGCCGCCTCTTCCGCCGTGTCGATTCCGGGGATCGGTAATTTTCATCAACTCAATGAGCATGTGTATCGAGGCGCGCAGCCCACTGAGGAAGGTTTCCAATATCTGGCGAAGATCGGGGTGAAGACGATCGTCGATCTGCGCGAGAACGATGATCGCACGGTCCGGGAGAAACGGATGGTGAACGAGGCCGGGATGATTTACGTGAATGTGCCGATGACGGGGCTGACTCCGCCGACCGACGTTGAAATCACGAAGATCCTGGCGCTGCTGGAAGACGAGACCAGCGGTCCGGTGTTTGTGCATTGCAAAGAAGGCAAGGACCGGACTGGTGCGGTGATCGCGGCCTATCGCATCGACCATGACGGGTGGGATAACGTTCGCGCACTTAAAGAAGCGATGACAGACCACATGAGTTTTTTCCAGATTCCCCGGCAGAACTACATTAAGGGTTTCCGCGCGCGGACGGTTCAGGCTAAGAGTCCGGCAGCGGGCGCCGAGACGCTGGCTCTCGAATCGAAGGCTGCCGCGGCCGCGCAGTAAATAAGTAAATCAAGTCCAGCTAAGACCCCAACACGGAGTCGAAGGATAGACACTGGCGTTGGGACAGAGGTCCGTCGATCCAGGGTTAGTGATTGATTCTGGGTGCACAGGCGGTTGGCATGTGATTTGCCCCTTGGTGTGTGTCGCACCGATGAAAACGGTCGCGTCCACAAAAGGAGAAGCACCATGTCCGAAAAACAGAACGCCGTCGTGGCCATCTATCGAACGCACACCGATGCCGAAGAAGCGGTGAAGGGACTCCAGCGGTCGGGGTTCAATCTGAAGCAGCTTTCGATCGTAGGGAAAGATTATCAGACCGAAGAGCAGGTGGTGGGCTACTATAACACCGGCGATCGTATGAAGTGCTGGGGGAAGCGGGGCGCCTTCTGGGGCGGATTTTGGGGCTTGCTGTTGGGCTCGGCGTTCTTCGCGATTCCCGGAATCGGCCCGGTTCTCGTCGCTGGTCCGGTTGTAGCGTGGATCATCGCCGGCCTCGAAGGCGCCGTGGCTGTTGGTGGCCTAAGCGCGATCGGCGCAGGACTGTTCAGCATCGGCATTCCCAAGAACAGCATTCTTGAGTACGAGGTTGCGCTCAAGGCAAACAAGTTCCTGCTGCTCGCTCACGGAACGGCCGAGGAAGTCACGAAGGCCCGGGATATTCTCCAAGCAACGCAGCCGGAAACCATCGAATTGCATTTGAGCGAAACGTCACAGAAGGTGGGAGCAAGGTAGCCTTTCCCGCGTCGCTGGTGCGCGTGACGTGGCGGATGGGCACGTCACGCGAACCAGTGGTTGCCTCTGAAGCGGCAGGGTCCGAACTTCATTGTCTCTGCCCGGTCAGCCGCAGCAAGCTAAGAAACAAATTGATGAAGTCCAGATAGAGCGTCAATGCGCCGAAGACGGCCTTCTTTCGCCCTGCGTCACTTGCTGCATCGCCGGGCACATTCAGCGCTTTAATGTTTTGCGTATCGTAGGCAGTGAGTCCCGCGAACACAATGATTCCGACGATCGCGAAGATAAAGCTGCCACCGGCGCCCATCAGGCTCGGAAAAAGCATGGACAGTAGAGCGAAGCCCACGAGTCCGAATAGCCCCATCGTGCAGAAGGAGCCCACCGGGCCGAGGTCTCGCTTGGTCAGGTATCCAACAGCGCTCAGGCCGGCGAAGCCGAATCCGGAAACCAGGAAAGTCTGCGCGATACTCGCTCCGGTGAACGCGAGGAAGAGGCCAGAGAGCGTGAGTCCGGTCAACCCGGCATAGAGAAGATAGATCACCGTTGCGGTGAACCCGCTCATCCGGTTGATCGCCGCGGACAGAGCCACGACGGCGCCCAACTGAGCAATGATCAAAGCCCAGAACAGAACCCGATTGCCAAAAATGGCCTGAACAAGGGCTGGATTTCCGGAGACGTTCCACGCCACCGCAGCGGTGAGACAAAACCCTCCGGTCATCCATCCGTAGACTTGGCTCATGAACCGGGCATTATCCGCCGCGAACGGCTGTTCCACGTATCGCGGATTGCGAAAACGCGGGTCGTAGGGGATATCGGTACGTTGTGGTTCCATACTCGACGTGCTGCAATCGCGAGGCCGTTCGCCGCATCTTTTCTTGCAAGCGGGGGCGGGAAACAGGCTGCAGTGCGGACCGAGCGCGTCGATCGGCAAATCTTCCGTCTATTCTGGCACGCGGTTTTTCGTTTGGCACGATTTCTGCTTCTTCTGTATTGCCGCCGTGCGCGGGCGGAAATGGAGGAGTTGTTACCACCTATGGACATGGAGATTCACCCACGCGTGCGTGACGGAATAACGGTGCTGGACCTGCGGGGGTCCCTGACCATGGGCCCGTCGGAGGCGGCGTTTCGGCAGGCCATCCTCGCGCTTGCGAACGCCGGAGACGTGAACGTGATCCTCAATTGTGAAGCCGTGGGGGAGATTGACGAGGACGGACTGGGCACTTTGATCTTCTGTTCAGCCGAACTTCGGAAAGCCCGCGGGGGATTAAAGCTCTTCGCGGTGAAGCCGGCGCACATCACCCTGATCGTGCTGGCCAGGTTAGCTGGCGCCTTCGAGATCTTTGCGGACGAACAGGATGCGGTGAACAGCTTCTTCCCCGATCGGGCCGTTCGCAAATACGATGTTCTGGAGTTTGTGAAAAATGAAGAAGAGGAAGAATCGCCGCCGGAGCCAGCGTAGCGGGGACGCGGTGCTGTGTAGAATAGGCCCCCGTTAGTCGGTGACGGGGTCGCCGGCGAGATGCTCAATCGCGGCAATTCCGTAGTAACGCGCGTCCAAGGGATTTTCCTTCTTGATAATCTTCCAGGCCTCGGCCTTTTGAGCCTCATGCGGGCAGCGGACGATCAGGAAGCCTGCTCCGTGACTGGCCTGCTCCAGGTCCTCGTCGTTGAAAGATTGTTCGGTCACGAAGAACCGGGATGCGGCGCGCATCATGGCTCTGAAGACAGTGATGTGATCCCGATCGTAATCGAGCACATCGCGGCCGGACGCGACGACGACATGATCCGCTTCAAATTCAGCTTGCCGCAAAGCCGCCTCGGCGCGTTCCGCCGGCGCGATGGACTGGAACACGGCGGTAATGCAGTGCCTGGGGTAGAAGACGCCAAGGGTGAAGTCGGATTCGTGAAAGAAATCGGTAAGAAGCATGACTCTCCCCATTTTAGCCAGGCCCTCCTTTACACGTAGACCTGGTCGATAGAAGCGACCAGCTTGCCGCGGCCTGGTTTGCGAACTTTTCCGGTGTATAAATCCGGGACCTCCGTTAAAGGCACGACCGAATCGACGGTGGTGTGAAGTTTACTTGCATCGAACAGATGGGCGATTTCAACCAACTGCTTCTGGTTGGGCTCGACTGTAAAGAACGCCTGTTTAATTCGCGGATCGGGTGAATTCGCTTCGCTGCTGGCCAGGGTCACTATCCGGCCTTCGGGCTTTAGGACAGTCCACGAACGGGCCAGCGTCTCGCCGCCCACGGTGTCGACGACAACGTCCATCTCTTTCACAAGCTCGTCGAACTTCGATCCTTGGTAGTCGATTACCTGGCTTGCTCCGAGGTGACGCACAAAGTCGTGATCGCGGGCCGCCGCGGTTGTGGTCACGTGAGCCCCAAAAAGATGGGCGAATTGGATCGCGAAGGAACCCACGGCACCCGCTCCGCCGTGAATCAACACGGTCTCCCCGCGATGAAGCTTGGCGTGATCGAAAAGGGCCTGCCAAGCCGCCAGAGCGCTGATCGGCACGGAGGCTGCCTGAGTCAGCGTAAGCCGGCTCGGCTTCGGAGCGATGGCGAAATACGGCGCCGTGCAATACTCCGCCATGGCGCCGTCCGCATACCAGTCATTCATGCCGAACACCGCGTGGCCCACCGCAAGCCGTCCCACATCTTTTCCTACTGCGGCAACCAGGCCGGAGAATTCGTGACCAGGGATGGCGCCGACTCGCGGCTCGCCCGATTTTTGGTGGCTCGTCGGGTACCAGGAAAGCTCGGCGAGTGTGACTCCAGCGGCGGCTACACGAATCAGTACCTCGCCCGCGCCCGGCTTCGGTTGCGCTGCCGCCTCATCGAGGAGGACGCGGGAAGGATCGGAATCGTCGACTCGAATCGCACGCATATGTGATTCTCCCCGGAGCGGTCTCAATTTACCGGCAGAAACCGCTCCTTCCTACCCTTGCAACTGTGAGGCCATCGCTAAGCGATTGAGTGAGACGCAGACGGAAGGCGGTAAACCTGGGCCGAAGTCGGCGCATCGACTCGGCGGCGTCCATTGGCCGACTTGACGGGGCTGCTTCTGGCGCACTTCGTTTTCATGTTGCCGGACGTTTCGAATGGAACGGTGAGTGCAAATGGTCTCGGAGAACGGTCAGCACTGCCGCGAGCGCTTGTGCTCACCAGCTTCGACGAGCTGCTTTTAATCGCTGCGAGCGCGGTGCTGATCGTTCTTGCTACTTCGGATCGCCGGAAGCAGAAGGCGTCAGGCCCACGGTTGCTTCCGCCGTGAGCAGCAAGAAAGTCAGGGTTTCCTGGAGGTAGAGTTTGACGCTGGTCTCCGTGTGGCTGAGGTATCCGATGGACAGATCCTGTCCTACATGCAACTCAAAATCTCCGCCCCGTGTCGTGAGCACGAATGCGCCGGTTATTGCAGGCGACCAGATGATCTTGTCTTCCACCAGACGTTTGACGTGCTCCATGACGGGGTAGCCATCATCGCTCGTCTCCGCGAGCGCCGTATAAGCATCGGCTCCCAGCAAAATCGCATACGGACCATTGACGCCCACGAGCCTCAACTGGGTCAGGGCTTGCGCGATGGCATCCGGATATTGGCGGACATCCGCGGGGAGCATCAGCTTTGGATTGCTTGTCCCCTGACTCATTCCTACGATGCCGGCCGGCGAATAGCCGTCAAAGATCATTCTGTCCTCAGAAAAAGCGATGCGGCGGGCTGCCTCCTTGGCCGGCTGCCAGTCCGAGTCGCTTGCTCCGCGTTCCACGTCATCGATGGCCTGGCGATCCAGTTCGAAGGGGGCGCGCAGTTCGACAATCGCTCTTACCTCGCGCTGTCGGGCGAGAACGCCGTCGCTGAGACTTTCGATGGGACGCAAGTGGCCGGTGCCCACCGCGGAGAAATCCGTGCCTTTCGGTCCTCGCAGATCGACGACACGCCGGCCCGCCACGTGGCGTTTGAAGGTGCGCGCGGTCTCCTCCTCGATAAGGCGCCACGCGGCGTCGGAAATGGGCGCAAGCTCGCGGTGCAGATTATTCACCTGGTATTTCTCCTTTGAGAGAACCAATTCGAAGGGAGCCGTCCCTCTGTTGTTGGGGAGGCAGCGAAGGCGACAGGCTCGCCGGGTTGGCGGCGGACTGCAGGGGTTGATCTTCGCCCACGTGCTCCAGAAACTCGGCGGATGGAGCAAAAAACAAGCCTCCGGTTACGGCACGACTGAAGTCGAGGAGGCGGTCGTAGTTGCCCGGGGGGCTGCCGACGAACATGTTCTCGATCATTTGCTCAATCGTCCGGGGCGAGCGGCTGTATCCAATAAAATAGGTTCCGAACTCCCCCTGCGAAGGGCGCCCGAAGGGCATGTTGTCGCGCAGAATCTTGACCTCTTTCCCGTTCTCCACGATGGTGGTCAGGGCGTTGTGCGCGGAGGTTGGTTTCACGGAATCTTCCAGCTCAATGTCGGACAGCTTCTTGCGCCCGATGATGCGCTCTTGTGCCTCGGTGGACAATGCGTTCCAGCCGTCGAGATCGTGAAGGTACTTCTGCACGATGACGTAGCTGCCACCGGCAAAAGCCGCGTCCTCCTCACCTACGACCACAGCGTCTACCGCGGCGTCCTCTCTCGGATTCTCGGTTCCATCGACGAAGCCGATCAAATTGCGATCGTCAAAATAGCGGAATCCATGGACCTCATCCACTGGTGTCACGGCGCTGCCGATACGGGCCATGATTTGCGTCGCGGCTTCGAAGCACAGGTCCATGCGCTTGGCGCGGATGTGGAAGAGCAAGTCTCCAGGAGTCGAAACCGCATGCCGGCCGTCCGCCTTGACCTCCGGGAACCCATGCAGATTCCTGGGCCGCGGCTGCCCGAAGAGTTGATCCCACGCCTCATGCCCGAAGCCCAAGACACAGGAAAGGCCCGCCTCGTGATCACGAGATCCGACCGCGCGCAAGATCGGAGCGAGGTCTCCACAGAAGGACCGAATGCTCGCTCGATGTCCGTCCCCCGGCTTTACCCTCACCACGAGGAAGATCGCGGCGCGTGTCAGTCCGCCAGCCACAGCTTGTGCCACCGCTCGAACTGCGTTCGCCGCGCTCACTTCCATCCAATATACATCGGGCGATCAGCGCTTCTCGTACGGATGGAAGATGTAGTCCTTCCCCTTCACGGCCGAGTGGCACGCGGCTCCGCAGGCTGACAAACCTTAGGGATCGGCCGCGAACCGGTCCGACGCGGCATCGTAGTTGAGCACCGCGTATCCCCACCCGCCGTTCTCCGGAAATCGCTTGCTGTCCCTTTTTCATCACGAACGCCTGAGTGAAGACGTCCGGCACGTCTACGGCGAAGGGAGCCTCCGTGCTCTTCTTCGGCTTCCACTGGAGCTTCACGATCATGGAACCATCCGGGAAAGACTGCCCCTTGCCGGGAACGCCTGCCTTGTAAGCCATGGATCATGGTGGGATTCGCGACGATGACCTTGAGCACTTCGTCGGTCCGGGCGGACGAGACCGTCGCCCAGTCCTCGTACCCGTTGAAGTCGGAGAACGCGATTCCACCCGGCGACTTCAGCGAGTATTTGTCCTGTGCGTACAGGGTCGTGGCGACGAGGACGACGAGCACGGCCACGGCCGCCGTGACGCCGATCAGAAAGCCGGCGGAGCGTGTCTTGGTCCTCCGTTCGTGTTGCCGAGCGTCTCAGACATGGTGGTTCTCCTCCATGAAAACTCCCATGGACCGTTAGTTTAGGAGCGATTCCCAGTTGGCCGGCACTCTTCCTGCCGGTCCAGGAGTGGACTGACTTTTGGGATGCGAATGCGGCGGAGCTAACTGCACGCCTCCGATCGTTTGCTGTGTTTCGTAATCGAAGAACCAATCCTCACCCGGCTCGAAGCTGGCAATGATCGGATGCCCTGTCTCCGCCGCATGCTTCGATGCATGCTGGCTGGGGGAACTGTCGCAACAACCAATGTGCCCACACTCTGCACACCGGCGGAGATGAAACCACCAACCCTTCGGTGACGCCAAACATTCCACACATCCTTCCCCACTTGGTTTCGAAGCGGGATTAAGTCCACGGTGATCTTTCTTCATTGCGAGTTTTCCTTTACGCGACCGTTTTCCATTAGCCGACCGGGAATCCGAACAACAACCACGACTGGTTGGCTACCCAGTGGGGGTAAAGGTCAGTCATCTGGTTGAACAGGCCTTCGTCGGACACCGCGGTCTTCCTCAGGCGATCGAAGTCCAGCAAATAGCGCTTGCTGTCCTCGATCGCCGAGGGTGAATCCGGCGCACCGGACTTCTTGTGGCCGGCGACAACGATGGCCGGCTTCAGCGCTGCCAACCGGTCCAGGGCCGCAATCCAGTTCTTCCGGCTCTCAGGGGTGGTGTCGCCGACGTACATGTGGCACTGGTTGTACACCACGTCGCCGGCGACGAGCAGGTCGATCGAAGGAACGTGTAGAGACGTAGTATGAGGACCGTCGGTGCGGCCATGTTCGATGATGCGACATTCGTGGCCCTCCAGCGTGAACGTGTCGCTCTCATAGGGCTCAGCAGCGACCAAGTTTGTGGCCAACTGCCCCGGCCAGCACTGGTGCATGATCTGGTCCAGCGGAGGAACCAGAAACTTTCGCATTTCCTCCACCGCCGCCGGCGTCGCAATGGCGCGAGCGTTCGGGAAGCGGCTGAGCAGAATACTGAGGCCGTAGAAGTGGTCGGCATGCCCGTGCGTGATATAAATGGTCCGCAGGTTGCGATGATGCAGCGCAACCCAATCCGCGAGAGCCTCGGCCTCCGCCACGGTAGTCAGTGCGTCCACCAGTACGGCGTCGTGCTCACCGAAGATCAAGGTCGCTGTCATGGGGTCCCAGCCGAACGCTTCGCCGAAGGGCTTTGGCCGCTCTCCTACCAGGGTCTTTCCCGGTGCCGTGAAGACGTTGACATTAAGCGGGCTTGACGGGATGGGGGCGCTCATGTGCGTGGTCTCCTTATAATCATATGAAGTCCTCTCTCGTGTCCGGCGGAGCATCAACCGTACGTGAGTTCGGTGCTCTGTCCGACCTCGATGATGTAACCGTCGGGATCGCGGATGTAGCAGCGCGTCTCGCCGTATTTGGGGATCGGCTCCGTGATGAATTCCGCTCCTCGACTTTTCCATAATTTGTAGCAAGCTTGGATGTCCGCGACGCGAATATTCATAAAGCTGCTGATCTTATCCGGGTCGGCGAGGACGCTGAGCGTTACCGAAGGCTTGTCGGGGGTCGGCCCGCCCCCGACGTTCACGAGGAGCCAGGTGTTCGCGATCTGAATGTACCCAGGCGCGCCCTTGTTGTCGCCTCTGCTCAGCGGGCGACCGCCGAAGACGGTTTCATAGAAGTGCAGCGATCGCTCGATGTCGGCGACGGTGAGAAAATGCGCGACGGTGAACCCTTCCCGGGGCGGCATTTCATAGCTCTGTTGTTCGACTTGTACGCTGTTCATTGAAGACTCCCTTTCCGATTCATTGTTCCTATTTTCCTTTGGTCCTCTGTTCGCAAATCATGTCAAGTTACCAGCAAGATCTTTCCGACCTTACCCTTCTCCGCCGTTGCTTGAGCTGCTGCCGCTTCACGGAGGGGCAGCTTCAGGCTGATCGGGATCACCAGCTTGCCGTCTCGCACGGCTTCAGACATGTGCTCGAGGGTGTGCCTGTCGAATTTCGAGAATACGAAGATCACCTTTACCGATGGATACTTCGCGGCGTTCCGGGGTGTCGCGATAACTGACGCGTAGACTCCTCCCGGTTTAACTTTGGCGATCAGCCTCTCGCCGGTTCTTCCGCCGACCGTGTCCGCCACTGCATCGAGGGGCGGAAGATTCGCGATCGCGGTGTCGTCGTCGGTTGCGACCACCCTATCCGCGCCTACATTCTTCGCTTCATCCATCTGTCTCTTCAAAATCGCCGCGATCACAGTCGCCCCGCGATCCTTTGCCGAGAATACGGCCGCGCGCCCGACGCTGCCTACGGCACCCACGACCATAACCGTTTGCCCCGCTTTGATTCCTGTCGCGGACAGAAGTTGATTACCGGTAATTGTCACCAGCGGTAACGCCGCCGCCTGGATTAAATCAAGCCCCTGGGGGATCTTCGCCAAGACCGCGGCATTCACGACACAGAATTCGGCGTAAGTGTCGTCCGCCATGGCGAACACCTGGCCGCCGACGGAAAAGTCGTCCACTCCTGTACCAACCTGGACCACGGTCCGGCCATATCGATCCCTATTAGGGCGGGGAAGTGCAGGGGATAGAAATCCTTCGTCAATCCGGCACGCCGTTTGTAGTCGATGGGATTCACGCTTGCGGCGGCGATTCGCACCAGCACCTGCCCCGGCCCGGGCACGGGATCAGGGTAGTCCTCGAACTTCAGTACTTCAGGGCCGCCGTATTGGCGGACAACAATGGCCTTCATGTATCCGGTCCTCTTGCCCTAGGATTTGCCGCCTCGCGGATCGTCTTTCGCGTTGATGTACTCCAGGCCGAGCGGCCCCATCGCCGATACCTGCGTTACATATTCACCGGATTGAGCCCAGTGGAAGTGCCATGTGTTGCCGGGCAGAACGATGACGCTGCCGGGCGGAAATGCCTGGAGCTTGCCGGCGTCGAAGTGATCGCCAAGGCCGATATAGAAAACGCCTGACATCACTGTGTAGACTCGATCTTCCGAATGCCGGTGTGGCATCAGCTTTACGCCGTGAGGAACCCGGACCCTGATGGTGTAGGGCCCGGCATCGGAGGGCTGACCCACGACGACGGCAAGGCGCACCGAAGGCGGAAACGCCGCGAAGGGTTTCCAGTCGATGTCTTCGGGCAGGACCGATCTGAAAATGTCCTGGCCCGGCTGGTGAGTTCGAACCGCCGCTTGTTGCGCTTTCATGAGGCTTGCCTTTTTCTATGCTCGCTTACTTATATGCCCGCTCACCCTTTGTCCCCTCACCAGAGCCGGTCGCCGGGCGACGTCCCTTCCGAGTCGGTTTGAGTAAGGCAAAGCACGGGCCTTCGCTAACTGCGGGAAACGAAGAGACCGCCCCGGCGCAGTGGCGACAGGCTGTCACCGCTGGAGTCGGCGGGCCGACACCGACAGCAACCCCGACACCGCAGAGTCGCCGGCTTCCATCTGGCGAGAACCGCTAAGCAGCCTTCCGAGACGCCAGTACTGCCATCAGTGATTTGGCCGCGGCGGTGGAGGAAGCCGGATTCTGGCCCGTCACGACTCGACCATCCACTAACGCGAAGGGTGCCCAGTCGGCCGCCTTCTCGTAGAGGCCGCCGATTCTCTTCAGCTCGTCCTCCACCAGAAAAGGCACGACGTGAGTCAGACCGACCGCGGCTTCCTCGCCATTGGTAAAGCCTGTCACGGGCTTGCCTTTGACGAGGGGTTCGCCCTGGTACATGACGCGATGGAAGACGCCCGGTGAATGACACACCGCCGCGACGGGCTTGCCGGAGTTGTAGAAAGACTCGATCAGCGCGATGGAGACGGGGTTATCGACAAGGTCCCACATCGGACCGTGGCCTCCCACGTAAAATATGGTGTCGAAATCCTCCGATTTCATGTCGGAGAGCTTCACGGTCTGAGATAGCTGCTTTTGTGCGGCGGCGTCCTGCTTAAACCGTGTCATCGCGGGGGTTTGATTCTCCGCCAAATCGCTCTTTGGATCGATCGGGGGCTGCCCTCCTTTCGGCGATGCCAGGGTCAAGACACCAGCGTCGCGGAAGACGAAGTACGGAGCCGCGAATTCCTCCAGCCAGAAGCCGGTCTTGCGGCCCGTGTTGCCCAATTGATCGTGCGACGTGAGTACCATCAGGATTTTCATATTCACTCTCCTTTGTTTCGATCCGGGTTCGACCCCGCCCTCGGGCCCTGTTCGGCCCTCGGTGACCGATACATGCAAGTCTTGTACCAGAAAGATGGATAGAAACGAAGAGAGAAGCGCCGATGGCTGGCGTCTGGCGTCGAGGCTTCGACACCGCCGGCCGTC
The DNA here is from genome assembly GCA_036498815.1 of Bryobacteraceae bacterium. Taxonomy (GTDB): domain Bacteria; phylum Acidobacteriota; class Terriglobia; order Bryobacterales; family Bryobacteraceae; genus Palsa-187. The sequence goes on along the minus strand of DASYET010000008.1, from coordinate 110,889 downwards.
AAGTCCCCACACGGCCCCCGCATTTCTCAGATACTACGAGTGAAGACGTGGAATCATATCTGCCAAAGGAATTGGCGGGGATTGGTATGAATGGGACAGCTTCTCTCAATTAACGTCGGGCTTCCTCGTGACATCGAATGGCGCGGGGAGACAGTCCATACCGCGATTTGGAAACACCCGGTGCAGGGCAGGATTGCAGTCCGCCGCCTGAACGTCGATGGGGATGGGCAGGGAGATCTTGCCGGGCACGGAGGCGAACACCGCGCCGTCATGGTGTATCAAAGCGAGGCTTATCGCTACTGGGAGGCTCACCTCGGCCGCAACGATTTTACGTTTGGACAGTTTGGCGAGAACTTCACGGTGACCGGACTGGCGGATGATGAGGTCTGCATCGGCGATCGATACCGCATTGGAAGTGCGCTTTTCGAAGTTACCCAGCCGCGCGTCACTTGCTACCGCGTGGGTATCCGGATGGCCGAGCCGGCGATGGCTGCTCTGCTGGTGTCCCAGCACCGGCCTGGCTTCTACTTCCGCGTGCTGGAGGAAGGGGACGTCGGCGCTGGGGATGAAATCGTGAAGGTCGCGGATGGCACCGAACGCATCACCGTGGCAGACATTGATGCGCTGCTATATTTACCAAATCCTTCGCGCGAAAAACTCGAACGCTCCCAACGAGTGCCGGCGCTTAGTCCGGGGTGGAAAGCGTCTTTGGAGGCAATTGCCGGGCAGCAGACTGCTGAAGGGGGGAATCCCGGGCTGAAGGCCTCCAGCGGCCCGCCCCCGGCCTGGACAGGTTTTCGGCCCCTACGTGTGGCCAGCGTAGATCGCGAGGCTGCGAATGTGGTCTCGTTGTCCATCGAACAAAAGGACCGGGAGCCTCTGCCTGCAGGTGCGCCGGGGCAGTTCCTCGTTCTACGCTTGCGCACGACACCGGACGGGCCGATGCTGCTCCGGAATTACTCGATGTCAGGCATGCCCGGCACCGGGACTTATCGAGTAAGCGTCAAGCGAGAGACGAACGGAAGAGTTAGCTCCTATCTTCACGATCACATCCACGCTGGGGATATTTTGGACGTGAGCGCGCCTCGCGGCGGTTTTATTCTGAGATCCGATGACGCTCCCGTCGTCTTGCTAAGTGCGGGAATCGGTGCGACGCCGGTACTTGCCATGTTGCACTACCTGTCCTCGTCCGCGTCACGCCGCGAGGTCTGGTGGATCTACGGCGCGCGCAACCGCGCGGAACACCCGTTTGCGAGAGAATCACGCGGCCTTCTGAAAACGCTGGTCAACAGCCGAAGCCATATTGTCTATAGCAAGCCCGATCCCGGGGATGAACCAGGAGTCGATTACGACTCGGCCGGGCATGTGGACGCACCGCTGCTCGGCCGGCTGGGTGTGCCGCGGGGGGCGGAGTTCTATCTCTGTGGTCCACCCGCATTCCTCCGTGACCTGACGACAGGCTTGAAGACATGGGGTGCCGATTCCACTCGGATCTACCAGGAGGTGTTTGGGCCGGAAGCTTCGATCACGCCGGGAATTGCGGCATCCTCTCCCCGGCCGGTGCACGCTCCCGCGGGAGAACCCGGGAGCGGACCTCAGATTTCATTTGTTCGAAGCGGGCTGACGGTTCGGTGGGATTCACGTTTCGCCAGTATGCTTGAGCTCGCAGAGGCTTGCGACGTTCCCGTGCAGTGGTCCTGCCGTACCGGGGTCTGCCACACCTGCGAATGCGCCTTGATCGGCGGAGCGGTCCACTATGCGCCTGATCCACTGCAGCCCCCCGCCACGGGCAACGTCCTGATCTGCTGTTCGGAACCCTCTGGCGATGTGGAGATCGATCTGTGATTCCCGCGCGGCGGTGATCCGAATCGTCCGCGGTTCACCGATTAAGTCGCTTTTGCTTTTTGCTTCCATCCATGAAAGGCCGACAGGTCGCCGGCGTTCCACGCCTCGCGGAGTCCGGGAGTCCTTAGGTCCCAGTCGGGACGGATCTCGCTCGACACGGTCCGCAGATCCTGCCAGAGGTCGGCGATTGAGGGCCGGCCCCAGAACCAATAGCCGTTATAGACACTGTGGATGATGAGGCCCGGCTTGAGTACGAGCGTGTGCGGAATCATCGGATTGTGTTCCGGGTCAGTGTACTCCGCGATGTCGAGCTCTTTCTGAACCGTCCTTCCGGGATCGGACAGGAAGGTCCACTGGGCGCCCACCGACGCGCGGAACTCCTGGAGAGTGTGGTGGTCATCGGTGGAGATGGTAGCAATTTGGGTGTATGCCACAGCGATTTTTGGATACAATGCCGCAAGATCCTGATGCTGCTGATGCTCTTTCGGGCAGTAGTGGCCGCGCGCGAGCGTGAGGATCAGAGGATCGTCACCCTGAAGTTCGCTCAGCCTGCGCGGCGTGGCCGTGTGATCGGGTAGCTGATAGTCAGGAAATACGTTTCCGGGTACGAGGTCATAGGGCACGATGGGACTCCTTCTCCTTAGCAGCTCGCCGCGGCATGGCACCGTTTTTCCGTCAACTGCGGAAGGGGCCGCGTCCTGTGGGGCCGCCGCATTTCGATCCCCAGTTTTCTCATCTTATAGATCAGCGTCGTACGAGGCAATCCGAGGCGATGGGCCGCCCCGGCCTGCCCTCCGATCATCCAGTCGCTTTGCCGCAGTATTTCCAGGATATGTTCGCGATCGGCATCGGCAAGCGTACGCGAAGCGCTCTCCGAAGGCTGCTTCACGGTCTGCTTCAAGTCCATGGGCAGACGCAGCACCGACCCGGGTGAAAAGAGCACCGCGCGCTCAATGAAATTCTGTAGCTCGCGAATATTGCCGGGCCAGTCATGCGCTTTTAGCGCCGCTATCACTTCATCGGGAATCGAGTCGATGGGCTTGTTCAGGCAGGCGGCGAATTTTGCCACGAAGAATTCCGTCAGGGGTGGAATATCCTGAACGCGTTCGCGTAACGGAGGCAGGCAGATGGGAATTACGTTCAACCTGTAGAACAGGTCTGGACGAAACAGCTTCTTCGCGACAAGATGACTGAGGTCCTGGTTCGTCGCCGCTACCACCCGCACGTTGACCCGGACGGTCTGAGTGCTGCCCAAACGCTCGAACTCCCGCTCTTGCAGGGCCCGTAGGAGCTTGGGCTGAAGTTCCAGGGGCATGTCGCCAATCTCATCCAGAAAGAGCGTGCCCCCATCCGCCATCTGAAATCGCCCCTTGGTTTGCCCATAGGCGCCTGTGAATGCGCCTCTTTCGTGGCCGAACAGTTCGCTCTCCAATAGAGCGCTCGGAATCGCCGCGCAGTTCACGGCGATAAAGCGACGGTTCCGGCGAGGGCTAGATTCATGGATGGTTCTCGCGATCACTTCCTTTCCGGTACCTGTTTCACCTTGGATCAAGACAGCTGAATCTACGGGCGCAACTCGCGCCACATCGGTCATCAAGGCCCGGAATTTGGGGCTGGTCCCGATCAAATCTAACGTCGTCATTAACTTACTCCTTTTATGAATACGAGAGGTGTTCCGCGTCTTCTCCTGAACAAGCAAAGCATGGGCTAGCTACTCCTGTTTCGTCTCGTGATCCACTCCCGTCTGTACGGAGGGCAGTTCACGAGAGAGATGTTTTCCGCCTCACACTGCGTGAGGAAAATAATCCTGTCCTCGCCAGACAGAGTGACGTCTTTTAAGTCGATAACGATCCGCCGGCCACGTTCTTCCGATCGGATTACCGACGCTAGCTCCGTCTCGTCTCGCTGTCGATGCGCCCGCTCAGCGCGAAGAGCACTTCTCCGTTAGATGACCTGCGAACTCTGAGCATTACTTACTCTGAGCGCTGCACGCGGATTCCGGTGACAACTTATTGAAACTGCGGAGATTGGCGACTTGCTGGATTGTCGAACTTCACCAATTGGTGAAGTTCGCACAAGCGTTTATGGCAAGACAGGCAGTCACCTCGTCTGCGGACCGTGCTTGAAGCGATTCTTTTTGATCTTCAGCGTGCGGATTTTAGATTCCAGGGTGGACCGCGGAATACCGAGTTTCTCCGCAGCTCCAGCAGGTCCGTAGACGCGTCCTCCGCACTCGCGCAGGGCCGCCTCGATCATCGCCTTTTCTTCGAAGGGTGGGGTTCGGAACCGGTCCTGGCGGATTTCCGGCCCGGTCGTCGCCGGTTTTCGGGAGAGCCAGCTCTCATCGACAGAAAACACATCCATGCCGCTTAAGATGACGGATCTCTTGATGACGTTCTGCAATTCGCGGATGTTTCCCGGCCAGGAATAGGATTGCAGCAAATCAAGGCTCCTGCCTGTCGATGGATCTAAAGCTCTTCTTCGCTTTCCTCCCGTAGCGATCCAGGAAGTACTCTACAAGAAGCGGAATGTCCTCTTTCCGCTCCCGAAGCGTCGGCACCTCAATGGGAAAGACGTTCAACCGGTAGAATAAGTCGTCCGGAAAGCCCCCGTGCCGATCGCTTCTTCCAGATCGCGATTGGTTGCGGCGATCACCCGAACATACGCCCGAATCAATCCCGTTCCTCCGATCCGCTCGAATTCGTGTTCCTGCAAAACGCGCAGCAGGGCGACTGAGTCTCTGAGGGCAACTCGCCAACTTCATCAAGGAGCAGAGTGCCGCCCGCCGCGAGTTCGAACCGACCTAATCTTCGCTGCGTGGCCCCTGTATCCGTTCTGATAACAAGCGAAAGAAAGCACACTCCCTGATGGGAATGCCGGTCTCCGCAGGATATTGCTGGACAAAGCGGTGTGCAATGCATCGACTCCGAATGAAGTCGCGCCCATCGGGATTGAAGTCGCCAGCGGGAGGAAATGGTTTGACTTGTTAGACTCGGTCGCTCGTTCACCTTCAGAAGAACCTCGGCGTCGCGATTCCCGGGATGACCGGCGCGTTCACCGCGGGTGCCTGGCGCAACCAGCGCAAGCGTTCGGCTTTACCGGATCGCCAGTCCGACTTCCCAGGCATCTGGCGGTTACGCGTCGTGGCGAAAGCCCAGCACGGTGCCCAAGTACGCAACCATTCTACGCTTCGGACTCGCCCAGGCTGTGCGCCAAACGGCTTAGATCCGTGGGAGATTTTCTGCGGATACGACAGGCAAAGAAGGGTCTTCGTCCAGCCCCTTTAAGTCTTGTAGTTTTAATGTGATCCGGAGGGCCGAGTTGTTACCCCTCCATTCGCAGATTTGAAACGAGAGCCAGTTGAGCAGGTAGCCTCCTAGCCTGTTCGGATGGCTTCCGCTCAATGCCAGCGCCAGGGCGGCGGACTTCTGAGATCCGTCTACGAACGAGGAACGCTCCCCATTGCGAGCTTCCTCTCCGTCGAAGCTTGCGAGTCGTCGAAGACGGCGCCTAGAAGACCTAGCATGGACGCGATGTTCAGTGGCTTGGTCACATAAGACAGTGCGCCGGCTGTCATGAGAGTCTGTCTTTGCTCCGTAGTGGCGTCGGCGCTCACGATGACAACAGGAATCGACTCCGTGGCCGGATCGTATCGCAACCGTTCCAAGACTTCCTTGCCTGAAATATCCGGCAGGTGCAGGTCCAGCAAGATCAGATCGGGCTGATGAGTTCGCGCTAATTCCAAACCATCCCGTCCTCGCGACGCTCCGAGCAATTGCACGTGGCCCCATGTTTCCGTGATGCGCTTCATGAGCGCCATGTTGGACGGGTTGTCCTCGATATACAGTACGATCCGCCTTTGCGCCTCGGCAGTTTCCGACTCCTCCGACCGCGGGCAGAGTTCCGCCGAGGGATCAGGGGTGGGTTCCGCCACGGCCAGTTCGAACCAGAACGTGCTACCTCCGCCCGGTGAGCTCTCCACTCCGAGGGTGCCGCCCATGGCTTCCACGAGTCCCTTGCTCAGAGCTAAGCCGAGTCCGGTGCCCTCCACGGCCAACGATTCTCCCGCCAAGCGTTCGAACGGAAGAAAAAGCCTCTCGCGGTCGTGCGGAGCAATCCCTGGTCCGGTGTCGGAAATAGAAGTGCGGATCCTGCCATTCGCCGGCGGCCCGACCGACACCTCTATTTCACCGGCCTCGACGTTATACTTGACTCCATTCGCAAGCAGGTTTAGAAGTACTTGTCGCAAGCGCTGGCGATCGGCCTTGACATGATAGCCCGCCCCGTTGGTTTGACTGCGGATCGCGATGTTGCGTTGTTGCGCTAGTGGGCGTACCAAATCCAGTGCCTCCTGAATCACTTCAGCAAGATGTACCGGCTCCGGAGAAAGCGACAGCCGTCCCGCCTCGATGCGAGCGACGTCAAGCACCTCGTTAATGAGATTCAGCAGGTGCTGGCCCCCCTTGAGGATCTGCGCCACCGAGCTCTGGTCATCCTCAGGCAGCTGGCCCATTTCCAATATCTGCGCAAAGCCAAGAATGGAGTTCAAAGGCGTGCGCAGCTCATGACTCATGCGTGAGAGAAACTCGCTTTTCGCTCGATTGGCGCGTTCGGCTTCTTCTTTTGCGCGGTGCACCACCTCTTGGGAGTGCTTGGCCGCGGTGATGTCGTGCACCACGGCCACTCCTCCGCGGCTACGGCCTTCGTCGTCCTTCAGAGGCCGCACATTGACGCTGACGATGAGATCGGCGGTCTTGCGCGGATGGCGCACGTGTAGTTCCACGCCGTCCACGGTTTCCCCGCGCCTCGCGCGCGACAAGGGCAGATCATTTGCCGGATAGAGAGACCCGCCGGGATGGTAGATGCCATAGGTCTCGCTCCATTCCCGGTGCGGAGTCCTCAATGCGTCAGGACCAACCATCGCGGCCGCCGCCGGATTCATCAGCACGATCTTTCCGTTCTCGTCCGCCACGAGTACGCCATCCCCCATGCTGTCGAGAATGGATTGCAGCAGCTTGGTCTGTTGGCGCAGCGCGGCCTCAGAATGTTCCAGCGCCAGTTGCTGTTCGGCCAGCCTCTGTGCGGCCTGCTTCCGTTGGACGGCCTGACGGCAGTGGTCCGCGGCCTTTACCACCGTGATCCGCAGTTGCGCCGGCTCCCATGGCTTCGAAATGTAGGTATGGATTTGACCTTCGTTCACTGCCCGGATCAACGCGTCAATGTCGGTATAGCCCGTCACCAGGATGCGAGTGGCGTCGGACAGGGCTTGGGCGCGCGCCAGGAACTGGTCGCCCGTCAGTCCGGGCATGCGCTGATCGGCAAGAATGACCGCGAATTGGACCTGCTTTAGGAGATCGAGCGCGTTCTCCGGATCGGAGCTGGCCACGACATCGAAGTTGTCGCTGAGCAGATCGCGGATCGACTCGAGAATCCGCGGTTCGTCGTCGACGACAAGTACCAGGGGGTTGCGTTCAGAAGTTGTCATAGTTCCGCCTGAGGGCTGTTGGGGATTTTCAGCACAAATTCGGTGCCAATTCCCGGTTCGCTCGAGAAGTCGATGGATCCGCGGTGGGCCTTTACGATTCCATAGGAAATAGCTAAGCCGAGGCCCGTGCCATGGCCCACCGGCTTGGTCGTAAAGAAGGGCTCAAAGATGTTGGAGCGAATCTCGTCGGGGATGCCCTGGCCCGTGTCGCGGACCACGATGACATAGTCGGCATCCTGCTGTCTTGTTGTCAGAGTGATCTTCCCCTTTCCGGGAATCGAATCGACGGCGTTCGCAATGACGTTCATCAGCACCTGATTGAGTTCTCCGGGAAAGCACCCCAGCATGTCGGGAGCCCCGTAGAACCGCTCCACTTCAATGCGATCCTCCAATTTATGGCGCAAGAACAACAGAACGGAGTCGATGCTCTCATGAATATTGACGACCTTGAACTTACCTTCATCCAGACGAGAAAACGTGCGGAGCTTGGATACAAGATCCTTTACGCGCTCCGCGCCTTCGCGTGAATTGTGGATCTGCGTTCTTAGTCGGTCCAGCCGCGCAGCGTCCTCCGGATGGCTCGCGCACTGTTGTGCGAACCTGTCCGTTCCTTCCTGGAGAAGAAAGAGATTGTTGATCACGAAGGCGAGAGGATTATTGATCTCATGGGCGATTCCCGCGACTAACTGGCCGAGAGACGCCATCTTCTCCTTCTGTACCAGATGTGCCTGGGTCTCACGTAATCGCCGGTTGGTCTCCTCCAGCGAAGCGTTCTGGGCTTTGAGTTGCAAATGTAGTAAACGGGTTTGCAACAGATTCTTCACCCGGAGTTGCACCTCCGTCCGGTTGAGCGGCTTGGAGACGAAATCATGCGCTCCGTGCGAAAGAGCCCGTTCCCGGGCTGCGGAGGTGCTGTCGCCCGTGAGCACCAAGATAGGAAGATAATCGTCCTCGGCGATGACGTCGCGAAGCTGGTCCATGACAGCGACGCCGTCCACGTGCGGCATGTGTAAATCGAGCAGGATCAGGTCGGGCTGGAACTCGGTCACCGCAGGTACTACGGCCCGCGAGTCGTCCAAGCACCGCACATGGTGGTATCCCCGAAGCTCAAGAACGAGCGTGAGTACCTTCAAGTTTTCTTGCTGATCGTCGACGATCAGAATCCGGGAATCCGTGAGGTTCGCGATGCTCACACTTGACTCTTTCGGTGCCCGGCGCGGCTGCGGGTTATTCCCGGCGATCCGCTCTGATGGCAGGATTTACGTCCTCCTGGTGATCGGCGGGTCGGCTCGGACGCTTTATAGCCCTACGTCTTATTAGGCTAAAGCTTCTAGCCACACCTTCCGATCAAAAACTGACTGGTTCGAGTCTCGCTGCCGCGAATACCGCGGAGAAGCGTGGAGGATAATCCCGTGCGAAGGGCATGCGCTCTGTTGCGGATGTTGGCTATGGCTGGCCTGCTCACGAGCAGCGCCATCGGCCAGATCTCGGGAGGCGTGTTTCGAGGCGAAGTCCTGGACGCATCGGGAAGCGCTGTCCCTCAGGCCAATATCTCGATACGGTCGGCCGACACGGGCGTGGAAGTTTCCGCCGAGTCGAATGGTCAGGGCCTTTATCTCAGCTCCGCACTCATTCCTGGATCCTATCGTTTAAGCGTGACCAAAGCGGGCTTCAAGGTTGAAGAATTCGGCCCTGTCCTTCTTCAAGTCAACCAAACCGTGCGCGTTGACTTTGGGCTGGCCGTAGGAGCCGTTACGGATTCGATCCGGGTCGAGGCGGACGGCGAACAACTCCTTTCCACCGAGGGTGCTCAGATTTCGCAAGTGGTCGGCAGCAAGGCTGTTGCCGAGATTCCGCTGAACGGACGGAACTGGCAGCAACTCATCTCGCTGAGTGCCGGCGTAAATTCGGGAGCTCCTGGAGAAACCGGATCGCCCAACCCGGTGAACGTGAACGGCCAGCGCACTAAAGCCAACCTGTTCCTGGTGGACGGAATCTCCACCACGTCCTCCGCGGAGGGGCGGGGCAACAACTTCAACATCCCGTTGGAGGGCGTCCGCGAGTTCTCCGTTCAAGCGGGATCGTATTCCGCCGAGTTCGGCAACGTCGCCGGCGGCGTGATCAATCTTGAAACCAAGTCCGGAACCAATAGCTGGCATGGATCGGCGTTCGAGTTCTTTCGCAACGATGCCATGGACGCCGCGAACTACTTCTCGAACGCCACAAGACAAGCCAAGAGCGCGCTTCGATATAACCAGTTCGGCGGGTCCCTCGGCGGTCCCATCCGCCATGGCAAGACCTTTGTCTTCGGAGATTACCAAGGTACGGCGACGCACAACGGGGTTCCAATGGTGACCTCGGTTCCGCTGGCTGCCCAGCGCACGGGCGATTTCTCAGGCCTACTCGACGGCAAGGGCGCGCTTGTTCCTATCTATGATCCTTCCAGCGCGACGGTCCTGCGGAGCATGTTCCCCCAAAACACGATTCCCCTGACTCGTCAGGATCCTGCCGCCGTGAAGCTCACCGCGTTGCTTCCGCAACCGAACCAGTTTGGGGTGAACGGCCAGCCGCTCCCTTTTAATAACTACGCCGTCACACGCACGGTTACGGCCGACGTTCAATCCTTCGACGTTCGCCTCGACCATCAGTTTTCCGAGACCGACAATATCTTCGTCAGGCACTCGTTCCAAAATACGAATGCGGTGACGCCATCGTTGTTTGGTCTCCCGTTGGGAGGCCCTCCCGCCGGTGCGGGAACAACCGCCGCCCGCAACCAGAATATCGGGATCGGGCACATCCACCAATTCACGCCGGCGTTGATCAATGAAATCCGCATCGGGCTGGGTCGCGAAACCACATCCTTGACGCAAGAGGACTACGGCGAGAACCTCTCGAATCAGTTTGGAATTCCCGGCGTGAATCAGAGTCCGCAAACCTCGGGGCTTTCGAACATTACCGTTTCCGGACTGTTCGGACTGGGAGGCAGTATCTTGACCCCTCTGCGTCTGGCGGTTACCGACTGGAACTTCAGCGAGAAGCTGATCTGGTCCAAAGGCAGGCACTCCTTCCGCTTCGGTTTCGACAGTCAGTATGAGCTGGGGAGCACCGGCTATCTGGTATTCGGACGCGGATCCTATACCTTTCTCAATCTCAGCACCAGCGCCGCCTCCGGCCCTGCTGGAGGCAACGCATTCGCGAGCTTCCTGGTGGGAGCGCCGTTTCAAATTCTGCGCGATACGTTTCCCCCGGGACTGGTGGAGTTACTTTCACCCCGCAATGGATTCTTCGTCCAGGACGACGTCAAGGTTTCGCGAAGGTTGACTGTGAATCTGGGCGCGCGCTACGACATCATGCCTTACGCCCGCGAGAAGTACAATCGCCTGTCGAACTTCGATCCGGCGACGGGAACGATGCTGATCGCGGGGCAGAACACGGGAACTCGCCTTCGCCAGACCGATTACAAGGATCTCGCGCCCCGCGTGGGCCTCGCCTACGCGATCGGTCGGCAATACGATACCGTAATTCGCGCCGGATATGGAATCGGATACATCGATCCGGTGGGCGCGGCCGGCATTTTGAACAGCACGGAATTTAACATTCCTTTTTACTACCGCAGCAATATCACTGAATTTCCGTTTACCGCCCCCACGTATTCGCTCAGCAGCGTTCTGCCGAAGCTGGTGATTCCCTCTCCGTCCGCCCCGGCGGGCGATCAACGTTACCTTGTTCCCGGGGATCGGAATCAGTATTCGCAAACCTGGAGCTTCAGTATCCAGCGTGCGCTCAGCCGAACTCTGATGATGGAGGTCGCCTACGTCGGAACCAGCGGCGTCAGACTGCTGGACACGGCCAATCTCAACGCCGCCCCGCCGGGCACCACCAATCCGGCCACCCGGCAGCCTTTCGGGCCGGCGCTGGGTGAAGTCCGCGAGATCGCTAATAGCGGTCACTCCAGCTATAACGGGTTGCAGTCGAAAATCGAACAGAGGTTTTCGCACGGACTCTCGTTCCTCGCGTCGTATACGTGGTCGAAGTCCATCGATAACCAAAGCAATGGAACGGATGACTCGGCTGCCGGGGGCCAGTACCCGCAGAATCCACAAGATCGCGCGCTGGAGCGCGGTCCGTCCAGCTTCGACCGGACGCATCAGTTTACCGGCAGTGTTGTGTGGGCCGTTCCCTTGTTTCGTTCCAAGGAATCGGGTCTCCTGGCCACGTTCCTGCGTCACGCTGCCGGCGGCTGGCAGTTGAGCAGCGTCTTTCAAATGGAGACGGGATCGCCCTTCAGCGTCCTGATGCCCTGCGCGACGATTAACGCTCAGGGCAACAACTGCAGGCCCAACGTCATTTCCGACGCCGCGCTTCCCGCGGATCAACGTTCCATCAGCCGTTGGTTCAATACCAGCGCGTTTGTGACGCCCTCTCCACAGTCCTACGGAAACGCCGGCCGCAACATTCTTCGAGGCCCCGGAAGCGCCGATGTCGATGGCGCGCTGGCGAAATCCTTTACATGGTCGGGTAAAGAATCGCGCAACTTGCAAATTCGCTGGGAGGTGTTCAACGTGCTGAACCATACCAATCTGGGTCTGCCCGTGCATTCCACGGATTCGCCCGCTCTGGGTTCGATTAACTCGGCGGGGGCGGCGCGCGTGATTCAACTGGGAGCGCGGCTGCAATTCTAGCCGGAATTTGGAAAATGGAGCGGTTCGCATGACTGCATGGTTGAAGAGAATCTGGAGGGCACCGCTCTCCCCGCTGACCCGCGCGCTGCTGCCGGTGGCCTCCATTGGCTTGGCTCTCCTGTCTCAAGCCATACTCCAGTGGCTTCTCCCCAAGCAGAATGATTTTCCGTACGCATTCCTGTATCTGATCGCGATCTTTGCCGTGGCGTGGCGTGGCGGGTATTGGCAGGGGGCGGCCAGCTGTCTCCTTACCATGGTGGGGATTCCCTGGCTTCTTGCGCCGGGCCCGCATCTTCCCAAGATCGACCCGAGCCGCTTTGTTCTGTTGCTGGGGGTGTCGTTGGGAGTAAGCGGCGTCGCCCATGCCCAACGCCGCATGCGTGAAGCTCTGCGCCAGGCCAACGAAGAGTTGGACCTTCGCGTTCAGGAGCGGACCACAGACCTGGAAGGCGCTGTGACCGCCTTGAAATCCGAGATCGAGCTGCACAAGGGTACAGAGGAGCGCCTCCAAACGCAATTGGAGCGCCTGAATCTGCTCGACGAACTCACCCGCGCGATTGGAGAACGGCAGGACCTGGCCAGCGTCTATCAAGTTGTGATCCGCCGCCTGGAAGACAACCTGCCTATCGATCTGGGCTGCGTTTGCCTCTATGACGCGACGGCGGAGACGCTGACGGTAAACCGAATTGGCGTCCGCAGTGAAGCGCTGGCGCTGGAACTCGCGATGACGGAGGAAGCTTGCATCCCCATCGACCAGAACGGACTGTCCCGCTGCGTCCAAGGACAACTGGTGTACGAGGCGGATGTGAGCAAAGTGGCGTTTCCCTTTCCCCAACGGCTGTATCGGGGCGGGCTGCACGCCGTGGTTTGCGCGCCCCTCCAAGTGGAAAGCCGCGTTTTCGGCGTTCTCATCGCCGCGCGCCGCCAACCCGAAAGTTTCAGCAGCGGAGAGTGCGAGTTCATTCGCCAGTTGAGCGAGCACGTTGCGCTGGCGGCCCATCACGCACAGGTTTACGAGGCTCTACAGCGCGCCTATGATGACTTGCGTCTGACGCAGCAAACGGTTCTCCAGCAGGAACGCCTGCGCGCTCTCGGACAGATGGCCAGCGGCATCGCTCACGATATCAACAACGCCGTTTCGCCCGTCTCCCTCTATACCGATATTCTGCTGGAGACGGAGCCCAACCTCAGTGCGCAAACGCGCCGCTATCTGGAAACCACACAGTGTGCCATGGCGGACGTTGCCCACACCGTGGCTCGGATGCGCGAATTTTACCGCCAGCCGGAGCCGCAGGCGATCCAAACGCCGGTGGATCTGAGTCAACTCGCCCACCAGGTCCTGGACTTCACCCGAGTCCGCTGGAGCGATATGCCGCAACAGCGTGGCCTGTTCATTCAATTGAAAACAGAGCTGCCGGAGGGACTCCCCTCGGTCGCCGGCGTTGAAAGTGAGATTCGCGAGGCGCTGACGAACCTGGTATTCAACGCCGTGGACGCGATGCCTGAGGGCGGCACTCTGACGCTGCGCACCCGCAGCATCTCCGGTCCATCCACGGGGAGTTTTGTTGCTGTGGAAGTGTCCGATAGCGGCGTGGGCATGAGCGAAGAGACCCGGCGCCGCTGCTTGGAGCCCTTCTTCACGACCAAGGGCGAACGCGGAACCGGCTTGGGGCTGGCGATGGTCTACGGAATCGCACAGCGGCACAGCGCGGAAATCGAAATTGACAGCGCGCCGGGTAAAGGCGCTACGTTGCGCATGCTTTTTCCCGTGCTGACATCCGGCCAGCCGGGTCTGGAGCAGGACGGATCGACGAACGCGATTCCTTCTCGCCTTCGCGTCCTGGTGGTGGATGACGACCCGCTCCTGATCAGGTCGTTGCGCGATGCGCTGGAAACCGATGGCCACCTCATCACCACCGCCAACGGAGGCAAGGAGGGGATCGACGCGTTCCACCAGGCGCTCGATCGCGGGGAGCAGTTTGCGATCGTGATCACGGACCTGGGGATGCCTTATGTCGACGGTCGCAAGGTATCCAGCGCCATCAAAGCGGTCAGTCCTCTCACCCCTGTGGTTTTGTTGACCGGCTGGGGTCAACGCCTCATTGCCGAAGGGGACATTCCTCCCCATGTGGATCGGGTCTTGAACAAGCCCCCGAGGCTGCGTGAACTGCGGGCCGCTCTGGCGGAGCTGGTGGCGAGCTCCGACCTTACAAAACTTGCGCGGGAAGTCCCGCGCAACTCTACGCGACAATTTTCGGGTTCGGGGGATTAGCGACAAGAGCGCCGCTTAGCGTCTATGCAGAAAGAAGTGGTTCAGAATAGTCGCATCCTGATCGTAGATGATCAGGCTTCCAATATCCAACTGCTGGAGCGCATCCTGCAAGGCGGCGGCTACAAGCATTGGGTTAGTCTCACCGACTCCCGCAAGGCCCTGACTGTCTTCTCCGAATTCCGGCCGGACTTGGTCGCTCTCGATTGGAGAATGCCGAATCTGGACGGGCTCTCTCTGCTCAAGCAGCTCCGATCGCGCGTGCCCGCAGGGGAATTCGTTCCCACGCTGATTCTGACCGCGGACAATAGCCGTACGGCGCGCCAGGAGGCTCTCTCTGCGGGAGCCAAAGATTTCCTGAATAAACCGTTCGACGTAAGCGAAGCGTTGTTGCGGATCTACAATCTTCTTGAAACGCGCTGGCTTCACGTCGAGCTGAAGCGCCACAACCAAACGCTTGAGCAAAGAGTTCGCGAGCGGACGCGAGAATTGGAGCGCGCCCAGTTGGAAGTCCTTCAACGGCTGGCGCTTGCGGCGGAATACCGGGACGACTGCACGGGCAAACACGCACAGCGAGTGGGACAACTCGCCGCAATCCTGGGCCGCGCGATTGGGTTACCGCCCGCCGAGGTGGAACTGCTGCGCCTGTCGGCTCCGTTGCACGACATCGGGAAGATCGGAATTCCGGATGGCATTCTTCTGAAGTCCAGTAAACTCACCCGTGAAGAGTACACGCAGATCAAGCGGCACACGGACATCGGGCGCGTGATCCTCTCTGGAAGCGGTTTTCCAGTTCTTCAAATGGCAGAACGCATCGCCCTCTACCACCATGAACGATGGGACGGCAGCGGCTATTACGGTCTGGCGGGCGAGGCGATTCCGGTGGAGGCGAGAATCGTAAGCGTCGCCGACGTTTACGATGTGGTCACTCATGAGCGGCCTTACAAGAAGGCGCAAAGTTCGGGGGATGCACTGGCGTTACTGCAGGAAGAAAGCGGAAAACAGTTTGACCCGAACTTGGTGCAAATCGTTCTGGAGATGAACCTCACGCACGACCTCGTCGTGCTGAGCGATGCCCTCGATGACGAATGGGCTTTTCTGCAATCGACCGAGCCTGTTCGATAGTCCCTGAACACGATCCTGCGAAAATAAAAGGTCCGGAGACAACCCTAGCCGTCGTTAGGCCGGAACCGCCTACTCCCGACAATCCCGTAACTTTGCGGATGCGGCTATGACCCGGGTCCGCAATATAAAGGTTCTCCGCGCTGTCGAATTTCAAGCTGGATGGCTGCAACAGACCCACACTGGCGGGTGGCCGCCGTCGCCGAGGTTCGCCGAAGTTCGACTCGCCGCGGACGCCAACGATTTGCTCTTTGGAAGGGCCAAGCGGCAGGCGAGGTTACTATCCCAAGGTGTTTCGTCTCCGTCGTCTTACCGATGATAGGGCCCGTGCTAGGCCGAGTCGCTCGCCAGTGCTTTGCGGAACATCGCGATCTCATTTTGGGATGGCGGCCAGTTCGAATCGCAGGTGTTGCAGTGGAACACGAGCGCGCCCGATTTCAAACTCCGTTCGAACTCCTCGCTGCTGAAGGTCACAGTCTGGCCGTGGTTGTTCGGACAGACAATTTCAAAGTCCAAGCGTTCGTTCATAATTTTCCTGGTGATAATGCTTGTCCTGGGCGCCGAGGGCGCTTGCGGAACCAATTGTAAATGGGAGTTGCCGATACCACGGCCGATGCGCCGGGCGGAAGGCGCAGCGCGCAAGGCGATGGCGCACCTGCGTTTGTGGCACGCCGAGAAAGCACAGCAATAACGGATCGCATCTTCCCTCATGAAATCTAACCGCGACCCACCAGCCATCCCGCTTAAGCTCGGTGAACTCTGCGCGCCGTCAGAGAGGCTCACTCCTCGATCTTGAGAACGAATTTGACGATAGCGCCGAGCTTCATGAACCCCGAGACCTCGGACGGCTTGTGAAAATACGCGTTTGCGCCAAACTTTTCCATGGCGTCGCGGTCCTTTTGGGAATCAGACGTGGATACCGCGATAACGGGCACCTGGGAACCCCACTTGGCCTTACGCAAATGACTTAGAACCTCGCCGCCGAGCTTCTTGGGAAGATTAATATCTAGAATCACCAGGGCCGGAAAAGGCAACAAGGGATCCGTATCATAAGCGTCGAAGGCCCGCATCGCTTGTGCGCCATCGTTGAGAACCCGGATGTCGGCATTAATATGCGAACCCTTGATGGCGCGGCGGATGAGGAGTACATCGGCCGAGTTGTCTTCGATGACAAGGATATGAACGCGTTCCCCAATCGTCTCATCCGCCGGGGAGGGTGAAGTAGAAGATCGATCTTTGCCCCGGCTCAGACTCGACCCAGATTCGTCCTTGGTACCTGTCCACAATCTTCTGGCAGATGGCCAAGCCAAGACCGGTGCCGGAATACTCGTCGCTGGTGTGAAGACGCTTGAAAAGGCCAAAGATGTTCTCCTTGTATTCAGGTTCAATTCCTATTCCGTTGTCGGCGACTGCGAACGTCCAATGCCCGTTGGTGCGGCAAGCGCTGACGTGAACGACGGGCGCGCGATCCGGACTTCTGTATTTGATGGCGTTTCCAATGAGGTTTTGGAAAAGCTGCTGAAGATGGGCGCCATGGACCGGAACCGCCGGCAGGGTCTCGAATGTAATTTGGGCACTTGCTTCGTCGATCCTGCTGTTCAGGCTCGCGCAGGCGGCGGAAAGCGCCGAGCCCGCGTCGGCCGGCTCGCGGGGCCTGTCGAATTTCGTGACCTGTGTATAGCTGAGCAGGTCCCGCACGAGCATTTCCATACGCGAAACGCCGGCGCAGAGATGCTTCAGGTATTCCTGAGCCTCCCCTGTCAAAGCGCCCCCATAGTCCAGGGTAAGAAGCTCGCTGTAAATCTTCACGCTTCGCAGAGGCTCCTGAAGGTCGTGGCTTGCCGAGAACGCGAATTGCTCGAGGTCTTCGTTGGCCCGGCGGAGTTCGCTCTCCACTTGTAACTGGCGGGCTTCGGCGCGCTTGCGCTCCGAGATATCGCGGGCAATCTTGGACGCGCCGACGACTTTACCGGTGCTGTCCCTCACCGGGGATATCGTCAGAGAGAGATCGAGTCTCGAACCGTCCTTTCTCAGCCGCTGCGTCTCGAAGTGATCGACGCGCTCGCCCTGCTTCAGCCGGGCAATGATCTTCCGCTCTTCCTCCAGCAGTTCCTCGGGGATGAGCACCGTAATCGACTTGCCGACAATTTCCTCGGCCGTATAGCCGAAGAGGCGCTCCGCGCTCTCGTTCCAGCTTGTGATCGTCCCGTCGAGGTTCTTGCTGATGATTGCGTCCTCGGAGGAGTCCACGATGGCCTTCAGCAACAAGCTGGAACGCTCCGCGCGCTTGAGTGGCGTGATATCGCGGGCGATTTTTGAGGCGCCGATGATCAGGCCGGCGCCGTCCTTCACTGGGGATATTGTCAAGGAAAGATCGATCTTCGCGCCGTCCTTTCGGAGGCGCTGCGTCTGGATGTGATCCACGCGCTCGCCCCGCTTTAACCGGGCAATGATTTCAGGCTCTTCGTCCAGGCGTTCCGGCGGGATGAGCAACGTGATGGACTTGCCGATAATTTCGTCGGCCGTATAGCCAAAGAGGCGCTCCGCGCTCTTGTTCCAACTCGTGATCGTGCCATCGAGGTTTTTGCTGATGATTGCATCGTCCGAGGTATCGACGATGGCGCTCAACAACCGGGCGGCTCGCTGGGCTTCCGCCCTCTCGGAGATATCGCGGGTGAGCGCGAGCTGGACGATCGAGCCGTCGAGTTGCCGAAGAGGCGTCGCATGGCTCTCCATGTGCCTCCGCTTGCCCTCGAAACCGACGATGTCGAACTCCAGCGAGGCCTTCTCGCCCCTGCAAACCCGCTCGTTCATCTCGCGGTATCGGTCCCGATCCTCCGGAGCGATGAGATCGTAGATGTTCTTGCCGGCGGCAGCCTGGGCGGAAGGATCGCCGATCATCCGAAGTCCCTGCGGGTTCATGAAAAGTAACGCCCCGTCCGAGCCGACAATCTTCACGCATTCCGGCGTCGTTTCGACGATGGCGCGGTACTGCTGGCTGGCTTCAATTTCCGCGCGTTTGCGCTCCGTGGTGTCGATAAGGATATTGATGCCGCCGGTAATAGTACCTTCCGCGTCCCGCAACACCGTCGGATAGGCGGAAAACCAGATCCTCTCTCCGTTGGGCCGTTCGGCGATGCATTCGACGCCGGCAGCCGCCTCCCCGCCGTTCAGGACGACGGCCAACGGGCACTGGTAGTGCGGCAGCGGCGTGCCGTCAGGCCGGAATAATGTCCCGGTGATGCACCATTGATCGGAGTCGAGCTCCGGGACGCGGCCCGACAGCTTGACCGCGGCTTGGTTGAAATAGGTGACTCTCCCGTGGGCATCCGTTGCATAGATCGCGACGGGCAGGGCATCGTACAAGACACGGTATGCGCCTAGGGTGCTCTCCCCACCCGGGAGAACGAAGTCCGTCAGCGCTTTGGTCCCGTTTCCAATCAAGGCCGCGCTCCTGACCGCTTTTCTCGATCCCGTGCCTCGGTGCAATCTGTGTTGCTTGAAAGGAGAGTCTTGACGATGGCTCCCAGTTCCATAAATTCGTCGAGCGAGGACGGCTTCCGGAAATAACACATCGCGGCGTTCCGGGAAGCTTGGCCTGCAACGGCTTTTGAATCCTGCGACGTCATGACGATCACAGGCGTTTGCGCGTAGTTCTCCGTGGACCGGAGACATCGGAGAATCTCCGGCCCATCGTGCTTGGGAAGGTGCATGTCTAGAAGCATCATGTCCAGGACCGGCGCATTCGGGGCCTGGTCGAGGTTCGTGATCCATTGAATCGCTTCCGCACCGTCCTGTATGACGTGAAGCTCGCAGTCCACGCCGTGGCTCTTCAGCGCCCGGCGAACCAGCGTTATGTCCGCCGGATTGTCCTCGGCGAGAAGAATGTTGAACCGTGCTCGCAGGGGCTTTTCACCTTCCAATTTGGCCTTCCCTCCCCGGCATTGCTCGCACGCTGTGGTGCTCCTGAAAGACACGCATTCATTCGAACAGAGCCTGAGCCCCACGCGCAGGCCCGGTCGTCCCGCGACTGCGGAAACGCAGGCAGCATTCCCAACGATACATCACGACTTACCAGCTTTGTGCGGAGGCAACGCGATCCTTGGCCGAAGAGAGGTCGACGAAAGCCTCCACGGGCCTCGGCGGAGCCGAGAGGGGGCTGCTCATCACGGCGGAATTCAGAGGAGCCAAAGGGGAGGCTCCGCCCGATTCAGTGTGCACTTGGCTAGAGGCGGCGGCAACCCGCTGAAAATCAGCAGCTTGTCTCAAGGGGGGGACCAAGTAACCCCCGGGGATCCCGTGTAGTGTCATAACCAGCCTCGACCGGTAGATCCCGCTGGAGTGGAGACTGTTTCTTGGTTGGGAAACATGAACCGAGTCCACTAGAGACGCGGCCTTCGCCGTTAAACGCGGAACGGTTCTGGAACGCGTCTCCGCGGGAATGCGTCCAATATATTGGCGGTGGAGGTAAATGCCATGGCTGCCCTTTTCTCGGAGCGGATCCCGGTCGGGCCGGGCCTGACCACGGGGGAAGCTCCCTTTATCGAAGAGGCCCGAAGCCGCGGCGAACTCTATCTCCGGCAGCCCTACGAGCTCTATTCACGGGAGAACCACGACACTTGGCGGCGCTTGTATGCTCGGATGATTCCCCAGTGGGAGAAGTATGCGAACCCTTATTTCCTCAAGGGAGTCTGCTCACTGCATCTGAATCCGCAACGGGTGCCTCTGCTGGACGACGTCAACCGGCTTCTGAAGCCCCTTACGGGATTTCAGGCAAAACCCGTCAGTGGGTACGTCCCCGCATTCTTGTTTTTCGACTGCCTGCGAAACCGCGTGTTTCCGACAACGATTACCGTCCGCCGGACCAACCAGCTCGACTATCTTCCTGAGCCCGACATCTTCCATGATGTCGCTGGCCATGTCCCCATGCATACGGACCTAAAATTTGCGGAAACGCTGGTACGGTTCGGCGAGTGTGCCCATACCGCGACGAAGAGAGCGGCGTCCATCCCGGATGAAGCGGAGCGTTTGCGAACGCTCACCAGTATTTTTAGAGCGATGTCCCGGTTCTTCTGGTTCACCATCGAGTTTGGTTTGATGCGCTCGGCACAAGGCCTGCGAGCTTATGGCAGCGGCCTGCTGAGTTCCTATGGCGAAATTGAGCATGCCATCGATTCCCCCGAGGTGCAACGCTATCCCCTCCAGCTCGAATGGGCGATCAATCAAGGCTTCGAGATCAACCATTACCAGCCGCTCCTTTTCATCGTGGATTCCTTCGAGCATCTGTTTGATTTGGTCGATCGGCTAGACCAATGGATGAGGGACGGCAAACTGGACCACGTTGCCCCGGGTGAACCGGAGGTAAAGGAAGTCGACCTGAGGAGCTTTCTCAAGGAGGCGAACTAGTGGCGACACTCATAACTCCGACGTCCGCTTTCACCATTTCGGAGGAGGGTCTACAGCTCAAAGACATCCTGGCGATCGCGCGGGGCAGGCGTTCGGTTTGTCTCAGCGCGGAACCAGCGTTTCGTGCAAACCTTCGCCGAGGGCAGGATGTTTTACAGGGCAAGCTGCGTGCGGGTGAAGTCATCTATGGAGTGAATACTGGTTTCGGAGGCAACGTCAGATTTCTGATTCCGGAGAACGAACTCCAGCACCACCAGCGCAACCTGGTCGAATACCACTGCTGCGGGGTGGGCGAGGCACTGCCCGCAGAAATCGTTCGAGCCGCGATACTGCTGCGCGCCAACGCTCTGGCGCGCGGACTCTCCGCCGTGCGCGAAGTAGTGATCGAGCGCTTGCTGGATCTGCTGAATCGCGAAATCACGCCCATAGTCCCGAGGTACGGCTCTGTGGGTGCGAGTGGTGACCTCAGCCCCTCCGCCTACATCGCCCGGGTGATGTGCGGGGGCGGAGAGGTGTTTTATCGCGGCCGCGTCACTCCCGCCAGAGAGGCCTTACGGCAGGAGGCCATCGAGCCGCTGATCTTGGAGGCCAAAGAAGGCTTGGCGCTCTTGAACGGGACAACCATCATGACCGGTACGGCGGCTTTGGTGGTAGATGAAGCGGAGTATCTCACCCGATTGTCTCTTGCTGCTCTCGCGATGACCGTTGAAGCGTTGGGTTCTTCTCCGGACTACTTTCACCCGACAATCCATCTGGCAAAACATCATCCTGGGCAACTGCGGGCGGCCGAAATGCTGAACTCGCTTTTGTTCGGGTCCAAGCTCGCAGTGCCGCTCGAGCAAATCCGGCATCGCGTGGAAGCAGACGGCCGCAGGGCGGATCAACTGCACGATGTAGTTCGGGCCGGCGAAGCGATCCAGAGCCCGTACTCTCTGCGCTGCGCCCCCCAAGGCCTGGGTCCTTTGCTGGAGACTCTGGATCAGGTAAAGACTGTGATTGAGCGGGAGGCAAATTCGGTCAACGACAATCCTCTGGTCGATCCGGCGGCGGACCGCGTCTACCACACGGGAAATTTCTTTGGCGCGCACATTGCTCGTGCGATGGACGGTCTGAAACTAGACTTGGCGAATCTCGCCAACTGGCTGCATTCGCTTATGGCGTTGCTGATGGATGACCGTTCCTCCAACGGCTTACCGCCTTCGTTGAGTCCCCATGTGGGGCTGTATCAAGGCTTCAAGGGCGTACAGATTACTCATACCAGCCTGGTTGTGGCCATCCGGCACTGGAGCGCCCCCAGCCTGATCCACACACTGCCTACGGAGCAATTCAATCAGGACATCGTCAGCCTTGGCACTCATGCGGCCACGACGGGAATGGACGTCAGCCGTCTCTTGCGGCATGCCGTCGCGATCAACCTGCTGGCGGCGGCGCAAGCCGTCGATCTCCGGCAGGCAGTCCTGAAGACCTCTGACGGTCTGGGAGCCGGCACTGCGGGTGTGTATCGCGCGATTCGCGAGGTGAGTTCGTTTGTGGCCGAAGACCGGGCCTTGGATACGGACATCCGCAAAGTCAGCGAGGTCATGGAGCGGCGCGAAATCGGCGTCTTCAACTGACGACGGCTGTGCGCGGTTGCGGCAGTCCGCGAAGCCAGCCCGCAAACCATTGCAGCGCAATCCGTTGAAACGCTCGGCGGTGAGCCGCATCCTCTCTGTTAGAGGATGCTCCCACCGGAAGGGCAGATCCGTGTAGTGGTGGAAAGTGTCCGCCCTCAAGTGGAGTGCGGAACATTTCCCGCTAAGTGTGTCGTCGGAGACATCGTGACAATAGAGGCGGAGGTCTTTGTCGACGGTCACGACTCGGTTGCCTCCGAGATTGTGTATCGTCACGAAAGCGATGCGTCTTGGCTTCGCTCTCCCATGAAGCCGGTGGGCGCCGACCACTGGCGGGGTCAATTTTCTGCGCTTAAGATAGGCCGCTATTTTTACACCGTAGAGGGCTGGGTGGACCGCTATGCGACGTGGCGAGGCGCCATGATCAAGCGTATCGATACCAGCCGAACCGGGACGGATGGCGGCGGGCTCCGGGTTGAGTATCTGATAGGCGCCGATCTGATCGATGGAGCCGCTTCTCAAGCCCTACCGGAGGACGCTGCCCGACTGCGGGGCTGGTCCGGAATCTTGCGTGATGAGCGCAGCCCGGACAGGGCGAAGCAGGCCGTACTGGATGATGAAGTGACCGCCGTCATTCAGCGGTATCCTTGCCGCACTTTCGCGGCGCGGTATCACAAGGACCTCTGCCTGATGGCCGATCGTGAGAGAGCGGGTTTCTCAGCCTGGTACGAAATGTTTCCCCGCTCCTGTGCGGCTGAATCCGGCCAGCCGGGGACTCTGCGAGATTGCGGGGATCGTCTGCCCTATATTGCCTCGATGGGTTTCGACGTCTTGTACTTGCCGCCGATTCATCCTATTGGGCACGCATTTCGAAAGGGCAAGAATAACCAGGTCATCGCAAAGGCGGAAGACGTTGGTAGTCCTTGGGCCATTGGATCGGAATGGGGCGGACACACCTCCATCGATCCAAAGCTGGGCACGCTTGAAGACTTCGACCGTCTGATCGCGAAGGCCAAAACCCACGGCATCGAGATCGCGCTCGACCTTGCCTTCCAATGCTCGCCCGACCATCCCTACGTGCACGCGCATCCGGAGTGGTTTCGCAAGCGTCCCGATGGCACGATTCAGTATGCGGAGAATCCGCCGAAGAAGTACCAGGATATTTTCCCTCTCGATTTTGAAACACCGGAGTGGCGGGGGTTGTGGGAGGAACTGAGAGGCGTAGTCCTGTTCTGGATTGCACGCGGGGTTCGTTTGTTCCGGGTGGATAATCCACACACCAAAGCTCTTCCCTTTTGGGAGTGGATGATCGGCGAGATCAAAGAGCTGTATCCGGACGTTCTGTTTCTCGCGGAGGCCTTTACTCGGCCGAAACTGATGCAACGCCTCGCCAAGGCAGGATTCTCCCAGTCCTACACATATTTCACCTGGCGAAATAGTAAACAAGAGCTCACCAGCTACTTTCAGGAATTGGCGGAATCGGGGGTTCGTGACTATCTGCGCCCCAACCTTTGGCCGAACACGCCGGATATTCTCCCGGAGTTCCTTCAGACTGGCGGACGCGCGGCTTTTATGATCCGCTTCCTGCTTGCCGCGACGCTCGGAGCAAACTATGGGATTTACGGTCCGGCTTTCGAACTATGCGATAGCACCGCCATGGAGCCAGGCAGCGAAGAGTACCTCAACTCCGAAAAGTACGAACTGAAGCACTGGGATCTCGCAAGCCCCGGGAGTCTGAAGGACTTGATCGGGCGGGTCAACAGGATTCGCCGCGAGAATCCTGCGCTGCAACGAGACCTGAATCTGCGTTTTCATCCCACGGACAATCCGCAGGTCATCTGTTACAGCAAGGCGACCAACGATCTTTCCGATATCATCATCGTCCTTTGCAATTTGGATCCGTTTCACAGGCAGATGGGTTGGATCGATCTCGATCTCGCGTCGCTCGGCCTGGATGCCCGCCGCACCTTTCAAGCGCACGATCTCTTAAGCGACGGCCGGTTCCTATGGCGTGGCTCTCGTAATTATTTTGAGCTGGCGCCAGAGAGCCATCCTGCCCACATCATGAAGGTTCGCAAGTGGGTCCGCACAGAGCGCGACTTCGACTATTACTTTTAGAGGAGCGCCATGCAGACTTCCGCCCATCCGAAACTCTTTCCCCTCGCCGCTTTGATTCCGCGACCCGAGGTCTCATGAAGAAGCCCGGACTGGCCGCGGATCCGCTGTGGTACAAAGACGCGGTGCTGTACGAGTTGCACGTGCGTTCGTTTTTCGACAGCAACGACGACGGCATTGGCGATCTTCCGGGGCTGATTCAGAAACTCGACTATCTTCAGGACCTGGGTGTGACGTGCCTGTGGCTGCTGCCGTTCTTCTCCTCGCCGCTGAAGGACGATGGCTACGATATCTCCGATTACATGAACGTCCATCCCATGTACGGGACGATGGACGACTTCAAGTCCTTCCTCGCAGCGGCGCACGATCGGGGATTGCAGGTGCTCATTGAAATGGTGATGAACCATACCTCGGATCAGCACGCATGGTTTCAAAGGGCCCGGTCTGCGCCTAAGGGATCGCCGGAACGTGATTTCTACGTTTGGAGCGATAACGATCAGAAGTATAGCGATGCGCGGATCATATTCACGGACACGGAAAAATCGAACTGGACCTGGGACCCCGTGGCGCAAGCCTATTTCTGGCATCGCTTCTTTTCACACCAGCCGGATTTGAATTATGACAACCCCAAAGTCGTAGAGGAGATGCTCAACGTAGTGCGCTTCTGGTTGGATCTGGGCGTGGACGCGCTCCGCGTTGACGCCATTCCTTACCTGGTGGAACGCGAAGGTACGAATTGCGAGAACCTTCCGGAAACTCACGTCATCGTCAAAAAACTGCGCGAAGCCATCGACAAAGATTATGAGGGCCGCATGATTCTTGCCGAGGCGAATCAGTGGCCCACCGATGTTCGCCCCTATTTCGGCGAGGGTGATGAATGTAATATGGCGTTTCACTTCCCGCTCATGCCGCGTATCTACATGGCCCTGAGGCAGGAAGATCGCCTTCCCATCACAGACATCATGGCGCAAACGCCGGAGATCCCCGACACCTGCCAATGGGCGCTGTTCCTTCGCAACCACGACGAGCTCACGCTGGAGATGGTGACGAATGACGAGCGCGATTACATGTACCTGGCCTATAGCGCGGATTCCCGCATGCGGGTGAACCTGGGGATTCGCCGCCGCTTGGCGACGTTAATGGACAGCAACCGCCGGCGCATCGAACTTCTCAACAGCTTGCTCTTCTCGTTTCCCGGCACACCGGTCATCTATTACGGCGACGAAATCGGTATGGGTGACAACATTTATCTCGGCGACAGGAACGGTGTTCGTACGCCGATGCAATGGAACGCGGATCGCAACGCTGGTTTCTCTAGAGCGGCCCCGGCAAGGTTGTACAGTCCTGTCATTATGGATCCCATTCTCGGGTACGAAGCCGTGAATGTGGAGGCGCAACAGGGTGACCCTTCCTCTCTGCTGAGCTGGATGCGCAACATGATTGCCTTGCGCAAACTGTTTCAGGTGTTCGGCCGGGGCAAGCTCGAATTCCTGCAGCCGTCGAATCGGAAGGTTCTTGCTTATCTGCGGCGGGACGAGGAGCAGAGCGTTCTTTGCGTCGCCAACCTCTCGCGATTCGCGCAGCCCGTGGACTTGGACCTTCCCGAGCTGGACGGAGCGGTTCCAGTGGAGATGCTCGGCTACGTCGATTTCCCGCCCATCGGGAAGCAACCGTACCGGCTCACTCTTGGACCGTACGGTTTCTTCTGGCTGGAGTTGCATGGCGAGACTAAACCGCTCGAAGCGTCGGGCGCACAGGTGGATTCATCTCCGCTCGTCGCGGACACCTGGGAGCGTCTGCTGGAAGGCGCGGGAAGATACCGTCTCGAGTCCTCCCTGTTGCCCGAATATCTGTTGAAGCAACGTTGGTTCGGCGGAAAAACCCGGCGCATCAGGTCCACACGAATTGTGGACTGGATGATGCTGCCGGAATCACCAGCCGTCTTGGCGATCATAGAGGTCAGTTATGACAAGGTAGGCCCCGACAACTACTTTCTTCCCCTCGGCTTGGCGTTCGGAAAGGACGCGGATCACTTACACGAGACATCTCAGAATGCCATCGTTGCTCCCGTGGTTTCCGCAGGCGAACCAGGCTTCCTGTACGACGGAGCTATCGACGATCGCGCGTGTGCGGCATTGCTTTCTTTCGTCGAGTTCGCGAAGCAAGCTCCGTCCAGACAGGCGACCATCCGAGGCGTACCGGGTGCCGGATTTCAAGCTCTCCGGGGTCCCTCCGATATAGCTCTCGCTGTCCGCCGCGGGTCGGCCGAGCAGAGCAATACGTCGCTGGTATATGACGATCGGTTGATCATGAAGTTATTTCGCCGCCAACAGGAGGGACCGAATCCCGACTGTGAAATTGGGCGGCGGCTGACAGAAGAGATCCACTTCGAGGGCGTCCCGCCCTTCGCAGGCGCGATCGAGTATGTGCGAGCGGATGGAGAGACTGAAACCCTTGCGATGCTGCAGGGTTTGGTGGCGAACCAAGGGGACGGCTGGACATTGATGCTGGAAGAGCTCTCGCGATACTACGAGAACTCCGCGACGGTAGCGTGGCCCGATGGCGGGGGGGGGCCAGACCTCCACGCGGATTTGGCGGATCTTGCCGAACATGAGCCTTCGCAGCTAGCCCGCAATCACGTAGGCATCGCGCTCGACTCAGCCGCAAGCCTGGGCAAGCGAACGGCGCAATTACACCTGGCCCTAGCTTGCGGTACGCAAGTTCCGTCCTTCGCGGCGGAAACGCTGACCACGGGCGATGTGCGCCACTTGCTCGAAAACCTTCAAAAGGATGCCGCCCAGGTTCTGGACACGCTGAAGGAGAGCGTCGCCGGTCTGCCGGACGAAATCATTGACCTGGCCGGCTTGGTGCTGGGGCGTCGAAGGCAGATCCTGGACAGCTTCCAGTTGACCGCGGAAGAAGGCACGCTGGGGCAACGCATTCGCATTCACGGCGATTATCATCTCGGCCAAGTACTCCAGGTGAAGACCGACTACGTAATCCTGGATTTCGAAGGAGAGCCGGCCCGTCCTCTGGAGGAACGCCGTCAAAAACTGTCTCCGCTCAAGGATGTCGCGGGCATGCTCCGGTCCCTGGGTTATGCCGCATATAGCGGATTGATCGCCCATGCGGCGCGCCGGCCGGAGGCTTGGAAGAGCCTGGAACCGTGGGCGCGATTGTGGGAGCGGTCCATGGGCGCGGAATTCCTTCGGGCCTATCGCCACACTGCCCAGGGCGCTCCGTTTCTCCCGTCTTCCGACGACGGCTTTCGGAAGCTACTTGATGTGTTCTTGTTGGATAAGGCGTTGTATGAGCTGTCATACGAGCTGAACAACCGTCCCACTTGGGTGCGGATCCCGTTAATCGGTATTCTGTCGCTTCCGCTGGAAGCCGGAGGTCGCGAATGGAATTGGATGCCATTCCGCAGCCGGAATTAGACCAGATCGAGCGAGTCGGCAGCGCGGACGTAGTGGTCGGCATTTTCGATCTGGAGCGCCTCGAGCCGAACGCTACGGCCATCGCCATGACGAGAGAGGGTCTGGCGGGCTTTTCTCAGCCCCTGCGTGCGATGGTGGTCTCGACCAATGGTGCGCACGGCCACGCTTTTTCCCCACTCGAAAGCGCGGGAGACGAAAAGCTGAGTGTGTTTTCCTGTGCTCTTCCGCCCCCTGGTCCTGCCGAGACACAGCAACAGACGATATCCAATGCATACCGTAACGTCTTTGCCGTCGGCGAAAGGCTCAAAGTTCGCGCGTGCAGCGTATTGGTGTCGCCCGCTCAGATGGCGACTCGCGAGTGGATTCATCGATTGGTTCAGCCGGTTCTGGATCTCGGTTTCGATTTGGTCGCACCCTGTTACACGCGACACACCATGGAAGGGCTTCTCAACCGGAGCATCTTGTCTCCGTTACATCGCGCTCTTTACGGCGAACAGCTCGAAAATCCGATGGGACCGGATTTTGGGCTGTCGGGAAAGCTTCTGCAGCATGTTCTTCGGCAGGAATCCGCACGGCGGCGCGGGGCGGCCCAATTCCCTCCGTTGCTCGCCTCGATTGCGGCTCTCGGGGGGCTCCAAATATGCGAGTCGCACTTGGGCGTCCGGGCGCAGCGTCCAACGGACTGGGAAAATCTGAGCTCTCTGCTGGCTGATATTCTGGGCGCCGCGTTTCTCGAAATGGAAGAACGGGCGGCCTACTGGCAACGGGTCCGAGGCTCGAAATCGCTGCCAAGATTCGGATCGCGTGGGGTTCCCCCGCCGGATGCAGGCACGGTCGACCTTCACAGCTTGGTTGAGTCTTTTCACCTGGGAACGCAGAACCTTCAAGATATCTGGGGCCTGATTCTGCCGCCCACGACGTTGCTGGAGCTGCGAAGAGCAGCTCGCCTCAGCGAGGATCAGTTCCGTTTGCCGGATCAGTTGTGGGCTCGAATCGTTTACGATTTCGCGCTTGGGCATCGCTTGCGCACTATCAGCCGCGATCACCTGCTTCGATCCATCACTCCGCTGTATCTCGGATGGATTGCTTCTTATGCGCTCGAAATGAAAGGGGCCGGACCCTCCGAAGTGGACGCCCGCATCGAGCGTCTCTCCAAAGCGTACGAAGAGAACAAACCTTATCTTGTTTCCCGTTGGCGGTGGCCGGACCGCTTTAACCCGTAGGAGGGAATATGTGGGATGAAGTAGCAAAAGCACTCAGTCATTCGATGACGCGGATGTTGACGCAGATTGCGGACCTTCTGCCCGGCGTGGTGGCGCTCATGACCGCCCTTGTGATCTCGGCAGTGCTGGCGTGGGCGGTCGCCGCGATCTTGCGACGAACACTCGTCAGTTTCGACTTTGATCGCAGAATGGCCCAATGGGGATTTCCTTCCACCGCCGAGTGGGCGCCCTCGTCGAGTCCTACCGTCCTGCTGACCCGGGTCGTCGCCTGGACCATCGTCCTCATTGGATTTCTGATCGGAATCTCTGCGTTTGACGGCGCACTTCCTTCGCAATTCGTCGTCCGCTTGTTCACGTATCTGCCGGACGTGATCGCATCCGTCGTGGTTCTGATCGCCGGCAGCATCATTGCCCGGTTCCTCGCGCGCAGCGTTCTCATCGGAGCCGTCAACATGAACCTGCAATATGCCCGGCTTTTGAGTGTAGGCGTGAAGTGGTTGGTGACGGTGCTCGCCGTGACCATCGCGATCGAGCGCCTCGGCATTGGCGGCGGCATCATCCGTCTGGCCTTCGGTATTCTATTCGGCGGAATCGTCCTGGCGCTGGCGCTTGCCGTGGGCCTTGGGTCCAAAGAACTGGTCAGCCGCTCGCTCGAACGGGAAACCAGCAAGACGGCCAGCCAGAGTTTCAAGGAACCGGTGGGCCACTTGTAAGCGAAAGACAGAAACATGTCCAGGGTAGAATGTGACGTGGCCGACGTAGACGCAACCTGTGCTGAGGCCGTCGAAGCCTTGCGGCGGTGCTGTTGTCCTGGGGGCCTGAAAGCTTCCGGCCGGCCGGCAGGGCATCAGCAGATCTGGGCGCGCGATAGCATGATTGCGTTACTGGGTGCGCGCTTTGCGTCAGACGATCAGATTCAGGAGGCTCTCCTGAGCAGTCTCTCCCTGCTAAAAGAGCGCCGGGCCCCCTCCGGAGCGATCCCGAACAATGTCGATCCCGCTACGCAGCGTCCCAACTTTCGCGCTTATGCTGACGGAGGCTTGTGGTGGATTATCGGGAGTACTTTGCTCGCTCCGGACCCGGGCGTGATCCGGGAAATTCTGCGTTGGTATGAGTTCCAGGATGTGGACCAAAGTGGATTGCTCAGCATGCAGGAAGGCTCGGACTGGCAGGATCTCTTCTGTACTCGCGGTAAGGGTCTCTATTTGAACTGCCTGTACGTGATGGCGCTACGCCTTGCGGCGGAACTCTTTGGAGGAGAGGAGGGCGATCGTCTGCGCGGTCGTGCTGCTGTGGTTGCCGAGCGGATCAATACTTACTTTTGGTACAAGGGCGACAAGGAGACTCGCCGCCACCTTTCGCAGACCTTCAGTACCGAAGGGACAGACCTACACGATTCCCTGGGACGCTTACGAGAGCTGCCGCAAAAGCTGTACCTGACATGCGAGCAGTATTACTTGCCCTATTTGGGATTTCGCAGCCTGGGGGAATGGTTTGATTCTTTTGGCAACCTCCTTGCAATTCTTTCCGGGGTTGCCGATTCACGCCAGAGCGGTCTCATCCTGGACTTCATTACACGAAACGCGATGGACCGGTGGCCGATTCAGAGTCTGACTCCGGCCGTGCTGCCTGGCGACCCCGACTGGCGCAGCTACTACGGTTCACTCAATGCTCCCCATCACTATCACAATGGCGGTGTCTGGCCGTTTCTCGGCGGTTTTTATGTCGCGGCTCTCGTGAAAGCCGGCAGACAGGAACCTGCCGCCGCGGCGTTGAAGAGTCTGGCGGGTCTCAATCAGCAGGGCCAGTTCAACGAATGGCACCAGGGGGAAACCGGAGAACCCATGGGGGCGCAGGATCAAGCCTGGTCGGCCGGGATGTACCTATTCGCATGGGAGTGCGTCAGCCGCGGCAAAGTGATCTTGGAGTGACAAAAGCGGCCGCCCGATTTCGGCGGCGGGCCCTATTAGTCCGGCGGCATAGTTTCCTTTCGGTAAAGCGGATTCACTGTCCCAGGACCTTCCTTCGCCCGACTCCTCACCTCTCTTGTTGCCAGAGAACTTACTTCCTGTGAACAGAATCGATAAGAAGGGTCGTGTTCGACAGAAGCCACCTGGTGGCGAAGGTGACAGCTGCAAATCTACCGGCGCGGATGGGCAGCATGCTCCTCGCGGGACTGAACTTGCCCGTGACGGGATCATAAAGATCGCCGCTGCCTTCATATAGGGGGAAGCCGGTGTCGTCTTTTCCGGCGATCAGGACTTTTCCATGGGGGAGCGGCCTGGCCGTGCCATCAATTCGCGCCGCTGTCGTATTCCCGGTCGCAGTGAATGTCCCGGTCGATGAATCGTATACTTCCGCCTGGTCGTCGAAATCGCAACAGTAGTCCGGCGTGGCCACGACGTTGCCGTTCGGGAGCAAACTCGTCGTCGCCGGAAACGCATCCCGGTTCGACGACTCACCCGTAAGGCTGAAGGTTCCAGTCGCAGGATCGTACAACTCCGCGCTGGTCAAACCCCAATTCGCGTAGCCGCCGACGATCAGGACCTTGCCGTTATTCAGCAACATAGCCGTAGGGAACGACCGGGCCGTGGCCAGCGGGCTGCAAAAACAGCCGCCCTCAATACTATTGAGCCCACCGGTAATCAGGACGAATCCCCTCCCGTCCATGCAATAATCAACCAGAAGGAAATACGATTGTCTCCGCTCAAGGACCTTCTTGACCGCGCCCGCCGCCGCGAGATCAACCAACTCGCGCTGGACGTAACCGCCCTGGCCGCCGCCGTCCTCATGGCCGGAGCGATGCTGTTGCTGCTAGCGGGCACCCAAATCCTCAACTGGTATTGGCTCGTGCTCCTGGTCGCCGCCAGCGCCGGGGCAGCCGCCTACCGTCTTCGTAAAACCATCTCCACCCGCTATACCCTGGCGCAAACCATTGACCGGCGCATGCAACTCGCCGACGAGCTCTCCACCGCCTATTACTTCGAAGAAAATCCCCGTTCGGACCGAGCCTCCGTCTGCGAACGCCAGCGCCAGCACGCCGAACGCGTCGCCGGCGGAGTCGACGTGAAGCAAGCGCTCCCCTTCAAGCGCTCGCGATTCCTTACGCCCGCCGCCGTTCTTACCATGGCCGCGCTCAGCCTCTTCGCCCTGCGGTACATGATTGTCGGCAGCCTCGATCTCGGCCCCTCGCTCGTCCGCATCGCGTATGACAGCTTCTTCGGCAACAAAACCTACGAAGCTGAAAATCACAAACAGTTGCGCCCCCGCTTCGATCCCGTAACCGGCCAGCCCAACCCCGATTCGCCTTCGCTCGAAAACGATCTCAAGCCCGAAGAAACGCTGGATTCCGGCGAATCGCAAGAAGGCAACGCGGACGCCAACGACAACTCCAAGGAAGCGGCCGACGGCTCGAAAAACTCCAAGGAAGCCGGCAAGCAAAACGGAGACAGCGATAAGCAGGCTAACAACGATCCCAACCAGCAAAACAACAAGGAGCAGGACAGTAAGGAAAGTAAGGACGGCAAGGAAGGCAACAGCTCCGATAAGCAGGATTCCAAGTCCAGCCAGAACTCCAGCCTCATGGACAAGATGAAGGACGCCTTCAACGACATGATGAATAAACTCAAGTCGGACGACAAGCCGGAGAAGGCGGACAAATCGCAGAAGGGCCAGCCGGGGCAGGATAAGGACAAGGCCGAAAAAGGCCAGCAGTCGCAGGACAAGCAACAACAGAACGCTTCTTCCACAGATCAACAAGGCCAGCAGGGCGATCAAAAAGAATCCGCCGACGCGCAGAACGATAAGAAGGCCTCCGATAAGAGCCAGTCGCAGGATTCCAAGAACGGCATCGGTTCGCAGGATGGCGAGAAGGCCATCAAGGAAGCGGCGCAGCTCGCCGCCATGGGCAAAATCACGGAACTCCTCGGCAAGCGCTCCGCGCAGGTCACCGGAGAAGTCATGGTGGAGGTCGGCTCCAGCAAGCAGCAGATCAAGACACCGCTCTCACCCACGCAGGCCAACCACGCCGAAGCGGGAAGCGAACTGCACAAGGATGAGATTCCTCTGCTCTACCAGCAGTTCGTGCAGCAGTATTTCGATGAGTTGCGAAAGGGCCAAAAGTTGCCCACTTCTGACAGTTCGAAAAACGGTCCGGGTTAATTCGAGTACGTTTCTTTCCATGCAGGGACGAATCTTCTTGCTCCCGGCACTCCTCGCCGGAATCGGTTTCTCTCATCCCCTCACCAACTCCAGCGTCAGTCACTTCACGCAGATCGAAGTGCGCCCGCAGTCCGTCGAGATCACCTATGTTCTCGATCTCGCCGAGGTGCCCACCTACCTCATGCAAAAGGACTCGGCGAGCCCCGAAGATCGAGCCCGCCGATGGATGCAAAGCCTGGAATTTCGCGCCGCCGGAGCCCCCGTGACGCCCGAATTCGTAAGCGCGAATCAACTGCTGAGCCCCGGCGTAGATGGACTCTCCACCGCCCGCATCACTGCCATTCTGCGTCTTAAGAATCCGAAGTCTCCGCTGACGTTCGAGGATCACAATTTTCCCGACCGCGCCGGATGGAAAGAGATCGTGATTCGAGGTACCAGCGGAGTCGAGATTGAGACCGCCAGCCACTCAGCTCTCGATCGCAGTCAAATGCTGCAACGGTATCCTCCGGACGCCGTCACCACCGCCCCGCAAGACTTGCGAGCGGAAGTCTCCTGGAAGTCCGGCACGTCAACGAATCCGCCCGGCATCATCGCCCTGGCGCAGCCGCCTCCCGTAGCCTTCGACACCACCACCCCCATCACGGCTCCCACGAAACAAGTGAGCAACGATTTTCTCTCGCGCCTTCTGAACCGCAAGGAAATCGGCGTGGGTTGGATGCTGATCGGCCTCGCGGTGGCCTTCGGCATGGGAGGCGCGCACGCCCTCACCCCCGGCCACGGCAAAACCATCGTCGCCGCATATTTGGTGGGCTCGCGAGGCACCATGAAACAGGCCGCCTTCCTCGGCGGCATGGTGACGTTCACGCACACCATCACCGTGTTCCTGCTAGGTATCGCCACGCTGCTTTTCTCTAACTTTGTCGACGCGGGCAAGACCAGCCGAGTCCTCGGAGTCATCTCCGGCGTCGCCATCGTGGCCGTCGGAGCGACTCTGTTCTACCGCCGTCTGCGAACGCTGCTCCACGTTCATCACCATCATGGTCACGATCACGATCATCATGATCACGACTCGCATCATCACCGCCACGATCATGATCATCACCACGATCACGATCACGGCCATTCGCATTCGCACTCGCACGTGCCCGAAGGCGAAGTCACCCTCGCCAGCCTGACCGCGCTCGGCGTAAGTGGAGGCTTGGTCCCGTGCCCTTCGGCGTTAGTACTGCTGCTCGCGTCCATCGCCCTCGGACACGTAGGCGCGGGTCTGATCCTGCTGCTCGCCTTCAGCCTAGGACTCGCCGGAGTCCTTATGGCCATCGGCATGCTGGTCCTCTACGCGAAGAACTGGCTGCCGGATCCGCAACAAACCAGCCGTAATATGTTTTTCCGGTTGCTGCCCGTGCTCTCCGCCGCCGTGATCGTATGCGTGGGCCTGCTGATGACCGGAGTCTCTCTAGGCTGGGTTGCCCCCGGCCTTTCCGGCTAACGCTTCCACGCGCAGCTTGAGCCCGTCCACGCCCACCACCCGCACCGTCGCGCCGGATTCAATCGGCGAACTCGCCACCGCGTCCCAATACTCTCCGTGCACGAAAACTTTTCCCGCCAGCGCCAGCGCCGTGCGCGCTTCGCCGATCTCATTCATCAGCGCTCCGTCGCCCATCACGGATTTATTCGCCCGAGCCTTGACCGCCAGCGTCATCAGGAACAGCGTGATCAACGCAAACGGAATCGTCACCGCCAGCGCCGTGGATAAATGAATGCGGACCTCCGGCGGGCCGTTGATCAGCAGCAGCGCGCCCAGCACCATCGCGACCGTTCCGCCCACGCCCAGCACGCCGTGTGACGTGAACTTCGCCTCCAACACCAGCAGCACCGCGCCCAAAATCAGCAGCGCCGCGCCGATCCAATTAATCGGCAACACCGCCAGCGCGGAGAGCCCTAGCAGCGCCAGAATTCCTCCCGCGACTCCCGGCAATACCAGACCGGGAGAAGTGAATTCCACATAAATTCCCAGAGCCCCGAGGATCAGCAGAAGAAATCCAATGTTGGGATCTGCCACCGCACTGATGATGCGCTCCCGCGCGCTGCGCTGATATTCCACGATCTCCGCGCCTCCGGTACGAAGCACGTCGTAGGACCCATCGAAGCGAGCCACCTGCCTGCCATCCAGCGTCGCCAGCAACTGCCGCTCGTCCGGCGAAATTAAATCGATCAAGTGATCGTCGAGCGATTCTTTTTCTGAAAACGCCTTGGCCTCGCGTATTGTCGTCTCCGCCAGCGCCGTGTTGCGGCCGCGTTTGCCCACGATGCTCCGAAGCCATGCCGCGGTGTCGTTCTCGATTTTGTCGCGCTCCACTTTTTCCATCTCGCCGGTGAGCAAAACCGGCGACGACGCGCCCGTATTGGTCCCCGGAGCCATCGCCGCGACGTCCGCCGCTTCCAGCAAAAAGAATCCCGCGCTCGCCGCCCGCCCGCTGGTCGGCGTCACGTAAGCGATCACCGGCACGCGCGAACTCACGATCATTTTGTCGATCTCGCGGCTGGCGTCAAGCAAGCCGCCGGGAGTATTCAGCCGGATCAAAACCGCCGCCGCGTGATCCCGATCGGCTTGCGCCAAAGCGTGGCCGATGATCTCGACTGTGATCGGATGGATGATGCCATCGACATTCACGGCGATCACCGGAGCCGCCGCGAGCGGCAGCGAAACGGCGAAAATGGCGAGGGCGAACCTCATAACCGAGCGTTTCACGTGAAACACTTTTGCCTCCCTTCCGATTCTCCCACCACGCGAGTTTGAACGGTAACTGAAGGCACCGAAGAAGTTGCGTGTAAGCTGAGTCTAGTGCCGCATGAAAGAATCTTAGTCCGCGCCACCAACTGGGTCGGCGACGCCGTCATGTCTTTGCCCGCGTTGAGGGCTTTGCGGCAGCGTTTTCCGAAAGCGAAAATTTCGATTCTGGCCAAACCTTGGGTCGGCGATTTGTATGGGCGGGAGCCGTTTTGCGATGAGCTGATTCCTTACACTGCTTCGGATTTGAAGGAAAAAGTTGCTGCCGGACGAGCGCTGGCGGAGCGGCGGTTTGATGTAGCGATTCTGTTGCAGAACGCGTTTGAAGCGGCGGCGGTGGCATTTGCGGCTCGCATTCCGGAGCGGATTGGGTATGCTCGCGACGGAAGAAGCATGCTGCTCACGAAAGCGGTCGCGGTGCCGAAGCGCGGAGAAATTCCAGAGCACGAGCGGTTTTACTATCTCGAATTGCTGCGGCGGGCCGGGATTATCGAGGCGATGCCGGAGTGCGAAGCCATTCGGTTAGAAGGCGCGGAGGCTGCGAAATCGGCGGGTTTCGCGAGGTTTGAGGCATTGGGATGGACGCGGCCGGTGATTGGTGTGAGTCCGGGGGCGGCTTATGGAACGGCAAAACGTTGGCTGCCGGAGCGGTTTGCGGAAGCGGCGAATCGAGTCGCGGGGGAACTGGATGCGGCGGTGGCGATTTTTGGATCGAAGAGCGAACGGGAGTTGTGCGATTCGGTGGCTGCCGCGATCGACGGGCCGGTGAAGAATTTTGCCGGTGAGACGGCGCTGGGAGAATACATCGAACTCGCGGCGGCGTGCCGGGTGTATTTAACGAACGATTCCGGCGCGATGCATGTGGCTTCGGCGCTGGGGCTGCCGACCGTGGCGGTGTTCGGGGCTACCAATCACATCACTACGGGGCCGACGGGGCCGTTGGCGCGAGTGGTGCGCGAAACAGTGGAGTGCAGCCCGTGTTTGAAGCGCGAGTGTCCCATCGATCATCGCTGCATGACCCGCGTGGAGGCGGGGCGGGTGGCCGAAGAGGCACTGGCTTTGTTGAAATGAGATCTGTTGAAATAGAAAGATCGTAACGTGGATACCCGGACCAAGATTGTCCCCTCAGAAGAAGCCGTGCGCGTGGCCGCCGGCGGAGCTGTCGTTGTCAGCGGCTATTTCGATCCGCTGCTCGCGGCGCATGCCGAACGACTTCTGGAGTTGAAGGGATCGAATGCGCGCCTGCTGGTGGCGATTGCCGATCCGCCGAATCCGATTCTTCCGGTGCGGGCACGCGCGGAACTGGTGGCGGGGCTGGCGGTGGTGGATCACGTCGCCGAATCTGTCGACGGCCTTACGCCGCACACGCGGCTGGAGCGGGAAGATGAGCGGAGGCTCCAAGATTTGATCGCACACGTACACGCGCGGCAGAGCGCGGCGTCTTCATCTTAATGGCGGACGTTCGCATTCTGGTGGTCCGGCTGAGCGCCATGGGCGATGTGATTCAGGCTCTGCCCGCGGTGGCCAGCTTGAAGCACAGTTTCCCGCGCAGTTCACTGAGCTGGGTGATTCGCCCGAAGTGGGCTCCGCTACTCGAAGGGAATCCGTTTGTCGACCGGGTGATCGAGATGGAACGGAGCGCTGCCGGCACGATGCGCGTTTTGCGGGAATTGCGGAAGGACCGCTTCGACGTGGTGGTGGATTTTCAGGGGCTGATTCAATCGGCTCTGGTGGCGGCCTCGGTTCCGGCGGATCGAAAAGTGGGGTTGCATCGGTCGCAGGTGCGGGAGCGCGCGGCGTCGCTGTTTTATTCGACTGCCGTTTTGACGCGCGGGGCGCATCGGGTGGAGCGCAATCTGGAGCTGGCCGCGGCGGCGGGCGCGACCAATTCGTTGAATTTGTCTCCGCTGCCGGAGGGGAAGCCGGAGGGGAATCTGCCGGACGGGAAATTTGTGCTGGCTTCGCCACTGGCGGGGTGGACTTCGAAACAGTGGCCGCTTGAATATTTTTCAGAGCTGGCGCGCGGGCTGGATATGCCGCTGGTGGTGAACGGGCCTCCGGATGCGGCGGGGCTGCTGGCCGGGGTGGAGGGTGCGCAGCTGCATCTGTCGGGACTGCCGGGGCTGATCGACGCGACGCGCCGCGCGCATGCGGTGATTGGAGTGGATAGCGGGCCGATGCATCTTGCCGCGGCGCTGTCGAAGCCGGGGGTGGCGATTTACGGACCGACGGATCCGGCGATGACGGGCCCCTATGGAGGGTCCATCCGAACGCTCCGCGACCCGGGGGCGATTACGTCGTACAAGCGCCGGGCGGAGATCGATCCGAGCATGCTGGCCATTCAACCCGATGCTGTTTTGGAAGCCCTGGACGCCGTGCTGCGCGCCAAGGCCGCGAGTTGTCCGGCGTGAGTTTTCCCAAAGCGTACGCCGATCGCGTGGCGAAGCTGCGAGTGCCCTTTGGGTTCCTCATGATTGCGGCGTTCGTGTGGTTGGCGCGGCCGAACGTGTGTTCGCTGCTGGTGGGATTGCCGGTATCCGCGCTGGGTCTGGCGCTTCGGGGTTGGGCGGCGGGGCATTTGGAGAAGAATCTGGCGTTGACCGAGAGCGGACCGTATGCGCGGGTGCGGAATCCGCTGTATCTGGGAACGCTGACGGCGGCGGCGGGGCTCGCGATCGCGGCGCTGCGCTGGGAACTGGGCGTGTTGTTCGCGGCGGTGTTCCTGCTAGTGTATTTGCCGGTGGTGGAGTTGGAGGAGCAGCATCTGCGGCAGATCTTTCCTGGTTTGACTCAGCCCGGCTTTGCCGAGTACGCGGAGCGGGTGCCCCGGCTGCTGCCACGGCTGGGCGGTGTAGGACCGGCGTCGAAGCGATTTAAATGGGCGGGCTACCGGCACAATCGCGAGTATGAAGCGCTGGCGGCGTTTCTGGCCGCTGTGGCGGTGCTGCTGTGGAAGCTACTGGCCTAGCGTCACCTCGGCCTGAAGATCCTGCCAATCGGAGGAGCGAGGCAGCTTGTCGAGGGGGCTCGTCATCTCCTTGGCTTCGAAGGGCGCGAGGGCGGCGGTGTGGAAGGTGAAGCGCGCGAGCGCCGGTTGGCCGGGCTTGGCCGCGGAGCTTCGCAGCGACACATAGACCAGCACAGGCGGCATGGGGGCGGTGGAATGATTCACCACCAGGTACTGCACTTGCGGTTTCTTGGCGGCGTCATTCGAGAAGCGGAATCCGGTGACTTCCACGGTTTTCGCGAGCGGATAGGCCACGGGCGGGGGTGTGGCCGCTTCCACTTCTTCCGGCACAAGGGCGGGAGCGGTGGTGGCCACGGTTCTGCCTTCGGTGAAGTGCGGCAGGGCGTAAAGTACGATGCCCGCGAGGATCACCAACACCAGCACGGCGGCCAGCGCGCTGACCAGCCAGGCGGGAGCGGACTTCCTTCTTTTTACCAGCCGGGGGCGCGGGGAAATGACGGAGGAGATTCCCGCCTTGGTGAGCGAATGCAACTGCGGGGGAAGAGCGGGGCCGGGCAGAGTGATGCGAGGACCGGAGTCGGGCGACAGAATCTTGATGGCCGGCGCCGCGGGACGCATGCGGCGCAACGCGACGGAGACGCAATCCTGAAGAGGACCGAGAGCCAGAGCGGGCCCTGCAGGGGCGCCGGTGGTGTCGGCGAGGGTTTTTCCGGCGGCGGGGAAGGAGGCGGGGAGCGGCGTAGCTACGCCGAGCGAAACCGGGTCAGGCAGGCGCGGCGCGAGGCGCGGCGTGGGGACGGCGGTGGCGGCCGAGGGTTCGGGTTCGGTGTCGGGCTCTAGGGCTTGGACGATTTCCTCTTCTGCCGCAGGCGCTTCTTCTTCTGCCGCAGGCGCTTCAAGCAGCGCGAGAGCTGACACGGCGGGCTGGCGCTCAAGCGCGTGGGATGCAGCGGCGGCGGGCGGCGCACTCACGGGCTGCGGCGCGGGAGAGGCGGGCGCCGATTCCATTTCGCCGCGGGCCTGGCGGAGTTGACGGGCAAGCTGCAGGAGCGGGTCTGTGGCGCGCTCGATGCGTTCGAGAGCTGCCGGCTCGGAGACGCGGGGTGATGGAGGGGTCTCCGGCGGCGCTTCGGGCTGCGCGTCGTCCTCCAGGAGCTTGGCCAGCTGCAAGACGGGCTCGGCAGAGGGGGCGGGGATTTCGGGTTCAGGCTCTTCGGCTCGCTCCGAGCTGGATTGCGCTTGAGCCGCGAGGGCCTGTTGGAGGACCGGGTCGGCGAGCGGCTCGGGTTCGGTTGCGGCTTCGACGGTGAGCTCGGGCTCGGGTTTTTCGGCGGATTCCGAGGTGACCGGCTCGGGCTGGGCCGTTTGGGCGGCGAGGGCTTGCTGGAGGACCGGGTCGGCGAGCGGTTCGGGTTCGGTGACGGCTTCGACGGTGAGCTCGGGCTCGGGTTCTTGAGCGGGTTCCGCGGCGGCTGGCTCCGATTGTGCCGCTTGGACGGCTTTTGCCTCTTGCAGAATCGGGTCGGCAAGGGGCTCGGGGTCGGTGAGGGCCTCAACGGTGAGCTCGGGCTCGGGTTCTTCGGAGGTCTCGACCAGCGGGTCGGCGGATACGGGCTCGGTCTCGATTGCGGCTTCGGCGGCGAGCTCGACGAGCGGTACCGCGGCGACGGGCTCCGGTTGTGCTGCCTGGACGGCTTTTGCCTCTTGCAGAGTCGGGTCGGCCAGAGGCTCGGGGTTGGTGAGGGGCTCGACGGTGAGGTCGGGCTCGGGTTCTTCGGCGGTCTCGACGAGCGGCGCGGCGGCGACGGGCTCGAATTGGGTTTGTTGGGCGGCGAGGGCTTGCTGGAGGACCGGGTCGGCGAGCGGCTCGGGTTCGGTGAATGCCTCGACGGTGAGCTCGGGCTCGGGTTCCTCGCCGGCTTCGACGAGCGGTACTGCGGCGACCGGCTCCGTTTGAGCTGCTTGGATGGATTTTGCCTCTTGCAGAATCGGGTCGGCTAGAGGTTCGGGGTCGGTGAGGGCCTCAACGCTGAGGTCGGGCTCGGGTTCTTCGGCGGCTTCGATGAGCGGCTCGGCGGCGACGGGCTCCGGTTGGGCTGCCTGCGCGGCTTTTGCCTCTTGCAGAATCGGGTCGGCTAGAGGCTCGGGGTCGGTTGCGGGCTCGACGGTGAGCTCGGGTTGCGGTTCTTCCGCAGGTCCAGCGGCTACGGGCTCGGGCTGGGCTTCTTGGGCGGCGATGGCTTGCGGGAGGGCCGGGTCGGCAAGGGGCTCGGGGTTGGTGAGTGCCGCGACGGTAAGGTCGGCTTGGGGTTCTTCGGCGGCTTTGACGAGAGGTTCCGTGGATGCGGAGTCAGGCTCGGGTGCCGCTTCGACGGTTAGCTCGGGTTCGGGTTCTTCGGCGAGCTCGATGAGCGGCTCGGCGGCGAGGGGCTCCGGTTGGGCTGCTTGGACGGCTTTCGCTTCTTGCAGAATCGGGTCGGCGAGAGGTTCGGGTTCTTCAATGGCTTCGACGAGCGGTTCCGCGGATGCGGGTTCAGGCTCGGTTGCCGCTTCGGCGGCCGGGTCGGATTGGGGTTCTTCGACGGCTTCGACGGTGAGCTCGGGTTCAAGGGCGGTAGGGGCGAGGGGCTCTGGCTCCGGCTGGGGCGCGACGGCCAAGGGCAACGGCGGGGGCACGGCGGCGGGCAGCGGGGGAGGCTGCGGGGCGGTGGACACGGGCGAAACGCTGGGGCTTAAAACCTCGGGTACAGGTGCCGGTTCCACTGCCGTTGCCACGACAGTTTGGGGATCGCAAACAGGGCATTCCTTGACCGCTGGAGGGATTTCCCGGCCACACTCCGGACAGATCCAGTGGAACATAAATCAAATGTACACGGATCTCTTTCTTAAGCCGTTCGGGCACACACCCTACGGTGGAACCCGAGGAACCTTAGGGAAGATCGGGATTCAATCTCAGGCCGAACCTAATGCCTGCGGCCTTAGCTCTGGCGGGCCGGGCGTACCCGGCGGCGGACGATCCAGAAGGCGAGCAGGGCGGCGAGTAGAACGAGGGAGACATAGAGGATATCGCGATGGACGATTTCGGCGATGGCCTCCCATTTTTCGCCGACGAAGTAGCCGAGGGTGAGGAAGGCTCCGGCCCAGACGGCGCCTCCGGACCAGGCGTAGGCGGCGAAGGAGCGGAACTCAAGTTTGGAGGTTCCGGCAACGATGGCGGTGAAGTGGCGGACTCCGGCGATGAAGTAGCCGAGGAAGAGGGCCCAGTGTCCGACGCGGGCGAACCATTTGTGGACGGCGTCGAGGCGTTCTTCGGTGATGTGGAGGAACCGGCCGTAGCGGTGGAGGACGGCGGTGCCGGCGGTGCGTCCGATGGTGTAGCTGAGGGTGATGCCGCACCAGCTACCGGCGGTGGCGGTGAGATAGGTCCAGGCGGGGTGCATTTTGCCGCGGGAGATCAGGTAGCCGCAGAAGACGAGCAGGGTTTCGTCGGGAATGGGGATGCCGACGATGCCGAGGATGAGCAGCACGAAGAGGCCGCCGTAGCCGTAGTGGGACACCCAGTCAAAGATGTGGTCCATGCCTTGTTTAAAACACCGCCCTCCTACGATAGCGTTAACGGGGCGGACGGCAGGATTGTTCCGTTTTAGCGGCGGAGGGGCTGGGCTTCGGAGACGGCGAAGAATTCGAGGAATTTCTTTTTGCCGTCGGCATTGGGGGCGGAACGGGCTTCCACCAGGTCGTTGGCGAACTGCTCGTAGCGCTTGCCGATGTCGGTGTTGGGCCGGACGACTCCGGCTTCGGCGGTGGCGCGGTTGACTCCCAGGTAGTCGTTGGGAATGGTGGCGATGACGGGGACGCCGAGGATCTCCTCGACTTGTTTGACGGTGAACACCGGTTTCTTGGTGACGCGGCTGAGGACGACGCCGACGCGGCCGTCGAGGTCCACGCTGCGGAGGTACTGCATTTTCTCGCGGGCGAGGTGGAGCGACGGGATTTCGGGGGTGCAGACCAGGAGGACGCGCTTGGACTCCTGCATGATTTCGAGCGAATAGCGTTCGAGGTTGCCGGAGAGGTCGAAGCAGAGGGCCTGGTAGTTACGGCGCATGAACTGGACCAGGTTACGGATCTGGTTGGGCTCGATGCGGAGGCTCGGATTGATGCGGCCGGCGTGGAGCACGTCCATGTTCTGAATGGTGGTGACGAGTTGGGGCCAGAGATGCTCATCCATGGCCATGGAGTGTTCGACGGCGTCGAGCACGGAGTATTCGTTGGTCAGGCGCAGCAGGAAGCGGACCATGCCGGAGTTGAGGTCGAAGTCGGAGAGCAGGACTCGGGTGTCGGGGCGGCGCGAAAGGGCGGAGCTGACGTTGAGAGCCAGGGTGGAGGTGCCGACTCCGGCTTTCGAGGGCAGGAACGAGAAGATCTGCGTGGTGGCCTGGTAGCCGGCAGGGCGGCGTTCGAGGACGGCGGCGGCATTCTTAAGCGAATCGACCAGATGGGTACGGTCGAACGGATAGGCGACGAACTCGCGGACGCCGACGCGCATGCTTTCGCGGAGGACGGTGGCGTCGAGCTCGCGGTGGACGCCGATAATCTGGACTCCTTCGGCTTCTTTTTCGAGGAAGCGGACAGCGTCCTGGGCTTTTTCGATGTTTTCAAAGCTGAGGAAGATGACGTCGGGCGCGTGGGCACGCAGAGTGCGCACCAGTTCGAGCGCATTGGGGTAGGCATGGATGATGCGCGGGATGCTCACTTCTCCGAGATTGGTCAGCGCCTGCTCGAGGTAGGCGGCCATATCCGCGTCGGGGCATAAGATAACGCTGCGAATCACTAGAGTCTCCAGCTTCAGAGTACGGTGAAGGCAGGGTGGCGGCAATGCTACAACTCGCCGAGTTGGTAGGGTGGATTGAGCTTAGGGCACCGGGGGAGTTGCTTAGGACGACCTCGGCGATACACCTTAGGTCAATGGGTTGACGCCTTACAACAGGTTTTCTAGGCTGTGGAGTATGAGGAATCGGAGTCCTGTGGTGGCAATGCTGGTGCTGACGGCTGCGGGTGCGTGGGGGCAGGGGACGTTCGAAGTGGCGTCGGTGAAGCCGCAGGCGTATACGACGGGGCCGGCGAACTTCGGAGTGCGCACGCAGGGCAACCGGCTGCACGCCGAGCATTCCGCGCTGGAAGATCTGATCGAGTTTGCGTATGGGCTCCCGTCGTTTCAGATTTCGGGCGGGCCTGCGTGGGTGCGGTCCGATTTATACGCCGCGGAGCGGTATGAAGTGGACGCGCGGGCTCCGGGCGAGGCGGCTTTGACGGCCAAGGATTTTCGCCCGATGCTGCAGGCGCTGCTGGCGGAGCGGTTTCAATTGAAGGTCCGGCGGGTGGAAAAGGACTTTCCGGCGTACAACCTGGTTGTCGCTAGGAATGGATTCAAGCTCAAGGCTAGCGCCCCCGACGGCAAGTTCTCCGCTCGAACCGACGGCGGGACACTGGGGGTTCGGGGACTCCATATTACAGCGAAGAG
Organism: Bryobacteraceae bacterium; assembly: GCA_036498815.1. Classification (GTDB taxonomy): domain Bacteria; phylum Acidobacteriota; class Terriglobia; order Bryobacterales; family Bryobacteraceae; genus Palsa-187. Next base: position 66,254 of record DASYET010000008.1, on the reverse strand, counting down.
CGTGCCGTTTACCTTCCTGGTGGGACAGTTGAACCAATATGCGGGGCGGCCCGTGATCGACAAGACGGGTTTGACGGGGACGTACGATTTCGAGATCGAGTGGGTGGCGGAAAACGGGAGTCCGGACACGGGGGCTGCGGCTCCTCCGGGAGGGCCGTCTATATTCACGGCGGTGCAGGAGACGCTGGGGTTGCGGCTAGAGCCGGGGACCGCCCGGTTTGACACACTGGTGATCGAGTCCGTGGCGAAGCCGTCTGAAAATTGAAGACTCTGAAAACCGAAGACGCGGAAAATTGAAGATCTTTCGGCTGCCGATGCTGGTAGAATGGTCCTTCACGACGGGCGGTTTCCCGAACGTGCTCAATCCATTCAGCGGAGCTAATACAAGCGAATCATGGCGGTTACAGGTGCGGGCTTAGAAGGCGTGATTGCTGCGGAATCGCGCATTTGCTTTATCGACGGCGAGGCGGGGATTCTCAGCTATCAGGGGTACGACATCCGGACCCTGGGAGAAAACGCTTCCTTCGAAGAGGTCATCTTCCTGTTGTGGAATGGGCGGCTGCCCAAACAGTCCGAACTGGATGAGCTGAAGGCGGGCCTGGTGACGCATCGCGAGTTGCCGGCTCCGGTGGAAGCGTTCTTGAAGGGCTGCCCCAAGGGCACGGTGCCGATGATCGCGCTGCGGACGGCGGTGTCGATGCTGGCGCTGTACGATCCTCAGGCGCAGGATATGTCGCCGGAAGCGAATCATCAGAAGGCCGTGAAGCTGATGGCGCAGACCGCGACCATCGTGAGCTCATTCGACCGTCTACGCAACGGCAATCCGGTGGTGCCGGGCGATCCGAAGCTGGGTTTCGCGGGGAATTTCCTCTACACGCTCACGGGCAAGAAACCGGACGAGGTGATGGAGCACGCTTTCGACGTGGCGCTGGTGCTGCACGCGGAGCATGAGTTCAACGCTTCCACGTTTGCGGCTCGCGTGACGGCGGCGACGCTTTCCGACATTTATTCGTCGGTGGTGTCGGCGATCGGCGCGTTGAAGGGTCCGCTGCACGGCGGCGCGAACGAGGATGTGATCCGGCTACTGCTGACGGTGAATACGCCGGAAGAGGGCGTGAAGAAAGTCACCGACATGTTGGCGAACAAGGTCAAGATTCCGGGGTTGGGGCATCGCGTGTATCACACGCTGGATCCTCGGGCGAGCTTCCTCAAAGGGATGGCGAAGGAGCTTGGTGAGCGCACGGGGCATGTGAAGTTGTACGAGATTTCCGACGCGATCCAGGCTTATGGCAAGGAAGCGAAAAATCTGAACGCGAACGTGGATTTCTTCTCGGCCAGCACGTATTATTCGCTGGGGATTCCGGTGGATTTATTCACGCCGATCTTCGCGGTGAGCCGGATGTCGGGCTGGACGGCGCACGTGCTGGAGCAGTACCACAACAACCGGCTGATTCGGCCGCGCGCGGATTACACGGGTGAGCCGGTGGGCAAGCCGTGGATTCCGATGGCGCAGCGGTAGGCTCGAGTCCCCTCGCTTACGCTTGGGGCTGTACAGAATCGCCGGGTGTACACCCAGGCATTTGAGATGCGCCGGCGGGAGCGCGAACATGTACGATCTATCCTTCTTTCGAAACAATTTGGATGCGATAGCCACGCGGTTGGCGGATCGCGGTTTTACGCTCGACGTCGATGCGTATAAGAAGCTGGATGTGGAGCGGCGGGCGGCGCTGGTGGAATCCGAGCAGTTGAACGCGAGCCGGAACGCGCAATCGCAGGAGATTGGCAAGCTCAAGAAGGCCGGGCAGGATACGGCGGCGCTGCAACAGCAGGTCCGCGAGATGGCGGATCGCAAGGCGGAGCTGGATCAGAAGGCAGAGTCGCTGGATCAGGAATTCCGGTTGATGATGGCGGGGGTTCCGAATACTCCGCATGAGTCGGTGCCGATGGGGAAGAGCGCGGACGACAATGTCGAGGTCCGGCGGTGGGGCAAGCCGACGGAGTTTTCGTTCACTCCGAAGGCTCACTGGGATCTGGGACCGGAGCTGGGGATTCTGGATTTCGATCGGGCCGCAAAGATCACGGGAGCGCGGTTCGTAGTGTACATGGGGTTGGGCGCGAAGCTGGAGCGGGCGCTGATCAGCTTCATGCTGGACGTCCACACGCAGCATCACGGTTATACGGAAGTGTTGCCGCCGTTCCTGGCGAACTCCGCGAGTTTTTACGGCACGGGGCAGTTGCCGAAGTTCGAGCAGGATCTGTTCAAGCTGCGCGACACGGATTATTATCTGGTGCCGACGGCGGAAGTGCCGGTGACGAATCTGCATCGGGACGAGACGCTGGAACTGGAGAAGCTTCCGGTGAAGTATTGCGCGTACACGCCGTGCTTCCGCAGCGAGGCGGGATCGTACGGGCGCGATGTACGCGGGATTATCCGGCAGCATCAGTTCCAGAAAGTGGAGCTGGTGAAGTTTGCTCCGGCGGAATCGAGTTACGACGAGTTGGAAGCGCTGACGCGCGACGCCGAAGATATTCTGCAAAGGCTGGGGTTGCCGTATCGCACGGTGGTGTTATGCACGGGCGATATGGGCGCGAGTTCGGCAAAGACGTACGACATCGAGGTGTGGCTGCCGGGGCAGAACGGGTACAAGGAGATTTCCTCGTGCTCCAACTTCGAGGCGTTTCAGGCGCGGCGGGCGTCGATTCGCGCGAAGTCCGGCAAGGGCAAGGCCGAGTACGTCCACACGTTGAATGGGAGCGGGCTGGCGGTGGGGCGGACGTGGCTCGCGATTGTCGAGAATTATCAGCAGGCTGACGGCAGCGTGGTGGTGCCCGAGGCGCTGCGTCCGTACATGGGCGTGGATGTGATTACGGCTGCACATCGGACTGCAGTTCGCCGCGATTCGTAAATTCTATTTCCTTTCCTTTCCTGAAGATCGCGAAAACGGTCCCGCGGGTTTTTTAAAACTCGCCGCTAATCTGGGGCCGCTTGGAGGCAAGCGCGATGTTTAGCTTAAAGCGAGTGGCCGTGCTGGTATCGATGGCGGCGGGAATAGCAGTGGCTCAGCCGGCGCTGACCACGATTCAGGATACTCTTTACCGTGCCGACGGCACGCGTTACAACGGAACCATCTTCATCACCTGGGATGCATTTCAGGGCGGAGATACTTCCGAGATTGCGACCGCCAACCTCACTTTGCCCATCGTGAACGGCGTGTTGCGGGTCAACCTGGTGCCGACAACGACGGCGTCCGCGGGTGCGCAGTACAACGTCACCTACAACATGAACGGGATTAACCAGTTCACGCAGGTATGGGCGGTGCCGCCGAGCAGCGTGCCGCTGCGGATCCGGGATATTTTGGTTTCGCAGGGTACGGTGGTGGGTCCGCCGCCGGTGACGAATCCGGTGCAGATCTCCGACGTTGTGGGCTTGAGCAACGCTCTCTCGTTGACAACGCAGAAGGGCGTGGGGTTCCAGATCGACCGGGCGGCGGTGGTCAATGGGTCGGGGCAGATCGACGGAGCGTCGGGAAATCTGACGGATTGCGTCCACGTGGACGGAAGCTCGGGGCCCTGCGGCAGCGGTTCAGTGGCGCTGCCGGGGTTTGCCGATTTCGAGATTCCCGGGGGTGCGGTGAACGGATCGAACTCAGTGTTCACTCTGGCGTTTCCGCCTTCACCGGCGGGGAGTCTGGCGCTTTTCCGAAACGGACTGCGGTTGGAGTCGGGACAGGACTTCACGCTTTCCGGAAGTACGATTACGTTCTTCCTGGGTTCAATCCCGCAGACGGGAGATCTGCTCGGCGCGACTTACCGGTTCGCGAGCACAAGCAATCCTCTGGGTGCGCTGCCGTCTCCGCAGGTGGTTTGCAGCGGTAGCGGTGGCGTGACCAGCGCGACCACGCTGACGCAGTTGAATAGCTGCACGGTGGCGGCGGGGCTGCTGACGACAGGGGACCGGCTTGCGGTGGAGTTTCAATATGTCCACACGGGATCGGCCGTGGGCTTTACCGGAGAGGTGCATGTGGGAGGCACCGCGATTATTTCGCGGGCGGCGGCTTCCACGGAAACGCTGCTGGTGGGGAAGACCAGCTTCGGCACGTTCTCGGGCGGCGAGATTTGGGATACGCAGAGCTGGGGCGGGGCGACACTGACGTTTCTGGCGTCGGCGGGGACGGCGACGGAGGACATCACGCAGGCGTTGACGGTCAGCTTCCTGGCGAAGATGACGTCCTCGACCACGGACACGGTGGCGATTCGCAATTTCACGGTGATCCGGTATCCGGCGCAGGTGAATCCGTAGCGGGTTAGTGGATGGAGATCGAGCTGACGATCAGGCCGAGGGTGCGATCGTCGCCGGGGACGCGGAAGGTTTTATCGACTTCGAGTTGAAAGACCACCGAGGGTTGTCCGGTGAGGGTCGAGGGGAGGCCGATCGTCAGCTCGAAGGGGGCGTCGGGCTGGGTGATGGCGGCGGTGCTAAGCCGTTCGCCGGCGGCAGTGACGGTGAGTTTGACGGGGCCATGGCTCAGGGCGGCTCGGGGGGCGAAGCCTGAGATGTGGAGTTTTTGGTCGGGAGAGGAGGGGCCGGGGAGGGTGACGGTGGCTTGCCGCGGCATCCAGCGGGCGTTTTCCTCAAGACGGTACCAGGTAGGGCCGAGTTGGGAGGCGTGAGATACATCGCTCATGTCGACGGTGGGGGAGAGCAGGGAGCTTTTGAATTGCTGGGTTACGTCGACGGGGGTGCCGGTGGCGAGGTCGAAGACTTGGGCGTGGTTGGAATTGAGGTCGCGGAGGACTACGGCGGGGTCGGGGAAGAATGCTTCCGTAGGGATGGGGGAACTGGCGGCGAGTTGGGGCTGGTTGTCTCCGAGGATGTAGACGTCGTTGAGGCCAATGAGCCGGAAGGGCCGGTGGAGCAGGAGGTCGTTGAAGATTTCGACGTTGACGTGCTCGAAATAGATGGTGTGCTCGGGCTGGTTGCGGGAGAGGACTTCGACTCCGTGGAAGACATCGCGGATGCGGAGGCTGCGGTCGTGAAAAGACGAGGTGACGGCGAGGCCAACTGGGATGGAGACGCCGACGTAGATCGCCGCGAGGAGGATGGAGAGGGAGCGCTTCCAAGGATCGGACGAGCTTGAGGCGAGCGCCCAGCCCCCGAGGATGGCGAGGCCGAGGGTGGGGACGGTGAGGTATTCGTAGTCGATGTGGTCTCGCAGGGGGAGCAGCGGCGAGAGGGCGATGACGAACCAGGCGGGGTAGAGGAGCGCGAGTTTTTCGCGTTGGCGGAGTTTCGAGAGGATGAAGGCTCCGAGGCCGGCGGTGAGAAGGGTCGCGAGGATGAAGCGGAGGGCTCCAGAGTTGATGTTCAACTCGCGGAGTTTGCCGGTGCCATAGGACCAATTCAAGTAGGTGAGAAGAGTGGAGACGATGCGGAGATCCCAGTGGAGTTGGTAGGGTCCGGAGGCGGGGAGTGAGGCTACGGCGAAGTGGATCGCCATGTAGGCGGCTGAGGCTGCGAACATCGGGAGCACTTTCTTCAAGTGGCGCGGGGCCACGCAGAAGACGATGACGGTGGCGAGCGCCGGATAGACGACGTTTACTTCGAGGACCAGGAATCCCAGGAGGAACGTGCACCACTGGGCGAGGAAGAATCGGCGATCTCCGGTGTCGAGGTAGCGGAGCAGCAGCCAGACGTCGGCCAGGATGAAGAGGGCGAACATCATTTCCAGATATTCGGAGGACCAGGTGAGGGGGATCGCGAGAGAGGCGTTGACGGTCCACAGGAGGGTGGCGCACCAGGCGGCGGTGGGAGATTTGGTGAGTTGCTCGGCGACGCGTTGTAGCAGGATGGTGCAGGCTACGAAGGTGAGAAACGCGATCAGGCGGAAGGGCAGGGGATTGAGTCCGAAGAGATCGTTGAGGGAGAGGAAGTAGACGCGCTCGCTCAGGGTCCGGATGGTGCCTTGGGCGTAGGGGGTGAAGAGAACGGAGAGCAGCGAGTGGCCTTGTTCGCGCATTTGGCGGAGGCCGAGCCAGGCGAAATCGTCTTTCTGGAACCACGCGGTGAGACCTCCCCAATAGAGGAGGAGTCCGAGTAACGGGGCGGAAAGCCAACGGGGGGCTTGGCGGGGGGAGCGGAGCGGAGAACTCATGGAGTATGGGTGCGCTGATAGACACGGACGTAGCTGTGGAGCGAGTCTGATGCCAGCGGCTTCATGTTATCGGCGAGCCATTGCGAGGTTTGGAGGAAGTCGCTGTTCCGTGTGGCCTCCGAGCCAGTGTCGCCGACGAGAACGACGTAGTCGAAGGGGACCGTGTCGAGCACGTGGGCGAAGGTAGGAAACCCGTGGGCTTCGCTGTCCTCCAGGTGGTACAGCCAATTCTGTTGTTCGCCGGTGATCTCTTTCCGAAACGTGACGGGGAACAAGCGGTTCAGGGCGAAGACATCGGTGAGGTCGATGAGCCGGCGGCGGGAGGCCACCCAAGCGTCGGCGTGAAAAAGGGGGTCCATGGCGACCTGGTCGAAGCCGTAGGACTCGCGGACGGCTTGAGTTCCATAGCGCAAACGGATGAAGGTGGATCCGGAGGGGACGGCATCGAGTGCGGATTCGTAGGCGGTGACGGCATGGCTGATGTTGCGGAGGTTACGAGTCGTGGTGATGAGATTGGCCGCGAGGAAGCCGGTGATGCAGAGCGCGAGAGGGATTCGCAGCGGAAGCAATCTGGCGGCAGAGGCGGCCAAGGTGCAACCGAAGATAAACATCGACCAGGACAAGCGGATCTTGATCGCATCGCCGCCGAAGCCCTGATTGGGGACGAGCAGGTAGCCGGCGAAGCTGAGGAGCGAGGCGACGGCGAGGGCCGGGCGCGGCGTTTGCCACTCCGCTCGCTTTAACACCGCGATGCCGAGGAGCAGGAACAGCAACATCACTCGGACGAGAACCGTCTCTTCACCGGACCAGCCTTGGGCCGAGGCGAAAACGTGCATGGGGAAGATCTTCCACGACTCGCGAATGGCGGGTACATACGGAGTGCGTCCCAGGGAATGGCGGACGAAGAAGAAGAGCAGCAGGACCGGCGGACCGAGTGCGATGGCGAGGGGCGCGACCGGCACAGACGGGCGATGTCCTTGCTTCAGGGGGATCGCGACGTGGATCCAGAGGGCGGCAAGCGCGACGATCAGCATCGCCAGGGTGGCGGGAAGAACGTGCACGAAGAAGAGAACGGTCAGTCCGAGGGAGAGTGCCGCGGCGCGGCGGGAGGTGAAAGAAGTAATGCTCCGGAGATAGAATCCTGCGAGTAGCAGAGCGAGGGCCATGCCGAGATAGAAGTTGTAAAACCCGATCCATAGGAACCAGGTATTCAGCAGGAAATTCGTGACGGGGTCGCAGGCGGGCGAGGAAGGGTCGAGCGAGCGGCGGAAGTAAGTCAGGCAGGCAAAGGCGGCGACGACAAGGAGCGTCGCGAAGACTTGTTCGGCGTGCGCGGTGCCGGCGAGCGCCGCCACGAGGTTGAGAAGCACGGTGGTGCCCCAGTTGGTCACGAGCCTGGGTTGAAAACGGTAGACCGAGGCATAGAAGCCGTGTGGGTGGAGAAGCAGATCTTTGAAAACCAGAGAGTTGTAGAGATGAGAGGGTCCGTCCTGGGTGATGTAGGGAGTGGCCATCCAAGGGACGGATGCCTGCCAGGCCAGCAATGCCAGGGCAAGGGCCGCGGGCAGCCGCCGCCACAGGGGCGTTTCGGACGAGGTCATCGGACGCCCTCTTTTCCATCTTCGAGGGGTGTGGCGGGGGGCGGAAAGAGGGGATCCAGGCGATCCACGAAAAAGTGGCAGTCGCGGAGGGGCAAGAATCCCATGTTGCCATTACTGCCGATGACGGAGAAGACCAGGATCAGCGCGATGAGGACGGCGAGGAGCAGGATGATACCGAGGGCTCCGGCGACGTAGAGGAAGAAGCCGGGGATGAAGAGGCTGGTGGTGTAGTGGATGGCGAGCGCGGTGCCGGCGAGGGCGGTTCCGAGGACGAGGAGGCAGGCAATGGCGACGAGGAGCCTGGCGCCGACGATTTCTCCGTAGACGAAGAAGGCTCGGAGGCCGTGGAGCAGGAGGCCGATGAAGTTCATCCGCGATTCACCGGTGAGGCGGCGGCCGCGCTCGACGGGGATCGAAGTGGAGCCGATGCGGGTGCGGATGACGGCTGCGGCGTAGTGATTCCAGATCTCGGGGATGACGACCAGCTTGCTGAGGAACGTGGCCGGGATAATGCTGAAATTTCCGACGCGGACGGGGTCGCCGGTGACCAGGACGTGAAGCAGGCGGTAGACCTTATAGAGAGTGCGGAACCAGAGCCGCTCCAGGCGCTTAGAGCGGGCGGCGAAGACGATGAGACGCTCGTTTTCCTGGTAGAACTTTTCGGTGAGCGGAAGGATGCCGGAGGGTTGGTCTTCGCCATCGGCGTCCATGACAATGACGGCGCGGCACGGGCGGTTTTGGTAGAGGTAGACAAGTCCGGTGGCGATGGCTCGCTGGTGGCCGATGTTGCGGCGGAGGCGGAGGACGTCGACGGCTTGGATGGCGGTGAAGTGGTGGTGGGGGAAGCCGGGGGGCATGGGCTGGGTGGAACCGTCGTCGACCAGGAGGACTTCGGGGGTCATCGGGTAGGGCTGAAGAGCGTCATCGAGTTGGCGGAGCAGGAGCGCGGCGGCTTCCCAATCGTTGAAGAGAGGGATGAGGATGACCGCGCGGTTGTGGCCGTCAACAGGCATAAACATCGAGTATCGCAGGGTGGGGCGGGGCCGTGCGAGGAAATGCGGAGAGGGTGCCGGGGATAACCGTAACTTGTGCTTAAGTGTAAGACCCTAGAACGCTTATATAGGTGGTTTCCGGCGCACTGTTAAGGTTATGAAATGCTTGTATGGAAGAGGAGAGTCGTTCAAGATGGTGTTGCGGGAGACTCTTATGGTCAGACTATACAACTTGGCGCTGTTGCTTCAGCGCGACCGGCGCGGACAAGACATGATCGAGTACGCCTTACTGGCAGCATCGATCGCAGTGGTGGTGGCGGGATTCCTGCCGCCCGCGGTGATGCCCGCGGTAAGCACCATTTTTTCCAAGATTATCTCCGGGCTCAATTGGAGCTCCACCGGAAGCGCCAGTTAGGCTTTCCGATTTTTTCACCCGCAAACGATGCGCAGGGCGCATCGAACAGTAGACAGCCGCGAGCGAGATGCTCGCGGCTTTTTTTTGCGCGCGAGGGGCCGACGCCCTTACGGGCGAAACTGCCTCGCGCGGCGTTCTACTTGGTCAGGTAGACGGTGAACTTGGTGGTGTCGCGAAAGCCGAGACGGCGATAGAGGCCGTAGCCGGCTTCGGTGGACTCGAGGACGAGGGGTTCGGGAGCCGTGGCATTCTCCGACATTTTGGCGGCGGCGGTGCGGAGGATGGCTTCGCCGTAGCCGCGGCGGCGGAACTCGGGGAGGGTGCCGAGGGAATAGATGCCGAGGACTCCGGCGGCTCGGACGATGGCGGCGATGGCTACGGGGCGGCCGTGGGCGTAGCCGACGAAGCCTTGGTAGGCTCCGCGCCAGGCTCCTTCGGGGGCGTAGACGGATTGCGCGACGGCGGGCGGGATGTCGAAGCAGATAGTGGTGAGCTCAGCGAAGGCGGCTCGCGTGGCGGCGTCTCTTACGGGGCGGACCTCGAGGGCGGCGAGGGATCGAACGGGGGCGGCGAAGGCGGGCGTGGTCATGCCGGGGGCTTGGGAGATGATGCGCATGCCGGCGTCGGCGAAGATTTCGCGGCTTCGGCGGCGGACGGAGTTATCGAGAAGGCTTTCGCAGAGCCAGAAAGACCAGCGGCTGTGGCGCTCGCGGTAGAAGCGTCCGCAGGTGGCCAACACGGAGGCCAGGGTGCGTTCTGTGGCAGCGATGCCATCGAGGAAGCCGATGTTGAACACGCCGTAGTCGAGGCCCGAGTAGACCATTTGAGCGCCTTCGGCGACGCGAATTTCTCCGGTGCCGGTGGCTTCACCGAAGAAGCGCATGGCGGCGCGCAGGTTCTCGTCGATGGGGCGGAAGTCGGGCACTAGGTATTGATTGTAGTGAAAACAAGGGGCACAAAGAAAAAAGAGTTCTCGCAAAGACGAAAAAACGCAAAGTTCACCAAGAAAAGCTTAAAGCAGCGTCATGGGGTCCACGTCGATCAGGAGAGACGTGGGATTCCAGTTTTCTTGCTGCGAGAATTTGCGGAGGTCGCGGAGGATTTCGCTCAGGCGTTTTCGGTGAACTGCCTTGATCAGCATTTGGTAGCGGAATTCGTTCATGACTCGCGCTACGGCGGCGGGGGCGGGGCCTAAGACTCGGATCCCTTCGGGGGCGGGGTTCAAGATGCGGCCTAGGGCGGCGCTTCTGGTGAGGGCCTCCTCTTCTTTTGTGGCTCGGACGACTACGTTGGCTAGCGCGCTGAAAGGCGGGTAGGACATCAGGCGGCGGAATTCGATTTCCTTCGCGTAAAACATTTCGTAATTTTGCGCGGCGGCGCAGAGGATGGCGTAGTGGTCGGGATTGATGGTCTGGAGCAGGACGATACCGGGGGTTTGGCCGCGTCCGGCGCGTCCGGCGGCTTGGGTGAGGAGTTGGAAAGTGCGCTCGGCGGCGCGGAAGTCGGGGAGGCCGAGGCCCACGTCGGCGTTGACGATTCCTACCAGCGTCACGTTGGGGATGTCGTGGCCTTTGGCGATCATCTGGGTGCCGACCAGAATGTCGTAGCTGCCTTCACGGAAACGGGAAAGAATGTTTTCGTAATCGTGCTTGCCTCGGACGGTGTCGCGGTCAAGGCGGGCGATGCGCGCTCTGGGGAACGCGGTGTGGAGTTCGTCTTCCACGCGTTCGGAGCCGACTCCTAAGAACTGTATGTATTCGCTCTGGCACTTGGGGCAACGGTCGGGGACGCGCGTGGAGGTGTTGCAGTAGTGGCAGAGCATGCGCTTGTCGCGGCGATGGTAGGTCATCGTGACGGAGCAGTTTCCGCACTCGACACGCTCGCCGCAGGCGCGGCAGGCGATGAAGCTGGAGAAGCCGCGGCGGTTGAGGAGCAGCATGGTCTGCTCGCCGTTATCGAGACGGGCTTGGATGGCGTCCAGGAGAGCGCGGGAGAAGGTGTTTTGCTTGCGGGTTTCGAGGAACTCCTGGCGGGTGTCGATGATTTGGACTACGGGGAGGGGGCGGCGCTCGATTCGTTCGGGGAGTTCGAGGCGGGTGTACTTGCCACGCTCGGCGTTGAAGCGGGTTTCTAGGCTGGGCGTGGCGGAGCCTAAGACTACGACCGCGTTGTAATCGCGGGCTCGGAGAACGGCGACGTCGCGGCCGTGATAGCGCGGGGTTTCCTGCTGCTTATAGCTTTGGTCGTGCTCTTCGTCGACGATGATGAGGCCGAGGTCGCGCAGGGGGGCGAAGACTCCGCTGCGGGTGGCTACGACGACTCTGGCATCGCCGGAGCGGATGCGATGCCACTGCTGGGCGCGTTCGGTGTCGTGAAAAGCGGAGTGGAGGATGGCGACTTTTTCGCCGAAGCGGTGGTGGAACTGGCCGGCGACGGCGGGGGTGAGTCCGATTTCGGGGACGAGGAGGAGAGCGGTTTTCCCTCGGGCGAGCGCGGCGTCGATGGAGTTGAGATAGACCTCGGTCTTGCCGGAGCCGGTGATGCCTTCGAGGAGGAACGCCTGGAAGGACGCGGCGTCGATGGCGGTGCGGATGGCGTCGAAGGCAGCCTGTTGGTGGGCGTTGAGGGCGTGGGGCGGGCGGGCGAACGGGGTGGGGAGGTCGGGGTCTTGAGGCGAAGGCGCACGCTCGCGATGTTTGCGTTCGGCGGTGCGGTCTTCGGCTTCGACGAGTCCTTTCTTGATGAGGGCTCGGAGGACGTTGGCGGACTTGGGGACTTTCTTCGCGAGATAGGCAGAAGTGAGGGGGCGATTGTCGAGGAGGCGGAGGATTTCGTAGGCGGGGTCGGATTCCGGGTTGTCGGCGAGATGGAATTGACGCGCGGCGTCATGGCCGGAACTGGTGAGCGAGTAGACTTTGCCATGGCGGATATCGCCGGCGAGAGGGGTCATGGCGCGGAGGGTCTCGCCGAGGGGGCAGCAGTAGTAATCGGCGATCCAGTGGCCTAGCTTCAGGAGCGCGGCATCGAGGACGGGCTCTTCATCGAGGAGTTTCAAGGCCTCGCGGGCGGACGTAGGAGGGGCTTCGGCGTGGGTGCGGAGGACGACTCCAGCTACGGTGCGCTTGCCGAAGGGAACCAGGATGCGGCATCCGGGCTGGACGCGGTGGCGGAGGGTTTCCGGGAGCAGGTAGGTGAAGGAGCGGTCCAGCGGCGCGGGAATGCTGACGTCGCAATAGACTGCTGGAGCGGAGGAGGGACCCATGGAAGGATGCAATCGGATTATAGCGCGGAGGTTATCATGGGGAGTTTAAAACACGCTGCTGGAGGGGAAAGATGACCGATTGGGGCTACGCGCAGTCGAATCCGAGGGAGCAACTGGCGCGGTTGCATTTTTTCTCGATGAAGAAGATCGAGCCGGGCGGGGAAGTGGAGTTGACGATCAAAGTGAAGGAGTTCTTCTCGCCGGCGGAGCGGGCGCTGGCGTTTTTCGCGCAGGCGGATCTTGAGACGAATCAGGGGGTGGCTCCGTATACTCCGGCGGGATGGGGGCAGACGCTGCTGGAGGCATTGGAGGCGTGCGTGCGGGAGGTGAACCGGTTTCCGCACATCGGGGCGTTGTAGCGATAGGTGCGCTTTTTTCTTTTCTGCGAGCGAATTTCGGTTTATGCTAATTCGACGATATTGACTCCGATTATTCGGGCTTGATTTCATCGGAATGTAAAGCTGGGAGGAAGCTTATGGCAAAGAAGAAGAGTTCCGCGGTGGCAGGGTCTGGCGGGCCGCTGTTCGCGCAACCGGATTTGACGCCCGATCCGACAAAGTTCAAGGTGAAGCATGCTTCCGACACGGCGGCGTACGCGGTGTTGGATAAAGAGGGGAAATCGGCGCGGCCGTTCGCGTTTCCTCCTTCGCGAGGCGGGCCGGAGCCGGTGCTGACGCTGGAGGAGGTGCTGGGCAAAGGGGGCGCGGCGGCGACGAAGGCGATCACGCAAGCGAAGCAGATTGTGTTCCACTCGGTGGGCGATACGGGGAACACGCGCAGCGTGCTTCCGCAGAACGCGGTGACCGATAAACTGCTGAGCGATTTCAACGAAGCCGACCCGGCGCAGGTGCCGTCGTTCCTGTTCCATTTGGGCGATGTGGTGTACAGTTTCGGCGAGGCGCAGTATTATTACGACCAGCTTTATGAGCCGTATCGCGAGTATCCACGGCCGATTATCGCCATCGCGGGGAATCACGACGGGATGGTGGCTCCGGGAAGTGCGACGCCGACGTTGCAGGCTTTCTGGAGCAACTTCTGCGCGACGGCTCCGGTGCAGACCGCGGAAGCGGGAGGGCTGGAGCGGACGGCGATGATTCAGCCGGGGGTGTATTACACGCTTGAAGCTCCGTTTATGCGGATTCTGGCGCTGTATAGCAACCGGCTGGAAGATCCGGGCGTGATCTCGACGCAGGGGGGCACGTATCCGGAAGTAACCGACGTGCAACTGGATTTCCTGAAGGCGGCGCTGACGCGGATCAAGAAGGAAAGGTTCGCCGGTGCGGTGATCATTGCCGTACATCATCCGCCGTATACGACGGGCGCGCATGGCGGGAGTCCGGTGATGCTGGCGGAGATCGACGCGATCTGTAAGTCAACCGGAGTGTGGCCGCACGCGGTGTTGTCGGGACACGCGCACAGTTATCAGCGGTACACGCGGACGATCAACGGCATGGAGATTCCGTATGTGATCGAGGGGAACGGCGGGCACGGGCTGACGCCGCTGACGCGGAAGGGGTCGCCGGCGCTGCGCGTGCCTGTGGCATTGACCAGCGTGGCGGGAGTGACGTTCGAGAATTACGACGACCAGGATTACGGATATCTCCGAATTCTGGTGAATGCACAGCAGTTGCGGATCGAATATCATCCGTCGCCCGATGGATCGCAGGCGAAGACTCCGGACGATGCGGTTACGGTGGATCTGGCGACTCGCAAGCTGGTGCACTTCAAGGCCGCGACGGCGTAGGGAACAAGAGAAGGAGACAGGCGACGAAGAGCGATCGCCTGTCGTACCGGAGTATAATGCTTGGTTCCGGGAGGAAACATGAGATTCTGGATCGCTCCGCTTGCGATGGTGACTTTGGCTGCCTTGGCGCACGCCAACCAGTTGGATGACAACTACGCGGCATTGAAGACAGCGCAGGCCGCCAAGGATGCCGACACAGTGATGAAGCTGGCGCCGGAGACGTCCAAATTGGCGCGCGGCGAAGCGGCCTTGCCGCAGCCCACCGACGCATCTCAAGTGGCGGACTGGAAGCAACGGGTAGAGTTCGCCAAAGATGTCGATGCGTTTACGGAGTACGCGCTGGCGACCACGGCGTCGACTTCGACGGATCAGGCCAAGACGATCGCGATGGTGGACATGCTACTTGCGCAGAATGGCAAGACCACGTATTTGAGCGTGTGCGCCAGCGCTTATCTCGAAGCGCTCGGCAAGAAGAGCAGCAAGGAGCAGGCTGCCGGGGCGCAGAACATCCTCAAAGTGAATCCGAATAATGAAGACGCTTTGTATGTGTTGGGCGTCACGGGGCAGAATCCGACGTATGCGATGCGTCTGGTGACAGTGATGAAGGCGAAGGGCAAGCCGGAGGGTGTCACTGAGGCCGATTGGGAGAAGCGCAAGAACATGATGCTGGGACAGGGTTATTATGTCTCGGGCGCCATGGCGTGTAGCAAGAGCACCTGGACGGACTGCGACAAGGACCTGCGCGCGGCGATTCAATTTGTCGGGAAGGATCCGCAAATCGCGGGCAACCTCTATTTTTATCTCGGCCTGGCGAACTACAACCTGGGCAAGCTTACGGGCGACCGCAGCAAGATCCAGGAAGGCGAGAAGTTCAGCGAACAATCGGCGGCGCTAGCCGGTCCGATGCAGCAGCAGGCGCTGCGCAACGTGAATGCGATGAAGCAGGAACTGGCGGCGCCGCGGCGCTAGTAAACTCAGGCGCCTTTTACGCGGGGCTGCATTTCCAGGACGCCAGACTTTTGTTCGGCTTTGCGGAAGTACATGCGGCGGTCGGCGCAGGCCAAGAGTTCGTCCGGGGTGGCTCCGTCGCGGGGGTAGTACGCGGCGCCGAAGCTGGCGTCTAGCACAGGCTCGCCGCAGATTTCTCTTCCCAGAACCCGCACCAACGCACGGAATTGGGCGAGTCTCGCGCCGATATCCTCGGGGCGTAGCTGCGGAAGGATCAGGACGAATTCATCGCCGCCCATGCGGGCCACAAAATCGCGTTCGCGGCAAGATTTGCGGAAGCCTTCGGCCAACCCGATCAAAACCTTGTTGCCGGTGAGGTGTCCAAAGCGGTCGTTGACGTCTTTGAATCCGTCGAGGTCGCAGACTACGACGGTGGTGCTGGGCTCCAGATCGGCCAGCCGCGTGGCGAGTGCGGTGGAGTTCGGCAAGCCGGTCAGGGGATCGGAAAGAGCGGCGGCGTTCAGGTGCTGGAAACGGAATCCATTGGCCAGGGGCAGGGCAAACTGCGCGGCGATGGAGGTGGCGACGCGGGCATCTTCGGGGGAGAAACTCTTCTCGCCGGCTCGATAGAGGGAAAGCGCGCCTCGCATGCCGCGGGCGCACAGCGGCGCGGCGAGGGCATCGTGGAAGGGGCAGAGGTGGCTGGCGGAGCCGAGCCAGCCCAAGTCCAGCATGGGATCGCCGTTGGAGACGGTTTCGGCGCGCGCCGCGGCGGAGCCGGAGACTCCGCTGCCGAGGGGGATATGAACGGAGGAGAACAGCGCGACGTGGTCGCCTGTGACGTGAACGGGGCGAAGAGTGCCGTCGTGCTCCACCCAGACCACCAGGGCGTCGAAGGCGGTGAGTTGGAGCGCGGCGTGGCGCACGGCGACGAACATTTCCTCGGGTTCGAGAGTAGCGCCGAGGACGTGGTTTAATTCCAGCAGAATCTTGGCCTCGCGCTGCGCTGAAAAGATGGAGTCAATGAACGTGCGGTCCGGCTGGCGGGCGACGCGCTTTTCCCAAGTGCGGTAGTTCCGGGCGATCAAGGACGTCACGCGCGGATCGAAGGCCTGGCCGGCGGCGGCGACCACGCGTTCCACAGCCTGGTCCAAGGAGAGCGCGGCGCGGTGCTGGCGTTCAGAGGCGAGCGAATCCAGGGTATCGACGGCGGCGAGAATGCGGGCTCCCAGAGGAATCTCTTCTCCACGCAGGCCGGCCGGGTAGCCGGAGCCGTCCCAGCGTTCGTGATGCGCGCGGACCATAGGTACCACGGGATAGGGAAAGGCGGCGCGTTCGAGGATGGCCGCGCCGACGTCGGCGTGCGTTTTTACCTTCTCGAATTCCTCATGGGTGAGGCGGCCGGCCTTGAGCGTGATGTGTTCGGGGATGGCGAGCTCTCCGATGTCGTAGAGCAGGGAAGCAGTGCGGAGGGCCTCGACCTCGTTCTCCGGCAGCTGCAATTCACGGGCGATGGCGACCGAGTAGATTTGCACGCGCCGGGATCTTCCGGAGAGAGGCTGGTCGCGCGCTTCGATGGCGAGAGCGAGAGTCTCGATGGTGCGTTGGTGGAGGGCCGCCGCGGAGCGCGATCTTTCGCACTGTTGTTCCAGGTGCCATCCAGAGAGACGGTACGAGCGCCAGGTGAGTACCAGCAGCGGGGCGAGCACGACGGAAACCGGGAACAGGGAGGCGACGGCGGCTGCGGCAGGATAGTAGGGAAAAGACCAGAGCCTGAGCTTCTTCCATCCGCGCAAATTATAGGGAAGGAAGCAGACTGCGGCGGCGATCATCAAGCGGAGAGGCACGGGCAAGGGCGCGAGACGCGTCGCGTGGAAGGCGGCCTGGGTGGCCAGCACGGCGATGGTGGTGACGCCCAGTGCGTGCATCAATTCTTTCGGGGTGGGCCGGGTGCGGCGGACCACCGCGAGGATGAAGAGGGCCGCTCCGGCGATGAACAGGGTTTCGGTCCAACCTAATTGAGGAAGGGCCAGGATGACGAACGCGAAGCCCATCGTTGTGCCGTCGGCGAGGGTGAGGCCAAAAGCGGTGAGGGCCAAGAGCGAATAAGAGAGGTAGACGACTCTCCGGTCCGTGGAGGGGATGAGCGCTGCCCCCGCCAACAACAATACCGCGCACAGAACTGCTCCCAACCTTTTGAGCATTTGGTGAGCGTGGAGGAGCACGCTGAGTGCCACGCGAATAAAACTGGAAACATTGAACGGGGCGCCGGCGCAGGGGACAGAGTGTCCCGCGGGAAAGCGACAGAATGTCCCGAGCGAGGGGGATGTGGGCACTTCGATTCGTGCATTTGGTAGCGCTTGCACGACGGTGCCGCATTGGCAGCGAGGTTGCAATGAGGAAAGCCGGAATGGAGATGACTCTGAGAAGTACCGAAGTTCCCACGGTGCCGGGCGCGACGGAGGCGCCCGGAACGGTGTATGCGTTCGCGCCAGCGCACGGGCAGTCCAACGCCGGCACGGTGGTTAAGAAACTGTGCCAAACCATTTCGGAGGAGCTTGGATTATCCGTGCTGCTGGCCGACTTTTATTCGCGGGGATTCCCGTTGTGGGGAACTCCGGAAGCGCCGCAGCGGCTGGACCGTCAAAGCTGGGGAGCGTTCCTGACTCCGGGGGTTCCGTTCGATACCTTGGAGACTCGAGAGGCGCACCCGCGCGAGATCAAGCGGCTGCTCAGTCATGCGCGGTCACAGTATCGTATGACGTGCGCGGATTTAAGCGAAGCGAAGCAAGTGGCGGCGCTGGAGATGCTGCGGCACGCGGATTGGATTTTTATCGTGAGCAGCTCGGACAAGCCGTCGCTCGAGATGGCGAAGTATAAGGCGGAGTGGCTGCGCTCCCTGGACCTTTCGGAGAACAGCGGGCTGCTGGTGCATCGCGTTCCGGGCGGCGCGGGCGTGGCGGAGTGCGAAGACATTGCGGGATTGCCGGTGTGCGCGCTGGTGGACAACAACCAGGAACTGGACCGGCTGGCGATGTGGCTGGCGGCCGCGCCGAAATGAGTTTGTTGTAGCGTAGGCGGCTCGGGATCGAACCCCTCTCCTCGATTCTGGGCCGCGAGGATTTAAGACCGTCCCCGCGCTTACGCTTGGGGCTGCAGGGAGTTTGGCGAAAGCGCACGCGGCTCAGAATCGAAACCTCTCCTCGATTCTGAGCCGCGAACTGCTTCTCGGGCTAGTCGGGCGAGCTGGAGTCGCGGCGGGCTAGTTCTTCAGCCAGGATGATGGCTTCGGCGAGTTCCTTCATCGGGCGGCGCAGGCGTCGGCTTTCGTTACGCATCCGCAAGTAGGCTTCTTCTTCCGAGAGATTGTGGCGGCGTTGCAGGATGCCCTTGGCGCGCTCGACCGCCTTGCGGGTTTCGAGCTGGCGCTTCATCTCCTCGGTCTCGGCTGCCAGGCGCGCATTCTCTTCTTCGAGAAGACTCTTCGCGATGGCGTTGCCCATCTGTTCGCCGATGAACTGGATGGTGCTGATCTCCTCGACGGAGTGCTCATGGCGGTCGCGATGGTGGACGTTGATGACGCCGATCGCGCTGCCTTTGCTGATCACCGGGACGGACATGAAGGCTTCATAGGTATCCTCCACCAGGGCGGGGAACATTTTGAAGCGCGAGTCGGTCGCGGCTTTAGAAGAGAGAGCGACGGGCGACTGATGTTCGGCCACCCAGCCGGTTACACCTTCTCCCATCTTCATGCGCAAGGTTCCGAGGTCGGCCGCGTGCGGCACCTGCGAGGCTCTCAGTACGAATTCGCTGGTGGCGGTTTCGGCCAGGTATACCAGGCACGCGTCACACCCCGTGATCCGCGCCGCCAATCCTACGATTTCCCCAAGCATCTCATCCAAGGACAGCTCCGAGCTGACGATTCGGCTCACCCGATGCAGAACGGAGACGTCTTCGACACCCTTTGAGTTCATTGGTTCGGTTGCCATCATATTCTGAGCGTACGACTTCCGGGTATGCGGGGTCCAATTAAATCTTTCTATCGACCGAATCAGGGGCGGGTAGGCGTAAGGGGGAGTAGGGGATAGGCGGGGAGGTGCAGTTCTTGCACCGTTGCGAGGGGTTCTCGGGAGGCCGCACGTATTAGGGAACCCTCGGGTACCTGGCTTGTGGATCGCAGGATGTGCCGGACGGGAGGGAAGGGCCGGCTGGATTCGGTCAACCAACGAAGCTCACGACCCGCCCTCGGACGCCGGACGGCGCTCCGCTCACGTGGGGGAGAGTCCGTAAGATAAGAAGCTGCGGCTGATTTACTTCGTGGTGGAGAATTCTTGTTTAATAATTAACCATTGACTTCTATTAAATGGGGGGGGGATATTCACTTAGTCGCAATATTTCAATGCATACGATAGATTTACAGCGTCGGCGCTTGCGGGTAGGAGGAGAAAGGAATCTTCGGTTCCACCGGTTATTCAGAGCGCCCCGCGTGCGGCGCGTGGCTCATTTGGCTGTCCCGCTCCTGGTTGTCACGGGCGTTTTCGGACAAGCCCCCGTTGCTAATTCCGGGCAGGCGGCACCAAGCTTTTCCGCCAACGATGTCTCGGGATTTCGCGCCTTTTTCGGGGAGGTCGCGGCGCTTGATGCTCTGGTAGATCGGCTGAAGGCGCAAGGGAAGGATGACAAAACCGTGCGCGGGGCGATCCAGAGGGACGCCAGATTGACCGCGCAGGAAACTAGCCTTCTTAAAGAGAATGCGCCACAATGCAATGCGGCCGAAGCCGCGCAGGCTGCCTCGAACGCGAGCGTCATCAGCGGGCTGAGGCAACAGTACCCTCCCGTGGCGAGCACGGCCCCTCCCGGGGCAGTGAGCACAGCAGCTCGCGGCGCTTCAGGCGCAGCGCGATGCAATTATCGCGGGATGTATTCAGCAGCTTAAGGTGGGGATGGGGACCGAGCGGTTTCTGCATCTGGATTTGCATGTCTTGGTGCACGTCGCGGGCAAGCAGAAGCAGGGACATCTTCAACCGCCCGTGCAGGGTGCGGCAGCGCGAAAATAAAAGAGAACTCGCTCGAAGGAGGGCAGAATATGGCTAGAAAAGTTACAAATTGGTCTTGGCTGGCGGTTGCAGTCGTGTGCATCGGTTTCTCGCCGTGTGCCTCCGCATACACTATCGGTTCCACTATGTACGGCGAGGGCGTATCGGCATCTTATACGACTCTCGACGAATATGATTTCTATTTGTATGGCGCCTACGAGGCAGATGTCTCCACCACGCTTTCTGCCAACGGAACCGAGATCGACTCAGGCTTTGGATGGGACATGCTTTCTGCAATTGCGTACTTATATGACGACGTTGGACCGGCCTTATACGAGGTCAACTGTGAACACCAGATTTATAGCTACGAGTGGGGATGGATCGATCTCGGGGAGACGTCCGATACGTGGGACGATAGGGAGTCGGGTGGAGGTAGTGGGGGGACTGAGTTGTGCGAAATCAGCTACTACTGGGACTCGGGCGTGGATGAGGGCGAGTATGCGGCTATGTTTGTAGCATATCTTGGCTACATCGACGGCGTATCTTGCTACGAGAGCTCCATGTTCTACCCGGGCGAGGTCCACGAGGATGTGATGGGGGTCACGGCCGGATGTTATGATCCGTTTACCGACGAACTTGTCGACTTTACGTTCGAGGACAGTAGCACCTGGCCTGTTTGCTCCGATGGCAGCTACGGGTGCGGTGATGACCCGGATGAGATGTCTTTCAGCGTTTCCCTGGTCGATAGGGTACAGCCGTCGATCGCCTCAAGTTGGCAGGGTGCGTGCTATATCTGGTCCGGTTCCCAACAGTTGGAATACAACGGAGGGTACTACTGGACAAACGACGTTGGAATCTACCTTGACGGTTCGAACGGGACTGGATTTCGCGGTAACGCCTCCGGATCGATTTACTAGTCCGCAACTGCCATCCGCGTTCTCGAGGCAAGTGGTACTAACCGTGAGATATAGCCGCTACTCAGGCTCCGTTTTGCGGGTTGTGGAAAAAAGCGAAACGCAGGGAGGAATGTAACCCATGAGCTACACAGGAATTCGTCCGTCAATTCGACTTTTCGTTGGATGTGCGAGTTGCTTTTTGGCAGCGACGTTGCTGGCTCAGCCCGCCTCGCCGGACCCGAACGTGATTCGCGCTTTGCATCCTGTCTCATCCGCCGCGGAACGGCTCCGGAAGACCTATGGAATGGTGATCACGTACGAAGACCCGCTCTGGGAGTGGCCTGGTGAAATGGCCCCTGTTTTGGGCTCGTCGAGAGTCACCCCGGACACCAAGGGCGGCTGGAATCCCGACTGGGTCACTTTCACAATGCCTGGTCCGAGCAGCCCGGCTCCAGACCTGCCGACGAGGCTCGCTCAGGTCCTGGCCGCGTACCACCAGCAGACCGGTGGGCCTCGTTTCCAGATTCTGACCTCCAAGTTGGGCCTACACATCGTGCCGTTCCAGGTGCGGGACAGGGATGGGAAACTCGTTCCGGCGCAAAACCCGTTCGACCGGGTGGTGTTTATCCCGCAGCAGGAACGAACTGCACACCAACATCTCATCGCCCTGGGAGCCGCGCTGGAGGCGGCAAACGCGGACTTGAAAGTAAGCGTTGGGGCACGGGTGACGGACCTCAGGGGGGATTCCATCAACTTCATGTTCGCCCCCACTCGCGCCGACGATCGACCGTTTGTCTGGGGAACGGCAATTCCTAACATGAGCGGGCGGGATGCGCTAATCGACCTCCTGGATCGATCGGCGACGACATTTTACTGGGACATGAAGTGCCGGGGAACTTTGGCCCCCAGGTACAACATCTGCAGCGTTGAGGTGGGTCCGCTGGAGATAGGCACGGTGGGGCCTGATGGAAAGCCGATCAATCCGGGCGGTCAAGTCGTGACTGCGACGAGCGGCCAGCGGATCCTAAAATACGATCGATGCGGAGGCTGCGAAGGTGGCCGAGCGCTTACACACAGCCAAAGGAAGCAGAAGTAACGAACCCAGGCTCTTTCCATCGGGATCAGATCGCAAACCGGGTATAATCGGTGCTGTATGAGAGAGCAATGGGTAGCAGGCCGCTCCGGCGACCGGATTCGTACGCAGATTCACTACGCTCGCCAGGGGCAGATTACCGAGGAGATGCGGTACATCGCCAAGCGGGAGCGGCTGACTCCGGAGTTGGTGAGGGATGAGGTGGCTCGGGGGAGGATGATCATCCCGGCCAACATCAACCACTTGAACCTGGAGCCCATGTGCATCGGCGTGGCGTCGCTGTGCAAGGTGAACGCCAACATCGGGAACTCGTCCACGACTTCGAATATCGAAGAGGAACTGGGGAAGCTGCGGTACTCGGTGAAGTATGGCGCCGACACGGTGATGGATCTCTCGACCGGCGGCGACATTCCGCGGATTCGGAAGGCGATCATTCAGGAGTCTCCGGTGCCGATCGGCACGGTGCCGATTTACGAGGCGCTCGCGCGGGTGCGGCGCGTCGAGGATTTGAACATCCGGGTGATGCTGGAAGTGATCGAGGAGCAGGCCGAGCAGGGTGTCGATTACATGACGATCCACGCCGGCGTGCTGGTGCAGTACATCCCGCTGACCACTCGGCGCGTGACGGGCATCGTCAGCCGGGGCGGGGCGATTCTGGCGGAGTGGATGGTGAAGAACCACAAGCAGAATCTGCTGTACGAGTACTTCGAAGACATCTGCAAGATTTTCCAGAAGCACGACGTGACGTTTTCGCTCGGCGACGGGCTGCGGCCGGGGTCGATTGCGGACGCGAGCGACAAGGCGCAGTTCGCGGAGTTGCAGACGCTGGGCGAACTGACGAAGATCGCGTGGAAGCACGATGTGCAGGTGATGATCGAGGGTCCGGGACACATTCCGATGGACCAGATCCAGATGCAGGTGGAGAAGGAAAAGGAGATGTGTTACGAGGCTCCGTTCTACACGCTGGGTCCGCTGGTGACGGATTTCGCGCCGGGTTTCGATCACATTACGTCTGCGATCGGGGCGGCGATGATCGGGTGGTACGGGGCGTCAATGCTGTGCTACGTGACGCCGAAGGAGCACCTGGGGCTGCCGAATCGCGAGGACGTGAAGCAGGGGCTGATCGCGTACAAGATCGCGGCGCATGCGGCGGATATTGCCCGGCACCGGCCGGGGGCGCAGGATCGGGACGACGAGTTGTCTCGAGCGCGGTTCGCGTTCGACTGGAAGAAGCAGTTCGAGCTGGCGCTGGACCCGGAGACGGCGCAGGCGTATCACGATGAAACGCTGCCGGAGGAAGGGTTCAAGGATGCGGCGTTCTGCTCGATGTGCGGGCCGAAGTTCTGCTCCATGAATCATTCGGTGAAGACGCAGGAGTTCACCGAGGCGGACGCGGCGGCGGTACTGGCTGATGCGCAGTTGACGCAGATTGTCGGGGCGAGCGGGGATTAGTCGTGGTCCCAGGGAATTTGGGTTAGCAGACGTCTGAGGCGCTTACCCTTCGCTGGATTTACCATTTCGGCGAAGCCGACTCGGCCTTCCAGGTGTGATCGGAAGTTGGGGAGTGCGTCGCGGTTCTGTGAGGCGGGGCCTTGGCGGACGCAGTTTGTCAGAATCGCTTCCAAGAGCTTGAGGTCGTGGCGAGGTAGACTCGCGTGCTGGTTCACTACGATTCCGGCGAGGTGCTGGCGGACCCCAGGGCGCATGATCCGGGTTTTGTGGTGATTCACGCTGAAACCTTCTTCCAACGCAATTGCGGCGGCGTGGAGGGAGAATCGCTCGACGGACCGCGCGAAGGATTCTCCGCCGGAGAACGCGAGATCATCGGCGTAGCGGGTGTAGTTTGCGCCCACGGATTTCGCGAGGCCTTGGAGACGGCAGTCCAGTCGATACGCGAGCAGGTTTGAGATGGCGGGCGACGTTGGGGCTCCTTGGGGCAGGTGCGGGCGCGCGTAGAGGGTGCGGGCTTCGTGCCATTCGGCGACGTCGAGGTCAGGCGGGCGCGTAGTCCACACATCGCGAGGCACGGCGTTGGTGCAGATTCCACCGAGGAGGTCGGCGACCTGTTCGGGGTAGCCTAGGGTCCGGAAGAGCGACTGCACGCGTGCGCCGGGGGAGGCGGGGAAGAAGTCCTGGAGGTCGAGCCGCAAGAGCGCCGGCTTGCGTACATGGGGCTCGGCGAAGGTGACGATGGAGCGTCCTTTCGCGAAGCCTTGGACGGAGGGGTGGAGCGGAGTGCGGTCGAGGATCTCGGATAGGATGCGGCGCTGGAGTTCCTTCAGGCGCGGCTTCGGACTCTCGATCAGCCGGATGCCTCCGGAGCGCTTGGACAGGACTCGGTAATGATAGTGGTGCAATTTCGGGTTGCGGAGTTTGTAGCCGAGAGCTTTCAGGTCGGCGAACCAATCAAGTTCGCTGGGAGTGAGAGAGAGCCACGCCGCGAGGTCGCCCACGGTTTCGATGACGGGCAAGTCCGCACGCAGAACGCGTGAGGCAGGCTGCATCCGCCGAGGCTCGGCGAGCCATTCCGCGATGGCAATTTCGTGACGGTAGCGGCGGCGGGCGCGATCGAAACCTGCGTCGTGAAGCAAGAAGCGGACGACGTCGCGGTGGCGGGGGCGGGTTCCTTCTTCGAACGTTTGTACGTAGCGGCGGGTTAGTGGTCGCAGCCAGGCCCAGCGGCGGCCGAGCGTGCGGACGGCGCGGGTGTGGGCGGCATCGTGATTCTGCTCGCCCGCGAGAAGGCTTCGAGCGAGGACGCTGATGAGTGCCGAAGCGGGCATGGGCGGCGGACGGGAACTCCAACGAGTCTGACTTTGCGTGAGCAGAGCTGCACGCCATCGCAGAGGCGCTCACGCGACGAAATGGCGATTTTTACACTTTCCCCCGGAGTAACTCCAGAGAGACCAAATCGAGAGTAAACCCTCGATCCGACCAAGCTTGAAGTTCCGCGCCCGTCGGAGGAAAGGATAGCATTTATCGCGTACGCGAGATCATACAGGCGGCGAGGGTGATTACGGCGGCTAGAACGCTGAGTACGAGACCGAGGAATACGCTTGCGGGGCGGTAGCGCATTTCGATTACGTGTGCGCCGGATTCTACGATGACTCCGCGAACCGAGCCGTAGGCTTTGTGGATGGGGGCGGGGTGGCCGTCTACCCACGCTTTCCAGCCGGGAAACCAAGTGTCAGTGAGAATCACCATGCCGCGGCAGGCGAGGTTCGCGGTGATGCGGAGCTCGTTGGGCTGGTAAAGCGGCATGTCGAGCTCGTCGTCGCGAGTGTTCTGGCAGGCGGCAATCGCGGGGGCGGGTTCGCCGGTTAACAGGACCGTCTGGCGCAGGTCGATGCTGGGGTCGCGGAAGGCGGCGCGGAGCTGCACCATGTCGGGCAGGGAATCGGCACGGTGGACGCTCCAGATGCGCGGGTAGGCGGCGGCGTTTTCGAACACCTTCACTCCGGAGCGGCTGGTGAATAATTCAGTGAGTCCGGCGCGCGGTGGCTTCTTGCCCAAGGCGTAGCGGACGCCGAAGAAATCACGGGCGCGAGGGGAGAAAACGTCGAGGCTCCAGACTTCGTCGAGCACGCTGGCGGCGTAGGCGTTCACGGCCTCGAGTCCGTACCAGTCGCCGAAGTTGTAGGGGATGTCCTGATCGTCATACTCGATGCGGCCGGGTACGCCATGCGCTCCGATGAAGGCCGCCACATCGCCATGCTCGGCCAAGTAGTGGAGGTAGTGGTTCTGGGCGGGCTCCGCGCGCGAGGGCAGGTTGTAATTCATCACCGTCGCGAGTTCCAAGAGCACGAGAGCGAGGGCGAGCCAAGCTCCCAGGGCGGGTGAGAGCGTGGACGCTCGCCATCCAGCGAAGAGAGCGGCGGCGAGGAGAGCGAGGAGCGCGGTGATGAGGACTCGCTCATCGCCGAGTGCGTTTTGCGCTCCGGCAATGTGAAGGATCAGGACGGTGAGGGCCAGCGCGCCGCCGAAAATCGCGAGGATGGTTCCGGCGCGGCGCGACCAGGGGAAGCTCTCGGGGCGCGGGAGGAGATCGACCCCGAACGCGGCGAGCGGCGCGATTCCGAGGGCGAAAAGAAGCACGCCGGCAGCGGGGACTCGGGCTTTGTCGACCAGAGGAGCGAGGGAGTAGAGGGCTCCGTGGAGCAGGCTGGTGGGGCCTAGGGCGAAGAGGAGTCCGGCGAGGGCGATGGCGGAGAGCCAGCGGACTTGCGGAGTTTTCCAAGCGAGGATTGCGCCGAGGAGTGCGAGGCTGAAGGCGACGCAGCCGATGAAGGGATTCGAATTGTGGGCCAGGTTAGGGACGAAGATGCCGAGGAGTCCGGCGGGGTTCAGCGCGTACTGCACGTGCACGCTGTAGGGAACGACTTCGTTGAAGCGCTGCGGGTCTTGAAGCCCGGTCCAGCGGACGGAGGCGCGGCCGTACTCGGCCATGGGGAGGGTTTGGAAGGCGCTGGTGAGTCCGGCGATGAGCAGCGAGGCGGCGGCGAGTTTGGCGATGTTGAGGTCAAGCTTGCCGGTGCGGAGGATGATCCAGAGCCACAGTCCTGTGGCGGCGAGCGAGACGAAGAGATTCATCTGGTGATGGCCCGCGAGCCAGCCGAAGCCGAGGAAGAATCCGGAGAGGAGGGCACTAGCCCAGGGGCGATGGCCGCGTTCGGCCCGGAAGAGAAAGAGGAAGACCAGGGGCGTCCAGACGGCGCCGTTTAGCATTTGCGGAGCCATGGTGGCGGCGACGTAGCCACCGAGGGCGTAGACGCATCCGGCGAGGATGGAGGCTCGGCGGCTGCGGCCGAGGTCGCGAGAGAGCGCGTAGGCGGTGAGCGCGGCGAGGTAGTGAATCAGGACGTAATACCAGTGCAGGGCGCCTTGTTCGATCCAGCCTCGCTTGAGAGGGGCGAGGAAGAGGAGCCAGTTCAAAGGGTAGGCGGCGCCGGGCTGGGCTTGGCCGAAGAGGGGTTGGCCGAACCAACTATTGGGGTCCCAGAGAGGGAAGCTGCCGAGGTGCCATTGGGTGGCCTGCAATTGGAACCAGGGCAGGATGAGATTGGCGAGGTCGCCGTTTTCGAGCCAGGTGTACTGATTGGTGAGGACCAGTTTCCAGTTGAAGAGCACCACGATGAGGAAAAGAGCCGCGGGTCCGAGTAGGAATTGATACAGACGGCGGGCGCGGCGGGCGTGCATCAGTGTCATGATAGCGGAAGACTTTTTTGAAAGAGACGCATGCGCTTCTGGCTCACGAAAAATAGCGAGATCCCGATTCGCGAGCAGTTGACCCGGCAGGTGGTGCTGGGGATTTTGAGCGAGGATCTACGTGCGGGCGAGAAGCTGCCGAGCGTACGGGCGCTGGCGCAGGGGCATAAGATCCATTCGAATCCCGCGAGCGCGGCGTATCACGATCTGCCTCAGCAGGGCTGGCTGGAGTTGCGGCGCGGGAGCGGGCTATATGTGCGCACGTTGAAGGAGCAGCAAGGCGAGATTGAGGCGTTGTTGACGGCGCTGCTTCCGACGGCTCGGCGGCAGGGGGTTCGAACCGGACTAGGTGCTGCGGCGGTTGGAAAGGACGGTTCGGCCGCGGAGGCATGGGCCGGTGTTGATCGCGGAGCCGGAGGCGGAGTTGCGGGCGATTTTGATGGCGGAGATCGAGGAGCATGCGGGAGTCCCCGTCGGGGAGTACGTCGCGGGGTATTCGGAGGCGGCGGAAGGAGACGGTGCGGTGGTGGCGTCACTACCGGGGCATTCGCAGTTGTCGCATGCGATGACACTCCGTCTGCGGTCGGTGGGAGGATCGCTGGAAGGACAGGCTCGGCCGGCGGCGGATTCGGTGGTGACGATCGTTTCGCGGTCGGCGACGATTCGGAGGGCGGCTCGGGCGATGCTGATCGCGGTCGGGCTGGCGGCGGATGCTTTGAGCGAGGTGGATCCGGCGGTGGACGGGTGGCGGGAGCGGCTGGGATTGAGCGCTCTGGTGATTTGCGACGGGATCGCGGCGCGGGAGCTTCCGGCCGGGCTGTCCGGCGCGGGTGTTCCGGATGATTGCGGATTCTTCGATCGAGGAATTGAGGGGGCTGTGTGACACTTCGGGGATAGTGTCGCCGTCGCCGCTACGTGCGATTCGAGATCCGTCAATCGGAGAAGAGGGACCAGGTGTGCCGGGGAGTTCTGAGTGGGAATTGCTCTCGTCCGGCCCTGGGTATTACTCCCACTACGTCTCTTGGAGTTTTGCCCGTGAGGTATTGGATGAAATCAACAGCGTTTCCGGCAACGTACGCTTGTTTGGACTGATCGCCGAAGACCACTGTGAAGATGGTATAACCCATCACGGTTTCGCCATGCCTGTAGATTTGGTTCGCCATTTCCGCTGGCAATCGTGACGGACTCTCGGCCACGTGGATCACATCGTTGATCGAAAGCCAGTACAGCCGCCGGAGTTCTTCAATGGGAACTCCCCATTTCTTTGAGTGTTGAGCTCCTTCGGCCAGAACACGTGATCCTGCCGGGAACCATCGCGCAGAGTTACCAAGCAAGGGTAGTAACATAACTCTCCATCAATGCTTGCGGTGATCAAGTTCGGTTCGTTGCGAAGGTGGGGCGGCAAAGCTGGGTATTCCATCAATGGATGCTTCCTCCTTACCATTCTACGGATCGCCGGTCCAGTAGAGCCAGGGTGGTGGTTTTCAGCCGTTTGCCGACGCCGATGGTGGAACGAAAGTGGCGTTAAATCAGGCACTTACCTTTGGCTTTGGAATTGCCCTTAGAAGAGCCGGATGGTGAACGCCATGAAACGCTCAATGTTCGCGGTGATTCTGGCAGTGGGTTTGGCGCCGATGTGGGCGCAGCAGGCTCCTCAAGGGGCTCCGGACGATAACGGCGACTCTCCCGATCATGGGGTGGCGCGCTTAAGTATCGTTCAGGGCAATGTTTCGGTGCGGCACGGTGACGCGGGGGATTTGACGGCCGCGGCGGTCAATGCTCCGCTGGTAGAGACGGATCGTGTGGCAACGGGCGACCAGGGGCGCGCGGAGATCCAGTTTGACTGGGCGAATATGATTCGGTTGGCTCCGGGCAGCGAGGTTCGGTTGAGCCAGTTGCAGTACAAGCAGTATCAGGTGCAGATCGCGGCGGGGACGACGATGTTCCGGGTTCTGCGGCAGACCGATGCGCAGGTGGAAGTCAGCACCCCGACGGTTTCGTTAAGACCCCTGCAACCAGGGAGTTATCGGGTGACAGTTCATCCGGATGGTGTGACCGAGATTACGGTGCGTGACGGCGATGCGGAGATTTTTGGACCGAAGGGGTCCGAGGCGCTGCATCGGGGGCAGACGATGATGGCTCGGGGGACGCCGGACGATCCGGAATTCCAGATCACTTCGCCGGTTGCGAACGATGAATTCGACCGGTGGAACGCGGATCGCGACCGGCTGTTGCAGACGCAGCAGACGAGTTCGTATCGCTATGTGCCGCCGGATGTTTCCGGCGCGGAATCGCTGGATGGATACGGGCAGTGGCAGGACGATCCGCAGTACGGCAATGTTTGGGTGCCGAATGAGGGAGGGGATTGGGCACCGTATCAGGACGGGCGGTGGTCGTATATCGATTACTACGGCTGGAGTTGGGTAAGCGGCGATCCTTGGGGCTGGGCTCCGTACCACTACGGGAACTGGTATCACAGCCGTTGGGGCTGGGCGTGGTATCCGGGCGCGATCGGGCCGCGGTATTACTGGCATCCGGCGATGGTCGGGTTCTTTGGATGGGGGGGCGGCGGATTCGGAGTGGGGTTTGGATTTGGTAACGTCGGCTGGGTTCCGCTGGCTCCGTTTGAGAGGTTCCACCCGTGGTATGGGCGCGGCTTCGCCGGTGGCGGGCGCGTGAACATTGTCAATAATGTGAATGTTAACAGTGTGTTCCGGAATGCTCGTGAACGTAACGGTGTAACTGGGATGCGCGCGGGGGATTTCGGGCACGGCGCGGTGAACGGTGCCACTCGGGTGCGGGCTTCGGAAGGCGAGCTGGCTCGCGCCGGGGCGGTTCGGGGGGCGATGCCGTTCACGGCGTCGGCTCAGAGCCGGCAGTTTACCAGTGCGGCGGCGAATACCCGTGGAGTGCCGCAGACGGGCACGAATACTCGGTTCTATAGTAACCGGGGTGCGGGTGGCGGCGGCGCGGCCGGCGGAAATCGTGCGGCGGGCGGGGGATTTGCACGGCAGGCTGGGCCGGGGTCTTCGAATGGCGGCGGCTCGAATGGCATCGGCTCGCAGCGGATGAATACGGCTCCGGCGAATCGCGGAGGTGGTCCGGGAGCGGGCTCTCCGGGAGGCGGTCCGGGTGTGGCGCAGACTCGCGGCGGGACTGGTCCTGGTAATGCCGGGGGCAGCGGCTGGCAGCGGCTGAATGGGAATAATACGGGTGGAGGCACGCCGAGAGCGGAGGGCCCGAGGGCGGGTGGTCCGCAGGGCGGCGGGTCGAATCCCGGGTATAACGGCGCGGGGACGCGAGGAGGCGGTGGCGCACCACAGCCGGCGCATCGTCCGACGCCGCAGGCTCCGCAGGGCCAAGGCTATAGCGGAACAAGGGGCGGCGGTCCGGCTCCGCAGCAGCCAATCCGGGTGAATCCTCCGATTGGGCAGAGTCGTGCGCCGAGCGGCGGTGGTGGTGGGGGGAACGCTTCGCATCCACCTTCGCATGCGGGTGGGTTCGGTGGAGGCCACTCGTCGGGTGGCGGCGGTGGCAGCCGCCCAAGCGGCGGTGGTGGAAGCCACGGCGGTGGGCACCGCTAACTGCCCGGCTGGCGGAGTTCCAAGTTTTGTTCTTCCCTCGAAATGGCCCAGTGCAGCTTCGGCTTCACTGGGCCGATTTTTTGAGTTCGGATCAAGCTGTCCCATTTCCTGTTTCGTTTGCGGCCAAGGCGAGGAAACGTCACCGGAAAAACGCTGAAACGGGAACCGCACGCCGGGGACGTGGGTTGCGATGGATGCCGGTGCCAAGTTTGGTTTGCTCCGGGCGGATGGGCTAGCGCGAATACTGCTTCCAGGGAGCCTGCTTTTCAGATCGCCTCGTCGTTGCTCGCCGCCTTTGCTAAATAGTGGAAGAGAAACCGGCGATGAGGTGTGGTCTCACTCAGGGCTCGGAAGGCAGTTCGGTGTAAGGACGAGTTCGATGTGTCGTGGCACTCCGCCGCGAAGGGACTGAGTTGCCGTGGCGGCAAGAGAGAGAGCCATTGCGGCTGCGGGTCCGCCGGTGGTGCATTACGCGTCGGTGAATCGGCGGGAGTTCGGGCAGGGCATTGGCCGCGTGCTCGGGCTTTCCGTGCGAAACTAGCAACCGGACCTCGAACTCATGCGGCAGCTATCCAAGCGAACGCAATACAGCCTCCGCGCGCTGTATGCGCTGGCACGCAACTACGGCGGCGGGCCTACCTTGATCACACACCTGTCGGAAGAGGAATTGATCCCCAAGAAATTTTTGGAACAGATCCTGCTCTCCCTTAAGACCTTCGGCCTCGTGGAAAGCAGGAAAGGACGGCACGGTGGATACCAGCTGGCTAAGCCTCCGGAGCAGATCACGCTGGCTGCGGTGATCCGCCAGATCGAGGGACCGCTCGCACCTTTACCGTGTGCCAGTGAGACCCAGTTTCGGAAGTGCGACGAGTGCGTCGACATTGAGACCTGCGGCACCCGAATGGTGATGCGCGAGGTACGCGATGCCATGGCAGAAATCCTGGAGCGAACCACGTTGGAGACGGTTTGTCGCAAGGTAGAGAAAGCCCAGCAGCAGAAGCAAGACCCGCGAGCTTTCACCTATCAGATCTGACTGGTTCGGTTTTAGAACCAGCAAATGCTTGCGTCGCCTGGCCCACCGACGCGCGGCGGGTCTTCCCGTTCTACTATCGGCTCATGGGTTATCGAGAACAGAGCCTTGGCACCGCCGTTGTTTTTCTGCTTCCGTCGTTGAAGCTTAAAGAGCCGTCGCAGAGTGGCCCTTCCATCGAAAATCGCCTCCACACCTTTCTGATGGACAATTTTGGCGGCTATACGGCGCAGGCCGGCAACATTTTTGGATATTGGCGGGACCAACTCGGCCGCGATTCCTACGGCGAACACCGGGAGTTCAGCGTCGCCTTCGTGGAAGATTCAAAACTTCCTGTGCTGAAAGAGTTTGTTGCGAAGATGGCCCAGGAGTTGGCCGAAGAATGCATCTATTTACGAGCGGGTGCGGCTGCATCGTTGATTTATCCGACGACATAGCGGCTGGCGCATATAACACCCCGCACCTAAAGCGCAGAAGAGTTCCGCAGCGCGCTTAGGTGCGGGTTGTACACGTCCGAAGCTTAACGGCTGGGTGGATTGTGATCCCGGCGGTCCTTGAGTCCCTTTGCATTGTCCGGGGTCAAGGTTTGACCACTTTCGCCGACCGTCGGAAGATCGCCTTCCGGAACTGTGTCCTTGGTGCTCCGCCGGATCTGTTCGGCTTGGTCCTTCGGGTAGACGAACTCTTGGCCGTTCGTATCGCCCGGCCAGAACCACCGCCGCATGGCTTGCGGACGCGTAGCGGAGCCCTCATAGAAAGTTAAGACCGTTTTCCCTTTACGTTCGACACGATCCGCCGCCACGGCGAAGGTCAACGCGTACAGGTGGTCCATCTTCTCATTGAAGATCTCCACGATGTGCCGGTTGGACGACGAGTTTAGAAGTTTAATGACGTAGGTGCCGGGTTGAAGAACGATGCCCGGCACTTCTGTGGGTTGATCAAGGGTTACTACCGTTTTCTTGTCGAGGTCGTCGGCACGAGCGACAGTGAGACCTAGGCAAACAAATCCCACTGCGAACGCCACGAGTTTGGTATCAGAGCTTAAACCACGTTTCATCTGTTCCTCCTACGGAGTGCCGGTTCAAGGCAACTACAGATTTACTTGCACGTGGCTGGCCGGGGAAGTCTCTCGGTGAAATTGGCTCTCGCGTGCGGAACTCTTGTAGCCATCCAAGGGTGGCGACGGCACTGATCGGAGGCTCCTCCTTCTCCGAAGCCCGATGTCGATGGCATGAAATGCCGGGTGAATGCAATATTTGCGTTCGTGCGAGCGGGAAGTTAGGCAAGGAAACGAGGCTCCGGAATGCAGTATCCTTGCGATCGAGGATCTTCCGCGTGGGAATCATTCGTATCTTGCTCGCTGACGATCACACGATCATTCGATCTGGATTGCGGCTACTGTTGGAACAACAGCCGGATTTCAAGGTTGTTGCGGAGGCGAACAATGGGCGTGAGGCCGTTGAACTGGCTTCCCAGGATCGTCCGGACGTTGCAGTGCTGGACATCGGGATGCCGCAACTAAATGGAATTGAAGCGACGCAGCAGATTCTCGCCGCGGAGCCCAGGACGCAGGTCGTGATCCTGAGCATGCATTCGGATGAGGGCTATGTCCTTCGCGCCTTAAAAGCCGGCGCCCGCGCCTACATCCTGAAGAACTCGGCCGAGGCCGATCTCATTCGCGCGGTGCGAACCGTCGCGGACGGGAAGTCGTTTTTCAGTCCCGTCATCAGCAAGATGCTGCTTGAGGATTACGTACGGCAGATCCGCGATAAGCAGGTGGAGGACAGCTATGACCTCCTGACGCCGCGCGAAAAAGAGATCCTTCAACTGCTCGCGGAGGGCAGGACCAACAAGGAGGTCGCCAACATCCTGCATCTGAGTGTTTATACGGTCGACGCCCATCGTGGCAACATTCTTCAAAAGTTGAATCTTCACGGTGTGCCCGAACTCATTCTCTACGCCGTGCGAAAAGGAATCATACAGTAGTCAGTGTTGTCGAGGGGCGCTTTCGCTACCGGCCGGCGGCGGAATCGAGTAAACGGGACGCCCATAATAATCGTAAACACGATGTTCTGAGTCATGATTGACCGGTGCGGCCGGATCGAAATTTGGCTTCTTCGCCATTTCCCGAAGCGAGAGATTCACCCAGGCGGCTTTGCCGGGCCAGGAGAAGGACCGAATCGACTCAGGCGGCAATAGCACTGACCGCCGGGGAGGCTGCTTCAATCCAATCACAACGGAGTGTACGCCCCAAAGAGTGTCCTCAATGATGAAATCCTCAAAGGTCCCCAATTCTCCGTCCTTGGCGTGGATGCGATATCCGATTACCTCCCGCGCGCTTCGTAAATGAGATCCAGGCTGCTTCAAGCCGGACTCATATTGCCGCGAGACCGGCATGTCTGCCTCCAGCGGCGGACTGGTACGAATCTGCTGGCAGGTCAGTCCCACAGCAAGGCGCTTCCTCTCACAGTCAGGCTGCCCCGCCGCGAAGGGGAGAATGAGAACCCTTCGCTTCCCCAACGGACTCGCCGTCTCGGCTACGAGGTAGTGGACAATCCAGGTCTCCTCATCAAACAGAAAATCCTGAACTGTACCCTGTACGCCGTCGATTGCGGCCAAATGGTAGTCGAGCAAAACACTAAGACTTCGTAACATAATCACCTCTTTCTAAGACCTCTCCGAAAAGAGGCCGGCTCGAGCCTCGGAGAAAAGCTCGAAGCCGGCCATCGTTCTGACAGTGACCTTCACTACACCGCCAGAAACATCGGGCTGCCGTTGCGATCCACCAAGAGGAGAACCGGTTCGTCCTTCTTGGAGGCGCTTACGGCCTGGCTGTATTCCTTCACGTTGGTTACGGGCGCATGATTCACCTGCTGGATCACATCTCCGGGCTGCAAACCTGCCTCGGCGGCGGGGCTGGCAGGGTTCACCTTGTCCACGATTACCCCCTTCGTCGATGCAGGCATCTTCAACTGCTGGGCTGCTTCCGCGGTCATGTTCTCTACAGTCACACCCTGCAGACTGCTATCCGGACTTGCGGAGTCGACGCTGGCGCGCTCTTCCTTCGAGGGGAAGTCGCCCAGTGTCACGGCAACGTCCTCCGTCTTGCCGTTCCGCATGACCTTCAGCATGACGGTGGTTTTCGGATCCATCACGCCAACTCTTGTGCGCAGTTGATTGGCATCCGCGATCGGCTGGCCGTCGACTGCGACGATGATGTCGCCCTGTTTGAGGTTGCTGTGCGCGGCCGGGCTGTCCGGAGTGATCTCGCTCACCAGAGCTCCATTGGAATCGCCGCTATTGAAGGCTTTGGCCAAAGCCGGCGTCACATCCTGAGGAAGGATGCCGAGGTAGCCGTGCTCCACCTTGCCATGAGCCAGGATCTGGTCCATATCGTGGCGCGCCATGTTGATCGGGACGGCGAATCCAATTCCCTGGTTGCCACCCGAATTTCCGGAGAGGATGGCGGTGTTGATCCCGATCAGATGACCTTCGTCATCCACCAACGCTCCGCCGGAGTTGCCAGGGTTGATCGGAGCATCGGTTTGGATAAAGTCTTCGACCTGCTCGATTCCCAGGCCGCCACGGCCCGTGGCGCTTACGATGCCAGATGTCACCGTCTGGCCGACACCGAAGGGATCTCCGATGGCCAATACGATGTCGCCGATTTCAACTTTGGCGGAATCAGCCAGCGTCAGGGCAGGGAAATTCGACCCCTCGATCTTCAGCACTGCGATGTCGGTGCGCGAATCGGTGCCCACTACGCGGGCCTTCAACTCACGTTTATCGTGCAGCGTGACCGTTACTTCTTTTGAGCCGTCTACGACGTGATTGTTTGTGAGGATGTAGCCCTCAGGGCTGACGATCACTCCGGACCCGAGAGCTTTTTCGCTTCGTTCCTGCGGTACGTTGAACTTCTGGGAGAAATCATCGCCGAAGAACTGCCGGAAGAAGGGATCAACTCCATCCGGCGTTTCGAGTGCTGTTTGCTTCACCATTCTCGATGAAGCAATATTGACGACCGCCGGTAGCACCCGTTTCACAACGGCTGAGTACCCGCGTCCAGCGGCAGCCTCAGAGCGGGTGGCGGTTTTGATCGCCGGGGCGGCGTGCTCGAAGGGCAACCCTCCCAGCGTGGCTGCTCGCAATCCGAAGAATCCAGTTGCGGCGAGTGCTGCGGCTAATGATGCCGTCGCCAACCAGCGGCGGCCTCTAAAGAATTCGAATTTCATGTGTACTACCTCCAGTTCCAGGGTAGGTTTTGTCCCCACTTTTTCCCATAGCCGATGTCAGCTAGATTGGGTCCCCAAGACAGGCTATTCTTCTGCGGAGGGGCTATGTGACTGGATAGAGAGGTTTGTTTTGCGGAATCGCCCGATGCGCCTACGATTGAGGCTGGATATCGGTCAAAGCACCCTTTCGCTAAAATTAGGGCGGAGGACGCTTGTCTTCGAAGCCGAAAGCAGCCCATACCACGACGGCGGGGACCGACTATTCTGCCCGGGGTCTGCGGCTCGCGCTAATGGCTGGTTTTGGGGGGATGGCGCTTATCTTTCTTTTTGCTACCGTCGATGCCGTGCGACTGCTCGACGCCATGCGGACTGAAAACAAAATTCTGCGTGACGCGGCAGCGCAACGGAACAGTCACCTGGCATCGATTCGCTCCTCTATCCTGCTCACTCATACATATCTGGGCGACTATTTTCTCGATACGGACCAGCGGAAAGCCAACGACTCCCTCGTGAAGGTGCAGGAGGCATGGTCCCAGGTCCGGTCAGACCTGGCGGATTATCGGTCCAGCGAGATCGATGAGGAGGTGCTGGTCAAGCGGCTCGAAGATCTACTGGACCGGCACTGGCAGAACCTGAGCCGCGCCATGAGCTCGCCGGCGGCCGGGATGCGGGCGGCTCCTTCTTTTTACAATTCCGAGATTCTTCCCTTGAAAACCTCCGTCGTAGAGATCACCGCGCAGTTGGAAGACATCGACGCGAAGCAAGCTGCTTCCACTGAGGCCCAGATTCAGGGCCAATTCGAACGCCTTGGCTCCCGGCTGGCGACGGTTCTTAATCTTGCATTAGGGGCGGCTTTGGTGCTGGCGGCCGGATGCTTGCTTTACATCTTCCGGATTGAACGGCAGAACCGCCGGCGCTACCGGGAGATCCTAAAGGCGCGTGGGTCGCTGGAACAATTGTCGGCGCGGCTCGTAGACGCACAGGAGACGGAGCGGCGCACAATCTCACGGGAATTGCACGATCAAGTGGGGCAGACACTGAACGCACTGCTTGTCGATGCGGCCAACCTGGCGAAGCGAATTTCGCCCGACGACGATGTGAGTCTCCGTTATTTGCACAACATCCGGACCTTTGCGGATTCCAGCGTCAACTCAATTCGGGACATCGCCTTGCTGCTGCGGCCGTCGATGCTCGATGATTTGGGACTGATTCCCGCACTGGAGTGGCAGGCACGGGAAGTCTCCCGCCGCAACGGGATCAAAGTGAAAGTCATCGCCGAAAACGTATCCGATTCGCTGTCCGACGAAGATCGGACCTGTATTTATCGTGTGGTCCAAGAGGCTCTGCACAACATATCCCGCCATTCTGGGGCGAAAAACGCGGTGGTCGCGGTGCGGGAGGATCACAGGAGGCTCTTACTTAGCGTCGAGGATGACGGAGTCGGTTTCGAGGTGGAAAGAACCCGCGGCATGGGAATGCTCGGGATGGAGGAACGGGTCAGACAACTCGGAGGGCGCTTCGAGATCCAATCAACGCCAGGAAAAGGTACCGCGTTGAGAGTTGCTCTTCCGGTCGGGGTGAGGGCGGACCCATAATAGCTTCGCCGGCAACTGGTCAGTAAGTTCCAGGTCCCGACTGACGATGCGCAGCGACATACCTCGCGTGCGAGGGAAGGAGCCTCGGCAATGGCGGATCTATCCATGAGAACGACGATGGGATCGAAATCGATTTCATGCTCCGGCCTCCTGTGACGGTGGTACCGCAAAAGATATTTGGCAAGAGTAAAACCTTACTGGATATTGCGACGCCGGTCCCTGCCTCTGCTGGCAAATTATTTCGGACCGGGCATGGTGCGGGTATGGATGAAGGTATACTCGCCGAGCACCCGTTCTCTCACGGACTCTTGCACCGCCAACAGCCGCGCCACCATGGATCCGCTGGCTGCCGCTTTGGCGTAGGTGATAGATTGCTGCCACATCACCGAGTCCGATCCGGCGTCGAACGGGATGTCGGCGAGCCGCGCCAGTTCTATGCCGTGTTCATCGCAGATCGAAAGGTCGACGCGCGAGGCGCCGCGAAGGTCCGCCGCCAGTCGCCCGATCAAAAAATCGTCCTCGGGTGTCACCGTACATTGCACGCTGCCGCCGGGCGCCACTGGGTACTCGCGAATCCGCATCCCTTTGTCGGCCGCGCGCCGCAGGAATTCCTGGCTCACGATCATGGTCAGCGATGCCTCACCTGCCAGTTTCCGGATTCCCGCCGCGAGTGCGGCCACGCCCTCAAGCGCCGCGCTGCAATCCGCGCAGCCGAGGAAGTGCTCTTCCACGCGCATCTCGTCGTCAGGTGCAAGAGCGCCCAGCCAGTAGTCGGTGAGCAACATCGCGTCCAGGGGGTTCGCGCAACTCATGCTACCGCTCCCATGCAGCCGCGTAGCTGCCGCACTGCGCGGTGGCGGATCACCCGCACATTGGCTTCTGTGACGCCCAGGAAACGGCCGACATCGGCGCCGCTCTGCTCGTCATAAAAGGTCAAGATCACCACCGTTCGCTCCCGTTCCTTCAGACTCTGCACGCAACCCGCGAGCCGCTGTTCGTCCAGATCGGGCATCGTCAGCGCTACGGGCCGCAGGGATTGCAGGCCGAACTCGCCCAACAGCTTCTCCCGGCGCTGCGCGTTCCGCCTCGTATCGAGCACTGTCATCCGGCAGGTGCCCAGGACAAACGAAGCGAGTTTCTCCGGGTCCCGGAGCTTGCCGGCCCTCAACGCTTCGATCATGGTCAAAAGCACCTGTTGCATCAAGTCGTCAGCGGCTTCGGTGTTCCGCAAGTGTTTTAGCCCGTAAAGGCGTATCCGGTGACCCATTCGCCGGCACAGTTCGGCCTCGGCTTGAATGTCCCCCTTGGATGCGATCCGGCTCACCAGATCGGCATCGTTCAAAATCTCCATTCACATATTTTATGTGTAACGCCAACCCCCCTCGTTACACATCCGAGTTTCTGAAGCAGGAAAACTTGATACGAACTCAGGAGACAGAACAATGACCTCGACAAAGTTGCAGCCCTATTTGAACACACGCCAGAACAAGCCGTTCCGATTTTTCGGCGCGCCATCGGTGACACATGCCATCGGGGAGACGACCAATGGCGCGTTTAGCCTCTCAGAGCACTTGACCTTGCCTGTTGGGCTGGAAAGCCCGTATCACACCCACAGCCGGGAAGATGAGTCCTTCTATGTGCTGGCGGGACATGTCGCCTTCCTCTGCGACGGGAAGTGGATCGACGCCGGTCCGGGTTCCTTCGTCTTTGGACCGCGCGGCATCCCCCATGGTTTCCGCGTAGAAGGCGACGCTCCCGCGCAGATGCTGCTCCTCTGCGCTCCGGCCGGATTCGAACATTTCATGGAGGAACTGAGCGAGCCGCTCGATTCCGCGCCCGTGCCGCCCGATTTCGGGAAAGTGGCCACGGCCGCGGCCCGCTTCGGCATCGAGGTGCATGGCCCTCTCCCCCAGCGCGACCAACCCGCCGTGAATCCGTCGCCCGATCCAAGGACCGCCACCATGCGTTGGATCGACGCGTTCAATCGCCGCGATTGGAAGGCTGAGACGGCTTGCCGCACTCCAGACTTCCGCGCTCATCTGTCTATGATCCCCCAGCCGTTCGACGGCAACACCTGGGCGCAGTTCCTGGCCGGTTTCGTAGAGAGCTTTCCGGATTCGAAGATCACGATCGATGAATGCGTCGCGGACGGGAACAACACCATCGCGCGGTGGACCATGACCGGTACACATAGGGGAACGTTTCAAGGTGTTCCGGCTAGTGGCAAAGCCGTGGCTTTTGCCGGAATGGAGTGGAACCGCTCTGTGGATGGCCTGATCGCAGTACACTACGCCCAGTTCGACGCCGTGAGTCTCCTCTCGCAGATCGGCGCCCTGCCGCAAGCTTAGCTCTGGACAACTCACGATACTGCCCTTGGCCTGGTTGGCGCGCCTAACCCGGCGGGCAGCGCAGGCGGCCAACTGCAATCTGTAGTGAGCGAGCCGCGTGGTTCCTTGTAGTAGATAACGCTCATTACCAAGCAACTGCCCCGCGGACTGTTGCCCTCCCGGCCGTGCGATAGACTGGAACGACCCCGTCCGGCGACGTGCAATGCCTGAGATTTCTACCCAGGCCAAAGTTCCAGAAAGGCGCAGATGGCGCTCGACACTTCTCTAAGTACGCTCAGTCGGCGTCAAGCCGTGACTCTGATCGGGGCGGGAGCCGTTCTGCCGCTCAGCGCGTGCAACGGCCGGGCTTCGTCCTCAACGATGACAACGAGCAGCGGCAGCAGCGACGTCTACTTCATGAGTCTTCGGGAAGCCGCCCGGCGAATTCAGGCGCGGGAGCTGTCGTCCGTGGACCTCACCGGGATGATGCTGGACCGTATCGGTAAAATCGATTCGCGCCTGAAGAGTTATGCCACCGTAATGAGAGATCAGGCAATGGCGGATGCTCGCGCCGCTCTTCAGGAAATTGAGGCGGGCCGTTATCGAGGACCGCTCCACGGTGTTCCGGTCGGGGTCAAAGACCTGTGCTACTCGAAAGCCGTTCGCACGATGGGCGGAACCGCGGTTCTTAAGGATTTCATTCCCGCCTTCGATGCCACGGTTGTGTCGAAACTGCGATCCGCGGGTGCTGTGATCCTGGGAAAACTCAACCTCTCGGAAGGAGCAGCCGCCGGATACAACCCAGCCTTTGACGTCCCGATAAATCCCTGGCGCGCGGATCGCTGGCCGGGCATGTCCTCAAGCGGTTCAGGCGTAGCGACAGCGGCGGGCCTCTGTTTTGCCTCGATCGGAACGGATACGGGAGGATCGATTCGGATGCCGGCAT
The DNA here is from genome assembly GCA_036498815.1 of Bryobacteraceae bacterium. Lineage (GTDB taxonomy): Bacteria > Acidobacteriota > Terriglobia > Bryobacterales > Bryobacteraceae > Palsa-187. Next base: position 25,196 of record DASYET010000008.1, on the reverse strand, counting down.
CGGCCAACGGAGTCGTCGGCCTGAAACCTACCTATGGCCGGGTTAGTCGGTATGGGGTTCTCGCGATGGCGCCTTCGCTCGACCATGTGGGGCCTATCGCGCGTAGCGTGGCGGATGCCGCGATCCTGTTCGACGCGATTGCGGGCTTCGATCCGCAGGACCCAACGTCCTTGAACGAGCCGCCACCGAACGCATTTGGCCAGATCGGCCAGGGCATCAAGAATGTGCGGATTGGACTGGATCGAGCCTATGCCCTCAAAGGGATTGATCGCGGTCAGGCCGCCGCGCTCGAAAACGCGGTCAAGGTCCTGGAGAGGCTCGGCGCACAGATTGTCGACGTAAAGATGCCGGATGTTTCCGCCGCAGTCGATACCTGGATGCCGATCTGCGCTTCGGAGATGGTGGCGGCACACGCGGCCCACTACCCATCGCGCGCGAGCGAATATGGTCCCTATCTGCGGGAGTTCCTGGCATCCGGTTTGAAGGTCACGCCGCAGCAACTGGCAGCCGCTCAAAAGCAGCGGTCAGAGCTGACATCCCAATTCGAGGCATTACTGAATTCGGTGGATGCGATGGCCGGGCCGGCGGGCGGCGATCCGGCGTGGCCCATTACTCACGCGTTGCAAGTGGGGCCGATGGGCCCCTATCACGCGGCTTGGTCCGCCGCTGCGCCGCGTAGTTCAGAGTTCACCATGCCGATGGACCTCGCCGGCACGCCGGCGATTTGCCTACCCTGTGGATTCGCTCCGGAAGGAGTCCCGTACAGCATCCAGTTCAGCGGGCGCCGCCGCCGCGAGGGGATGCTGTGCCGCATCGCCCATGCCTATGAGCAGGCAACGAGTTGGCACGACCGCCATCCGGCGGTGTAAGGGCCTGCGGCTACTCGGAGTGTGTAGGTGGGGCCGGGGCAGTCGCTGCTGGCCGTCTCAACGAGAGGGGCCGATCAGGGCAGTTGGAACACCCACACCGCGGGAGACCGGTCCAGGTTTTGGATTTCCGGCACCAGCGCCGCGAATCCGGTCGCCTGCGCACCGCCGTTGCCTACGCCGATCGCGATGTACTGCTTGCCGTTTACGGAATACGAGATGGGGGCGTTGCTCGGCACGTCGCTTAAACGCGTTTCCCAGAGCAGTTTGCCGTTCTGATCGTCGTACGCGCGGAAGTACCGATCGATGGAGCCGCTGAAAGTGACGCCGCCGGCCGTATCGAGAACGCCGCTCGATACAGGGGCGCGATGCCGCTCGGTCCACACCACCTCCCGCGTCGCCATGTTGATGGCTTCCACACGGCCGTACTTGCCATCCGAATCCGGGCGAGGACGCACAGACGGGCGGCCGCCGGCGGACAAGAGCCCGCCTCGGCCGCCGTCGGTGACCGGCGTCAAGTCCATGCAGGCCTCGATGAGCGGCACGTACAAAATCTTGGTTTCCGGATTGTACGAACCGGGGATCCAGCTCTTGGCGCCGTCCACATGGGGACAGACCATTTTTGTTTGCCCGTCGCCCGGCATGACTTGCGGATTGATATTCTTCTTGCCCGTCACGGGATCGATGCTGGAAACGATGTTTTGCAGGCCGAGGTCCTTCGAGTAAATCCACTTTCCCGTCTCCGCGTCGAGAATGTCGTAGGTCGCCTGCTTCCCGGAGGTCATGATTACGGGGCGGACCACGCCGTTCACCGGCAGACGCACGATCTGGCGTTCAAACACCCAGTCGAGGTCCCACTGATCGTTCGGCAAATGCTGGTAATACCAGACCAGCTTGCCGGTATCGGGATTGATGGCCAGGGTGCTGTCTGTGTACAGTCCGTCGGTTTTGGCGCCCGGGCGTACCGGCTTTACCAGCAGGGCAGTGTCATAGGTCTGCGCAACACCGAAGAACGCGAGGTTGAGGGCCGAGTCATAACTGCCGGCGACCCAGACGGAGCCGCCGTTGCGCTCTTGGGCGGTGTGATCGTTCCAGGTATCGCCGCCTGGTTCGCCCGGTTGCGCGATCGTGTTGAAGCGCCATGCCAGCTTGCCGGTCTCGGCATCCAGGGCGACGATATAGTTCTTGCCGCCGACGCGGCCGCTGGTGCCGATCATTACCTTGCCCTTGGCGACCAACGGACCGCCGGAGAGGTTGAAGCCCCGCTCCTCGGCGAGCGGTTCGTCCCAGACCACTCTGCCGGTCTTGACGTCGAGCGCCACGGCATGCACGTCGGAAGTCGCCATGTAGACCTTGTTTCCGTAAATCGAGATGGCGCGTTTATTGCCTGCGTTGACTCCCGGGGGCAGGATTCGCGCATACTGCCAGAGCAGGTCGCCCGTGGCGGCATCGAGCGCTTGGAGCTTGTCGCCGGGGCTGTGGAGGAACATGACGCCGTCATGGACGAGCGGCGTGGCTTCATTGGTTCCGGGGGCAAGCGACCAGGCCCAGGCGACGCGCAGATTGTTCACGTTCGATTTCGTGACCTGCTTGAGGGGACTGAATCCCTGGTAGTCGAAGCCGCGGCGCCAGGTGAGCCACTCACCGGGGGGCGGGTTCTGAAGCAACGCATCTGTGACGGGAGTGATTTTGTCGAGGGGGTTGATCTTCTTAGGAGGTGGCGGCAGCTTCACACCGGCCGCTACGCCGCCGCCCCCGCCGCCGCGTCCTCCGGGGGGGGCAGGAATCGTCACGGACGAGAGCGCGGCAGCGTCGGAGGCGAACTCTCTTCGTCCCGTGGAATAACTATTTTGCTGGAGCACGTAGGCGATGATCTGGGCAACCTCCGCGCCGGCAAGTGAGCCGGGATTCGCGGGCGGCATTTTTATGCTCACATCGGCGAACAAAACGCCCGCGGGTTTTCCAGCGTACTTGCCCAGGAAAGCCGCTCCGCGGAGGGGAGGTGCGGAGGCACCGTCATCGACGTTCGGGCCGTGGCAACTGGCGCAGTTGCGCTGGTAGGCAGACTTCCCGGCGATGGCTTGTGCGGAGGTGAAAAGCGCCTCGGCCGGAGCCGCTCCGCGCCCGGCACCTGCGGGCGCTTGGGCAAACAACGCTCCGGGTGCCTCCATGGCGATCAGCGCAGCGACTGCTCCACAACACGCGATGGCGAGCATGGCTCTCCATCTGGTTTGTAGATTTGTGGATGTCATGTGTAACTGTCCCTCCATCGACGAGCGATACCCTGCAAGATTGTACTACCTAAGGCACCGCTGTATCCGACTGTCGGGCTCTAGTCTGGCGACAGGCGGACGCTGCATCAGGCCTTAACGAGCTGCCGCAGGGGCACCCCCCGGTACGGGTGGTGGTGCAACCCCAGGCATCTCGGCCTTCCCGTCGAGCGAAAACACGAACAGCATGGGAGGGTTGTCCACCTTGGCATCATTGGGGCCGACGACACCAGCGGGGCGTCCCGTGCCGGCCATGAAGGCCACGTATTGTTTGCCATCGATCTCGTAAGTGACCGGTGGACCTGCGCCCGATTTACCGACTCGAACTTCGTACAGCTTCTCGCCTTTATCGGCGCTGTAGGCCACCAGATGCCCGTCGTTGCTCGTCTGGAAAACCAGGTTGCCGCCGGTCGTCACGGTTCCACCGCCGATGCCACCCCCGCCATCGCCGCGCCAGACCAACGTGTGCTTCACCGGATCCCAGGCTTGCAGTCCGCCACGGACTCCCTCCGGTGGCGTGGGGCCGATGGCCGGCGCCTTGATCTGACGTGGTTCGGTGCTCGCGCGAACATCGCCGTTGCTTCCTTTTTTAAATTCGTCGTCCGCCTGGTATGTGTACGAGGTGTAGGAAGCGGGAATATAGACCAGTCCCGTAGCCGGATTGAACGACATCGGCGCCCAATTGTGCGCCCCGCCGCCGGTGGGGTACACGGCGACCGGGTTGGTGTCGTAGTAGGCCTCGGGATTCACCATGGGCCGCCCGCTATCGTCGAGGCCTTTCGCCCAATTCACTTTCACGAACGGATATCCCGAAATGAACTGCCCGTTCACACGGTCAATGGCGTAAAAGAATCCATTCTTCGAGGCTTGCGTCAGGACCTTGCGCGTGCGTCCGCCGATTTGCAAATCCAGCAACATGAGTTGCTGGACGCTGTCGAAATCCCAGTTGTCGTTCGGCACTGTCTGGAAATACCATTTGAGCTTTCCCGTCGTGAGATCCACGGCGAGGATCGAGCAGGTATACAAATTGTCGAGGTTCTGTGCACCGCGGAACTTCTGCGTCCATGGCTCCGCATTTCCGGTTCCGACATAAATCAGGTTGGCATCGGGGTCGTAGGCGAACCCGTCCCAAACTGCGCCGCCGCCTCCTTTGGTATAGAAGTCGCCGCCCCAGGTCTTGGCGGCTGCTCGCATAGCTTCGTTCTCGAAGGGTTTCGAGGGATCGCCGGGAACTGTATAAAATCTCCATGACCGCTGACCGGTCGCGGCATCGTATGCATCGAAGAAACCGCGCGTCACTGTATCCCCGCCGGAGACCCCGACGATCACTTTTCCGCCGGCGATCCGCGGAGCCATCGTCATGTAGTATCCATCCTGCGGATAAGCCACGCGCGTCTCCCAGACCGGTTTGCCGGTCATCGCATCGAGCGCAAACAACCGCCCGTCGTGAGCCGGAGCGAAGATCTTCCCGTTATAGAGCGCCAGGCCGCGATTCGCGTTAATGCCCTTGGTGGGCTGATTCACTTCGGGATCCCATCGCCAGAGCTGCTTGCCGGTCCGGGCGTCGACGGCGTACACCACGCTCCAGGTGGTGATGCCGTAGATCGTGTTGTTCCAGACCAGCGGCGTGCCTTCCTGGTTGTAGCCGCCCGCACCGACCACATACGTCCAGTCCAGGCCGAGGCGCTTCACGTTCGAAGCGTCGATTCGCTTCAGGGGGCTGTAGCGGGTCTCGCTCTGGGATTTCCCGTAGCTCAGCCAGGAGCCCGGGAACTGATCCGCGGGGGTGCCCGCATTCTTCAGGACCGCCGCATCCACAACCGCCGGCTGCTGGCCGAACATCCGGCTGCCGCCACCCGCGAGTTGCAGGGCCGCCACCAACCACGAGGCGGCGCAAATTCGTCGAAACGTCTGCATGAGGCCCCCTTCCAAACCATCGCTCAGCGCGTACAAATTCTATCGGAAGCTGTCGCAGGAAAAGCGATTTCGATTATACTCCTCAAGTTCGGGAGCGGGGACATCCGAAGTCTGGAGTGCGCACCGCGTCGCTTGAAGTGGCTCAACAATCATGGACTCGCCGTAAAATGGTGAGACGATGACAAACCGCAGATCGCTGCAAGCGTGGATGCTGCTTGGTACATTCCTGGTGCCGGCCCTGGCTCAGGACGTCCCGCATGACTGGAGCTATGACTCGGCGACCGGCCCAGAACACTGGGGCGATTTGAACCCGGCATACTCAACGTGTAAGACCGGCCGCGCGCAGTCTCCGATCGATATCAGCAATCCGACGAGTGAAAGTCTTCCGGCGATCCACTTTGAATACAAGAGCAGCCCGCTCAAGATCATCGACACCGGTCATACCGTCCAAGCGAATTACTCCGCGGGAAGCTTCGTCTCGGTTGGCGGCATTCGGTATGAGCTGAAGCAGTTTCATTTTCACCATCCGGGTGAAGAACGGATTCTGGGGAAATCTTATCCGATGGTGCTTCATCTGGTGCATGCCGACCGCGAGGGAAAGCTGATGGTTGTCGCAGTTCCTCTGAAGAGCGGTGCGGCAAGTACGACGATTCACGCGATCTGGACGCATTTTCCGAAGATCAAAGGCGTAGAGCAAGACATCAGCGGGACTCAGTTGAACGCGGCGGATCTGCTCCCTCACGACGTGAGGTACTTTACTTATTCCGGGTCCCTTACCACTCCTCCCTGCACCGAGGGCGTGACATGGATTGTTCTGAAGACGCCCGTGGCGATCTCGGCGGAACAGATCAACGCTTTTGGCGCGATCTATCCCCACAACGCACGACCGCTTCAGCCAACGGGCGACCGTGTGGTGAAGAGCAGCCGGTAAAGATCGCATCCGCGAGAGAGGCTCATTCCTGCATAGGCTAGAATTGATGGGACACGATGGCTCCCTCGTTTCCGCCCGTTTGACCCGGCGTCGCACAACCCGATTCCTATGAACCTGCTACCTAAAGACGAGAAATTCTTCTTTCTCTTCGAACGTCACACTCAGATCCTCTGCCTGGCTTCGCGGCTTTTGAATAGTGGCCTGAGAGGAGGCTACGGCGAGATGGTGCGGATTCAAGCGGAGATGAGCGATATCGAAGACCAGGGGGATCGCGTCGTTCACGACATCTTCGCCCATTTGCGCGCGACCTTCATTACGCCGTTCGATCCCGAAGACATTCAAGCTCTCGCGCGGTCTCTTGATGATGTTCTCGACGGCATCGATGAGGTGACGTTTCGCATTGTGGCTTACAATCTGAAGCCGATCCCGCCGTCGGTGCTGGAGCTGGCGGAGAAGGTTTCCAGCTGCTGCACCATTCTGGCGCGGGCGATTGAAGCCTTGCATCGTAAGGAGCCCGTGATCAACTTCTGCATTGAGGTCAATCGGCTGGAGAATGAAGCCGACAAGCTGGAGCGAACTCTTCTGGCTGAGCTTTTCCGCAATGAACGGGATCCAATCGCGCTTATTCGACAGAAGGAAATCTACGAGCTCCTGGAAGCGACCACGGACCGCTGCGAAGATGTTGCCGATGTGATTCAGAACGTGTCGGTCAAGAATAACTAACCGCGATGAACGTACCGCTTATCGTGGTGTGCACCATCGGGCTCGCACTGATTTTCGATTACATCAATGGCTTTCATGACGCGGCAAATTCGATCGCCACCGTGGTCTCGACCCGTGTACTAACGCCGGCGGTTGCCGTCGTAGGAGCGGCGGTCTTCAATTTTCTGGCGGCGTATTTGTTGGGAACGGGCGTCGCCGCAACCATTGGCAGCGGATTCGTCAATGTTCATCTGGTGACGCCCTGGATTGTCCTGTCCGGCCTTGCAGGAGCGATCGTATGGGATCTCTTGACCTGGTATATGGCTTTGCCCACCAGTTCCTCCCACGCGCTGATCGGCGGTTACGCCGGCGCTGCGTTCGCAAAGGCGGGTCTTGCCGGGCTAGTGGCGGGGAAATGGATTGTCACGACGGCGTTCATTGTGCTCTCCCCGCTGATCGGTCTTGTGGCGGCGTATCTTTTGATGGCGGGCGTTTATTGGATTTTTCGACGCTTCACGCCCACGCAGATGGATCGCCATTTCCGGCGGCTTCAACTGCTATCGGCAGCTTTGCTGAGTTGCGCGCATGGCACCAATGATGCGCAGAAAACGATGGGGATCATCACGGCAGTGCTGGTCGCGGGCGGACTGCAGCGCGATTTTCATGTTCCTTCCTGGGTCATTATCGCCTCCAGTGCGGCGATCGGCTTGGGTACGATGAGCGGAGGATGGCGCATCGTGCGCACGATGGGGACGCGGCTCACACGACTTCAGCCCCGAAGCGGTTTCTGCGCAGAGACGGGCGCCTCTATTTCGATTCTTCTCGCGACCTATCTTGGTCTTCCCGTTTCGAGCACTCACGCAATCGCGGGGGCGATTGTCGGGGTCGGCTCGATTCAAAGGACACGGGCGGTCCGCTGGCAGGTGGCGGGCGGGATCGTGACCGCGTGGGTGGTCACGATCCCGGCTGCCGCGCTCTTTTCAGCGATGATTTATTACACGACGAGCCGCTTCGTGCCGGGTGGTTGAGGGGCAGGGAAGCTACGATCCGTGACCTGTGGCCGACGGAGGCGGGAGTCCGCGGCGAACTCGTGCATGATCGATCGCCGCCTCGTAATCTCCGGAATCGCGCACGATCCTGCACGGTCCTCCTTGCGAACCCCATGTTTCGAGCCTCGTACGCTCTAGGAACGCTGCTATCCTGGAAACTGACAACATTCCGGTTCGCCGCAGGAAGTGCCGACTTCAATTGATGCACCATTTTTCCGAACTCAATCTTTGCTCCGCGTTGCGGAATAACCTCGATAAGAACGAATTCGTTACGCCAACCCCAGTCCAGGCGCAGGCCATTCCGCCCCTCCTTGAAGGCCGGGACGTTGTGGCGACCGCGCAGACCGGCACCGGCAAGACTCTGGCGTTCTCGATTCCGTTGATTGAAGCTCTCGCCGCTGTTCCCCGCACCAAGACGATAAAAGTCCTGATCCTCAGTCCCACACGCGAACTTGCCATTCAAATCGACGCGGCATTCCGGCAAGTCGCTCACGGCATGCGCATCCGCACGGCCGTCGTTGTAGGCGGCATGAGCGAGACCAACCAGTTGCGGGATATCCAGGCGGGTGCCGAAGTGGTGATCGCGACACCCGGGCGTCTCTGCGATTATCTGGACCGGCGGCTCATCGACCTTTCCGGTGCCGCTACGGTAGTTCTCGATGAAGCCGACCGGATGCTGGACATGGGCTTCTTGCCCTCTCTGCGCATCATCCTCGATAAGGTTCCCGCGAAACGCCAGACCATGCTGTTCTCGGCGACGATGGAGCAATCCGTGGCGGGTCTGGTCGCAAGCTACGTGCACAACCCGGTGTGGATTGCAGTGGAGACGTGTGCGCAAACAGCCGGCCGGATCGATCTCTTTTGTTACGAAGTCGCTCAGGCTTCCAAGTTTGATCTGCTCGAACATCTGCTGAAGAACGAGAAGGGTTCCTTCCTCGTCTTCGTCGCCAGGAGAGAGGGTGCCGACCGGCTCGCGAAATTCCTGGAGCGCGGTCAACATAAAGTGGCCTCGATCCACGGCGACCGCTCGCAGAGTCAGCGAAACCAAGCGCTGCAGGGTTTCAAAGACGGGGTTTACCGCGTACTAGTTGCCACCGACGTGGCGGCGCGCGGAATTCATGTGGATGACATCGCGCATGTTGTGAACTACGATTTGCCGCAAGAGGCGGAAAACTTCGTGCATCGCGTGGGACGCACGGGCCGCGCCGGCGCACGAGGCGCCTCCTGGACCTTTGTGACGCCGCTCGAACGCGCCGAGGTGCGCAACTATGAGCGCGCGCTCGGGATCGAAGTTCAGTATCGCGAACTGCCGCCGCTGCCGCGGCCCATCGGACTCATCACGGATGTGCAAGCGTTTCTGACTTCGATGAGCACTGGTCAGCCCCCGGCCAATGAACCAAAACCGACAGTGACCAGAAGCTTCTCGCGCGGCCGCCGGCGCCGTTGAATTTAGTGTCCGGAAATCCGGGTCTGGGAGGTTGGCTGATCGGCCGTCCGTTGCCGGTTAACGATAATCCTGGATTCCGCTGAGCAACGACCGATCCGCCTTAAGGAAGCGTCGATTCTTCGATCAGACTTGGTTTGTATCTTCCCAAGTGAAGTCTTCGTGGTCTTCGTTCATCCACGTGTGCCAGTCGTCGAGGGGGCCCAAAAACCGCGTCTACGGGCAGTTGGATGCAGCCTCTTGCCGACCGGCCCAAGTTCTTTCCGGAGCAGGGATGAGGCGGTGTCTAAAACTGCCTGAATGTTATGGCACAACGCGGGCTTCCGCTACAAAGCTGCCTTCCCGCAGATTAAAAGTGTCAGCATTCAGAAATTCATCAGCGGCTTCTTCACCGGAAAGGAAGATGAACCCGTCGTCGTTGAGCACCCGCTGCCAGCGGTTCCGTAAGTATCGGCCACGCGTCGTGCCCGATCAGCGGCTCGGATTTTGACGCGGCACAACGGAGGCTGTGATCCAAGGAATCCCTCCGGCTTGCAACTGCGAGTTGGCCGGTTGCAGTCAGGGAGCTTCTGACCCCGACAAGGATGAAAGCTTCTGCTTTGGCGCGGAACGTGCAAGCCAATATGCGGAGGTATGAACGTATGAAAGTCCTCAAACATCTAACCTTGAGCGTTCTCGCGTTTGGCTTGCTGGCCGCCTCAGCGACGAAAGCATCAGCGCAAATTGGGGTCGAGGTCGGACCGGCTCCTGTCTGTCCCTACGGGTATTATGAGGTGCCGCCCTACAATTGCGCCCCTGACGGTTACTATGGCCCGGAATGGTTCTCCGGCGGTTTATTCATAGGAGCCGGCCCGTGGTTTCATGGCCCGGAGCGCTTTTACGGGCACGTTGACCATCACTACGACTATCGCCGTGGGTACCATGGAGGTTTCCCGGGTCGCGGCGAAGCCCCCGCAGAACGCCGGCGCTCATTCCGTGGCAACGCGATGCACGACTCGCATGGCCGCGAGCACAGGGGCAGATAAGCGCCACCAGAATCTGTCGCGCGCTCGATAAGCCCCTTTCGGCTGATGACAGCGATATACCAAAGGGGGGCTGGAGACCCTTGCGTTACCCTGTGACCAATCGCAGGCAAAAACGCGGCTTGAGACCGGTAAAATCTATAGCGCGACAGAATGCCAAGCCCTGTGAGAGTCCAGCCCCCTCCGCGGTACCTGGATTGAAGCAGGCTCGGGATACTTAGTCGCGTTGCGCCCAATCCGTAAAGTTCATCGTGAGTGGGAGAAGGTAACTATCTGATCTGGCAACAATGAGGAAAAGCGATGATCGAACAGTTGAAAGCATTTCCGGATAACGTGGCTGCCTTCATGTGCCACGGGCACGTGACAAGGAAGGACTACGAGACCGTTCTGATTCCGGCGCTTGACAAAGTGCTCGAGGGAAGAGGAAAGGTGCGGCTCTTCTACGAAACCGCCCAGGACTTTGCCGGTTTCGAGCCCGGCGCGTTGTGGGAGGACTTCAAGGCCGGGATCGAGCATTTGGCGCGTTGGGAACGGATCGCCGTCGTCACTGACATCGACTGGATCAAGCACACCCTGCAGCTCTTCAGCTTTGTGGTTCCTGCGAGAGTGGAGATCTTTCCGACAGCCAAGGGCGGCGACGCACGCAAGTGGATTCTCGCCAACGACTGAATCTAGCAGGAAAATTCACCTCAGCACACGTGCCCACGCGTTTCCCGTTGCGTAGCGCCGATCGGTTATCGGTGGGCGCTGCTGGCCAGAGACCATCAACGGAGCGTCCTGCGCTAAAACTTGCTCTGAGTCGCTGACGATCCGACCAGCGGGGCAGAGCGGATATGCCCACGGAGCGGAGCAATGATCTTGAGCCCAGGATTATGTCATTCTGGACGCTGCGGCATCGCAAGCCGGAGTGACGGCTTTATTTGTTAATCCCTTTAGACTTCACATCCCAGTTCGAATTTACGCAGAGACTACAGTCCTTGCCAATAAACATCTTGCCCGCTTCCTTGTCGCCTTTGAGCGTCCACAGAAGCCAGTTGGAGGCGACATTGGCAAACTCGCCGCCGCCCGGATGAAAGTACGTCGCGCTGTGTCCGGCGTTGTGCCGCGAGCCGTAGAAAGCCGGCACATGATTGATCGCGTCGAACGTCGCGGCTGACGCCCCCATCAGGAAGTCGACGTCGCCGCCGTTGAGCAGCAGCACCGGCCCGTGTATTTTCGGGAGAGCGTCCGCCGTCGGCTGCGTTGACGCGCCACCGCGCCCGGCCTGCCCTGGCGCCTGCCCGGCGGGCGGAGTCTGCACGCCGGAATTGAAAACGCCAAGTGTTTTGACACGGGGATCAGCGCCAAGCGTGATCGAGAGAAATCCCCCGCACGACGTGCCCATGACCGCAACTTTGTCCACGGCGATTTTGCCGTTCAAAGGCGAGGCGGCTCGTGCGTTTTCTTTCTCTGCCCAGTCGATCGCGGCACGCATGTCATCGGCGGACTCCTGCCGTTGCGCAGCGCCTTCCTGAGGAACCGTGCCTACCACCAGGACGCCGTGCGAAGCGATGGTAGTGAGAAAACCGGAGAAATTCGTGCTGTTAATCGCACAGCCGCCGTTGCCCCAGACCATCACGGGCAAGGTCTCCTTCTTGGGAAACGCGTCCAGCGCCGTAGGGCGATACACGTGAAAGCCGGGCGAGCCGGACGCGGGTTCGGAGGTGACCTGGTACGGTCCAGGCTCCGCCTTCGGCGCACCTTCGAGAGGCAATGCCCGCGAGATCATGTCGCGGGTGACGCCAGTTGGTTGCGCGAGGCACGCCCCGGTACCCACGAGAAAAACTGCGGCTGCAATAACGATTCTCTTTCGCATAATCGGTCTCCTCCAGAACCGGAATTCTATCAAACTGAGATCGCGGACGTAGGAGCGAACCCTCCCGGCCTCTGTACCTGGTCGGTATCTGAGCGGGGCAGCCAGGCCTGGACGTAAGAACGCGCGGGCGTTTCTCTGGCATCCCGGGGGAGCAATTAACGAGTCGCCGACGATCCTACGACGGCGAAACGATTACGATGGGGTCAGGATTTGGAACCCTGTGAACCGAGCACGAACTATCCAGGATTGTGCAGCGTAGCCTCGCGCACCGGCTTGCATGGCCCCTCCTGCCTACGGGGTCTCGTTTTGCACGTTTTTGTCCACCACGCGGGAAGTTTTCTGTGTCTTAAAGGCGAGCTGGTAAGCCACACGCGTGTGAACCCATCGACATCAAGAACTTAGCGTGCTCTCAGGACACGGAAAAACAATTGCAGGCAGTCGAGCGCGACTGGTGGTCGCCATTTTGGACAGCATAGGAGAACCATGGCCACGAAGAAGAAATCGTCAAGTTCTGCCAAAGGCAGAGAAAAAGTTCACAAGGTGATGGAGGAGAAGAAGGAAGGGACACTGAAATCCGGCAGCGGCAAGAAGGTGACGAGCCGGAAGCAGGCCGTGGCAATTGCCTTGAGCGAAGCGCGAAAGGCGGGCGCGAACATCCCTAAGAAGAAAAAGAAGAAGAGCTAGGCGAAGTCAATCTCTCATCGGCTGAATGCTTCTACCGGAGCGAAACACATCACTGGAAGGGTGGGTCAAATCAAGGAGGTGACTTATGCGAAATTGTTGGTTGGTAAGTGGCGTTATTTTGTCAGCCGTCTCGCTTTACGCCCAAGCAGATGCGAAGTTCGTGAAGGAGGCATCCGAAGGTGGATTGGCGGAAGTCCAACTGGGCCAGCTGGCTCTCCAAAAGGCGGAGAGTCAGGCCGTGAAGGATTTCGCGCAACACATGGTAGCGGACCATTCGAAGGCGAACGAGGAGCTAAAGACCACGGCAGGTTCGGTGAACATGCCGGTATCGACCTCGCTCAGCGTGTCCGACGAGGCGCTGAAGGTAAAGTTGGAAGCCCTGTCGGGCTCAGCGTTCGACAAATCGTACATGAGCGCGATGGTGAAGGATCACCAAACCGATGTCGCAGCATTCGAGAAGGAGGCAAGCGGTGGCGAGAACGCGAAGATTAAGAACTTCGCTTCCAAAACACTGCCGACCTTGAAGCATCACCTCTCAATGGCGCAGGAAGCGGCTGCGACGGTCGGCGCCAAATAAAAGGGTTCCGCGCCGGGCTGCTGATCTAGCAGTTCCCAGCGCAGAACGCACAGTGTTCGGTTGTGTCCAGCGGAGACGGAAAACACCGAAACGCAAGCTCGGATCCCGCGATCAAACGAGCGGAGGAATCGTTCGGCTTCATTCTGTCAGAAATCCTTGGAAGAGATTCATATGAAAAGCATCCTTGCACTTTATCTACTTTTGATCGCGGGTTTATTCGCTTCAGAAATTGTCGCTGGTGACCTTCTGGCACAGGCTCAACCCGCTCCGACGCCGCCGTCCACGCCAGTCCAGCCCGGTCCCGGGCAGCCGCCGAATCCCTCTGTGCCCGTACAACCAGGAGGACCTAATGATCCCCATCGACCTGGTGACCCTCGCCCTGGAACGGGAACCGGCACGGACTCAAATGGTAGGAAGCGTCCCAATAATAAGCGGACAGACAAGACGGACAGGACCGACCGGACCGACAAGAGCCGCACGGATTCGAACACCAAGTAACGGGGGCGAAATATGCGCGGCACCCTAGAGGACTACGCTACGGCAGTGAAGCATGTGCTCGCCGTCAATCGCGATGCAGAGCAGGGATTTCGGGGCGCGGCCAGCGCCGCAAGGGACTCCGAGCTCAGGGAGGCGTTCGAACAATACTCCTTGCTCCATCATCGATGCGCGAATGAGCTGCAGGAAGCCGTGAAGGCTTTCGGGTTCGAGCCTGCGTATCCGTCCGGCGTAGGCGGAATGATCTACGCAGGATGGATCGAACTGAAAGCAGCGCTCGACGGTCACGATTCCCACTCCATCCTGGTGGAGGCCGAACGGTGCGGCGAATGGTGCGTCAACGGCTACCGTGAAGCTCTGGCCACGAACCTTCCGGTGGGGATCAGGTCTGTACTTGCAGGCCAATATGAGGCGGTGGAAGCGGCACATCAAGAAGTGCTGGTTCGCCGGGATCGGATGGCCGAGAAGGCTTCGCTTCCGAAAACGAAGGGATAATCCGCGACTCACAACGCTGCGCAGCTTGCCGCGGAAAGGAAGTTATGAACGCCGAGAACGAACACTCCGACAATCAACGAGACCCCACGCGGCGCACTTTCATTGAAGCGGCCGTTCTCATTTCGGGAGCGGCGATAACCACGCCCGTGCTGGAGGCTCAGACGGAACAGGCGCTGCCCGGGCTTCGCCGCTTTTCCCTCACCATAAACCAGGTCCGGCACGATCTCGATCTGGAGCCCAAAGTCACCCTGCTCGACCTGCTTCGTGAGCGCCTTCAGTTGACCGGAACAAAGAAGGGATGCGATCACGGCCAATGTGGCGCATGCACGGTGATCGCGGATGGCGAGCGCATCGTCTCCTGTCTCGCTCTGGCGGTCTGTTACGAGGGAGTCGACATTGTCACGATCGAAGGCTTGGAACGAGGCGGCCAACTGCACCCCATGCAGGCGGCCTTCCTGGAGCAGGATGGCTTCCAGTGCGGCTTCTGCACCCCCGGCCAAATATGCTCGGCGATCGCGATGCTCGGCGAAGCGAAAAAAGGAATGCCCAGCGCCGTCGCGCACAGCGTCTCGCCCGCCGAGCCCGTCGAACTGACGGAACCTGAAATTCGGGAACGAATGTCGGGAAATATTTGCCGCTGCGGCGCTTATCCCAACATCGTGGCTGCCATCCGCGCCACGGAGCGTTCTTAATCGCGAGGAGACCTGCGGTGAATACTTTTAACTACAATCAGGCTCTGACCGTCGACGACGCGTTAGCTTCGGTGTACGCACACCCGGACGCTAAGTACCTCGGCGGCGGAACCAATCTCATTGACCTGATGAAGATGGGCGTAGAGCATCCGACGGCGCTGGTCGATGTCACGCGCCTTCCGCTCACGCGGATCGAAGAATATTGGGGCGGCCTGCGCCTCGGCGCGATGGCGCGTAATTCCGCGGTCGCGATCCATGCTCTCGTCCGCCGGCGTTACCCCGTCCTTGCGCAAGCTCTGTTGGCCGGAGCCTCGCCCCAGATTCGCAACATGGCCACCGTCGCGGGCAATCTTCTTCAGCGCACGCGCTGTTATTACTTCTACGATCCGAGTTATCGCGAATGCAACAAGCGGAATCCCGGCTCGGGTTGCGCGGCTCTGACGGGAAACAACCGCATTCATTCGGTCCTGGGAGGAAGTGATCATTGCATCGCGACGCATCCCAGCGACATGGCCGTTGCCCTCACGGCTCTCGGCGCCACCGTGCAGGTCAAGGACGCGAACGAGGAGCGATCCATTCCCATCGCGGATTTTTATCGCATGCCTGGAAACACCCCGCATATCGAAACATCGCTGAAAGCCGAAGAGCTGATCACATCGGTCGACCTTCCGGCGCCCCCTGGCGGAACTGCTCACTACCTGAAGGTGCGCGATCGCAATTCGTTCGCCTTCGCGCTTGTCTCCGTGGCCGCCATTGTCGAGCTTGATGACCGAAAGCGAATTCGCTCTGCTCGGGTTGCCCTCGGCGGAGTCGCGCCAATGCCGTGGCGAAGTCTGGAAGCGGAGCAGGTCTTGACCGGCGGCGAACCCACCGAGGCAACCTACAGAAAGGCAGCCGACATCCTGATGCAGGACGCGAAGCCGCTGCGGTTCAACGGATTCAAAGTAGAACTCGCCCGCCGCGGAATCGTCCGAGCTCTGACAACTGCTGCGGAGCTCAACTGAGTCGAGCCTTGAGAAGGAGAACGTATGCCCACCTCCATCGGCCAGCCGGTCGTTCGCGTGGATGGACGGCTGAAAGTCACCGGGAAGGCAACTTACACGGCGGACCACATGGTTCCCAACCTGGCGCATGCCGTGCTCGCTACCAGCGCCATTGCCAGGGGTCGCATGGCGTCCCTCGATACCGGTGCGGCGGAGCGCGTGCCCGGCGTGATTGCCATCCTGACCCATCGCGATAAGCTCCCGCTCGCCAAGGATCCTACAAAAGTCGCGGAAGGCGCTCCCGCCGATCGTGTCTTGCAACTGCTCCAGGACGATCGGGTCCTTTACGGGAACCAGCCAATTGCGGTCGCTGTCGCGGAGACCTTCGAAGCGGCAGCGGAAGCGGCCCACCTGATCTCCGCGGAATATAGAGAAGAAACGCCGCACATCCGCATCGATCAGGGCCTCAAGGATTCTTATATTCCGAAAAAGGCCGGTGGAGCCGGCGACCCCGGAGAGAGCCATCGCGGCGAGTTCGAACCTGCCTTCTCCAGTGCGCCCGTCCGGATGGAAGAGATCTACTCCACGGCATTCCAAACTCATTCGCCCATGGAGCCGCACGCCACAATTGCCGTCTGGAACGGTCCGGACGAATTGACTCTGTACGACACCTCCCAAGGCATTTTCGGAGACCGCAAGCGCGTCGCCAATCTGCTGGGGCTCGACGTGGAGAAAGTTCGAGTCGTCTCCCTCTTTGTCGGCGGTGGATTCGGCAGCAAGGGCCCCAGTTGGTCGCATACTCTGCTGTGCGCGATGGCGGCCCGCCACGTGAACCGCCCCGTCAAGCTGGTGCTGCGCCGTCCGCAAACCTTCGGACCGGTCGGCTTCCGTTCCGCGACCCAACAAACCATCGCCTTGGCAGCCGAGTCCGATGGCCGATTGGTGGCCGCGCGCAATCAGACCATCACTCACACCTCGACCTTCGACGAATTCACCGAGACCGCGACTTTTCCCACACGGATGCTCTATTCGGTGCCGAACAATACCACAACCCAAACCCTAGTTCGATCGGACATTGGCACTCCCTCCTACACTCGAGCTCCTGGGGAAGCGCCCGGAACCTTCGCACTCGAAGTGGCGATGGACGAACTCGCCGTACGTCTGAAAATGGACCCGCTCGAATTCAGGCTGAAAAACTACGCGGACCGCGATGAAGATAAGAACCTTCCGTGGTCCACCAAATCCTTGCGTGCCTGTTATCTTCGCGGCGCGGAACACTTCGGCTGGTCTCAGCGCAACCCGGAGCCGCGTTCTCAGCACGACGGGCACTCGCTGATCGGTTGGGGCATGGCCACGTCCGTATATCCGGCGCGTCGAAGCCCTGCGTCGGCGCGCGCGCGGCTCAACGCGGACGGCACAATTGTGGTCGAAGCCGGCTCGCAGGAATTAGGCGGCGGAACCTACACCATCATGTCGCAGATCGCCGCTGACGCCTTGGGCGTCCCGGTCTCCGCGGTGACGTTCCGATTGGGCGACACACGTTATCCGGAAACGCCAGTATCCGGAGGCTCGCAAACCGCGGCGACCACGGGCTCAGCCGTTTTCGGCGCCGCTCGTGCCCTCCGCCAGCGCCTCTTCGATCTCGCACAGGCCACTTCCTCCTCCGCCACGCTGGACGACGTCGTGCTAGCGAATGGCACGATCGCCCTGCGCGGATCGGGTCGCAATCAGCCGATTCAGGAATTCGTCATGCAGACGGGACAGCCGTACATCGAAGCTCAATCCTCGGAGAAGCCCGGCGAGGAACAGAAGCAATACTCAATGTACTCATTCGGAGCTCAATTCGCGGAGGTCCGCGTGGACGCGGATTTGGGGCAAGTCTCCGTCGCGCGCATGGTAGGCGCTTTCGGCGCAGGAGTCATTCTCAACTCGAAAACCGCCCGAAGCCAGTTTATCGGTGGAATGATTTGGGGCATCGGCTTCGCCCTGCATGAGAACACCGTCTACGACGAACGCCTTGGCCGGATCGTGAACAACAATCTTGCGGAATATCACGTCCCCACCAACGCCGATGTAGGATCCATCGACGTCCTCTGGATCGAGGAGGATGACCGGCTCGTGAGCCCGATCGGCGCCAAAGGAATCGGTGAGATTGGAATTACGGGCGCCGCTGCGGCCATCGCCAACGCCGTCTATCACGCCACGGGAAAACGGGTTCGCGACCTGCCGATTACACCCGATAAGCTTCTCTGACTTTTGCTTAACTCCCTCGGGTCCAGGCGGATTTACAGGAGAACGGCAAGCGCAGTCGGTTAGGCTATCCTCAGCGAGTTGCAGACAATCGCGGCGAGCGCAACTCTGGAAACCTGAAGCGAGAAACGCCCGCCAGGGCATCCCGAGGCGGGCGAAGAGCCAAGCTCAACTCTACCGGAAGATCCGAACTGCGATTCACTGTTCAAAAGGCCACCGGCGGCCCTGTGCGAGCCTACGGGTTAACGCGATAGGTTTGCTGGCTCGACTGGCCCAAGTTGAAGTCGCCGTCCCCCGAATATATCGCCCGTATTTGGTGGTTGCCTTGCGTCAGAGTCGAAATCGAAAACCCGGCGACGCCGTTGCTGATGGTCGCCGTGCCGATAGCCGTGCCGCCGTCGGTGAACTGCACGGTGCCTGTAGCGATGTTCGGCGTGACGGCCGCCGTGAACGTCACGGTTTGATTCAGATGAGAAGGTGACGACGAACCGGCGGCGAGCGACGTACTTGTGGCGTACTTGTTCACCGTCTGCGGAAGGGCTCTGGAGGAACTCGCATTGTAGTTCGCGTCGCCGCTGTACGCCGCCGTAAGAGAGTTGGTTCCCACCGGCAGTGTCGAGATCGCGATTTGAGCTTGTCCGTTCGTCACGCCAGCCGTGCCCAGCGCTGTGCTCCCGTTGAAAAACTGGAGGGAGCCTGTCGCGGTGGACGGCGAAACCGTCGCGGTCAGCGTAACCATCTGACCGATGGTCGACGTCGAAGGGCTGGCCGAAACCGCGGTCGTGGACGCGGCCTTGTTCACCGTTTGCGGTACAGCGCTCGACGTGGCTTGTGGCGTCGTTAGAATCGCCGCTGTAAACCGCTGTGACGAGTTGGTCCCCATCGGTAAGCCCGTCGTGATGAATTGAGCCTGCCCTCCACTGAGAGTCGCCGACCCCAATACCGTCGCCCCATCCAGGAATTGCACGGTCCCGGTAGCGCTCGATGGCGTTACCGTCGCGGTCAATGTGACGGTCTGGCCGAATGTGGACGTCGCGGATTCACGGAGAGCGTGATAGACGAGACCGCCGGGTTCACCGTCTGCTGGAGAATGCCTGACGTGCTGCCCTGGGAGTTGCTGTCCCCGCTGTACACAGCCAGCCGCAAGTGCAAGCGGGACTTCGCATGTGGGACTCCGATACGAAGCCGACGTCCGCGCAGGGATGCTGGGTAGTGCCAGGCGACACGCAGACTACGTTCTCCTGCTTGCTTTACGACAAAAAAGATCTGGACAGCGTCAACGCCGCCTATGCGGAATTGACGGACGACTCCCAATCGCTGCCGCGCGATTGGACGCCGCTGCGTTCGGATCGGAGTTTCCCCGCAGCAAGGGATACCGGTCGTCGAGCGGGGCACAGGGGGAGGTTTGGGTTGAACGAAGGGCGTCGAGCGGATTGCACGAGTTGCACTTTCAAATCATCACAGCGGCGCTGGGGACGGCAGTGACACCTCCTGCCATGACATCGAAAGGGACGGAGGATGATCCGATCGGCGGTGGCGGTTTCATTACGCCTCCGAAGCGATAGGCGGTCGGTTTCTTAAACACGTTTCTGCACGCGCCAGCTGGCGATTTCGTCTACGCGCGGCAAAGAGATGGCGGCGACGGTTACCGAATGCCTTGGGCAGCTACGAGCAACCTGGCTACCCCGGCTGGGTCGCGATAAACGTGCGAACAGAAGAAGTGGAGAGTAGTGCCCGAGGCACGGGCAGATCAAGGTGAGTCCCCGAATTCGGGTTGTGGGAAGTTACGCCCGCTTCCGTCTGGATTGTCGGCGACTCGTACATTGGCGTAAAACGGGGTTTTGGGAAGTTGCCGATAATGTGCGTTATCGTGCCTCGTCTTGACGGATGCTCTCAGATCTTTTGGGGGATTGCACGGGCTGGCGCGAGACACTCTTAGTCCGGTCTGCAACCCTGCCGTCTATGGAATTCCAACGCCTCACTATAATGGAGGACGATCGGAGTTTCGCCTCATGAATCAACACGGATCACCGCGGACTATTGCCTGGGCTCTTGTCGCGTTGGGTTTCCCCCTCGTGGCTCTTGCTGACCTGACCCAGACGACGACTCTTCAAGCCAACACGTCCTTAAATCTTGAAACTGGCGTGACGGCCTCAGGCTCCGGAGGAGACATCCTGTGGAGCGGGACCACCATGACGCCGCAGGGCAAAGCCACCGCAGCCTTCTACACCGGCGGCTGGACTACCTCTAATTTCGGCACGATCTCATCGATCCTCATCCAACTGCTTCCGGGCTATTCTCCGTCCGCGATTCAGCCCAGCTCTCCCGCCTTCAGAACGGGGGACGTATTTGGCGTACACACGAATGGCGGCCATTACGCCAAGGTGCTGGTGATCACAAATAGCGGCGGCGTCATGACGGTCGAATTCACCACCTTTGGAGTGACCGCCAGCGCCTGCCCCGCGGGTGGCTCGCCTACAGTGACCTCGATTTTGAATAACTACAGCTCGATTCCCGTGGGCTTCCCGAACTACGGCGTCGCGCCCAGCAGTCTGTTCGTGGTGAAAGGCACGGGTCTCGCGGACGCGGGCGTTCCCGTTCTCCAGTCCAGCGCGGCGCCCGGAATTCCCTTGACGCTAAACGGAGCCAGTCTCACTGTGGTCGTGAACGGCGTGACCACACACCCCGCGCTGTACTACACCAGTCCGTGCCAACTCGCGGCGGTCCTGCCCGCAGCCACGCCGACCGGGACGGGGACCCTTACGGTAACCTATCGCGGGGCCACCAGCGCTCCGGCAACGATCCTGGTGTTGGCAAGCGCAGTGGGGTTCGGCTCCTTCAGCCAACTGGGGACCTTCAATTCGAATGTAAATATCGGCATCGCCACCGACAACACTACCGGGGCGTTGCTCACGTTCACCAACGCCGGCGTTCCGGGCGAGACAATCGTGCTGTGGGGCACGGGGCTCGGCGCCGATCCCGCCGATAGCGATACCACGTACACGCTGACGCCGCACAGCATCAACACTCCCTTGCAGGTTTACTTCGGTGGGGTTCTGGTGCCGCTGCTGTATCAAGGTTCGTCGGGCTACCCGGGCGTGGATCTGATCATTTTCAACATCCCGAGCTCGGTTCCGAATGGTTGTTATATCCCCTTAGTGGCGGTGACCGGAAGCATCATCAGCAATGTCGTGAATCTCCCGGTTAATAGCAGCGCGGGAGCCTGCGTCGAACCGTTGAGCGGGTATACGGGCAGCCAAATCCTGAGTTCGACACAGGATACGCTTAAGACCGGGCTGGTATCCCTGGTTCAAACGAACTCTACCGACGCGAAGGGCACGAAGACTCAGTCCAACAGCGCGAACGCGTCCTTTCAGAAGTACAGCGGACTGCTTGCCGCCGCTACCGGTCAGATGGTTTCCCAGGGCGGATGTGTGGTGGGGCCAGTTACGGCGGGCGGATCGCTCACGCTCACGGGTCTGGACCCAGGCGCGATCAACCTTACAGGGCCCGCGGGGTTTTCGACGGCCCTGGGTGGGCAGCTCGGTATCAAGGGCGCATTTTCGGCGGCCCTCGCCGCCGGCGTGATTCCTTCGTCGGGCGGAGCGTTCACGTTCAAGGGCTCCGGAGGCGCGGACGTAGGTTCGTTTAACGTGACCCTGACCCTTGCGAACCCGCTCTTCGTCTGGACCAATCCCAGCGTGGCGGACACGATCGTCAAGACGCAGGGACTTTCGGTTACCTGGACCGGAGGCAATCCCGGCACCAACCTCTTCATCACCGGAACCGTCACCTCGAACGTGATCCCGGTGGGAACGACCGCGGGCTTCACGTGCCGGGCAGACGCCCAGGCCGGCCAGTTTACGGTGCCCTCTTATATTCTGCTCGGCTTGCCAGCCGGCAGCGGAGGTGTAAACGTGCAGAATGCCATTTCCATTCCGTTCTCCGCCAGCGGTCTCGATCAGGCCACGGCGCAGGCGACGATCTCCTATGGCGTATCTTCGACTTACCAGTAAGACGCGCGAGTCAAGCCGGCGGCCTGTCCGGCACCATAGGGAAGGGTGAGGGCGACATGCTCACTGTCTTTTTTGTATCCGCCTAGCGGATGGCGACAAATTTAGGGCCAAATCCGACCCGTTCTTAAATGGGGCCCAGCCCCGTTTGGATCAGCCTCATCAATGCTGAACGGCGAGTGTCGCTGAGTTCTGACTCAGGGCGCCATCGTAGGATGCTTTGATGTCAATATCTCCGTCCGGCACCGACGAAGGAACCACAATGTTGAATTGAAATTCGCCGGGCGCAACCAAGCCGGCAAACGGAACCTGAGCGGGGTATCCGCCAATCCCAACTACGAGAGACCCGGTCAACGTCCCGGACTGACTTACGCCGCCGCTGACCAGGGGGACCGTTGTGGTCCCAAATCCATTGCCGTAGACGATGATGGTCTCGCCCGGCTTGGCGGGCGTGCTGTAGCCAGGATACAGCGTCGTCGGTCCAATCAGCGATCCATCGGCGTGGGTGGCGGTGACGTGAGTAGCGTCGAAGGTAAAGAACGCCGGAGAGAGCGCGAGGGCCTGATTGTTGACCACGTTACTTTTCACCCCGCCGATGGTCAGTTGCACCGGTACTGCGCCGGAGATCGCATCCGGAGGCGTGAGGATATTCACCTGGGTGGGGCTGATGTAGTAAATGAAGGCCGACTTCCCGTTGATGGTGACGCTTACGCCATCTAACTGGGTTGGGAGCTGGTTGTTCGCAAAGTCTGAGCCGCCCCAGATGCGGGCGTCCCCCGCGGGCGCGAGGTTGATCCCCTTCACTTGTACCCAGGTATTGGGAGCGAGGGTTTGCGATCCTCCAAATGCGTTCGAGACCAGGGAAATCGTGGGAGCCGTATTGGCAACCAGAGCGTTCACTTTGCGGATCACGTTGGCGCTAGC
Organism: Bryobacteraceae bacterium; assembly: GCA_036498815.1. GTDB lineage: Bacteria > Acidobacteriota > Terriglobia > Bryobacterales > Bryobacteraceae > Palsa-187. The sequence continues at coordinate 2,027 of DASYET010000008.1, read as the reverse complement.
GTCGGAAACATAAAAATCGCCAAAGCTGTCCACCACGACGTCCTGGGGATTTTGAAATTGAGCCGAGATCGCTGGTCCGCCGTCTCCCGTATACCCGCGCGTTCCGTTGCCGGCGACCGTGGTGATGATCCCCGATGCATCGACACGCCGCACCCGATAGGTGCTCTCCGCGATGTAGACGTTTCCCGCGCCATCGGCTGCCAGTCCCTGGACCATCTTGACTTGCGCGTTCACCGCGAGCCCGTTATCGCCGGTATCGCCAGCCTGGCCGTTGCCGGCAACGGTATGGATCACACCGGCGGTGTCGACTTTCTGGACCCGCGCGCCGGCAGTGAAGTAAATGGTCCCCGCAGGATCAATAGTCAGGGCTGAGGGCTGGTTGATGGCGACCTTGGTGGCCAGACTTCCGTCGTTTGGATTGCCGTTGTTGGGGAGGGTGTTCCCGTTGCCGACGACAGTCGTGATGATGTGGGTGTTCTTGTCCACCTTGCGGATGCGATAGTTCGAGGAGTCGGCTATATAGAGATTGCCTGCGGCATCCACGGCGACGGCATTGGGAAGATTAAGCTGGGCGGCGGTGGCAAGGCCGTTGTCACCGGAAAAGCCGCCCTGCCCGATAGTATCAGCCGCTCCGGTTCCGGCCACTGTGGTGATGATGCCTGACGGATCAACCTTGCGGACGCGATTGTTGTAGAGATCCGCGATGTACAGATTCCCGCTGCCATCCACGGCGATCCCATTTCCGGGGAACAGCGACGCGTTGGCGGCCTGGCCTCCGTCGCCACTAAAGCCGAAGCTGCCGTTCCCGGCGTAGGTAGTGATGACGCCGGCGGGGGTAACTTTGCGTATGCGTCCGCTTGACGTCAGCATGATGTACAAATTCGCGGAAGCGTCCATGGCCAGTCCGGTGGGCCCGGGCACACCGGCCTTGAGAGCCGATCCACCGTCACCGGCATAGTTTCCGGAACCGGAGCCTACAAAGGTTGAGATCACGCCCGGTTGGGCGAGGGAGATGGCTGGCAGCGCTAGAATCGCGACGGCCAGGAGGAGACTGGTTCGACGGTCCAAGGTTAGAGACTCCTTAGGATTGAGTGACCGCTATTGTAGCAATCTAACCGGAGTACGTTTGAGACAGCGTCTGGAATCGTCGCTGCAATACCCTGAGGCCAACCACTCAGCGCAATCTGCCATTGATGCCTGCGCGCTCGCACTTACACGGCGGGAGTGGGCCCCTTGCCCCTTCACCAGCCGACCTGCTCTCATTAGTGGCGAAGCACCCATTGGATCATCCAGTAGAGAAACGGCCGGAAAGGCGAGCGGTGGCCAGCGGAAGCGCCGGAAAGAAAGCCAGTTCAGATGAATCCCTGATGAAGGTCAAGAGCCGCATCCGGCAATTGCGGAAAGATCGGTACACGTACGCTGACATTTGCGACGATCTTGGGAAGGCGGTTCGGCCACTGAACGCCAAGTGGAGGGCTCTCACCTGGCCTGAAGCGATTAAGACAACCAGCCTACAGGGCGGCTGTGAAATCGTGGATCTCGAGAGCTTGAGTTGCGTTTTACCCTCGACGTAACTCATTCACTCGCGATGGGTTAGTCCGCCGTAGACGTTACTTTTAGTGACAATCCAAGCTTTCGCATAATCAGGTTCGGACATGTCGAACAGACAGATCACAAAAGCGCAGACCGCGAGCATGGCGGACCTTTCAGGAAAGTCCTTCGAGCGGACAATCTCGGCCTGCCAATTGCCGCCAAATGCCAGCACGGGCAGGTACTGCTCGCCGAGGCAGACCTCCGAAACTGGATTGACTTCCGAAACGCCCGCGGCTGGCCTGGCAAACCGCTGACAACGGAACTGATCTCCCAGGCGCCCCGACGCATCGAGGTAGCCATGATTGAAGCGGGTCATGGCGCTTCCGCAGGATCTCAAACGATGCGATCGATTCAAGGCGCAGAATCCGCAAGGGGCTCCACTCGCCCTGAGAGAGCGGCGAATGCTTCGCTCCCGCTCAAAATCCACCCCGCAA
>DASYET010000007.1:0-14579 GCA_036498815.1 Bryobacteraceae bacterium | reverse complement strand
ACAACGAACTAAACAATGCCGCGCAAGTCGGGACTGGACGGTGATTTAACAGAGTATGTACCAGCGAGCAAGCCAGCGCTATCAGATCGAGGCAACCGCGATCATGCGGCAGTTCGGGAAGCCGGGGCTGTTTCTCGTCACCATCCTCGACGTATCGACCTCCGGTCTCCGAGTCAGTTCGCCGATTGCCGTACCATCAGGAACGCGCGTGACTCTCGTTTACCAGAAGACCGAACTTGCCGGAGAAATCCGATATTTCCGGGAGGTCGAAGATGGTCAGGTGAACCTCGGCGTTTCAATCGAGACCGCCATCGGGCCCGGCGCACCCTTGGAAAACGAAGAGTTGAATCTCGTACCGCTATTTAACCAAGGGACTCGCACAGTAGCGCGGATGGCATCCTAAGCGTGGCTCCGAGCAATACGATTCGATGAATTCCACTGAAACTATTCAACACCCACCGCCTTCGCCTGGTTTTCCGATGTGCGAATCAACCCAGATCGTTACACCTGGCACCGAAGGATTACGTTGCCAGCGGCCGGAGCGACCGGCTGCACGCTGACGCCGTTTAGCTGCGTGGGCCTTAAGCCGGAGGCGAAGGACGGGGCACCAGGTTGTTTTGTGCGATCGTGGTTCCTCCGTATGCGGTGGTGGACGTGCCCTTGGTGCCGCTCAAGCCGGCTTCGATGGAGTAGCTGAATAAGCCCTTCGATGTAGGGTCGCTTCTTTCCCCTAGGCAACTTGCCAGTCCACCAGTCCAGTAGATTCGCTCGTGCAGGAGCCCCGGCCGCCGTTACAACTTTCCTAGCCGCAGCGCGGAACCTTCTTGCGAGTCGGATCCTCCCTGGGGTTGGAGCAGCATTCTGTTGGTGTAGGCGGGGCAAAGACGGCCAATCGCAACCATCAACGCCCCTGCGGCCTAACACGTTGGCGGTCATTCTGATCGCATCGGCCAACTATCGAAGCAAAGTGAGCGGGAAGTTCGAACGAAAGCGATAGGGAAGGGCGATGACACTCCTAACCCCGGAAACTCCCTGGGCACCTCCCCGCCCGCCCCGTTAGATGACGGTGCAACGCATAGGTTACAGCCTATTTATGCGGCCGCTATCCCTGCAGCTACCTGATCTACTCCGACGCCTTCGATGCTCTTCCCCTCGAGCGAGCGACGCCACTATCAGCGCTGGGCGGTGCTCTCCGGAAAGGTGAGCGGCGCAAATATGACAGCTTGAACGCCGCCGGCCGCCGCGCTGTAGTCGGCATTCTGCGGGAGACCTAAGAAGGACCTGCCAGATTACTTCACGTCAGACTAGGCCCGTTTCCTTCGCCTTGACGAGTGGAAGTGAGCTATCGTTTTCGAGCGACCCAAACACTATCCGGCCGCCCTCGGACCAGTGCGCGGAGCGAACAGTTGCCGATAATGACGCACCTCAATTCGGTCGAGATGGCCGCCAAGCTGGAAGGTCCGTGGCGGGCACCTGATTTGGTAAGCTTTACCAGAGTTCGAATCTCAACCGCCGTCTCGGCTGCTGAGCAGGTAGAAGGGAACGCCCTAGTTCATGTCGATGCCAAGCCGCCGTACTTTTCTTCAAGGCGCAAGTGCCGCGGTAGCTGCACCGCTTGTCCGCGCCGTCGAGACTTCCCGGCCTAATCTTCTCTGGCTGACCTGGGAGGACATCGGGCCCCATCTACACTGCTTCGGCGACGACTACTCGACGACACCCAACTTCGATCGCTTGGCCAGACAAGGGCAATTATTTACTTGACTGACCGTGCTTGAAGGTGCATAATCATTACATGGAAGCACCCAAGAGCCTGCAAGAAGCGATCATCTACTTCGCCGACTTCGACAACTGCAAGGAATTCTTGGTGTCCCTGCGCTGGCCGGATGGGAAGGTGAAGTGCCCTACCTGCAATTCCGAGAAGGTTACTTTCCTGGCGAACGCAAAGCAGTGGAAGTGCTACGGCGGTCACGCTCGCCCTAAGTTCACCTTGAAGACCGGAACCATCATGGAAGATTCCCCGCTGGGAATCGACAAGTGGCTTACCGCGCTGTGGCTGATCGTGAATTGCAAGAACGGCGTTTCTTCCTGCGAAGTCGCCCGCGATCTCGGAATCACTCAGAAGTCCGCTTGGTTCTTGGATCATCGTATCCGGTTCGCACTCCACCAGGGTTCTTTCGAGAAGCTTTCCGGTCACGTTGAAATCGACGAAACCTTCATTGGTGGCAAGGCTCGCAACATGCACGTGTCGAAACGCGAGCGCCGCATCACTGGCACCGGGGGACACGACAAGGTTCCGGTCATGGGCATTCTGGAGCGCGGCGGCAAGGTCCGAACCAAGGTTGTTCCGAACCGCAAGAAGAAATCTCTGCAAGCCGAAGTCAGGAACCACGTGGAAGCTGGCTCCGCGCTCTACAGTGACGCGCTGAAATCGTACGATGGTCTGGCCGGGGAATACGCCCACCAAGTCATCGACCACGCCGTAGCGTACGTGGACGGCAACGTACACACCAACGGCCTTGAGAATTTCTGGAGCCTGCTCAAGCGTGGGATCAGCGGTACCTATGTGAGCGTGGAGCCGTACCACCTGTACCGCTATCTCGATGAGCAAACCTTCCGCTACAACAATCGGAAGGGCATGGATGATTTCGACCGCTTCAAGCTTGCCGCGTCCCAGATTGTTGGGAAACGCATCACCTGGGATCAGTTGACCGGCAAGGGCCTGGAGTTGGAAACGCGACTCGCTAACTGAGAAGGAGCGAGCGCGACAGAAGCGGGGAAAGCGTTAAAATGTTGCCATGAGTAGTTGGGTTGAAGAGTTAAAGGAATCAGAGAGGTTAGCAGCCAAGGCAAACGCCGTGGATGCGGAATTAGCCATGTACGAAGAGCGAAAGTATCGCGAACTTGCGCCTGAGTGGTGGTCCGCGTTAGTCGGCCAGATCCAAGCCGATGCCGCCCAGTTGGGCAAGAACATTCGGACCAAAATTACTACGGCCCCGTCGATACAGCTTGAGCGCAATGGCTCCCGTCTTGCATGTATAGACGTGAGACTACTCACGGACGCCAAAAAGCTAAGGTTGTCTTATTCGCACTCGGACAATGGATTCGGGCTTGTGCCTGATGGGGTCGAATATCTGTCCGTCACAATGCAAGGGGACTTGATTGTGACATATACCCAGAGCGGGGAATGTTTTAGCCTAACAGAAGGAGTATCTGGCTATTTACTGAAACAGCTTATTGGTAGATCCGACAGCCAGATTCCAAGCGGTGGCCCAAGACAATGGATGGGCTGACCGCACCGTGCGCTGGTATTTGGTTTCGGCGCTAGGATTGCTTTACAAGGGAAGTGCGCGGCGCTGACTTCTTCTTCGGCTTGAACTTCTTGAACGGATTCGGGACCGCGCTCTTAGGCACTGATAGCATTTTCTTCGCCGCTTCGCGGAACCGCTCGAACGCTTCCGGGCCTTCGATCATCGCTGTCGTGTCCGTCTTCATGGCTTCATTTTAGCGCGTAGCACGATGGCGTTGAAGCCAGATTCCATTTCAGCCATGCCCTCATCGGTCAATTCGTCCTCACGGTGGTCCTGATTAAACAGACCGGAAAGAGGCTCAAACTTTCCAATCAGTCCCTCGCTGTCTTTTCTCCGTACACTCCATGCGATCATGTCCGATGCCTGCAAGGGAGCATTGTTGGTGTCGCTGTCAAAGGCGATGGGGCCAACATGCAGAAAATTTCCGCCCTCCTGCATGTCCATCGCTATGTTGTGGGACTGCTCAACGTGATGACGGAAAGCGTTTCCACGATCAAGCAAGTATGGAATCCTCTTTTCGTATCCGTTGTGGCGGGCGTTGTCGTGGTTCATCATTACGACGTGAAAGAAACTCATGCCGTAGATACTCATCAACTGCCTGTTGCTGAACAGATACGAGAAGTGCTTATTGAAGTTTGCCGGAGTCAATCGATCCGCGATGCTGATGATCTTACATTCATTGACAAGGGAAACGAGGTCTCGGAAAAGGAGTTTGCAGAACTCCGAAGGGTAGTTCCCCATATCCCCACCGGAAAACTCTTTCATGTGAAGCGGCGGCTTGATCCTGTGCTCTGCGAGGATACTATTCCATTTATCGGTCAGGACCGTGGCTCCGTTACCGCTGAGCAACAAACCGCCCAAGACTGCCACTGGATCGGCATCCGCGCCTCCGCTTTCATCGAGGTAGCAAGTAATGACAGCCCCCTGCAATTCTGGATCGTCAGATTGGTTCATGAACGCCCAAAGCTCCCTTGCGGTAAGGTCCGAGCATATCACTTTTTGGTCAGTCATGTAAATAATTGCCCAGACAAGGGTGCGTTTTCGGCAATACCTGGGCGAGCGCTCCGGTCTGCGCACCTGCGCGTACCGCGATCATTACTGGCGTGTGCCCCACATCTACTGGTGCCGAGCACATGCGCTCTATGACCCGCATGCCCGCGGGTTGGAAGATGTTTCCCGGCTATCTCCGTGACGCCGGTTACTATTGCACCAATAACGGCAAGGAAGATTACAACCTGGAAAAGCCGGATGGTACGTGGGATTTTTCTGCAGGTGGAATTGGTGAAGCCCCGGGTGGGTACGGCCGCCCGTCTAACGGCCACTGGCGCAACCGAAAAGCCGGTCAGCCCTTTTTCGCGGTCTTCAACAACATGACGACTCACGAGAGCCGGCTCTTTGGGAGCGCCACCAATAAAAACTTCCTTCACGATCCGGCGAAGGCTCGCTTTCCCGCATTTCTACCTGACGTGCCGGAGGTGCGCAAGGACTGGGCTCAGTACCATGACCTTCTCTCCGCCGAAGACACGCAGCACGAGGCGCGTCTTAACGAATTAGCACAGGACGGCTTGATGGAGGACACCATCATCGTGGTTACAAGCGATCACGGTTGCGGGATGCCCCGCTATAAGCGCTTTCCATACGATTCCGGCCTGCACGTGCCCATGATTGTGGTTTTTCCCGATAAGTATAAACACCTGGCGCCGAAGGATTACGTTGCCGGCGGCCGGAGCGACCGGCTGCTCGGAACCATAGATCTCGCGCCTACGATGCTGAGCTTGGCCGGGATCAAACCGCCGGACTTCTATCATGGGCAGGCGTTCGCCGGGCCTCTCCAACGGGCTCCTCGTCGTTACATCTACGGATTTCGCGGCCGCATGGACGAACGTTACGATCTGATGCGTTCCGTACGGGACAAGCAGTATGTCTACGTTCGGAATTACAATCCCCACAAGATTTACGGCCAGCATGTCACCTATATGTGGAACTTGCCCACCACGCCGGTCTGGGAGCGGCTCTACAAAGAGGGTAAGCTGAAACCGCCGCAGACCTTCTTTTGGGAGGCGAAACCTCCCGAGGAACTATACGATCTGCAGGCCGATCCGGACGAAGTGAACAACCTCGCCTCGTCCGCGCTGCACAAGGCGGCACTGGAGCGCTTTCGGAAGGCTCACCACGAGCATGAATTGGACGTGAGGGACATCGGCTTACTTCCCGAAGGCGAAATACACGCCCGTGCCGGGAATTCCACGCCGTACGAAATGGGCCACAATCCGAAACGATACCCCCTCGAACGGATCTTAGCCGCTGCGGATCTGGCGAGTTCGATGCAGCCGGGGGTAACCAATCAACTGGAAAAAGCGATCAAGGACACCGACAGTGGCGTCCGTTACTGGGGTGTCATGGGCGTGCTGATGCGGGGCCGGGACGAAGTGAAGAAGGTGCGGACGGCGTTGCAAACGAGCCTAAGGGATTCCTCTCCGCACGTGTGTATCGCCGCCGCGGAGGCTCTCGGGCTGCATGGTGAGGAAACGGATATCGAGCAGATGGTTCCGCTATTGATCAAATACGCGAACTGTCGCGAAGTCGGAGCCTACGTGGCTATCCACGCCCTCAACGCGATCGATGCATTGGGAAAGAAGGCGGCACCATGGAGGGCGGAGATTGCAGCTTTGCCCGAAGTAGATCCCAAATCTCCGGATCGTGCGAATAGCGACACGACCAAGAACCTCCTGGACAGACTCAAACAGACTCTATAGCAGGTTGCCGCGATACTTCGCCGAGTTCACGTATCTCAAGTTAGCCATGCCCGAGTCGAGCGCCGGAGTGGTGGCCGATAATGTGCGTTAACGGTCCTGGTAGAGTCCCACCGAGCCCGGCGCCAGCGCCGCCCAGTACACAAGCGCCGAAATGTTGCCGATGCTGTGCGTTCGCGTCCTTCCGCGCCGTTTGGCTAGGGCGCCGATCGCGGCTGCCTCACGAGGTGCCAGGTATGAGAACCATCACTAGGAGGAGTCCAGCGGACATCACTCCCACCGCCAAACGCATCGCTTTGTCCGCGCGCAGGCGTCAGGAACCGCGAGTGCCGCAGACATGTTCGGGCCGTCGCGTTCCACAAGCTGGTGAGCGGGGGTGCGAGCAAGTAGGGTGGCGCTTCGACAAATGCGCGCAGAAACCGTTCGCCGCATGCAATCCCGGGGCAGACTATTGGAGGCTTTGGATGGGCAAATCGATAATGACCAGACCACATTACGATATCTTTCGATCGCGGTAGCATTGGGCGACTGAACGGATTAGAGTAGTAAGGAGCCTGTGAGCTGCCCATCTGTTCGTTTGTCGGGGACCCGAAGTGCGCGTGGCATCCGACCCCGCTTCCCTGGCGGGCCCCGACACTTTCTTCGGTCTAGCGGAACAACCATGCAACTTGCTCATTTGGTGCTTTCGTCGTTTCGAGAATATGCTCTGACACTTCGGGGAGCATTCCGATGGAATTGACCGCGAAAAATTCAACCCGCGTAATTCCGCAGACTACTGAAATTTTCAGCTTGGGCGTTGCCGCCCTGGCCGTGGTGGTCATCGCGATTCTCTCCTATCGTGATTCCCTTGCCGTTCGTCGCGTCAACGCGCAATTGGACACGGGCCGGCAAGTCGCGCTTGCCACGACATCGCTCCTGTCCACTCTCAAAGATGCTGAGACGGGACAACGAGGATTTTTGTTGACAGGGCGCGAATCCTACCTTGATCCCTACGATCGTGCTTTATCGGAAACGCCACAGCTTCTCAGCGGCCTGACAGGCCTCACGGCAAACCAACCGGAACTCGCCACACGGGTGGAAAGCGTGAAGCCCCTCGTTCGAGAGAAGCTCGACGAGCTCCAGAAGACAATTGACCTTCGGCGTTCAGAGGGTCCCGAAGCCGCTCTGGCGTTGGTTCTGAGCGACCGCGGCAAACTGGTGATGGACCAAATCCGGCAAGTATGCACGGAGATCGAGACACTACTACAGAACCGCTTGGTTCAACGAACCGAGGACGCTCAATCAACTACCAACCGCACGCGAATCGTGAGCTTTGCCGGAAGCGTGATGATTTTTGGGCTGCTCATCTCAGCCACCCTTGCCATCAGGCGAGGAACTCAGCGTAGGCAAAAGCTCATTGAGACATTACGGGACAGTGAACAAGCGATGCGCGATAGTCAGCAACTGCTCCAGGCAGTCATCAACAACTCTACTGCCGTCATCTATGTCAAGGAGCTAACCGGTCGCTATGTGCTCGTCAATCGCGAGTACGAAGAACTATTCCGTGTTACGCAGGCGCAGATGGTCGAACGAACCGACTATGACATGGTCCCAAGAGAAAGAGCGGACGCTCTTCGCGCGATCGATCAGAGTGTGGCGGCGTCCGGGCAACCCGTGGAAACCGAAGAGCCCGTGCAGGCTCAGGATCGCCTCCGAACGTACCTCTCTATTAAGTTTCCGATTTTCGATGCGACCGGAAGGGCGCATGCCGTGGGCGGCATCTTGACAGATATTACCGAGCGCAAGCGCGCGGAAGCATCTCGCGCGTTGCTCGCGTCGATCGTGGAGTCTTCCGACGACGCCATTATTGGCAAGACTCTCGAAGGGATTGTGGTGAGCTGGAATGCGGGCGCGAAAAGGATTTTCGGTTACTCCGCCAGTGAGATGATCGGCCAGCCCATTGATCTCTTGATTCCGCCTCATGCTCGCGATGAAGAGCCCGCAATCATCGCTCGAGTCGAGCGCGGCGAACGAATAGATCATTATGAGACCGTCCGCGTCCGAAAGGATGGAACTCCCATCCATGTATCCCTCACCGTATCCCCCCTCCGGGACGCTGACGGCAAGATTATCGGAGCTTCGAAGATTGCACGCGATATCACGGAACGACAGCGCGCCCGCCAGAAACTCCAGGCACAACTGGAGCGCTTGGGTCTGTTAGATCACATCACACGGGCTATCGGCGAGCGCCAGGATCTGCACAGTATTCTCCAGGTTGTCGTCCGGAGTTTGGAGGATAGCCTGCCGATCGATTTCGGTTGCGTCTGTATCTATGACGGCACGGCGGAGTCGCTTACCGTGACCTGCGTTGGAGTGCGCAGCGCGGCTTTGGCGATGCAACTTGCCATGACCGAGCAAGCCACTTTCGGTATCGACCAAAATGGCTTGGCCCGGTGCGTGCGGGGCCAGTTGGTTTACGAAGCGGACATTAGTCAGGTTAACTTTCCTTTTCCACGCCGGCTAGCGGGCGGTGGGCTTCGCTCTGTAGTGATGTCGCCATTGTTGTTCGAAAGCCGGGTATTTGGCGTTCTGGTATCCGCTCGCCGCGAGGCCGCCGCCTTCAGCAGTGGGGACTGCGAGTTTTTGAGGCAACTCAGCGAGCATGTCGCATTGGCTGCACAACAGGCGGAAACCCACGCCGCTCTACAGCGTGCTTATGAGGATCTGCGGGAGACGCAGCAGGCAGTAATGCAACAGGAACGCTTGCGGGCGCTCGGTCAGATGGCGAGCGGAATCGCGCATGACGTCAACAACGCTCTTTCCCCTATGGCACTCTCCACGGATTGGCTCCTGGAACGGGAGCCGAATCTGAGCGTTGCTACCCGGGACTATCTGAAAACCGCGCAGATTGCGCTTGAGGATGTCGCCCACACGTTGGCGCGAATGCAGGAGTTCTATCGTCACCGTGAACCGCAGGCGAGCCTAGTGCCGGTAGATCTGAACCTTATGGTTCAGCAGGTACTGGACTTAACCCGTGTCCGCTGGAGCGACATGCCGCAGCAACGGGGTATCGTCATTGAGATGCGGACAGAATTGGCGCCGGATCTGCCACAAATTGGAGGAATCGAAAGTGAAGTCCGCGAAGCCCTGGTGAACCTCATCTTCAACGCCGTGGACGCCATGCCGGAAGGGGGTACCCTAAAACTCCAAACCCGAGCTTCAGCAGCGGACGTGCGCTTAACCCCCGCGGTCTATTTAGAGATTACCGATACGGGCCAGGGCATGGATGAAGAAACACGCCGGCGTTGCTTGGAGCCCTTTTTTACGACAAAAGGGGAGCGCGGCACCGGCCTCGGTCTAGCAATGGTGTTCGGGGTGATGCAGCGTCACAACGCCGAGATCGAAATAGAGAGCTCACCCGGCGTCGGTACGACGATGCGGCTGAGTTTTCCCCCACTCGCTGTTCAAACTGGAGTCGCCCCGCCGAAGGAGGAGTCTGCGGTCCAAACGCCCTTGCGGATTCTGGTCGTCGATGACGACCCGATGATATTGAAGTCACTCCGTGAGGCCCTGGAAATCGATGGCCATTTCGTTGTTACCGCGAATGGGGGGCAAGAGGGTATCGATGCCTTTCAAGCTGCGCAAGGCGATGCACAATTTGCCGTTGTGCTCACCGATCTTGGAATGCCGCGCGTCGACGGACGCAGAGTGGCGGCCGCGGTAAAAGCGGCGCATTCCTCGACTAAGGTCATTTTACTAACGGGCTGGGGCCAGCGACTCGTGGCCGAAGGAGACATGCCTCCGCATGTGGATCGCGTTCTCGCCAAACCGCCCAAGTTGCGGGAACTGCGCGCCGCTCTGGGCGAGTTGGGAGCGGAAGCTCGGTCAGGCTGACGACCGTATGGCGGCTTACCGTTCGACAGGTACATAAACAGGGCTGGCTGGGTGCGGAAATCGTGCGAATGAAGGGCTAGCACACGCAGTCGTGGGACCTCTGCCCTATTCCGTGCTGGTATGTTTTGGAGCGAAGCGTCGGACGAGACTAATCCGATATCAAGAAACCAGAAGCCAGATCTCCCAGCGAGTTCCACGGGCTATACAGCTGGGAGATCCGGCTGTAGGGAATTGTTCGCTAGCGCATTACGATTCTCTAGATTTCCTGATTTGGTCCACGTTCTCCCGTTTTCGATGGATACGCCCGGAGGGTAAAAAATAACGTTCTTCAATTCGCTGAGATCCGGCGGATGCAATCGCGCAGTTCTGCAACCCTGACAGGCTTACCCAATGTAGCGTTCGCCCCGAGTAGCCGCACTGCCTTAAACATTTCTAAGCCAAACGTTCCCGAGACTACAATGATCTTGAGGTGGGGATATTCAAGCCTCATTCGGCGAACTATTTCGATACCATCTTCGTCTGGCATTCCCAGATCAGTGATTAGTAGATCAATCGAATGAGCGGAAACTATTTCTGATATTCCCCTTCCACTCGTGGCAGTAAATACTTCAAAGCCGAGGAGTTTCAGGGCGTCTGCGAGTGCGTCCAGCACTCCGGGATGGTCATCCACCGCCAATACTCGCTTTATCTCCGGCTGATCGTCCTGGGGCACGTGCTTTCTCAAAAAGTCTAGCATAGGGAGGCAGTCCACTGAAGCGCCTGCCGTAGATAAACTTCGTGTCTGCAAGACCCCTCTCGTGCCTCGGGTTGCCTCACCCCGACGCCATTGCCCCTTTCAAAATCAGCGAACTAGTCGCCATCCCGCACCAGGGAAGGTATAGCTCTCTGGGTCAATCGGGCGGAAGAAGTTGTTCCGGCAGGAATGCAGAGCGTTGAGCCGACAAGTCCCGGTCCACCAGTCCTCGCATGCGCTAGACTCGCGACCCCATGGTCTGAGACGTTCGCCTATCGGATCAATATCCGACCCGATTGTGACTGCATACCGAGGGGTGGCGACAAACTCGACAGGCTGGACCTGTACCTGCTCAAAGGCACCGAACAATCGTTCGCCGACCTGGAGTACGACGCGGCCTTCGGATTGATTCCGGAGCACGACAACGAGGCGATTGTCTTTCCTGTGTACGGCACTAAGGCGATCAGTTTCAAATTTCGGAAGCTCTACTGGGAGAAGTGGCGGGACATTAAGGCCAAGCGGGTCGGGAGGCTATTGCCGCCATTCCTCACCCGTCTACAACAGCGGTACGCCGCCTACATGCAACGTCCCGGCCTGAGTCGCCTCCCAACAGTTGCTTTTCCGGCGCCTCCCGCTGCACCGACAGGCACCGCGATAGCAACCGTCGCTGACGTACCGGTGGAAGTCCAGCAAGAGGTAGTTGCTAATCCTGAAGTTCCGGTCGCTCAAGCGCCTCCACTCCAACCAGCGCCTGCACCGGCCGAGGTACGGGAAGTCGTCCCTGCGGCAGAAGCGTCATCACCCGCAGAGACTATCCCGCCGCCTGCTCCGTCGGACACGGCTCCGAAGGCGTAGAGTTCGTGTGCTCTATTTGTGCTCGATTTGGTTTCTGGAGGAAGCAGTTTTGCGGGACTGGCGAAAACCGTATCGCCAGATACTGGTACAGGAAAACGCAGCGTCCTGTGTTTGCAATCTACCGTCGTCTTCCCGAGCTGGACGTCGGGCCAGCCTGATATTCAGCATTATCGTACATGACATTTCGGACATGTTATGTTTTACTTCAAGGCTGTCCGACTAAGCGCCGAACGCTGGCGAGGCGAAGACGCAGCAGCGGAACCGATGCGCTCAGGTCACTATCTCGGAGACTACGGTGCCATGCCATTCCTATGTCAGCGGTTTTGGTTGCGGCGGGGAGCGGTCCCCAATTTGGCGGACGACGGCTTTCTTATCGAGCCGACATGGCATTCCATCCTGGCGTCTCCTGCGCCTGTTCCGCTCGAGGTGCTCCGGGATGTACCGGTCCTTGGACTCCTAGGCGAGCCCGGCATGGGAAAGACCACGGCACTCAAATTGGAGACCGGCCAGCTCGAGGCCGAAGGCCGGTCGAGGTGCTGGAACTGATGCCTTTTCGCAAGAGTGACGTTAGCGCCATAGCTGAAAACAGTTGGCGTGAGCGCCGGGGCGGGGAGCCGCGTCAGAACTTTGCCGAAGATTTTCTCAAGGAGGTGAGTCGTGTTGGTGCCGAGCATTTCGCGAACCGCCCCATCACTCTCCGATTCCTCTTGGACGCGTTTCGCAAAGGAAACGGCTTGCCTTGCCGACGAGCATTTGATGCGACAACTCTCGTCCAACCGTGAGGCTCGGGAGCTCGTAGCGCGAGCCGCAATTCGGGCATGCCCGGATCGCTGGACAGCGTGGTGCTTAGCGCAGTACGGGTTGATAGAGGAGGGTGATATTCCGGTTCTTCTTGATGAGTTGGATTCTGCTTCCACCGCCGACGCCCGAGAAGCAATCGGATTTCTCGCTACCACTCTCCTTGCCGGCTACGGTGCTCCCTGGGCGGACATGGGTGTAATCGAGAGGGTGTTTCGCGCGGCGGAGGTCCATCCCACTTTCTCCGCGGTACTGGCGCCGCTTCTCAATCCGATCGAACTGAACTCAGAAATTGCGCGAGGTCAGAGGCTGCAATACGAAGCTTCGAACCGAGCGAATGAAACAGAGCAGGCTGCCCAAACCACTCCGAATCTCGATGATCTGATGCCAGCCGTAAAGCGGCGAGGCTAGATCGTTTTTGAATATCTGTTGGCGGCTGGCGGGCTGCCCCGAGCGTGAAACGATGCCCAGTTGGAAACAGATACAGCCCGAAATCCTCGCTCAAATCGTCCAGGCCGCCACGGGCTACCTGGAGAACTATCGTGTGGCATCTACTTCCTGGATTGATGAGTCCGAAGTATGGTTCACGGTCATCTGTGGTTACTGGGCTTTGCGGTTGCTGTGTCAGATCGCTCCGGATGCTCTAGGGCGCCTTAACGACGACGTCTGGTACGCCTGGATGCCTAGCGTGCTCGGCAATCGGGACGGGCCCTCGGACATACTGCACCCGATGATTCTGAAGGTCGCCTACCAACGTGCTCCCGCTCGCTTCCGAGAATTGCTCAGCCGGTTCATTGAAGCCCAAAACAAGCAACTGGGCGATGTCCCCGTTCTGAATCGAGCAGTACCGGTCTGGGATGTCGAGATCGCTGATCTGGTTCGTACGAAGCTAATCGATTCGGGGCTCGCTCCCCGGGCTTTCCGTACCGTCCTCGGCGCCTTGCTTGACGCGGGCGATGAGGCTGCCCTCAAGATGGCTACCGATCTCGTTGGAGCTACCAGTAGCGCATCGGCGGATCACCTGGACAGAGTGATCCAAGCAACCGTAGAACTCCTGAGCCGCGATTCATCGCGACACTGGAGACTAGTATGGCCGATTCTGCTTGCGAATCCAGGAATGGCTACGCAGGTATTTGGATACTTCGGGCGCGACCCTTATAGTTCAGACACGAGTCGTTTCCTTCGCGGGCTGAGCGAACAAGGATTGGTCGAATTAAGGATTTGGCTTTCGGAACACGAAGCGATGCTGGCGGGCGACGAGTCGCCTACACACGGCGCCGCTCAGATCGACTCAGCTGGAGATTGGCGCTGGCTGAGCTCGGTCGTCGTGAGCGTTCTGATTGAAAGGGGCACGGCTGACGCAGTAAGAGCCATTCGCCAAATCTATGATAAAGCTCCTGACGAAAGATTGAAGCGCGTGGAACATGCGGCGCAAGAGATTGTATGGCAGAAGACCTGGATGCCCCTTTCACCAGCCGACCTGCTCTCATTAGTGGCGAAGCACCCATTGGATCATCCAGTGGAGAAACGGCCGGAAAGGCGAGCGGTGGTCGGCGGAAGCGCCGGAAAGAAAGCCAGTTCAGATGGATCCCTGATGAAGGTCAAGAGCCGCATCCGGCAATTGCGGAAAGATCGGTACACGTACGCTGAGATTTGCGACGATCTTGGGAAGGCCGTCCGACCGCCAAACGCCGGATGGCGGACTCTCTCATGGCCCGATGCGTTTAAGGATCCTACCTACAAGGCGGCTGTGAAATCGTGGATCTCGAGAGCTTGAGTTGCGTTTTACACTCGACGTAACTCATTCACTCGCGATGGGTTAGTCCGCTGTAGACGTTACTTTTAATGACAATCGAGCCAAGCTTTCGCATAATCAGGCTCGGACATGTCGAACAGACAGATCACAAAAGCGCA
Source organism: Bryobacteraceae bacterium (assembly GCA_036498815.1). Taxonomy (GTDB): domain Bacteria; phylum Acidobacteriota; class Terriglobia; order Bryobacterales; family Bryobacteraceae; genus Palsa-187. The sequence goes on along the minus strand of DASYET010000007.1, from coordinate 345 downwards.
GGCCGCGAGCATTGCGGACCTTTCAGAAAAGTCCATCGAGCGGGCAATCTCGGCCGGCCAATTGCCCGCCAAACGCCAGCACGGGCATGTACTGCTCGCCGAGGCAAACCTCCGAAACTGGATTGACTTCCGAAACGCCCGCGGCTGGCGTGGCAAACCGCTGACAGCGGAACTGATCTCCCAGGCGCCATCGACGCATCGAGATAGCCATGATTGAAGCGGGTCATGGCGCTTCCGCAGGATCTCAAACGATGCGATCGATTCAAGGCGCAGAATCCGCAAGGGGCTCCACTCGCCCTGAGAGAGCGGCGAATGCTTCGCTCCCGCTCAAAATCCACCCCGCAA
>DASYET010000006.1:0-40752 GCA_036498815.1 Bryobacteraceae bacterium | reverse complement strand
CTCTCCGTCGCCTTCGACCTCCCCACGCAAATGGGCATGGATTCCGACCATCCGCTAGCCGCCGGAGAAGTCGGCCGCGTCGGCGTCGCCATCTGCTCGCTCGAAGACATGGAGCGCCTGTTCCACGAAATCAGCCTGGAGCAGGTCACCACGTCGATGACCATCAACTCCACCGCCGCGATTCTGCTTGCGCTCTACGTGCTGGTCGCTCAGCGCCAGGGCGCCGACCTTCGCAAGCTCTCCGGCACCATCCAGAACGACATCCTGAAGGAGTACATCGCGCGCGGCACCTACATTTACCCTCCGCGACCCGCGATGCGCATCATCACCGACACCTTTGCCTGGGCCAGCGCGGAGCTTCCCGAGTGGAACACCATCTCCGTCAGCGGCTATCACATCCGCGAAGCCGGCTCCACCGCCACGCAGGAAGTCGCGTTCACTCTCGCCGACGCCATCGCCTACATCGAAGCCGCCGTCACCGCCGGACTCGACGTGGATCGCTTCGCCCCCCGCGTCTCCTTCTTCTTCAACGCGCACAACGATTTTCTAGAGGAAATCGCCAAGTTCCGCGCCGCCCGCCGCCTCTACGCCCACCTCATGAAAGAGCGCTTCGGTGCGAAGGACCCGCGCTCCATGATGATGCGCTTCCACACCCAGACCGCCGGCTCCACGCTCACCGCGCAGCAGCCCGACGTGAACGTCGTGCGCGTCGCGATCCAGGCGCTTTCCGCCGTACTCGGCGGCACCCAATCCCTCCACACCAACTCCCGCGACGAAGCGCTCGGCCTGCCCACCGAGGAATCCGCCAAGCTCGCCCTCCGGACCCAGCAGATCATCGCCCACGAGACCGGCATCACCCGCGAGCCCGACCCCCTCGGCGGCAGCGAAGTGATCGAGCGGCTCACCGGCGACATCGAACGTGGCGCGCGCAAAATCATCGAGCGTATTGACGCCATGGGTGGAACCCTTGCCGCCATCGAGAAAGGCTTCATCCAGGGCGAGATCCAAAACGCTGCCTACGATTACCAGCAGTCCGTCGAGCGCGGCGAGAAAATTGTGGTCGGCGTGAACCGCTTCCGCAAGGATGAGCACCAGCCCCCTCCCGTCTTCCGCATGGACCCCGCGCTGGAGCGCCAACAAATCGAGCGCCTGCGCGAACTCCGCGCGGCCCGCGATGCAAACGCCGTGGAGCAGCACCTAAGCGCACTCGAACAAGCCGCCCAAGGTTCCGACAATCTAATGCCGTTGATCCTATCCGCCTGCGCCGCGCGCGCCACAGTAGGCGAAATCTCCGACCGCCTGCGCCGCGTCTTCGGCGAATATAAGTAAGACAGACGATCGCTTTTTGTCGTCTGTCATTTTGCGTCGTCTATCATTTCCCACCCCGCCGCTACACTAGTAGCTTGCCCCCCGAAGTCCACATCATCGGCGGCGGCCTGGCCGGCTGCGAAGCCGCCTGGCAAGCCGCGCGCGCCGGCATCCGAGCCGTCCTCTACGAAATGCGCCCCCAGCGCCAAACCCCCGCCCATAAGACTGAGGCCCTAGCCGAGCTCGTCTGTAGCAACTCCCTAAAAAGCGAATCCGAAAACACCGCCCCCTGGCTCCTCAAAGAGGAACTCCGCCGCCTGGGCTCCCTGCTCATCGGCGAGATTGCCCCCCGCGCCCGAGTCCCCGGAGGCCACGCCCTCACCGTCGACCGCGACATCTTCGCCGCCGAAGTCACCCGCGCCATGGAAGCCGAGCCTCTCATCGAAATCCGCCGCGAGGAAGTGACGTCGCTCGATCCCACCCGCACCTGGATCATCGCCACCGGCCCGCTCACCTCCGATGCCCTAGCCTCCGAAATCGCCCGCCTCACCGGCTCTACGCGTCTCTTTTTCTACGACAGCATCAGCCCCATCGTCGACGCCGAGACCATCGACATGTCCGTCGCCTTCGCCGCCTCACGCTACGGAAAATCTCTCGACGGCACCGACGACTACCTCAACTGCCCGTTCACCAAGGAACAATACGAGGCTTTTCTTGATGCACTTCTCGCTGCGTCGAGCGTGCCAGCCCACATCGAGGACGACCACACTCGCTACTTCGAAGCCTGCCTGCCGATCGAAGAGATCGCCCGCCGAGGCCGCGACACTCTGCGCTTCGGCCCCATGAAGCCCATGGGACTCACCGACCCTCGCACCGGCCGCCGCCCCTACGCCGTCGTCCAACTCCGTCAGGAAGACGCCCGCGCCGGAAGCTACAACCTGGTCGGTTTCCAAAACCACATGCGCTTCGGCGAACAGCAGCGTGTCCTCCGCATGATCCCCGGCCTCGAAAACGCCGAGATCCTCCGCTACGGCCAGGTCCATCGCAACACCTACATCAACGCCCCCACGCTGCTCGACGCGAACCTGCAACTCCGCTCCTCGAAAAACATCTTCTTCGCCGGACAAATCTCCGGAGTCGAAGGCTACGTCGAATCCATCGCCACCGGACTCGTGGCTGGCCGCGCCCTCTCCTCCTCCGCCGTCTTCCCCCGCGCCACCGCCATCGGCTCGCTGTGCAGCTACGTCTCCACCGCCGACCCCAAGAACTACCAGCCCGCCAACATCACCTTCGATCTGCTCCCGAAGCTCGAAAACCCGCCGCGCGACCGCAAGCTTCGCCACCAGCTCGTCTGCCGCCGCGCGCTCGATGCGCTGGAGGAATTCCTCTGTGCCTCCGTCTGATGCGGCCGCGTCTGAGCTCGAATCCGCCGTCGAGCGCTACCTCGCGGATCTCCGCGTGAAGAACGTCTCGCCGCACACTCTGCGCAATTACGGCGCGGACTTCCGCGACTTCATCGCCTACTTCACACCGCCCGACGCGACGCCGCCCGCTCCCTCCGCCATCACCGCCCTCCATCTGCGCGAGTGGCTCGGCGCGCTCTATGACCGAGGACTCGATCCTCTCTCCATCCGCCGCAAGCTCGCCGCCGTGCGCTCGCTCTTCCGCTTCCTCTCGCGCGAAGGCTCCCTCCCCGTGAACGTCGCGCGACTCGTCCGAACGCCCAAAGCCCCCAAGCGCGTGCCCCTCGTTCCCACCGCCGCACAAACCAACACCCTGATCGACTCCGTCGCCTCCGCTGAGATGCACCAGCCCCACCCCGAGCGCGATCTGCTGATCTTCGAGCTCCTCTACGGCTGCGGCCTGCGCGTCAGTGAGCTCGTCGGCTTGAATCTCGACGACATCGATCGCACCGAGCACTGGCTTCGCGTCCGAGGCAAAGGCCGCAAGGAGCGCCAGGTGCCCTACGCGTCGAAAGCCTCCGCCGCTCTCGAAAAATACTTGCCGTTGCGCCACGCCTCGCCCGGAGAACCCGCACTCCTGATCGGCAATCGCGGAGCCCGCCTGAGCGACCGCACCACGCGCGCGATCGTCAAGCTCTACGCCCGCATTCTCGCCGGAGACGGCTCACTGCACCCGCACAGTTTCCGCCACGCCTACGCGACCCACATGCTTTCCGACGGTGCCGACCTCCGCTCGATTCAAGAGTTGCTTGGCCACGCGCGACTCTCCACCACGCAGAAGTACACGCAAGTCTCGCTCACGGATCTGATGGCCGTCTACGACCGCGCTCACCCCAAGGCCCACAAGTAAGAAGCTCACAAGTAGCGCAAGCTACTCCTTCGCCGCGATCCCCAGAGCCTTCATCTTCCGGTACAGATGACTCCGCTCCAACCCCAGCAAATCCGCCGCCCGCGTGACGTTCCCCTTCGCCTCTTCCAGCTTCTTCAGGATGTAATCACGCTCCGCCGCCTCGCGGACCTCATGTAAACTCCCGAACCTCTCCATCGGCCGATCGAACACCGCCCTCCGAGCCCGATCCAGCGGAATGTGCCGCGCATCGATCCTCGGCTGCGGATTCATGATCACGATCCGCTCCATCAGATTCCGCAATTCGCGAACATTGCCCGGCCACGGATACTCCTCCAGCGCCCGGAGCGCCTCCAGCGTCAACTCCTTCGCCTTGCGCCCATACGCGCTCGTGAATTCATGCAGAAAATGTTCCGCCAGCAGCCGCACATCCTCAATCCGTTCGCGCAGCGGCGGCACATGAAACGGAATCACGTTCAGCCGGTAAAACAAGTCCTCTCGAAAATTTCCCCGCTCGATCTCTTCTTCCAAATTCTTGTTCGTCGACGCCACCACCCGCACATCCACCTGCACCCATTCCGACGCGCCCACTGGCTCAAACCGGTGCTCATCCAGCGCCCGCAGCACCTTCGCCTGCGTCTTGAGCGACATGTCGCCGACCTCATCCAGAAACAGCGTGCCGCCGTTCGCCTTCTGAAGCTTCCCGATCTTGTCCTCCGCCGCGCCCGGCAAGCTTCCCTTGCGATGCCCGAACAGCTCGCTCTCGATGGCCTCCTCGGGAATCGCCGCGCAATTTACTTCGACAAAAGGCTCCGCCGCCCGAGCGCTCGCGTTGTGAATCGCGTGCGCGATCAATTCTTTCCCCGTGCCGCTTTCGCCGAAAATCAGCACCCGGCCGTTCGTCGCCGACATCAACGCCAGTTGCTGCCGCAGCGCCTTCATCGGCACGCTCTCGCCGATAATCCGCAGCTTCCCTTCGCCTGACCCCTTCAGCCGCGCCAGCTCCCGCTCCAGCCTTCGCTGCTCCACCGCGTTGTGGATCACCACCGTCACCTTCTCGATGGTCAGCGGCTTCTCCAGAAAATCGAACGCGCCCAGCTTAGTCGCCTTCACCGCAGTCTCGATCGTCCCGTGCCCGGAGATGATAATCACCTCGGGGCGCTCCTCCACCGGGATCTCCTGAATCCGCGCCAGCGTCTCCATCCCATCCAACCCCGGCAGCCAGACATCGAGCAGCACCACGTCGTAGCTGTTGCGAGACAGCTCCTCTAACGCCAATTCCCCGCTCTCCACCGACGAGCACGCGAACCCTTCGTCCGACAAAACCCCGCAGAGCGACTCGCGAATCCCCGGCTCATCGTCCACAATCAGAACCCTTGTCGCTTTCACGCCCGCGTCCCCGCATCAACCACCCGCGCTTCCGGTTCCGCCGCCATCACCGCCGGAATCTCCACGTAGAACTGAGCCCCCGCCGGACGATTGTCTTCCACGCGGATCCTCGCGCCGTGCTCCGAAAGAATGTGGCTCACAATGGCCAGCCCCAATCCCGTGCCTCTTCCCTTGGTCGAAAAATACGGCAAGAACAGCTTCTCCTTATCGCCTGCCGAGATCCCGCAGCCCGTGTCCGCCACCAGCAACTCCACCGTCTCGGGCGATGTCGCGCGAGTCGCCACCAGCAGCCGCTTCACCAGCGAGTCCCGCATCGCCTCCGCGGCATTGTCCACCAGATTCACCACCACTCTCTTAAACTGTTCCGGATCCAGTTGCACCCCCGCAAGGTCCGGCGCCAGATCCACTCTCAAATCGATTGACTCCAGCCGTCCCGCGAACACCTCCAGCGCATTGCGGACCACTTCGTTCAAATCGCTCGACACCGGTTGCGCACTCGGAAACCGCGAAAGCTGCGAAAACTCGTCCGCCAGCATCTTCACCGATTCCACTTCGCGCGAAATCACCGCCGCGCACTCCCGCACGATCCTGGCCGAATCCGGATTCATCGCCCCCCGGTCCAGCAGCCGCGCAATCCGCTCCGCCGACAGCGCAATCGGCGTTAACGGATTCTTCAACTCATGTGCCACCCTCCGCGCCACTTCCTGCCAAGCCGCCGCCTTCTGCGCTCGCAGCAACTCGCTGGTATCTTCCAGCACCAGCACGAATCCCGGGCCATCCGGCCGAGCCGCCAGAGCTGAAACCGTCACCGCCACATGCCGCACATGCCCCGGCGACTCCACATCGATCTGGCTCCCCGCCACCCCCGTGCGCTGCGCGCGCTTCATCAGATAGCGGATTTCCTTGCAATCCTCGCTCGAAAATAAATCTTCAATCGACCGCGCCGCGTCAATCGTCTCCGCCGCGAACAATCCGTGCAGCGCCCGGTTCACACGCCGGATCGATCCATCCGTCGCCAGCGAAATCACACCCGTCGGAATGCTTTCGAGAATCGCCTCGGTGAACTGCCGCCGGCTTTCCAACTCCCGGCTATTGCCTTCGAGCGCCTGCATCATCTCGTTAAACGCGCGCACCAGCGTCGCGAGCTCATCAATCGCGGGCGACGATACCCGATACCCCAAATTCCCCTTGCGCACCTGCCCCGCCGCGTCCAGCAGAGCCGAAATGGGAACGCTGATCTGCCGCGAGAGCACTTGCGCAATCCACGTCGCGACAAACAAAATGAACAACGCGATCAACAACAGGAACAGTAAATACAGCCGCCGGATCGAGTGCTGATCCGCCGAAAGCTGATCGTAGTCGCTCACGTATCCTTGAATCTGCTGCTGCTTCTCCGCCAGATCCGCCCGAGGCCGCAGCCGCACCACCAGCGTGCCCCCGTCCGCCAGCGCCGCCCGAGCCGTAAATAATTTTCCGCCGCTCTGTTCGTCCGTGCACAGCAACCGCCCGACGCCCTTCGCATCCTCCACGCGCAATTCCGCGATGCGATTCTCTTTGCACAGCCCCGGAAAATCCACGTTCGAGGCTTCCTGCGGCTGCCGCTCCGCGATCCAATTCGCCAGCGCCTGCGCGCGATCCTCCACTTCATTGCCGATCGCCACGGCCGTATCCACCAGCTCAATCTTGATATTTTCCGCCGGCCGAGTGAACCACCGCGTCAGCGTGCGATTCAAAATCACGTACCCGAACACCACCAGAAACACGACCGGCAACAGGCTCAGCGCCAGCGCGCCGTACACCAGTTTTGATTGAATCCGCGACCCCTCGCGTCCGCTCTGCCGCTCCAGGTACAGCTTCACGCAGATCCGGAACAGCCGGGCCCCCAGCGCCACGGTCAACACGAAAATCAGCGTCGAGACCGCCCACAGCCCAAACGTCTGCGCCGCATTCGTCGGCCCGTACTCGCCGAAATTGAACGATACCTGCCACACCACAAGTGTCAGCAGCACCGCCAAAACGGCGAACCCGGCAACGAAAACGTACCGCTTGCGCATCGGTAATCCCAATTATGACTCCATCCGCCCCATATAATCGAAACAGATGCCCCCCCAGCTCACCCGCCGCGATCTCCTCGGCGCCCTGAGCATCCTTGGCCTTACAGGTTGCACCCGCGCCCCCGAGCGATCTCCCTACACCGGAGGCCCCCGCCGGCCCGTCGCCGACCTCCTCACCCCCACCCCCCTAAACCAGATCCACTTCACCGGCCACCTGGGCCAAAAGCTCGACCTCGCGATCCAGAACCGCATCTTCGCCCAAAGCAGCGACAAACTCATCGACCCCTTCCGTCACCGCGACGAAAAGAGCTGCTGGCAAACCGAATTCTGGGGCAAGTGGATGCTCTCCGCCGCCGCGGCCTCCGACTACACCGGCCAGCAGAAGGAACACCTTCGCGACTCCGCGCATCAACTCATCGCCACTCAATCCTCCGACGGCTACATCGGCGACTACGCCGCCAACAAGCATCTCGACAACTGGGATATCTGGGGCCGCAAGTACACTCTGCTCGGCCTGCTCTCCACCGGCGACCCCGACGCGCTCGCCGCCGCCCGCCGCCTTGCCGACCATCTCCTCGCTGAAACGCAAAAGGTCGACATCGTCAAGACCGGCCTCTACCGCGGCATGCCCAGCAGTTCCGTCCTTGAGCCGATCATGCTCCTCTACCGCCGCAGTTCCGACGAGCGCTACTTCCAATTCGCCGAGCACATCGTCTCACGATGGTCCAGTGCCAACGGCCCCCAACTCATCGAGAAAGCGCTCGCCCAAGTCCCCGTCGGCGACCGTTTCCCGCGCGCGAAAAAATGGTTCTCCTGGGACAACGGCGAGAAAGCCTACGAGATGATGTCCTGCTACGCCGGCCTGCTGGAGCTGTACCGCGAAACGGGCACCGAAGCCTATCTCAGCGCCGCCCAAAACGCTGCCGCCAGCATCCGCGATACCGAGATGAACCTCGCCGGCTCAGGCACCGCCGAAGAGTGCTGGTACGGCGGCACGTCGCGACAAACCCAGCCCCCCGCGCACAACAGCATGGAAACCTGCGCCGCCGTAAGCTGGATGCACCTCAGCGCGCATCTCCTGCGCCTCACCGCCGACCCCCGCTGGGCTGACGAAATCGAGCGCACCGCCTACAACGCCCTGCTCGCCGCGCTCACCCCCGACGGCTCAACCTTCGCGAAATACCAAGCGCTCGAAGGCACCCGCTCCCTCGGCGAATCGCAATGCGGCATGGACCTCAACTGTTGCGTCGCTAACGGACCTCGAGGACTGATGCTGCTCCCTTCCGTCGCGATCATGTCCGGCCAACACGGCCCCGTAGTGAATCTCTACGAGCCCGGCCGCGCCTCCACCGCTCAAGCCGACCTCGCCATCAAATCCGCCTACCCCTTCGACTCTTCGGTCGACATCACCGTCACGCCCAAACAATCCGATCCCTTCACGATCGCCCTCCGCATCCCCGCCTGGAGTGATCAGACCACGCTCACCGTCAACGGAGCACCCATCCGCGACCTCCACCCCGGCTCCTATGCCACAATAGAACGCCGCTGGAAACCCGGCGACCGCATCCATCTTGTGCTCGACCTAAGCCCTCGCCTCAAGCGCCGCGACAACTTCACCGCGATCACGAAAGGCCCGCTCGTTCTAGCCCGCGACCTCCGCCTAGGCGACGCGAACATCGACGCTCCCACCACCCTCGACGCCCCGCTAAAATCCGTCCCCCCGCCCCCGGGAGTCGCCGCCGCCTACACCACCCCCAGCGGCATCCACCTCTGCGACTATGCCTCCGCCGGCAACACCTGGGACGCCACATCCCGCTATCGCGTCTGGATCCCGTCCTAGTTGCCACATGCTCCAACGTCGGCCGTTCCGAGCCGCGACAGTCATGGAGCGGCCTCCCGACGTGCCTCATTCCTCCGCCTGGAGAAGTGGCACAGGCCACAGGGTGCTGAAAAAGACGGCTCACGGGCTGAAGCCCGTGCCACTTGGTCGCCACAAACTGTTCACGCCACGTGGCACAGGCTTCAGCCTGTGGGCCTCGCCCCCTAATCCTCCAAAATCACCATCGCCATAGCCTGCTCCGCCGTGTGCGTCATCGACAGCGAAATATTCCGCACGCCCATCCCCTCCGCGATCTCCGCCGCCTTCCCATGCAGTTTCAGCGTAGGCCGCCCCGATGGCAGATTCGCCACCTCCAGATCGTGCCACCCCAGCCCGCCGCTCCACCCTGTCCCCAACGCCTTCATCCCCGCCTCTTTCGCCGCGAACCGGGCCGCGTACCTCTCGTAGCGGTTCGCCCGCCGCTCCGCGTAAGCGATCTCGCGCTCCGAGTACACCCGCTCCCGAAACCGAGCCCCATGCTCCGCCTCCAGAGCCCTCTTGATCCGGTCCACCTCACACAAGTCGATGCCCGTGCCCACAATCATGTCCAAAGCGTACCGCAACGGCCCTCCCCGCCCACGTTGCTAAGATGACTCTAAGCGCCCATGCACATCCCTGACGGATTCCTGAGTCCCCCGGTCTGGGCCACCCTGGACGCCGTCAGTCTGACCGCCGTCGGCCTCATCGCCCGTCGAGCCCAGCGCGATACCGAAGAATCCATCGTCCCCCTTCTGGGCGTCATGGGAGCCTTCGTCTTTGCCGCGCAGATGATCAACTTCCCCGTGGGACTCGGCACCAGCGGCCACCTCGTCGGCGGAGCCCTCCTGGCCATGGTCCTCGGCCCCGCGGCCGCCACCGTCGTCATGACCGCGATCCTGGTCATCCAAGCCTTCGTCTTCCAGGACGGCGGAGTCATGTCGCTCGGCGCGAACATCTTCAACATGGCCTTGGCCGGAGTCTTCGCCGGATACCTGCCCTACCGCTACTGGGCAGCCTCGCCCCGCGCCCGCAAAGCCGCCATCTTCGCCGGAGGAACGCTCAGCGTCCTGGTCAGCGCCTGCTTCGCGCTCGCGCAACTGGCCATCTCCGGAGTCCCCCTGCGACGCTGGCTCCCCGTCTCCCTGGTGCTCTTCTTAGTGAGCGCACTGCTCGAAGGCGCCATCACCGTAGCCGCCGTGAGCGCCATCGAACGTCTTAATGCCGCCTGGGTTCGCCGCCCCATCACAACCGCTTCGCGTCCGGTCGGCATCATCGCGATCGCCGCCATACTGCTCGTCACCGCGGGAGTCCTCGTCGCGACCGCCGCCCCCGACGGCATCGAGAAGCTAGCCGCGCAAATCGGCATCGCCGCCCACTCGCCCACATGGCTCCACGCTCCCCTCGCCGACTACGAATGGCAGGGCCTCCAGTCCTCCTGGCTCCGCAAGGCGTCCGCCGGATTCACCGGCATGGCGCTACTTTACGGAGCCTGCCTCATCACCGGCCGCTTCCTCTCCCGTCAAAGGAGTTCCTAAGCGTGCATCACGTCGTCGTCGAACGCTGGAGCCGAGCCTCCAGCCCGCTGCACGCCCGCGATCCCTTAGCGAAACTAGCCGCCCTGCTCGCATTCCTGCTCGCGCTCTCCACCACCCCCGCACGATCGCAAATCGCGTTCCTCGGCTACGCCGCCCTGATCGGAGCCGCTATGGCTGGATCGCGCCTGCCCCTGGGAGGCCTGGTCCGCCGAGCCGCCCTCGTGCTCCCCTTCTCCGCGACATTCGCCTTCATCACCTGGCTCTCCGGCGAACCCGAACGCGCCCTCGCTCTCGCGGAAAAAAGCTTCCTCTCCGGACTCGCCGCTCTGCTGCTCATCGCCACCACACCGCTCACGCCTCTGCTAGCCGCGCTAGAATCGCTCCGCATGCCCAGGCTCTTGATCCTGGTCGTGCAGTTCCTCTATCGCTACCTCTTCGTGATCTCCGAGCAAGCCCAGCACATGCGCCTGGCCGCGCAATCCCGAGGCAGCTCGAGACGCCACGGCTTCACCGCCGCCGCCGGAGCGCTAAGCGTCCTCTTCGCCAGATCCTGGGAACGCTCCGACGGCATCTACCGAGCCATGCTCTCGCGCGGATTCACGGGACGCTTCTCCACCCGGGAGCATCTCCACCTGCATCTCGCCGACGCCGCATTTCTAACCGCCGTAGTAGCCGCCTGCCTCGCGATCAGACTGGTCGCATGAGTCGAGTCATCGACGTCCGCAATCTCCATTACCGCTACCCCGACGGCACCGTGGCCCTCCACGGCATCGACTTCCACCTCGACGCCGGAGAATGCGTAGCCCTGCTAGGCGCGAACGGCTCCGGCAAAACCACGCTGGTGCTCCACCTGAACGGCCTCCTGCAAGGCGAAGGATCCGTCGAAGTCTGCGGCCTCCCCGTGAACAAAGAAACGCTCCCCCAAGTCCGATCTAAAGTAGGCCTGGTCTTCCAAGACTCCGACGAGCAGCTCTTCATGCCGACGGTCTTGGAAGACGTGGCCTTCGGCCCTCTCAACCTCGGCCTCACTCCGCCACAAGCCTCCGCGAGAGCCAAACAATGCCTGGAGCAAGTAGGTATGGCCGAAGCCCTCCACAAAGCCCCCTACCACCTGAGCGCCGGAGAAAAACGCCGGGTAGCCATCGCCGGAGTCCTCGCCATGGAACCCGAAATCCTGGTGCTGGACGAGCCCACCACGTTCCTCGACCCTCCTGGTCAACGCAGCCTGACCCGCCTGCTCCGCGACCTCCCGCAAGCCAAGCTCCTGGTGACTCACGACGTGAACTTCGCGAGCGCGCTAGCCACTCGAGCCGTCTTCCTGGAAAAAGGTAGAGTCGCCGGCGAAGGCTCCGTCGACGAAATCGTCACCCGCTTTGACTGGCACCCGGGCTTTCCACAATCAACGTAACCGGACCATCGTTCACCAGCGAAACCTGCATGTCCGCCTGAAACACCCCGGTCTCCACCCGCACGCCCTTGGCCCGCACTGCCTCGACAAACCGCTCATACAGCCCCCGAGCCAACTCCGCCGGAGCCGCCGCATCGAAACCAGGCCGCCGCCCTTTCCGGCAATCCCCATACAACGTAAACTGCGAAACCGCCAGCAGCGCCCCGCCCGTGTCGATCAAACTGAGGTTCATCTTCCCCGCGCCGTCCGCGAAGATCCGCAGCCCCGTAATCTTCTCCGCCAAAAACTCCGCCCCCGCCTCCGCATCCCCCTTGCCGACCCCCAACAACACCATCAGCCCGGGACCAATCTCCCCGACGACAACCCCCTCGACCTCTACCTTAGCCGTCGCGACTCTCTGCACCACCGCCCGCATGTTTGCCTACTTCTTCTGGCACCGCGGACAGAAATGCGTCCCTCGCTGCCCCACCACAATCTTCTTTACCGGAGCCCCGCACACCGTGCAAGCCTCCCCTTCCCGCCCATACACCCGATGCCGTACCTGGAACCACCCTTTGCGCCCCTCCGCATCCACGTAATCCGAGATCGACGATCCTCCCGCCGCAATCGCCTCCGTCAAAATCTCCCGAATCGCCGCATGCAGTTTCGCCGCCCGCCCGGCGCTGATCCGCTCCGCCGAAGCCAGCGGATGAATCCCTGAGGCGAACAAACTCTCGTCGACGTAAATATTCCCCAAACCCGCTAAGAACGCCTGATTCAGCAGCAGCGGCTTAATGCGAGCCTTCCGCTTCAGCCTCACCCGGAACTCCTCGAACGAAATCTCCAACGGCTCCGGCCCCAGCGCCTCCACCCGCTTCGGATTCCACTCGATCTTTCCAAACTGCCGCGGGTCGTCGTACAACAACTGTCCGTCGTCGAGCGAAAAAACTCCGTAAGTGTGATCCCCCGGCCTTCCCGCGATCAGCAGCCGCCCCGTCATCCCCAGATGAATCGACAACATCCCTTCATCCAGCCCCACGACGATAAACTTCCCGCGCCGCCGCACCGATTCGATCCGCCGCCCCGCCAACTTCCCCGCCAGCGCCGTCCGATTCCCCGGCGTAACAAACTTCGAAGTGAACGAAGCGGACAAAATCCGCCGCCCCACCAAATGCGGAGCCACCGTCCGCACCACCGTCTCCACCTCAGGAAGCTCCGGCATACTCTTTAAGGAACCTCCACCACAATCTCGCCGTCCTGAATCGTCACCGGAAACACCGTTACCGCGACCTCCGAATCAAGGTCGCAGACTCCCGTCCGGCAATCGAACTCCCAAGCGTGGAACGGACAAACCAAAGTAGTCCCATGCAGCGCCCCATGCCCCAGCGGACCCCCCGCATGCGGACAAATCCCGTCCACCACATGCAGCACTCCGTCCACATTGCAAACCGCAAACGTGAAATCCCCGGCCAGAATCTCCCGAACCGCTCCCATCGGAACCTCGCCCACCGCCCCCAAGTTAACGATAGCCATACCCCGCCATTCTCTCACTAGCCTTGCAATCCGAGCCGCGACAGTTATGGAGCGGCCTGGCCCCTCATTCAAACCTCTCCTTATACTTCGGCTTCTTCCTCTCCGTCTTCGGCACCACCACCCGGGAAGCCTTCACGGACCCCACGCGTTCCCGCGCGATCGCCCGAACTTCCTTCTTTTGATCGAATTTCTTCGCGGTCTTCTTCTTCATAACGCTTGTGTTAAGCTTGAGTCGTACAAGGAGGCCCGTATGCGATCAATCGGCGGACCGGAACTCTTGGTCATTCTGGTAGTTGCCCTGCTGCTGTTCGGCGGCAAGAAGATTCCGGAGCTTGCCAAGGGTCTGGGCGAAGGGATCAAAAACTTCAAGCATGCTATGAAGGACGATCAACAGCCAACGACTCCCGACGACAAGAAGCCGGCATAAGGCTTCCTGGCGTACCCGCAGTTTGGGTACTTGCCTCCAATCGGATTTCCCCAAAAAACGAACCCCGCGCAAGCCTCAGAGGGCCGGCGCGGGGTTTCGATTTTTTCGCGGGCGGAAACTACTTCTTCTTCGGCGGGACGATCGCGTCCTTCACTGCCTTGGCCACGCGGAACTTCACCACTTTTTTGGCCGGAATCTTGATGGCTTCGCCGGTCGCCGGATTGCGGCCCATGCGCGCCTTGCGGTCCACACGCACCAACCGGCCGATCCCCGGCAGCACGCACATCCCGTTCTTCTTGGTCTCACGAACCGCCATTTCGGCATACGCGATGGTGAAAGATTTTGCTACTTTGTTCGGTACGCCTACCGCCGCGGCCAGCTCCTTCACCATTTGCGATTGAGTCATCTTCGTTGCCATACGTTCTCCTTTTGAACTCCGTTCTCCCTATGTACTTGGAGCAGCCAAACCCGCGCTGTTCGCTGCGGAAGGCCACATTCGTAACTGATCATAAGTGATCGGAACACGCGTGTAAAGAGAAAACTGCAGCAAAACCCCGAGTTTTCGAGGTTTTTTGAACATTCGCGCGCGCCAAGCCCGCTTTTTCGGCCCAAACAAACGTTGTCGCAAATGTTCTAGACGAGTTTCCGCCTCGGCTATGCTATCATGGCAAACAAAAGGCGAATGAGTCACCTGCAAGAGCAACTCGCCGAACTGCGCGCCCGCGTAGCCCGCATTCAACACGAGACGCGACTACCCTTCGTACCTTCTCCCGCCTCCCCGCCGACCTTCAACATCCCCGCGCAACGCCATCTCGAAGACTGGCTCACCGGGGAACAAGTGGAAACCGAATTCGGCCGCCACTTCGAAACCGAAAAACTCTACGAGTCGCATCGCCGCCACGGCAGCGCCGATATCGGCGCGCTCTCCGACCTCCCGCACGATCTTCTCGACACCCTGTCCGGAGGCGCGATCTCCAACGTTCCGCCCGAACAGTGGGCCTTCCTCGACACCGAAACCACCGGCCTCGCGGGAGGCACCGGCACTTGCGCGTTCCTCATTGGCGTCGGCCGCATCACGCCCGAAGGCTTCCGCGTCCGCCAATTTTTCATGCGCGACTATGCCGAAGAGCCCAGCCAGCTCGACGCTCTCTCCCGCCACTTGGCGCCCTTCCGCGTTTTAGTTACGTATAACGGCCGCACCTTCGATCAACCTCTCTTAGAGACCCGCTACCGCCTGAACCGCACTCGGCCGCCCTTCGCCAGAATGGAGCATCTCGATCTCCTCCACGGCGCGCGCCGTCTCTGGAAGCTCCGTTTCGAAAGCTGCCGCCTGGTCGACCTCGAGAACCAAATCCTGGGCGTGGAGCGTCAAGGCGACATCCCCGGAGCCCTCATCCCCTTCGTCTATTTTGAATACCTCCGCACCAAACACGCCGCCCGGCTCTTTCCCGTTTTCCACCACAACTCCATCGACATCCTGACGCTAGCCTGCTTAACGGGCATCGTCCCTTACGCCTTCAGAGACCCCGTCGGCTTTGCTTCCGGCAATGCGCCCTTGAGACACGGCAGCGAAATGGCCGGCATCGCGAGATGGCTCCGCCAAGCCGGCGAGCTCGACCAAGCCCGCACGCTCTTCCGCCGAGCCATCGATACCGGCCTCCCCGACGAACTCCTGTTCCGCACTCTCTGGGATGTAGCGCAGCTCGACCGCAAACTAGGCAGTGACGAAGCCGCCGTAGCCATCTGGGAAGATCTAGCCTCCAACCGCAATCCCCTCCGCGTGAAGGCTCTCGAAGAACTCGCCAAGCATCACGAACACCGCGCCAAGGACCCCGCGAAGGCTCTGGAATTCACCCGTACCGCCCGCACCGTCCAAGACTCCCCCGACCTGGAACGCCGCGAAGCCCGCCTCACTCGGAAGACCGGATGCAGCCCCAAGCGTAAACGCGGGGACTCACTCTAGTACTGCCGCGAACCCGCCCATTGCTGTAGCGTAAGAGTCATGCGAGCTTTTCTCTTCCTGGCTCTCGCCGCCCGCCTGGGCGCCCAATCCGACCTCCCCGCTCGCCTCGATCAAATCGCCACCACCGAGCAATCCCGGCAACATCTCCCCGGCCTCGCCATCGCCGCCATCCGCGAAGGAAAAATCGTTTACGCCAAAGGCTTCGGCGTAGCCAGTACAGAATCGAAAGCCCCCATCACGCCGGACACTCTCTTCCGTACCGGCCAATCCACCAAGTTCTTCGTCTCCCTAGCCACCGTAATCCTCGCCGACCAAGGCCGCCTTCATCTCGACAAACCCGTCGGCGATACTCTAGTCGGCCTCAACCTCCACATTGCCGCCATCACGCCCGATAACATCCTCAGCAACGCTACCGGACTCAAAGACGATTCCCCCAACACCGGCCCGCACGATGAAGCGGCGCTAGCCCGCGAAGTAGCATCCTTCAACGAGAACTCTGTCTTCACCGCCCCCGGCCGCACGTTCTCGTCCTCGAACCTTGGCTTCGTCCTGGGCGGCCGCCTTCTCGAAGTCGTGAAAGGCGAGCCCTTCGCCGACGTCATGGACGAACTCATCTTCCGCCCCTGGGGCATGACGCACACCACATTCCGCCCGACGGTGGCGATGAGCTACCCGCTGGCCGCCGGCCACAGCGCCGATGGTAAAGTGATCCACCCCACGCAAGACAACGCCGCCTACTCGCCCGCGTTCTCGCTCTATTCCTCCGCGAACGATCTCGCCCGAGCCGTGTCGATCGTCCTCAACAACGGCACCCTCCACGACATGCAACTCGTCTCGCCCCAAATCCTCTCCACCGTCACCGAATCCAAAACCCCGCGCCCCGGACTTCCCGGTACCGGCTACGGCTACGGCATCATCGTCGACAACACGCACAGCATCCGCCTTCTGCGCCTCGGCGTCGCCGTCCCCGGTTATGACGGAGCCATCGTTATGGCCCCCGAATCCCGCTCCGGCGTCATCGTCCTCACCAACCAGTCGGGCGCGGACCCCACCACCATCGCCGACAAGCTGTTCGATCGAGTCTGGCCCCTAGGCGTCGGCCCCGCGCAGTCGCAGCCAGCCCCCGCCGGAGGCGATCTCGTCCGATACCTCGGAAAATACTCGAACGGAACCACCAGCTACGACTTCTCCATCGTCAACGGCGTGTTCTCGCTCAAAACCTCCGGCGATCCCGCACCTCTTGAAGCCACCACAGGCCAATGCTTCCGGGGCGGAGGCATCAACGTCTGCTTCACCGACGGCTTCGCCCACGTAGGCGTGCGGGCGTTCAAGAAACAATGAAACAGAAACGATGAAACAAAGTATCGCCCTCGCACTCCTGGCCGTAGCCGCCTACGGCCAGCGTCCCGCTCCGCACCAGCTCGACCTGGACTCCTTCGAGCACGTCTGGACCACCATCCGCGACAAGCACTGGGAAAAGAAACCCGGCGGCCTCGACTGGCAAGCGATCCACGATGAATTCCGCCCCCGCGTCGAGAAGTCGAAAAACATCGCCGAAACCCGAGCCCTCCTCCGCGAGATGCTGGGCCGCCTTCACCAGACCCACTTCGGCATCATCCAAGGCGACGTCTACGAAGCCCTCGGCCCTTCTGACCCCGAAGAGGGCGGCGACGGCACCCCCGGCATCGACCTCCGCATCCTCAACGGACAAGCCAACGGACAAGCAATCGTGACGCGCGTCGATCCCGCCTCTCCCGCCGAGCAGTCCGGCATCAAGCCCGGCTGGATCGTAATCAGCGTCAAAGGCCTCCCCTTCGCCCCCGCGATCAAAGAACTGGAATCCGATTCCACGCTCATCGAACTCACGCGCACCCGAGCCCTACTCTCGCGCTTAAGCGGACCCGTCGGCGGAAAAATCCAAGCGACATTTCAAGACGCCGCCGGAGCCACCGTCTCCCGCGAACTCGCGCTCTCCGAGCCGCGAGGGCAATCCGCCGTCTTCGGCAACCTGCCCACCACGCACGTCTGGTTCGAATCGAAAACCATCGACGGAGCCGGCTACATCGCTTTCAACGAATTCCTGGACCTGCCCCGCGTCATGACCGCTTTCGGCGCCGCCGTGAACGCCTGCAAAACCTGCACCGGACTCATCATCGACCTGCGCGGCAATCCCGGTGGCATCGGCGGTATGGCCGTGGGCATGGCGGGCTTCCTGGTCGACAAGCCGGACCAGCGCTTGGGCTCCATGTACTCCCGCGACACCACGCTCAACTTCGTCATCAACCCGCGTCCGCAAACTTTCCCCGGACCCGTCGCGATCCTGCTCGACGCCCTGTCCGCCTCCACGTCCGAAATTTTCGCGGGCGGATTGAAGGACCTCGGCCGAGCCCGCATCTTCGGCACCCGCAGCGCCGCCGCCGCTCTGCCGTCCACCATCGAACGCCTCCCCAACGGCGACGGATTTCAATACGCCATCGCGAATTACATCTCCGAAGGGGGAAAACCGCTGGAAGGAATCGGCGTGCAGCCGGATGAAGAAGTAAAACTCACACGAGAAGCTCTGCTGGCAGGCCGCGATCCCGTCATCGACGCCGCCCTTCGCTGGATCAAATCCCGCCCGTGAGGGCAGGGATACGGGCCCCGCTTTACGGATGATCTTCCGCCTGCTCCCCCGGCGCATATTGATAAAATTTCGCCCGGCAGCTGCGGCATCGGAACGGCCAGCGCCCCAGCAGGGAGAGTAAGTGAGGAAAGAACCCTTCGCTGCGCGACCGCCGAACATCCGTGGAGCCGCACTTCGGACAACTCCTGCGATCCTTATCGGGCTCGGTATGAAGGCTCAAAAGGTCCTCGCCTCCTTGGAGAATAGCATGCCCGCTGGAGTTTTCCGGAAATCCGGGCTATAAAGGTATCTTGGCAGTATCTTCCTCCCAACTCTTCCGCTTGGCCACCCGCCGCACCGGCTGGATGGTCGCGACGGCGGTCGTGCTGGGATACGGCTGGATCGCGATCCATGGCCCCCAGGGTCTTCAGGCGTTGCTCGAAAAGCATCGCCAGATTCGCGAGCTGGAGGAAGAGAACGCAGGGAAAGCCCGCGACAACACGCTCCTGCGAGACCGCATTCAGCGCCTCGCGGACAGCCCCAGTGAGCAGGAAATGGAGATCCGCAAGCAGCTAAAACTGCTGCGCCCCGGGGAGACAACCTTCCTTCTCCCGGACTCTCCCAAACCTTCGGAACCTTCCAAATAACCTATGCGTGCGCCACCCGTCCCGGCATCGGCCCCGGGATCGTGATCACAAATTCCGCCCCCGCCGCATTGGTTCGATTGCCGGCCCGCACCGTGCCGCCGTTCTCGCACACGATCGTATGGACCACATGCAGCCCCAGTCCCCCCGGCTGCTTCTTCGTTCCGAAAGGCTTGGTCGAAACATACGGCTCAAACAGCTTCTCTAAAACCTCCGGAGCAATTCCCGATCCCGTGTCCCGCACTTCGATACAGACGTCTTCCCCGCGCCGCCGAGCCTCCACGTGAATCGCTCCGCCCGCAGGCATCGCGCGCATGGCATTCAGAAACAGATTGATCAGCACCCGCTCCCACGCCCAATGGCCCGCCAGCTCGAGGCCTGGCTCCACGTCGCGGATAAACCGGATCCCCGGTCCGCGGCCCGCCAGCACGGAATCTTCCACAAACGCGATCGCATCATCCAGAATCTGGTCGAAGGGCGCGCAATCGCCGTGCCCCGCCTGCAAACTCTCGCTAATGCGGCGGCCTCTCTCTACGCTGCGTAGAATCGCGGCGGAGAGCGCCTTCCACCGGGGATCCTCCGAAAGCAAGTCGGCGGAATCCACCAGCGTCTGAAAAATATTATTCAGATCGTGGACTAATCCCGGAAGAGCGAGGTCTTCTTGATCCATGCGAGACGCGTTAACAGGCGACTTGATGCAGTGTATCGAAAAACTCGGGAAAAGACACCCCCGCGCATTCCGCTTCCTCGATCACGCAATCTCCGTCGGCCGCCAGCGCCGCCACCGCGAACGCCATCGCGATCCGATGATCCCCGCTCGGATCGATCTCCGCCGCATGGAATTTCTGCCCGCCGCGCACCGTAAATCCGTCCTTCGCGGTCTCAATTTCCACGCCCATGCGCCGGAAATTCGATTCGATCGTCGCGATGCGATCGGTCTCTTTCACGCGCAACTCGCTCGCGTCGCGCACCGTGAGCCCTCCCGTCGCCGCGCCCAGCACCGCCAGCGCCGGAATCTCATCGATCAATGCCGCCGTCATTGCGCCTTCGATGACGCCGCCCGTAATCTTCGACGTCTTCACGCGCAGATCCGCCACCAGCTCCCCGCCAAACTGCCGCACATCCAGAATCTTGATCGACGCGCCCAGTGACACCAGAAAATCCAGCAGCGCCGACCGCGTCGGATTCACGCCCACTCCCTGAATCACCAGGTCCGCTTCCTTCATCAACAGTGCCGCGACTAGAAAGAAACAGGCCGACGACAAATCCCCGGGCACATACAGCTCGCGCCCCGTCAGCTTCGCTCCCGCCCGCAGTGTGATCGTGAGCCGTTCCGTCGCGATGTCCGCGCCGAACTCTTTCAGCGCGATTTCCGTATGATCCCGCGTGCGAGCCGGCTCGCGCACAATCGTATCGCCCTCCGCGAACAACCCCGCCAGCAGGACGCAACTCTTCACCTGCGCGCTCGCCATCGGCAGCGTGTAATCGATTCCGCGCAGCGCCCTTCCGTGGATCGTCAGCGGCGGATACGTCCCCTCGCGAGCCTCAATCGACGCCCCCATCTCGGTCAGCGGCTTGATCACGCGAGCCATCGGCCGCCGCGACAACGATTCATCGCCCCCAATCTTCGACACAAACCGCTGCGCGGCCAGAATCCCGCTCAGCATGCGAATGGTCGATCCCGAATTGCCCGCATCCAGCTGCGCCGAAGGCTCGCGCAACGCGCCGCCCTCCACCACCACACGGCCTTCCGCGTCCCGCTCGATCTTCGCCCCCAGCGCCGCCATGCACCCGAGCGTTGACTGGCAATCCGCGCCGGTCGAATAATTCGCGATGGTCGAGCGCCCCTGCGCAATCCCCGCCAGCATCCCATAGCGATGCGAAATCGACTTGTCGCCCGGCAGCGCAATCAGGCCGTTCACGGCTTTTGCCGGAGAAATCGTTTGCTTCATTTCTCACCCGCCTTGTCGGCCATCACCGCCATCACCTCGCACGAAACCAGCGCTCCATACGGCTGATCCGTATCCGCGAACGTGTGCCGGGTCGGCCGCGAGTGCGCATCCGGAAACATCGCCAGCCACTCGCGATTCACATGATCGCGCCAGCTCTTGTCTTTAATCCATACGGTCAATTTGATGACGTCCTCCGGCGTAGCTCCGCCCGCCTCTAGCACGCGCCGGATATTGATGAACAGGAAATGGCACTGCCCCGCGATGTCGGCCGCCAGTTGCCCGGTTTGTGGATCCTTGCCATAAATCCCCCCGGTCATCAAAATCGGCCCGATGCGGCAAGCGTTGGGAATCGGATGAGTATGTTCGAGGCCCGGAACCTCAATGGAACGGCGTTTGCTCATGGATCTCCCATCTTAGCGAACGCCAACGAACGCCTACGGGAGCGCCGGTTTGCCCTACGGAGTCCCCAGCAGCGCCCGCATTTGCGCGAACAGCAAAATCGCCGCCGGACCCAGCGTGACCAGAATCACCGAGGGAAAAATCAAGAAGAACACCGGAAAAATCAGCTTCACGCCGACCTTCCGTGCCCGCTCCTGCGCCCCTTGCCGGAAGCGCGTGCGCAAATAACGCGCGTGCGTCCGCAGCGCCGGACCCAGGCTGGTTCCGAAGCGGTCCGTATCCAACAACAGCGACGTAAACTTGCGCAACTCCAGATCGCGACCGCGAGCCGCGAAATTCCGCAGCGCCTCTTCTCGCGAGGGATTCGCGCGCAGCTCCAGATGCAGTTGCGTGAACTCCGACGCCAGCTCCGGATGCGCCAGCCGCAACCCGCGAGCCGCTTCCACGATCGACGCGTCCAGGCTCTGTCCCGCTTCCACCGCCAGCACCATCAGGTCCAGCGCCGCCGGCAATCCGCGCCGCAACCGGTCGGAACGGTGCCGCACCATCCGCTCCAGCACGCGATCCGGAAGCATGAATCCGAAGCCCATGCCGCACAGCGCGGGTAGAAACGCCATCGAAGTGCCCGGCTGGTACGTCACGGCCGCCCACGCGCCCGCGGTCCCCAGCATGATCGCCCCGCCGCACTTGATTCCCAGAAATACCGAGACCGCCGAAGGCCAGCGATACCCTGCCGCCGCCAGCTGCACTCGAGCCGCCGCGGCCTGCGACTTCTGCCCCGGCATCGCTTCGCCCACCAGCCGGAACATGTCCAGCACCGCCGCCTGCGCCACCGGCAGATCGCGCTGCCCCAGACTGAGAGGAGCCGGAATCACCGCCTCGTCCGCCTGCGCCCGCGCCGGCCGCAAGATGAAAACGTACCCCGCCGCGCCAATCGACGCCAGCGTAAACACGAAGAACGAAATCAACAAAAGGGCCGGTGTCATATCTCGATATCCACAATCTTCCGGATCACGAAGTGCGCCAGCACCAGGCATCCGATGGCCGCCGCGATCAGGTTCTTGCCCCAAGGATGGTTGTACAGCACCACCATATAATCCGGACTCACGAACATCATCATCGTCGCGATGCCGATCGGCAGAATCGTCAGGATGATCCCGGTCATGCGCCCGTGCGCCGCCAGAGCCCTCACTTCTCCGCGCAGCGAAAGCGCCTCGCGCATATTCTCCGCCAGCCCGCCCATCACTTCGCTCAGCTTGCCGCCCGTACGCGCGTGCAATTGCACCGCCGCTGCGAACAGATTCACTTCCAGCAAGGGCATCCGCTTCCCCATGTTCTCCAGCGCCCGGGACCAGCTCATGCCCAGGTTGGCCTCCGCCGCCGTCTTGCGAATCTCGGTCGCTACCACAGCGGTGGTTTCCGCCGCCACGGATTCCATGGCGGCCGCCAGCGGGTAGCCCGCCCGCAGCGCCCGCGCCAGCGAATCCAGCACATCGGGAAACCCTTCGCGGAAACGTTCGAAGCGCCTCCTTCGAAGCCGCAGAACGTACATGTACGGCGAACCCGCCACACCCGCCGCCAATAGGAGCGCTCCCCATCCGGGTAGGAATTTCCAGAAGAGCAAGAAAGATACCGTGCCGCTCAGCAGCATCAGCAGCGTCACGCGGCCCACGGACCACTCCAGCTCCGCCTGCGCGATCCGCGTTTTCAGAATTCCCACGAAATCGAAGCGCGTCAGCAGGCTGTCCCAGAATCCCAGCGTGCTTAATCGCTCACTGTGGAACAGCGGAGAGTCTTCGTCCATCGCCGCCAAGCCCGCATACGCATCCGAGGGTGCGTCCTCGCCCGTCGCGGCCTCGGTCGCCTCCGCGCGCTCCTTCAGGAACGCCATCCATCCAATGGCGACGGTGATCGTGGCCAGCAGGAAGATGACGATGAAGAACGCCAGTACCGAAGCAATCAGCATGGGAAGATCTCGCGCTTACGGTTTCGTGACCTGCGCGGTGGTTTGCGGAGCCGCAGGCTTCTGTCCCGTGCTGGCCTCGCCACTCGCGCGCATAATGTTTTCGAGCGTCAGCGGCGCCCGCGGACGAGTCGCGTCATCCGTTGGATTCCTTAGCGTCAACCGGACCCTCGCTCCCGAATCCGCCGCCGCGAGCACGTCGGCTTCCGTCGGTTTCGCCAGCAGAGTGACGACCGGCAAGCTCGGACCCTGCGAACTCTGGTCCGCCTGCGGATGCACCGACAGCACCGTCAAATCCTCCAGCGCCGTCCGCACCTCCACCGCGTTATTGTTTTCCTTGTGCGAAACCACCACCTGGACGTCCACTTTCTGGCCGCTCCGCACCAGCGCCAGCACGCCCGTTGAATCGGCGATGTGGACCGACACCGCGCGCATTCCCGCCGGAACGCCATCGCCCGTCTTATCCGACGCCAGTCGCGATGCCATCACCGGCTCGTCTTCCCCAATCGTGTCGAACACAGTGTTGCCCACCAGTTGATCGATGTTGCCGAACGCTCCCTTGGGCAGCGTCTCGGCCGGCCACGGCACTGTCTTCAAGTCGCCTGCGGTCAATTGCGTGCCGGCCTTCAACTGCCGGGCCGCTACCACCAGCGTCTTGCCGCTGCCGGTGCTGCTGCTCAGTTTGTTGACAAAGAGGCCATAAAAGATGCCCGTCGACACAATGGCCACCACCAACGCAATCCCCAGGAGTTTCAGCAGATTATTTTTCTTCATGGGCGCTTTCCGGGAACCTTCTTCGCTGGAGGCGCAGTGCCCCGAGCCGAGTTTCCTCTTAAGCTCTGATCGGCTTCCGGGAACTCGCCCGATAGGGCTAGTCCCGCACTGGTACCGCCCTGCACCTATCGGCGGCAGGCCAACACCCTAGAATGGGGGTATGGATACGCTGAAGATCGCCGGAAAAGAGTTTCACTCCCGGCTCTTGGTGGGGACAGGCAAGTACCGTAGCTTCCCGGAAATGGCTCGCTGCCACGAAGCTTCCGGAGCCGAAGTCGTCACGGTCGCCGTCCGCCGCGTGAACCTCACGGACCGTTCTAAAGAATCCCTGCTCGATCATATCGATCGTGAGAAGTTCTTCCTGCTGCCCAACACCGCCGCCTGCTTCACCGCCGACGAAGCCATCCGCACCGCGCGCCTGGGCCGCGAAGCCGGCATGTCGAACTGGGTGAAGCTGGAAGTGATCGGCGATGAGCGCACTCTGTTCCCCGACAACGCGGGACTGCTCGAAGCCACCCGAGTCCTCGCGAAAGAGGGCTTCGTCGTGCTCCCCTACACCACCGACGATCTCGTCAACGCCCGCCGCCTGATCGACGCCGGAGCCGCCGCCGTCATGCCCCTCGCCGCGCCGATCGGCAGCGGCCTCGGCATCCAGAACTTGACGAACCTCCGCATCCTGCGCGAAATGATTACCGAAGTCCCGCTCATCGTCGATGCCGGAGTCGGCACCGCCTCCGACGCCGCCATCGCCATGGAACTCGGCTTCGACGGAGTCTTAATGAACACCGCCATCGCCGCCGCCGAAGACGCTCCGCTCATGGCCCGAGCCATGAAACTCGC
Organism: Bryobacteraceae bacterium; assembly: GCA_036498815.1. Lineage (GTDB taxonomy): Bacteria > Acidobacteriota > Terriglobia > Bryobacterales > Bryobacteraceae > Palsa-187. The sequence goes on along the minus strand of DASYET010000006.1, from coordinate 15,814 downwards.
CGTAGAAGCCGGCCGTTGCGCCTACTTAAGCGGCCGCATGGAGAAAAAACTCTACGCCAGCGCCAGCAGCCCCATGGCCGGCGTGGTGCGGTAGCGGTTTTAGAGTTCGGATCATCAATTTCGAGAAACAGGCGAGAAACCTGGTCGTTCAATACATAGATGCATGGGCGGGCCCGTCGAGTTTTCTTGGTGAAGAACGTGAACCATCAAAGTTCTGCATTTCGTAAAAAGAATCACTATGTGCCATGCATGTACCTTAAGCGCTTCGCCTCCTCAGCCAATCAAGTCTCTGTCTATCGAACACTAGTATCCAGTTCTCGAGTCCCATTGTGGAAGGAGAGTGCCATCAGTGGGATCGGGTATCGCCAGCACTTGTACACGCGCGTCGCGGCCGGCCAGGAAACCGACGAGATTGAGGACTGGCTGAGCCGGGAGTTCGAAAGCCCCGCAGAAGAAGCCCTAGAGAAGGCGACGTCGGACGCACGGCTCAATCCGGAGGACTGGAGGAGGCTCGTTAGATTTCTTGCGGCTCAGGATTTGAGGACCCCAGCACGACTATTAGAGATCCTGCGGGATTTGCACGCCAAACTCCCGGAGCTTCTTGACTCGACCCTAAGGGACACAATTCAAATAAATACCGCTGCAGCGAAACGCCTGGTCAACATCGCCGAGGACAAGGATTTTAGCGAATACCTTCCGGTGCGTGCTATCGTCCGGCCTGAGCCCGATGGAAAAACAGCGAGCCTCAAACTCGAAGCTATCGCAGGCCGCGGAATGTGGATCTTCGCATTAAAACACTTACTCAACCGTACTCTGGACGTGCTGCACGAACACAGATGGACGATTCTGATTGCCCCGCCTGGTCTAAATTGGTTTACTACCGATGACCCCGTCGTTCGGCTGAACTACCGCCCGGACCATCACGATTTCAGAGGCACCTGGGGCTCCCCTGGATCGGACATAATCCTCCCACTCAGCCCAACCCACCTTTTGTACACCCGGATCGGCCACAAGCCACCGCCTCGTGGCGAGATCTTGGAGCAGGCGCATTGTAGACTCATTCGCAAGATCATTGCGGAACACGCTCATCGCATGATCTTCGCCGCGTCAAGGGACGAGGAAATTCCGGCGATGCGGCCCAGAGTGGTTAGCGACGAAACATTCCGCGAGGAGACGGCCCACTGGCAAAAGTGGAATGGAGATCAAGTGGCGGCCGAGAAACGTCTAATGCAACCAGAGGACGAGATATAGACTCGCCGAGGCTACACGTTCTCGCCCAACAACCCCTTCAGCTTCCCGTGCCCCGACCGGCTCACCGGCAGCTGCGTCCCATCCAGCAGCACCGCCACGCGACTATCTTTCGTGTACGGCTCAATCCTCGCGATGCGCTCCAGATTCACGATGTAGCTCCGGTGAATCCGCACGAACCGCTTCGGGTCCAACTGCTCCTCCACGCTCGCGATCGTCTGCTGCTTCAGGTAGCTCTTCTTCTCGCTATGCAGCGCGACGTAGTCGTCCTGCGCCTCCACATAATCCAGCTTCTCCACTGGAATGATATGGACCTTTGACCCGTCCTTCACCACGATCCTCTCGAGCGCCACCCCCGGTGGCCGAGCCGCCGCCGTCAACTCCGCCGCCGAAGGCCGCGCTTTTTCGACCGAGGCTCCCAGCCGCGCCCGCGCCTTCTCCAGAGCCTTCCGGAACCGCTCCAGATGAAACGGCTTCAGCAAATAGTCCACCGCGTGCGCATCGAACGCTTTCATGGCGAACTGATCGTACGCGGTCACGAAAATCACCGCCGGCGGAGGATCGATCAGCTCCAGCACCTCGAACCCGTCCAGCTTCGGCATCTGCACATCGAGAAAAACCAGATCCGGCTTCAGCTCCCCGATCGCTTTCACCGCGTCGAATCCGTTCGCGCATTCCGCCACCACCTCGACGCCGCCCGCTTCCCACAAATATTCCCGGAGCAGTTGCCGCGCGAGCTCTTCATCGTCGACAATCACCGCCTTCAAGGCATGTTTGTCGGAAGCGGCCTTCGCCGCCGCGGGCTGAGTCTCCGCCGCGCGCCCGCGATGCAGCGCGCCTGAATCCGCTTCGCGCTTCAGCCCCGCCAGTGCCGTATGCACGTCCTTCATCGTCTGCCAGCGGTCGTCCGGATTCTTTCTCAAGCACCGCGCGATCGCCAGTTCCAGCTGCGGCGGGACGTCCGGAACCGTCTCCGCGATCGGCTTCACTTCGTCGCGCAGAATCGCGGAGAGCGTACTTACCGTGGATTCTCCGGAAAACGCGCGCGTCCCCGTCGTCATCTGGTACAGCACCACCCCAAACGAAAAAATGTCGCTCCGCGCATCGACCTTCTTGCCCTGCGCCTGTTCCGGCGACATGTAATTCACCGTCCCGATGAGGGAGCCTTCCACGGTCAGCGGCGCTTCCGAGATCGTCTCCGTCCGGTCTTCCGGACCGCTCGCCGTGCGGAACGGCCCTCGATCCGTCAACTTCGCCATCCCGAAATCCAGCACCTTCACCAGCCCCGATTCCGTCACCATGACGTTGCCGGGCTTCAGGTCGCGATGCACGATCCCCGCGCGGTGCGCGGCTTCCAGCGCGTCCGCCATCTGGACGCCATAGTTCAAAACGTCCGGCACGCTCAACCCGCTCTTCGGAATCAGATCCACCAAAGTCTTTCCCGCCACGTATTCCATCACCATGAACTCGGTATCGCCGTCCGAAATAATGTCGTGAATCGTGATGATATTCGGATGATTCAGCGCGGAGGCGGCTTGTGCCTCTTGAATGAAGCGCCGGCGGCGTTCCGGGGCGCCGGTGCCGGTGCTCGTCAGCACCTTTACGGCGACAAATCGATTCAACCTCGTGTCCTGGGCCTTATAAATATCTCCCATGCCTCCCGAACCGAGTTTCTCTAGCAGCCGATATTGATGGATTGTGCGACCGACCATGCGAGCCTTCCCACGCGGAAACTCCCTCAGTATAGCCACCCGTTCTTCGCCGGACTCAGGGCAGCCTCCGGCAAGGCACCGCGAAGCGCACCTGGAAATTGTTCTCCTGCGACTTCGTATCGAAGCTCGCTTCCGGCCCAAACCGCCGGTCCAGCCGCGACCGCACGTTCCTCAATCCCAGGCCGTTCCGCCGCGGCGACGGCGACTCCGGATCGAACGCGTTCTCCACGCTCACTTCCAGGAACCCTCCGACCACCCGGCTCCGCACCCGAATCGTTCCTCCCTCCACCATCGTTGCGATGCCATGTTTAACGGCGTTCTCAATCAGCGGCTGCAATACCAGCGGAGGCACCTGGCACTCCGCGCATGCCTCATCCGCATGCACCTCCACGTTCAGCCGGTCTCCGAACCGCACCTGCTCCACGTCCAAGTACGCCTGCGCCAGATCCAGTTCCTCATGCCAGGCGACGCTCTCTCGTTCCCCCAGCCCCAGCGTGTTGCGCAGGAAGTCCGCCAGACGGATGCACATATCCCGCGCCTTCTTCGGATCGGAAGTCGTCAGCGCCGTGATCGAATTCAAGCAATTGAACAGGAAGTGCGGATTCACTTGCGCCTTCAGCGCCCGCAGCTCCGCTTCCCGGGCGTCCAACACCGCCTGCCGCGAGGCTTCCATCGCCAGCATCATGTAGTGCAGCGCCACCGACAACACGTACAGCAGCATCCCGATCACTACCACGTAGGGGATCACGGGATCCAGACGGTTCCCCAGGCCCAACGCCCAGCCGCAAACCCGGGCGAGCGCCACCCACAACGACGTCGCCAGCACCGCGGCGCTCAGATGCGAGACCAACGTCAGGCGGAGCCGTTTCGCCCCCGCCAGCGGCAGAGCCCGGCACATGTACCACGGCGTCAGGCAAAGGAACGCGTACAGCAGGCACAGCAAGGACGCGATCAGTTGCGTCTCGCTCCGGTTCAGCGTTCCCGGCACGTGAAGCAGCGCCGCCAGAGCCGAATCCAGCACCACCAGCCACAGGACCAAATACGTCAGCAGGGCCTTCTTATTTCGAAATATGGGATGCATAACGTTGGCCCGCGACTAAGTAACCGTGACTCCGCCGAAAATCGCGCTGCCCGTAATCACCAGATGCGGCCGCTTGCCGGACGCCGGACTGCTCCGCCGCATGGTCTTGTCTTCAAACCCTCCGAACACCGCCTCGCCGCGCACCGTGACGTCCCACGAGTCCGGCACCAGCAGCTCCACGCCCCCGAAGATCGCGTTCATCTCGATCGTGACTTCGTCCTTCTTTGTCGACGCGCCCCGCAGATCCAGGTGGACTCCGCCGAAGATCGCCGTGACTTCTCCGCCCTGGAACTCCTGCGAATCCACCCGCCTCTGGATGCCGCCGAAGACCGCATGCTCATCCAGCACGTTCGCCGTCCCGGAGGAGCCGAACGGAAGTCCGCATCCTTCGCCGCCTGCCGAGCCGTCTGGATTCACGCGCCTCCCAAAACCCCGCAGCAGGAACATGACGCCCAACAGGATCATTGCCATGGGCCAGACCAGCTGCCATTCCTGCGCGCGAATGTAGCCCAGATTGTGCGCCAGGAACACCAGTCCCATCGCCGCCATCCATCCGCCCCATGCGCGCTGGATGTAGCCGCGCCGGAAGATCGCCTGCATCAGCCCGATCCCGATTAACGCCACGGGCCAAAAATCGCGCCAGAAGAACGGCCCGACGATTCCCATGTTGGAGAGCAGGAACACGCTGCCGATAATCAGCAACACCACCCCGGGCACTACGGGATTCCCGCGCGGGCCACGGGGGCCCCTCGTCCGCTGGCCCATCCATTCCCGCCGCCGAGACCGCTCCTCCGCCCGCAACTGCCGCCAATCTTTCTGCGAATTCCCCGGAGGGGGCTGGTTGCCGGGTGCCGGACTGCCGGATGCCGGGTTGCCGGGCGGTGGATTGCCTTGGATCGGATCGACTTCTGCCATAAACTCTTTCCTCGCAAGCCAATCCTAACAAGGAACCCCCCGGATGCACCCCAAAATTCGGCGAACAGCGCCGTAGCGTCGGCGAGCGCCCCCCAAACACAAAAGGCGAGGCAGCCGAAGCCACCCCGCCCCACGCGTCCACCCTCTCCTGCCCGCCCGCGTCTACTACTGGATCCGGCCGTTGTGCTTGTCGCGGTCGATCTCCCGGCTCAACCCATTCTGCTGCCGATTGATCTGCGCCTTCTCATGATTCGTCAGAGTTCCGCCATTCGCCCGCCGGTCCGCGCGGACCTCATGATTCAACCGCGTCTCCTGATGCTCAATGCGGCCCGTCTCGTGCGCCGTGAGAGACCCGTTCGAAACGCCATTGCCCACCCTTTGCTGCTGGCGTTCCTGTCTCTGCGCCACGCGGCCTCCCGCAAATGCCGCACTCGCCGACGCCAGCACCAGTCCACTCGCCACGAAACCTACGATGATCCGATTCATGATTCCCCACTCCTTCCACCTGTGCAAGCACAAACTCGCGGGCGGAGTTGCGGAAGTAAATGAGAATTAACGCAGCCCGGCGAACAGTTGCCGAACCTCAGTTTCAAGCCCGGGAGCGCAGCCCACCGCGTTCCCGCGATGAATCGACCTCTCGCCCTGGAACGTGAAGAACGCCGCGCCTGCCTCTTCCAGGATCACTTGCGGAGCCGCCAGATCCCACGGCGCCACTTGCGGCTCAATCCACACATCCGCCTCGCCCGCCGCCACCATCATGGCGTCCGGAGTTCCGCCCAAGACCCGCACGCTCCACGCCGAAGCGGCCCACTGCAACACCGCGTCGCCATACGGAGTCCCCGCCGCGCGATGCAGCCCGTTCGGACACAGCACCGCATCGCTCATCTTCGTGACGGCGGAGGCCCGCAGACGCACTCCATTGCGATACGAGCCCTCGCCCCGGGAGGCCCAGCACGTCTGCTGCAACATCGGCAAATACACCACGCCGGCTTTCACTTCGCCGCCTTCTTCCAGGCCCATCATCACGCACCATAGCGGCAGGCCGCGAATGAAGTCCCGAGTCCCGTCGATGGGATCGATAATCCAGCACCGCCCGCTGCGCGACTCTTTGCTCGCGCCTTCCTCGCCCAAAATCCCGTCTTCTGGAAACGCTTCTTCGATCGCCGCCGCGATCAATTTCTCGCAGGCCCGGTCCGCGGAAGTGACGGGCGATTGATCGGCTTTGTACTCCGGGCGCAGTCCCGCTGCCTGGTAGCCGAGCGCCAGCTCCGCCGCCCGCCGAGCCGTCTTCTTCGCCACATCCAACTCTCTTCCGAGTGACATTCGTGCGCATGGTAGCATGGCCCAAGCGCACAGGGCGCCGTTGAAGGTTCGTTGTGCGCGATTCTATGAGAGTGAACGGAAGGACAGTCTGGGCGGTGCTGGAATCCACCGCCGCGAAGCACCCCGCGCGCACCGCGTTACAGCAGCCGCAGGGCGGCGGAAAGTATCGCAGTTGGACCTGGCGGGAGTACGCCGATACGGTTCGCGAAGTCGCCGTGGCGCTCCGCGCGCGCGGTGTCAAAAAGGGCGATATGGTGGCGCTGGCCGCCGAGACGCGGGCGGAGTTCTATCTCGCCGATCAAGCCGCGATGGCCGCCGGAGCCGTCGCCGCCGCGCTCTACACCAGCCTTCCCGTAGCCGAGCAGGCCAAGGCTCTGAACGCCTGCGGCGCGCGAGTCACGTTCGTTGAAAATTTAAAAGCGCTTCAGGCTCTGCGAGATCACGTGTCCACCGAACAGCTCTGGATTCTGCTCACCGGAGAATCGGAAGACCACACGACCCTCGCTTCACTCCGCGTCGAAGGCCAGAAGGTCCTCGCCGCCGACTCGACGGCCTTCGACCAGATCCAAGCCGAATACGCCGACGCCGATCTCGCCGTCCTCTACATGACTTCCGGCGCCACCGGCGAGCCCAAGATGGGCCTCGTGACGCATCGCGCGATCGTGACGAATCTGGATATGGGCCCGCACGTCCTGCCGCTCTCGCCCGACGATGCCACCATCGCGTTCCTGCCGTCCGCGCATATCGCGCAGCGCGTCGTCGTACAACTGCTCCCCGCCCATCAGGGGGCGTGCGTGTGGTTTTCGGAGAGCCTCAGCAAGCTCCCGCACGAGATGCGCGCGATCCGGCCGACGTTCTTCCTCGCGCCGCCGCGCGTCTGGGAGCGAGTCTTCGCCTCCATCACGGCGGAGATCAAGAAGCGCCCCGCGCCCCTTCGTAAGCTGTTCTACGCCGGCGTCGGCCTCGGCTCCGAAGCCAGCCGTCTGCGCCAGCAAGGCAAGCCGGTGCCCGCGTGGATGCGCCTCGCGCTACGCTTCTTCGACCGAGTGATCTTCGCCAAAATCCGTGAGCGTTTAGGCGGAAAAATGCGAGTGGCCGCCTCCGGGGCCGCGCCCCTCGGCAAGGATCTCGCCGAGTTCTACGCCGCCATCGGCATGCCGCTCATCGAAGGCTACGGCTTGACCGAAGGCGGAGTCGCCGCATTGAATCCGCTGGACCGTCCGAAATCCGGCAGCATCGGCAAGCTGTTGCCGGGCGTCGAAGCGCGCCTGGAAGACGACGGCGAATTGATGATCCGCAGCACGTGCCTGTTCAGCGGCTACTTCAACGACCCCGCCGCCACGGCCGCCGTTCTGCGCGACGGCTGGCTCGCCACTGGCGATATCGCGGAACAGGATCGCGAAGGCTATTTCTACATCACCGGCCGCAAGAAGGATCTCATCGTTTCTTCCAACGGCAAGAAGATTTACCCGGCCCGCATCGAGGCGATGCTGAAGCGCGAGCCGCTCATCAGTCACGTGCTTCTGATTGGCGATCGCCTGCCCTACGTGACGGCGCTCATTTCCGCGACGGCCGCCGGCGCCGAACCCGCCATCGCGGCCGCCGTGAAGAATACGAACCGCGAGCTGGCCGACTTCGAGCGCATCCGCAAATTCAAAATCGTGGCCCGCGAGTTTTCGATCGAGCAAGGCGAATTGACGCCGACGATGAAACTCCGCCGTGCGCGAGTGCTCGAAAACCATCGCGATCTTGTGAGCGAAATGTACGCGGGCCGCGACACGGACGCCGCCGCGGTCTAGTTCTCTGTCGGAGTCTTTTCCGACCGGTCCACAACCAGCATCTCGACCGAAACCTTCTTCTGCTCCAGATGCAGTCCGAGCTGTTCCTGAATCGCGGCCTGGAACGGAAGACCCGTCGTGGGTGGATCCGGGAGCGCGGCCGCACCCGGCTCCGGCGGCGGAGGCGGCGCCAGTCCTGGGAAATTGCGAATGTCCGGCGCGAACTCCAGCGTGAAATCGTATTTCCCGGTCAGACCCGTTTTGTCCACTACCGGGCCCTTCATCTCGTTCCCGACCAGGTCCACGATCTTCGAAAGCGGCTGCTCTTTCGCCGTGAAGTGCGCGTCCAGCGCCGTGCCCCCCTTCAGCGAAACCATGCTGACCAGGGCGGGTTTTGACAAGATCGCGAAGCCGTCCTTATTCATGACGGGCCGTTCGCCGGGCGCAAACGCGGGCCCGTCCACCACGGGAGCGTTCGGATCCACCGCTACTTCCTTCATCTTCAATCCGCCCTTGGCCACCAGCAGTTCGTAGCCTTGCATTTCCTTCGATTCGCGATGCAGTGTCATGCGAAAACGCTCTTTCAGCAGGTTCTGCAGCATCACGTTGAACTGTTCCTTGGTGGTACCGGCGGGAATCTTTGCCAGGATGTCGAAGCGCTCGGTGGCCATCCACTCCGGCGCCGTAACTTGGTAGTCCTTGACGTTGTACGCCGTCGTCAGCAGGCTTCGGAGCGGCATGCCGGTGTAATGGATCTGCCCCGGATCTTGGCTCCCCGGGCCGCCGCTGATACTGCTCAACCAACGCCCGTCGGGCCCCGCCGCCCATGGCTTCACTGTCGCCACCTCGAAAGTGAGTGTGGAATCAATGGCCTGGGCGAGCACCGCGGCGGACGCCAGGAGGAGGCCAGAAATCATCGTCAAAGCGCGCCGCATTGCCTAAAGGCTAACGCAGTTTGAGCCGATAGGGAATCGTGGACCGCCGCATCGACCATCGCTACTTTACCGACGCCGAGATCAACGTCACGACGCTCAGCGATCCCGGCCGTTACGGCTGCGGTCGCATGACCGATTTGTCGGACAACGGCATGTCCATCCTGGTGCCGCTGGAGCTGGCTCCCGGCGACATCGTGCAGCTTCAGATCGGCGACAGCACTCTGTTCGGGTTCGTCGTACACTCGGTGCGTGAAGGCGAAAGTTTCCGCGCGGGCGTCGAGTTGCAACGCGTGCTCATCGGCGGATCGGATCTTTCCAAAGTGCTGTGCGGTGCGCTGCGGCAAGTGATGCCGCAACTTCCCGGCATCGCGGCGGCAATTTAAGAATCGGGCCGGCCGGGAACGCTCGCTTACAATAGTCCCTAGTGTCCCACCAAGTTACTCTCATCCCGGGCGATGGAATCGGCCCGGAAGTCGCCGCCGCAGCGCGGCAAGTTGTCGATGCCACCGGAGTCAAGATCGATTGGGAAACCGTCGAGCTGAATCCGGACGTGATTGCGAGAGCCGGCGTGAGTCTGCCGCCGCATGTGATTGAAAGCCTGGAGCGCACGCGCGTCGGCATGAAGGGTCCCGTGACGACGCCCATCGCGGGCGGCTATACCAGCGTGAACGTGGCGCTGCGCAAGCGCCTGGACCTGTTTGCCAACGTGCGGCCGGTGAAATCGCTGCCCGGCCTGATCACGCGCTTTTCCGACGTGAAGATCGACATGGTGATTTTCCGGGAGAACACGGAAGATTTGTACTCCGGCTTGGAGCACGAAGTCGTCACGGATGTCGTCACGAGCTTGAAAGTGATCACGCGCGTGGCGTCCATCCGCATCGCGGAGACGGCGTTCAAGTTCGCGGTGGAGCAGGGCCGCAAGAAAGTGGCCGCGATCCACAAGGCCAACATCATGAAGCTGGCCGACGGCCTGTTCCTGCGCTGCTGCCGTGAAGTGGCGGCGCGCTATCCGCAGATCGAGTACAAAGAACTGATCGTCGACAATGCATCGATGCAGCTGGTGATTCGTCCCGAAACGTTCGACGTGCTGCTGCTGCCGAACCTGTATGGCGATATCGTGTCGGACCTCGCGGCGGGCTTGGTAGGCGGGCTCGGCATCGTGCCCGGCGCGAACCTGGGCGAGAAGCACGCGGTGTTCGAGGCGGTCCACGGCTCGGCTCCCGATATCGCGGGCAAGGGGCTGGCGAATCCTACGGCGATGATGTTCTCCGCGGTGATGATGCTGCAGTACCTGAAGGAAGACGAAGCGGCGAAGCGCATGCAGGCGGCGATCGAAAAAGTCTACGCGGCGAAGAAGACGCTGACGCCGGATGTCGGCGGCACGGCCAACACTACGGCGTTTACGGCTGCTGTGATCGACGCCCTGGGCTAGCGCGCCTTCCGGTTAAGAGGCGCTTCACCCCATCAGAAACCAGCTTGGGTATACGTCCGCTGTGAGTTGGAACTCCTTGCCGCAGTTCGTGCAACGGAAAGCGAAAAAGCAGCCGTCGTTGACATAGGGGTTCCGGCGGAAGGCTTCAACAGAAGTGCCCGATTGAACGATTGTGAGAGCGCACCCCCGTCCACATACGCTAAGATGCGGTCGAGCAAATTCGTCAGATGGGAGATGTGCCCAAGTTGCCGAGGGGTCTGAAACTGCCACCGAACAAAGCGCAGACGAAGGCATCGGAGGCACATCAGTTAGCATCCACGACGCCGCGCTTGCCCCTGAGCGAAAAAAGCTGCTTCATTTGAGGGCTCCGCGCGGCGCGGGCGGGCGTCGTTGCCTTGCTGCCTAGCGAGTTCGGATCGGCGCCTTTGGCGAGCAGGAGTTTCGCGGCTTCCACTTTGTTGAGATTGACGGCGCGGCGGAGCGGCGTGTCGCCGGCGCTATCGCGGGCTTCGATGTCCGCGCCTCCGTCGAGCAAGGCTGCGATGACGTCCACGTTGCCTCGGCGGGCGGCCATGTGGAGCGCGGTGCAGTCCTTCGCTCCGTGCTTTGCGTTGACGCGGGCGGCGCTGCGCTCTAGCAACAGACGGACGATCTGGGCACCGCCGGGATTGGTGCATTCGTTGCCGACGCAGTAGAGGGGCGTGCGACATCCTTCGGGGTCCGCGGTGGCGCCGGCACCGAGATCGAGCAATAGTTCGACCAGTTTCACGTCGCCAGATCCGGCGGCGTCATGGAGCAGCGTGCGGTTCTGCTTGTAGCGTTCGTGGACCAGCGAAGGATTCGCGCGAAGCTGCTTGATTGCCTCGTCGCGCAAGGCGGGATTCTCCGAAGTCGCGAGGAGGGAGAGGATGCTTGCGTGGACGGAGGGAGAACGCTCGAAGCGGGCTCGCAGCACGGGGCCTTCGAGCAGGTCGATGCATCTCTGAGTTTGATTCGGCACGCGGACGAGCGCGACGAGTTCCTCTAAAGCGAGTTGTTCGTCCCACAGCGGGGCGGCCTCGCCGGTCAGGGGCTTCGCTGGCTGGACGCGGACGATATATGTGGAGGAATGCTGGAAGAACGCGAGGAGTTCGCGGCGAACTTCGGCATCGGGAACGAGGGATGCGTCATGGAGCGTCGCGGTCATGGCTCGCAGCCAAGCGTTTCTCTCGCGCTCGCCCAAGGGGAGGCGGGCGTGCGATTCGCGCAGACTGAGTTGCCAGCGGTGCTGCATCGCGTCCGATTCTCCGCCCAGGAATTGGACGAGGAACGCCGAGAACTCGTCGATCGCGCACTTGAACGTGGAAGGGAAGAAAGGACGGAGGACGGGGTCTTGCTCGACGCGGGCATAGAAGCCCCGGGACAGCGCGCGGCATCCCGCGGCGCCGCCCAGGGCTTGATAGAGCTGGGAAGGCTGGCCCAAAATCGACCGCGAATCCCGCTAGTTCTCTTTGATGGCGCGCTCCACTGCGGGTCCGGCGGCGGCGAAATCGGCCGGGTTCATCGCGGGGCGAAACTTCACGGTCGCGTTGCAGCCCAGGAACCAGGGTTCGGCCAGAGCGGGCATCTGGGACGAATCCTTCATATCGAACACTATGATTCCGGAGCGGTGGCCGTCGTCGTCGGCGATAAAGTAGACCGCTTCGGGCTTAATCTCGGCAACCATCTTCTGAATCATCGCCGCCAGCTTTCCATTGCGGATCGCGGCGTTGCCCGCTTCCGTGTCCATCGACACTGTCATCATCATGCGCATTGTTTAAGGAGTCCTCCTCAGGACGTTCTGCAATTTTATAGCATGTTCCTATGACGACGCTGCGAATGAGTTTGATTCTGGCGGGGTGCGCGTTGACGGCCTCCCTCGCTTGGGCGCAAGGTGGATTCAACGGACCAGGCACATATACGATTCGCAATTTGAAATCGGGGATGGTGATGGACCTGGACCCGCAGGATCGCGTGACGGTGGCGCAATCGTCGCCGCGCGGGACGCCGAGCCAGCAGTGGATCATCGAGAGCGCGGAAGGGGGCACATTCGTCATCCGCAACGCGCAGACGCGGCGGGCGATGGAGTTCGTCGAGGACAAGAACAGCGCACTGGTGGTGTGCCAGAGCGACCGGCCGAATCCGAATCAGCAGTGGCGCATCGTGGCGGGCAAGGACGGGAACGCGATGTTCATTTCGCGGTTCCGGAGAGCACTGGATGTGCCGGATGGATCGAGCCGCGATCTGCTGCGCTGGCAGATTTACGAGAACAACGGCGATTCGAACCAGAGATTCACGCTGACGGCGGTGGGGCCGCCGGGCGGCAGAGATTTCAGCGCTCTGGTGCCGGTGGAAGGGCGAGGCGACTCCGGGCGAGGGCGGCCGGATGGGCACGGGAAGTATTACGACGATCGGGACCGGATGTGGAAGGTGCAGGGCGACGGCGTGTGCTTCTATCGCGACACGGATTTTCACGGAGACGCGGTGTGTAGCCGAGTGGGGGAGGACGTGCCGGATGTGGGCGGCGGGCCGTTCCTGTCGATGAAAGTCTTCGGGCGTGTGCGAGGGGTGCAAGTGTTCCCACTCGGAGGGTTTCGAGGAACAGCGACACGGCTTACGCGGGATGAGACGGATCTGCGGAGGATCCGGATGTTTGGGTCGTTTCGATTGAATTAGAGGATGTTCACGGCGCGGGCGGCGAGAAGGGCCAGGGTCGCGAGTGAAATCGACGCTTGCAGCATCATGAGGACTTTCGCCCAGCGGGAGAGGACGGGCACGTCGGTGGGCGAGAAGGCGGTGCTGGTGTTGAAGGCCAGGAACAGGTAGTCGATGAAGCCGGGCTTCCAGCGTTCGTCGCCCATGTCGCGGCGGAGTTCGGGATCGACGGACATTTGCGGGAATAGGAAGGCTCCGTCGGTGTGGGCTCCGTGCATGTAGCGCGCGTGAGGGCCGCCGGCGTCGAGCCGCCAGTACCAGGACGCGAAGATCAGCACGTTGCTGGACCAGAGGATGGTTGCGGAGAGCAGCATCCGGCCGGCTTCCTGCTGATGCGTGATGAGGCCGTGAATAAGCAGGCCGAGCGATACGATCATCGTGACGGTCGCTACCCCGAGGGCTCCGTAGGCCATCAAGTGAGCGACCGCGTACTGGCGAGCCCCGTGCAGAATCATCGCCGGGATATAGAGCAGGATTACGAGCACCAAGACGAGCCAGTCCGGACCGGGCGAAAGATTCGAAGGCAGCGCGAGATTGAGGCCGCCCACCGCCAGGATGGCAACCAGGCCGGGCCAATGCGGCTCGGGCTCGCGATCGTCGTCCAAAGCAGGGGGGGCGGGCGCGGGCTTCTTCTTCATGACGGATTCGAACTTACCAGATAGACCGCGATTTCCGCCATCAGGTTGGGCAGCCACTTGACTTGACGCGGGCCGGAGAGGAAGATGCGGCGCTCCAGGTTCCAGTGCTGGCGATGCGCGAGGTTTTCGAAATCCTGCACGGTGAAGAAGTGGATGTTGGGCGAATCCCACCAATCGTGCGGAAAAAGTTCGGTTTTAGGGGCGTGACCGCTGCGGAGCATGGAGAGTCTGACGCCGTAGTGGCCGAAGTTGGGGAAGGCGACGATGCCCCGGCGGCCGATGCGCAGCATCTCTTGCAGAACTTGCAGGGGGTAGCGGGTTTCTTGCAAGGTGCGGGAGAGAATCACGTAGTCGAAGGCTTGATCGGGATAATCGACCAGGGCGCTTTCGAAATCGCCTTGATACACGGAGACTCCGCGGGCGATGGCTTTTTGGACCCTGGAGCCGGAGCGTTCCACTCCGCGGGCGTCGACGTCCTTGTGTTCCTTGAGCCAGGCGAGAAGATCGCCGTCGCCGCAGCCGAGATCGAGCACGCGCGTGCCGGGTTCCACCAGTTCGCCGATAATGGCGAAGTCGCGGCGGCCATAGACTTCACGCACGCCCGCTTTTTCCTTTAGAGCCGGCTTCCTTTGAGGTGCTGTTGAGGAAGCCGCGGACGAGCTCGGTCTGTTCTTCGACTTCGACGAGGAACGAATCGTGGCCGTAGCGGGCTTCCAGATTGCAATACGCAACGTCGGCGTTGCGGCTGCGCAGGGCACTGACGACTTCGAGCGATTGGTAGCTGGGGTACAGCCAATCCGACGTGAAACTGATGACGAGGAAGCGTGTGTGGGAGCGGCCGAAGAGCGCGGGCAGGGCTCCGCGCTGCGTGAGATCGAACCAGTCCATCGCGCGCGTGATGTAGATGTAGCTGTTGGCGTCGAAGCGGTCGACGAATTTGTAGCCGCGGTAGTTCAGGTAGCTTTCGACTTCAAACTGGTCGGGCGTGCGCATGCGGCGGCCGAATTTTTCGCGCATGCTTTCGTCGGACATGTACGTGATGTGGCCCACCATGCGGGCGAGGGCGAGTCCACGGCCGGGGGGCTTGCCGTTGCCGTAGTAATTGCCGCCGTTCCAATCGGGATCGGCCATGATGGCCTGGCGTCCGACTTCGTTGAAGCCGATCTGCTGCGCGCTGTGGCGGGCGGTGGTGGCGATGGGGATGGCGGAGGCGACGCGGTCGGGATAGGCGACGGCCCATTCGAGCGCCTGCATGCCTCCCATGGAGCCGCCGGAGACGGTGAGGAGGCGCGGGATTTCGAGATGGTCGATCAGCAGCATTTGCAGGCGGACCATGTCGGAGACGGTGATGACGGGGAACGTCATGGCCCAGGGGCATCCGGTTTCGGGGTTGATAGAGCCGGGTCCGGTGGTGCCTCGGCAGCCGCCGAGAACGTTGGAGCAGATGACGAAGTACCGGTCCGTGTCGAAGGCTTTACCGGGGCCGATCATGTTGAACCACCAGCCGCCTTCGCCCGCGGCGTGCGCGTCGCCCGAGAATGCATGCAAAACCAGGATGGCGTTGGAGCGGTCGGCATTGAGGGTGCCGTAGGTTTCGTAGGCGCAGTCGACGTTCAGCAGGGAGACGCCACAATCGAGTTCCAGTTTTTCGAACGTGATGGTAGCGGACTCGGTCACCATCGGGGTAGTCACCATGGGCGGATTCAATTCCAGTGTACAAGGAGGTTGCAAGGGGGAAGGTGCGGCTGGGAGGGGCAGGCCGCTCCATTACTGTCGCGGCTCGGTTTGGGGGAGACGCGGCTCGGTTTGGGGGACGCGGGGCGAGATGGGTGTGGGGACGCGGCGGGAAAAGAGGATGGCGGGGCACACTACGGCATGGCGAAGCAGGGGAAACTTTTGTTGCGGCGGTTGGGGCTCTCGGACTTATCGCCGGGCGTGTTCCAACCGCCAGTGATTTGAAAGGGAGTCTAGCTCAGGGTATTTTTATGGCGCTGGATGGCTGCCTGCCTGTTTGCTTTC
>DASYET010000005.1:0-100841 GCA_036498815.1 Bryobacteraceae bacterium | reverse complement strand
CGAAATGGCCAAAGACTCATGGGTCGTGTTCGAGCTGCCGGGTTTCGCCAACGCGACCTCCGGGAAGCAGCAGGACAGCATCGACGCCCTGCGCAAGGCGACCGAGACTTCGTATTTCAAGGGTCCGGATGCCGTCTGGGTGAAACTGGTAATCCCGACCGCCCCCAAGGGCATTGGCATGGATCAGTTTGGCCCATCGGATACTCAAGCCAGCATTACGGTAAGGCGATAAGCACCTTATTCGCGAACTGAACAAAGCCCCCGGCGCGACCCGGAAGCGGCGTTTGGAGGCAAACCTGCTTGGTGGCGGGTGTGGATTGGAGTAATGCTCCCGACTTCGCCAACGGCATGATGCCGACGCAACTCGGCCCGATCAAGGTCGCCTTCAACGGGACGCCCGCGTTCATCTACTATTACTGCAGCGCGGTCACGAACCCAAACTGTGCCGACGACCAGATCAATGTTCTCGCGCCGTCGACGGGTTTAGGGAAAACCGGCAGCCCGGTGGAACTTATCGTCGGCAACAACGGTGCGAGTGACCTTGTTTCGCGAAGAGATCGAGCAAAGGGCAGCTACCGCGGACTCAGCGTTCCGCCAGGATCTTGATGACATCTTAATCCCAATTAAGTTCGGGCAAACAGCGGATGTTTGTGTCGTATCATTCTCAGAATCTTCAGATTCCTTAAGTCAGTGGCGTGCGTACTGTGATCCGATGTCAGGATTTGCACTTGGCTTCGACGGCCCGGCGTTGCTGGACATGTGTGAAGAAGTTGGCGCTACCCTGGCAGCACCCGGGCGTACGTGACATCCTACGATCACACTAAGGGCCAACCCGGATTCTTCGGAGGCGGCGGTGTATGGAGGGTTCAATTCCAGAGCCAGTTCGGGGGTTTTAGTCCGTTCGCCGGCTCACCCAGGTGGCCCCGAACGCGGGGCTGGCCGGCACGATCTACCGACGTCGACAGCGCTGGGTCCGGATGGCAAACTGTACGTCGGGTTCCTGAAGAACGGAAACATCAATCAGATTGCAAATCCAGGGGTCGTCAATCCAACTCCGCAGAACCAAACTGTGGAGAGCGTCGGTACCTCGCCAAACGGGCGTCCGATTCTCTCCATGATGGGCGTGTGATTCCCGTGTCAACCGGGTTCCTTTTCGTGGGCGGGCACACCAACACGCTGACGCTCGATGGATTCGGCAATTTGTGGATCGGCGACGATACTTCGGATGGCACCCTGAACTTCACCGGTCGGCTGTGGCGCTTGCCTGCGGCATTGCTGCAAGGGTTTTAAGGTCTGGTCACGCCAAATAATTGTTACAAAAGTGCACGGGACTGCGCCCTCGGATCTGACCCAGCGCCATTCTTGACCGAATTCTGCGTTGGCGGTTAAGCCACGACCTCGGTCAGATTGACATGCTCGACTTCACCCGGTGCACTGATGAGATCGGGAGATTTGAGTTGAATCCGTAGATGAGAGATGCGAGCGGAAGTCGATCGCGCTGGTCAAGATAGAGATGGCGGTGATCGCGAGAGCCGGCAGGGAGGGTGAACCAGCGGCCCGCTGCGCGTTCCGAAGAAGGTGGCGAAGGAGTCCTAATTCTTGTCGGTGAACAGAAGCGCGCAGCGGCATCGGGCCGCAGAATCGTGCACGAGGTAGCTCCTCGTTCCGGGCGATCTTTGTCGTCCATTAAGAAAATGGCGAGGCGCTCGCCGGTAGACTAAGCACAAAAAATGACCACGTCGGAAGTTCGGCGGTCTCCGCCAGAACGAGCAAGGCGGGAGCCTCACGCGGGTTCCGGTTGACGAGCCAGGAGCGCAAAGTGCCTCCGAGAGTCAACTCATCTGCGATCGCCGAACAAACGGTTTCGTTTAAATTCTCTCCCACCAACTTTCCCCTCGACCCCCATTGGAGTCGTAGTTTACAAAGTTTTTACAACTTTGTTTGTCACAATTCGCCTCGCCTAATTGCTCTAATCTCCAGGAATCAATTCGGACATTCTTGAGTCATGAATGATCCAAGTCAGCTAGAACAGGCTTCGCCAGGGCCATCGGTCCCGGACTGGTTCACGGATCCGGAGATCGAGAACTCAACGGAGCGAGCGCCTTGGAATACCCGCGCTCGCTGGAGCACGGAAAGGATCTCTTGCACGCTACTGGTGCTGGCGTTGGCTGCGGTACCTGTTTCGATCGCCGTCACTGAATCCTTACTGGCGCTCTCGATATTGTTTCGCCTCGTGCCGGCCGGGGACGCTGTAAAAGATCGCCTAACGAGGCTCCGCCTCCCCCGCGCATTTTGGTTTTGGTTGGCATGGGCAGCCCTGGAAGTGCTCGCTTGGCTCCATTCCCCGGAGATGCGGGCCGGCAAAGGCGAGATTCGACATCTCTTCCTCATCGCGAGCCTCTTTCTGTTAGTTCCGTCTTTAGACCAGGCGACGGATCGAATGAATGTCTGGCGGGGCATCTTCCTGACATCGAGTCTGAGCTCGATGGTCTTGATCGGAACTTTCGCTTGGCGCGTGTATGCGCCGCCGCAGAATGTGGACCCCATTATTTACCTTCGCACCGGAGGTCTGCTACACCACTGGATGATCTACGCTACGGTCGAAATTCTAGTCTTCGCCGGCTTGTTGGCGTTCTGGCACCATTATCCCGAGGAGCGCCGGCGCTGGACGCCAGTCTTCGCGATCACAGTTGCGGCGATCACCGTGAGCCTGACGCGGGCGCTCTGGATTTCCTGCCTGCTGCTGTTAGTGCTGCATTTGATTTGGCGGCGGTCGCGATGGATTTGGGCTGTTCCTTTCATCCCCGTGGTGCTGCTTTCCGTAGCTCCGAGCGCTGTTCGCGCGCGCGTAGCCGATTCCGCGCATCTCGCTTATTATTCCAACGCGGAACGGCTCCAAATGCTGCGCGTGGGTTTACAGATGATTCGTTCTCATCCCCTGATGGGTGTGGGACCCGGCAGGGTTGACGGGCTCTATCTTAGTTATCTCTCCCCAACCGATCCGGTTCCGGCTTACCACGGCCACCTGCATAACAACCTCGTCCAATTGGCCGCGGAATTCGGCCTGCCGGTGGCAGGAACTGCCCTTCTGTTCGTCTTGATTGTTTGCCACGATCTGCGACGCCGGTATCGATCATCGGTGGACCGTGAGGAACGATTCTTGTGCCACGCCGCGCTCTTAGGTTTAGCCGGCTTTCTTGGTATCGGGATGTTCGACTATACATATGGACACTCGCTCGGCCTTATCTTCTTGAGTTTTGTGCTGTTCACGCCGCTCATGGTCTCCTCATCAAGGAAAAGGGACGGCGAAGCATTTCGGCCCGATCGAACTGGTCTATTCGACGCCGGTGCACTGGCTGCAACGGACTGTTTTCTGAGTTTCATCTTGATTGTCGCCTCGCTTCCCGTCATGATCTCCGCGGGAGGGATCATTCGCATGCTCTCAAAGCGATCTCCGCTGGTAGCACACCTCCGTGTCGGCCGGAACGGCGGCAGATTCTGGGCGTGGAAACTCAGAACGATGTGGCCGCAGGGAGAGGTGCCCTTGCCGGCGGAGCGAGGCTGGCTCCAGCGTATCGACGCGCCTCCCCTCGAAGACAAGAGGGACGACGAGCCGCGCATCACCAGCCGGTTCGCCGCGTTCTGTCGGCGCCATTCCCTTGATGAACTGCCCCAACTGTTTCAGGTATTCCTAGGACAGATGTCGCTGGTTGGCCCGAGGCCGGTCACTCGCGGGGAGTTAGACCGGCATTACGCCGATTCTGCTCGCGAGGTCCTGGCGGTCAGACCGGGACTGACCGGGTACTGGCAAACACAAGGAAGAAACGCACTTTCGTACCGCCGTCGCGTGGATCTGGATCGCCAGTTGGTCCGTGACTTATCGGTGGGGGTTTATTTTCGCGTTCTGCTCCGAACGATTCCTGAGGTGTTGAACGGAAAGAACGCCCGTTGAGACAGGGACGATCTACGATCAGCCGGTCTTCCGAATGAAACACTGCTCGCAATGCGACCAACTTCTTGCCGATTATGGCGAGGCGCTCATCCGACTTCACGAGGTCCAGAAGTCGATGCACCAGTCACAATCTCCGGGGATTCACCGGCACCACTGCGGAGATGCGGAATCGCAGTGCGCTCGCCTGCGATGGGAACTGATGAGGCATCTGGACATGCACCGTGAGGT
Organism: Bryobacteraceae bacterium; assembly: GCA_036498815.1. Taxonomy (GTDB): domain Bacteria; phylum Acidobacteriota; class Terriglobia; order Bryobacterales; family Bryobacteraceae; genus Palsa-187. The sequence goes on along the minus strand of DASYET010000005.1, from coordinate 96,661 downwards.
TCCCGAATCGGCGAGGAACACCAAGCCGAAGCCACTCAGCGTTTGACGTCGCGTTTGCCTGAGCAATTTACAGCGATTTCACAAACTCTTTACGTTTGACGCGTAGCGAATCGCCGCACAGCGGCTATCTCACAGGCAGGAGGCCTCGCCATGACACGAGTTATCACATGGGCCGCCGCGCTACTTACCTGCGCCGGATCCCTGAGAGCGCAAGCGAAGCCGATCGACACGGAAAAGTCGACCATGACGGTGCGGGTGTCGAAAGCCGGCGCATTCTCCGCCTTTGGGCACGATCACGACATCGCGGCCCTCCTCTCGGGCGGCACCGTTGACCTTTCCGCTCATCGGGTCGAACTCCGCGTAGACGCGAAAGCATTGCGCGTCCAGGATCGGGGTAGTTCGGAAAAAGACCGCGCCGACGTTCAAAAGACAATGCTGGGACCGGAAGTTCTGGATGCCGAGCGATACCCGCAGATCGTCTTTCGATCCACCTCTGCTGAGTCCACGGGCGCGGGCGCCTGGAGAGTCCACGGCTCTTTGACTCTGCACGGAACGTCGCAACCCATAGACGTGGAAGTCCTCGAAAAAGATGGCCAATACACGGGGCACGCCGTCTTGAAACAGACCGACTTTGGCATCAAGCCGGTCAAGGTTGGGGGAGGCGCAGTGCGCGTGAAGGACGAGGTCCGTATCGAGTTCGATATTCGATTAGGAGGTAAATGACGTGATTCGAATCGACAGCAAGGCAAGAGTGTTGTTGGTCATCGGAATCGTTTGCAGCACGGCCGGCGATTCCCTGGCGCAGCAGGTTTTCACCGGGGCCGAGCACGTGACTTTCGATAGCCCGGAGGGATGGGCTCTCAAGTATTTCACTTCAGCGACCATCATGAGCGGCCTGCAACCTCCTGAGCCCCTCGACGAACATCGGCAGGCCGGCGCGATCAACGTGGGCTTCGAAGCCGAGTGGCTTCCTGCGCTGAATCCGGAACGGGCACGGGTAGGTTTCAGCGGCGGCAAACAAGAGGACGTGAACAAAGCACCCGTCGTCATGAGACCCGTGGTGCGGGTTGGACTGCCGTGGCGGTTCACTGCCGTCGTCGCCCCCATACCCCCCATTGAAATGTTCGGTGTCACGCCGCGGCTGGTCGCCTTCGGCTTGGAGCGGCCGATTGTGCAGCGAGAGCGATGGACGCTGGCCCTGCGAGGCTCCGGTCAAATCGGGTCGATCAAAGCAGCCTTTACTTGCCCGCAGAAAGTGTTGGCGTTCGCGCCGGGCTCTCCCGAGAATCCCACCTCGTGCGTGGGTACTTCCGCGGATGTCGCGTCTCTGCGGTACGGCGGAGCCGAGCTTCAGGCGACGTATCGGATTCCGCAAATCCGGAGGCTGGTCCCGCATGCGGCACTCGGCGTCAATTACATCAACGCGAATTTCCAGATCGACGCGCCAGTCGTAAAAGGCATCGATCGAACCAGCCTCTGGACCAGCGGCAAGACCTACACGGGGACGGCCGGCGTAAGTTACTTTCTAACTCGTCGCATGGCATTGACGGTGGACACCTTCTATACTCCCCTGTTTATCCGGCACGACGGAACCGGAGGACGAGCGAATGACGGGTTGTTCAATGTCCGCGCGCTGGTCAGCTACAGCTTGCGCTAACATGGCGGTCTCCCCGAACAGGAGTCGCATTCTAGCGGCGGCCGTCTTGGTTCTGACGGTTCCGGCAGCTTCTGCCGCGGCGCCGCCGGCCTTGCTTGATCAGGGCTATCAGAACCTGTACAACCTCAACTTCAACGAGGCCCATCGTGCCTTTGCCGGTTGGGAAAAGGACCATCCGGAGGACCCGATGGGCACGGTATCCGACGCCGCCGCTTATCTGTTCGCGGAATTCGACCGTCTCCATGTTCTCGAGTCAGAATTCTTTACCGAGGATGCCGCATTTCTCACGCGCGAGGCTACGCTCGCTCCGGATCCAGCAGCCAAGCGCAGCTTTGAAGCGGCGCTCGATCGAGCGCGAAGCCTGGCTTCGACCGCTTTGATGCGGAACGCCGAGGACGAGAATGCAATGCTCGCTACGGTCCTGACGTTGGGGCTACATTCCGACTACCTTTTCCTTATCGAAAAACGGAATCTGGCTGCGCTTACGGAGGCGAAACAGGCACGCCGTATGGCGGAGCGGCTGCTCGCGGTCCACCCGGATTGTTACGACGCATACCTGGCGGTAGGTATCGAGAACTACTTGCTCAGCCTGAAGCCGCTACCGGTTCGGTGGATGCTCCGACTCGGGGGCGGGCAGACCAATAAACGGACGGGCGTCAACTCACTTCGCATCACCGCGGAGAAGGGGCACTATCTGCGGCCCTATGCTCGCCTGTTGCTGGCGGTGGCGGTGCTTCGCGACCGGGATGTCCCGACGGCGCGGCAGAATCTGGCTTCGCTGGCAGGGGAGTTTCCGAATAACCAACTCTACCGGAGAGAGCTCTCAAGACTGAACCAAGGCGTGTCGCGGCCCGGCGTTCGATGACGACGCAGAGAAATATCCTCGGAGACGTCCGCTAGCAAGTGCAGTAGCGGCCAACTCTGGTGACCTAATCTTCGCGTCTCCTGATTATCCGTTTCAGTTTGTGTGCGACGGTTCTTAGGATCAGTGTAAAGATCCGGCGCGCGGCGAACCGGGACAACTTAGTTCCGGTTGCAGGAGGGGTCCTGGGGGTGTAGACCGTTCAACGCCCCCAGCTGTCCCGGGGCTTGGCGGCCCGCCGCCTCGACGGTCCGGCGGCCGCCCGGCTGATCGGTCCTACGATCAGGATTGTGTCCGTAGCCGGTGAGCTAGATGCTCGACTTGTAACGTCCTCATATGTACTCCATGTACTGCCTGTAAAATTCGGGCGGTCAACGGCCGACATAGGCTCTCAGCACCGAGCATGCGGCAGAATTGTATTGGGCGGGCGTCGCCATCTATCCGTGTCGTCAGGCAATGCAGACGAGTCCGTCGCCACCAGCGAGAATTACCCCCCCATGCTCCCGCGTTTTGCCGATTGATCATGCTTGCCTCCGTCGACGTACCGGCGCGGCGGTCGCCGTTAGGCCCAGATGGCCGGCCACTTTGGGAAACGCAACGCCAGAAATCGCGGATTCCACGTAGACAGCGTGAAGCACTTTCGGAAGCTTTGAGGCTGTCAGCCTGGAGTTCCGCCCGGTAGCAGAGCGTTTCAGGGCTTACTGTCGGTGATTCAAGGGTGGGCAGAACATCATCCAGCGCGAGCAGCAGTCTAGCGCGGCGGTCGCGCACCTGCATCAAACAGCAGTTCACAACCATTCGGGTGATCCACGTCTTGAAGCTCAATTCGCCGCGAAACTTAGTGAAGTTTCGGAAGGCCGAGCAGTAGGCAGTCTGCACCGCATCTTCAGCATCCGGTCTGGAGCGAAGAACCGTGCATGCAGTCCGAAGGGACGCTCCGTAGTCCTGGGCAAATAGCTTGTTGATCGCGTCGCCATGAGAGGGCAGAGATTCCGTTACTTTCGCTGGTTCGTCCATGCTGGTCTCCTAAAAGGGAACAGCCGTTCCCGACAACTTTCGCGTTCACGATTCCTGGTAGTGCATGCGAACGCCCAATGCCACCCGATCCAGCCGCAGCGAGTGATTCCTTCGGTGGTGCAGCACCTAGAGACATTCTCGAGCGTGAACAGCTTCGGGCGGCGCATCGACGCTATCTCGTGAGTCAAGGGGCGTCGTCGCACCATCTCTCACGAAATCGCGTACGCCGCTCTTCGTGATCGCGCTGACCGAACAAATAGGTTATCGTGCGTCTTGCGCGCTTCGTCCGCCCAAGCCGTCGGCGGGGAAGAACATTTCGCCGTGAGCCTCAGTCCTCCACAACTCGCTTCACTAACTCACGGATGGAAGTACGATTGCACTTCAGTTGAACGGAAGGTTCAACTTTCCGGGCAAGGAAGCTGGGATGATCACGGTGGTTTATCCGCCTGGCGCGTCCGATCCGATCAACCGGCACAATGCACATGTCTTTTTGTACGTATTGGAAGGCTCCATCGTCATGCAGGTGAAAGGCGGTCTCACGCCGGGCCAGACCTTCTATGAAGGACCCGGCGATATTCATACCGTCGGCCGGAACGCGAGCCGTACGATGCCGGCTAAGTTCGTCGTGTTCTTAGTTAACGACCGGGGCGCGCCCGTGGTAGTGCCGGTGAAGTGAAATCAAGGCTGCCAAGCCGATCGCCCCACCTTCCTCGAGCAAATCCTTCTTTGCGGGGTTGGCCTTGGCCGACTGCGGCTGCCACATCGCGGGGCTCCTGGGACGGCGTTCCAGGTGTGCGCTTTGAGAAGCTGCGCCTAGCGAAAAAGGACGAGTAGGATTATCGAAAGAGAGGCAAGGAACATGAACGATTTGCAGCCGGGCGACCGGATTGAAATTGTGTTCGTCGATGCTCCAGGACAATCAGCAAGAGCAACCGTCAACCGTGTTCTGTCCGATCAGCAGTTCGCGAACTGTTGGGTTGTCCATTCCGCGGGTGGGTGCTGCGTCAAGCTGCAATCCAAAATCCGGCGGGAGCCGATCTCCATCGCAACGAATAGATACAGCACCTGGAACGTCACGGTGACCAAAATGAAGAAATCGCAGGCGACCGTCGCCTTCGCATGATTTCGTAAAAACGTACTCCATCGCTGGCGGGAAGGGCCGCGAGGACCGTCCGCATCCAAGTACTGCGCCGGCGGCTCTTCGTCAAACAGCAGGGTTCAGCTTACCGGCTGACTTGGATACTGCTTCCCGTTCCGCCGCCACGACCGGGACGAGCACCGCCACCGTTAGAGACAAGTTTTACCCAAAGTGTACCTTCGCCGCGGTAAAACGATGTGCTGCTGGCGCTGCGCAGTCCATCCATGCTGGTTTGTGCCATGCCCGCGGCCGCGGTGGTGTATCCCGGTAATTCGAAGATCACCCATGCGCCGTTGTCCAGCTCCCTCAGGCTAATGTTCAGGGACGGCGCTTCGCTTTCCGCCCGGATCTCAGTACCGGCGAGAACCGTGGTGTCCCCGTTGATGGTAAATTTCCTACCGTTGCGGCTGAGAACGATCGGTGTAGCGGCTGCACCTCCTCTACCGCCAGCTCCGCCACGACCTCCCGCAGCGCCACGACCGCCCGCTGCGCCAGGACCGGCAGGCGCGCCAGGGCCACCTCGACCTCCGGCAGCCCCCGGACCGCCGGCAACGGCAGGAGCGGCAGGTGCGCCAGGCCCACCACGACCTCCGGCAGCGCCAGGACCGGCGGCTCCGCCTCTACCGCCCGCGCCACCGCCGGCGGTAACCCCCATGCGCCCCATATCGCCCTTACACACGGCAGCGTTCCAGTCCGGTTTGATTTGACAGTGTTGAGGATCATCCGCGATCCCGTTGTCAATCACGATGTAGGAATCGCGAACGCCACTGGCCGACCCGTCGATATCGTGGATCACCGCGCCATTCCAGCCTGAAAAACTTCCGAATTCACCGGAGAAGGACCAGCGGCGATCCTGCTGCGGCGGGAAATACACCGGCTTGGCATTTTCGAATTTCAGGCCTTCGACATCGTTGTTGGTAGTGATCGGAAAGCTGGTGTACAGCAGGTAAGAGATGGCTCCGGTTTTGCGAGTGGCATTGTCCTGATAATTGACGAACTTGGTATTCACAATATGGTGGGTGAAGTCGTAGTATTCGTATCCGCGGATCGGGTAATCCGCGTCTGCGCGAGGCATGGTTCTGCCATACGCAATTTCCGCTTCGGTTTTGGGGGTACCTTTGTTGTCCGATTCGCCCACGAACAGAGAGTTCTCGACTTTTGAGGTGTAGTCGCCGTGGTACGGGGCCACCCCAGGGTAAGCGTGTGTGTAGCCGATAGCGCTATCGGCAATCTTCAGACCGTCGAAGACATGATTCTCGCCACGGGCCCAGATAGCAGCGCCTCTGCTCTTGTAGACGGTAAAGTCTTTGAACACCGCTTCCAGCCTCGCGCTGTTGGTGTCGCCGGGATCCGTATAGGGCAGATATGAGTTCCCGCCCAGGTTGAATTTACCCTGTGCATTGGTTCCGCGATCAAGCATCAGCCCTTCGATGTCGGAGTGGGCGACGTTGCCGGAAAACTCCCGAAACTGCGTCCGACGGGGCCAGGTCTTCGCGGCGATCTCCGAACCTTCAAACTTACCGGTTGGATGTTCCGGGAACGCCATCCAGAAGCCCGTTGCCTCGGAACCTGCGGACACGTTCCCACGGTAGGTATTGTCGGGGTTCGTGATCCAGAAGGTGGACGCCGTATTATCGGAAGGAATCAACTGGTCGGTGGCATTTTGACCCTGCGCGCCGCCTCCGTAGACTCCGACGATTGAGTTTGTCGAATTACACGGCCTGGTGGGATTGCACTTGGTCAGCATCCCCAGGTTTCGGAGAAACTGGTTCCCGTGTTCCACGCCGTCCTCGAGGAAGTAGCAATGGCCGACGTTATTATATGCGACATTATTCTCAACCCGCACATTGTTGGTACCATGTACCGTCACACAGCGGCTGTAGGTGTCGTGAATCGCAGAGTTCTCGATGTATTGCCCCTGCGTATCGCCCACCAGATGCCAATGGATCGGATACCTGGCAAGGTTTTCGTGCTGCCCCATGCGGAAGAACTCTACCCCGGAAACTTGCATCTTTGAGCCGGCCATCGCCATCACATGCCCGCCACTGAAGGAGGTCTCCGCGTCGGCTGAAGCCTGGATATGGATATTGCGTGTGAGCATGCCGACTTCAGCACTCTCATCCACGCCGAAGGTGACTTGACCGTAGTGCATGTACTCAAGTTTCTGATCGAGCGAAATCACTTTCCCAGAAACGCTGGAGATGGTTCGTCTCTCTGCCTGGTGGGGGTCGAAATCTGTGGACGCGACAACAATCGCGTCGCCTTTTTTCCAGTCTCCGGCTTTCAAGACTTCGATGGTGCTGCTGCCGGCGGCGGCTGTTCTTGCCAGCCTGGTCCAGGAGTCCTTCCGGTTCCCGTGCAGGCTCAGGGTTCCGCCCATGAGCATGATCCCGCGGTCACCCATGGCGTCAATGTCTTCGCCTGGGACGTTATTGGTCAAGGTAATGGTCGCGTTGCGCGTGTGGGGTTTGGCTTCGGTGCCAATCTCCAACTCCCCATGCACCATGATCCACTCGGTGGTCAGTTCAAGATCTTTATTGTCAGCGAAGCTCAGTTTGCCGTTGAGTCTTAAACCGTGCAGCGGGGGCGGACTGACATCGAGGACAACATTCATGTCCTTCTCAATAGTGACAACGGCGTCTTTGCCGGGCACCTTCTTGTCGGGCCAGGTGGCTGCATCAGACCAGCGCTTCCCGCTGGCCGTCGAAGAAGCTTTTTGCTGAGCCTTAACGACGGCATATCCGCCGAGGACTAAAAAGACTGGAACCATCAACGAAAGGAACAAGAGATTATGTTTTCGCATTGTTAAACCTCGACCATGGATGTAAATCTCGATCCGGCAATTGAGCCAGTCTACGATAGCAGGTTCCAGCGAGGCCGGCAAGGGACGGGAGCCCCGAAGCTCGATGGTTGTCCCAGCGTTTCTCGCGCAGCGATTTCAACGGTTCGGCGGTGGCTTGGTCCGCCTCCCGGCTCACCGAACTGCTGGCACACCCACCGTCTGCGCTGTCTCCGGAAGAACTTCCCCGTACTCGCGCGTGGAAACGTCCCGCAAGGTCGCCCCAGCGTGTGCCCCGGGGTAGCTCAGCTTCGACTCCGCGTTGCCGCTCTTGCGATACAGCTTCGCATCGGGATCAATCGTCGACTGGTGCTTGCGAAGCCCACGCCTCGATCGGCGTGCCATCGACGGTGAAGTGTTCGTCCGACACGTGCTTCAGCAGCCGCTCGCGCTCATCTCCACGAACCAACGGAACGGCAGGTCGTAATCGAGCTGTCGGATTAAGATCCGCTCGCCGCGGATCGAGTAGAAATTCGCAACAGCAATGCCCGCAGCAGCCGGTGGATCGGGAGAGCGTCCGTTGGTCGCGTCGAGCCGGGAAACTAGTCCCAGCGGCCGGATCGGCCGCAACATCAAGCATCTGGTTGCCGCTCAAGGCTCATCGCTCTCGCCCTTGACGAAGAAGGGCTTCATCTCCTTGTACTCCAGAACTTTCACGGTCTCCTTCTTGGGAGCGTTGCCCTGTGCGATCGCGAGGAATGCCTGTTCCGACTGCGCCACTATCGCGCGCGCGAGGTCGTTCTTGTGGATCGAATGGTACCTAGACGGAATGGCCCACTGCACAAGTGGCATGACGTAGCCAAGGCCTCCCGGTGTGTTGGAGTTGCCCAGAATGACAGCCGGACGGTACATTCCAAGGAAGTCGAACCCGACCGACTCGACAGCGTTCTCCTTCTCCCCGATAATCTTCGCGTATTTCATCCCGGACTCGGGGTCCGCGCCCGCTGCTGTCATAATCCCGCACACCCGAGCGCCTCCAGCCTTGGCGGCGCGACAAAAGGCCTGCGGGTAGGTGATTTCGATCTTGCGGACCTCCTCCTCGGGCATCTTCGCGCTGCCCTTGCCGACCCCGAACGCGACGAGCGCGATGTCGACTTCCCGGGCGTGCGGCGCAACCTCGTCTTGGAGTCGGTCCATGTTTATAACCACTTCGGAGACCTTGGGGTCGGCGAAGGCGTCTGTCTTGCGGCGCGTCACCGCCACGACCTTCTTGCACGCCGGACTCTTGATCAGAAGCTGCACGATGCGTCCGCCCACGTTCCCGGTCGCACCTAGCACGATCGCCGAGTACTGCGCCTTCGCCTCTGCTGCCATCGTCACGTCACACGCGCGTGGAACTTGAAGGATATGCGCAAGAGGATATGCGCAAGTCCGGAAGTGAGCGAAGTTTTGTCGCCGGGCGATTTGTCCACATCATTCCACTTTCGTTCTGATTTTACGACGTTTCGCTCGTTTTGCGCGGGATCGCCGGCGACTCGGAGAAAGCCCGCCAGCAGACGTTCTTCCCGCCAGCAGACGTTCTTAAGGATCGGTCCCGTCAAGTTGGCGTCCCCGGAAACGACGCCGCGCGGACGTGCGCCCTAGACGGGGAGGAGGAGTCCGCTTTCGGTGACGGAGCACCCAGACCGGTCTTTTAACCTCCTCTCTGGCGTTCTCGCTGCCAACAAAGTAAGATTTATTAGTTTGCCAAGGAGCATCTCAATGAACCGAACCCTCTTCCACCTCTCCCTCGGAACTCTGATGGCGGCCGTCTCTCTCGCCGCTATTCCCGATCCCGTCAAGACTGACTCCGGGTCGGTCGCCGGCACATCCAACAACGACGCCAGCCTGCGCATGTTTAAAGGCATCCCCTTCGCGTCTCCGCCGGTCGGAGATTTGCGGTGGAAGGTCGCACAACCCCCAGTTAAGTGGGACGGCGTGAAGATGGCCACGGAGTTCAGTCCGACCTGCGCGAACGGAGCGGCCGGCGGACGAGGACGCGGAGGCGCGCCTAAAGGCGGCGCCGCGCCCAAAGGAGGTGCAGCTAAGGGTGGAGCTCCGGCCACTCCTGCGCCCAGCGAGGATTGCCTGTACCTGAACGTATGGACACCCGCAAAGGCGGCCGGCGACAAACTGCCGGTAATGATCTGGACCTATGGCGGCGGGTTCACGGGCGGTTCCGGTTCGGATAACTGGTATGACGGCGAGGCTTTGGCCAAGAAGGGAATCGTGGTGGTGACGTACAACTACCGCCTGGGGACATTCGGTTTCTTCGCGCATCCCGACTTGATTCCCGAATCCTCCCACCACACGACGGGCAACTATGCCATGACCGACATGCTGGCTGCCCTGCATTGGGTGCAGAAGAACATCGCGGCTTTCGGCGGCGATCCGCGCAAAGTGACGATCGATGGCGAATCCGCCGGAGCGATCGCCGTCGCGGCGATGGTCGGCTCACCGGAGGCGAAGGGCCTGTTCATTCGCGCCGCGGCGCAAAGCGGCGCGTGGATGGGGCTCAGCATCGCGAAGCAGAAGACCATGGCCGAAGCGGAAGCCCAGGGCAAGATGGCGGCGGGAACGCACTCCCTCGCCGAATTGCGGGCGATGTCGACGGCGGACGTTTCCCAGAACCTGCGGGGCGTCTCCGCCGGGATGATCGTGGATGGCTGGATCATTCCCGAAGACCAGTCGATCACGTTTTCGAAGGGCAAGCAGAACGACGTAGATATTCTGGTCGGGTCGAATCGCGATGAGGGCACTTTCTTCGGCGGCGGCAACGTGACGGCGGCGCAGGCGAAGATGCGAGCCGAGCAAACCTTCGGCAGTCTGGCGCCAGACTTCCTTAAACTGTGGCCCGCGTCGACGGATGCGGAAGCCTCTGCGTCCGGCCTGGCACGCAGCCGCGACGAGGTCGGCTGGCATATGCGCACCTGGGCGGAGTTACAAACGAAGAAGGGCCGCAAGGCGTACGTGTACTATTTCACGCACGTGCCTCCGGGCAGCGGCGCTCGCGGCGCGTCCCACACGGCAGAGATTAGCTACATGTACGGAAATCCCCGGGGCGCGGTATGGACCGATGAGGACAAGAAGCTGTCAGACATAATGACTTCGTATTGGGCCAACTTCATCGCCACGGGCGACCCCAACGGCAAGAGCCTTCCGAAGTGGGACGCGTACAACATGAAGGCCAACGACGGGAAAGCGATGGTGCTGGGGGATACGGTCGAGTTCGGACCGCAAATCGACGTCCCGCGGCTGGCGTTTTTCGACAAGTATTACGCCGTGGAGCAGACGAAGTAGCGGATTTGCCGGTGTCTCACCCGATATAGGGTGCGCCGCTCACGGAAATCGCCGGGGGAGTATTGTCGGCGTGTTGGATACGTGTCGGAGCCGGCGTCCCTGCAGGAATCTGATACACGGCGCGCGGCGGAGAATGGACTATGGCCACCATCGTCAGACCTCCTTGTGACGAAGGCGTGATCCTCGCCGGTTCCTGCCGACCATCCGCTCCCGCGAACGGGCGCTGGATTCTCGCCGCGACCATCCTCGGTTCGAGCATGGCGTTTATCGACGGGACGGCTGTGAATGTGGCGCTGCCTGCGCTCCAATCAGACTTACGCGCCACGATAGCGGACGTTCAATGGGTGGTGGAGTCGTACGCGCTTTTCCTGGCCGCGCTGCTTCTGATCGGCGGATCTTTGGGAGATCTCTACGGCCGCCGCAAGATCTTCGCCACCGGCGTCGTGGTCTTCTCCCTGGCTTCGGCCTGGTGCGGACTTGCGGCCAGCATCCAGCAGCTAATTGTCGCCAGGGGCATCCAAGGAATCGGCGGGGCGCTGTTGGTTCCCGGAAGCCTCTCTCTGATCAGCGTTAGCTTTTCCAAGGAACAGCGCGGTCACGCTATTGGAACGTGGTCTGGATTTACGTCGATCACTGCCGCCATCGGTCCGGTGCTGGGTGGGTGGTTCATCGAGCACGGTTCCTGGAGGTGGGTCTTTTTTATCAATGTTCCGGTGGGATTGGTAGTTCTGGCGCTGGCTCTATGGAAAGTCCCGGAAAGCAATGCAGGCAACCAAGGCCAGAGGCTCGACTGGCTGGGCGGGCTGTTGGCCGCGGCCGGCTTCGCGGCCGTAGTCTTTGCTCTGATCGAGTCCGTGCCGGCGGCGGGCGCCGTGGGGGCTGTCGCACTGATTACGTTCTTGTATTGGGAAGCTCGCGCACCGTCGCCGATGGTTCCGCTCCGCCTGTTTCGCTCCCATAATTTCAGCGGAGCCAACCTGCTTACTCTTTTTCTGTACTCCGCGTTTAGTGGGGTGCTGTTCTTTTTCCCGCTCGATTTGATACAGGTGCAGGGCTATTCGGCGACCGAAGCGGGAGCCGCGCTGCTGCCGTTCATTGTGTTGATGTTCTTGCTGTCGCGCTTGTCCGGCGGGCTTCTCGATCGATATGGAGCCAAGACCCCGCTGGTGGCGGGCCCCCTCATCGCAGCCGCCGGATTCGCGCTCTTTGCTCGACCCGGCACGGGCGGTTCCTACTGGACTACGTTCTTTCCCGCGGCGCTGGCGCTGGGACTTGGCATGGCGATCAGCGTCGCTCCGCTGACCACCACCGTGATGAACGCGGTGGACGAAAGGCACGCGGGAGTGGCATCAGGGATCAACAACGCCGTCTCGCGGATCGCCAGTTTACTGGCCGTGGCAGCGTTCGGAGCGCTGCTCAGCGGGGTTTTCTACAGCGCGCTGGAGCGCCGTTTGGACAACCTCAACCTGGTGCCGGCGAGGCGGGCTCAAATCGAGGCTCAACGATCCAAGCTGGCCGCCGCCGAAACGGTCGACACCGGCGGACGCGAAGCGATCAAGGAGGCATTTGTGGCCGGATACCGCGCGGTGTTGTGGGTCGCGGTCGGGTTGGCGCTCGCCAGTTCTCTGAGTGCCGCGGCCTTGATCGCAACCGAGAAACGATCGGAGCATTGAGAGCCGCGCAATCCGGGTACAACCGCTTCACAGCAAACCGAGTGGGGATCAATTCGCTTAATGTCACCCCTTCTTGTATTCTATCGACGTCACAGTGGGCGGGTGCGGCGATCATGGTGTAATTCCGGCGGGCAAAGACTTGCATCGACGCGCGGTTGAGAACATGGACCAGGCCGAGGCCCTCCTCTTTTTTGGCCGGGTGACCTACGAAATGATGGAGGCAGCGTTCCGGCCCGCCAGCGCGGACGGGAGCGAGGCCTGAATTGGATGGAACCCTTCGCCCGGACGATCGACGCGGCAAGAAGTACGTCGTGTCGAGCATGCTGGACCCAAACCAGATTCCCCAGTCCGCGCGGCAAATCCGGCGCAATCAAGCGCAAGAAGCCACAAGGAACGCACACCAAGCCCGAAGTCGAGCGATTTTCAAAGGGAAGCTGCTCCGATTGGACGGCGGCCTCATCCGGGAGCGATCCGGGCCGGCGTGGACGAGGCACGTCTACAGTGGTCGCCGCCTGCCTCTCCTGTTCGGAAAATGTACGAAACGGAGTAGACGCAATCCCTTGCGCGTCGGCCTAGTGGAGTTTGACAGGCATGTGGTTTCCGAACGGCGGTCAACCGCCTCAAACGGGCCGTCTCCGACTCAGCGTTGAACCACGAAGCTCGCGCAACCGGTGTCCGTCACTTATCGCGGATGGTCCCCATAAGACGTCCTGTCTAAAAAGGTCGGCGAAATCGAGTCCCTTTCCAAACACGCATCGCTTTGTAGCCGCACTTCGCGGATTTGGCCCTCACCCTCGGCGGTGAGGGTTCCGATGTAGCCGGACGGCAGCTGGCTTAGCTCCCATTGTCCCCAGCCGGGATCGGAAACAGCATTCTCGACCGGCAGAGCCAAGCCTTGCGCCTTGATGCATGATTCCCGGCGCGTCCATTCTCTCAACTTCGCGTCTTCCGCTGCGTCGCAAGGACGGCGCGCTTCTTCGATATCGATCCCCACGCGTGCGCGGTTCGCGATGGCGATCGCCGCCACGCCGCCGGAGTGCGAGACGTTGAACTCCCAGGGCGAATCCGGGAGAAAGGGCTTGCCGTGAGGATTCAGCGCGAGACTCAGCTCCGAGCGTGCCAGGCCGGTGTACCTGCTAAGAATGGTTCGCAAACAGGCGCGCGCGATGGCGAATTGAACGCCCTTTTCGGGTACGCGCAGTCTCTGGAATCGCTCCCGCTCATCCGCGGAGAGCAGGCTCAGCGCGTGTTCCCGAACCTCCGCCGCAAGAGAGAACTCCACGATCCACACATGGACCTCGCCCGCGGCGCACATTCTTCGCGTCAATTTCACAAAGATCAGGATGGCACGCTAGAATGACCTCTGTGGATGTTGCGGTAATCGGTATGGCTTGCCGCCTTCCTGGCGCGGCGAACCTTGAGGAATTTTGGAGCCTGCTGGTTGAAGGCCGCAACGCCGTTGAGGAATTTCCCGTCGATCGTCTGGACCGCGACCTCTACTACGATCCCGAACGAGGCAAGCGCGGGAAGATCTACTCGACGCGCGGCGGCGTGGTGCCCGATCTGGAGGACGATCCCGATCTTTCCGAGTTCCCCGCGGAGCTCGTCTCGCAGTACAGTTCCGCTTTTCGTCATCTGCTGGCGGTAATCGCCAACTCGTTTCGTCAAGGCGGCCTTGATCCGCACGCCGCCGCATCGCGAAACACGGGACTGTTCGCCGCGCACGCCAGTAGCGGATCGACATCGGAAAAGCTGATCTTCTCCACTTCCGTGGAGGACACGGTCCAGCGTCTGACTTGCGAGCCTGCCTTTCAAGACCTCCCGCCGTGTATGCGCGAGTCCCTGCCACAAGCGTTGATCGATCACTTTCACCGCACTTATCCACGGCGCCGTGAAGGCGGCGCCCCCATTGACATTGCCGCTCACGGCATTTCGCTCGCGCCCACCCTGTTTGGCTGGCAGGGCCCGCTCCTCAGCGTCGATGCGGCCTGTTCTTCGTCGCTCTACGCGATCTCGATGGCGGCGGACGCTCTGGAACAGGGGCAATGCGACCTCGCCGTCGTGGCGGGCGCGGCGCAGGTGACGGCCGGTGGTCTGGTTCTCTTCTCTCAGGCGCAGGCGCTGGGCGATGGCGGTTCCTTCCCTTTCGACGCTCGCGCGAACGGCTTCCTTTCTTCGGAAGGCTACTGCGCCGTCATCCTGGAGCCGCTCGACCGGGCGCGGCGGGCGAACCGGAAGATCGCGGGAGTCATTCGGGCCGTCGGCCTCTCCAGCGACGGCCGCGGGCGCAGCGTGTGGGCGCCTCGTCTGGAAGGCCAGACGCTGGCCATCCGGCGGGCGTGGGCCGGCGGGCTGGACCCTTCGACGCTCCAATACGTCGAGGCCCACGCGACCTCTACGCAGGTCGGCGACCTGGTGGAACTTCGGTCGCTGGCCGCCGCGTTCCAGGGCGGTCTCGACACAGCATCGCGCATTCCCATCGGCAGCGTGAAGGCGAATTTGGGCCACTGCAAGGAAGCCGCCGGACTCGCATCCCTGATCAAGGTTTTGCTCTCGATCCAGCACGGCGTCATCCCGCCCGCCGCGGGATTCGAGCGTCCTCAACCGGGCCTCGACTGGGACGCGCTGCCTTT
Organism: Bryobacteraceae bacterium; assembly: GCA_036498815.1. Lineage (GTDB taxonomy): Bacteria > Acidobacteriota > Terriglobia > Bryobacterales > Bryobacteraceae > Palsa-187. The sequence continues at coordinate 81,563 of DASYET010000005.1, read as the reverse complement.
CTATCCTCCCCTGAAGCCGACCCCTTGGAGCGGTCCTCGCCGCGCCGCCATCGATTCGTTCGGCATCGGAGGTGTGAATGCGCACGTGATCGTGGAAGGTCCTTTTGAACCATCGCGCACGGCGACGCCGCCCTCGGCTTGCGACGACGAAATCGTCGTCACGGGGCGCGGATGCGTCCTTCCCGGGGCGTTCAACGTCCCGGCATTCGAGCGTCTGCTGCAATCCGGACAAAGGCAAGTCGCGAACATTCCGCCGGAACGCTGGGACTCAGCGCTGTATTTCGACGATTCCCCGTTCCAGCCGTGGCGAACCCCCGTCACAACAGGAGCGTTCGTGCAGAACTACCGCTATGATTGGCGGCGGCATCGCATCCCTCCGCTGCAGGTTCAATTCGCGGATCCCTTGCAGTTCATGGCCCTTGACGCGGCGGATCAGGCTCTTCAGGAGGCAGGCTTTTCCTGCGGGGAGCTCGATCTGCAGCGGACGGCGGTAGTGGCCGGCACGACCTTCGGAGGCGAGTTCTGCCAACAGCTTGCACGATGCGTGCAATTGCCGGAGTTCGAACGGCAACTCGCCTTACGGTGCGAGGAAGGCGGCGTTTCCCGCACTCTTTCGGACGAATTAATTCACGCTTTTCGCGAGACGTTCCATCGGGATCTCCCGGCCCTGCGGGACGAGACCGGCAGCTTCAGTTCCAGCACGCTGGCCTCGCGTATCGCGCGCACGTTCGATCTTATGGGGGGCGCCACCGCTCTCGACCAGGGCTTCTCCGGCTCGATCGCGGCCCTCCGGTGCGCGATGAATCTGCTGCAGACGGGCCGCTGCGATGCCGTAGTCTGTGTCGGCGCGGACCGGCAGATGGGAGTCTCCACCCTTGAGAACCTCGCCGCGCTGGGGGTCCGGCGCCCTCTCGGGGAAGGAGCTGTCGCGGTGGTCCTGCGACGAAAGTCGGATGTGAAAACCAGCCGGCACTTCGGGGTGCTCCAGGGCGACTTCCACTCTACCGTTGAGCATCCCTCCGAGGCCCGCGACTTCGAATCCGACCACCTGTCTCAGCAGTTCGGCGACCTCGTGAGCGCGGCAGGAATGGCCAGTTTGCTGGAGGCGTCAGTCAAAGGCGGAGGCGCGATCCGCCGCTCTGCGTTTGGCGGATTCGTGGGAACGCTGGTATGCGAAGATGCCGCGCCGGTGCAGAGCCCGTCGTACCGCAAGGCGATGCTCTTCGCGGGGCAAGGCTCGCAATATCAGGGCATGCTGCGGGGGTTGATCCAGCATCGCGCTGCCGCCCGGCGCGCCCTCGGCGAATTGAACCAGACCCTGCTCGAAGCCGGTCTTCCGACTTTCGAAGAGCTGGCGTGGGCGGATGCCGGGTCGCTTGGCCCCGCGTTGCTGGGTGAGGATATACTGCGCACCCAACTCTCCGTCCTGGGCGCGGATTACATTCTTTATCGCACTGTGCACGACGCGGGCGTGCACGCGGACGTGGTGGCGGGCCACAGCTATGGAGAATACGCCGCCTTGGTCGCCGCTGAGGCGATCACGCTTCGGCAAGCCGTTCGCATCACTCGGGATCGCAGTGCGATTCTCGAGGCGCATCCCGAAACCGCCGGAGCGCTGATGGCGGTGGGCTGCGCCTCGGATGCGGTGTTGCAACTGCGCGAGGAGTCCGGCGCCGCGATCCATCTCGCGATCCTCAACACCGCCGCGCAGACGGTGATCGGCGGAACGCGCGCTCAGCTTGAGCGCTTCGCCTCCACGGCCGGGCGGCGCCACATCCTGACCCACTTATTACGCGTGCCCCGGCCCTATCACACACCCCTCTTGCGGCCGGCGCAGAAGGAATTCCGCGCGCTGCTCGAATCGGAGGCGTTCCTTCCCCCGAAGATTCCGTTCCTTTCGAGCGTGGCGGCGCGCTATCTGGCGGAGCCCTCCGAGATCCGCGAGCATCTCGCCGCTCAAATGGCGACCACGATTCGCTATCGCGATGTGATTGAGCGTCTGGTCACGGAAAGCGGCTCGCTGGCTCTGATCGAAATTGGTCCGCGGCAAGTGTTGACCGGCCTACACCGGGCGTGGCAATCGGACCGCATCCAACTGCTGCCCACGGATGAGGCAAAGGGCTCGACGAATTCCCTTGCCAGGGTACTGGCGCTTGCCCCTCGGTCGGCTTCTCCCGAAGCATCCGTTCGCGGCACGCACGATCCGGGACCGGAAGTGGTGCACTTTGACGCAACGGCCCGCCGGCGAGCGGCGAATCTTAGCCGCGGATCGGCGGCCGCCGTTACGCCGACGGACAGCGACGACGAAGCCGAGTTCCTGATCCAGTTCGTGTGCGAGCAGACAGGCTATTCGCGCGACATCGTGGATCTCGATGCCGATCTCGAAAAAGATCTCGGGATCGATAGTATTCGCAAGGCCCGCCTGCTCGGCGAACTGCGGGACCGGAAGCGAATCAGCTTTTCGGCGATGCAGAACCTGACCCTTGAAGACTTTCCCACTTTGCGAAGCATCCTGAACCAGTGCAACGACGGACGGGAAGCCGAGCCTCTCGAATCGCCCGGCGAGCTGCTACTCGGTTCGTCGTCCCGCGAACATCGCCGGTACATCCTCCGCGTTGCGGCGCCGGATCGCCCTTCCCCGCAACCGCAATGGACATGGCAGAGTTCGGCCGCCGTCGCCGGAGGCAGTCCTCTCGTTGCGGCCTTACGTAGAAGTCTCGAGAGGCGGGGCGTGAGTCTCGTACCCATCTCAGAAGTGCCGATGCACCTTCTTCTCACCCACGGCCGGAACCCTGACGCGAACATCGCGGATGCCGCGGCCGAAGCCTACCAGTTGTGCCGCGATTGGATCGTGCAGATCAACGAACGAGGCCAACTCGCGCAAGCTTCGCTGACCGCCGTCACCTCCCTCGGGGGGGACTTCGGCTTTGGCGCGGAAATCGAAACTCCTCTAGGCGGTGCACTCGCCGGTTTCTTGAAGGCCCTCAAACACGAGTTTCCGGCCGTGCGGATCAAGATCATTGACGCGCCGCCGAACGAGCCCGATCTGGCGGAAAACGTCTGCCAAGAAATCGAAAGCGGTGCCACCGAGATCGAGGTCGCCTTTGCCCGCGGCGCCCGGCGCGTGATCCGAGCTTTTCCCCAGGACCCGGCAAAAGGCGTCGCGCCCTTGCCGGAGCGCGGCAGCACCTGGGTTGTTACGGGCGGAGCGAGGGGCATCACCGCGCTCGCTGCCCGCGACCTGGGCCGCCGCTATGGCTTGCGGCTTCACTTGATCGGTCTGACCAGACTCGATGCCGGTCAGGATCCCACGAAACAGGCCGAAATTCGCCAAAATCTCGCCGAGTTCTCCGCCACGGGAATCGAAGCTACCTATCACGCCTGCGATATTTCGGATCGCTCCGCGCTGGCGGAGTTGCTCCAGGAAATCCGCGCCCGCGGCCCGATTTGCGGCATCCTCCATGGCGCGGGTTATGAGGCCGCTGCCAGCATCTCGAAAAAGCTCGCGGATAGCCTGGAGCGGACCATTCGAGCCAAATCGATCGGCGCACAGCACCTGATGGACCTCACCGAAAACGACCCTCTTACGCACTTTCTGGCATTCGGATCCATCAGCGGCCGGTTCGGCGTTCCTGGCCAAACTGACTACGGGCTTGCCACAGAATTGCTGTCCAAAATGGTTCAGAGTTTCCGTCGGCGCCGGGGAATCGCCGGCGCAGTTTCATTCCTTTGGCCCGCGTGGGCCGGCACCGGCATGGCGATGCGCCCGGAAACGAAACTGGCTATCGACTTCGCGGGGCACCAGATGATCCCGCCCAGCGAAGGCCTCGCGTATCTGATCTCCGAACTCGAAGCTGGATGTCCGGAAGGGGAAGTATTGATTGCCGCGCCCTCCAATTTGGATCACGATCGAATCCTGACGCACAGCACTCCCGCCCGCTCTGCCGTGCTCGATCGTCTGCGAAAGGCGGATGAGTTACTGCAAGCCGAAGTCGATCTCCACGAGGACCGGCACGCTTTCTGGAAAGATCATCGCTGGCTGGGTGCGGCCCTGCTGCCGGCCAGCGCCGCGGCGGCCATGTTCGTCGAAGCCGCTTCGGAGTGGGATCCCTGTACTCCCGTTCGGGTTCTTCGCGACTTGGTCCTGGTAAATCCGGTGAGAGTCGATGCGGCCGCCGTTTCCTTTCGCAGCGTTCCTCTTCGCGTTCAGGTGGCTCGCGAAGGCAAAGATAATTCGTGCCGCATCACGACTGAATTCTGCAATCGCAGCGGCCTGCTGATGGACCCGCACCGCGTGATCGCCACCGCGCGCACCGCCATGTGCAGTTCTCGCGGCCTGCTCCTCGAACCTCCTCCGCAAGACACAAACGGCCTGGAATGGCACACGATCGACTATCGGGAGGCCGCCGCATGCGACGCAGAGCGGCTGGTGTATCACGGTCCGTCCATGCGCTGCCTGCGTGCGGTGGCCGATGCGGGAATCTGCGGCATGGGAAGCATCATCGCACCGCCCGAGGATGGCTGGCGGCTCAGTCCCGCGCTGCTCGATGCCTGCTTTGTAGCCTGCGGCCTGTTTTGCTATCGCAAGAAGCAGGCGGTGACGCTGGTCCACGGAGTTGGGGAGTTGCGACTCGGAGCGCCGCCCACGCCGGGTAAGGAGTGCCGCCTTCAGTTCCAATGGCGCGGCGAATCGGGCGGGATTCACAGCTTCGATTGGAGACTCGCCGGCCCCACCGGAGAGATGCTTCTCGAAGCGGAGGGGTGTTGCTTGATCGAAATCGGAGCGGCAGCCGCGTGATTGAGTTGACCGGAAAGGTCGCGTTGGTCACCGGCGGGTCGCGAGGCATCGGACGCGCGTGCGCCCTGCGTCTGGCGGAGGCGGGGGCCGATGTCGCCGTCAACTATGTCGGTAACGAGGCCGCGGCGCGGGAGACCGCCGAGCGGATTCGCTCTCTCGGCCGCCGGGCCGCGACGGTGAAGGCGGACGTTTCCGAACCCGCAGACGTCGCGGAGCTCATGGAGTTCGTCACGTCGACGTTCGGCCGCCTCGATGTCCTGGTGAGCAATGCCGCCACCGGTGGATTCCGTCCCTTGCTCAGCACCACCGAGTTGCAGTTTGAGAGCGCCATGAACACCAATGTCCGCGCTTTGCTGGTGCTGGTGCAGGCCGCGCTGCCCCTGTTGCGCGCGACGGGCGGAGACGCGCGGGTCATCGCCCTCTCGAGCGAAGGCGCCGTGCGCGCGCTTCCATCCTATGGCCTGATCGGTGCCAGCAAAGCCGCCCTGGAGAGCCTGATTCGCAGCCTGGCCCTCGAAGCCGGTCCGCTGGGGATCACGTTCAATACCGTCCGCGCGGGATTGGTCGAGACCGATTCTACCCGCGCGCTGGTGGAAGCCTGGAAGCTCTCGTCGAGCGGCGGCGAAGCCCCGACCACAGGCATCCCCCCCGATGACGTTGCCGACGCCGTCCTCTTTCTCGCCAGCGATTTGAGTAAGTCGATCCAGGGACAAACACTCGTGGTGGGAGCGAAGCGGCCGAATCTCTGGAAGAAGGATAATGTTTAGATCTATGATCGACAAAGTAATCGGCTGTGCTGTACTGGCAGCGACTCTTGCGGGGCTCTGCGGAGCCTCGCCCGCCAACCGTCCCGACTATGGAAAAGTTGCGCTGAGCTTCGAGCCGAATCGCGGCCAAGCCTCGCGCGACGTTCAGTATCTGGCGCACGGCGCCGGCTATAGCGTCGGCCTCCAGCGCGACGGTTTCTTCCTGAGCCTCCGCAGCGACGATCCGCGAGCCCGCAGCCGCCGCGTCGGACTCCGCTTTCAAGGCGCCGCAGCGATTTCGTCCCCGCTCGCGGGGAACCCCCAGCAGGGCAAGGTCAACTACTTTCTCGGTTCGGACGCCTCTCAATGGCGCACCGACATTCCCACGTACGGCCGCATCGAGTATCGCGGAGTTTATCCGGGAATCGACCTCGCCTATTACGGGACGCAAGGGCGGCTGGAATACGACTGGATCGTGAATCCAGGAGCGGACGCTTCCCGTATCCGCCTGGCGATTTCCGGAGGCTCCGGGCTGCGTCTGGAATCGAATGGCGACCTTACCCTGGGCGAGGGCGCCGTTGCGCTGTTGCAAAAGAAACCGGTGGTCTATCAGATTGCCGCGGACGGCACCCGGCAAAGCGTCGCCGCTGGCTATGTCCTGATCGACCGCAATACCGTCGGCTTCCGCGTCGCCGGTTACGATCACCGCCGCGCGCTGGTCATCGATCCCGTCCTTTCCTACGCGACGTTCCTGGGCGGCAGCGGAAGCGACGGCATCGCAGGCATTCAAGTGGATAGCGCCGGCTCGGCCTACATCACGGGCTTCACCACCTCGTCGAATTTCCCTCAAGTGGCCTCGATTCAGGGCAGCTATAAGGGCTCCAATTCAGGAGGAAACGGACTCGCCGCCTTCGGCGATGCTTTCGTCGCCAAACTCAATCCGGCGGGGACGGGGCTGGTGTTCACGACGTATCTCGGCGGCAAGGACGATGACATCGGTACGGCCCTGACCTTCGATGCCTCCGGAAACATTTACGTGACCGGAGACACCCGGTCAACGGACTTCCCTGCCACCGCCGGAGCCTTCCAAACCAAGTTCGGCGGTACCGTGCAAGCCGATTTCTACGATGCGGGCGATGCCTTCGTCGCCAAGCTGGGCCCGAACGGAAACAAGCTGCTCTACTGCACCTATCTGGGCGGCACGCAGAATGAAATGTCGTGGGGCATCGCCGTCGATTCCACCGGCGTGGTCACCATCGCAGGTGGCACACAGTCCACCAATTTCCCCACCAAGAACGCCGCCTTTGCCACCTTTCGAGGCGCGGCTGGCTTTGGCGATATTCAGGGCGGCGACGGCTTCCTGGCCCGCCTGGACGCGGCCGGCGCATCGCTGGTTTATTCCACCTTTATCGGAGGCAGCGGCCAGGATATGGTCAAGAGCCTGGCCGTCGATAGCCAGGGGAACGCTTACGTCGCGGGCGACACCTACTCGCCGAATTTTCCCGTCACGCCGGGCGCGTATCAGACCACTTTCCGGGGATCGCAGAACACCACGCAGGATTCCTTCGTCGCCAAGTTCTCCTCGCAAGGCGCGCTGGTGTACTGCACTTACCTGGGCGGAACCTCGCGCGACTGGGTGTGGGGCATGGCCGTGGATGCTACCGGCAACGCGATCCTCACCGGCGGGACGTATTCGAAGGATTATCCGGTCACGGCGAACGCCATCCAGAAAACCTTCGGAGGAAGCGGAGCCGTGGGCAGCCCGGACGACATTTTCCTGGGCGACGCTTTCGCCACTAAGCTGAGCGCGGACGGATCGACGTTGATTTACTCCACCTACCTGGGCGGAACCGGCGATGAGGTTGGAACCGCGGTGGCCGTCGACGCCAGCGGCAACGCGTTTATTACCGGCTTCACTCTATCGATGCAGTTCCCGGTGAGCACCGATGCCTTGCAAAAGACGATGGCGGGATTCGGCGGGCAGGGCGGCACAGGCATTGGAGCGGACGGCACCGGTAACATCAACACGGGCGATGCCTTTTTCACGGAGCTCAGCCCGACCGGAGCTTTGCTCTATTCCAGCTACTATGGCGGCACGGGTGACGATGCGGCCATGGCCATCGCCCTCGATCCCGCCGGCGCGGCCTACATCGCGGGCGGCACCGTATCCTCCGGTCTGCATACCACCAGCGGAGCGGCCCAGAGCACCTATGGCGGTACGGGCGCCCTGTTTCCCCGCGGCGACGGCTTCGTCACGAAATTCGATTTCGGGGGAGTTCTGCCCGTCTCGCCGGCCAGTATCGGGTTCATCTCCGGCCTGCCCACGACCGGCATCGCCGGAGCCGCGCTGAAGGTGACCGCGCAAGTGTTGGATGCGCAGTCCAAAGGTGTCGCGGGAGTCACCGTGGCGTTTAGCGCCACCAATGGAACGGCCAATCCGGCGTCGGCGGTCTCCGATGTGAACGGGCAAGCATCCACCAACGTCACACTCGGCGCGTCCGGCACAGCGGCGAAGATCACGGCGACCGCCGGCGGCCTCACGCCGGCCGTTTTGAGCATCAGCGTACTGCCCGCCGGGCCCGTTCCCACCATCACCGGCGTGCTGAACGGCGGAAGCTTCCTCGCCAAGAACTCGCCGGGCGAGTGGATCTCTTTCTTCGGGACGAACTTCACTACCGGGCAGTTCCAGTCTGACAAGGTGCCGCTGGGAACCGCGCTCGGTGGCGCCACCGTCAAAGTTAACGGAGCGCCCATTCCCCTCTATCTTGTGTACCCCGGCCAGATTAACGCGATCCTGCCGTATGAAACCCCTCTCGGCAACGCCACCGTCACCGTCGAAAACGGCGGGATCGTTTCTCAGTCGTTCACGTTCCCGGTCCAGGCCACCGCACCCGGGATCTTCCTTTATGGGAACAATCGCGCCATCGTCCAGAACTTCGCTCCGGATGGGACCGTCACGCTTAATACCAGCGCCAACCCGGTTCCCGCAGGCGACGTCGTCATCGCCTATCTGACCGGCCAAGGGGCGCTGGATCATCCGGTCACTAGCGGCGACATCGCGCCGCTCGACCAACTCGTTCGGCCCGTCGCGTCTTATTCCGCGACCATCGGAGGCGAGCCGGCCACCGTCTCCTTCCTGGGACTGACTCCCGGTCAAATTTCCCTGGACCAAGCCGACATCGTGGTCCCGAGCGATCTGGCCCCGGGGGACTATCCTCTGCTGATCAAGATCGGCAACGATACCAGCAACGGACCGATCATCTCCGTCACCAAGCCGCGCAACTAGATGGCGGCAGCAGCGTCCAAGCGGCGGTGGATCGGGCGGCGTTCGATCACGCTCTGGTCTTGGCTGGCGGCCGGAACCACCCTGGCTCTGGCTGCCGCCGTGCTCTTGCGATCCGACGCCCTTCGCTCCCCCGCCGCACTCACGGGCACGTTCGAGCAGGAAATCGTGCGCGTCACTCCGCTCACGGGCGGGCTGATCTCCGAAGTTCGCGTGCATGAGGGCGACGCGGTGGAAGCGGGCGACGTTCTGCTGCGCCTCGAAGACTCCGGCCCGCGCGCACGTTACGACCGCGCCCGCGGAATGATCGGCCGCGCCGCGTCGCAGCTCGAAGCCGCGTCGTTCCTCAGCACTCTCTCTCCGGAAGCCGTGTCGCAGCTGCTCGACCGCCACCCCGAGGTCCAGGCGGCGGAGCGCGCCTATGTTCGCGCTGTCGCTGACGCCGAGCGCGCCGGGCCAGCCGACCAGGACGCTCACGATAAGCTCGACCAAGCCGCTGCGCATCGCGACGAAGTCCGGGGCAAAATTTCCCGGCAGTGGCGCGCCGCCTTCCCGCCGGACAACGACCTTTCCACGCAGCTCCATCAGCAGCTCAAGCAGATGGAGGATCAACTCGACGCGGCCCGCGTGACCGCGCCGTGCAGCGGCACCGTCGAAATCTTGCGCCTCCAGCCGGGCGATCCCGTGCTCCCCGGCCAGCCGGTGGCGGCCATCGCGCAGAACGGCCATTTCTACGTCGACGTCTACGCCACCGCCCAGCAGCGCCCGCAGTTCGAAGAGGGGCGCCCCATGCGCGTGCGGATCGCCAACGAGGTTCCGGTGACAGGGAAGATCCAGCACGCCGCGCGAACTCCGGTCGACTTCGGTCTCACGCCCGCCGACGATTCCTCGCGTCTCTTTCAAATCCACATCACCATCGACCATCCGCCCGCCGGAGCCCGGCCCGGAATGTCGGCCACGGTGTCGGCCGGTCCGGACGGCCGATAGCCATGCCGGTGCTCGACGTCCGCAAGCTCACGATCCGCTACGGTACGAAGACAGTGCTGGAGAACGTCGACCTCCAGCTCGAAGCCGGACAAATCTACGGGCTCGCCGGCCCCAACGGTTCCGGCAAGTCAACCCTCCTGCGCGCGCTCTGCGGCTTGGTTCCCTCCAGCTCCGGCGACATCCTGATCTGCGGCGATGCGCTCACGTCGCGGCGCGCGGGCGCGCTCCGCAAAGTCGGCTATGTGGCACAGCGCTTTGCGCTCTATCCCGATCTCACCGTCGACGAGAATCTCCGCTTTTACGCGCGCTGTCACGGCTTCTCCCATCGCGAGGTTTCCGCGCTGCTCGCGGAGGCGCTCGAACAATTTCAATTGAATCCGGTGCGAACGCAAGTCTGCGGCACGCTTTCGCATGGGTGGAGCCAGCGCGTCGCTCTGGCGGCAGCCGCCTGCCACAAGCCGGAGCTCATGCTGCTCGACGAAACCACCGCGGGCCTCGACGCCGAAGCCCGCCGCGACTTCTGGGATGCCGCCCGCACGCTCTCCTCGCGAGGCGCCGCCGTGCTGCTCGCCACGCACCACACCGAAGACTCCGCCCTGTGCGCGCGCCTCGGGTCACTCGCCGAAGCCGGGCTCCACGAAGCCCGATCCTACCAAGCGGAGTTTGCGCCATGAGAACCCTTCGCGCCATCCTCGGCGTCGCCGCCAAAGAGTTCCAGCACATGCGGCACGATCCCCTCACGCAGGGTCTGGTGATCGCCGTCCCGCTCCTGCAACTCACCATCTTCGGATTCGCGCTGTCGCTGCACGCCACGCACACGCCCGCCGCGGTGCTCAATCGCGATCATCACAGCGCCAGCCGGATGCTGATCACCGCGCTCACGCACTCCGCCGCCTTCGACGTCCGTGAAGTCACGGCAGACCCGGAGGAGTTGCAGGCGCTGTTCCGGCGCGGCGCCGTCTCCGCCGCCATCGAAATCCCGGAAGATTATTCGGCGAACGAACTCTATCGCCGCCCCTCCACTCTGCGCGTGTGGGCCGACGCGACCGATGGCGTCACCGTTTCCCAGACCATCCTTGCGGCCTGGGGGCTGAGCCTTCGCGAGTCGGCCGAGCGCCTCCTCGCCGCGCAAGGCGGATCCTCCGGGCCGATCCCCGTCGGACTCGAAACCCGTCTTGCCGGCCGCGCCGAGCGCGCCGCCGATGTCTTCGTCCCCGCGCTCACCGGCATTCTGATTCACATGATCACTCTACTCTTCACCACGCTCGCGATCGTCGGGGAAAAGGAGCGAGGCACCTGGGATCAGATGCTCGCGACGCCTCTCGGCGCCTCCGGTGCGCTCGCCGGAAAGCTGCTCGCCGGAGCCGCCGTCGGCTTGGCGGAGGCCCTGTTTCTGCTTTCGCTGATGCGCTTCGGGTTCGGCATTCCCATTCGCGGATCGGTTATGCTGTTGAGCGTCGTCGTCGTGGCCATCATCGCGACGTCGCTCGCGCTCGCCGTGCTCAGCGCCACCTTCGCAAAGAGCCAGGCACGCGGCATGCAGTTCACGTATTTGCTTTTCCTCCCGTCGATCTTGCTTTCGGGATTCGTTTTTCCGCGCGGTGCGATGCCCGCTCCCATCTATGCCTTCAGTAGTGCCCTGCCCGCGACGTTCTTCGTCCGTCTCCTCCGTGGCGTGATCATGCGGGGCGCCGGGTTCTCCGATGTTCTCCCCGATCTGGGTGGTCTCGCCCTTATATCCGCCGTTCTGGTGTGCGCGGCTTGGTTGACCCGCGAGCGCGGAACTACCACTTAGGACGTCGCGCGGGCCACGGAACCGCGCAGCAGCGTACAAGTCGCCGCAGGTTCCCCGCTAGCCCGAGCTTGGTGACGGTGTCCGGGATCGCCGACTCCCACGCCAGCCATGCCTCACTTCCAACCTGTGTGCGCATTGCCGGAAGCGGCGGACCTCAGCCCTTTTCCTTGTTCACGGTCCCCGTTCTAGGAAATCTTGCTGCTTGCCGCCGATGCCAACGCCTCGGCGTGCTTCACAAGTTCCCGTCCGCTGGCTTCGAACTGCGGGGATTTAAGGTTGACTCCCGGTTGATCCAGCAGGGTTCTCAAATGCCGGGTCTCTGTCGTGATCCGGTCCACGGCTTGCTTGGCCTGATCAACTGCTTGTTGTTCAGCGGGCGAAAGTTCCGCGCGCATGGAATCGAGGCTCCACATGCTCCGAATGAGCGCTTCTTGAGCGGGCTTGATCTCGTTCCACTGCAAGTCATACTGAAGCCATTGCGGATTCGCGTTCCTCGTCAGCGTTTCCAATTGCTGGGCCGTCGATTGGATCTGCCCGGCTTCCGACTTCATTTGGTGGAACAGCACCTCCGCCCGCTTGGTCTCGTCTACGGTTTTGGTGGGCGAAGTCTGTGCCAGAGCCTCGGTGCCGGATATCGCCAGCCCCGAAAAGAGCAAGCCGGCCAAGGAAGCGCAGCTGATGAAATGTTTCATGCGTATCATAATTTTGACCTCAATGAAGTTAATACATCTACCTATGGTTCACGAACAAAGGTTTTATCTTTCCAACTCCTTTCTCTAGCCTCAGTCTAGGAGCCGTAAGGAATGCAGTGAATCCCTCCCGGGAAGTATATTCGGGCCCAGGATGAAAGAACTTGGAATGTTGCTCAAAGCGGCCAAGCTGAGGCGATTTGAACTGCGATCATCCGCGCCGTGCGACGATCTGCCTTGCCGCATTAGCGACGACGCCACCATCTTCACGGCCGCTCGCAATTCGCTCCAGCGACGTCTCCAGGACTGCAAGCTCATCGGAATCGAAGGCCTGCCGCGCATATTCGTCATCCCGCCAAGTGCGAAGGTTCGCCAGGTGCAATTCAGCCATGTCGGCCGCCGGCTTTTCCAGAAGGCGTCGCTGGCTTTCCACCACACGCCAACCCGATCCAGCCAATTCGCTATCCAGAACGGCGCCCACGTGGAGCGTTTGCCCATGATGCCGCTGCAGTTGAGCGAGAAGCCGGTAGTAGAGGCACAGGGCCGGGTGACTAGAATCCAGCGATTCCGTCTCGTGAATCACCAGCCATCCTCCTGGGGCCGCGATTCCCTCCCACGCCGCAAGGACTTTCCCCAGGGAACGAAGATGCGTTAGCAGGAACCGGCAGAACAGGACATTCGGACTGTCGACGGGAAACGGAACGCTGGTGATGTCATGAACCTTCAACTCCAGGCCGGCGCCATGCCTGGACCGCGCCTCCTCTAAAAAGATTGGGGAAGCATCCAGCCCGACGGTCCGGCCAGGTTTCAATGTCTCTTGAAGCAGGCGGGTGGACCAAACCGGGGCCGCATCCGAGATCCACAGCCAGCCGAGGCGCGTTGATGCCGCTGCTCCGCAGCAAGTCGCGCGATTCCGGTTCGAAAATTTCCGCCAGGCGTCGCAGTCGCGCACTCGCGCGCAGGTTATCGCCGAACGTGTATTTGTTGGCGGGCGGCCCCTGCGATTCCTCTTCTCCCACTCCGCGATTGTCGCCCAAAAAGAGAACGATGAAATGGGTGGTCCATCCTGCCGAGACCTGGGACGGGACTTCGCGATATAACGCATGAGATCTCTGGTCATTGCTCGCGGAAGCTGACTGCCGCCGCCGCGTGCTGCGGGTGGACGGCACTTGCGCCGGCGGGTCAAACTCACCTTTCTGAGGGCGTTAGAATTTGTGCCTTCGGCGAAGGCATCGTGAGATCCGGTGGTGCTCGCCTCGGATAGGGTAGACTGAATGGTTTGTACAAAACAACTCATCGTTTTTGGCATAGATCGTCTGGTTGGTCCGCGGTGAGCGGCCGGATGGCGCTCGTAAGCCTCCTGACGCTCTGTACGGCGGCTTTTTCGCTGCGCGCGTTTGGAGCCGCGCCGGCTCCGGGCCCGCCGAAGTCCAGCGGCCCGCCAAAATCAAGCAAAAAGAGCAGTACCAAGAAACCCGCCGCTCGTGTGGTGCGTAAATCGGTGCCAAAGCCCCCGCCGCCGGCGGCGGAAATTCCCACGGTGGAGGAATCGGCTTCGATCTCGCAGGGGTGCCTGGAATCACAGGATCTTCCGAAACTTGCATCTGACCTTGGGATGGAACCCGCTCGGCTTGCCGAGCTGCTGGAGGAGAAGGGCACGTCCGCGAGTCCGGGTGGGTGTATGGCGTACGTGGCTGCGACCGGCGGGGAAGCCGGTGCTGCTTCCGTGATTTTCCGGGACACAGAGCCGAGCGGCGAATCCCACACCCTTGCTGTGCAAAAGACCTCAGAGGGGATCATCGCGACACCTGAAGTCTGCGTTTGCCACGAATCCAGAAGCCAGGTCCTGAGCCTGCCCGCTCGCGAATTCACCGATCCCTTCCACTCAGACTCGGCGTCGATTCCCGCGAATGTCCGCTGGCAGTTGAATATCCTGGTGCCCCGGATGATTGCGGAGCTTCGCGCTAAGAAGATTACTGAGGAGGAGGCGGACCAGCCTGTCTCCGAGCAAGAGTCCGAAACCGGGAGCCTCCCCAGTGGATCCGGGCCACAGCAGGCCGGGGCCGCGGTCGATGGGTACACGGCACGCGTGGTTCTCGGCCGTTACGGAGTGGATGAGCGGGAGGGGTTGGCATCGGTCGAGATCGTGGAGCAGGTTTCAGGAAAAACAGTAACCGGGGCGTGGTGGCTGGACCGGCTGGACGGCCCGGGCGTGCTGGTCGGCAAAGACGGCGTGACGTATGAACGTCTGTTATGGGACTCGCCCGTAAAGTATCTCCGGTCGTCACGTGGTGTGGGAGCCTCCACCACTACCTTCCGGCGCCGCGTGCCCGCCAAGAAGGGCGACGCGAAGGCCACCGTTGTACAAACCGTCAAAGTTGCGGAGTACCACATCGGGGTCGACATGACGGCACCCAAGGGCACGGATGTGCACGCTGTGGGGGACGCCAAAGTTGGATTTGCCGGAAGACGGAGCGGGTACGGCAACCTGATCATTCTCGATCACGGAAATGGCTACCAGACCTACTACGCGCATTTATCGAAGATCCAGAAGGGGATCAAGGCCGGCGCGCAGGTAGCTCGGGGCGACATCATCGGGCTGGTGGGATCGACCGGGCATTCCACGGCGCCGCATCTCCATTTCGAGACGCGCAAGGATACCCGGTATTTGGATCCGTTCGACGAAACGCGCGAGTTGGGATTCTGGCTTCTGACGGCAGATGAGCAGGAGCGGATTGCGCTGCGTTTACTACCCAACGCTCCAGGGGCCGACGACGAACATCGCGCCGCGCTGTACGAGGCTCCGGCGCCTGCCACGAACGCGGTGGCGGTCACGCATACAAACTAGTGCGACAGCGGAGAACTCTCGGCCGGACCATCACTTGGCTGCGCTGAGGTGAAACTCCTCCCCGATTTCCCGGACGGCGATGCGGTCCTCCGCTGACCCGGCCGCCAGCAAGAGCCGCTCTATCGGTTCCCCATATGGCTCGTTGCTCAAATTGAAGGTCCGGTGATGCACAGGTAGCACGAACTCCGCACCGGCGTGGCCGGCCATCGCGAGAGCTTGCTCCGGATTGCAGTGCGCTCGGATCCAAGGATCGTAGGCTCCGATCGGCATGATCGCCAGATCCACTGGCTTTGCGGAGCGAACCTTACGAAACAAATCGGTGTACGCAGTGTCGCCGCCAAAGACCATTCGATGCCCTCCGGACTCGATTAAATACCCGTTGTAGCCGCGGTGCACGTCCGTGTGGGTACGGGCACCCCAGTGCTTCACCTCGAAGGCTCGGATTTTGGCCGGGCCCACCTGACAGCATTCGTCCCACCTCAATTCATGAACGGCCCAGTAGCGTTTCACTCTCAGGAGATCGCTTGTGCCTGCGGCGGTGATGACGGTAGTCCCGCGATTCTCCAGTTTCCGCAGGCTGGGCCGGTCCAGGTGATCCATGTGTGCGTGAGAGATGAGAATCAGATCGGGAACCGGCAATTCCTCGACGCGTAAGGCTGATTGAACTAATCGCTTGATGCCTAGAGTGAGCGGTCCAATCTTGATCCCGACGCGAGTGCTGAACACTGGATCGGTAAGAATCGTCAATCCGGCCATCCGAATCAGTACGGTGCTGTGACCGATCCAGGCCGCGTGCAAACCTTCTTCCGGCCACGTGGCGATCTGAGGAACGTTCGGAGGCGGTCCCACCGGACGCCTTCGATCCTCAGAAAGGCGTCGCCAGAATAGTGGCGCGGCGTTGAAAACAAACCCTGCGAGCTTGCGTACATTTCCCGGCGAGGCAGCAACGGAAGCCATGAATCTGCCACTTTGATGCGCCAAGACCCCCGCGAGGTTCGACGAAACGGGTCCACCCGCGAGGGCCACCCGGGATCTAGCGCCAACCGAGAGCAGGGGCGACGGTAGTCAAAATGGCCTCCAGGACATGCGCGTTGTAGGCGACGCCGAGCTGGTTTGGCACGGTGAGCAGAAGCGTGTCGGCCTCCGCGATCGCTTCGTCTTCCTTAAGCTGTTCGATTAAGACATCCGGTTCCGCCGCGTAGCCACGACCGAAAATCGCCCGCGTATTGTCAAGAATGCCGATCTGGTCTCCTTCCTGACCGCCTCTGCCGAAGAAGGCGCGATCACGGTCGTCAATCAAGGCAAAGATACTGCGGCTGACGGAAATGCGCGGAGAGCGGACGTGGCCTGCCTCTTTCCAGGCAGCACGAAAGGCGCGAATCTGTGCGGCTTGTTGGATATGGAATGGCTCCCCCGTCTCGTCGAACTTGAGCGTGGAAGACTGCAAATTCATTCCGAGCTTGGCTGCCCAGATCGAGGTAGCATTGGTCGCCGCCCCCCACCAGATCCGGTCGCGCAAACCTTCGGAGTGCGGTTCAAGACGCAAGAGTCCCGGGGGATTTTGAAACATCGGACGAGGGTTCGGCCGAGCGAAGCCCTTGCCGCCCAGCAGTTCGAGAAATTTCTCAGCGTGACGCCGACCCATGCCCGCATCGTCTTCGCCTTCTTCGGGGCCGTAACCAAAGTGGCGCCAACCATCAATTACTTGCTCGGGCGAACCGCGGCTTATTCCCAACTGAAGGCGGCCGCCGGCGATGAGATCCGCTGCGCCGGCATCCTCCGCCATGTAGTGAGGGTTCTCATACCGCATGTCGATGACCGCCGTGCCAATTTCAATGCTTCGAGTCTTCGCGCCGATCGCGGCGAGAAGCGGGAACGGCGATGCGAGTTGCCGCGCAAAGTGATGAACGCGAAAGTACGCTCCGTCCAAACCCAACCGCTCAGCCTCGACGGCGAGTTCGAGGGATTGCAGCAGCGCCTCCGCCGCCGATCGCGTGCTGGACTGCGGAGAAGGTGTCCAGTGGCCGAAGGAAAGGAAACCAATTTTCTTCATGAAAGACAAGTCTACTGTGTCATCCGGTCACGCTTTGAACCAGTGGGACCTGCGGTTGCGGCGAGACGATGATATAGTTACCAAGCGCATTGGCTCACACAACGGACTGTCTTATGCGATCCTCTCCAACACCCGCCATCCTGTTCGTATCCATCTTCTTTGGGGCTGCGGCGACCGGGTTGGGACAAGCGCCCTCACGCACTCTCGATAGTTACCTCTCTTCGGCAAAAGCCGCTGCCGGGACGGATTGGGCCGGGACGTATCTCCGCTTATGTATTCCTCCGCCTCCCGCAGGGCGGGCCGCCGCAGGCGGGGGACGAGGGACACCGGCGAGAGAAACCTGGTTCGCGGAACCGGCCAAGGTCGCGGATAATCTGTACTTCATCGGCACCAAGATTCATAGCGCCTGGGCGCTTGCCGGCAGCGACGGAATCATCATCTTCGAGGCGCTTTTCGACTACGCTGCGAAGGACGAAATCCTGGACGGGCTAAAAAAGGTTGGGTTGAATCCCAGCAAAGTGAAGTACGTGCTGCTATCGCACGCCCACGGCGATCATGACGGTGGAGCGAAACTGCTCCAGGACTCGATTCCGGGCGTGGAACTGGTCTATGGGACGGAAGACTGGGAGTCTGTGGATGCTTCCACCAACCACATGGGCGGGAAGCCTAAACATCAGCTTACGGGTGATGACGGAATGCGGATCGGCATAGGCGATGTGTCCGTGCGGATTGTCACTACGCCTGGTCACACCCCGGGGACTCTCTCCTATTTGTTTGACGTCAGGGATCACGGCAAGACGCTGCACGTGGCATACGTCGGGGGCACGGCGATTCCTTTTAACGGCGACGCCACCTACTATGATCGCTACCTCGCATCCGCGAGGAAAATGGCGAAGGCGGCGGCCGATTCCGGGGCCAATGTAATTCTTTCCAATCACACGGAATTCGATGGTGCTTTTTTCAAGGCTCACGCCGCAGCGGACCGCAAAGCTGATGAGTCGAACCCCTTCGATGTGGGAACGGACGGCGTGGCGCGCTATTTCGCGGTCGTGGAAGACTGCACCACAGCGGCTCGAATCCGGGCAACGGGAAAGTAAAAACAAGGCCGCTGTCCGCCGGCGGTGCTTGTGACCTCTTACCATTCCGGCGCGATGAGAATGAATACCGTTGAGGCTGTATTCCTCGCGGACAGAAATGTTTGTCGGAATTCTGAGCGTGATAATGAAAAGCGATGATGCTCACCCGCGTACGCAGAAGCCTCGACGAGCTTCGGCAGAGTGAAACGCACTTATCGCTCGCGCTGAGCTTGGCGATTGGCGCTCTCGTCGGACTAGTCACGGTCGCATTCATTTTGCTGACGGGGCGATTGGCCGCGAGAATGTATCCGCCCGGCGACGCTGGTTGGCGGCGAATTCTTGTCCCCGTGCTCGGCGCGCTCAGTACGGGATATTTGTTGTATCGCTTCTTTCCGTTCGCGCGCGGCAGCGGGATCCCCCAAACCAAGTTTGCGCTCTTTATCAACGACGGACGCATTTCCTTTCGCACCGTCTTTGGAAAGTTCTTCTGCTGTTCGGCGTCCCTGGCGAGCGGCATCGCGCTTGGACGTGAAGGACCTTCGGTTCACATCGGTGCGGGACTCGCTTCCGTGATCGCCCGCAACGCAGGCCTTAGCAAGGAACAAGTAAAGTCGCTCGTGCCCGTGGGTTGCTCTGCCGCTCTGGCGGCGGCATTCAATACTCCGATCGCCGCAGTCTTGTTCTCTCTTGAGGAAATCATGGGCGATTTGCACGCGTCTGTTCTCGGAACTGCCGTGCTTGCCTCAGCCACCTCCTGGATGGTGCTGCACCTGATCCTCGGCGACGATCCCCTGTTCCATGTTTCCGGCTATCGGCTGGTCCATCCGGTCGAGTTTGCCGTCTACGCGGTGCTCGGAGTGGTTGGCGGACTTGGCTCCGTTGCGTTCGTCAAGCTTCTCTTGCGCTTGCGTGAAGTATTCGCGAAGTTCCCCAAGCAGTCCGTTTGGTTCCAGCCGGTCGCGGGCGGGCTCACGGTCGGACTTCTCGGTTATTTCTATCCAGACGTCATGGGCGTCGGCTACAGCTATGTGGACAAGATTCTCAACGGTGACGTTGTACTCAAGCTCGTAGTCCTGCTGGCTATTTTGAAAATTGTGGCTACGGCCGTATGTTACGCCTCCGGGAATGCGGGAGGTATCTTCGGTCCCAGTCTGTTTATTGGCGCGACGATGGGCGCGGCGGTGGGAAGCGTTGCCCATAGTCTCTTTCCCGCATACACGGCAGGTCCCGGAGCCTATGCTCTGGTCGGCATGGGAACGGCTTTCGCCGCGATCGTCCGCACGCCGCTGACCTCCGTCATTATGATCTTCGAGGTTACTCGGGATTACACGATCATCGTTCCCCTGATGATCTCCAACTTGATCGCCTACTTCATCTCTTTCCGCCTCCAGAGAGAGCCGATTTACGAGGCCCTGGCCCACCAGGACGGGGTGCACCTGCCCACGGCGGAGGCCCGTGCCCAAGCGGGAAGAGTCCGAGTGAGTAACGCCATGCGGTCCGTACCGGCGGTTCTCTCGCCGAGCACAGAACTCGCTGCGGCGGCCGCCCAGTGGACGGACAGCTCGTTAGAGGCGTGGCCGGTTGCCAATGGAGAAGGCTTGTGCAGCATGGTACGCAAAGTCGACTTAGACAACGCCCTCTCCAACGGACCTCCCGGCACAACGCTGGCCGATCTTCTCAAACAGTTACCCGAAGAGCCTCCCACGGACCTGGAGTTTCCGCACGTCCATCCCGATCACAGCTTCAGCCTTGCGTTGGAGCGGATGGGTTCCAGTGGCCTCAATGTCTTGCCGGTTGTCAGCCGCGCCAACGTGCGTCAACTGCTGGGAGTGGTTGTTCTGGACGATATTTTGGATGCCTACGGTCTAGGCGCGCGAACGATTCCTTATGACAGCTAAAACCGAATCGCCTTTGTCGGGAGCCTCCTTCGTCCGAACTTTCGCCGCGGTTGCGCTCGCGATCCTCGCCCTCTTCTCGATCGACACGTTTCTCGCGAAGACGGAGCGCGCGGAAAGCGGCGTGGAGGCGGCGCGCTTCTATGCGGAAGGCCAGCATCTTCTGTCGCAAGGAAAGGGCGCCGAAGCGGTGGAGCGATTCCGGTCCGCTCTTTCTGTGGAACGCGACAGCCAGGATTACCAACTTGCGCTAGGGCGGGCCTTGCTGGCTGCCGGAAGATCCGCCGATGCGGAGGTCGCGCTCAATGAACTGCTCCAGCAGAATCCCATCGGAGCAGCAACGAATCTGGCCATGGCGCGCGTTCTGGCAAAAGAAGACAAGATCGAGGATGCGGTCTTCTATTATCATCGGGCGATTTACGGGCAGTGGAAGGAAGATGCGCACGCGAATCAGCTTACGGCCCGTTTTGAGCTGACGGATTTACTGAGCCGGCAGAACTCCAAGGAGGCTCTCCTGGCCGAATTGCTGCCGCTTCAGAATGACGCTCCCCCCGATATCCCGACACGCAAGAAGCTCGGCCACCTCTTCATCGATGCCGGGTCTCCGGCCCGGGCCGCTGCAACTTTCCGCGACATCCTGCGGACGGCTCCGGAGGATCCGGAGGTTCATCGCGGTCTTGGCGACGCGGAGTTCGCCAGTGGGAATTACCGTACGGCGCAGATGGAATTTCTGACGGCGCTGCATTTGAACACGGCCGACAGGGAGGCACAAGCGCGTCTTGATTTGTGCGATCAGGTGCTGGAACTCGATCCCACACAGCGTGGACTGAGCGTGGAGGAGCAGTACCAGCGCAGCCGCAAACTCGTGGAGCAAGTGATGAACGACGTCACCCAATGCCTCGGGAGCGCCGCCTCCGGGTCGGCGCAGGAACTGATCAAAGAGGTCCAAGACGGGCGGAAGAAGCCGGTGAGCGCGGCTGGTCGACATGCGGCATATGAAGACAACCTCGGATGGGCGGATCGGCTCTGGCAGGTGCGAAAAACAGACTGTAAGCAGGCTATCGGCGTCTCTGAAGAACCCCTGGCGTTAGTGCTCGCCATGGTCGGTCGGTGAGCAAATGCCTGGCATCACCTTGTGCCATCGGCCAAGACCCAGTCCCAGCCATCGGCTTGGTGCCTGAAAAATACCCTGTCGAGAGGATTTCCCCTCTATCCGCCATAGGATCTACTAACACTAGGAGGAACCTGACCAAAACATGAAGAATTTGATTCTTACGGCGAGTGCAGTTGCGCTCTCGCTCATAGCGGGGGGCTGTACGGGACGCGCTCCGATCGCCAGTACTCCCCGGCCTGCGGACACCGCTCCCGTCGCTCAAACCGCACCGCCGGCTCCGAGGGCGGTAACTCCCGCGGCGAGGACCGCCTCCGCCGCACCGGCTCGGCAGATCGCCCAGGCTCCGGCGCAGAGACAGATGCCCGATGCCGTGCGGGCCGATCTTAATGATAGACTGGCGAGGCTCGAAGGCGCTCTCTTCGATTACGATAAGAGCACCATTCGTTCGGATGCCTCCACTTCGCTGAAGGACGACGTCGGTGTGGTTCGCGACATCCTGGCGACCTACCCCAGCCAGAGATTGCGGATCGAAGGCCACGCCGACGAGCGCGGTTCGCAAGAGTACAATCTCGCGCTAGGCGACCGGCGTGCGCGCGCCGCTGAGGATTTTCTTTCCTCCATGGGAATTCCCAGCAGCCAGCTAACCGTCATCAGTTACGGCAAGGAGCGGCCGGTCTGTAGCGACGAAACCGAATCCTGCTGGCAGCGGAACCGCCGGGCCCATATGACGGCAGCCCAATAACTCCATTGCTTTTTTTACCGGCAGAGCACCAACTTGGCCTCCGTCCCCGTGCTTCAACACTGTGGGCGGGGGCCTTTTTTTCGCCCCTGTCGGCGTGCGACGTCGCGCCAAACATGTCGTCGGCTGTGAAACTGGACGGGATCAATGACCGAAGATCCCCGTAGCGCCGTTGACAGATTCCTTCTGGACCGGATCGATTCCATCCCTCATCTGGAGGCACTCCTGCTGTTGTGGAATCATCGTCCGCGCCCCTGGTCGGTGCAGGAGATGGCGAACGGGCTCTTTCTGAGCCAGGATCTTTCCAAGCAGATCCTGGATGACTTGGCCGGACAACGGCTGGCCGCGATCGTGGAGGGCGTGACGCCGGCATACCGTTACGAGCCTGAGCCGCAAAAAGACCAAATTCTCGCGGCGGTCGATGCTACTTATAGGAGCGATTTGATCCGAGTCTCGAGATTGATCCATTCGAAGCCTTCCGCAGCGCTTCGCGACTTCGCCCGAGCCTTCCGCCTCAAAAAGGAACCAGAGTGAGATGGGACCATCCGTCTATATTCTCGGCACATTGACTAGTTTGTGTTGCGCGGTCCTGCTTCTGCGGGGCTACGCGCGCGGCCGGAAAAAGCTCCTGCTCTGGAGCGGTTTATGTTTTCTCGGATTGACGCTGTCGAATTTCCTGGTCTTTATCGATCTGGTGATGTATCCGGAAGTGAATCTCTACCGCTTTCGGCTCGTGACCGCCGCCGCCGCAATGATCCTCCTGCTTTACGGTTTGATTTGGGAAAGCGAGTGATGCCATGATTGACGGATTTTTGCTCGGAGTGATTGCGACCGCATCCCTGACGGCGGGAGCTTTCTTCTTGAAATTCTGGCGCAAGACACACGATGCGTTCTTCCTCGCGTTTGGAGCTTCCTTCCTGATCGAAGGATTCAACCGGGCCGCGATTTTATTCGCAGAAAAACCGAACGAGGGGGACCTCTGGACTTACTTGATCCGTTTGCTTTCGCTGGTTCTGGTCCTCATTGCGATCCTCCGAAAGAACTACAGCGGCTGAGGCTTTCTCAACGGTTTTCCGCTGGACTGCAAAGTACCCCGATGTCCACTGCGGGACGAACTCAGAGCTGTTTCCACGGCGCATTCAACCCCACCGGCGCCATTACGGCATAGAAGTTCGGCTGCTCGCGAAGCTTGTCGAATCGAGGATCGACGCCCAGCCATGTCAGTCCACGTGCGCGTTGCTTCACCGCCTCCGCCAAGTGCGACAAGACCGCATCGGTTTTCCCCAGTCCGAGACTCACGATGGATTGCGCCAGAGGATTGCCGGCGACCTGCTCCAGGATCTGAAGGGCCCCGGAAGCATCCCCCATCGCGCTGCGGCAATGTCCCACATCGGCGAGCACGGAGGGATTATCGCCGCTTCCCTTCAAGGCTCGCTCAAAACATTCCATCGCTTGGGAGAACAAGCCTTGAGCCTGATATACCCGCCCCATACTCCAGTGCGCGTGATAGAAGTCGGGGTCGAGTTCGAGAGTCGAGCGAAACTGCTGGAGCGCCTCGGGATAGCGCCGCATCCGGTAGAGACCGCCGCCTACCGCGGTATGCACCAACGGGGCCACCGGATCAAGCTCGATGGCGAGTTTCAGTTCTGCCAGCGCCTCGTCGAGACGCAGAAGAGGGGTGAGAAAATCCAGCGCATGGTGGAACAGCAGCTCTGAAGTCGCGGGGCCTAGAGAAAATGCTTTCCGAAACTCCGTCCGCGCACGTTCCCAATCCCAGTCGAAGCCCGCGGAAATCGCCCCGCGCAAGCACCAGGCAGAGGGCAGCGCTTCTTCGATCGCCAGGGCGGCATCCAATTCCGCTTTGGCCCGTGGCAGGACTTTTGCCGGAGACTCGATGCCATACCACCCCTGCAGAGCGTAGCAATCCGCGATACCGACACGAGCCAGCGCATAGCCGGGGGAGACTTCCAGCGCGCGGGAAAAGAAGAGCAGCGCTTCCATTGCGCCTCGCGCTGTTTGCTGATTGAACGCGTGGCGTCCGCGCAGATAGAGCTCGTGCGCATTATAGTCGCTGGTTGTGCCGCGCAGATGCACTACTTCCAAATCCGTGCCGAGCCAATGCTTCAAGTTCTCCACAATGGCTCCGGTCAGTTCGTCCTCGACGTCGAACACGTTCTTCATCTCGCAATCGAACCGCTGCGACCACAGCTGATGACTGTTGGACGCCTTCACCAACTGAGCCGTGACGCGCACTCGATTGCCCTGACAGCGGACGTTGCCCAGCACCAGAGCGCCGACACGCAAGCGGCGCCCCACATCGCGCAGATCGAGTGCCGGCGATTTGAACTGGAAGGTCGAGGCGCGGGAAACCACCCTCAAGCCGCGCACCTGCGTGAGAGCGTTGGTCACTTCCTCGGTCAGGCCGTCGCTCAAGAAATCGTCCTCCGCGTTGTGGCTCATATTGACGAATGGCAGCACGGCAACTGCCTGCACGCGTTCGGGGTCCGGAGCCGGCCGCGTTTCGGGCACGCCGGTGAGCGACATGCCGAAGATCGAACCGGAAGCGGCGGATTGCGTCTGCGGCTGTGCCTCACGATAAATCGTGCTCAAGTCCGTCAACAGCTCGTGGATATGCTGATACCGTTCCGAAGGATCCTTGGCCAGTGCTCTCTCGATCAGATCGTCGAGTTCCGGCGGCACGTGGGCGGACGACGAAGACAGCGGTGGCGGGTATTCATTCAGAATCGCGTGCACCATTTGGGGGATGTCTCCCCCGAACGGCATCCTGCCGGAGATGGCTTCATACAGGATCACCCCCAGCGCCCAGATGTCGCCCCGGGCATCGTTCACTCGCTTCTCGAAGCGTTCCGGTGCCATGTAAGCGGGCGTACCGACGAACTCCATCGTCAGCGTTGCGTCGGAAGAATCCCCGAGACTGGCCAATCCAAAGTCGAGCAAGCGCGCCCGATTCTTGTCATCCACGATGATGTTGGAGCTCTTGACATCGCGGTGGACCACCTGCCGGGCATGTGCGTGTGTAAGAGCATCGGCGACTTGCAAAACGATATGGATCGCCGCTGTCAAGGGAAGCGGGCCCTGTCGAATCAGTTGACGGAATGTCTGACCTTCGCAGTACTCCATCGCGATGAACAGTTGACCGTCGGCCTCGTCGACTTCGTAGACCGTACAGATGTTCGGATGGCTGATGGCGGCGGCGGAGCGGGCCTCGCGAAGGAAGCGCTGGCGGCTTTCCTCCTTTCCCACGCGGTCCACGCTCAGAAACTTCAAAGCCACCCGCCGGCCCAGCTTCAGGTCTTCGGCCTCGTACACCACGCCCATGCCGCCCTCTCCGATCTTGCGGAGAATCTTGTAATGCGAGATGGTGGATCCGATCAAGGAGAAGCTTCGATTATACGTTGAACCGAGTTTTCAATATAATTGTTAGACCTTCCAGCCCTCGGAGGCTGGTTCGCAGGTCGAAGGGATTCAGCGGCAGATATGGTCGAGCAACTTCCGAAGGAGGACCGGCTCGAGCTCCTCAAGAGCGGGGCGGAGGCATGGAACGCGTTCCGGCGCGAACACCCTGACTGCATCGTTTTGAATTGCGCGTCGCTGGCGGGGGCGCAGCTGGCAAACGCGGATCTGCACCGCGTCGTACTGACAGAGTCTGACTTGCATTGCGCGAATCTGATTTGCGCCATTCTGGAACGCGCCGTTCTGCGGAAGTCGAACTTCCGGGGGTCCGACCTGCGCCGCGCCATCCTCGACGGGGCGGACCTGTGCCGCGCCGATCTTTCGGCTGCCGATTTGCGGGGCGCCAGCCTGGCCTCGGCCTTTCTCAAGCTCACCGACCTGCGGGGCGCCGACCTGAGCACCGCGCGCGGCCTGACCGCGACTCAACTTTGTGATGCGTTTGGAGACGATCGCACCAAGCTCCCGCAGGACTTGGCGCGTCCGCCCAGTTGGGCGGCCTCAAACCATGCCTAGCGCCGCCAAGAAGAGGGCCCCCTCCGTGGATCGCAGCAAGAGGCGTGCCGGGGAGGACGATTCCCGTCCGAGACAGCGCGTGGCCGTGGTGGGAGGAGGCTGCGCCGCGCTCACCGCCGCTTTCGAGCTCACGCGTCCGGAGCAACAAGGGCGCTATGAGGTCACGGTTTATCAGATGGGCTGGCGCCTCGGCGGCAAAGGCGCGTCAGGGCGTGGTCCGTCGGATCGGATCGAGGAACACGGGCTGCACCTGTGGATGGGATTCTACGAGAACGCGTTTCGCCTCATGCGGGAATGTTATGCGGAGCGGCATGCCGCCTTTCCGCATCACCGGTTTGCCGATTGGCGCGAAGCGTTCAAACCGGCACCGGATGTGGCGGTGGCGGACCGCTGCGAAGACGGGTGGGAGTTCTGGCACGCGCATTTCCCTCCGGGAAAGGGGGAGCCGGGCGATCCCTCCACGGGCGACCCGTTTACGGTGATCGCGTACCTGCGCCAATCCGTCGTGCTGCTCGGAGAATTGCTGCGATCTGCGGCTGACAAGGAATCCCGCCGGAGTGAACGGAACGCCGGCGGTGCGGCGAATCGGGGTCCCGTGCGTGGACCTGACGCGCTGGCCGACGCAATCAGCGCGCTGTTCCGCTTCGGCCAGTTGGCCACCGCGGCCGCCGTGCTGGAGGCAAGCGAGATCCTGCGGGAGGCGCTGGAAGGGCCGTGTCCGCAAATGTTTCACGACAGCGCCGGGGTGCTGTTCCAGGCCATCGACGGTCTGTCTTCGGCGGCGCGGCGCGAGTTGGACCAATTGGTGGCGGGAGATACCGAACTCCGTCGCGTCTGGCAGGTTATCGACTTGATCCTCGCCATCCTTCGCGGTTCCATCCGGTGCGGCCTGGCGACGGACCCTCGCGGCTTTGACGCTGTCAATGACTACGACTGGCGAGACTGGCTGCGGCTCCACGGCGCGGCGGAACCCTCGCTCGACTCTGGGTTCATGCGCGGCATTTACGACCTCGCGTTCGCGTTTGAGGACGGCGATGTGGAGCGCCCCCGCCTAGCGGCAGGGGTGGCGTTGCGAGGTGCGATGCGCATGTTCTTTACCTATCGAGGCTCCCTATTCTGGCGCATGAGCGCAGGGATGGGAGATGTGGTGTTCGCGCCGCTGTACCAGGTGCTGAAGCGCCGCGGCGTGCGGTTCGAGTTTTTTCACCGGCTGCGCAATCTCGCCCTTCCGGTCCGTGGCAAGGATGAAGCTCCCTTTGTAGAAACGCTTCAGTTCGACGTGCAGGCACGCGTCAAGGGAAAGGGCGAGTACCAGCCGCTCGTGGAGGTGCACAACCTTCCCAGTTGGCCCTCTCAGCCCGACTATTCCCAGCTGGCCGGGGGGGCCGCGCTGAAGCGGGAGAAAAGAGCCTTCGAGGCGCCCTGGGAGACGCGGCACGCCGGATCTAAAACGCTGCGGGTGGGGCGCGATTTCGATTTCGTCGTGCTGGGGGTGAGCATCGCCGCTTTGCCGGACGTCGCGCCGGAGTTGCTCGAGCGCAGCGCTGCCTGGCGCGATATGGTGCGCCATGTCAAGACCGTCCCGACGCAAGCCTTCCAGCTCTGGATGAAGAACGATCTCGGAGAGCTAGGCTGGCCCCACGGGAGCGTGAATCTTTCCGGTTTCGTGGAACCCTTCGACACCTGGGCGGATATGAGCCATTTGATTCCAGAGGAGAGTTGGAATGAGCGGGTGAAGTCCGTCGCGTATTTCTGTAGCGTGCTCCCAGACGCCGCGGCTGACGGAAGGCCCGTGACCCAGGAGTTCCAGCGGGAGCAGTCCGCGATTGTGCGCGATCATGCCGTCGATTTCCTAAGTGAGGATGTGGCGGAGTTGTGGCCACGCGCCAAGCATGACGGGGGTGGGTTCCGGTGGGGAGTCTTGGCGGGGGAACCGTCCGGGAAGAAGCAACGTCTGACGAATCAGGAGGGCTTCGAAACGCAGTATTGGACGGCGAACGTGAACCCGACGGATCGCTATGTACAGTCGCTGCCCGGAAGTATCATGTATCGTATATCTCCGCTCGACATGACGTTCGACAACCTGACCATCGCCGGCGATTGGACCGCGACAGGTCTCGACACCGGATGTATCGAGTCGGCGGTGATGTCGGGCCTGCTTGCCTCGCACGCGATCTCTCAGAAACCGCCACTGGAGGACATTATCGGGTATGACCATCCCTAGGGCGGTGAATGCATCCCGTTCACGATCAAAGCGTGTACCTCCGGCGCGCACAGCTCCTCTCCGTAATCCAATGGCGGCGGGAACGCCGCACGATGGGCTAGGCCCAGGGCAGCCTCTCCCGCCGCCAGGGGCCAACGGCGTGCTGCAGAAGGCGCTCGAATGCGGAGTACAGACAGCGTATGCTGTTATAGACGATTACATGAAGCGCGGCTACGAAGCCGCGCGCAAGAGCCGGGATAATCCGAACAATAGGGGACATATGGGTGAAGAGAAGTCGAGCTATAACAATTGGTCGAATCCCTGGGGAACGGTTTCGCCGCTCATGGAGCAGTGGACTGTGGCGATGCGGGCATGGTCGGATGCATGGTCCACTCTGATGCCGGGTGCCCGGCCCGGCGGGTGGCCTCCTGCCGCCTGGAATCCTGGATATCCGCCTGCTCACGCTCCGGCGCCGTCTCCCTCCATGACCGTCGAAGTGTCATCGCGCCGCCCCACCGAGGTGTCCGCCAATTTTAAGCCCGGAGTGGAACTGCTCGGCAAGCTTACGGCGGATTCCTTCATGCCGCCGCTGCACAAAGGCGTGTCCCTCAGCCATCAGGGCGGACGCCTGCGCGTGAGCGTGGCGATTGGCGACGATCAAGCGGCCGGCCGCCACAGCGGCGTGATCCGAGCTTCGGACGGTTGTGTCATCGGAGACCTGACGGTAGTGATCTCCGAACCTCGCACTGAGCCGGCCTGACATCCTATGTACGCGCCCGCTGGAAGCGCTCCCGCGCCGAGCCCGGTATTGCCGGGGAGTCCGGCGTCGCCTGGCTTTGTGTCTTCGGTGCTTCGCGAGTACGGCGAAGCCACGCGGGCTCTCCTTTTTGAATACCTGCCCCGAGCCGAGCCTCGCCGCTATCTTTACGACCTGGTGGCGGATTATCCCCGCCGCGGCGGCCGGGCTTTCCGCCCGACTTTGTGCATCGCGACAGCCCGCGCCTTTGGTACGCCGATCGAGGTGGCGTTGCGAACCGCGGTCTCGATCGAACTTATCCACAACGCGATGCTGATCCATGATGACATCGAGGACGAGAGTGAACAGCGCCGCGGCAAACCCACCCTGCATGTGGCCGAGGGCGTTCCCATTGCGATCAACGTGGGGGACATGCTTTCACTGCTCTCCATGCGCCCGCTGCTCGACAATCGACATACTCTGGGTCCGGATCTGGCGCTGCGAATTCTGGAAGAAACAGACCGCATGGCGCGCGAGTCCGCGGAAGGACAGGCGCTCGAGCTCGGATGGCGCCGGGACAACGTAACCGAAGTCGCGGAGGCGGACTATCTGCTAATGGTCCTGAAGAAGACCTGTTGGCTGGCGACCATTCATCCCAGCCGCATGGGCACTCTCATCGGGTCGGCCGGCAGTATCGATCTAGATCGCTGCATGCTCTACGGTTTCTTTCTCGGGGCCGCATTTCAGATTCAGGACGATTTGCTCAACTTGGAGGGCGATGCCGCCGCCTACGGAAAGGAGCTGGGAGGCGACATCCGCGAGGGCAAACGCACCCTGATGCTGATCCACCTATGGAGCCAAGCCAGCCAGGCGGAGCGCAAGCGAATCCGTGCGATGCTCGGGCAGCCCCGGGAAGCTCGCGGCGACAAGGAAGTGCGCTGGGTGCGCGAGCGGATGGACGCCTACGGATCTCTCGATTATGCCCGCCAGGTCGCCCAAGGGCTTGCCGGCGCTGCCCGCTACGAGTGCGGTCGGCTCTACGGCCATCTTCCCGACTCGCGCGACAAGCAGTTTCTCGAAGCGATGTCAGCTTGGGTGATCGAGCGTAACTAGACAGGGTGATCTCATGAGTGCAGAAGAATTCACAAAACGTCTGCCGCTGGTGACAAATCTCGATTTGCCGTTCAAGCCGCCCATCCTGTTTAACGGCTTATCCGCGCGCGTCTTCCCGCTGCGCGCGAATCTCGACGCGCTTCAGCAGTTGTGCGACAACTATCTGAATATTGTGCCGGAGGAAGTCGGCTACTTCCGGGCCATGGCGCCGTACGTCAATCTGATGGTGCTCGACTATGGCGAGATCTCGCTGCCGGTGACCAGTGCGGGATGGTTCGCGCAGGTCGAGGTCTTCTTTAGCGTGCAGGTCGAATGGTACAAGCGGGTGAACGGCCAGTGGGTGTTTCACGATTGGGCCGTGATCACGCCGTATATCTTCGTTGATGACAAATTTTCCGTGCCGCTGGGCCGCGTGGTGTACGGATTTCCCAAGATCCTGGCGAGCGTGACTTGCGCTCCTAGCGCTTGGACCTCCGACCCGCTCGCCGCGGTCACGCTCGCGAAGATCGAGACCCCCGTGTTTCCGGAAGTGTACGCGGGCACGCCCCTCGAAACGAAGACGTTTCTGGAAGTGCAACGCGACGCGCCCATGTCGAACCTCCGGGTTCCTCCCGATCCGCGTAGTCCCATCATGCCCTGGGTCGTCGCCTCTAACGTCGCGAATGCCGTAGGGGGCTTTGGCCGCGATGCCCTGTGGATGGCGCAGTCCATGCGGGTTTCCCCGATCAACCCTTTGTCGAGTCCGTCGTTCCTCCCGGAGATGATCACGCGCATGGCTCCGGCGTTTGCGCCCGGTGGGGTCGGCATGACGCAGAATTCGCTCAACCTCAAGCAATTCCGCCACTCGGAAGATCCCACACGCATCTGCTATCAGTCGCTTACCAATGGCCAGATGCAGATGACCGGCTTTAACGGCGGCGGTCTGATGGGCGAGGAGCGCATCTGGCTGGGAGATGCGAGCGGCGGTCACACCATCCGGCTGCATCAATACTCTTCGCTGCCCGTGTCCCGCGTCTTGGGCCTCGAAGAACATCGGCGCTGGCGGAGTGATGGTGTCGATGTAGCGGAGTTCAAGCCGGTGCTGCCCTTCTGGGTCGACGTGGACGTCAAGTATTTCGAGGGCGCGAACCTCGCGTGGCGAACCCTCGATGGCATCTGGAAAGACGGAGGCGGCAGAAAGCTGATTCCAGCTCAGAAGCCGGCAGACGCTGCCGATGCGCCTCAGTTTAATAGCACCGTTTCGTCCGCCATAGAAGCGATTGCCGGCCCGTTTCAATACGCCGGAACTACCATCCGCGTTCTCCCCCTGCTTGCCAAAAAGGACAAGCTCCAGGCGTTTCTTGATTCCTACATGAACTCGGCGCTCGGCAACGAAGTACTCCAAAACCGCGCTGCCAAGGCGGAAGCAATCGAAAGCAAAGCGTCGAAGACCAGGATCCTGACAGCGGATGGCGGCGAGGAACAGGTCCGGTTCTCGGTCTGGGCCCGGCCTCCGATCCCCGTCAATAGCGGCTTTCCCGTCGGCGGGGATCTTGCCTACGTGTACCTGACCGCATCCAGCTTTGGAAGCGTCGTCTCCAAATCTGACAACGTCGGCGATTGGGCTAAGTACGAACTCGCGTTCAATATTCCGGTGAAGTTTGAGCGCAAAGGCAAAGACGGCGAATGGAATGTGGAGGGCGTTGGGCTGGTTCCGGCGTTCACCATGGTGGACGATTGCGTCGCCGCGATCTCACGCCTGGAAGTGCAGGGCATCGCCGCCACCACGGCCAATTTCGTGATTCCCGAGAGTGTCTGGCTGAAGGACGGCGAGTCGGTCGACGGAACGCAGTCGCTTCTCCGAGTGGACGCGGAAATCGTCTCTGCGGCGGGGCAGAAATCCGCCATGCAGACCGTAATTGAAATCAGCGAACGTGAGGCGAATGCCGGATTGGGTGACACACAGTCCTTCGACGTGCCCTACCAATGGGCGGAGACACTCCGCTTGGAGCTCGGCACCAAGAAGGCCACTAAAGCTGCCCATCCGATGGATTGCAAGGTCGCCCGGCAGCTGGCTCTGGAACTCCTCGGGAACAAGATACCGATTTCTTTGTACACCTTGAAGCAGTTTCCGGACGTGGCGGATCCTAATAAAGCCTGTTATCAATCCATCGTTCGCGTGCCCCGAGTTCTCGACGAACTGTTCGATCTGCGGGAGATCGAAGAGACGCTGGTGGTGCGCATCTTCGACTTCCCGAGCCTGGATATTGTGGAAACGCTGGGAATCGTTGCCTCGCGCCCGCAGGATACCGGTAACGGAATTGTCTATAGTGCCCAAGCAATCCGGCCCTTTTACATCAACGCGACCGTGGATGAGCCACTTGCCGACCGGCTTCTGGATCGCGTCGGAAGCCTGACCTGGACCATCAACAGCAATGCTTTCAAGACCCTGTTAAGCGATACGCCGGAAGCGCCGGCGATCGCCGCGGATGCTCTTGCCGAGAAACTTCAGGACCAAATGGACCCGTGCCGCATGGCGGCCATCATGTACCAGGCTCGCACGCGGCTGGAACGGAACGGACCGGAGCAAAGCGCGCACGACAAGGCGCAGGCCCGGCAGGCGCTGGCGAGCGTCGACCCGCAGGTCGTAATCGATTCAATCCTATCCCGCGAGTGGGGCAACAACGATCCGAACACTCGCTGGCGCCTGGGACGGCAGGAGATGATCGACGCCTACGGCGCGCTGCCCGTGGCTGGACCGGCAAAGGCCCTCGCCGAAACCGCGTTATATAAAGCCGCGAATAACCGCATGACGCTTCGCCCCGGGAGCGTGGCCGCGGTACCGGGGATGCCCGAAATCGTCGACGACATCATCGGCAGGCAGCAGCAGTTCACCGAACTGCGCCTTCAGATGGAAGACCGCTTCGACATCATTGGACCGTGGGCGATCCTCGGCTTGAGGGGTTTGGAAGAGAAGCTAGGCAAACAGGTGCCGACCGCGGGACAGCTGTTCACCGCAGGAGCCGAGTTCGTGAAGACGATGATGTCGATCAACTTGCTCTCCATCGCGGGGGAACCCTCCGAACGCAACAATCTCGACACTCAGGTGGTCGCCGACAAATTCCGGCTCGGCGAACTTCTCACGCTGATCGGCGCTTTGAAACCCGCACCCGGCGAATCCATGGAAGTGAGTCTGGAGAGGATCTGGGAGCACCTGGAGGAGTTCCGGCAGGCTCTGTCTCTCACGCGGGCGTACTGCGAGGCCCAGTATCAGGCGCTGCTTAACAAATTGTCGCGAACGTATCAGAAGCCGGATTTCTGTGTCTATCGCGATTCGGTCGGCGTTCAGGCCGATCGTTTGCTGCCGGAGACGCTCTCCTGGGACAAAGACTGGTATTTCGGGAATATCAGCTCGTTTCAGAGTTTAAGCGCCGCCGCCCCTCCTCAGGAGGCGCCTGTTGCCGATGCGGACGGGCGCGATCCCGGATGATGCCCGGCAAGGTTGGAAGAAAGGGAACCCATGACTCCCAATCCATTTAACGCAATCAACGTGAGCGGCGATGGCGATACGCGGGGTGTTACGCTGGCCCTGCCCGTCGAGCGGGTCCGCGACTTTTTGCCGGCCGGTCTCGAACTGGGCGAGCAGGATGTGACGCCCAAAGGCACTCACCCGGTGGTCTTGTTCTTCCACGACCTGTTCCGGGGGCAGATGTCGTTCCCCGCGCCGCTTCCCAGCATGACGTATCACGAGCTGAGTTTCGGCGTTCCCTTCTCTTACATTTCCGCTGGATCCATCACGCCGGGACATCCGGGCCCTTACTATTTCATGCCCCGGCTGTACCTCGACAATTACTTCGCGACTCTGGGCGGGCAATTATTCTGGGGACTGCCCAAAGAGATGGCTTCCTTCCAGGTAACGGCGGACCGGTACACCGTGACCAGTCTGACTGGCCAGCGCTTGACGTCGCTCGCCTGGAAATCGCAGGGCGACGCCGGGTATCGCCCCATCGCCGAGTATCCGCACTTCGCCACGGTCCGCCGGATGCTGATGCAGCCTCTCATTTCGCTGGCTCCGGTTTCCATCGGACCCTTTTTCGTGCTGTCCGATTTCCAACGAAACTGGGACGTCGCCGTGATGCGCCCGCTGCGCACGGCGATGGAAGTAGATGTGGCGTACGTGCTGGGTCTGGAGTGCAAGCGCTACCCGGAATCGGGTTGGTCGCAGGGGATCGATGAGTCCTTGCTCGGATCCTACGAATTGCGCGCGCCATGGCGGCTGGGCTTGCCCTATCCGCCGGCGCTCTCCTTCGGGAGTTGAAAGGGCACGTAGCGATGCAGTGTTCCAGCTGTGGCACCGAGAACTCCGGACGAGTCAAGTTTTGCGCGGAATGTGGCGCGCCGATGGGCGTGCCCTGCCCGGAGTGCGGTTTCCGGAATGCTCGCGATGCAGCGGTCTGCGGCGGCTGCGGCCGGACTCTCGATACAGATCACGCCGCCGTTGCGGAGCGCCGGCAGCTCACCGTATTCTTTGCGGATATCGTGGGCTCGACGGCTCTTGCGGAGAGCATGGACCCGGAGGAGTTGCGCGAATTATACGGGGAGTATCAGGCGGCCTGCGCAGAAGCGTTTAAACGTTATGCCGGCCACTTGGCGCAGCACCTGGGGGACGGAGTCCTGGCATACTTCGGCTATCCGGCCGCGCACGAAGACGACGCCTGCCGCGCGGTGCGCTCCGGTCTCGAAATCCTGAAGCGGGTCCAAAGCATTGGCCGTGGCGCGGACAATCTGCAAATCCGCATCGGCATCCACACGGGTCTGGTGGTAGTGGGCGATGTCGGTACAGGCTCGCGGCGGGAGCAGCTGGCATTAGGTGAGGCGCCCAATATTGCGGCACGGCTCCAGTCGGAGGCGGCTCCCGACACGATGGTCATCAGCGACGCCACCCGGCGATTGGTCGGCGGTCTGTTCGATCTCGAGGACCTCGGCTCGCGCACGCTCAAAGGCCTGGGAAGGCCGATGCAGCTTTTCCGCGTGCTGGGCAGCAGCGGGACCACCAACCGCTTCCACGCCTTGGCGGCGGGCGGCGGTTTGACACCCCTGGTGGGTCGCGAAGCGGAAGGGCGGGAGTTTCAAGCCGCCTGGACGGAGGTATCCCAAGGCCACGGTCGCACCTTGCTCTTGCGAGGCGAAGCAGGCATCGGAAAATCACGGCTGCTTGAAGCCGCACGGCACGCCGCGGGCAATCGCTTGCACGAGGTCTTCGAAGCGCAATGCTCGCCGTACCACGTGAACAGCGCCTTCCACCCCCTCATCGAAATGCTGGAACGGCGCATGGCGATCGAGAAGGATTTGCCTGCGGCGGAAAAACTCGATCTGCTGGAGCAATTCTCGGCGGGCCGGGGCGCGGCCTCAGACGAAGCGACGGCAGCGCTAGCCGAACTGCTGGCGGTGCCTTCAGGGGATCGTTATCCCCAAGCCCTCCTGGAGCCGGCCCAGCGCCGTCAAAAAATGATTCAGACTCTGGCCGGATTGCTGCTCCACGCTGTCGGCGGCTCGCCGGTCCTGCTGCTGGTGGAGGACTTGCACTGGGCAGACCCGTCCACGCTCGAACTTCTCGGCGAAATCGTGGCTCGCCAGGTGAACCTCCCTGTGCTGGCCGTGTTCACAACGCGCCCCGAGTTCGATGCGCCATGGCCGGCGCATTCGCATCGCCGAGAAATCCAGGTGGGAGCTTTGTCGCCGGACGATACCAGAGGCTTGGTGGCCAAGGTCGCGGGACCGAAACCGCTGCCGCTCTCGCTGATCGAGGAACTGGTCGCGCGCACAGGCGGCATTCCGCTGTTTGTGGAAGCCGTTACCCGCACCGTGCTCGAGGCCGGAATCTTGCGCGAGAGGGACGATCGTTATGAACTGACCGGCCCTCTGCCGTCCGGCCTGATTCCCGCCACCGTGCAGGATTCGCTGATGGGCCGCATCGACCGCCTCGGGGCGGATCGCGCGGTGGCCCAGCTTGCGGCGACCATCGGCCGCGAGTTTACCTTCGACCTGCTGCAAAACGTGCTCGGAAAACCGACCGAGGCGTTGGCGCATTCCCTGCGGCACCTGGTGGAGCTGGAACTGGTCTCTCAAAGCGGCATTCCTCCGGCTTCGACCTACGTCTTCAAGCACGCGCTGATTCAGGACGCCGCTTACGAATCCCTCCTACGCAAAACGCGGCAGGAGTATCACAGCAAGATCGCGGAAGCCCTGGTCCTCCGCTTCCCGGAACTGGCGGAGACCACACCAGCACTGCTGGCGCGCCACTACGAAGGCGCCGGGCGAATCGATGACGCGATCGCCAGCTGGATGCGGGCCGGCAAGCAGGCGCAGACGCACTCGGCGTTGCGCGAGTGCGTCGCCCACATGCGCAAGACCATTGCCCTGATCGATGCGCTTCCAGAGAGCCATCCCCATCGGGCGGCCGCCGCGCTCGAAGCACACTCAGCGATGCTTCCGGCTTTGCAATCGACGCTCGGCTGGGGTTCGCGCGATTCGGAAGAGGCGTGCATCCGGGTCCGCGACCTATGCGTGCAACTCAACGACGGTCCAGGGATGCTGACAGCCCAATGGGGACTGTGGGGCGTGTATTTCGTCCGCGGCGAAATCCGACGTTCCATCGAAGCCGGCAGACCCGTACTCGAAATGACTCTCGCCACGGACAATCCCGCGGCCCACCTCGTCGCCCGGCACTGTGTCGGATACTCGCGCTACTACCACGGCGACTTCGCTGAGGCGCGGGAGCATGCCGAGAAAGCCCTGGAACATTACACACCCGAGCGCGAGCGCGCGATCGTGACCGCGGGAAGAATGCCATCGTCGTTCTCCTGCGCGAACTTCCTGACGATGAGTCTGTGGTTCCTGGGGTATCCGGATCAGGCGGAGCAAGCACGGCTGAAGTCCTGGGCGGTGATCGAGGCGCTGGACATCCCCGCGTGCACCGCGTTGGGGCTCGGCGACGGGCTGATGATCCACTACGCGCGGCGCGATCTTTCCGCCATTGGGGCCCGCGTGGAGCGGCTCTATGCGCTCTCGACCGAAGGAGGCTTGCTGCTATGGGCAGGCCAGGCGCGCATTTATCGCGGATGGCTCCAGGCAATGCAGGGAGACCCGGAAGCGGGCCTCGCGGAGATGAAGTCCGGGGTAGAAGCGTACCGGCTTACCGGGTCCGGCGTTCAGATGCCGCACTGGTGCCTGATGACCGCGGAGGCGCGGTGGCGCGCCGGACGTTTGGAAGAAGCGACCGAGTCGATTTCGGAAGGACTGGCGACCGCCGAAGAGCATGAGGAACGTGTGTACGAATCGGAGTTATACCGCGTCCGAGGTGAGATCCAATTCGAACAAGGCGCGGACGCCGACGGGGAAGCGAGCCTACGTCGCGCCATAGAGGTCGCACGAGCGCAGAACGCGAAGATGGTGGAGCTTCGCGCCGCGCTCGCGTTCGCGCGGCTCGTACGCCGTGAGAGCGAGGCGCGAGAATTGCTGCGGCCGCTTGATGACTGGTTCCTGGAAGGGCGCGACATGCCGGAACTGCGCGAAGCTCGCACGATCCTCGGAGGGAATCGCGCTAACCGGCAGGCGGCTGCGGATAACTGAGGGTCACGGGCAGCCCCGTAACCAGAAATGCGCTTGCGGATGACGGGACGGAAAAGGCTCCCAGGCCTGGGATGAAGCCGTCGCCCGCGGAGATTTCCGCTGTTGCGGGCCTTACTTGCACGCCTTCCGCGTCGAGGGACCGATCCAGAAACGATTGCACCAGCCGGTTCCCCGGCAGCACGCCCAACAAAGGCCGCGAAAGCTCGGGTGGGATGCAGGTGGTCCGTGAATTGGTATCCGGAGCACAAGGCTGCCAGGCCACGCGGAGCGGCACGCCGGAGCGGCCGGCCGCTACTTCCAATGATCCCTCTGCCGTGAGCTCACCCAATGCGCGCGACTTCCCGTATCCCCAGCCGAGCAGCCACTCGCCGAGGATCGACGCGGGGCTGTCCGTGTACGTCGTCAGCACGAACAAGAAGTCTTCTGCCCGGCCGTCCTGCTCGCGGCGGCATGGGACGGTTACCAGGATCTCATTGTAGGTACCCATGATGCGCGAGTAATTCTCGCTGGTTCTCCGTCCCGCGGCTGCGGCCCAACGCGCGCCGCTCGCTGCCCCGGCCCCGGAGAGCATCGCCGCCCCGAACGCCGCCCCCGCTGCCGCTCCCCCGTTCGCGCCCCACCACCATCCCCACGGGCCGAGCCACATGCCCAGCGCACCGCCGCTGGCCGCTCCTATCGCGCCGCCGATTCCGGAGCCGAGAGTCGCACCGGCGCCCGCGCCGGCTCCCATGCCCGCGAGACTCCCTCCGAGTTCCCACAAGTTGTGGGCGTTCAGCGATCCGAATTGAAGCAGCCCCTCGTTTACCCGCCAGAGCTCGAAAAAAATGAGATGCCGCCCCGGCGGAAGCCCCGGCATCTGAGGCAAAGATAACTCCGCGTGCGCCGGAAGGCAGGCTGCGAGGTCCCTTGCGTCCGCCAGCACGGGACAGATCAGCGAATCGAGGTGCGCGGTAGCGTAGGCAGGAGGCCGCGAGTTCTCTGTCACAGATCCTCCCGACGCGCGCCTTCGAAGGATAGTGCGAAGTCCGGGCCGTAGATCGCAGAAGGCGTCCGGAATCCCGGCTTGAACTCGCCGGCCAGACACTTTTCCACCACGCCGATGGAGCTTAGAGCTGTGTATCGATACACGTCTCCACTATAAAAGCGCGAGCACTGGCGGCTCCCGGCCGTGTCCGTTGCTTCGGCGACGAGCACCCCCCACCCTGCGCACGGAGCGGGGGCCGAAGGGTTTCGCGCGAGCCACTGCAATTGCGTCTTTGCGAACTCCTGCCACGGCGGCATCGCCAGGAGCCAGCCCCAATACTGGTTGACCGCCATCGCGCCCCACAGCGATGGTGTCGCACGCATGAAAGTTTCGATGTTGGGAACTCCCGTGCTGAAGTATGCCGACGAAACGTCGCCGAGATTCACGGCAAGACTCAACTCAGGCCCGCGTCCGTAATCGAACCAATGCGAGTTCGATACGACCCTCTCCATGCGGCCGTCACACCGCACCAGCACCCCCTGGCCGCTCATCTCGAACGTCGTCTTGAGGGAGCCCAGCGAGGGGCCGTTCGATTCGTCGAATCCCAGCCGCAGCCGGTTTGTTCCCGGCAGGCGCCGAGCCACGTGAGCTAAAAGGCAGTCCGAGGCCACGACGTCGAATCCTACCGCGGGCATCAGCATCACTCCGCGACGAACGGCATCATCGTGCCGACCCGCTATTGGCTCAATCGTGCGCGGATCCCCGGTGATATCGAGGTAGTGCGTGCCCGTGGCAAGACAAGCTTCGATCAACGGAGGCGCCGTGGAGGTAAAAGGTCCCGCGGCATTCAGCAAGATTTTCGCTGACGATGCCATCTCGCGCAAGCCTTCCGGCGCCTCCACGCGCGCGATCAACGAGGGAAGCCCGAACGCCGCTGCGGGTGGCGCGAGCTTGGCCGGGTCGCGTCCTGCCAGGATCGGCCGCAAGCCTCGCGACACGGCCTGTTCTACGATCATCCGTCCGGTGTACCCGGCAGCACCGTAGATCAGAAGACTTTCCCGCAAGCTGCGTGCCCGATCCTCAAAAAATCAGCTTGAGACCCAGCTGGATTTGCCGTGAGGGCGTTGAAGTGCTGGTGATCTGGCCCACGTTCGGAGCGAGAATGCCGCAGGCGTAAGGCGCCGCTCCGGGTACGCAGGAGGCTCCCCGCGAGCCCACAAAGACCGCATCGCCGTTTCCCCCCGCTCCACTTCCGCCTTGCGTGTTGACGGGCACGTTAAAATTCGCATGGTTGAAAAGGTTGAAGAATTCCGCGCGGAACTGCAAGTTCGCCCGCTCGCCGAGCTTGGTCTGCTTAGTCAGCGAAAAATCGACGTTCTTCAGGGGCGGTCCGCACAAAATATTACGCCCCGCGTTCCCGTACGCTCCCGGCGCAGGCAAGTTGAAAATCGAGGGATCGAACCATTCATTCGGCGATCCGGTGTTGGCGGAACAGGGGTGCGCTTCGGCGTTCAGATTTGGACGATCAGCAGGAACAGACGATTGCGTTCCCGAATTGTTGAATCCAAGAACGGCACTGAACGGGGGACCGGAAATCATGCTGACCACTGAACCGAGGTCCCAACCCTTCAGAAGAATGTTGCGTCCCTCGGGAATCGCGTAGAGAGCGTTCGCCACGAGCGCGTGGGTATGGTCGAATGCCGATCGCCCCCGGTCTCCTTTGCGGTCCGGAAGGCTCTGCGATACACCGGCTTCATTGATGTAGTCGGTGGGAAAGGGTCCGCTGGAATCGTCAACCGATTTCGAGAAAGTGTAGTTGGCCTGGAACGTGAGTCCCCGCGCCATGCGCTTCTCGACGCGGCCTTGCAGGGAGTTGTAGAATGACTGGCCGTCCGTGACGATCACCTGGGTGGAGCCCAGCGCCGGATTTAGCCGGTGTCCTACAAACGGATCGAACGGATTGGCTTCGCCCGAGCGGGGCAGATGATTGCCGCGTGAACCGGCGTAAGCCGCCTGAACCAGCCAGTCATGCGCCACTTCATGCTGGATGTTGAGATTGTATTCGAGCACGTACGGAAAAGACGGATGGTACGTGATGCCGTAGAGCCCGATTACGGACGGGGGGCCGCCGAGTCCCACCACGGACGCAACACTCGGCGGCTTGTTCAGAAAAGTGGGAAGGATGTATTCGAGAATCCGGTAATACGGCTCATAAAACCGGGCGTCCGAATAGAGTGCGCCCCAGATTTGATCGCGCATCAGGCCGGCGCCGCCTCGGATCACGGTGTTGGAACGGGACGAAGGTGTCCAAGCAAAACCGAGTCGAGGCGACCAAAGATTCAACGGCACGCTGGACCATAAGCGCCCTGGTGTGGGGTGCGTGTCTGTCGCCAGGTTCAGGATGTTTGAGATGCGTCCGTTTACTTCACTCGGAGTGCTGGTGTACTCCCAGCGCAGACCCAGA
Source organism: Bryobacteraceae bacterium (assembly GCA_036498815.1). Classification (GTDB taxonomy): domain Bacteria; phylum Acidobacteriota; class Terriglobia; order Bryobacterales; family Bryobacteraceae; genus Palsa-187. Next base: position 40,462 of record DASYET010000005.1, on the reverse strand, counting down.
TTCAGCGTGAAGTGGGGCTTGACCTTCCAATCATCCTGCAAATAGGCGCCGAAGTAATTCTGGCGATAGCCGCGGTCGGAATCGGCCAGCGCGGGGTCGACGCCGAGATAGACGAACGGGAGCCCTTCGAGGAAAGCTTCCAGCGGAGGATTATTGCTGTATGTCGGGAAGCCGAACGGACTCAGGTCGGTGAACGCATATTCGCCGTTCTTGAGCGCGTCGAACCAGCCGTTCAGGTTCAGCCGCTTGAAATCGATGCCAGCTCGCAGCGTGTGGCTGCCGCGCTGATGAGAAACGTTATCGATCAACTCCCAGGTGTTCGATCCCGACTCGATGGGAGAGGTCACCGAGGCGCCTAACTGGGGTAAGCCCGCAATCGCCACCGCTCCCAACGCGCGGCCCGCGGTCAGCGAAATAGAAAGCGGATTCGAGAAAGAGGGCTCGGAAAGCTGATGGATCCGCGTCAAATTGATCCGCAGATCGTTGAGCCGATCCGGACGTGGAGTCCATTGCCAGCCAGCCATCGCATATTGATTCCGAATCGCCCGGTCGGACGGAAAGCCCGGCATGGCCGTGCTGGCAAAGGGAACGGTAGAGGCGGAATCGTCGATGTTATAGCGCGCAAAAAGCTGGTGGCGCTGATTCAGCGAGAAATCGGCGCGCATCAGTCCGTAGTTCTCGCGCGCCGGCTGGCGTTCGGAAACACGCAGGAGCCCCAGCCCTCCCCCCAGGGAGCCGGCGTTGGGAAACGGATACAGATTCAAGAACGGAGCAATCTGCGGAGCCACGCCGATAGAAACAAGCGTGCCGGGCGCTGCCGCCAGCGGAAGCTTTCCCTGATGCGCGTTGGCATCGGGAACCGAGAGGCTCTGCGTGATGCTCTTGGTCTCCAGCAGGTTCTCGATGTTCGCGAAAAAAAACGCTCGATTGCGTCGGAGGGGGCCTCCTGCCGAACCGCCGAACTGGTTGCGGACGAAGTGCGGAACGCTTCCGATGTCGAAGAAATTCCGCGCGTCCAAAGCCGCGTTGCGGAAGAACTCGAACGCCGAGCCATGGAACTCATTGGTACCGGACCGTGTGATGTATTGCACGTTTGCACCCGCGTTCCGGCCAAACTCCGCGCTATAGCTATTCAGAAGGACGCGGAACTCGCGCACCGCCTCCACGCCGAGTTGCAGACCCGCGACGCCGCCGGGCGGGATGTTGTTGGCCGGATCGTTCATGTCCGCGCCGTCGAGGGTGCTGTTGTTCATGCTGGGCCGCGAACCCTGCACAGCCGCGCGTGTCAGCCCACCCTCGGCAAACGGATTGCCGCCCGCTTCCACGGGAAGCACCCCTGGCTGGAGCATTGCGAGTTGGAACAGATCGCGCCCGTTCAGCGGCAAGTCACGGAGTGCGCTACCCGTCACCACTCCGCTCATTCCGGCGTCGGTAGTCTCCAGCAGCGACGCTCTCGCGTTCACCTCGACCGTTTCCTGCCGTTTACCGACCGGCAGAGTAAAGTCCACCACCAGCTTCTGGTCGACGAACAACTCCAGCCCTTGGCGAATCGCGGTTTGAAATCCATCGTGCGCGGCGGAGACGCGATAGGTCCCTGGATCGAGACCAAATACGTGGTATTGGCCCGTCTCGCTCGTGGCAGTGGTATGGGCTTGCCCGGTCTCTACGTTCACGACCGTGACTTCCGCGCCGACCAGGACCGCGCCGGACGGGTCGCTGACGGTACCCAGCGCATCGGACGTGACATGCTGCGCCAGCAGCGGCAACGCTGCGGCGAAAACAACGGCCCGCAAGATTGCGTAAGGCAAGCGGGCACGGGATGAGTCGTGGAATATTGTTCTCATGGCGTGAGACAGCGACTCCTTGTGGTCAGAAGAGGATCCTCTGTGCCTGCACACCCGTGAGTGAGATATGGCCGCAGGCGGAAGATTCCCTCTGCGCATTCCTTATTGGAAAGTGTTCCCACAAGTCTAACGCAACTCATTCATTTGTCAATGGATGTGGCGCGCCCCTCCCATCGCGTCCCGAAACTTAGAAGGGTCAGCGCACTTGAGGTCGAAATTGCAGTCTGAATCGCCGGACTCTGCGCTCACGCAGTGGCGCTGGTGGTGTCAGGCTTCCCGTGCCTATATGATGCTACTTGCACCTGATGGCGCACGAGCTCGGGAATCCGAGCCGGCAAGGGTGGGGGACGACAATGGGAACGGGAATCAAGCTTGTGCCGGCAGCCTCGATGGTGGCTGTCTTGATCGGAGCAGCGCTGACGCTCCTGGGGCAAGGGGGCGCGAGGCGAACTACGGCGCCGCCCCGGCCGCAGGGCCCCTGCGACATCTATGCCGCGGCAAAAGCCCCGTGTGTCGCCGCTCACAGCACCACGCGAGCCTTGTACGCCTCCTATGAAGGGCCTCTCTATCAGGTGTTGCGTCAGTCCGACAATAGGACTCTGGACATTGGCGTCGTCCAACCCTCCGCGTCACCCGTGCCGGACCCGGGCGGCTACGCGGATGCTGCGGCCCAAGACGTCTTCTGCGCGAATACCTACTGCTGGATCACCATGATTTACGATCAATCCCCCCGGCACAACCACCTGGTGCAGGCGCCGCGAGGCGGTTTCAGCGGCCCGGCCATGGGAGGCTTCAATAATCTTCCCCTCGCCGGCATGGCTCCGGTCACCATCATGGGCCACAAGGTCTATGGCGTGTTTATCGCACCGGGCATGGGCCTGCGCCAGAACGATGCCAAAGGCACCGCCGTCGACGACCAGGCCGAGGGGCAATACTGGGTGATCAACGGACATCACTTTAACTCCGGCTGCTGCTTTGATTACGGCAATGCCGAAATTGACAGCCGCGACGACGGCAACGGCACCATGGAGACGACGTACTACGGTAACGCCACCTCCTGGTACCACGGCAATCCTCCGGGTCCTTGGATCATGACCGACCAGGAAAACAATCTGGTCGGCTGCGTCACCAATGACGGAACCAAGAACTGTCCGGCCTTGCCCAATATCCCCTGGAGATTCGTCACCGCAATCGCGAAGGGCGAGCCGCATCATTGGACGTCCTTAGGAGGCGACGCCCAGCGCGGGACTTTGTCGGTGATGTTCGAGGGACCGCGCGTCGACCATACCTACGATCCCATGCGCAAGCAAGGGGCGATTCTTCTGGGCAACGGAGGAGACAACAGCAACGGTTCGGCGGGAACCTTCTACGAAGGCGCGATGACGGCGGCAGGCACTTTCCCCGCGGACGCCACCGATCAGTTGGTGCAAGCGAATGTTGTGGGAGCTAAATACGACGTAGCTTCCGTGAGCCTTGCCCCCGTTTCCACTGCCGCCAAGCCACCGGGGCTGCAAACGTTTGCAGCAGGCTCCTCGCAGGAAACGGTCGTGACGTTCACCAACGTCGCCGGCGTCCCCGCGACGGACGTCACCTTGAGTCTGGCCGTCCCCCGCCAGTGGACCTCTGTTGTTGCGGGAACTATACAGGCCTCCGCCACCATCGCCGCTCCGGTGGCCCCAGGCGCGAGCGTGAGCGCAACCTTTAAGGTCACTTCGGGACAGACGCCTTTCAATGGCGACTTGGTAGGCAAAGCTTCCTGGACCTCGGCGGGCAGGACACAGACTGAGACCGCGGTCGAAAAACTGCGGAGCGGCAGCGCTGTCAAGATCAACGAATTCCGCATCAGCGCAGACTCGCCCAACAACAGCACCAACAGTTTCATCGAGCTCTACAATGTCTCTGACCGGGCCGTCGACATCTCCCAATGGACCCTAACCTATCGCGCGACCCAGTTGCCCGTATCGTCGGCAATCACAATTCCGTCGGGGACTACTCTTGCCGCGCACGGCTTCTATTTGTTGGGATTGTCCGAGTCCGGGCTGGACGTCCCGGTGCGCTCGGGTGCGACAACCGTGTACCCTCGCAGCACGAAGGGGATGTCGGTGGGCGATACGATCACAATCGACACCGGCTCGGGTGCGGAGACGCGCAAGATTACACGTGTCGGTACGGAGGCGGCCGCACCAACCACGTTATGGCAACCGGTCCCTGACGGTCCCGTGATCTCAATCCCCGCCGGGTCTACCCAAGTACCCGTCACGAGCGTGGGCGGGTTTGCGGTGGGCGAGAAGGTCGCGCTCGGCTATGGCGCTACCTACCCAACGGTCGCCAAGACTCTGGAGAGGTATGAAGTGGCAACCGTCACTGCAACCGGCAAGCCCGGCACACAAGCGTTCTTAGGAGTGGATGCTCCCGCAGGCTCGGTCAACATCAAAGTAACCTCGGTTGCCAATATCACCGCGGGGGACCAAATCCGCCTCGATATCGACAGTGCCGGGCATGGGATCGAAACTGTTACGGTGACTCAGGTCGGCACGCAGTCGAGCCGTACTGCGCTCGCGGCCGATGCAGGCCCCGGTGCGACTCTCGTCAACGTCCGCAATAGCAACGGGTTCACGCCCGGCGACAAACTCACGATCGGAACTCCGTCGAACCAAGAGACGGTGACGATTGCTGCCGTCCGGGCCGCCGGCCAAGGGGGCGTGCCGGTCATCATCACTCCGGCGCTTACACGGACGCATCTCAGCCGCGAAGACGCCGTCGCTCACGGCACGGGGCTCGATCTGGGCGCTCCGCTCCGTTACAACCACGCGGCCAATCTCCCCTTCAGCGCACGCGGAACCGGCATCAGCTTCCGTCCCGCGACGGCCTTTGCCCATTCGAGCAATGAGCCCGTGCAGCCCCTGGGCACGGGAATTTCACTCGACCGCCCCCTGTCTAAGAACCACCCCATCGACGCCGTGATACGCGACGCGCAGGTGAGGGAGGCGGGGTATCAGGGACCGCCAGCGCCCAACCAGTGGTTCGGGGGCCCCGCACTCGCATCCGCGGCAGGCAGCATGATCTTGCGCGATGCCGGCGGACGCGTGACGGATAGCCTGAACTACGGACTCCTTGTCGATCCTTGGGCCTCGGAAGGCGACCAGACCACCTCCGGAGCCGGCCAGCCCGGCTGCTTTGTTCCCTCGCCCGGTCCCGGGCGGGCACGGGGCCCTCAAGTCGCGGCGATCAATCGGAGCGCCGGCCGCTTTCCGGATGGCGCCGATACGGATAATAACTGTACGGACTTCCAGCTCCAGCCCTCTACCACTCTGGCGGCGCCTTCCGTCGCGGGCGCAACGAATCTTAAGATCGCTAGCCTGGGAAACTTCAGCGCAGGGAAGACGCTCACTATCGATGCAGGCGCTAACCAGGAGACTGCCTTGATTGCTCAAGTCGGCACGGCCGGCGCCACCACGATCACGGCGGCAGCGCAGGCCGGGGCGACGGCGCTCGCCGTCGGCAACCTCGCGGGTTTTGCAGCGGGCCAGTCCATCACCGTGGATATTGGCGTCAACCAGGAGACCGCAATGGTAGCTTCCACCACCGGTGGCCGAGGAGGCAGCGCCATCTCTCTAAGCACGCCTCTTCAGCGCGGGCACGCGGCAGGCGCTCCGGTGTCGGGCAGCGGAATCACACTAAGCACGCCTTTAATCCGTGCGCATGCGGACGGAACGCAGATTTCCCAAGGCGTTCCGACTCCCGGAGTTCCCAACCGGTAGCACCGCCCGAGACTTTGGGTGACCATTCGTAGAGCAGAGTGAATGGCTCTAGGCGCTTAGATGGAGCACGAATCAACAAACTGGCGATGTGATATGTTTGGCCTGGAGAAACCTGAGGGGTGCACATCTTGATCCGTGGAGTGGGGGCGGGGAATTTGAGGATGGGAAGCTCTTACCGCATCTAAATGATGCCCAGGACCGCGCATGCCGAGGATCGAATGGGCCGGTTTTTTATAACGCGCCTTAGTTGCTTCGCATTTCTCTTCGTCTGCGCCGGCACTCCGAGCGTGTTCGCGGCGGACCGGGCTTTTCCCTCCTATGCGACCGTGAAACGGGTGCTGGATCAGGCGGACGACTTGCTGCCTGCCGAACTCAAGAATCCCGGTGAAGCCAAGTGGAACGCCTGGAGCCGAGAGCAAGACAAAGCGATTCGGGCGCGACTCCAGCAGGGAGATCTGGACTCCATGGTGAATCTCCTGTTGTACGGGAACTCCTTCACGAAGCAGCCTCGGATCAAGGTCGAAAACCTGACCGAGGCATCGAAGGCCGGGATCCTGAGGGCCCGGGTGGATGATTTGGTCGCGGGTTTGCGAAATCCCGGAAACAACGAGCGTCTGGTCTTCCTTAGTGACCTTCTCCGAAGTATAAGGGTCAATCCGAACTCCCCCGGTGAGACAGGCGTCTTTATCTACAAAAACCTCCAGCGCGTCATTGAGGAGATGGGGACCTTGGCGAAGCGCGCCGAAGAAGCCAAGCGCCTGGTTCAGCCGGACGCCGTGCAGGCGAATGGGGCTCCCGACCCGTCGGCGATCTTCAACTGGCGGCCGGGTCTCTTCCGTGACCGGGGAGTTTCTCTCGATACCCGCATTTTCCCGAATTTCTCGATCGAACTGGCCTTGCGCGATCTGAAGAAGCGCGGTGTCTTGCGCGAGGGCCAAGTGGCTCGCGTCGCCGTGATCGGGCCAGGCCTCGATTTTATCGATAAAAACGAGGAAACCAGCTACGATTACTACCCCCAGCAGACGCTGCAACCCTTCGCGTTGTACGATTCGCTCTTGCGGCTGGGGCTGGCGAGATCCAACCGCGTATCCCTATCGATCTTCGACATCAGCTCTCGGGTGATCGACCATATCCAGCGCGCCCGCGAACGCGCCAAAAGCAACACGGCCTATGTCATCCAGTTGCCTCGCGAGCTTAATCCTCCGTGGCCAGCCGATCTCATCGAGTACTGGCGCTCCCTGGGTGACCGGGTAGGAGCCGAGGTTGCCGCGATTCGGCCGCCGGAAGTGGTTCAGGGCCTGGAGACGCGAGCGGTGCGAATCCGCCCCGACGTGGTGCTCGCTTGTCAGCCCGTAGACCTCAATATCATTCTCGAACGCAGGAATCTGGCCGAGGCGGATCGATTCGACCTCATTGTGGGGACCAATATCTTTATCTATTACGATGCATTTGAGCGGTCCCTGGCGCTGGAGAACGCCGGTGCCATGTTGAAATCCGGAGGCGTGTTGCTCACCAATGACCGGCTGCCGGAGATCCCCGGAGGCCCCATGCGGCTAGCGGGCGTAACCGGCGTGCCCTACGCTCAGGACTCAGTCGGATGGTACCGGAAGCAATAGCCCGACCCGTCGTCAACGCGCGCTAGAATACGAACCGAGCGACGATCTGGCCAGTCCTTGTCCCGCCCGCGATGGCGGCCGTCTGCTCAAAGCCGAAGCCGGAAGCGATCGTAGCGCCGGGCTGGCAAGCGCCGGTCGCGCCGCCGGTGCCCGAAAGGAAGCAGGTCGCCGGCGTAAGCGGAGCTGTCGAGCTGGGGGCGGGAAGGACGGTACGGTTGAAGATGTTCACGAACTCCGCCCGTATGCTGAGGCTCATCGCCTCGCGGATCCGGAACGTACGCCCGACGTTGAAATTCTCGGTGGGACGCCGCTGGGAACGGTAATCGCTGTAATACGCCGGGGAAGTTCCCCAGGTGCCAGGAGCCGGACTCGCCCACGCGGCCGGATTCAACACCAGAGTCTTGGTCGGGTCGAAACAATGGCAGTTGAGGTCCTGAAGAAAGAGCGCCTGTCCCGGGACCCGATTCAAGTACGACGTCGTTTGGAACGTTTCGGTGTTCAACAGGTTTGTCGATGCCGGAACCAAAATCGGCGTTCCGCTGGCGTACGTCAGGAGTGCACCTGTCTGCCAGCCGCTCAAAACGTACCTCAGGATCTTATTGCTGGTGAACTCGGGTACCGGCAAGGTGTAGTTAGCATTGATGTTGAGGACGAACGGCCGGTCGGAGCCCGAGAGGTACTTGTTTTGACTCCGATTGAAGACATCGTTTTCTACCGTCTCGATGCCGTTGTCGAGCGACTTCGACCATGTGAAATTCGCGCTGACATTTAGGCCCCCGGACAACCGTTTGATGGCCCGGATCTGCAACGAGTTGTACCAACTATCCCCCAGAGGGGCCCACTCCGCCGTCGGCGCGTTCGTGAACTGCGGGAACGGTCGCAGCGACTGCGCTACCGTAGCCGTGAGCGGAAAACCCGTGTAAGGCAACTTGTTCTGGAAGGGGCCGGCAGCGGTACTGCCAATCGGAGCGGCTAGAATCGCTCGCGCGGACGCAGTGGTGATGTCAAGCCCGGCGGCCAGCAGAGACTGCGGCGTGTTTGCATTGTAATTGAGCCCCGCCGGGGTTGGCCACCACATTCCGCGATTGCCCACGTAGCTGGCTTCCAGTACCAGGTTCCGGACGATCTCGCGCTGCACGCCCATGCTCCACTGAAACGACCGGCTGGGGCGCCCGCCATTCGGGTCGATCCAGTATGTGGGAGATGCTCCAGGCGTTCCGGGAACGGCCACAACGGGAAAATGACTCGGACTAAAGTTCGGGTACGCAACCTGAGCACGGGTGAGCGGAACGCCAGTTGCCAAGGTCATGGGCGGCTGGGCCCAAGCCGTGGAGAATACTTGATTCACGGAGGTAACGGATCGCGCCAGGATGCCGGTATCCGGCGTACCGTTGATCACCAGAGCCCAGCCTCCGCGGAGCACGGTTTTCGAATTCAACTGATACGCGAGTCCCAGCCGTGGGCCAAATCCGAGTTTATAGTTCTTGGCAAAATCACCATTGCAGCCACAGGTCGCTCCATAAGTCACTCCTCCCAGACGCCCGCCATCTTGCGTATTCGGGACGGCGCGGTCAAAGGTCCCGAAGCGGCCATACTGCTCTTTCGAAGCGGTGGCAAAATCGTAGCGCATCCCGTACTCGAGCGTAAGGCGTCGAGTGACCTTCCAGCTGTCCTGGGCGAAAAATGCGATGGAGTGCTTCCCGAGCTTGGCGATCGCCGGCTCTGCGACGTTGTAGTTATCGACGGCGCCCAGCAGGAAGCTGGCATAGGGAAGGCCGATCGTGCCGTTGGTCCCAGCGGGTCCGGTTGCGTTCAAGTAAGGAAGCCCTGTCTCCGCCGCGCTGAAAACAAAGTTGCCGTTGGTATTAATGAAATTGGAATTGGGGTATCCTTCAATGGCCGCTTCACCCCCGAACTTGTACGTGTGGTTGTTCTTGACCCAAGTAACGTTGGCGTTGAAGTTGGTCTTTTCTTCCAGAGTGTTCTGAAATCCCCCAATGCCGGTGATCACACCAGCGCCCGTCAGACCACCGGTACTGTTTGCCCCCGTCAGGCCGGAAAATATCGGAAAAGCCAAGGGCGTAAACGGCCCGGTCAATCCTAAACCGGAGGTCGCATTGTAGCCTGAAACCGCGGTCGGCATGGAAAGCGAACTGCCCACATACGCCGCGCCGATATGCAGGAGAACAGTTGGTCTGAGGGTCTGGTCGTAGTTCAGGCGGTTGCTGGTCGTGACCCAATGCGTGGGAATAAAGTTCGTGGATATCAGCGTGGGAAAACCATCCTCGGTGGCATTGGTGGGCGGTCCCGGCGTAGCGATGTGCACCACTCCGAAGGCGTAGTTCACTTTGATCTTCGAACTCAGCGAGTGGTCGATCTTAAAGGACGGAATATAGTCGGAGGCCTTGACGGTGAAGGGATTTACGTAGTTATTGATCAACTGGCTCGCGAACGGTCCCTGTGGCTTGGGAATCAAAGCCTGAACTTTCAGCGCAACCGCATCGAGCGACGTCAGCGGAATGGTATTGTTCGGGTACGGATCGCGAACCAGCCGCGAATCGGCTGCGGACGCGGGCCGCTGCGTGGACGGATCGTAAATCGAGTTTTGAATGATCGCGCGGCCCAATGGATCGTTCCCCAAACTCTTATTAGCGGTCGCCGCCGCCGCTGCGCTAAAGTTTCCGGCCTGGTACTGCGTTGTGGGAACGGTGAGCAGGTTATTGGAGTTTGTTGTCGTAGTGGGAAGGGATTCGTAACTGAAAAAGAAAAAACTCTTATCCTTGCCGTTATAGACCTTGGGAAGCCGGATGGGTCCGCCGACGGTGCCGCCGAAGTCGTTCTTCCGCGTTTTGGGGCGCAGGTGGGAGTAGGCGCCCGCGGAGTTAAGGTCTTCGTTCACCCAGTAATCGTAGGCCGACCCGTGATATTGGTTGGTGCCCGACCTCATGGTGTAACTTAAAACGGCCCCCGACGTTTGCCCGTATTCCGCCGCGAAGTTACTGGTTTGGATCGCAACCTCCTGGATGGAATCCACACTCGGCGCTCCGAACGAATAGTAGGCGTTGCCCAAGGTGTAGGTTGCATCCAGGCCGTCGATCCGGACCCGTTCCGACGCGGCCGGGGTGCCGTTGATACTAATCGAGGTGAGGGCGCCGTTCACGCCGGGAATCGTGAGCACCGCCTGCGTGGTAACGCGGACGGCGCCAATCTGGCCCATCGGAAGGTCATCGACAGTCTGCGTAGTCACGTTGTGGCTGATGTCGCCAGACTCGGTTTTGAGGAGCGGCGCGACATCGCTCACTGTAATGGACTCCGTGGACGCGCCGATCTGGAGCGCCACATCGACCCGCGTGGTCTGTAACTGCTGAACCGTGATCCCCGTCTGGATATATTTCTTGAACCCGCTCATGGCGACGTTGATCTCGTACGTGCCCGCGGGAAGATCGGCGAGCGTGTAGTTGCCTGTGGCGCTGGTCGCGGCTGGCACGATGACACCGGTCGCGCTGTTTCTTGCCTGGACTGGAGCGTTCGCCACCACGGCTCCCGCCGGGTCCGAGATTACGCCGGTGATTGTTCCGCCGGTTTGCCCAAATGCGGCGTAGAGGAAGGAAAGAACACCGATCGCTAACTTTGCGAGTCTCATGTCACACCCCTTGGAATCAAACCGATTTCGGTTTCACGGCAACTCTTCACTGGCGAGCCCCAGGGGAACACGCGATCTCTTCTATCCCCAGACCAGCGCCTCACCTGGTGAAGTTAAATCGACGTCAACGTGCGGGGACGATATCATGGTGGTCCATCGGTGTCAAGCGTTGTCGTGGCAGTTGTCGTTAGCACGTTAGTTGTCCGGGTGCACGAGGGCTGTCCGGTCCACGGCGGGGGAATCTGGCGATGTGTGGGACGGTCGGTAATCACGTCGTTGTCCTTGCTCTTCGCGGAGGCCTTCCGGCCTACCCATGCGTCAAATCAGGGTGGGGAGAACGCTTGAGAGCAGGTTTCCGAAGATGCTGTAAGCGACGGGCGGGAAAGAAGATTCTCGCTTGAATTATTCAACTCCTTATGTTCCTAAGCGATAAGACCGATGGATAGGATAAGTTAGTAGTAATCCACCTTTCGTAAATGCGAATCCTAATCGCTGACGACAGTATTGTTTCCCGGCATCTGCTGGATGCCACGCTCCGTAAGTGGGGTTACGAAGTGGTGGTTGCCTGCGATGGCGCGGAGGCTTGGAATGCCCTTCAAGGCGAAAATCCACCGAATATCGCGATTCTGGATTGGGTCATGCCGGGGCTTACCGGGCCCGAAGTGTGCAAGCGGGTGCGCGAGAATTCCCACGACGCCGAAGGCAACTACACCTATATCCTGTTGCTGAGTTCTAAAAGCCAGAAGGAAGACTTGATCGAGGGATTGGAGTCCGGGGCGGACGACTATTTGACCAAGCCTTTCGATCAGCACGAATTGAAAGTGCGGCTGCGCGCGGGCAAGCGGATTATCGATTTGCAACGCGAACTGCTGGCGGCTCGTGAAGAGTTGCGCGAGCAGGCGACGAAGGATTTCCTGACGCGGTTGTGGAATCGCAGCTCGATCCTGGACATTTTACAGCGCGAACTGACACGGGGGGCTCGGGAGAACCGGCCGGTGGGCGTGGTGCTGACGGATCTGGACCGCTTCAAAAGCGTGAACGATTCGTTCGGGCACTTCGCAGGGGATGCGGTGCTGAGAGAGTTCTCTCGGCGAATGGTGCAGTGCATCCGGCCTTACGACTCCATCGGGCGGTACGGCGGCGAAGAGTTTCTGGTGATTCTGCCGGGTTGCGATGAAGCTTGCACCGCCGGCCAAGCGGAGCGCATGCGCGTAGCGCTCGCCGGTGAGCCGATGTTAATCAACGACTCCCGGCAGTTGGTAACAGGGAGCTTCGGGGCCACCACTTGGACGCCGGGTGCGCCGGCGCATTCGGAAAATCTCATCCGCGTGGCCGACAGCGCGCTGTACATGGCAAAGAACCAAGGGCGCAATCGAGTCGTGATTCTGCCGGGTTCTTAAACTCAAACCGCACAATAGCTTGACGAGGGACCATACTCCCGTGGCGGGATCTTTTCTGTTATAGTCTCTTACATATTCCATGTAAAACTATATAAGGAAAGGCAGGGCTATCGAATGGAAAACACAGTGCGAGTGTCGACCTTCAGCCGGCTATTGCTAGGACTTACCGGGGCCGCGCTTTCGTTGCACGCCGCAGGTTTGGCCTTGACGCCAACCGGGATCAGCGACGGTTTCGCGTTGACCACGTTTGCCACGATTAATCCCGGGGCTACCGGGAACACCGGTGTATTCGGTGTTGCCGTGACTTCAAGCGGCAGCGTTATCGTCAACAACTATGTGAATGATACACGGTACCTGTTTCCCGATGTAGACGGGCAGACCGTGGCGAGTGCGACCTCGGCGATTACTCCCTCGACAAGCCAGGCCGCGGCGTTCGCGCGAGCGGGAGGACAGGCGTATGGCATGGTGAACTTGCAGTTCGTCCAGTTCAACGCGAACGGCACGGTGAATCACGCGTTGACGGGTGTGACCCAGACGCCGTATTTCGGGATGTGGGGCAATCCGGTGAACGGACACATTCTCTCCACCACGGGGCAGAGCCAGTTGATCGACATCGATCCGGCGGCCAATGCCGGCACCGGGTCGGCGCGCGTGGTAGCGACGGTGAGCGGCCTGAACTGGGACGGCGTGACGGTGTCGCCCGACGGCAACACGGTTTTCGTTGAACTGAATCAGCACGTCATCGGATACAACATCGCGAGCGGAGCGCAGGTTTACGATTCGGGCGTACTGACAGGATTGCCGGATGGGATCGCAATGATCTCCAGTACCAACGCGCTCAACGGGAAGCTGATCGTGAATTTCAACGGCGTGGGTCTCAATACGGGGTTTGTCGTGCTGCTGGACCCCAGCAATAATTCGCTGACCACGATCGCAAGCGGAGGCGCGCGTGGCGATTACGTTTCCGCGGATCCAAACGGAACCGTACTGCTCTCGTATTCGGACGTCGTTTACCGGTTGAGTTGCGGAGCCAACTGCTCCATCGGACAGCTCGTGCCCGGCATTCCCACGACGCCAGCGCCGCCTTCGTGGCTGCTGCTTCTGACGGGTTTCGCAGCGGCAGGGTTGTATCTGGCCCGGCGAAAAATGCTCCAGAGCTAGAGACGGGCGGAAACCCCTGGCTTGCGCCAGGGGTTTGTCGTTAGCGATCACGCGGACGGTCACGGTCGCGGACACGGTCGCGGTCGATGTCCGCGCTGCGCACCTGCCCGGTGTCGAAATTGACAGAGCAGGAGAAGCGATAGTAATCGCTCGGTCCGCGGCGGTACTGGACTTCGATCATGCCGACCACCCAGTCATTGCGCCCCGGGTTGTTGTCCATCGCGATGCGAGTGAAGTTGACTCTGTTGTCGCGGAAGCGGTCGCGCGCCCGGTCCGCCACGGAGTCCTGACAGACGCGTACGGCCTGCTCGGCGGTAAAGCGCCGGGGCGCATCGCGCCGGTCACCGTCGCGGCGATCATCGCGGGTAATTGGCGGAGGAGCGGGGGCGATGCCTCCGCCATAGCTCCACTCGATATCGAAGGTGTAGCCTTCGGAGCCGCCCTGCGGGTCCTCCAGGTGAACGACGGCGGGCGCTCCGCGGCTGGGGACGCGCACCAGGCTTTGGCGGCCCCGGCCATCCACTCCGGAGAAGCGGAAATTGATGGGGTCGGGCGGCATCACGCTGTTGCATTGAAATCGCCGCCACTGGGCGGGCTGGCCTGCGACCGTCCGTAGCGTGGCGGTATCGCCTCGGATTTCCACTTCCGCGGTGATATCCACCACCACCTCTATGGTGCATTTCCCGCGGTCGCGGTCGCCTCCGCCGGTGATGGCGGCCTTTCTGGGCTGTGCGTTCCCCGTGACAGCGAATACGGCGATGGCAGCTGCCGTGATGTAGAGCCTTGAATTCATAGACATTCCCCTTTTTGGTGCCGCGGAATCCCGATGGCGGCGGTAAACCGTTCGGACCGCCCCAGCTACCAGCGCTCCGCGTCCTACCTGTTACGGTAGCAATTCGGTGGCCGGGACGCATGCAGACCTAAGCGGCGGGGGCGGGGACCCGTTTTGGCGTTGGCTTGGTCGGCTTCTTGAGCCAAGTCTTCAGGCGGAACAGCATGAGAATGGCCAGGATGACTCCGTACATGACTGGCAGGCGAATGTCGGATTTGACCAGCAGGTAGTAGTGGATCACCCCGGCCAGGGCGGTGAAGTAGATGAGACGGTGCAGGTTCTGCCACCTCTTATAGCCGAGGCGGCGGACCCATCCGGCGGTGGAGGTGATAGCGAGGGGCACCATGGCAAGCAGCCCGGCCATGCCCACGGTGATGTACCAGCGCTTGAGGACGTCCGCCCACATGGCGGAGAGATCCCAGCCGGAGCTGAGCCACATCCATGTGGTGAGGTGGAGCATTCCGTAGAAGAACGCGTAAAGGCCGAGCATGCGGCGGAAGCGGGTGAGCTGTGGCTGATTGAGCAGCATCCGCAGGGGGGTGACGGTGAGGGTGATCAGGATGAAGCGGATGGTCCAGTCACCGGTGTAGTGGGTGATGAATTCGACGGGGTTGGGGGTGAGATCCAGCCAGAAGCCATGCGGGGTCGCGATAGCGCGGTCGGGCAGGACCATGAGGGCGACCGCGACGGGGACGGCGATCCGGATGGCAGGGACTAAGCAGAGCAGAAACAGCACTGCCTTGGTCCATTTGCTGGACAGGATCTTTTTCGTCATGGCGGACTAGCTTAGTAGTTCTTGCGGAGATCGAGGAACGCGTACATGCCGCCCACCTGCGCTTCATAGCCGTTGAACTTCACGGTCTTGCGAGGGGTGAGCTCGCCCAGGCGGTTTTCGGTGGCCTGGCTCCAGCGCGGGTGGTCGACTTCGGGGTTCACGTTCGAATAGAATCCGTACTCGCGGGCGTTGGCGATGTTCCAGGTGGTGGGGGGCATGTTCTCCACCAAGCTGATTTTGTTGATGGACTTGATGCTCTTGAAACCGTACTTCCAGGGCACAGCCAGGCGCATGGGGGCTCCGTTCTGGTTAGGCAGAGTTTCGCCGTAGAGGCCGACGACCAGGAGCGTAAGGGGGTTCATGGCCTCGTCCAGCCGGAGGCCTTCGACGTAGGGGAAGCGGATGCCGGCTTCGCCTTGCGAGAGCATAGCTTTCGAATCGTAATAGCTTTGGAAAGCGACGAACTTGGCTTTGGAGTTCGGAGCGGCAGTCTTGAGGACGGCGCTGAGCGGGATGCCGATCCACGGCACGACGATGGACCAGCGCTCGACGCAACGATGGCGATAGATGCGCTCTTCGAGCGGCGCGACCTTGCCTGCGGTGATCTGGCTGAGCTCCACGGTGTAGGGCTTGTCGGCTCCGGCGCCTTCGATGCGGATGGGCCATTCGGCGGGGACTTTCCAGCGTGGCGCCAGCTGAGAGGGGTCTTCCTTGCCGGTTCCGAATTCGTAGAAATTGTTATAGGTGGTGATGGTGGCGAGAGGGGTCTGCTTTTCCGTGGTGCTGAAGGGGGCCTGTGTTTTGGCCGCCGCGAGCTTGGTGGCGGCGGAGGCGGCGGAAGAGAACGGTCCGGCCAGCGCGCCTGCGCCAAGGGCGGCGGCTCCCGCGCCGAGGAAGCGGCGGCGATTGAGATACAGCTCCTTCGGAGTTACATCGGAGTAACGAAGGTCAGAATGTTTGCGGATCAGCATTGACGTATTGCCTCACTTCTAATCTACCTCTTATGACGCAGGGGTGGGAATCGAGTCGGCGGGGGAGTGGCTGAGAGAAAACGGGGTTTCCTCAGTACTGGATATCAGGCTCACGATGAATGAACCCCAAATCCTGAATCTGATGATCGCGTCGCTGCCGACCGTCCTAAAAGTGCTGATCGGCATTCTATCGAACAACACTCGCCTGAGCGATCTGCGCACCGATATGAATACCCGGTTTTGAGAGATGAACCGGCGGTTCGATGACCTGGATCGGCGCTTCCAAGAAGTCAAAGAGTTGTGGCGGTCAGAGCTGCATCGGACGGAAGAAGTGCTCGACGCGCGGCTTAAGCATCTGGAAGATTCCTAGCGCCGTGCGGGCGCAAAAACAATACTTACCGGAAACGGGACCTGGAGACCTATGCCCGTGGGGGCGAGCGCTCCGGTTTTCTGGTCAATGCGGAACTCCACGATCGTTCCGGAATCCTGGTTCGCGGCGAGGAGGAACGCTCCGGTAGGGTCGATCGCGAAATTGCGCGGGGTTTTGCCTTGGGTCGGGATGTGGCCAGCGGCGGTGAGGGTGCCCTTGTCGGGGTCGATGCGGAAGAGGGCAATGCTGTCGTAGCCCCGATTCGATGCATAGAGGAACTTGCCGCTGGGGTGGATGGCGATTTCGGCTCCGCTCCTGGGGCCGGAGTAACTTGCGGGCAATGTCGAAACCGTTTGCAATTCGTCGAGGGTGCCGGTTCGGCCGTCATAGTGAAAAGCCGTCACGGTGGATGTGAGCTCGCTGAGCACGTAAGCGAACTTGCCGTCGGCGCGGAAAGCCATGTGGCGGGGGCCGGAGCCGGGGTCCATTTTGGTGGTCGCGCCGATGTTGAGCTGGCGCGAGTAGGCCATGATCTGGTCCAGGCCGAGATCGAGCACCAGGACGAAGCGGTTATCGGGCGCGATGTTGGCGGAGTGCGCGTGCGGCCCTTCCTGGCGCTGCGGATTGGCACTGGAACCGGAGTGCTGCACGGACTTCGAGGCTTCACCCAGAGTGCCGTTCTCGCGGACCGGGAAGACGGCGACGCTGCCGCTGTTGTAGTTCGCGGCGAAGAGGAATTGGCCGGAGCGGTCGAGCTCGACGTGGCAGGGTCCGGATCCTTTACTCGAGACGATGCTGAGGAGTTTCAGGCGGCCAGTCGTGGCATCGATGGCGAAGGCGCTAACGGTGCCTTGCGCGTTTTCGTTCGCGGCGTAAAGGAAGCGCTGGTTGGGATGGAGGGCGAGGAAGGATGGGTTGGAAGTTCCGGCGGCGAGTCCAAGGCTGGTGAGCTTGCCGGTCTTGTCGTCGAAGCGGGCGGCGTAGATGCCCTTGCTCGTGCCGCGGGTGTAAGTGCCGATGAAGACGGTCCAGTCCGCGGCGTGGGCGGCAGGCATGAGCACGGCGGCCAGTGAGAAAAGAGCGAGGATCGACCTCACGCGATTACCTTGGGTCGAGATGTTGACACTCCTTCAGGTAGGCCTGAAAGTCCGCCATCTTGGTGGCGGAGGCAGGTGCGTTCATCGACGGAGGGGACAGGCAAATCATTGCGGGCAGCATCGGCGTGGGCGGCGGGGTGCCACGAGTTTCGGCCCACTGCTGGAATTCGTCGGCGTCGTGAGGGTTGAACTTGGCCAGTTGCAAATCTGAGAGGCGGACGGACTGGCCGCGCTTGGCGGAAACCGGTTGCTGTTCCTCAGACGCCTCGGCTTCGCCCCGGAAGACTCGGAGCGCAGGCGGGCTGTCCGCATCCAAGCGGTAAATGCCCGCCGTGGCTGGCGTCACGATGGAGTTGCCGGCGTGGATGGTGACATGGGCCAGCTTCGGAGCGTCCCGGAGCGTCATCACGGTTGACCCGGACTCGAGGGACAGGTGCGTGTCGGTGAGGGCGAGGGAATCCATGCGGACGCGGGTGTTCGCTCCGATGCGAAGAACGGTGCCGGGGTTCAGGAGAACTTCGGCCCGGCCGTCCGCCGTGACCAAGATGTCGCCCTGGCTGAGCTGGCGATTCACCGATCCCCCGGCGAGGGGTCCGCTGCCGGCGATGGAAACGTTTCCGGTGACGAAATACACCAGTCCAGCTTTGGCGCTGATGACGGTTTGGGATTGGCCCACCGCGGCGGCGAGCGCGAGGACAGCGAACCGGAAGCCGGCGTACGACATATTCCAAGAGTACGCTAACTAACCTGCGGCACTCTTTGGCCAAGTGCCCGATGGCCCTCAGTGCCAAGTCGCACTGCGGGTATTACAATCTGCGTGATGAACCAGGATGGTTGTACTACGCGATTCGCACCGGCGAGAAGACTTGGGCTGCTGCCTGCAGTGGGATTGGCCGCAATAGCGGTCGGTGTGCCCACCAACACGGTGATTCTGGTCAGCGGAGTTTTGCTTGCTGCACCAGGGCTCGCATATCCGTACGTCCTTACAATTCTTCATGGGAAAGAGCGATATCGCGGCCGACACAGCGACCTATCGGGCGTGCTCATTCTGGTTGAAGCATCTGGGTGGTTCAAGATAGTGTACTGCTTCCGGCATCTCATGCCAGACGCGCGACAGTCTGGCCGTTACGCCCAACCAGAGCCAGGCTAGGGCAACGCCCGCCCTGCCAAGGAGATCGCGATAGAATGTACGAGCGACGACTAAACAGGGAGGCAGTAAATGGTAATCGATTCTCACGGCCATGTCACGGCGCCGGATTCGCTGTACGTTTTCAAAGCGAACATTTTGTCTCATCGCGGCGCGCATGGGCGGGGCAGCGCGGGATGCTCGGATCAGGACATTATCGATGCGCTGAATAAGCCGGTACACGGAGGATCGTCGCATCTGGAGCAATTGAAGGAAGCGGGCACGGATATGCAGATCATCTCGCCGCGTCCTTATCAGATGATGACCAGCGAGGATCCGAAGATCGTCACCTGGTTCCTGGAAGAAACCAACGCCGTGATCGCGGCGCAGGCTCGGCTGTTCCCGAAGACGTTTCGCGCGGTGTGCGGATTGCCGCTGACTCCGGGGATGAGCCCGAAAGTCGTGCTGCCGTATTTGGAAAAGCTGGTCAAGGAGCAGGGATTCGTAGGGTGTTTGCTGAATCCCGATCCGGGTGAGTGCGGACCGGGTACGGAGACTCCGCCGCTGGGGGATAAGTTCTGGTATCCACTGTATGAGAAGCTGTGCGAGCTGGATATTCCGGGTCACTTGCATTCGTCGGGATGCCGTTCGTCGCGGCTGACGTATTCGCTGCACTTCATCAATGAAGAGAGCATCGGCGTGGTGTCGCTGCTGACGTCGAACGTGTTTAAAGATTTTCCGAAGTTGAAGATCATGATTTCGCACGGCGGCGGTGCGATTCCGTATCAGTGGGCCCGTTTTGAAGCGAGCGCGCTGCGGCGCGGCACGGAGCGGTTCTCCGATCGCATGCGAAATTTGTACTACGATACGGTGCTGTACAACGCCGAGTCGCTGCAACTCCTGATCAAAACGGTCGGCGCGGACCGCTGCCTGTTCGGTACGGAGCGGCCGGGAGTGGGCACGGTGAAAGATCCGAAAACGGGCAAGTGGTGGGATGAGACTCGCCACATTATTGAAGGGTTCGATTGGCTGAGCGCCGCCGACAAGAAGGCCATCTTCGAGGAAAACGCCAAGAAGCTGTTTAAGCTGGACGTGGGTACGGGCGTTACGGCATAGAAGGAGTCGATGATGAAGTCGCGAATCGGGCTGGCTCTTTTGATGGGTGCGCTGCTGACGCAGATGGCGTGGGCGCAGCCGTTGCAGAAGGTCACTATCGTGTATCCGAATCGCAGCGGATCGAACTGGCCGCTGTTTCTGGCGAAGGACGGCGGGTATTACCAAAAGTACGGGCTCGATGTGACGCTGACGTTCGTAGTGGGCCCGGCGAGCGTCGCGATGCTGGTGAGCGGCGAGGGCAAGATGGTGAGTTCGTCACTCGAACAGATGATGGAGGCGGCGTCGAAGGACGGATCGATGACGCTGGTGGGCAGCGCGCTGAATCGCGGGATGTTCGCGTTGATGGCGGCGAAGAATATCAACTCCATCAAGGAACTGAAGGGCAAGAACATCGCGGTGGGGCAGGTGGGCGATGCTCCCTATGGATACTTGGTTTCGCTCCTGGGCAAGAACGGATTGAAGCCTCGCGATGTGACATGGATTCCCGTGGGCACGGATGTGAGCGGTCGCGTGGCGGCGCTGCAAAGCGGGCGCGCGGATGCGACGCTGCTGACGGCTCCGGCGTATTTCAAGGTGGAAGAGGCGGGGTATCACACGCTGGCGAATCTGGTGGAGCATCCGGATATTTTCGCGTCGACGGCGCTGATGATGCGCAAGAGCGTGATTCAGGCCGATCCGAAATTGGCGGAGTCCATCATCAGGGCCCAGTCGGAGGCGACGAAGCGCTTCTATGAAGACAAGGCGTTCGCGGTGAAGAGCTTCATGAATTACGACAAGACCGCGCAGCAGGCCGACATCGAGCGCGTGTACGATTTATATGCGAAGCCCCAAGCGTTCGAGCGCGTGCCGTATGTGCTCGCCGGGGCGGTGAAATCGGTGATCGATCAGCAGGGCGACGCGCAGATCGCGGCGCAGATGAAGGCTTACGATTTCAAGAAAGTGATCGACAACGGGATCGTCGAAAAGCTGGTGAAGGAAGGCTTCTTTGAGAAGCTGTACGGACCGAGCATTAAGGCTGAGGAAGAGAAGAAGTCGAAGGCGGCGTTTCGATAGCAGATGGTGAAGCTGGAAGTCAGCCATCTGACGAAGCATTACTGGCTGGAGCGCGATTCGCGCGATGTGCTGGCGATTGACGACGTTTCCCTCGCCGTCGAAGACGGCGAGTTCATGGCCATCGTGGGGCCGAGCGGTTGCGGCAAGACGTCGCTGATGAATATCGTGGCGGGGCTGCTGCCGTACGACGAAGGGTCGGTTTCGATTGACGGCAACACGGTGAAAGGTCCGGGCACGGACCGGTCGGTGGTGTTCCAACATGCGAGTCTGCTGCCCTGGCGGACCATCGCGGGGAATGTCCGGTATGGGATGGAATTGCAGCGGCGCTTCGACAAGGCCACCATGCAGGAGCGCGCGGACCATTTCCTAAAACTGGTGGGGTTGAGCGGATTCGAGAAGCATTATCCGTCCGAGCTTTCAGGCGGGATGCAGCAGAGGGTGAATCTGGCTCGGGCGCTGGCGTCGGACCCGGCGGTGCTGTTGATGGATGAGCCGTTCGCGGCGCTAGACGCGCAGACTCGCGAGTTCATGCAGTCGGAATTGCTGAAGATCTGGTCGAAGGCTCGCAAGACCGTGCTGTTTATCACGCATCAGATCAATGAGGCGGTGTATCTGGCGGATCGGGTGACGGTGATGAGCGCGCGGCCGGGCCGGATCAAGGGAGTTTTCCCGGTTCCGTTCGGAAGGCCGCGGACACTGAGTTTGAAGCGCGACCCGGCATTCCTGGAGCTGGAGGATTCGATCTGGCAGTTGATTGAAGAGGAGTCGAGCCGACTCGGTGTTGTGCTCGCTCCAGACTAAAGACCCTGACTAAAAATGAAGCCGAAGCAGAGTTTCTACAAGAAGCATGAGGCGCTGATCCTGGGAGGAGGATCGGTGGCGATCGCGCTCACGATTTGGGAGGCGCTGTGGGACGCGGGGAAGATCTCGCCGCTGTTCATGAGCGGGCCTTCGGCGATCGCGAAGCAGTTCTGGATGGGGATCCGCACGGGGACGCTGTTGCAGGATATGGCGTACAGCGGGAAAAATTTCGTGCTGGGGTTCATCGCGGCTCTGATCGCGGGTGTAGTGGTGGGCGTCATTATTGGATGGTATCGGGGCCCAAGAATGGTGGCCGATCCTTTCTTGAACGGGCTGTATGCGACGCCTCGCATTGCGATGGTGCCGCTGATCATCATGTGGTTCGGGGTCGGGATCTGGTCGAAGATTTTCATCGTTTTCATTTCCGCGTTCTTTCCGATTCTGGTGAACACGGTGGGCGGGATGCGCGCGATTGATCGCGATTTGCTGCGCGCGGCTCGGGCGTTCTGCGCGTCGGACTGGCAGATATTTACGACGCTCGCGATTCCGGGGGCGGTGCCGTTTATCCTGACGGGCGTGCGGCAAGGCGTGGCGCTGGGGTTGATCGGCGTAGTGGTGGGCGAGATGTTCGGCGGGAGCCAGGGCATCGGATTCATGGTGGCCTACGGCGGGCAGACGTTCCAGACGGATACGCTGTTCGTGGGCGTCATGGTGATCGCGTTTTCGGGGATCGTGCTGACGTGGATTGCGGAGCGGTTGGAGAAACGATTCTCGCGGTGGAGACCGGAGCATAACTAATGACGGATGATTTTGTCGCGCGGCTGGGGAGGCTGGACACGTGTGCGGTTTCAGATGCGCTGGATAAGTTGGGCCTGGCGGGCGAGGTGAGCGGGCTGCAACGGTATTCGACGGATCGGCGGATCGCGGGGCGGGTGCTTACGGTGAAGATGGGTCCGGCGGACGGGCGGCCGAGCACGCGGCATTTATGCACGACGGCGATCGAAGCGGCGCAGCCGGGAGACATCCTCGTGATCGAGCAGCGGACAGGGCTCGACGCAGCGTGCTGGGGTGGGAATTTGTCGATCGGCGCGAAGGTGCGGGGCGTGGCGGGAGTGATCGTGGAGGGTCCGGCGCGCGATATCGACGATAGCCGGAAGCTGGATTTTACGGTGTATGCGCGGACGCATACGGCGCGGACGGCTCGCGGGCGAATTGTTGAGGTCGCGACGAATGAGCCGGTGCTGGTGGGCGACGTCACGGTGAACGCGAGCGACTATGCGCTGGCGGATGCAAGCGCGGTGGTGTTCGTCGCGGCGAGCGAGATCGAGCGGGTACTGGCGGCGGCGGAAGATATCATGGCTCGCGAGGAAAAGCTCGCACAGGCGATTGCGGCAGGGCATCCGATCAGCCAGGTGATGGCGGGCAACTACGAAAACATGTTGAAGAAATCATGAGCGACCAAAACGTTGTTCGAGCTTCGAAGTTAGACACGACCGCGCTGAGCGATGCGATGGATAGACTCGGCATCGCGGGGCAATGCTTGGGGATTAAGCCGCTGAATCCGAACTTCCGCTTGACGGGGCGGGCGTTCACGCTGCTGTATGGGCCGTCGGCGACGCCTTCGGGGACGGTCGGGGATTACATCGACGACGTGGAGCCGGGCGGCGTGGTGGTGCTGGATAATGGCGGACGCGAGAATGCCACGGTGTGGGGCGATATTTTGACGATGGTCTCGCACAGCAAGGGGATCGCGGGGACGGTGATCGACGGGGCTTGCCGCGATGTGGCGCTCTCGCTCGAACTGGGGTATCCGATCTTCAGCCGCAGTTATTCTATGCGCACGGGCAAGGATCGGGTGCAGGTGGAGGCGGTGAACGGGACCGTGAACATCGGCGATGCTCGGGTGAATGCAGGAGATATCTTGCGCGGGGATGCGGATGGAGTGGTGGTGCTTCCGAAGGAGCACGAGAGCGCAATTCTCAACGCCGCCGAGGAGATTGACGCGGTGGAGCAGCGCATCCGCGAAGCCGTGAGGGGCGGCCTCAGCTTACGCGAGGCTCGCGTCCAGCACGGCTATCATCATTTGCAGAGTCGGAAGAAGTAACTACTTTAACTCGGCGGCTTTATTTCAATTCGGCTCGTAGCGTCTCAATCGCCTTCTCGATTTGGCGGTCCTTGCCTGCCTGGAAATCCGACGGCGTGTTGTCGATGAGGACGTCGGGCGGCACGCCGTAGTTCTCCAGGTTTTGGCCCTTCGCGTTGTAGATGCCAATTTCCGGAGTGCGGATCTGCGAGCCGTCCATTAAGCGATAGGCGTCGGTGCCGATGACCGCGCCGTAGGTCGGCACGCCCACTACTTTTCCCAGGCCGAGGGCGCGGAAGCCGTCGGGGAACATTTCGGCGTCGCTGGCGGAGCGTTCGTTTTGCATCACCACCATGGGTCCGTAAAAAGCCTGGATGGGGCGCGGAAGATTCACGCTGTCGCCGCGGGCGCGGAAGCTCTGATACTGCTTGCGCTGATTCAGGATTTCCAGTAGCTCCTGATCGATGCCGCCGCCTCCATTGAAGCGGACGTCGATGATCAGAGCCTTCTTATCGAGGTTCTCATCGAGCTGGCGTTCAAAGAGAGTGAGCGCTTGCGCGTTCATCTCCTTGATGTGCAGGTAGCCGATCTCGCCGTTCGAGAGTTTGTCGACCATCACTTTGCGGTCGGCCACCCAGCGGTCGTACTCGAGATTCTCCTGCGCGGATTCGGTGATCGGGTCCAGGCCCAGGTTCCAGGAGCCGTCCATGGTGGGCTTGGAGTTCACGGTGAACTCGAATTTGCGGCCCGGTAGGATGTTGAAGTACTGCCAGTAATTGTCGGTGGTCTTGAGGTCCTTGCCGTTGAGGGCGAGGATGAAGTCGCCTTCCTTGAGCTTGACGTAATCGTAGTCGGCAGGGCCTTTGTGATAAATGTGGCCGACTTTGTAGTAGCCGGACGCGTCCGGCACGAGTTCGAAGCCGGGGTAGCGGGTTTGCACGCGCTCCGGAGGGGCTTGGCCGGGCAGCAGGCCGCCGCCGGAGATGCCGGTGTGTGAGGCGTTCAGCTTGCCGATCATATCCATGATGAGGACGTGGAGTTCGTCGATATCGGTGATGTGGGGAAGGAGAGATTCATAGGTGTCCTTCAAGCCTTCCCAATTCACGCCGTTCATTTTGTCGTCGTAGAAGCGGTACTTCATCGTGCGCCAAGCTTCCTCGAAGACCTGCCGGCGCTCCGCCGCTTCGTCGATCTGCATCCGCACCGTGAAGGGAATGCGCCGCCCGGTGGGACCGTTGGCCGCCTGCACGCCGCCCCCGCGACCGCCGCGTCCGCCCGCGTCCGCTGCGTCACCACCGCCGCCTCCTCCGCCCGTAGCGGGTGCGGAATAGATGCTGCCGCCTTGCAGGAAGTAGAGAGTGCGGCCGTCGCGCGACCACTGCGGATTCCCGGTGGGGCCGCCGCGTCCGCCGCCCCCGTTGCCATTGCCGTTGCCCGACATGCGGGTGAGGCGGGTGCCGTCTTCATTTACGGTGTAGACTCCGCCACCGCCGCCTCCGCTCATGACCATCGCGTAAGTGCGGCCGTCGGGAGAAGGGACCACTTCGGAGACGGAGCCACCGGCCCGAGTCACGCGCTGGATGCGATGCTCCAGACCATCCCAGTCAATTTTGACTTGCGGACCCGTGGGCTCGGGCGCCGCGTCGCCGCCGGCAATCGCGCCTCCGGCCCCGCCGCCAGCGCCTCTGCCACCACGACCGCCGCCGCGTCCGCCGCCCGGTCCACGGCCCGTTGGAATGTCGGGCGGAGCGTTAGCCTGCGCTTCCGTGTCGATATCGCGATCATCGGGATTCTTATCGACGGGTTGGAAGGGAACGGCGTAGAGTTGCAGCGAGGTGCCGCCTAAGCCGGCCATCGCGGCCACGCCGGTGCCGCCCAAGACCAGGAGTTTCTTGCTGTCCGCGGTCCATTTGGCGCCGGTGGAAACCAGGAACTCGGGCGAGGTGATCATGCGCTCGGGCCCGCCCTCCAGCTCTTTTACGAACACGTGGCTCCGCAGGAGCTTGTCCTCTTTGGAGTACGAGATCCACTTGCCGTCCGGCGAGAATTCCGCGGAATCGAGGTCGCCCGTGTCGTTCTGGGCAACGATCTTGGTGTCGCCGGTGTCGACCGTCACTTGGCGGAGCTTGTGATCGGAGCCGTAGAACAGCAGCGACTTCGAATCGGGCGCCCAGACGGGCGGGGATTTCTCGGAATCGACGTCGGAGAGCTGCTTGATGGTTTTACCGAGCTCGTCGGAGATCCACACTTCTTCGCGGCCGGTGCGGTCCGAGAGGAAGGCGATCCACTTGCCGTTGGGAGACCAGCGCGGGTCCTCTTCGCGCCAGGGGGTCTCGGTCACGCGCTGCACTTCGCCGCGGTCCGTGGCGATGGTGAAGACTTCGCCGTGGGTGGAAAGCGCGATGCGGCGGCCGGAAGGCGAGAGTTGGAAGGACTCGGCCTCATTGTTGATGGTGACGAGCTGGACTTCTGTGTCTTTGAGGTCGGACTTGATGTCGACCTTGATTTCGGTGGACTTGCCGCTGCCCACGTCGAGCTTCCAGATGCCGAAGTTCTCTTCGTAGACGATGGTTTTGTCATCGGCGGACATGCTGGGATAAAAGAGATTGCCGGAGGTGTGATGCGTCACCTGCACCGGCTTGCCGCCCTTGTCGGAAATCTTCCAGATGTTGTTGATGCTCTGCATCACTTCGGGGCCACCGAACTTGACGGTTTTCTCGTTGGGGAGTTCGTCGGCGACATAGTAGATCTCGCCGTTGCGGCCGTACATGGGCCAGAGGTAGTTGCCTTTGTAATCCTCGTCGCCGAGCTTGGTGAACTTTTTCGCCGCTACGTCTTCGAGCCACAGATCCGCCGCATAGCTGCCACGATAATGCTGGCGATTCCAGACGCTGGGGTGGCGGTTGAAGGCGAACTTGGTCGAGTCGGGCGAATAGCTGCCCCAATAGCCCCAATCGGTGTTGATGGGTTGCTCCTGGCCGCCGTCGACGGAGACTTCGTAGAGGGTTCCCACGGAGGGAAACACGCCGTCGCCACGGTTGGATTGGAAGATGATCTTTTTGCCGTCGGGGCTCCAGCCGACCACCATGTCGTCGGCGGAGTGAAATGTGAGCTGCTTGGGCTTGCCGCCGGCGGTGGGAATCACGTAGACGTCATAGCTTCCCGCGCGGCTGGAGGAGAAAGCGATCGAGGTACCGTCGGGCGAGAACCGGGGCAGAAGGTCACGGGCCTGATTATCGGTAAGTCGCTCAGCGCCGGAGCCGTTTTCGTTCGCGATCCAAATGTCGCCCAGGTAGGTGAACGCCACCTTGCCCTTGGAATAGGTAGGATGGCGGAGCATTTTCGCCTCGGCATGGACCAGCGTGGGGAGCAGAAGGACGGCTGCGGCGAGCAGGGTTTTGCGGAACATCAAACCTCCTGGGTTGAGCGGGGTAAATATGAGCTTAGACAGTATTTAGACGAGGTGCAAGGGCAGAGGTTACGGGGTGGAAGGGCGACCAGGGTCGAGGCAAGCTGTTATCATTCGGGTGCGAGGTGACTTATGGCTCTTTCTGCTCGAAATCAACTGCCTGGCATCGTAGAAGAAGTGAAGATCGGCAGCATCATGGCGCAGGTAATCGTCAAGGTAGGCGACTACCTTATGGAAAGCGTGATCACGCGCACCAGCGCCGAGGAGTTGCAGCTGAAAAAGGGCGACACGGTTCGGGTCGTGGTGAAGTCCACGGAAGTCATGATCGCGAAGGGGTAGCCGCTCTTTGGCTCCCGCGACTGGGGCAACTCACGCCCCTGATTTCGCCGTTCAGCGCTACCTCACCCAATTTCCCTGCGAAGTAAGACCACTTCGGTCCGAGATGGTGTATGCTGGGATTGAAGTTATCCGAGGGAGCCCTTTGGACGTCCAGATGCAACCGATTGTCACCGATATGACGCTTCAACAAGCTGACAGTAAAGCTTTCGGGCTCCTGATACAATTCAAGATGCAAATGGGTTTCAAAACGGCCCGCCGGAAAGCCAGGCATCATGCCGCCGCGAATGTGATGGAGTTGAGGCGTGGCGAGCAGGGCGTGCTGGAGCGGATCGATCTGCCGGAAGACGATGCAAGACGGCTCATGGAGATGGGATTCTTGCCCGGCCATACGGTGACTCCGGCGCATGCGGCTCCGGGCGGCGACCCGCGCGTGTTTCGCGTGGATGGCTCAGAGGTCGCGCTGCGGCGGGAGACCGCGCGGCGGCTGATTCTGAAGCCGGTTGTTGAAACTGGAAAGTAGACGTATTTTCGATGGCCGATTGCCACGATTGTTCCGCCGCGGTCACTACGCTCCCGGCTCCGCCTTCCGCGAAACGGAAGATCGTGGCCATTATCGGGCCGCCTAACTCCGGCAAATCCACGTTGTTTAACCGGCTGACCGGGATGCGGCAGAAGGTCGCGAATTTCCCCGGCGTGACGGTGGAGCATCGCATGGGGAAGGTCAAGCTGGACCCCAGCCGCGAGGTTTTCGTGGTTGACCTGCCGGGCGTCTACAGTCTGAATCCGCGGACCGAAGACGAGCGCGTCACCCATGACGTGCTGCTGGGCGAGATGAAGGACATCGCGCGCCCGGAGGCGATTCTGCTGGTGCTGGATTCGACCAACTTGAGCCGGCATTTGGTGCTGGCGGCTCCGGTGCTCTCCCTGGGATTGCCGACGCTGGTCATTTTGAATATGGCCGACGACCTGGCTCGGCGGAGCGGCACGGCGGATGCGCAGGAGCTTTCCGAGCAACTCGGGACTCCGGTGGCGATGGTGAGCGCGTCCAAGGGGCATGGCGTTGAGAAAGTTTTTCAATTTCTGGATGGAGCGACCGCGGTTCCGCACAAGGCTCCGCTGATTTCGCTGCCTATTATTCAGGACGTTCCGAAGTGCCGCGCTTGGGCGGCGAATGTCAGCAGCAAGTCTAAATATCAGGCTCCGGCCCCTCCGATGTGGACGCGGCGGCTGGATTCGATGTTTCTCCATCCGCTAGGCGGACCGCTGGTGTTCGCACTGGTGGTTTGGGGTGTGTTCCAGAGCATCTTCGCGTTTGCGGGAACCAAGCCGCTGATGAAGGCAGTGCAGGCGGGCATCGACGGGTCCGGCAAATGGCTGGGGACTTTCGTGCACGCGGAATGGATGCGGTCCCTGCTGGTGGACGGGATTTGGGCGGGCGTCGGAAGCGTCGTCGTGTTCCTGCCGCAGATCCTGGTGCTGTTCCTGTTCATCGGAATCTTAGAGGATTCGGGGTACCTGGCGCGAGCGGCGCTGATCATGGATCGCACCATGGCCCGGTTCGGACTCCAGGGGAAAAGTTTTATTCCGCTGCTGTCGGCTTACGCGTGCGCGGTTCCGGCGATCATGGCGACACGGACAATCGAGAACAAGCGGGACCGGATCGCGACGATCCTGATTGCGCCGTTCATGACCTGCTCCGCGCGGCTGCCCGTGTACAGTCTGGTGATCGCGGCGTTTATTCCGCACGACAAGTATTTCGGGCATTTTTTGAGCGCGCAGGTGGTGGCCATGGTCGGGCTGTACGCGCTGGGATTCGTAATGGCGATCCTTACGGCGTGGTTGTTGAAATCGACCATCTTGAAGAGCACCCGGTCGCCGTTCATTTTAGAGATGCCTCCCTACCGCTGGCCCACCGTGCGGTCGCTGGGCTTGCGCCTGCTGGACCGGTCGAAAGTGTTCCTGCGCCGCGCGGGCACCGTGATTCTGGCGGTGGCGATGGTGATCTGGGTGTTATCCTACACGCCGTTCAAAGACGGCAAGCCGCCGGAGATCGAGCAAAGCTTCGCGGGGCAGATCGGGCACGCGATTGAGCCGGCGATCAAGCCGATGGGGTTCAACTGGAAGATCGGCATCGGGCTGTTGACGTCGATGGCCGCGCGCGAGGTGATCGTCGGGACGCTAGGGATCATCTACGGCGTGGATGAGGGCGAGCATCCGGAGGGCTTACAGCAGGCTTTGCGGGGCGATTTGACTCCTGCCGGGGCGGCGGCGCTGCTGGTGTTTTTCGCGTTTGCGATGCAGTGTATGTCCACCGTAGCGGTGGTGCGCCGTGAGACCGGCGGGTGGAAGTGGCCGGCCATCCAGTTCGCCTACATGAGCGTTGTCGCGTACGGATGTGCGTTTCTCACCTATCACTTCCTCTCGTCTTGGGTGTGAGGTTGTGCCGCGTGCCGTCCCCGCGCTGACGCATGCAGCCAGATCCGCCGCCGACACCACTGTTTGCTGCATCTCCCTGTAACCCCAAGCATTTGCACGGGGATCAGTACCCTCCAGGGGCTTCGTACTCCCCCTTGTTGTGGTACCGCAATTACCGTTAGCCCATTCGAACGAACGCGGGTCGCGTGAGATTCTCTCCTCGGAGGAATTTCCCTAATGACCCGTCTGACCCGTGCGGCACTCTTCGGCCTGCTTTGGCTGGCTGTCAGTTCCACGGCATTTGCGACACCGCTGATCAGCATCGACTTCGTGCTGGACGATAGCGATGCCACCGTTTTTCCGCAATTCTCTTATGGCGATCCGCAACTTGCGCTAGACCAGTGGTGCCAAGATCCCCAACATTACGTCACGCTGACGCAGCGTTTGGATGAGGCGGCTCCCGATTTTCAGGATGTGAGCTTCGATACCGCGGGAATCCCGGGTGTGCAGCCCCTGGATTTGAGCGAAGTGACCTCCACGCCGGCCACGCTGGCGCTCTCCGGAGCGGGACTCATCATGCTGGGCATGATCCGGCGGCGGAAGAATTAGTTTGACCCACTGCTAAGATTGAAGACGTGCGAAACGTCATCATTTTGGGGTCGGGATGCGCGGGAAACACGGCCGCGATCTATACGGCTCGGGCGGGTCTGAATCCTCTGGTGGTCATCGGGCATGAGCCGGGCGGCCAACTTTCCCTCACGACGGAAGTCGAAAATTTCCCGGGGTTTCCGGAGGGCATAAACGGCCCGGACCTCGTGGAGAACATGAAGAAGCAGGCCGAGAAGTTCGGCGCCGAATATATCTGGGGCACCGTTCAAGAGGCCGACCTTTCCAAGCGTCCGTTCCGCATCAACGTGGAAGACACATGGTATGAGGGGCGGACCTTGATCATCGCCTCCGGTGCGTCGGCTCGATGGCTGGGACTGCCGAGCGAGCAGAAACTGATCGGCCGCGGCGTGAGTTCGTGCGCCACCTGCGATGGCGCGTTTTATCGCGAGCGCAAGATCATGGTTGTCGGCGGCGGGGATTCGGCGATGGAAGAGGCAAACTTCCTGACGCGCTTCGGGTCCGAAGTGACGCTGGTGCATCGGCGCGAACATTTTCGCGCGTCGAAGATCATGCTGGATCGGGCGCGTGCGAATCCGAAAATTAAATTCCTGACCAACACCGCGGTGGAAGAACTCCACGATGTGACAGAAAACATCGTGACGGCGGTGACGCTGCGCAATACAGACTCGGGCCGGGTCTGGACTCAGGATGTCGATGGATTCTTCCTCGCGATCGGGCATATTCCGAATACCAAGCCGTTCGTGGGGCAGATCGATCTGGATCCGGACGGATACATCTTGACCCACGGCGGGGCTCGGACGAACCTCAAGGGCGTGTTTCATGCGGGAGACGTGCAGGATCGGACCTATCGGCAGGCGATTACCGCGGCGGGCGCGGGATGTATGGCGGCGATTGAGGCCGAGCGGTTTTTGGAGGCCGAAGGGCACTGAACGGCTGCGTCGGATGCCGCCGCAGCCTGCGAGGCTGCCCCACTGCGGGATAATGGAATCGTGAGGATCGTCGCATTCCTTGTCGCGATGTCGGTGGCGTGGGGCGCTTCGTCCCCAAACCAGCATGGGACTCGGGCGGTGCCGGCGCAGACCACTTTTATTCAGGAACCCGAAGGGATTCCGCCCAACGACCTGACTCCGGAACGGCTACGGACACTGGTGCAGTTGCGCTCTGCTTCGAGCGAAGGAGTGAGGGTCGCCGTGGGCCCGGATGGGCGCACGATTCTGCTGCCTCCGCCGGACGCCCCCGTTCCCAGCGTCACCTTCGAGACGTGGGTGGAGGGCCTGCCCACCGACTACATGGAAAGCTTGACCGCCGGATTCTCCAGCGTGGATCGCGAAGAGAACAAGATGACCGCCCGGCGGTATGTCCGCGACAATTTCCGGCACGTTTACGCAAGTTACGCGGCGACTGTGGAGATGCTGCCGGAGATGGGCAAGTATCGCGTGACGCTGAGCGCATCGCCGATGGAGGGCGACGCGAAGTTATCGCCTGCCGAGAAGTGGAAAGTGGTCACGCCCGCAGTGTTCGCGGTCCCGCAGATCATGGACGACGGCGAGTGGGTGCGCGTGGAGTTGTACAAGGATTCCTCCACGGGGCAGGAACTGGTGGAATATCTGCACGTGGGGATGCAATCGGCTATCACGCTGCGCAAAGAGGCCGCGCACGATACCTATGCGGAAGATCCCCAGTTCGCGTTCACTTCGCCGCACTTGAAGGCGAATGGCGCCATGTTCGACGCCGGGCCGCTTCCGGAAACGCTCAGCGGACCGGTGGTGTGGGTTTACGTGCCGGGGTTCGGGCGCTACGTGCTGTCTTTCCTGCCGCACGAGGACGGGTTCGATCTGGCGGGCGAGGTTTCGGGGAAGTCGATGACGTTCACCGTAGCGGGAAACCTGATTCGCGTGGAGTGCGGGGACCGAATCGCGAGCGGATCGGGTACGTACAACGTATACGCGATGCTGGATGCGGGGTGGGCTCCGGCCGATCCCGAGGATCAGGGGCGGTTCGTGATGGGTTCGGCTCCGGGCGTCCAGTAAGCTAACGCTGCGTGGCTTCCACCGTGACCGGATGCTCCGTGTTGCGAGTATATTCGAAGCGCAGCATCCATTCGTGCGGCTCGCCGGGGGCGAATTTCCATTGCCGCGCCGCTTTCAGTGACATGTCGGCGAAATACGTGCTAAGCTTGCCCGCTTCGACCACGGCGCTGGTCACAGAGCCGGACGCATCGGTCTGCACGCGCACCATGATCGGCACTTTGCCGTGGACCGTGGTGCGGGATTTCGACGGAACGTCGGGAATCACCTGCTGGACCACGCCCGCGGGCAGGGGCTGGTTGGACGCCTGATTTTGGCTGGACGCCTGGTGGGAGACTCGCGCGGGCGCGGGTTCCACAGGCGGCGGCTCCGTCGCTTTGGCGGATTCCTTCGGCGCGGGCTTCTCGATGGGCGGCTTTGGTTCCGCCGGCGGCGCGACGGGCACGGAATCGAGTGACGGCACGGCTGCGGCCGGCGGTGGTGCGGGTGCCGTTGTTTGCGTCGCCGTCGCGGGTGCCACCGGAGTCTTCGAGCCGGAACTGTCGAAATACGGAATCGCAATCACGCCAACGGCGATGACGGCTCCGGTGGCGATACCGGGGATCAGGAAGCGCCGCATCGAACGGGGCGCGGGCAAAGCCTTTGCTCCGGCTTGCAGCCATTCGGAAAGCTCCGAAACCGAGGCTCGCTGCGCGGGGTCCTGCCGCAGACACTGGCGCGCGATTTCGCGGAACTGTTCCGGCACCGCTTCGGGCAGGCGCGGACCGCTGGCATCCCACGTGGGGCGGGACTGCGTGAGCACTTCCACCAGAGTCATGCCGAGCGACCAGACATCGGCCGCGGGGCCGACTCCTTTTTGCTCGATCTCCGGGGCATCGTAAGACTGGGGCATCGCGGAGTGGGCGTGACGCTCGCCGATCTTCAGCGGAGACTCGCCCGAGAGCTTCAAGCGATCGTCGATGGCGAGAATGTTGGCGGGCTTCAAGCGGCCGTGCGCGAATCCCTTGCCGTGCAGATACGCGAGGGCGTTCAAGGCGGGCGCCAGCATGTCTAGCGCTTCGCTGGAGGTGAGCGGGCGGTCCACTTGCGAGAGCACTTCGTCGGCGAATTCGGTGATGACGAAGATGAGCGCACCGTCTTCCGTCTTGGCGGTGGCGTGCTCGTAGACGGGCGTCAGATGGGGATGGGAAAGCGTCGACGCTTTTTCCCACCGCGCGAGTTGGGCTCCAGCCGCTTCGCCGGTCAACGGGAGCAGCTTGATGGACGCAGGCTTGCCGCCGCGCTCGGTGCGGAACACCGCGCTCGCTTCACTGCTGCCCAAAAATTTCAGGAGCGGGAAGCCGCCAACCGCACGGCCTTCCCATTCGTTCCAGTTACGGGTCATGGCAAATCCCGCCGGCTCTATTTTACTTCGCTTGGGGCTAGGAGAACTCAAGTTCTACCGCCCCCAACGGTCCGAAGTCCGCGGAGATCTTGTCGCCGCGTTCGCCCATATAGACTTCCATAGTTACACCCGTGGTCACGTATTGACCTGCTTTGAGGCCCTGACCCGCACTCGAGAGGCTGTTGGCCAGCCACTGGAGCGCGTTTAGGGGATGCCCTAGGACCGCACTTCCGTTACCTTCCCGCCACAAATTTCCGTTCACCGTGAGGCGCACGGCTTGCGCGGCGAGGTCGAAGCCGTGCCAGTCTTCGATGAGTTTTCCCCTCACCCACGCGGCGTTGCAGGCGTTGTCGGCGATCAGGGACATGGCGCCGATGGTCGTCCAGCTCTCGAAGCGGCTGTCCACGATTTCGATTCCGGGGACCACTCCGGTGACCGCGGCGGCCACTTCTTCGCGCGAGCGCGGCGCGGTTTGCGGCGGAAGATCGCGCGCCATCAGAAACGCGAACTCGGCCTCGACGACGCGCATGAAGAATTGGTCCGCCGAAAGGCGCGCGGGAGTGTCGAAAAGAAAGGCAGAGAGCAGGCGGCCATGGAACGGACCTTCCACGTTCAACTGCCGCTGCGCGATGACGTTGGTGCAGGCGATCTTGTAACCGATAAGGGCGCCGCCGTAATGCTCGAGCCAGGCCTGCACGACGCCTTCCTGGCAGCGGTAGGCTTCCTCGGGAGTTTTGGGCCGCACGTCGAGAGGCAGCTCGGCAAGACGGACGTGTTTAATGCGCGCGTCGGAGAGGAGTGGGGAAGCGGGCTGGGTCACCTGAATATGGTACCGCTTGAAAGTTGGATCCGAGACCGGCGCCTCGATTACGATGAGGAGAATCTATGACCAACGATCCGTACCTTCAAGCCGCCATCGCCCAGGCCAGAAAGAGCCTGTCGGAGGGCGGGATTCCGATCGGATCGGTGCTGGTGCATGAAGGGAAGATTATCGGCCAGGGCCACAACTGCCGCGTGCAGACCGGGAGCGCCATCGACCACGGCGAGATGAACTGTCTGCGCAATGCCGGGCGTTTGCCCGCGAGTGCGTACCGCAACAGCATCTTGTATTCGACGCTCTCGCCTTGTCCGATGTGCAGCGGGGCGATTGTGCTGTATAAGATTCCGCGCGTAGTCGTGGCGGAGAACCGGAACTTCTTAGGCGCGGAGGAATACATGCGCGCCAACGGCGTCCAGGTGGATGTGCTCCAAGACGCGGAGTGCATCGGCCTCATGGCGGGCTTCATCCGGGACAACCCGGCGTTGTGGAATGAGGATATCGGAGTCTGACTTCGTGGCCGCCTGGGCCGTGTTCCATGCGCGTGCAGCCTGCCGCGCTCCACCGGCATTTTCTATATCATAAGGGAGCTATGGCGACCCTAAAATCCACGTTGCTTTGTGCTCTCATTGCGACCAGCGCGCTTGCCGCTCCCGTGAAGAAGTGCGAGGAGATGACGGCGGGCTTCGGCGCGGACGTCAAAATCGAATCCGCCAAAATGGTAGCCGCGACCGCGAACCTGCGCGAGCATTGCGACATCCGCGGCGTAATCTGGCCCGAGGCTAAGTTCGTGGTGAAGCTTCCTACCGATTGGAATAATCGGTTCCAGATGGAAGGCAACGGCGGGTGGGCGGGAACCCTCAGCATGGCCCAAGTGGATGGCGCGGTGCGCGACGGTTACGCAGCGACGTCCACCGACACCGGCCACGATGCGCAGAAGGAACCGGGAGCGATTTTCGCGCTGGCCAGCGCGGCGAATCCGAACGCGGCGCGCAAGGTGATCGACCATGGATATCTCGCCACGCATGAGACGGCGGTGCTGGCGAAGAAGATGATCCGCTCGTATTACGGGAGCGACGCTCGCTACTCGTATTGGGTGGGATGCTCCACCGGCGGACGCCAGGGATTGATGGAGGCGCAGCGGTATCCGGAGGATTTCGACGGATACGTGGTGGGTGCTCCGGTACTGTTCTTGAGCGGGCTCCAGATGAAGGCGATTTGGAATTTCATTGCGGTGGGCGACGGTCCGGGGAAGATCGCGGCGGAGAAACTGCCTGCCCTGGCGAAGGGCGTGTATGAGAAGTGCGACGCTCTGGATGGATTGAAGGACGGGCTGATAGAAAATCCTCTGAAGTGCAACTTCGATCCGGCGGTGGATCTTCAAAGATGCGCGGGTGCCGAAACGGCGGACTGCTTCTCGCCGGCGCAAATCGCGGCGCTGAAGAAGGTCTACGACGGGCCTCGGAATTCGGCGGGCAAGCAGCTTTTCCCAGGGATGCCTCCGGGCGGGGAGGCTTTCGCGACGGCGGCCGGCCGCGGCGGCGCGCAGCCTCGCAGTGGCTGGGACGGGTCGCTCGCCAATAGTTTCAATCTCGCAGATAGTTTCATGAAGTACATGGCGTTCGATCCTCCCAAGGGCGCGA
The DNA here is from genome assembly GCA_036498815.1 of Bryobacteraceae bacterium. GTDB lineage: Bacteria > Acidobacteriota > Terriglobia > Bryobacterales > Bryobacteraceae > Palsa-187. The sequence goes on along the minus strand of DASYET010000005.1, from coordinate 4,149 downwards.
ATTGGGATTTTCACACCTACAACTTCGATGTGGACGCCAACAACATGACGGCGGTGGGATTGCGCGTCGACGCGACGATTCCGGATCTGACCGCTGTGAAGATGCGCGGAGGCAAGATCGTGCACTATCACGGCTGGGCCGATCCGGGCGTCAGCGCGAAGATGAGCGTGAACTACTACGAAGCCGCGAAGAAGACCATGGGCGAGAAGGAAACCACCGATTTTTATCGCTTCTTCCCGGTGCCCGGGATGTTCCACTGCGGCGGCGGACCGGGATGCGGCAATGTGGAATGGTTGGCGGCGGTGGTGGACTGGGTGGAGCATGGCAAGGCTCCGGAGATGCTGGTGGGCGCGCACGTGGAGGGCGGCAAGACCACCAGGACTCGTCCGATTTGCGCCTATCCGCAGGTGGCGGCCTATAAGGGCTCGGGCAGTATCGACGACGCGGCCAACTTCACCTGCGTCGCGCAGAAGTGACTCGTTAGATCGACGTGTTCTGGAAGTCGCCCGCCATTTCGGGGCCGACGCCACTGAAGGCTGCGTTGATTTCGTGGGCTCGCTCAAGGGCGGCTTCTACGTGGGGGACGATGTTTTGCTCGCCGACATGCTCGATGAAGTCGGCTTGGTGCAGTAACCGTGCCGGCTGGTCGCGGGCGCCGCAGAGGAGCAGCGTCCGCCCCGATTTCCGCAGCCGCTGCGCGAAGACTTCGAGCGCGTGCAGACCCGTGGCATCGAGCGCAGTCATGTTGCGCAGCCGCACGATCACGACAGTCGGATAGACATCCAGATTCTCAGTCACCTCGGCCAGCTTCTCCGTGGTTCCGAACAAGAACGGTCCGTGAATCCGCAGGATGGAGACGTTCGAGGGCACCTGCTTGTCCTGCAAGATGTGCGGACGGCCGTCGCGAATATATTCTTTCGTCACCGGCTCTACCGTAGTGGTTTGGGAGATTCGGTAGATATAAAGAAGCGAAGCCAGGACCATGCCGACTTCCACTGCGACCGTGAGATCCGCGAATACCGTCAACGCGAAAGTGACCGCCCACACCGCGATATCAGCCTTCGAAAGCCGCATGATGGTGGCGATTTCCCGCCACTCGCCCATGTTGTAGGCGACGACGAACAGCACGGCGGAAAGCGTCGCCAGAGGGATGTAGCGCGCCAGCGGAGCCGCCGCGACCAGCACCGTGAGTAGCGTGATCGCGTGGATCACGCCGGCGATCGGCGTTCGAGCCCCCGCTCGGATGTTGGTGGCGGTGCGGGCGATGGCGCCGGTGGCGGGAATACCGCCGAACAACGGAGACGCGAGATTGGCGACGCCCTGCGCGACCAATTCCATATTGGAGTTGTGGCGCGTGCCGCTCAGGCTGTCCGCGACGACGGCCGAGAGCAGGCTTTCCACCGCGGCCAGCAGCGCGACGGTGAGCGCCGAGGGGAACAGGGGCACCACGTGGTCGATCTTGAAAGCAGGGAGCGAGAATTTCGGAAACGATGCGGGGATTCCGCCGAATTTGGTGCCGATGGTTTCGATCTGGAGGCCGAGAGCGGCGGCCACAACGGTGCAGCCGAGCATGGCGACAATTGATCCGGGCACGCGCTTGGTCAGCCGAGGAAGCACGACCATGACGGCGAGCGTCGCCAGGGAAACCGCGACGGCCGGCCAGGAGATGGTGCCGATGGCCTCCAGCAGAACCTTCATGCGAGGAAGAAACGCGCTGGGTACGTCGCCGGTGGTGAGGCCCAGGAAATCCTTGATCTGCGTGGACGCGATCAGCAGCGCGATGCCGTTGGTGAAGCCGATGGTGACGGGCCGCGGAATGAATTTGACGGCGGAGCCGAGGCCGGTGAGCCCCATGACGACAAGCATCGCGCCGGCCATCATGGTGACCAGCGCGAGTCCCGCGACCCCGAACTTGCCCACGATGCCGGCAACGATGACCACGAAGGCTCCCGTGGGTCCGCCGATCTGCATGCGCGATCCGCCCATAGCCGAAATGAGGCATCCGGCAACAATAGCCGTGTAGAGGCCGGCTTGCGGCGTGACGCCCGAAGCGATGCCGAAAGCCATCGCGAGAGGCAACGCGACCAGGCCGACCGTGATGCCCGCCAGCAGGTCCGCGCCGAAGTCCTGCCGGTTATAGGTGCGCCAACAACGGACAGACTCGGGCATCCATCGTTCGGAGAGCCAGGGCTCGGGGAGCTTCATCGGCGGGCCTTCTCGGCTTTCTCCGTCCGTCCGGCCTTGTCCAGGGCCTTCAAGGTGGCCAGGGCTTCGTTCAGATGCGCGTGAAAATAGCGCCGCATGATGTCGAGGACCTCGATGATCAGCGGGTCGCGCACGGAGTAGAAAACCTGATTGCCGGTCTTGCGATTGACCAGAATGTTCTTGGTGCGGAGCACCGCGAGGTGCTGGGAGGCGTTGGCCTGCTCCAGTCCCAGGCGGTCCATCAGCGTGCCCGCGGAGAGTTCGCCGTCGCGCAGTTGTTCGACGAGGGCGATTCGGGTGGGATGGGCCAGGGCTTGGAAAAAATCCGCCTTAAACTGCCGGAGCGTGTCTTGCATGCGAAGGAAGCACCTCTACGTATATTCTTATTCTCGAATATACCATATCGGCCCAATCCTATCGTTCCACCTTGCCTTCACTCCACCTTAAAGGGCTGCCGGACTTCCGCCGTCTGCCCGCTCAGGGTGTCCTTCACGGTGACGACCAACGTGTAGAGGGCGGCGGGCACATTCTTGTCCAGGTTCAGGTTCAGAGTCCCTGGCACGTAGGGTTGCGGGTAGAAGGACTCTTTGGCTTCGGAGCCCGCCTCGGGCTGCGCGAAGAGCTCCTTGCCGTCGGCGTTCTCCACGGCCAGGCTGTAGGTGACGGAGAAGCGATTGTTCTGCGCGAAGGTGTAGCCGGTCACGTCGAAGCGTGCGAATAAAGTGTCGCCCGGATGATACACGGCGTTGCGCATCCCCAGGGTGTCCTGTTCGCCGCGCAGAAAAAGAAAGTTGCGCACGGTGAGCGTGGAACTCGGTTCAAGGGCGTGGCCCTTGACGTGGAATACGAGCTCGGCGGCCGCATCGGTCCCGGCGAGTTCGTCGCGGGCTTTGACGGAGATCCGGTAGTCGCCGGAGAGGGCGAAAGCGGGCACGACGAAGGTGGCAAGGAATTTGGGAGACCAGTCCTTATCTTCGGCGAGCAGAGTGTGTTCGATCACGCCAGTCTCAGGCTTCTGCAAGAGCGTTCCGGCGGGATCGGAAACCTCCATATGCCACGATAGCTTCACGTGTTGCGTCTCGTTGTTGGGATCGGCGGCTTTATCGGCCTGAAACCCGGCCAAGCGGCAGCTGAAATACGCGGTTTCTCCGGGAAGAAATTCGTAAGCAACGGGCAGGATGGGACCGTCTTCAAACTGATGCAGGGACATCCGTCCGACGGTGAAGGACGCCGCGTGAAGCGCGGTTGCTACGATAAGCGCGAGAGCAGCGCCGCGGAGCATAGCTCCTTCTATTGTACCGGCGTGCCGGGTGTGGGCGATTGTACCGTGCTGTCGACGTCCATCCGCAGCGGAATCGTGACCCAGGCGAATTTTTCCTCGCCGGGTCCCCCGCCATCCGTAATGCGCAGCTTATAAGAGGTCAACGGCACGTCAAAAACCAAGCGGCCCTGCTGGGTTTGCGCCGGGCTGATGTTCCGGAGCAACCCGAACCAGTTGTCCACGCCTTCCCCACTGGAGGCTTCCGGATAGCTTTGCCCATTCGCGTCTTCCAACGTGAAGAGAGGGACCGATATGTCACTGCCTCCGCCGTTGGTCACCGAGATGTCCACCAGGAGGAACCGGTTCTGGGGAAAGCGGACCTGGAAAGCTTCGCCCAACTGGGTTTTCCAACTGGTCTGGACGATGTCGTAGGTCAGCAATCCCACGGGAATCTTTTCACCCATCTGGTAATCCAGCCGGGCAGACTTAGTTTGCGAGCAGCCTGTGAGGAGGATGGCCGCCACCACGGCAATGCAAGAAAGGGAATGGAGTCGCAGCATGAGAGGGACTCTCCACAATGTATATGGATTTGCAAATGAACGCAAATGCACCTCGCCGGAAGCCTGTGATATATTGAGGCTGGATGCTCTCGGGCGGGAGTAATTCAGTGGTAGAATGCCAGC
>DASYET010000004.1:0-74852 GCA_036498815.1 Bryobacteraceae bacterium | reverse complement strand
TGGGGCTCCTGGAAGATATCCAAAATATCGCCAGTCATCGAAGCTTTACTCCAGATGTTTTTCGTGCGTGGTTGGGCCCGCAGAGTCTGATCGCTTGGGATGAAGTAAATCGCGGTATGCAAAAGGTAGCGGAGTGGACTTCTCAACAGCGCAGACGTGACGACGGTTCACCGAGTGTGGGCAGCTTCGACCCCGAAGCAGCACTGTCCCAAGTTGAGAACCCGGAACTCCGCCGCATTATTGAACAGATGTACCGAAAGAAGAGCTGATCGTACAACCCTGGCGAATGGAGCGCTTACGCGCTCCAGGTGACTGTGTGCTGAGGCGGGGACAAGGGCTGCCGCCCCTTTCCCCGCACCCCTTTCTCCGCTAGCGGCATCCTTCCTCCGCTTTGCTCCGGACAGGTTTCTCTTGACGAAGCCGAACACTTCCTGCACAATCGAGGTGCCAGCGTCGCTACGCTCCGATGGTGTTCGGGATCATCCCGGAATGCCGTTCGGATTCCTTTCGGAATGAGCGTTCGGCTTCGCCGGAATCCCCACTTGAGGACGTCAGGCTCGTCTTTTATCAGCCGCCGGACCGTTTCACGCCCGACCTTCCACAGCTTGACAAGATCTCCAATCCTGTAATGAGGCTCAAAGGCGGTATCCCCGTATCCGGGAAGCGTCGTTCGTGGCTCAGTATAGACAGGCATCCGTTCTGTTCAACTTTTCATGCAGGGGCTAGCGGGAGCGCCCACCCCAGGACCCGCCGCCCGCCGAACCGCCGCTCCACTCGCTCCGGCCCTCGCGCTCCTGAGTGCGCTGGAAGTAATCGGGTGCACGTTCCTTCTCAGCCTGTGGACGGGTCTCACGCTGCGGCGTGATTTGACGGCACACTTCACCGTTCTCCGGGAGCGGTCTCACGTATTTGGAGAGGTCTATTTTAGGGTCGTCCGCCATAGTTTCCTGATGAAGTGTGCTAATGAAGCAATGCCGTGATCGCATATGCGATTGCTGCGGCGGCGACGATCACCTGCCACCACGCGCGTCGTGAAACCGCCGAATCCTCCGACGCCACGCCAGCGGGGCGTGAACGATGAGACGCTTCCAGTTCTGCAATCTTTGACCGCAGCGCCTCGTTCGCGTCGGCGCATTTGCGGAGACCTTCGGCGTAGTCTTGCGCGGCCTCCAGACGTCGCTGACGCTCACGGGAGAGCTCGGCTTCGAGAGAGGCGGTGTCCACCACGGCCCGAGGCTTCAAACACTCTGGTTGGCCGAATGCCTCCCACGCCGCAGACTTGTATTCGGACGTCTCCACAACTTCATAGAAGCGCTTTCCGGCCTTCTTGAGCGCTTCCCGAATCCGATAGAGCGCACCCTCTGCTTCATGGCCCTCCGCCGCATCGAGGAGCGCCACAAGGCTTGCGAACATCAGAGCGTCGATTGGTTTCTGGCGCATATCTAACGTTTCCACCATCCGAACAGGCCGCGTTCGGATTGGTCGGTCTCCGTGACATGATAGGGGTCGACATCGAACTCGCCCAGTTCTGGGCACAGCCAATAGGGGCGACGACCTGCGCGAATAAAACCTCGTAACCCCTGGCCGATGACCAGCATTTCGTTCGGCGGAAGCTCGCGAATCTGCTGGGGGGCCAAGTAGTACCTCTGGCCAGCGGAGATCGAAATGTTCGACCGCACTCCGCGTTCGTCATTCACGGATTTAGAGATGGCCCGACTGTCCACTGACCCGACCATGTGGGAAATGTATTCCGCGGTGAAGCGGTCCTGAGGGGCGAAAAAAACTTTAGAAGCGTTCCCTAAGAAAGTCTCGAAAGAATCCCGTCCGTAGATGCCAACCAACTGGTTCAGGTCCTGCAAGATCGGCATCAGACGCACCCCGAAGCCGCGGGCCAACCCCATCGCAGTTTGGATGACGGGTAAACGATTCAGCGCCGCAAATTCATCGAGGACCAGCAGAGTAGGAATGCCGCGCTCCTCATAAAGAAGCTGATTCATCGCGGTCGCCACCATGAGGCGGAACCACTTGCCGCATGTGCTCAAATAGCGCGCCGGGAGACCGAGAAATACGCAAGTCGGGCGCTTCTTCAGAGAGCGCCAGCGGAAGTCCGAGCTGCGCAGAACATCCGCGATAGCTTGATTGCCCAGAAACGAAGATTGAACAGCCATCGTCGAAAGAATGCCGAGAACTTCGCGGTTCTCCTCCGCCTTCGCGAGCGTAAAGCGGCCCAACTTTTGACGGATGAAATCGTCGCTGGTCATCGCCGCGACATCGCGGCAGAATTCGAAAAAGCCGGGGCTGCAGATAAGCTTTCGCGCCGATGCCAGATTCTGATCTTCGGGTTCTCCGTGCCTCTTGAGTGCGGCGATCACACCGGACCAACCATCCTTCGCAGCCATCGGAAAATGGCTGTCGCCATTTTGGCCCTGTTCTGTAACGATGCCGTCGACGATAGCATCGCAGTCCGCCCCAAAACTAGGCAGGGTAGGGTCCAACGTGTCCAGCGGATTGGAAGAGATGTGCGGATACCGCCCGATGAACTCCGGCAGCACCTTGAAGGGATTTAAAATCACAACATCATGCGTGCGCGAAATGCGCCGGGCCAAGACGCTGGCCGCCTGGAGCTTGCTGTCAACCCATACCACACTCCCTTGGAAGGTTCCTCCCAGCCCCGCGAGCAGATCACGGAACTTGCCCGAGGACGTGGGCGCAGTGACGATCAGGTGCGAGTCGTGCGGATACCAGAGGGTTTCCCGGAAAGTTGTGTCGAAGTAGCCGAGACGAATGCGATAGTTGTTCACAGCCACTTTCCCCTGACCGCATCGTCATGCGTCGTCTCGCGTGTACTGCCGTAAACATCCGGTTGCAGATCGCGATACACCTGACCGGCGCGGCGCGCCGCGCGTAGCTCGGCCTTCTTGCGCCACTTCCAGATCACGAGGTTCACAAGCGTGGCCACCGACATCGGGCCCAGCCGCTCGCCCGGCTCGCTCAGATACAGCGCAATCGCGAAGACAAAAAACACCAGGAAGAAACGCAGGAATCCGCCGCCGGTCCGCACTTCCGGGATGATATCCACCCCACCCATTTCTCCATGGGCCATCATCGAGAGCACGTGCTCGGTCGGCCCGTGCACGGTGATGCGGCCCCAGACGTCATTACCGAGCGACACCATCGCGCGGTACACATCCTTGCCGCCTGCGTGGATTTTGAAACTCGTCTGGCTCAGTTCCACATCGCCGCCATCCGGTGTCGTGATATGGAAGTCCCCGAACAGCTTCCGTTTGATCACGGCACGCTTCCCGAAATGCTCCCGAATCAGTTTCTTTGTAATCTTCTTGGCCACTGGTCTAACCTCCCTGTCCGGCGCTGAGCACCGGATGAAATTGAAATACATACGCGAGGAATTCGATGAAGCCGTGCAAGCCGGGCGCAGTCCTCGCGGCCACGCACCCGACAACGTAGAGGAACAGGGTCAACGACAAGAACAGCTCCGCGCCGAGCTGGTAAGTACGCGCGGTCCTGGACAACGAGGGTTTGATACGGGCCGGAATCGTCATACGAGACCCCGACTCTGGAGGAATGCAAAATCGCGTTCGCCCTCAGTAACCGTGACCTTCAGCGCCGCCCGCAGTGTTCCATCAAACTCAGGTTTACGCGCCGCATGCGATAAAACGGCGCGGCCCACGATCAAGGCAAGACGCTCGGCATCGCGCTCCGCAGCGGCTTTGCGGCGCTCGCGGACCTGCTTAAGGGCAGCTTTGATGTCAGTCTGCCGTTGGAGCAACGCGGCGAGCTTTTTGTCGGCGATTGTATTTAGTGTCTTCATCTTGTTGTTGGGAGCCCGGAATTGGGCCAGCTCAACGCAACTCGCGAAGCGTGAGCGGACCCCCAGGGTTGCTCCAGCGTCGCCTAGCGCGGCGCTTCTCCTGTCGGTGGGGCGGCCCACACGAAGTGAGTGGCCGAGGTTCCGATTGCCACGAAAATCGACAGCTCATGAATAGCGCGAGCCGTTTTCGCGACGATGTCCTTGAGCGAGGCTACTTGCGCCTGGTCCGGGCCGATGGAGACCATCACCACCAGATGCGTGTCATCGTGCACCAGCCCAGCTCCACTCTCCAACCAGGCACCATAAGCCTCGCCTTGCAGAGTGTAACCCCGAAGGCTGCGATAAGAGCATCGAAGAAGTCAGCAAAAGCCTTTGGGGCGGCTTGGAGCTTCGCTTTCGGCAGTAGTATGTAGCAGCCCATTGATGCTTGGCTTGGGTGCGCCTCCTCGTAGGCATGAATGCTGTTGATTACCTCCACCGCAGAACGCTTCGAATATGTGTGATTCACCATGTTTTACCTCGTTTTCTATGAAATATACGGGCGATTAGGCCAACCCAGCACGAATTTTGCGCTTGCGGTTTTGCCTGAAATTGCTAGGTTCCTCGGATGGGAATCCCTCCGTACACCGATTCCGAGGGCAAAGTTTGGTTGACCCTCACCGAAGCCGAACGCGTGATCGAACACGTTACGGACCAGACCCTTCGCGTGTGGTGCAAGCGGGGACGAACGCCATGGGGACTCCATCTCGAAGTGCTCCGCTTGCCCACGCTGCACAACGACAGGCACCCTCCACCGCCCACTCGGATCGATTCCCGGGTGTTCATTAGTCGTGACTCTGTCCTGCTGCTGAAGGAACTTCTGGCGGATCATCGTCCGGAACATCCCAATAGCCGTTTGACGAAGGACGATCTTGACCATCTGGAGACCCGCACGCGCTTGCTCCTTAAGAAGCGGCGGGTTGCGGCAAACTGTGGAGTCCGCTAACATTGCTTTAGTGGATACAGTATCTACCACGTTGGTATGTACTGTCAACAGAAACTACAATTTGTGTCGTTATCTGCATCCGGCATGACACGTAAAGGAGGCAAAGAATAGGTGCCCCGACCACTTGACGCAGGGACTATTTCGCAAATGCGGAGCGCTGCCCGCATGTATTTCATAGACGGCAAAACTAAACTGGAGATCTCGAAGGCGCTCTTCATGGACGCGCGTAAGGTGACGCAACTTTTGAAGGAAGCGCAAGAACAAAAACTTGTTCGCATCTACATCCCTGAGACTGTGGGAGAGACGTATTCTTCTCTGCTAGTTCGCCGCTTTCCCCATCTACAGCGAGTCTTCGTTGTCCCAGCCTTGGTACCCACGCAAGACCCCCGGGCCAAGGAAAAAGAACGCGTGGCGCTCCTGCAGAGAATCGGGATTACAGCCGCCGACTATCTAGAGGAAATAAACGGGGCGGATAACAATCCGCTCCACGTTGGAATTGGCGGCGGCGAGACGCTGTTTGAGTTTGTCATGGCGTTGCCGGAACGTGAACGCAACATGGATGTTCACGCGCTGATGGTAGTGGGACGCGGGGACACCGGGGATAGCCCGACCCACCCCGATGCCAGTATCAATGCGTCCCTGCTCTGGAGCAAATGCGGACGCCAGCCTCGGCGGTGCCGCTTTGCAACAATGACGCCTTACGCTCCCAAGATAGCCAAGGGACAGGTCGCCGAGTATTTCAGGGCGCAGTTGAAACAGCTCGCCGATAATCCCAAGGTCAAGGCCGTGGTGCGCGCGCTAGACAATCTCGATGTCGCGTTCACGAGCCTCCTCTCCTTCGATTCACCGGAAACAGACCCTCAGACGATGCTTGATTTGCTAGCTCCCGCGGTAACCCTGGATGATCTGATGCGGCAAGGTGCCGTTGCCGATATGTCGTATTGCCTTTTTGACAGCGAAGGGACCGAGACGCCGAGGGATCCGGACGGGAAGCCGATTAGCAAAGACAGCTGGCGCTTCTTCCTAACGCCCGGTCACTATTCCGGCCTCGGCGGCGTTGCCTTCTACAAAAAGATGGTTGAGGACGGCAAGAAAGTCGTAGTGCTGGCGGGCCCTTCAAGAGTCGCCGGGCTAAAAGCGGCGCTTAGAGGAAAACTCTTCAATGTCCTGATAACGGACGAAGGTACGGCGCGGGAGCTCACCAAGCCATGATGCTCGCTCCAAGCACACCAGCGCGCTCCTGATAAATTCGGGGGATTCCAGAAAGCGATTCCGGCCCGGACTCATACAACGGTAGGGCGAACCTGACCTAACGGGCCAGAGCCGTTCAAAGTTGGTAGCCGCATCCGAGCCCGCCACGCCTGCACAGACGGATGCGAGTGTGAATACGCCTCATTTATTCGTAGCCCTCATGACCGCGGGGCCTGAGCCGATGCAAACCCTAGCGCACCCGGCGGTTCGATCAAAAGGTCGCTCCTCGTAATCTTGTTGCGTGCTTGGCCGGGTCCTACCCGGCCTCCTCGCGCAACAAGGATTCCTGCGATGCCGCTACGCGCTTTTTGACCGTCCCACCTGCGAAGGCGCGCCTCGGGAATCGCATCGGTTGCGATCATGCAGCCCATGAACGAAAGAGGTAATCTATGTCTCCATCACAGCCTGTTGCTAAGCTCAATCTGTTCCCCGTCACGGCGGCCATCTGGGTCAACCAGAGCGGCGAAAACTCATGGTACTCAGCTACCATCGACCGCCTGTATAAAGACGACGCGGGAAGCTGGAAAAGCACGAACACGTTTCGTGCCGACGATCTACTGCTCGTCGCCAAAATCGCGGACTGGGCTCACACCGAAATCGTAAAACTTAAGACTGAATCACGAGACTGAGCCGTCTTACGATTAGGACCCATCGCCCACCGGAGTCTAAGCTCCGGTGGGCTTTTTCTGTCTAACACTTGCGAAAAGAACCGGCTCCGTCGCTTCTTTTCGCTCCGCCTGACCAGGAACCCCTGTTTGTTGCATCGTCAAGTATCGGAGTTGCGTCTGCATACATATGAACTATTGGGTTGCAGGCCGGACGGGTTTTCGGTTTGTTGAGCTGATGATTCATGTCGCGATACCGGGCAGCAAGTTGTGCGCGTGTTCCACGCGCCCCGCGCGACAGGGTGCCTACGTGCACTCTGTCGTCGCTCTCCAACTTGGCAAGGAAGGGAAATCCCTTCCGTTGCATCCTTCCCTAGCGCGGCGTAACGCCGCGGCGGAAACTGTGCCCGTTTCCGCACCTTTGGCGGTGCGCGTATGATGGCCCACGACAGCTCGTTGCCCACCAAGGGGCGCAGCGGCAGCCAGAAGCGCCGACGCCAGTTCAAGATCGGCGTCGGCTGCGACAAGGCGGAGTTCCTGCTCATCGACAATAACGCCCGCACGGCTGGCCTCAGCCGCGCGAGCTATCTCCGCGCATGCGCCCTCGGCTCCGCCGGGCCGCGTGCAAAACGGAGCCCGCCAGTTAACGCGGAGGCGCTCGCTTACGCGACTGCCGCCCTGAATAAAGCAGGTTCGAACCTGAACCAAGTCGCCCGCGTCCTCAATGCAGGCGGCTCCCCTGTTACCGCGCGGGAATATGAGGCGGTCTTAGAAGAGGTTAGAGCTGCCGTTGCTCGGATTCTGGAGATCGTCGGACGCAAGGAGCGTTCATGATCTGCAAGGGGACCGCGCACAATAACGGAGCGAAGCTTGCCCGCTATCTGGTCACCGGGAAACAAGGCGAGCGTGCCGAGTTGTGGCAACTTATCGGGTTCGCAGCAGGCGACATCCGTGAGGCGTTTCGCTCCGTCCATGTGATGGCCGAAGCCACGCGCTGCGAGCAGCCTTTTTTCCACGTGCAGGTTCGAAACCCCGATGTTGAAGAGCTTTCGCGCGAGGCATGGCTGCGCGTTGCAAACCGCATTGAATCGAAGCTCGGACTCACCGGCCAGCTGCGCGCGATCTGCTTTCATGTCAATGAGCAAACGGGCCATGAACATATGCATATCGCGTGGAGCCGGATCGATGAAGAGACGATGACGGCGCGCGCCCTTCCCTTCTTCAAGGACCGCCTAAAAGAAGTCGCACGCGAAATGGAAATAAAGCTCGATCTCACCCGCGTTCGAAACGAGCGGGATAGCCCGGCTCAAGCTCCGACGCGCGATGAATTCGAGCAGGCGCGGCGTCTTGGCGTCGATCTCCACGATGTACGTTCGACCATCCGCGAATGCTGGGAACGTGCCGATTGTGGTCACAGCTTTCAGGCCGCCCTGGCCGAAAACGCCCTGACGCTGGCCCAAGGGGACCGTCGTGATTTCCTAGTGCTGGACTCTGCGGGAGGACTCTATGCTTTGGGAAAACGGATTCTGGGCGTCTCCGCGTCAGAGATTCGCGTGAGGCTGTCCGACATTGACCGCGGGTCATTACCGACCGTCGAGCAAGCGCGCCAATTGATTCCAGAACGGCACACCGTTCTCGATGGAAGGATGCCCGACCCCGACCGAGAGGAACGTCGTTGGCACGATGCTCTCTCTAAAGCCGCCATCGACAAGGAAAAGACAGAGCGCAAATTCGCGGAACCGGGACGGCCACCTACGGAATTCATCCCGACTAGTGCCCCGATCTCCAAAGCTCCGCAACCCAGACTTGGGGTGCCGTGGAGGAGCAACCGTAGCATTACAGTTCCCGGAATCAGCGGCAGACCGATCCGCGCCCTAGGTAAGGCTGCCGATGGAGTTGCGAAGGCGCTCGAATCCATTCTCGCGCCGCAGTTGACGCCGGAACAAAAGATCGATGGCGAAGTTGCCACCCGGGAACGTAAAGCGGAGACTGATCGGACGATTGACGTGTCCAAACTGATTGAACGACATGCCGCAGAGGCCCGTCAGGCTCAAGAGCGCGAAGCGGCGCGGCAACCACTTCCTGACGAGCGGGAACGATAGCAAGCCGGGGGGATGGCGGAAGTCCCCGGCAACAACCAGAACGCGCCAGGGAAGCAGCACTAACGAGCTGCCTGCGCAAAACGTTTCGCGAGGTGATGAGGCAGCTTACGAAGCTCTCCTCGCTTCCTCGGGTGCGAGGCAGCGTGAAACGGGCAGGAGAAATAGGGCGCGCTTTCCGCACCGCGGCGGCGGTGGTTGTTCAGCCTGTTATGCGGGTACGTTTCGGCTCGGGTCCGGCGCACTATTTTCGTGAAGCACTAGACCGGATGCGCAGCCGGAGGTGGCGACATAAGCCTCCGCGACTGCCGCAGGACTAAGCTGCTGTTCCTAGCCAGCTCCTGTGCCGCAGACCAAGCCGGAAAACGGGGGTCGTGGAAATGCGATGGGGCTTTCCGAGCCGAAACCCAAATAGCCTCCATCGCGACCGTTGGCAATTTTGAGGCCAAGGTGATGCCGTGGCAAACGTCAGCCGTTCTTCTGGTCTTGCTGCTGGCGGAGGCGCTCGCGTTCCGCTTCATAGGCGTTTCTGGTGTTTGCGTCCCAGCTATTGGTGTTAGCCGGGCCTTGATTCCAGTCATGCTCGCGTTGGGCTTGCTGCCTTGCTTGGTCTTGATCCATGGGTCCTCCTTTCTATGCATCTGCAATTCGAGATGCATAAGTCTCGCTTGCGATTCACAGTTTCCGCAGGAGCGCCCGAATAACCGGGTCCTCACGACCCGAGAAACGCTCCCATGCGTCAGAATTCACCTGTTCGCCCTTGAGCTGTCTCTCGATGCGCGCCGCAGCGCCAGCCACACCGCCGTCGCCCTCGCCGTTTTCGTAGAAGAACATTTCCGCACTCTGTTTATCGATCACGATCATGAGGCGATAATCCGGGCAGGCATGGGCACGGCACCCCTCCGCAATGAAGAGCACGCGGCCATCGCGCAGACGCAGCACCTTCGGCGGGGATACGGTGCCCACGTCGTTCGCCTCGAAGGCAGGGTCCATTTGACGGACCGGGTCCAGCATGGTCGGAAACTTGGACAGAGTATCCGAGATGTAAGGTCCGTACTTTTCGACCAGCTGCGGGTCATCAACCCAGGTGGCATTCAGGTCCGGATCGAACCGGTCTGACGAATGCGGCGTTTCCCGCGCAGCTTCAGGCGGAGACGTAGGGGTCGTTTTCGGGTTCACCTCCGTCACGCCAGGCCCTTCGATCTGCTGCGGATGAATTCCGAAGTACGCTTTCCAATTGTTCGCGAATGTTGCGGCCAGTCCAAAAATGAAGAACACCAACATGAACACAATCGCCGCCGCAGCGTTCGTGCCCCCGCTCTTCACGAGTTGGGGCGTATTCTCGCGGGAGCCCTGCGCCAGAATTCTGCGAACCTTCTTCTGGACGAAGTGCTCGTAAATCGAATTCCCAAGAAAGAGGGGAACGGCGCTGAATCCCGCCTCAACGAAAAACAGCGATTGACTGAGGCTATCCAAACCGGCCAATGTGGCAACTAGGGATGCGAGAACCAACGCACCAAAGACAATTGCGTAGCTGTACATCTTCCGGTAAACCAGCCAGTAGATGCCGAAGAAGCCTGCCCAGTTCCAGGACAACTGACTGGCCCGGCTGTGCATCCTTGCCCACTTCGTTTGGTAGTACGTCTCGTATTTCGGTCCGACGAATAGCGCGACCGGATCGTATCCCGGTTGCGCGGCGGTCGGTTGCGCCTGTAGTTCTGAAAGGGGTAAGAAGCGGCCTTCCTCGGTCCCCCAGGTCATTTCAGTCGGGTGGAGCAAGCCCTGATTCAGGTGCTGAACGATTTCTCCACTATTGTTCGCTCTTGACCACGCTTGCGCATGGCCCCACATTCTTTCGGCGATCTTCTGTTCCTCGGGTCCAACCGCGTTTGTATAGATCGCTGTCGTTGTGATCCGGGCATGTCCCAGCCACTTCTGCGTCATGTTGAGCGGTACATCCGACGTCACCGCTTTAATGCCGAACCCGTGCCGAACCCCCTTCGGAGTCGCATAAGCCCCGCTGATCGATGCGGCGTCCATCACCTCACGCACACGCCGCCACGCTGTCGTCCGTGACCAGTTCCAAAGGCGGCCACCTCCAACCTCTCCGAGATTGTGGACATCATGGAGAGCATCAAGAAGGACACGCGGAACCGGCACCGCCCGATAGATTCCCTTCCGCCGCTTCTTCAGGCTCTCGATTACGAGGACGCCCGCAACCCGATCAACCCGTGTGCCGGTCAGCGCCAAGGCCTCCGAAATCCTGCATCCCGCGTAGCCAAGGGTGCCGCAGAAGGTCCTCACTTCATCAGCGGCGTTGTCGGCGGCATTCAAAAAGGCTTGCCGCTCCTCCGGTGTGAGGTACTTGCGCCGCCCGTGGACATCGAAAAGGTTCATCGCGAACACCTCCGGAGGGAGGCCCGCGCGGCCCCGTGCAACAGAATGCGCAATAGTGTTTCAGCCATCAGCAAGGACTACCCCGGCGCGGTCCTTCGGCCAAGGGGAATCCTCAAATAGGGGGCGACTCAAAACAGGCAGGCTGCGCTATGATGGACTCTGCCGTATGCCGAGCGCCGCTGAAACACTATTGCGCATAGTGTTTCAGCCCGAACCGTAACGACCAAGGAAAATCAGCCGCAGCCTTCAGGGGGGCTCCCAGCGGCTGCCCTGCTCAGACCTGCGCAGAACCCAGTTGCCGCGAAGGATGTCGCTGGAGTCAAAGTTTCAACCCAGCTTGGCGGGACCGCTCGTCGCTGGCGGCTTTACTTTCTCCAGGTCATGGTGCACCTTTTTCGGAAATGTGTCGGAGCAATGCAGCAAGGCGGGCCACATGATGTCGTATGGCCCGCCTTGATGTTCGAGTACTTCCTTCCGAATTGGCCTACGTCAACGTTGTCGCCAGCGCGATCACTTCCGCGTGGAGCTGGGCCGAGATCAGATTGGCGAGAACATAGCCGATCAAAATCCCCAAGGCCAGAACCGCCGATACCGTCAACTCGCGCATACCCAAGCCACTCATGGCCGGGCCCATTTGGGAAGCCCGCGGCTCTCCCACCTTCAGGAAGAGCTGCTGAACACTGGGCCGGCGGCCCAGCAACACCGCCACACCGACCCCCGCCGTCAGCGAGCTGGCCCCAAACCAACCGAGCGTCGCCGGAGCCAGCAACACCATCCCTCCCATCACCACAATCAATCTGATCAACATTGAAGTTTTACCCCCTGCTGGTTAAATGGAAGAGAGCGGCGGACGGGGCCGCTCCCGGTTTGCACGCGTCGGTGGTCACCGGCGCGCGCAGAGTGATCGAGGCCGGGCCAGTTTGCCTCGCCTGATCGTTTTGGAAAACCAACATACGAACACATTGCACCGAAAACATGCGGCACGCCATATTGGAGAAAAAGATTTTCCCACAGGAGGCTGCTGAGGGTTCTTCAGAGATGAGGAGCGGGAAAAGGCTTGTTCCCAGGAGGCCCCTTCCGAAGTAGCTTCCTGAGTCTTCCATTTCCATAACCCTCTTGGATGATCGCGGCTGTGTACGGGTCCCGCCAAATCTCCGAGGGTTTATTACGGTCACGATGGAATTTGCCGTATCTACACCACGCTTCGTAGGTCACGACCCCGGTCTCTAGGTCGCGCTCCACTACGGCGGGGCCGTACCACCACTCACGGTGCGGTTTCCCCGGCGCTTTGGCGTCTTCCCATTGTTCGAGGATCGTGTTCGAGTTTCCCGCCCGATTACGGGCCACGATGACACTGTAAGTTCGTGGCTTCACCATGAGCAGCTTCCTATCCATTGCAAACGGAAGAAGTATACGGTGATGAGGTTTTAAGATACAGAAAAACCTATGCTTAATGGTGCCCGCCAACCCAAGAAAATGATATGCTGAGGATTCTTCAGGTTATGGTTAACGGTCCGTTCATTTTCAGCGATCTCAACGGCCATCGCTATGAATGGGTAAGACCGGGCAAGCACCCCGAGCTCTATGTTTTGGGACCGACACCCGAAGACAGGAAGCAGGTAAAGCTATCACTACCGCAATATAAAAACTTGAAACTGCCCGTAGGATGCCTTGAGCATCAAACTATGGAGGTTCTTGGCTGCTTCCTAAACCACCCAATGGCCAAGCGGTCATGGGCGGAAATCGAGGCAGAGGCATGGCCCGACAAGTTCGAAAGCGAAAACCCACCGACGACTTCAACGGAGGCTTCGGCCATTCAGGGCTGCGTGTGGAAAATCCGTCAGCTGTTTTTTGACCCGAAAGACGAGAAAGGGAACTCGCTCGTTATCGAGACAATCACGGGCTACGGATACAAATTCCTGTTGACGGTTGAATCGGCAATACCGTCCATACCGTCGCAAGCTGGCGAAAGTGTACAACCTAAACGCCACGAAGTAGTCGATGGGCAGAAGTTTGAGCTCGAGAAGCCAGTCGCGTTTACTCGTAACTCGGACCAGCACAAATTGCGTAGATTGCTTCGGGCGCCGATACACGCTTTCCACTTAACACAGGACCCGAACGGCAATCCGGCTTGGTATCACAAAACTCTTACCTTCGGCTCGGGCACGTTAGACGGTCGGCTGATAGCTCACGGAGTCAACCTTCCGGCTAACACAACGGACTCTGATGGAGAAGAACATCGCTACGAATACGAGGCTTGGCTGGACCGACACCATCTAATCGTGCGAACGCGGCGTGAAGATGAACAATCTCCAGACATTTCCATCCAAGTGTTCCCAAAAGTCGGCGAACCGCACACTCGCCCGCCTTGGTGGGGTATGGATGTGATTGCGACCACATGGGCCGATAACCCTGCGCAGACGATTTCCATTTGGAATCCCGAATGGAATTCAGCCCCAGACCTCGAAGCCCTGCGCACTGCGCCTGACGGGAAACCCATTTCGGACCCAGGGGTCATACAAGCTCTGGAAGATCTGTGGCGAAGGGCCGCCGGTCGAGCGCGGGCCGCCCAGTTACCGCCGAGTATACGGCACTTTAAAACAGACGCCGAGGCGTTCAAGCACCTGTCCAGTCTGTACAGTTCCGATAGTCTCTCGCCAAAACTGGTCAGGGTGCGCGATACCCATGCGCGGTCCGAAACCAGACCCTTGGGATATGGAGCCAACTATCGGGAGAACGGTGAGGCGTTTAGCAAATTCCTAGCGCGTGGTGACCAGCGCTCCACACGTGCCATAGTCATACTCGGAGACAAAGTGGATGAAGAGTACGTTAACTCTTTTCTCCTAGACCCGCTGAGAGGGCATGAACACCAAATCGAATTCTTTTGCCTGGCAGCACCGATTTTCAGCTTCATAATTTTGGACTACGAAGATGGTGCCCACGAAGTGTTCTTCGGTTGGGGTCGGCTTGGGTCCGCTTCAACTGGGGTGTTTGCGTCCAAGGACCACGAACTCGTGCAAACCTTCAGCCATTATTTCGACATGCTGAAAAGTTCAGCAAAGCGAACGCCCGCCGCGTCGCTGCTGACACCTTCGACACCCCAGGAATCAGATTTCCCTAGGATTTTTAGCGACGAGCGCCTGATGCGGGAAATCGAAGCTCATCAGGCGGACGGAACCGATATCTGGGTTGCCGCGCCTGATCTTTCCAACGTCGGTGATGCGACTTCCGACCTGTCAAAGTTGGTAAGGAAGATCGTGGCTGAAAATGCCGGGCGAGGCATCAGCTATACCTACGTGTACCCGAAAGACCGTGTCGGCACATCCAGGGTAGAGAAACTGCGCGGCTGTTTCGTTCGTAAGAAGGGAAAGCTCCATTTGCACGCAGTCCCGGAAGAGCGATTTAAAGAGCTCACGCTTGTTCCGTCACATTTCATCAGCTTCAATCCATCCGATGACATCCCCGAGGTTTACATGCAATTGCCGGTTTCCACGGAGAAGAAAGGCTGGATTCAGCTCGACGCTGAAGCGGCGATTCAGGTGTTGGGCAAGATGAGGCAACTCATTGAGGACATTCCTGAACAAAAATCGTAGGAGTACCCTCACAGCGACTCCTTGCTTTCAAAAATTCCAAACGCGCAGCGCGGACTGCCCTTTGCAAACCTGCAGCAATACCGCTCTCCCACCGCTGTTTCTGAGTCTCCCGCCACGCTATGCCGGACTCCAAGCATTGAGCAATCTCCGGCGCGAGTGCTATCGCCTACCCATCCAGGCGAATTCGTGTCGGCTTCATTCGCTTGCGGGCGGACAGCGAGAGGTTTACCCTGGCTTCCACCATATCAATGGCGGCCAACTTCGCGTGATAATGGCGAAAGTCCGCAGATAAAACGGAATCCAGGACTTCCGGCGACACCTGCTCATCGGCACCAGAGGTGAGGGCAACATCATCGAACGACAGCCCGCGGCCTTGGAGAAATGTTGTCACGAGCACTTCAAATGTCATAGGAGCTCGATGATCCATATGCGCTTGATCAGGAAGGATGCGGTTGCCTGTTTCGGCACAAATTATCGTGCCATCCTCACTCTGATGGCAGGCAATAAATTCGTCACGCGCTTTATAGAGATCAAAGCGAACAACGCGCCGAAAGGCTGCCGTCACTTCTTGCTTCCTTGATGGAGGTCGCTGTGTGATGCAATGGCGATACGAAAAGTCAGTGCCGCTTCCATCCCTTCGAATTATCCGAAAGCATGGGGTGCCGTGCTCGGTCATCATGACTTGAAAATGATCGACGCCATCTCTAACCTTCTGCTTGTACTCATCGTGCCGCTCCAGAAGCGTAGCGAGGTCCGCCTGATCGTCTTCGCTAATCGTTTCACCCGGACGGTAGCGGCCTAGCATGTCCTTAAAGAACTCAATTGCAGCCATCTTAGCTGAAAATGTTCGCGTGGCTAGTATTACAGGATGGCGCTGCCCCATTGTGGCTCCTATTTAGATCAGTTTCATTAGACCACCCTCTGTTTGGCTACGATAGCCACAGGCGGAGACAAAGCAGATGTCCGCAGAACTACGACAGTTTGCGATATTCCCGAGCCCGCCTTCGCTCTGCTTCCCGGAACTTGGGCGAACTAGATCGCCGTTGCCATTCAGCTCTCTTCCGGGCGCGCGCGGCGTCAGCGAAGCAGTCGGGATGATAGATGGGCTCACCTTTTTTCGACCGCGCGCGTTGTTTATTCGCGCGCCCAGAATGATCGTATGGGATTGGCAGGCCGCAGCCGGAGCAGCGAAGGGCAATCCCTCCGCTGTCTAGCATACGCATCAGGTCTAAATAAAGTGCTGCTTCGAAATTCTCCGGCACGATGTCGAATCGCTGTGACCGGAGTCCGCCAGTGTCTTGGATTCTACCAAGTAAATTGAGCCGCTCAGCAACCTCTTTCTCATGTGCTGCAAGTCGGCCAGAGACCCCTGCCCTCCGTCCTTCAAACATGGCGAGCTTCCCCACGCTCGCGAACCAGCCCATGACAGCGAGTCGAGAAATCTGTAGGTCTTGATCGCGGGGATGGTGAAGGATGAATTCCTCAAAGAAACCATCCTCCAGGCGGTCGACCTCTTCGGCAAGTACAAAGTCGCCATCACAGGCATCCGCGAGGATGCATTTGGCGAGCGAGCCCGGCCCATGTCCTCCATAGCCCCATTCAAATCCCGTGCCATCTGCCTCTCGATACGGGTTGTCGGCATGCGCCAAGGGCACCCGGTTCCCTTGCGTGTCCTGGACCCACACAAATACTCGGCCATGAGGACCGCAACGCTCGCCGATATAATTGCGATCTGGATCATGCAACGGTACGGGCAGAGCCTGTACCACATGACGCACAAAATACGATAGACCAAAGGCGACCGCGTCCTCGTAGTCCGAAGATTGCTCGATAATCGCCGCATGAGTCTTCGCGAGCTGTTCCCGAACGAAGTTCGTTTCCTTCTCCGGTAACCACCATCTCTCTCCCCAGTCGCTCTGACCCAGCCGATCATCCTCCGCCTCGCGGTAGGAGAGACCCTCCATTACGTGCTTCAGCCGGTCTTGAATTGGCGCGAGAATGTGGCCGCAATTGCTAGCCTGCAACGGCGTGGGGAAGCAGAATCGCCGATGGAAGTCCTCAATATTGGCGTTATCGTGGACCGCGCACCAGAGGAGCATTGCCGTGCGATGGCGTGGGGCGTCCCACATCCAAATACTCTCGACAGGGTCGTACCACTCCACGCCTGGCCGTAACTTGAGCCGCTCATCGATTTGCTCGCGAGAATGGTCGCACAGCCAGAGAAGAAACTCAGCGATTGAATCGTCGTCGAGGTTGATTCTACAGAACTTGGTGCAGGTCCATTCTTCCACTCGGGTTCGAATTCGATATTCCATGGCCCAAGTATGCCCCGTTCATACTAGACGTACAATCAACTGTACGGCATCCAGTGCGATGGGTTCAAAATCGTTGCGGGTCGGAAGGAAGCATCGCCACGTCCCTGTTCCACTCGAATTGTGAAGGACCGCCCGACCGATCATCCTTAGAATAGCTCGCCCAGTGGGCGGCAGAAGTCTTCAACTTTGATCTCTTGCAGGAAGGGACTGCATCACGTTTCGGTCGTCCTGAACTGCCACGCGCCGCCCTTCGCTCCCGTTCGGTGTTTTTCAATCTCCCGCTACGATGGCCGCGCACGGTCCGCCAATCAACGGCTCGGCCCGCTCCATTCGCGCATTCGCGCTCCCCGTGCTGGCCGTGTCCCTCCGGTGACTGACGTCCTCAGCCTGCGCGGCTCTTCTCTACGCGTGGTCAAAAAAAACGCCAGAGGGGAGAAACTCATGTACAACCGTATCATTCAAGGCGACTGCCACGCGATTCTAAGAACTTTACCTGCCGACAGTGTCGATTTCGTATTGACCGACCCACCTTATCTGGTCCGATACAAGGACCGCTCGGGCCGTACAATCCGAAACGATAGCACTTCTACAGTACTCGACGCCTTCACTGACGTATTCCGGGTCATGAAGCCGAATACGTTTTGTGTTTCGTTCTATGGCTGGAACCGCGTCGATGCTTTCTTCGCTGTGTGGAAGCGCGCAGGGTTCACTCCCGTAGGCCATCTCGTCTTCAGCAAAAGCTACGCTTCTTCCCAACGATTCCTTCGTTATACTCACGAAGCGGCATACCTACTGGCGAAAGGGCACCCGGCCCAGCCCGATGAGCCGATCAGCGATGTCCAACCTTGGCACTATTCCGGCAATCACGGCCATCCGACGGAGAAATCCGTCGAGACTCTGCGCCCGATAATTAGGGCCTTCAGCAAGCCCGGCGAGACGGTTCTCGATCCATTTGCCGGATCTGGGTCGAGCCTCGTTGCCGCAGCACTCCTCGGGAGAAATTATCTGGGAATTGAACTGGAGCAGAAATACTGCGATCTCGCCCAGCGGCGTCTTGGCGGAGTTGCCCGGTACCAGCACCAAGAAGCGCGGCAAGAGATCAGCAGTGCAGCGGAAGGCCCAGGCTGAGCGGATGATAGGGAGTCTCGGTAACCTTATCATCTTTTGCGGGGAACGCACAATTCCGCTAAGGCCCGCATTATCAGTCAGTAGAATTTATGAGAACAAAACGATTTTTTGTGCATCTTACGCAGTGGGCGGAAGTGTAACGCGAGATTCAAGAATTTCAAAGCCGGAGGGGGAAATTGTGGAAACTGAACGGATACCAGCATATCAAAAGGAAGAGGAATTCAGCCTCAACGGCAAGTGCTTGAAACGAAAGACCACAATTGGGCGAAGCATGGTTCTTGGTATCTGTACGATAGTCATTATATTGGTAACCTTAGTCCTGATGCTCGTCCACGATGGCCATCCAGTAACACGATGGCTCAGCGGGTGACAACCCGAGGCATCCTTTACCGATTAGTCTTTGGGTGGAACGTGCAAGAGAATCGGGTTTCTGGCGGTCGAATGATAGAGCTCCAGAAACATCTTGCCGGTGTCGATCAAATCATTGACCTGTTCCGTCTGTATCACGGTCGCATCCCACTGCTCACCGGGTCCAATTTTATGAGGGACCCCATTCAATACAGGCAAGAGGGCGCTGTTGTCCCGCCTCTCTAGTCGTTTTCGTTTCCACCAAGAATCGTAGGAAGTAAGCGCAACGGTGGTGATCGTCGTTGCGCCAGTGCCAATGTTTTGGACACGAATGCCCATCCGAACTTCGCCCTGCGGGCTGCGAGGGCCTCCGATCTGGCGTAAGCCAAGACGTACCATGACTCGAAGTCGCGGACCGGACGTTTTCCATTTGTAAACATCCCATCCGAGTCCACTCATGCCGGTAACCGCTCCGATCCATGCGGCTATTTTAGTCGCTTCCAATGACGGCTCCTGAACAGATCATACCGTCAATCAGCCTCCTTCTTGAGTTACTCAAGCACCTCCGACGGCTTCCTGATGTCCTCGGTTTCACCCCTGCGGCCGTTGATATACTTATGCGAACGCGGGGGTGTTATGGCGATTGCCAGGGTACAGGAGGAAGGGATCGACGTTGTTTTATACGACGACAACGGCAAGCGTACCGGAAGCGTCACCAAGGGAAATGCTCCTGGAGATGGCTTAATAGATTTCACACCGACGACGGTACGGATCAAGCGCCAAGGCCGAACGTTTTGCTATGACCAAGGCGGAATCATCAAAGTGTGCCCGAGACCTTCGATTTGGGAGCGCCTGCGAAGGCATTTTTAGTCAGCTGCTGCTGACTCCTTCAGGTCCTCGAAAGCCTCTGCTCAATTCCTGTGCGCTTCCTTGTGTTGCAAACGGCCACAAGTAACCTCGCCATCGCCTGCTTGCATACAAGGGCCCTCACTTTAACGGTTCACAGTATCGGACTTAAAATCCGTTGACGCCAACCACCGTTCACGGCAAGTTTCTTCCCGCTTGACTTAGTCCGTAAGGCCTACACAACTCCTACACAGCCCAATAATTGGCTAAAAACATTAAGGAAATCAATAGGATGCCAACTTACCAATATATCTATGTGATGAAGGGGTCATCATAACCCATTGATGTACATAGGTATTCGCCCTTGACAACCACCTGCACAGACCCTACACAGGTGTCGAAATCTCAATAGCTTGGTGGTTTCATCTGCACAGTTTCTACACAGAAATGGCGTAAGCGATGACCTTCCTCGTGGACGTGAAAGTGTTGAAGCCCGGACTGGTCGTCTTCCGCAGATCGGACGTGCAGCATCACCGCTGGTATTGCCGCGTCAAGCTCCCCAAGAAGGATCAGTACAAGACGGTTTCCCTCAAGACGCACGATTTCAACGTGGCCTGCGAACGTGCATTTGACGAGGACGCAGACCTCCGTTTTCGCATCAAGCACGAGGTGCCCATTTTCAACCGGCCATTCAGTCAGATCGCGAAGGACTTCCTAGCCTTCCAGAAGGAGCGGATGGAGGCTGGGGAAATTACCTTCCACCGCTGGCGTGTGATGGACTCCCATGTCCGAACGCAACTTAACCCCTATGTCGGTAAGGCCCAGATCACATTGATCGGGGAGGACAAATGGAAGAGCTATCCGGCGTGGCGTCAGAGGACTGGGAAGGGACGTTCCGGGGGGCGGGTAAGCGAAGGCACCATTCGCGATGAGATGGCAACGTTCCGTTCCATCGTGGCCTTTGCGGCGCGGAAGAAGTACATCCCGCAAAGTCAGGTGTTCAATGGAAGGCTTCCCCTGGCGAAGAATCGGCGTGATGAATTCACGCCGGAGGAATATCGTAAGCTCCACACCTTCGCGCGCGGATGGGTAAAGAAGACGCGGTCATCCAGCAATATTTGGGCGCGCACGGTCGCCTACAACTTCATGCTGGTTATGACCAACACTGGCATGCGCCCGTCGGAGGCTCGAAACCTCTGCTGGCGTGACGTGTCAATCCGAACAGACAAACAAGGACGCAAGTTTGTCATCTTGAATGTTCGTGGGAAAGGCAAGTATCGACAGCTTGTCGCTGCAAACAATGTTGCGGACTACCTTGAGCGTATCCGTAACATCAGCAAAGCCACCAAGGACGACGACCGTGTGTTTACGACCTTCGAAGGCCTCACGGCGCGGACGCTTTATCACGGCACGCTGGAAACTCTTCTCATCGACTCCGGTCTGCTGCGCAGTTCTGCGGGAAAACGGCGCAGCACCTACTGCTTCCGGCACACCTATGCAACATTCCGACTTACGGAAGGCGTTGACGTGTACTTCCTTGCAAAGCAGATGGGCACATCTGTAAAGATGATCGAAGATCACTACGGCCACATCACGCCTGTAAAGAATGCCGAGCGCATTCTGCAGGGAATGCCGGGATGGGAGCCCGGAGCACCGCTTGTGTCCATGGCGGCGTGAACGCGTAAAGCCAAGGACACAGACGGTGAACAGCTTCCTTTCGCTACACAAGAGATTGACCCGCCGACTGCGCACTGTCGGCCCGGCAGCAGGAAGCTGGTTGGTAAACGCCCCGCGGGTGCGCGGGAAATCTTTTGATAGTCTTCAGCTATCTTCCAAGAACCGATGACGGATAGCTCGACGCGGCGGAGTGGTTCGAGTCAGTTGTCCACGGTCTGCCCGTGCAGCGAGATCGACAAACTCGTTGACGACAAAATCCGCCAGAGCATCCGTAAAGAGAATTGGCGCATTCACGCGCTTCTCGGACCAACCCATTTGGCCTGCGCG
The DNA here is from genome assembly GCA_036498815.1 of Bryobacteraceae bacterium. Taxonomy (GTDB): domain Bacteria; phylum Acidobacteriota; class Terriglobia; order Bryobacterales; family Bryobacteraceae; genus Palsa-187. The sequence continues at coordinate 53,452 of DASYET010000004.1, read as the reverse complement.
ATTCATGTCCGGAAGGAACACCACCTCTCGAACCCGACGCGGCTCCCCATTGGGATAGAAAAGGCGTTCGCCCAAGACAGCGAGACGTCTATCATACTGACGAACTGTCAAACTGGCTCCCTCTATCGGCTGCGCCAAATTGACCAGCAAACTAACCTGTTTGTTTCGCAAATGGCATTGGTTGCTATCGCACTGAAATTCAACTTGTAACGAACCTGCGGCGTTGAGTTGTGCACAGATGTTCTCGATAGCTTTAAATAAGGCCCTGCTCTCCTCCCGAACGCATTCCGCGCCCTCATTTGACCGCAATCGCTGCCGTTCACCCAAGTACTGGGTCTCGCGCTTCGCCAGCTCTGCGCGTTTGAGCGCCGTCAGAGGCTCAATTGAACCGCCGCAGTCAACGACGCGCGCTTTCACGGCTCCGGCCGCTCCCTCAAATCCGAAATCGGCGTAGTTATAGCGAACATTCGTCAGCGGCAACCACGGCGGAGCGGCCGAACCGTCAAGCATTACAAAAAACAGGCCCTGCCAGCCAAATTTCAGAAACCGGTCCTTAATTGCGGTTTCCTCGACGCGAGTCCAGTCCGTCTTTCCCCACCGGTCGCGATAAAGGACCACCGCCACGCGCGATTGGTCATAGAACGGGCCCCGCATCGATTCCAGACCGTCTGTTCCCGCGAGTTCCTCCTGCCGTCGAGGATAGAAGAAAACTTCAAGGCTCGCACTTAGTGCGTTGTGAAATGCCGCCGCAATCGTTTCATCGGCGGAGAGGAACGAAATCGCAACGTCGTATCTGGGTTCCAAGGATAAAACCTGCCGGTTGTTTTGATTATAGGGCCATCGCTTTTCGCGCCGATATTCGACGTACGTAGTCGCGAAGTATGCCCAACGGGCTGTTACGGTAAGTCTGCGAGCACTTGTGCCATTTCCATCAGGCCTATTGCATGGGTCGTATTGTCAATGGGATAGCGGTCCTTGCCGGAGTTCAAGGCAAAACGTCGCGCAGGTTTCAAGTCCTCACAGGCGGCGAAGAACCCTTTCTCCGGTCGCGCTGAGACTCCGCGCTTGATATCGATGGCCCATAGGCCGTGATTGGGTACTTCCAGCAACAAGTCGATCTCCAAGCCGAGCGCGGTCCGGTAGAACAGCGCCGTTGTGTGCGGAGGCGCGGCGGCGATCAGATTTTCGATCACGAAGCCCTCCCAACTCGTCCCCGCGACAGGATGCGCTAAGAGTGCTTCGAGGTCGCCAATGTTCAGAAGGCCGTGAACGATGCCACTGTCGCGCACATAAACTTTGGGGGATTTGACGAGCCGCTTGCCTATGTTGGTCTGAAACGGTTGTAAGCGCCGCACCAGCATGAGATCAACAAGCAGATCAAGATATCGGGCGATGGTTTTGCCTTCGACGGCGAGACCCCGAGCCAGTTGTGCGGCGTTCAGCATGCCGCCTTGTACATGCGCAAGCATCGTCCAGAACCGATGCAGCGTCGTAGCCGGGATGCGCGGGCCCAGTTGCGGGATGTCACGCTCCAGATAGGTTCGAATGAAATCCTGACGCCAGGCCAAACTTCGCCGGTCGTCGCGCGCGAGGAAGCTTTCAGGGAACCCGCCTCGGCTCCACAACTGGTCGCGCTGACCTGCTTCAACCTCCAGCACGTCAAGAGGCGAAAGCTCCACATAAGCGATGCGCCCAGCCAGGGTTTCTGACTGGCGAAGCAAATCCACGGAAGCGGACCCGAGAAGCAAGAACCGCCCTGCCCGCTTTCCTCGTCTCCTCCCTTGATCGATCAGTCCCCGCAGGGTCGCAAACAATTCTGGTATTCGCTGTACCTCGTCCAGAATGACGAGATCATCTTCATGACGCGATAGATAGAAACTCGGATCAGCAAGCTTTTGCTGATCTTCCAGAGATTCAAGATCGAGATAGATGCTCCTGATTCCAGTCGCGACGGCATGCGCGAGAGTCGTCTTGCCTACCTGCCTTGGTCCGAGCAAAGCGACAGCGGGAAGGTCGCTAAGGCGGTCCTGGACGGTGCTTTGGATGCGGCGCGGAATCATGCGTGCAATTATGCCATGTCATAGCAGGATTGCAAGAGATGGTTTTATATGTAGTTATATCAGATAGTTAGATGGTGGTTTCTCTTCTAGTAGGTGCTCTCGGGGCCGCAAAACGCGAAAACCGGGCAGTCTGGAGCGTCTCAAAGCCCACCAGCGGGATGAGTCGCTCACCCACCAAAGCCTCCGTCGAAATCGGGGCCGATGCCAGAACGGTGCTCGCGCGCAAGGGTTCACTCACGTCGCGCACAAACCGCGCGCCCTTGCGCCCTGCGCTCCGTTCTACCAGGATGAAAAATGCGACGGGCGGCTCCGGCGGGATGAGCGTTAGGACATCTCATGAGCACCAGGGAAACTTGCGGCATCCGAAGACAGGAAGCAGCGAATGTTGTGGACTCAGGCGACGATCAGGACTTCGCGATCAAATCGGCCAGAGGAACGACTTCAATCTTCGCCACGGCTCCACCGCAGACCTGTTCCTTAATCACTCCGTCGCAGTCGGCAACGAAGCTATTCACGCAACCGACATTCGAATTCGCCCCAATCCACACCGCCTCACCTAATCCGTAGCGGCAGGTTAGCTTGTGTCCAGGATTGCCTCCGCCCAGGCCATTAGACATATGCATCGGAATGCAGACGATAGATGCGTGGGCCTCCCTCATCTTTTCCGCCAGTGCTTGGAACCGGTCTGTGCCCTCATAGCTATCCATGCACATCAGTGCGACGACAGCAACATTTCGGCAAACAGCTGGACGTTCACTGTATTGGGGATATGGCGTGTAGTTGGCACTGGAATCCACCCCGTGTTTCCGCGAGAGCACCGTGTCGGAATCGCGGTCTATCGAGTAAGCCGAATTGTGCGGCGGAGCAACGTTCGGGCAGTCGGCAACGATCAGCCCGGCGACGAAGGCGCACCCATACTTGTGTGAAATCACTTTGAGATCGGCAATGATCTTAACGTCACTTGCCCCTTCGGTACCTCGGCCATAACGCTTGTCGTAATAGCCTTGTCCAAGGTTGAACCCTTCGGGAAGCACGATCAACGAATCCGACAAACAGCCATGGCGTCGTTGCGCATCATCCAGGCACTCTCGGAGTGTGCCCAACGGGTCGTGGTAACCTCGCCCGAAGTGGAAATATCCGACCCTCGCAATATGCGGCGGCGCTTGCCCCATGCAAAATATTGTAAGCGCCCCACACAGAGTTCTCCGGCGACGATGCCTTTTGAGTCTCCTCGGCGACGATCTAGCGGGCAATACCGGGCAATGCGGCGTGGCAACCGTGGCATCCAGGGCACTCAGTGCATTATGATATCTATAACTTACGGACAGAGAAGCGGCCTAAACGTTCGAATCCCTCTCTCTCCGCCATCTTCTTTTCAATAAGATAGCGGGATTGCCGCACTTTCCGTGGGCAATGGTGGGCAATGAAGTTTACAGTCCTATTAAAAGGACCGTGCCCCTACATCTCTATCGACGGCACTTTCGCAGCAGAAAATGCGCGGGCGGCCACACGCCTGACACGCGCTCCTACGAAGCCGAGGAGCTCCGACGCGGCCACAAAAACTGCTTTTGTCCGATCTACGCGGACGGTACTCTTCGAGGGCAGTTCAAACGCAAGAACACGCGGCAATGGGCTTGGACCGAAGCCAAAGCCATCGTGGCTCAGTGGGAGGCGTCCGGCGGGTGGGGCGCTCCGGCCCCGCAGGAAGTTCCGCCCCCTGCCGCAACACCCCGCTAGCGACGATCCGCCTGCCGTCACCATCGAGCGAGCGATCACGGCGTTCCTAGAGGAGCACATTTCGGCGTCCGCGCCCAACACCGTCAAGAAGTACCGCCTGATCATGCGGCAGCTCACTGGCTACGCGGCTCACAAGGGCTACGTGATGCTCGATCAGTTGAAGCCCATCGTGATCCGAGAGTTTCGCCAGTCCTGGACAGTCAGTCCACTCACGGCATCGAAGCAGCTCGGAATTTTGAAGGCGTTCTTCGAGTACGCGCTTGTGAACGAGTGGATCGACCGCAACCCGGCCAGATTGGTAAAACTGCCTCGCGGACACGCCTCCGGAACTCGCGGCAAAGAGCGGCTTCCCTTCTCCGACGACGAGTTGGGCAGAATGTTCGACGCCTGCCAGTCGCGCTACGGGAAGGAGCAAGCCTTCCGTTACGGTTGGACCGGCCAGGATCTGGAGGATTTTATCTCCGTATCCGTGTATACGGGACTTCGGATCTCTGACGTGTGCACGTTTCACATCGACCGTCTGTTGCCCTCCGGCGAATGCCACATCCGAACGACGAAGACCGGACGCAAGGTTTTTACCTGGGTGCCGGAGTGGCTTCAGCAGCGCATGCGCAGTCGGGCCGCGAGGCTTGGCGCGCTCATCTTCGGTACGCATGCAACGAGGGACATGAACGTCGTGACCGACATCTGGCGGCGGAAACTGAAACGCCTCTGGACCCTCTGCGGTCCTTGGAAGGAGACGCCGACGCCCCACCGCTTCCGCCATACATTCGCGCGCATTCTTCTCGAACGTTCCGGCGTCACCGTGCGAGATGTTGCCGAGCTACTAGGCGACACCGAGGACATGGTTCGCCGCCACTACGCCGCGTGGGTTCCGGAGCGGCAGGAGCGGTTAACGGCGATTCTCAAGGAGGCGTTCAGGGAGAAGCCAACGCCGAATGTCGTGGCAATTCGTTAAGTCGGTTTCGTAACTGGAGATTGCGAAAAGCCCCGTATCGCCGTATAAACGAAGGTATCGCCGCCGCCCCGACTCCGCAAATCCCGCTCCTCTCAAAAAGCAAATGCGCAAACGTGGAGGTCCTGACAAATCCGTTGAAAACTTCAGCTTGGGAATAGCGTCGATGGCGGGGCCGACCGATTGTCAACCCAGGGTAACTCGCGGCGGCCCGCGGCGATGGAGTTTCATGACTCTACATGAGAGCTAGACCCTCCGTTTGCCCTTGCTGCCCCCTCTTCGGGCGCACTTTTCTGAGGTTTTGGCTTGGCTTCACCGGTGCTCCTCAGGAGGGGAGTAGCTGGCTTATGCAAGAATCGTCTAAACGCCAAAGCTCATGGGTCTGCCTCCAAAAGATTGTCTGTTCTGCCGCACGACGGCCACTTCGGCATTTACACGTGTGGAACACCCGATTCCGGAGTCATTGGGAAATGACGACCTGATACTGGATCGAGGGTTCGTCTGCGACTCATGCAACCAGTACTTCGGTTCCAAGCTCGAATCCAAAATCCTGGCCGCTCCTCCATTCAATGTTGAGCGGACTGGTCAGGCGATACCAACCAAGAAGGGAAGGCTACCCAGATACGAGGGAGACGGATTCAGCCTCATTTCCACTGGATGCTGGGACACTGTGTTCGTTGTAGCTCCTAACACAACCGATGTCGATAGGGCGAGACAGGTACTTTCGCGTGAGGTTCTTTGGGTGACTACGCCCCAAGGATATGCTGACCTCCTAGCCCGGTTTCTGTTAAAGATTGGCCTCGAACTCCTAGTCATCTCCGATGGCATCGATCCGTATGGAGAGGCTTTCGACCCCGCGCGAGCGTGTGCACGGTTTGGATCGGATGCCGGACGGTGGGATGTTGGTTATGGCCGTTACCCCCACCGGAACAGATTGAAGATATCGTCACGAGTGGATGAATTCGGCCGCCTCGAAACGCGCCGGATCTACCAATACGAAATGGGCGTGATGGCAAGCGGCGATGTTGTGCTGAGCTTTACCTTTGTCAACCATATTTTCGTTTGTAACCTTAGCCGTCCACACTTGACGGAGTACCTATTGGGTTTCAACGCGATCAACGAGTTTTCCCTGAAGAACCGCTGGCATTTACGCTGACGCGATTGGCGAAGAACTCCGCGGCGGAAAAACGCAGGGAACTCCTCTTATACTCCTGCCACGTGCTCGCCGTAGCACTGGTAAACAGGTAAACATCGCTAGCCTTCGACATCCACATAGGGGTCAGAGAGGATCTTGCCAACGACCGTTCCAGGAGCAAATGCTGCGCCGCGGTCCACGAGCACCTCAAGGATCACTCCATCTGCGGGGCTAGGAATCTCGGAATCCACCACATCTGTCGAGACCTGATAGATGGGCTGGTCATATTTCACTCTAGAGCCGACCGAACACATCCAACGTGTCAGCGTCATCGTAGAGACATTCGCGCCGAACTCCGGAGCAACGATATCGGTGATGTCGCCTTGCATGATGGTCTCCTCATCGTTGTCAAGCAAGTCGCCGCTCTGGAGAGATGGAGGGTTCGGCAACGGGTCGATGTATAGATGCATGGCCCCCAAAGCCTTGGGGTCAATGGTTGCTTTCACGCCGATGGCGTTGAGTTGTTGGACCAATTCGATTCGGGCCTGAATCTCGCGGACCCTCGCCACACCGGCCTCCGCCTCAGCCCGTTCCGCATCGGCTTCTTCATGCCGCATTCTGGCTTCCAACGTGCGCTTTTTGAGTTCGGCGTCGATGCGACTGTTCTCCGCTTGCGAATAGGCGGCCTGTGCTTGAGCATGTTGGATGCTCGTTGCGCCGTCTGCTGCTCGCCAGAGCATGTCGGGAGCTTCGTCAACCTTCTCGCCGATCTTCACATGGTCGCGATTGTAGGCGTCGATTTTCTTGGCGCCCCCTCTAAATAGCTTCCCAACGAACCCTGCCCAATCTTCGGCAAACTGTGGCGTGATGCGCACGAGCAAGCGACGTAGCAGACGCGGTCCTTGGCTACGCATGGACCTCCTCTGTTACGGCCTCTTGGGGTTCGAACTCTGCAGGGAGCCCAATTCCGCCGCATTGTCTGAAATAATTTGCAAAGGCCGTTAGTGTAGCCTCAATTTGGTGTGCAGATAGACTTGGATCAAAGGTGACAACAATGACGGAATCGTCACCGGTGGAAGCCGGTTTTGTCGTCATTGTAACCCCTCGAACGTCATACTAAGAGTATATGCCGGGGTGGTCGGTTTCTACGTTTTCATCCGCCCTCGTGAAGCGGATTCTGTTGGCCATGCCAGATGGTCCGGTCCACTTGCTCGCGCTCGCCCAGGAAATCATGAGACTCACGTTCGTGGCAAGAAGGCATGATATTCACTTCTTAAAGGATCTCGGATCAAGCAGCCGCAATAGCTGTCGTGCTTTGTCTTCTGTATCAAGCTGCTTGAAGAATTGAGGTGGATGGAACCCCTGCACTTCGCGTCTCAGTTCGCTGAGGGGGAGTGCCGACTGCAGCGCGTCGACAGATGAAAACTTAATCGCACATCCAGTCTTGGCACCCATCAGATAGCGGTTGAATCGAGATCGCGAAATTGCCACCTCTTTGGAATATCGCCTCCAGAGCGACTCTGCGGAGCCCTCGCGGACTTCGGAAACAACCGCAACAGCGTCTATGGCGGCACGCGGAATCTTGGAGTATATCCAGACTCTTGTCCCCGGGCCGATTCTCGGACGACGACGCCTGACTTCCACGGTCTTGATTCCACTCAGCAGATTGTCACAGTGTTCGACGTCCAAGGAAATAAGAATATCGCTAAACACGCGGCTCCCCTAGCCCGAGAAGCAGCCCAACCTTGCTCGAGTCGATTCGCTGCGCCGTAACGAGGTTCCTCCCGTCAACGCATCCCAACTCGCGAGCTTTCGCAAGCCCTACACTGTTGTAAAACTTCATCACAGAATCGAAGACCAGCACTCCTACGCTAACCTGCTGCGAAACACGCTGCAATTGATTATCTCCGAGTACACCCTGTGCGCGGAGATGACTCGCGATCTGCGGTTTCTCCTTGATAAACGTCTCCACGCTTCGCCCGCACGCTACGATGGCACCCCGTCCTTCGTTCTTCAAGGACTCGTAAAAGAATAGTATCGTACCTGGCTCGAGGGACTTTAGAGCCCGTGGCGTGCAGAAGTAGACTCGCCGCCCTCTGACGCCCGCCTCCAATCTCGCGAACAGCTTCGACTGCTCTGATGCGCCTAAGAGTTCATCAGCGAACTGCCGACGTATTGGAACGATGGCCCCAGGGCGGCCAATGAGCGCGAATATCGCCGGAGATAGTAACTCTTCGAATTCGAGTAGCGAGATCGAGAGGTTCGTGTTCGATGGACTTACGAGCGACAGTTCTGAGTGTGGCCCTCCAAATGAGGGTGCCTCCGGCGGAATTTGCACCTTGCATAACTGGTTGATAGTGCTCCGAACAGTGTGCCAATCCCCAACGCCAACGGCGCGTCCAAGGGCCAGTTTCTGGAGCACCACTCCATCACCACCTTTGTGGGCCGCCCGGAAACCGAATCGGCTAGTGATATCCTCCAGCCAGGTGGCTCCGCGAGGTATATGCAAGCGGATCATTACTGGGAACAAACTGCAGACGTCTTGCACGAGATGGAATAGCGCTTGGTCGGTAATGGATTCGCGGCCTTCGATATTCGCATCTGCGAATAAAAATGCCTCCACATTCGCGGTGGCCCGATTTGGTGGATCCCATGAAAGGAAGACAGCAGGCTTTTCATCGGTCACTAGCAGAAGCCTGCGACGTGGACACTGGAGTTGCCCCTTACTGATCGCGTGGTCGACTACCTGACGAGGTGTGGCTAGTTTCGCCAGCAAGGTTGTAACGGTGTTCAGGGTGTCCTCATCAACCGCCAGAACTTGTGTTTCGGGAAAAGCCTCTGGTCGAGCGGTATCCGGCGGGCTATCCCCCCACGCGGCAGGAACTAACGATTCTGCGAGCTCGATGGGGCCGATAACGTCAAGGCCATATCTTCTGAATAGTAGAGGCCGCCGCCGCAATATCGCCTCTTCGCTTGTTATGTAACCGGCAACCCGGTTGTGTACCGCTGTGGTCAGGTGCCTCAAGTCTGATACGTCTCGTGGCCTTAGCAACCCCTTAGCTGTGCGGTCAGGAAAAATAATCGAACCCAGCTCGAGGCTTAGCGTAGTCATCGACAAGGCGGGAGGAAGTGGATGCTGAGGTAGACTAGTCGCGAAGTCGAGTAGCGTATCGTTTTGGAGATCGGGACGACCAGCGCGGGCTCGCTCAAGCTCAACAACGAATTCGGGTGCCACAAAGAGCCTGATCGTGTTTGCGAACGCTGCAGAAAAGATTCGGGCCGCGGCTCCAGCACGAGGACGATCCTGGACCAGATCCAAGAGCACATTGAGATCCATCCCGTATGTTGGGGAACTATTGAAGCTGCGATCGGTTAGCTGAAAGTCGTGGTCGCTTGTGGTCGGCGCGTCCGCAAGATCGAATAGGGTCGGACTGTCGAGCCGCTTTTCTCGTATGACAATCAGGCGATTGCGAGATTTCCCACCCAGCGATGTTCCACTTTCCCAAAACCCCTGCCGTTCCCAGAACTGACTGGCGTCCTGTAGATCGGCGGCCACACGAGCGATGATCCTGAAGCAGCAATCCCGTTCGGCGAGAGTAACGAGCGTCTCAACCAGGCGTGATCCGACCCCCGCCCTTCTGTACTTTTCGGTGACGAATAACTGGAAAACTCGGGTCGTCGGGGGACTGCCTCCAAATAGCAGATGGCCCGCATATTCTCCCGTTGAAGTTGCTACGAGCAGCTTCCCTTGAATTGCGGCCTGTCGATAGACATCCTGGGGAAGAAATCCTAGGGAGTCACGCTCGCTGTCTGCGGCTGCCTGGACCTCGGCTATCCAGCTAACCACTTCTACGGGTTCTCGTAAAATTGTTACCATACCGCTTGGCGATGCAGGGCTCCGGCTTCGAAGCTCGGCTAAATACTGGTAAATCGAAGTTGAACTCCCCGACCGCCGCCCATATCGGGCATTGATTCGATTCTATAGGGAATTGAGGAGGATCGTCTCGGCTGCGGCCGTGCGCCGATTTCCATCGCGGGTGACCATCACAGTAAAATGTGGTCTACGCCACATGCCCCGGAGAAACTGTCACCCGCCCATGACTACCAGATCCGCTATTCTCGAGCCCAATCCCGGACCACTCGGAAGGGCGGCAATCGTGCCCAGGGGGAGGCCTGAATGCCAGCGATAATTGTAGTTGGCGGCCAATACGGATCCGAAGGCAAAGGTAAAGTCGTAGCGTTGCGCGCGGCGCGATCAGATTCACCATGGCTCGTCCGTTGCGGAGGACCTAACTCGGGGCACACCGTTGACATAAAAGGTAAGTCGGTCATCATGCGGCAGGTTCCCTCCTGCACAGAGCCCCAAACAGCCACTTTCTGCATAGCTGCTGGCTGCGTTGTTGACGAAGACCTGCTGGTCAACGAACTGGACACGCTAGGAATACTCCCGGATCGGATCTTTGTGGACCCCCGGGCGGTATTAGTGTCGGTCGAAGATCGGACCGTTGAGACTCAAGCGCTTCAACACATCAGCAGCACCGCATCCGGTACGGGCGCGGCCTTGACCAGACGGATGAGTCGGGCAAAAGGTGTGAGATTGGTTGAATCGTCGACTCGGCTTTTCTCGCGTTGTCGCGTCCGCACTGTCGCGCCCTTACTTCAAGATGCTCTTACTCACGGTGAGGACGTCATTGTGGAGGGAACCCAAGGATTTGGTCTGTCGCTGCTACACGGACCGGACTATCCATTCGTGACGTCAAGGGATACCACGGCGAGCGGGTTTTGTTCTGAAGTTGGCCTCTCTCCGCGTTCGATCGACGAGGTGATCGTTGTCATAAGGACCTTCCCCATCCGGGTTGGAGGGCCTAGCGGCCCCTTCGAGAGAGAGATGTCATGGGATGAAGTACGCCGCCTTTCTAACGCGCCGGCAACGATTTCCGAGTACACATCAGTCACCAAGAAACTTAGGCGGGTTGCCAAGTTTGATCTTGGTGCAGTACAGACTGCCTGCCGCTACAATCAGCCAACAAGTTTGGCGGTCATGGGCATTGATCGACTTGACTATGCCAACACGGGCGTCACCGACTTTGACAAGTTGACGGACTCCGCGCGGACATTCCTTGAGGAACTTCACCAGGCTACACACGTACGGATTGAGTATGCTGGCACGGGATTTGGCACTCTCGATGTTGTCCAAGTGCCCGTAGGAGCTCTAAACGAGCAACACGCGCATGTCTGAAATTTCGCTGAGGCACCTTAGATCGCTGCGCAAGAGAGCAGCGGACTTGGTTCGAAATTTGGAGGCCGATCTACGGCAATTCAAAAAGACGTCCGATCCGACGTTCTTGCGCTTGCCGACCTCCCGCGATGTCCCAAACGATATTGGTGTTACGACGACGTGCTCGTGCCTAATGGCACTTGCAGCTACCCATGCGTGCCAGTCGTTCTTCGACAAGGACTCATTGGACCAGGCTAAGCATAAGGCCACCGAAGTATTTAAGAGCGTTGTTACCGCCCCGTGGATGAGCTCTGGTTTGACGGACAATAACGCCTTCACGACCACTCTTGTTCTACGGACCTATGGATATCTGATAGCGGAAGGGCTGGTCGACCCGGGAACAACTTTCAGCCGGCCCTGGGAAAACCATCTCGCCGTCTCAGACTTCAAAGCCCTAGTCCGCTCTCTTCGAGAGAAGAATCCCACGTCAGAGTTCCTGTGGCTCTCCCTGTCGGACATCACGAGGGACAAAATCGTCGAGTCTGTCACGACGGAGAGCGAGATCGGAGAGGATCTGGAGAGGAGAATCTCTCTCGATCTTCGAAGAATCGTTGAGAGCGGTTGGATTTTGGCAAAGGATCGCTTCGAAAAGGCCGGTCCCGAGTTGCAACAGCAGTTTAAAGAGGAACCTACTGGCTACAGCTTGGTTGCAGCAAATCGACGGCTCCTAAGCGCTCAGTACGCGGGCTCGATTCGGGAACCTGAGCATCTAGACTTGCCAGCGATCGCACGGGCCATCTCCTCTAGCACTAGTAACTTTGCTATCAATAGCTATTCGCCGTCGGCGGCGGTTCTTTACTGGTTTGTTGACGGCATCAGTCGTGCAAGAATCGAACTTCCTGAAAAAAGCTGGACCGAGCTTTGTGAATGGGCTAGCCGTGTATTCCACCAGCAACGCTCTCTTGTGGTTTCACATCATCAGGCAATGATGGATCCCGTCTCCATGGGTATGGCTGCATGCCTCTGTGCTCGCTTGCGATACCTTTGCGACGCCCCTGAAAAGGGCATGTCCAATAAACATCGTTCTGTCCTTCCGTCGGAAGTCGAACTAGACCAAGCGATCCGAGAGCTAGTGGCCGAGCAGACCGAAGGGATCTGGCCCAAGTACTTCCCGATGTTCCATTATCAAGATGCGGGGTCAAACTTTTGTTTTTCGTTTGAGCTCCTGGAGGCTCTGTTGATTGAGTTTGGTCGTGAGCCGAACTATCGGCGAGGCAGCTCGATGTCCACCAAACCTGGCAGTAGGCTGATGGAGGAACCCGTCTTTATCGAAGCTCTCGAAAACTCAGTAACGTGGTGCGAAAGAAACCGTTGGGAGTCTGGTAAATACAGCGGCTGGAATTCGGGCGGCCAAGCGGAATCGCTGCAGAATGGGCACCCAGAGTCGTGGGCGACAGCGGTGGTCCATATGTTTCTCGCAGAATTAACCCGGGTGTTGTCACATCGCATTGAAGACGGGATTCTTAGGAAATACAGTGCACGCGACGCTCAGGACGTGTCGTCGGGGACGGCAATTGGGCAAATGCTGGATATTGACGTAGTTTTTCAAAACGATCCGTATTCGCTCAAAGACGTCTTGCATTCGAAAATCGTTGTGCCGCACTCGGATTGCACCTTTGAGTCACTTCGCCAGAGTCCTTCCAAAGGACATCGCTCTGCCCTCCTTTTTGGTCCACCTGGCACATCAAAAACCAAGGTTACCCAAGCGGTGGCCGACGACTTGCGCTGGCCAATGATCTCGCTCTCACCGGCTGATTTCGTCAAAGGAAGTTTGGCGCACGTCTACGAGCAGGCTCAAGAGATCTTTGAAGATCTAATGGACTTGAGTCGCGTGATTGTGTTCTTTGACGAGATGGACGCGCTGGTCCAGACGCGCGAGGACGGTCACCTTGATATGGCAAGTCAGTTCTTGACGACTATGATGCTTCCCAAACTTGCGGATCTTCACGAGCGAGGAAGGGTTGTTTTCTTCATGGCGACAAACTTCCAGGATAGATTTGATGCTGCTATAAAGCGGGCGGGACGCTTCGACCTGTTGCTCTGCATGGGTCCCCCTAAGTTGGAGGAAAAGCTTTCAAGGCTATCGCTCTTTCTAGGTAAGCGGGTAGACACAGCACAGGCAAAGGAAGCTGAAGCTCTAATGCGTAAGCACATTGGCGCAAATCGCGATTGGAGCGATCGGTTGGAGCTTTTTACTTTCGGCGATTTCCAGTCCTTCCTAAGAACCCTCGGTACCGGTGCCGAGATTGTGACTAAGTTGAAGGAATTGACCACCGACCAGTTCGGAGAGCGGCTCATCAGGCACAGCAAGTACGTTGGCTTGCGGGTGGAAGACTTTAGGAGTCTGAAGGACAAACCGCGGACACTGGAGGAAGCATACAGACTGGATCACCTGTCCTTGAAAGGGGAGGAGATAACTCCCATGCTTAGGTATCTCTGTGATCGCAAAGAATCCAAGGACCAGCTCTAGCTTGTTGGCCTATGAGCGCGCAGATCCAGATCCGAAAAAAGCGTATCGTCAATCCTCCACCGCAGCTCTTCTAGCGTTCCGTTGTTCCCAATGATGTAATGAGCTGCTCGTTTCATCACTGGAGCGTTGTAGTCGACCGGGCTCGCATTCTTCAATCGAGTTGCTCCCAGTTTTGATTTGGAGGCAAGCCGGTGGCGAATGAGTGAATCCCGGCAATCGATGAACCAAGTCAACAAGGGTCTCCGAGCTACTTCCTTGGGATCTAGATCGGCGACATCTCGGGTGGAATCGACGACGATGGCGCCCGGTCGTTGATTGACGATTTCAAGAAGCTTCCGTTGGAGTGGAACCTGCTTATGATCGTTTAGGACTATTGCGCCGAATGCTCTCAGGTCTTCTTCAGTTATGGCACTGGCCGCCCGAATGGTTCCTCGATTCAGTTGCTTCGAGAGCGGACGGCGCATGTCCTCCTCCAACAAGACTCTGATAGCATCTCGAGTTCGAATCCACGCAAATCCGTAGAATACGCTCAGGTATCTAGCCACAACTGACTTTCCGGCACCTGTCTTGCCAGCTAGGCAAATGATGGGGTCAGCATCAAATCGAATCGGCGATATTTTGGGGACGATCAGCTGCGCTTCTTGAGGAATTCCCATCGGCTCAAACTGCCCAGCTTCAAAGTAGCGTCCGACCAGCGCGGATGTGATGGCGTCCATCTCATCGTGCGACTTAGTGCCAAGGCCAGCTCCTGCGAGCCCTAGGCGACGAAGGCCTTCTCGGAGCAGTGTCAGACTCTTTTGCTTTCGAGGAATGCACAAAATGTCCTGCGCCGCGCCGGGGTACGATTCGATAACCGTTGGCGGGTTCTTGAGTCTTTCGAGGGCACTTTTGAGGCGAATTCCGCGTAGCGTGAGCTCCCGCATGGAATCGATCAAAGCAGGATAGGCCGGTATCCCAATGCTGGCAAGGTCGTGTTCTGCCACGCGAACGATACCGGCCTTAGGATTGATCCGCTCTCCTCCTCCCGGTAGACCAAGCGGTGAATCGATACTCACGATCGCCGGTTTGTGTTTTGCAACGTAGTGAAGAATCTCCTCATCCGAGGAAAGAGAACAGACTTCGACTCTCTTCCCATCAAGCACCGCTACTCCGGTCAACTTTTCTCCAGCAGTCAGGTCGATGCCGACAATCCGCGAACCGGACGGAATCCGATGAGGAGGAACAATCGTTGCTCGTAGCGTCGGACGAGCTATTTGACTCTCTTCAAACAGCGTTGCTTGAATCGCCGTGACTCGATAGTCCAGTTGTCTGCGGATCTTCCTACTCTCGGTAATCCACTTCTTTAGAGCACGTACGTGAAGATTATTCAGAACAACTGATGCGCTGATCTCCTTCAGGATCGCCTCGCCATATCGGATGTTGCAAAGATGTGAACGAGCATGCGCATCGGATCCAAGCGAGATGGCACACTTCGCGGCGACTGCCTTGTGGAGGAGAGCCAAAGGTAGATCCAAGCGCGAAGGAAAGCAGTTGAATTCAACCGCCACTCTCCATTTCGCGCACTCTTGGAAGATCTCGTCCCAATCGATATCTACCGGAGGTCGGATGTAGTCGGGAACGCCAGGCTTTCCGCTTAGGGCGGAGGTCGGGTGAGCAAGGACGTCAATACATCCTGACCTGATGGCACTTAGAACCCTGATCGTGTTCGCCCGTGGATCTTCGACCCAGTTGGTATGGACAGATGCGACTACAAGATCCGCCGCTTTAAGAAGCGAATGCGGAAGATCAAGTTGACCATTCCGCAGGATGTCGACCTCGATTCCGTGAAGCACGGGACAAATCGGCGCAGCCAGCGCCAACGCGTTAGCTTGCTTTAGCCACAAAACCGGCGTCAGTCCACCTTGAAGCTTACTAGAGCGACTATGATCAGTGACTGCAAAGTAGCTCAGGCCACTGTCCTTGACTGCTTGAGCCATTTTATCTGCAGATGCACTCCCATCGGACCAGGCGGTATGTAGATGTAAGTCAGATCGAATCGTCCTTGTCCTGCGAGCGGCGAATGGATCCAGTGCTCGAACCGTATCGGGAAGGCTTCCCATGCACCGTCGATCATCGGAACCGATTGAAAACGCCCATCTCATCTGGTGCTGCACAAGCAGTTGCTGAGCAGTGCGTCGCACGCGAAAAAGAGGCTCGGCACGAGTGGCCTTCTTCACCGCGGCAGCTAGCTCCGCTGAGCCGAGTGAAACCATCACAGAGGGATGGACTTCCACGGGTTCGAACGGTGACCCAATGCCTCCCACCACCCACTTCAAAGGGTGTCCAGCGGCTTCCTCGATACGATGTAGAAACCGACACATGGGTGGAACGATATGGGCTGGTTGCCAACGGCCGACACCGTTGCCGCGATAGCTTTCCGCAAGCCGTTCGGCATCCAGGGCGACGTCGATTGCAGTTTGATCGAACCACTCCTCATCAGGAGCATCCTTCGAGATCGTAAGAGCAATCTTGCTCGGACCAAGACCGCGCACCGACCTAAGTTTCAGGCAACGATCAAACCGAGGTCCGCGGAATGGTTTGAGTTCTGGAATTGTCCCACTTCGTCTAACGGAGGTTAAATACTGCACTATTCGATGGGACGGCACATAGTCGAGGTCGTCTTCCGTAAGCTCGTTGTCCAACCAGCGATCGACATTCGTTCCGTAGCCGTCGAGACTATAGGCGGCTCGCCATAGTGAGAAAGTTCGATACTTCGGAACGGCGATGCCCTTTGCGAGAGCATCAACCTCAAGGAAAAAGGCGAGATCGTAGAGCGGTTGGACGTACTCGAAATCCCGTAGTCGAAAGTAGGCACGCAACCCGTCATCGGACGCAACTTGGGAAGCAGCTTTGATCAATGACTTACCAGACTTCCGCCCCATAGATACTATCTCTTGACCGCCTGATCGACGAGATCACTGAGCTTCGCAAAGAGACTGGTATCCTCCACGAAGTCCCACTCGTCCATGGAAACCAAGATCTTGTTCCCCCTGTATTTCTCAAAAGTAGTTCTGTACCGATCGTTCACCCGGGCATAGTAGTCGGGAGGCATGGTCTGTTCATAACCGCGACCGCGTCTAGCGATGCGTTCCAGCACCAATTTGTCGCTGGCTGAAAGCATTACTAGGACAGTTGGGGTGGGCACCTTGGTGACCAGGATTTCATACAGTTCCTCGAAGACCCGCAAAACCTTTGGGTCCCTTAGATTCTCAGAACCATAGATCATGTCCTTCCAAAGATGGAAGTCCGCCACAAACTCGCCCGAGTCGACCCTCGACGAAATCCCTCGCAGCTGACGATAGTGCAACATCAAAAACGTGAACTCAACCTCGATCGCATTCTCCGCCGGTGCGCTGTAGAAAGGCTTGAGGAAGGGGTTGCTCTCGAAATCTTCTAGCAGGAGCGTGCTTCGCCTGGTCTCTGCAAGTCCTTGAGAGACAGCCGTCTTCCCCGTACCCACACACCCTTCAATAGTGATTAACATCTCTCGGTAAGCGGCGCGCACCTGTATTCCATGGTACGGCTTCGGACAAGGCGCCAGTACGCGATCCATCTCTGAAAGACGCACGTATGCAGCTAACACACTCCCTAAACGGGGTGGGATGGAGCTGCTTCTTAATCAATAGAATCAAGGCTTCTTATCCTAAGGTATCCCGGTCATAACTTGCGGGATCGACTCCGGTTAACCCGAAAGACCTTGACGCGCTGCCTGCTTCCGGATACCTCTATAGGGACTTACACGGGTTCTTACACGCCTGAAATCTAAGCCCCAATCCGTCCGTCTCTTCAAGGGGTTACGAGGATACCATGCCGGACTCAAAAACATACCAGTCTGCCTGGGCAGCCTTCAAAACATACAGTCGTATCAGGCCTTTGGGTATTTTCTTGACCCCGAGAATGCCTTCCCGCACCCTTACACGGTCGTTACACATTTTCAATAATACGGAGCTCTGCCATGAAGGACCGTGATCCTTCAACACCGATCCAGCAACTCGCCCTAATGGACGGGCGCCTTCATCTCTATAAACGGAGCGACAGCCGCTACTGGCAATGCTCCACTTTTCTTGAAGGGCGAAACAGACGGGCCACGACGGGCGAAGACAGTCTCCCGCTGGCGAGGGAATTCGCTGAAGATTGGTATCTTGAGCTACGAGGCAAGCAGCGCGCCGGCATCCTCAAACGACGCGAAGGCGTGACGTTTCGCGAAGCCGCCAAGAAATTTGACAAAGAATACGAGGTGCTCACCGCGGGCGAACGCAGCCCGAAGCACGTCGAGATGCACAAGCTGCGCCTTCGGGTCCACCTTCTTCCATACTTCGGCGATATGAGAGTCTCTGAGATCACGGCGGGCGTGGTTCAGGACTATCGCATTCACCGCATCCAAAACCCGTACGTGCAGAAAGGCCGGAAGCCTGAAAGCGCAAAACCCCCTTCACGGGTCACGCTGCATCACGAAGTCGTCGTATTGAGGCTTGTGCTGAGAACCGCCGAGCGCTACGGCTGGCTCCAGGCGGTTCCCAATTTCTCCCCGCCGTATAAAGCCTCGGGCAAAATTTCCCATCGCGCGTGGTTTTCCCCGGAAGAATATAAGAAGCTCTACGAGGCGACGCGGCGGCGCGCGAAGCATTCGCGAAAGCGATGGAAGTGGACCAATGAACAAATGCACGACGAGGTCCTGTTTATTGGGAACACCGGCGTGAGGCCGGATGAAGCGGCAAGGCTCGAACACCGGGACGTCGAGATTGTCGAGGATCTCGCGACAGGTGAGACGATTTTGGTCATCGAAGTCCGCGGAAAGCGCGGCAGCGGCTACTGCAAGAGCATGCCCGGCGCTGTGCGTCCCTATGAGCGGCTTGTAGAGCGAAACAAGCCGCAGCCGACGGACCGCCTTTTTCCCGGACATCATCGCGAGCTATTCAATGCGATTCTGGATGAAGAGAACCTCAAATTCGACCGCGATGGTCGTCCACGCACACTCTACTCCCTCCGCCACACATATATCTGCTTCAGATTACTGGAGGGCGCAGACATTTACCAACTTGCCAAGAACTGCCGCACGAGCGTCGAGATGATCGAAAAGTACTACGCCGCGCATATCAAGTCGATGCTCGATGCCCGGGCGATCAATGTCCGTCGCCCGAAGGATGTTCGCGTGAAACCTGGCAAACAACCGAAGGCGGCATGAATGAGGGAGATTTGATTTGGATTTTCGCGCGCGAACCGCTATATCTCGTCAACCTCGCGGGCGTGGCGAAACGGTAGACGCGCGGGTCTCAAAAACCCGTTCCGCAAGGAGTGTCGGTTCGATCCCGACCGCCCGCACCAGAATGGGAGACCCTTAATGGCAATAGAAACCGATCAGCGTGAACTGGCGCGAGAAGCCAAAGCAATCGTCGCCCTGGCATTCCGGAACGGCCCGATTGAAGATGTCCACGCCGGAAAGACCTGTCCTACCTGCGGTCCTGGCCGCGGCTATTCGCGTATCACCGATGACGAAATGAGGCTGATCATGAAAAACGCCGTGGACCGAGTGTATTGGCTGCTCCGCCTGAAGAGGACCGATCCAGACGGCTACGAACGACAGATCGCGTTCGGCGAACGTAACGCCATTGGCTGGGACGAGCCGGAGGATCTGGCGGGTTCCGGCCGCACGTCTTCAGAGGCGACGCCGGAGTCATAGAGCGTTCTCCGGCCGGCTCGGCGCTATCGCAATAAATTTGCGAATTCCGGATTCAAGCCGTACTTGCGGGTTTTCTTGGCGGGATCCGTGACGACGACGAAGCCCTCCTGAACCCACGCGCTCAATATATTGCGAGACGCTCGCTGCGAGATTCCGAAGAGCGTTTCCAGATCGCGGCTGGTGATGAACGAGCTCTCGCGGAATAATGCGATCGCTTTGCGCTGTCTCGGGTCAAGCCTGCGCAAGGCGTTCGCGTGATCGCGCGCGCCGCTTCCCGCGGCCTCCTGCGCGCGGCGCCTGACGCTCTCGAAGCTGTCCGCCGCGCCGTCGCAAAAATACTCCACCCACTTGGTGATGTCGGCCTTGGCGCGGCCCTCGTAGTAGTTGTGCGAGGGGCCGATCGTCAGCGCCTCGTAATAAGCGCCGAGATCGCGCGCGTAGTATTCTTCGAGCGAATAAAGGCCCTTCAGGTCGTAGCCGCCCAGATGCAGGACAAGGGTCGTGAGCAGCCGCGCCGTCCGGCCATTGCCATCATAGTAGGGATGAATCGTCGCAAATTGATAATGGGCGATGCCTGCCCGGATCGGGCATGGCAACGCATTCTTCTCCGATGAAGTCACCCAGGACGTCATCGCTTTCATAAGCGGCGGCACGTCTTTCGCTTCGGGCGGCATGTAGACGATGTTCCGGCTGCGGCTATCGCGGATGACGTTTTGGCCATCTCGGTAAGGGGTTGGCTTAGCTCTCTTGCGACCCTCCGCCATCACCAGAGCGTGCAACGTCTGGATGTGCGCTTCGGAGACGGGCGCCCGCGCCGCGGCGATCTCTTCGGCCTTCTCGAGAGCGACATAGTACCCGAGCACCTCTTTCTCATCGCGCTCCCGCCCGGGAAAATGCTGGCGCGCCTCAATCACCTTGGAGACCTGATCCTGCGTCAGCAGGTTGCCTTCGATCATTGTCGAGTAATGCGTGGAGAACAGGCGCGCCGTTTCGCGCAGGGAAGCGAGCACCCCAGGCGTGATCGGCAAATCTTGAACCGCCTGCCTTGCGGCCTCGATGCGCATCAGGCTTGTCGCAACTCTTGGGGTGATGGAGAACCTGGGTTCAAAGGGCATGACATCAGCGGTTTTCGGCATTCAAGACTACCGTTATTCTGCCGTTAAACTGCCTTTAAAGCAACACTAAAAACAGCCACCAAGAGATGCAGCGCTGGCCGAATTCCGATGCGCGGGCGGGCGCCCGCGCCACCGGGCCCGCATAATTCACATCAAGAGCAAGGAGGTCCCGCCGTCTGCGAAAAGCGATGATGCTGGCCGTCCTGCCCAGCCTTCTGGCGTTGCACGCCCAGATTCCTCGGAAGCCGGGCTTCGAAGTCGCATCGATTCCAGCTTCCGCCCCTCGCGTGATGGAGCAGAGACCGCGCGCTGTGCCAACTACGAGTCTCGATACGGCACGCACCGGTGCGCCTGCTCTCTCCGGACCGACGTACTGGCGGCTTCGAGGAGCTGCTCGGGTTTCCTGCCAGAGCAATGTAGTCAATCCTTCATGCCCCCGTATGCGGGCTTTTGCGGGCGATCGCTCTGTGCTAGTTGAGGTCATGGCCCGACCCTACGGACGATACCCGAAACACGCCAGGAAAGTCCGCGCAGACGCGCAGCCGAGGAACTTCCGCATCAAGCTGCATGGCAGGTGCGACCTTGAGCAAATGAGCTTCCTGATGCAGAAGCTGATTGCCCGTCTTCAGGAACAAGGCGTACACAGCGTCGAGAACTGCGCGGTCTATCTCGCGCCGCTCGACCGGGCGGGCGACCGCATGGCGCCGAAGAACCGGGACGGCAAAACCGTCGAGACCATCGAGATCGCGATTTCCATTTCGGAGAGGTTCATCAAGGCCACAAGCCCCTGAGCCCCAAGGCGCCGTCACGCCAGAGCGACGGTCGCTATGCACACCGCGGACGCCAGCCAATACACCCCTCGCTTCCAGTCGCCGCCGCGGAACGCCAGCACGGCGGCCCCCAGATTCAGCAGCAACAGGCAAACCGGGAAGACATATCGCTTTTCGAAGATCATGTCCGTTCGTCCCTTCTCTCTTTGCGTTGATCCGAGTAAAACACAACTCTTCGAATTCGGAGCCTGGCGCCCGCGGCAATTCGCGCTCCCTCGCGACTTGTTCGCAGGACTTGCCTGGCTGGCCGGTTTCTCCTGCTAGGGTTTTCAATCCTTCTGCGATGATGGCCGCGCGCGCCGCGCGGTCAACGGCCCGCCCGCTCCAGGAATCCGTGTTGGCCGTTCCCGCTCTCCCGAGCGTGACCGCGCGGCTTGTCCGCCCGGCCTTCTTCCCTCGCAACTTGAAAAACCCTAGCAGAAGGAGAAATCAAATGACGACCAACGACCATCAATACATTCCCTTGAACAAGCTCGTCCCCTGGGACGGCAATGTACGCAAGACCGCCGGAGCCGGAACCGGCATGGCGGAGCTTGCGGCCTCAATTGCAGCGCATGGCGTGCTGCAATCCCTCGTCGTTCGCGATGCGGGCCGCGGCAAATACGCCGTGATCGCCGGAGGCAGGCGTTTGCAAGCGCTGTCCACTCTGGCCAAAGCTGGAACGTTCAGCGCGAAGGCGCTTGTTCCGTGCCACGTCATTAATGGAGAGGTTAACGCCACCGAGATCGGTCTTGCCGAAAACGCCGTGCGGGAGCAGATGCACCCCGCCGACGCGTTTGAGGCCTTTCGCAAGCTGGCCGACGAGGGTTTGCCAATTACCGATATCGCAGCCCGCTTCGGAGTGAGCGACACGGTGGTTAGGAAGCGTCTGAGGCTCGCGCGCGTTAGCCCCGTGATCGTCGAAGCTTACCGCAGAGGCGAGCTTTCGCTTGAGCAGGTCATGGCCTTCGCGGTAAGCGAAGATCACGCCGCGCAGGAGCGCGTCTGGGAGGGACTGCCGGCCTGGGACATCCACCCCGAGGGCATCAGGGACGCATTGACGGAAGGCGAGATCGATGCCGCTGACCGCCGCGTTAAATTCGTCGGACTTAAAGCCTACGAGAAGGCTGGCGGCGCAACCCGCCGCGACCTCTTCAGCGAAGGCGACAATGGGGTCTTCATTCTCGATCCCGCATTGCTTGGCGGCCTCGTCGCCAGGAAGCTGGAGAAGGCGGCGAAAGCCATCCGGAAGGAAGGCTGGAAATGGGTCGAGGTTCGCCCGGAGTTCAACTACGAAGACTGGTCGGAATGCGAGCGTCTCTACAGCGAACCCGCGCCTCTCAGCGACGCGGAGAGCGTGGAACTGGCGAGCCTCAACGAGGAAGCGGACGCCTTGAGCGATCAGGCGACTTCAGAATCTGAGGACCGCCTCGCTGAGATCGACGAACGGATCGAGGCCCTTCAGGACCGGGAGGACGTCTGGTCTCCCGAGACGCTTGCCACTGCGGGCGCGGTCGTCTCGCTCGGTTATCGCGGAGAAGCGGAAGTGAAGCGCGGCTTCGTACTTCCGGAAGATGCGATCCCGGACGAGCGGGCCCCCGAGATCGAGACTGGCGATGAACCCACCGGCGCGCCCCCGTTCTCATCCGCCCTGATCGAAAGCCTCACGGCCGAGAAATCCGCCGCGATCACGGCGGTCCTGATGGACAAGCCCGATGTGGCACTCGCGGCCCTCGTCCATGCGCTGGCCCTTCCGACCTTCTACAAACGCGGCGGGGCTACGGCGCTTGAGATTTCCGGCTCGCCGCAGTCATTGCGGCGCGTTCCGAAATCCCGAGCGGCAGAAGTGATCGAGGCGACGCGCGCGGCATGGGAGGCGTGCATTCCGGGAGAAGCGGGCGCGCTATGGGACTGGTGCCTGTCGCAGGATCAGAAAACGCTGCTCGGCCTGCTGGCCTTCTGCGCGGCCCTTACTGTGAACGCCGTGCGGGTCAAGACCGACCGCGCGGAAGACGGACGGTTCGCGCACGCCAACGCGCTCATCTCGGCCCTGCTCGACGTGGCGCGCTGGTTCACGCCGACGGCGGAGAACTTCTTCTCGCGCGTGAGCAAGCCGCAGATCCTGAGCGCGCTTGAAGAAGTCCGGGGCGCGCCGCCCGCGCCTGCGTGGTCGTCTCTCAAGAAGGCGGATCTCGCCAGCCTCGCCGAGGCGCAATCGGCCGGGACCGACTGGCTCCCTGAAGTCCTTCGCTCCGCCGCCTGACCCGAAGTCGTAAATCAGAAAGAGACGGTTCCGTGCGCAACGGGTCCGTCTCTTTTTTAATCCTCCCGGAACGCCTCTTCGTAGGATTCTTCCACGGCAGCGACTTCCTGGTCCGTCAGATTCGCACATTCGTCCTCGCGGCGGCGCCGGGAGAGCCGCCCGCCATTTTGCTGGAGAAAACGGAAGAGCAGATCAATGGTTCGCTCCGGCATGTCAGCGATCATCTGCGTGGACCCGCGAAAGCGGTCGTAACGCCGCAGGAACTCCGTCTCGCGCGGCAGGTCTTCCTCGATCGTCCTGCGCACGCAGGAGAAGAGGAACTCCGCATGCGGCGTAGCGTCGAAGAAGCGGTAGAAGTCGCCGGTGTCGCTGCGCACATCAACATTGCCATCGGCGGCGGGGCTCCACTCGATCACTTGCAGCAGACGCTTCGAATAATCCTCCAGCACGGCGCGGTATTCATCGATACGATCGAGGATCGCGGCGGAAACCGGGAAGACGACGCCCGCCGGGTTGAAGCCGCGGCCCGCCAGCACATGGTGGATGAGGTAGCGATGAAGGCGCCCGTTCCCGTCCACGAAGGGGTGCGCGTAGACGAACCCGAAGGCGAGCGCGGCGGCGGCGATGACGCCGTCCAGTTGCGCGGCGGGACCCTGGTCGAAGGCGATCATGCCCGCGATCAGGGAACTCAGGTCCTGCGCCCGCGCGCTGATATGATCCGGCAGCGGCTGGCCGGAATCGCGGTCGTGTTCGCCCACGAAACCGCCTTCCGCGCGCAGGCCCAGTTTCACGAAGCGCGCGTCGCCGATGACGATCGCCTGGAGGCGGAGTAATTCATCCACCGAGAGCGGGTGGCGGCCCGCTTCTCCGATCGCGCGGCCCCAGCGCTGGATGCGGTCCTGGGCCGGGCGTTCGCCCTCGATCGCGTAGCTTGCTTTCGAATCCTTCAGCAGCAGGAACGCTGCCGTGCGGGCAAGCAGGTCACGCGGCACGGCCGCGACGGCGGCCTGCGCTCGGGCCGAAAGGTCCATGCCGATGAACGCCTCGATGGCTTCGGTCCGGAAAACCAGCGGGCAGAAATCCGGCGTTCCCGGAAGGTTGTTGCGGACCCGGTGTCTTGGAGAGGTCTCCCCGGTCACGGCCCATTGTTGCCTTGCGTCAAGGGCGCCCACGTAGGAAACCAGCGGGGCGTCGGGCAGGCCTAGGCGCTCGCCGGTCAGCCACTCGTAAAGAAACCAGAGACGCCTTGCATAGGCGCCGCTCGGCTTGGCCCGCGCGAGCGTTTCGATCTCGCCGGGGCCGGTCGCCCGGAACAGCCGCTTCAAGACCGCGAGGTCGAGGCCTTCATATTTCAGGGCGAAGGTCAGGTGTCCTTCGAGCGTGGCGGGCGGCGCATGGCGGGGCGTCAAAATCCGCCAGCCGCTTCCTGTGCGGATGCGGTGATGCGCCCCCGTGGCCGAGAGCGTCCGGGGCAGCGGGACCTTTAACTTGTAGGCGTCGATCAGGGCCGCGTACCCGGCGGGCGTGGCGGGTTCGGGCAGGACCTGCTCGTGAAAAACGCTCACGGGTCCTGAAAAACGGATGGGGGCAGGCGATTCCATGAAAAACGCTTCTGTCGGTTAGAATTCTTGACCTGACTGGAGACTACCATGAAAAACACTCAGCCGCCATGAAAACCGTTCAGAGAGTATGCAGATGTACGAAATCCATGCGGATTTGACTGCTCTTCCGCCCAAGACCCTGCCGTCCGGTCGTTCGGGCGTGTCCGGCGCAGGGCGCCGGCCGGGCTCTACTCATCCGGCTCCGCCGGATTCCCCGAGCCTCCCTAAAAGAGTCTCGGCCCTCCCGGGTAACGATCCCTCACGCGCAACGAGGCGGGAACTGCCCGCGATGAACGGTGAGAAAGCTGCCCCTTTCCCTTTTCGCAGATTCTTCCGGAAGCGTCCCCGCCGTCAAGGGTGCGCTTCGCCGCGCGGGAATGCGCGCGCCCCTGACCGCTGCGGGCTCTTCCGAACGCCTGTCCTTATACGAGGGAAAGGGGAACTGCGAAAGAGAAGCCTTGCCTTGATCCTCGGCGAACGCTACGGTTCGAATCGAAACATTATGCGCGTTAATGTTTCACGCGAGGATTTCATGAAGCTACAGCAACAGGATACATCAGGTGTGCCGCGTCTGGACGAAGCTGTTTTCGGAGCTCGGATAACGCGGAAGTCATTGCAGCTTCAAAGCTGTATGACGGCTGGAACACTAACGCGCATTCTGGCCCAGAGGGGCGCCTGATGCGTCTGTATAACGATGCCGGGCAGCGCAAGTACCTCACGCCCGAGGAACGCTCCCGATTCCTCTGCGCGGCGAAGGAATCCGCCAGGGATGTGCGCGTCTTCTGCGAAATTCTTGCGCACACCGGGTGCCGCGTGTCGGAGGCTCTCGCGCTGACCGGTGGCCGGATCGACCTTGGCGCAGGTGTCATCGTGATCGAAAGTCTCAAAAAAAGACGTAAAGGGCTTTTTCGCGCTGTACCCGTTCCGCCCGCGCTCCTGAAGCTCATCGAGGGCGCTTACGATCTCGCCGCGATGCGCGAAACACGATTGGTGAAGTGGTCTCGCTCAACAGCGTGGCGGCGTACGAAGTCGGTGCTCGCCGCTGCCGGCATCGAGGGAGCTTTCGCCAGCCCGAAGGGGCTCCGCCACGGGTTCGCGATTTGCGCGGTGGCTTCAGAAATTCCCCTCAACCTCGTTAGACGGTGGATGGGCCACTCAAGCCTCGAAATTACTAGTATTTACGCCGACGCCGTCGGTTCAATTGAGCGTCGGATCGCAGAGCGTATGTGGCGCGGCGCCGACGCAGCGGATACGCCACGGGAAGGAATCGCTTTCCGCGCGCCCGCTTACTGGCGGCCGGTTTTCACAGGGTTTCAGGAGGTTCGAGATTATGAGCAGACTAGGTTCGCCGCTTGGAAGTAGGTTCTTTGCACCTTATAAGCTCCTGCTCCGCCTAATTGCCGCGGTTTCCGTGCTGGCCCAGGCGCTTGCGCCCATCCTCGCCCAGAACGCGCCAACGCCCAAGAATGCTCCATCCCCAGACAAACCGTATCTGTTCGAGGAGGCGGGCGACTATTCGGAGACCCACGCGCTGATCGTGATCGGCGTCGCCCATGGCCGCAAGGAAACAGGCCTCACCGGCGAGCAAATCGCGGACAAGCTGGCCGACGTTATCAAGAAGGTCCACGGCGCGCCGTCCAAAACCTTCGTCAAGCCGGGCGGAGACTACACCGCGATTATCTTCGCCGTGCACGGACACCTGTATGGACCCTACAGCCTGAAGGAATCGCTTACCGGTTTATCCCTCGCGGCGGACGACTATAACGAAAAAGTTCATCGGGGAGTGTTTCCTGGGGCGGGCGTCCCTGCCCCAGCGAAGGGCGAAGGAAAGTCCTCGCCGCTCCGCTAAAGCCGGCTCGGCGGAACGCCCGGACCGGGAGGACCCGCAGGGTTGCTTGCCGGAGGTTTTAGGGAGGGATCTTCAGGTTTCGTTGGGACCGCGAATTTAGCGAGGAGGCTGTCGGCCCCGGCCATAAATTCGGCCTCTTCGTTCTTAGTCTGGGACGCCTCGACTTGCTGTTCGACCGCGGCTCTCAGTTCGTCTGCCCCAACGCTGCCCCGTTGCTGCTCGATCTTCACTGCGCTGCGCTGAACGTCGAGCGCGTATTCCGCGAGTCCGCGCAGCGCGCGCTCCTGCTCTTCGGGCGGGATGCCGCCGTTCAGGATGGCATCCCGGCGTTCGATCAGCTCCCTCGCCCTACGCCGGTTCTCCAGTTCCTCGGCGTCGTGGAAGCTGGCCTCTGCGCGCGCTCCATCAAACCGCCTGGTCCATTCGAGCCGTTCCTCCCGCGCTTCTTTTCGGAGTTTTACCAGTTCTGCAGCCAGCTCACTTTCGGGAGCGTCGGGACTGATTTCGACGCCGCGGCTCTTGAGGAGCCGGCTTGCGGCTTCGCGATCGAACCTTCCCGTACGCTCCTTTTCCGCAAGCACGAGATCAACTCCTTCTTCGAAGTCATCGAGCGCGGCGAGCCGGTCCGCCGCCTCGCGCATGCGAGCTCGCGCCTTTTCCGCGAGCGCGTGGTGCGCATCCGCCATCTGGTGGTAGCCGTCGATCAGCGCGGCGATCTCGGACAGGCGTTGCTCGATCAACCGTTCCCAGGCGAAATGGAGCCACCAATCGGCATCCCCTTCCTCCCCGTTTATTGCGGCGTAGCCATCCCCGTGTTTGATGAGCGCCAGGATCGAGGGCGGCACGCCCGTATCCCCGTGCAAAGCCCGAACCACATAGTTGTTGAAATCCCGCATGGTCATGCCGGGAACCGGCGAATCCGGTCCCCCGAGATCATGCCAGACGCCGCCGTCCAAAGGCGGCGAGTCTCCAGGCCCGCCCGGGCTTCGCTCGGCCATGACTCCTCCGTCTGCTACTGTTGGTCCTTGAGAAGTTTACGCTTGAATCGTTAACGGACGGTTAACGGCGTCAAGCAGCGGCAGGCAGCTTCTTCGCGCGCGGCTTCATCTGGCTTGCGCTCGGCAACCCGGCCCGCTCGCGGATGCGGCCAATCTGGCGATCGTTGATCTTCAGGCGTCTTCCAATCAATCGGTTGCAGTCCTTCCCGCCAAGGCTCAGAACCAGGCTCCTGACCAACGCGTTCTCAACGACGTGCCTGGCCCGCATCGGAGACTTTCCTTCGAAGTCGGCGATGCTTATCGAGAGCACATCCGGACCTTCGCTGTCGGTTAGCGGCGCGCTCGCAAGCAGCTTCTTGATCCATGGCGTTGGCCATGCGAAACGCCGTTCGAGCTCATGAACGGGAGCGCCATCTTCCCTTAACGTGCCCCCGATCGCTATCTCCGACCATTCCTTCAACGGACGATCTTCCGTCTCCAACTGTATTGCCTTAAGCTTCGTCATGCAGCCAATTCCTCCTCGTTTGCAGCGTCATCGTTCAGGTTCCATAGCGTGAGTTCCAGCCAGATCGGGTAGGGCTCGCTAACCGTCACACGGCCAGCCATCCCGCGGAAAGCACCGGCCATCGCTGTGTCGCCGATTTCATCGAACGCTTTCGCCCGGGCCAGAAGACAGAGCTTGTAGATCTGGCTGGTTTTGCTAATGGCAGCGGTCTTCGCAGCATTCGCAGTGAATTCGTTTGCGCCGAGCGGATTTCCATCGGCCAGATCAAGCAGACCGCGACCTGCCTCTAGCAGCGCCTTGTCGCCCATGGCCGCGTCGTCCATGGGAGCATTGACCTGGGTTTGATCGAGCCCCTGCAATTCGTGACGGATGTCCGTCCGCAATGCGGGTCCTTGTTCGGATCGTAATTCCATATGACGGCTCAGCAGACTGGCGAGCACCGCAGGTATCCAAAGAAGTTTGGACCTGGTCCACGGGCTGCTCTTCATGAGATCGCGGACATCGCCCAAATCGTCGATCACTGAACTCAAGGGAATCCGTTGAGAGAGATACTCCTTCAGGCTGATCTCACCTGCGCTCTGCGCGAGGTTGAGGATGCATGGTATCGGGCCTTTCCCGGTGACTACTGTTGCAAGCCTCGATTGCGCGTCCGTGCATGGACCATATTTCTGACGTGCGCCGGGAAAACAACGGGGTTCGCCCACCAACGGCACGCTTGTGCCGCAAAATCCACAGACTAGCCTTAAGTCGGTTTGTTTCTTATGCATATCGCTGATCTCCTTGAAGGCTAACGGTACTCGGGAAACGGCGGCCAAGGCGGGGCAATGGCGGTATTGGTGATTTTGGATCACTACATCTGTTCACAACGCATATCCTCCAATCTGTAAATGCTGTGCCAGTGGCGGCCAGCCCGTCACGAAAGCTCCGGTAGGGGCGTATGTTCTGGCTTTGCTCCGAGTTCTTAGCAGTTTTTGTTTGACAGAATGCAGTCTCGTGCATTACGGTGACTCCTCGTAAACTCTCAATCGCATATGAACAATGACAATGACCAAAGGAAGACCCCGGCCGCCCCCGCCCGAAATCCAAGAGCGCCTTGATCTGCACCGCGCGTGGTTGAAGACCTGGGGCAAGGAGGGCGTCAGGCTCGACTGTGCCGAGGGAGAACTGCTTGACCTGAGCAATCTCCTGTTGGACGGTGCTGATCTGAGCTTTGCGGTGTTGCCGGGAGCGATCTTCCACGGCGCGCATTTGCGTTCCGCTTGGCTGGTAAAGGCGTCGTTGCCGGACGCTAATTTCACCAAGGCGGACATCTCGGGCGCGCACTTCGACGGTGCAGATTTGACATGGTGCACCTTCGTTGAGGCGAAGTACGTTGGAATGACGGTTGTCGGGGCAAGACTTGACTTCGCGACGTGGACAAGAGCTGAGGCTGCTTCGCGCTCGCGTCGGGCAAGACGGTCCATAAAGGCGTTCTTTGATGGGGTGGAAAGCGCGAATCCGGACCAGCCCGATCCTAGTCCGGTCTGAGTGAGCCAGGGAGGGTGAGGGCACACTGAAAGGGTACTGTCGTATCCTATAATTCACGCAGTGATTCACGGATTCGACGTGAATCGGATTTTTTATCATGCTTAGCCTTTCACAGTTTGGACCCGGCGAGCTTGATGCCCTGCGATCGGACATTTGTAGAATTGCGAAGATTCCGCCAGGCTCGCGGCACGATCTTGTTCTTCAGGTGCTTATCGAGGGGTTCAACAAACATCGACAGGTCTCGAGTGAAACACTCTTTCGGCGCTGCATCGAGGCTGACTACACGCCAGAGAGGGCTCGCGAGGCAGAGGAGGCGTGGCGTCCCGGTATGCCGCGGGAGCCACGGCCCTTCGACGAGGATGCCAAGGGTCTTACACGCACGACACTGTACCAAGTCCGACAGCGTCTGGAAATCTACAACGGAGCCGGAGAACGCAAGTTTAGAGGAGCTCAAGTCATACTTGCCAAGGAAAAGGGGTACCTGCTTAGATTTTGCGAGCCGAGCGATATAATCCAAGCTGATACGCCCCTAGACAGCGGAGAGCCCGGCGATGGTGAGCTAGCTCTTTCGGGAGATTTGAAGCCGACAACGTCACGGGCGAGTCCATTCGCGGGGCCGAAAGCAGCGGATCCTGACGACCTTAGGCCGGGCCCGAAGATTGAGGCACGCAAACTGGCAGTCGCCGCGACTCAAGATCGCGTCTCGGACGTGGACCAAATTGTACGTGAACTCCGTGCGAAGACGCGTGCCGGGATCGAAGATCGCTGTGGAAAACTGCGGGTTCTGAATACTGATAGCAGACTGGAACTCGACGCAGTTTATACAGAAGTGCACGTCCTCGCCAATCGACCAGGCAACTTGCGCCAGAGTTTGGATGAACTGGCGAGACAGGCAAAAGTGGACTCTCTCGACCGGTTTGGCATACCGCACGACCGTGTCAGACGCATAAACGCCCTCAAAGCGTTCGACCTCGACCACCGCGTGATCGTCTACGGTCAGCCTGGCTCCGGCAAGACAACGTTCTTAAAGCGCTTGGCCGTCGGCTGTGCTAGAGGCGAGTTCCATCCAGAGCTTGTTCCTGTTTTCATTACTTTCGGCGAATTCGCCCGGAGCCGTAGTGTCGCTCCTACGCTGGCCGTGCAAATTGAAAGAGCCTGGGCTGGTGACGCTTCCACTCGCACAATCCTCGAAGCCGGCCGCGCATTGATTTTGCTGGATGGTCTCGACGAAGTTAGTGGAATGGATTTAGTTTTTGTCCGTGAGTCGCTTGAGCGATTTACTCAAACATTCCACCGTTGTACGATTGCCTTAACTTGTCGCGTTGCTGCCCTTGAATCAACACTCCAAAGCTTTTCGGAGGTGGAAATAGCTGACTTCGACTGGCCCCAGACTCAAGGCTTCGTTCGGAGATGGTTTCGGGCTCAGGGCAAGCAACTCCAAGCCTCCGCGCTGATAAGGGGGATTAGATACAGCCCCAATTACAACAATCAGGCGTTTGGAGCCGCCTCGCGGCCTTTGTTCTTAACACTTCTCTGCTTGGTTTTTCGTGATCGCGGTAAACTCCATGACACCGAGGCGGAACTTTATCAGGACTGCGTGGACCTTCTGATCCAAGGGTGGGATTCACACCAGCACGTAAAGCGCCGCCGCCCCTACCATCTCTCTGGTATGGATATGGAAGCACTTCTCGAAGAGATTGCGTTTTCCGGTATGTTGGCTTCCGAACGTGTCTTTAGTCAGCTTCAATTAGAACACCTCGTGAAGGAATATCTTGGCCGGACGAAGCGAACTAGTCCTACGCAGACATTCGATGCAAGACGTGTGCTGAATTCAATCGAGTCTCACCTGGGAATCTTGATTCAGCGATCCGTCGGTGTCTACGCCTTCTCTCATCTAACGTTTCAGGAATATTTCACGGCCCGATACCTTACCAAGAAGACCGAGTTGCTATTGCGGGTTGGACCTAAGGTAGGAGATCGACAGTGGCGTCAGGTGTGGCTTTTTCTGGCGGCGATGGCCAGGACAAGCCTGATCGTCGACGAGTTGAAAAAACAAACGGACATGCTGGTGGCGAATGAACCTGAGATCCAGAGGTTCCTGAAGTGGTGCTGCGACTCCCTGGCTCAACATGATATCGATAACAGTTTAGGTGCTCGTGCCATATTGTTGGCAAACGTTTTCGCGCTTATACCAAACACCTCGCACCTAAGCCTTACCGCTATAATGATTGCTCCACAGCGGTCGCGGTCGCGTCGTCACGGGACTGGTAAGGACCGGCCAATACCGGGATCAATTCGACAAACATTTGCCTCCGCGGCCGAGCCCGGTCGCGACTGGAGATTTAGTGCCAAGCAAGTCGAACTTCTCGATGCATACTGCGCAGCCCATCTGGTTCTAATGCGAGGTATGGACCTCGTACGAGGTCTAAATCGGCAGCAACGTGCACACATAGAGAACACCTTACTGCTTCCTGGCCCCGAGGCAGCGGTCTAAGAGAAGTAGGGGACGTTGTAGTCCACAGCCTAGAACAACAGCTCAAATCCGTCGTCTAGATCCTGGACCGCCGTGCCTCTAGAATCGGGGTCAGGAGCGCGAGCCGGTCCGTCATGGGCTTTCAGTAACGCCTTCAGTCCGGAAATCTCGGCCTCAAGCTTGACGGCGGCGTCCGCGTGCACGAATTCCTCGGTCTTGCCGCCGGGGCGCAGGTGAAGCTCGGCTACCGGCTTGGGTCGGCGGCCTTCCAGATACTCGATCCTTTCGGCGGCCTGTTCCTTTGACAACGGCGCTCGTCCGGTTGAATCCGCAGCTTGCGCATTCTGGCGCTCGCGCGCGGCGGTGGGCTGGGCTCCAGGTTCGCGAACTTGCGCCTCGTCCCGGATGCGGTTCGCGAACGCGTGGCGCGCCTCAGATCGGTACGATTCGTACATTCTCTTCGTCGATTGGAGTAGGTTCAGGTCCCGTTGCGGGTCTTGTGAAACCCGGCGCGTAAGCTTGAGCCACGCAAGTCGCACGGGTCCGGAGTTGTCCAGAATCTTTTGAAGATCTTTGATCTCTCCATCGAGCTGGCGGATGTTGCCGCCATAGCGCCGATTGAGATCGGCCTCCAGCTTTTCCTTCGCCCGGAAGGTGGCCTCCGAAATTCGCGCTTGAACTTCAAGGCGACGATCCTGGGCTTCGTTGAGCGCTTGCGCCTCGGGATCAATAGCCTCCTCGTCCGGCGCACCCACTGGTCGCCCGTTCTCGCGCGGAGCGATATTGTCATTGCTGGTTGAGGGCCCCGAAGCGGCTGCTGGTCCGTTTGAATGTTGCGGCTCTCTATTCGAAGCCCTATTCCCGTCGACGGCTCTTTCCGCGCCGCCTGCGGTGTTATTGAATTCATTCCTTACTTGCATCGGTTCTCCTTGTTGTGGTGCATCTCGAGATTTGCGAGTTGTCAGTTCGCCGTACGGCCGTCTTGCTCAGAGTCCCGCTCGGTCCAGAAGCGCGAGAAGAGATTGCGCATGAGGGCTTTCAGGATTGGCTGGCGGAAGCGCGGGTCGTGATCGAAGCGCCAGAGGGGAAGCGCCCGGTCGTACCCGTCGAATTGAAGGAAGAAAGGCGGCTTGCCAGTGCGGGTAGCGATGGCCTGACCGCGATCGCGGTCCAGAAAGTCACGCGCCTGCTGGAGATAGAGGACCGGCCGCTCGACCCTCTGATAACGCGCCGGCACGTCCGACAGACCCAGCTTGCGCATCAACCAGTTTCCGCCTTCAATCCGTTCGGTCACGGTGCGCGAGCCGATTTCGTCGCACATCGCCTGCAGCGTCTCCTGTTCGCCGTTGGCGAGCCAAATCCGAACGGCCGCGCTGCCCATCAGCGTTTTCCAGCCCTTGGGGTACGCCTTGCGCAGAATTGGCAAGTCCTGGGTCGCAATGACGACCCGTATATCGTCCTTCCGGTAGTTCGCCGCCGCGACGTCCAAATCGGGGATACCGATACTTGGAGCCTCGTCAAGAAATAGCGCGCAGGGCGTCTTGCGATGCTGCGGGATGTCCTGGAAAGCGCGCACCATGAGCGCTACCAAAACGCGCACAGGACCAGAAAACGGACCGCGGATCTCGTCAACGCTCGCGCTGATGAACAGGATATCGTTCGAGGTCTTGAAGTCCTCGACGCTAAAATCCGAATGCGTCATGGTCGCGGCGACTTCCGGGATGTCTAGGAACTGCGTGGCGATGAGCGCGCTGGTGCGGAAGGGGTTTCCCTCCCGGCCCTTGCCGCTCTTCATCACTCCCGCGCCGCGTGCGATCACCGAGTTGATGGCGCCGCCGCACCCGTCGTCGACCTGCGCCATCGCGATCATGTCATCGAGGAGCGCGTCGAACGGATCCTGCTTCGCATCCTTGACCAGGTCGGGACGGCCGAGCGCCAAGAGCTGGCGCATATAGACCATGTTGCGCCGCTCCGGCGGCGCTGTCTTAATCGCGTAGAGCGCCTCGGCTGCTAAAAACTGGCGGGCGCCGTCATCGAAGATCGGCTGGTGCTCGTTCTGATCGCGAACCACGCGGCCAATCGCCATCGCCCCGTCGACCATGGCGGCCGGATCATTTTTCCGGATTGCCGTACGAACGAGTTCGTCAAGCGGATTCCAGTGGGCGCTCTCAAATTGGGAGATCTGGCGGGGATCCCACACCCAGGCCTTGCGTCCGGCGCGGGCCAGCGGCCGAGCGAGCGAATTCGCGGCTTGCCCGCCGCAATCGACCACGACAGCCGAAGCCTCAGGCGGCAATGACCCAACCCACCCGAGCAAGAACCGGGTCTTTCCGGAACCGGTATTGCCGATGACCACGCAATGCCCGTCCTCGTCGATACCCACCGGCTGGTGAAGGCCGATCGTTAAACAGGTGGGACGTCCCAGGGGAATGGAATTTCCAGGGCGGTAGGGCGAGGCAAGGGCGACCAGCAGGCTGGCCCGGCATGCCGTTGCGCGCACTCCATGGGAAAGCTGCTTTATGCGACCGGAAATCTTCATCCATAGCCGGAAGAGCGGACGCCACGGCACGGCAAAGTAAAGCCAACGATAGTAGGTAGAAATATCGTAGAAGCCCAGGATTCGCCCTGAAATTGACCAGCTTAGCCGTAGCGCAGTCCACCACGCCCACCAGCTCAAGACCGCCGCGACGTATAGCTGCCAGGGGGCGTCAAGATCGAAGCCCAGATACCAAAGCGCATAGGCTCCTGGTTGCAGGAAGCCGTTGAGCGCAGCCGTGAACAACGCGTAGTCGCCCGACCAGCCGAATACTTGGCCCGGCTGCAGCGCCGGGCCGGAAGAGCGGGTGGCTATGTTATACGCGATACAAATAACGACTACCGCGAGAATACACACGAAGAGCTTTTTCATGGAACCGTGTTTCCTTTCGAGTTATCGGACTTAAGTGAATGCGTGCCGCTAAAAGCATTCAGCGCGGCGCGCTGTTTTTGCTGGCGGGACTTACTTCCAGATCCGGAGGTTCACGCCGAACACATCCGCAGCGGCGATCAGGACGAGGATGATGTCGGCGATCACGAGAACCATTCGAAGCTTGTCATTGATCAGCGCGATCAGAAGGCCGATTCCGGCCGCCAAGACGTAAGTCGATTTCAGATGCATATGGACTCCGGCGGTTACTTGCCGCAGTAGGGCACGAAGGTCACGATCGATGGATCGCGGAAGAGTTGCTTCCAGATCCGCTCGACGTGGTCCGGGTCGGGATCGCGGGCGTTCGGCTGGCGGTGCGCGCTGACCTCGACCGCGCCGCAAAATGTCACTGCGACCGATGTGTTGTCCAAGGATCCCGCCAGATCCGGTGGAACCTTGACGTCGAGCTTCTTCGATCGCCGTTCGATCAGAGCGCGTAGCTCCGGCTGAACCGACTCACGCGCATCAGTCTTCGCCACCAGATAGCACATCTGCTCCGGGCCGCAGCCGCGCGCATGGAGGTGCGCGAGACCTTCTTTCACCATCTGGAAGACGGGCGATTGAGGCGAGTCCGCCGCTTCATTGCAAGCCTCTTCGAAGTCATCAAGAAGCTTCGTCCGCGCTTTCTCGTATTCGGCCTGGCGCTGTTTGCGGTTCAGCATCGCATCGGGCGGGACAGGAACGCGCGCATCAAGGACGCGCGTCGGTTGCGGGCTCGCGGCGTCCCGACCCATGATCAGCAATGCGATCGTCGATCCGTCCCGTATGCCGGGCTTGGCCAGCAGTAATCCGGTTTGGTCCCGCATGCCGGAACAGTTCCGGGCCACCGAGCCGGACGGATCAAGGACTTCCGCCCCGTGAGCCGGTGGTTTTTGGCTGAAATACATCCAGATCCCGGCTCCCGCCGCAACGACGGCCAATCCTTTCGCCGAGAGGATTTTTTCAATGGCCATTTCGGGTTGTCTCCTTTCGCGCAAGGCCGCGCACGGAAACGTCGTGCGCGGCGATCGCCATGGCGTAACCCCGGCGCGCCGAACTCACCGCCAGTGAGACCAGCGAGGGAAGGTCGCACACGACGTTGGTCGCTTCCAGCGCATCCAGCCGGTTTTCGATCGTGCGCTCGGCCTCGATGACGCGCGCCTTCCGGCTGCGCAGGTCGTCTTCGGCGTCCGCCGTCAGCGCTTCCGCCCTGCGCCGCGCGTTCTCCTCCCGGTGCCAGTCGTCAAGGAGCGGCTGCAGGAGTGAGCCCCTGACTTCCAGCACCAGCGCGACGCTGGCCTCGGCGAGCGACAATCCATAGGCGAAGGCGCGTTCATCGGGACCCGCGCCCTGGAGCCGGATCATGAGAAATGCGATGGCGAGCGCGAGGCTTCCGGCGAACGCGCCATGCCGGAGCCACCTCTTTCCGGGGCTCGATGGCCCGTGAGGAAGGATTCCTTCCACAAGCAACTGCGCGATGCCCGCGGCAAAGAGAATAGCGATGGGCCAGCGCAGGGGCGGGTCCATGCCGATCAGATCGTGCAGCGAGGGCGCCATACTCGCAGTCAGTCCGAGCGTAGCGGCGCCGACTAGTCTTGCTGAGATGGCCGGGCAAGGGCGGCGCGGCGGAAGAGATGCAAGTTCATTCTTGCGGTCCCGGAGATTTGCGCCCGCGACGTCGACGGCTTCCGCGGCGCGGGGGAGTTCCTCGTTCGCCCGTGCGATCACGGCCTGGTTATGCCGTTCGCGTTGGGCGAAGCTACTGCGGTAAAGGATTTCGGCCAAGCTCGTCGCCGAGGCGTCAAGAACCTTTAGCGTGGGCTCGTGCGAATCTTTGCGGCCGCTCTCTCGCCCCATCGTTGCGCCGAGCGAATGGCTCTCTTCGCGGAGACGCTTGAGCGGGAGGGTGATGTCAGGCGGCGGATAGATCACCTCCAACTGCCTCGCGTGATCGTCGGCTCGATAACGATCGAGTGGCGTGAAGTCGTCTGGAGTATCTGGCCCGTTTCGTCCGCGCGCCTTGAAGGAACGGACGGCTTTTCTTAAGAAATCGAGGGGTTTCAAGAGTTTCATGCTTCATACGTTACGGGAGGTCCGTCTGAAAACCGCGCCGGAACTGCGGCGGAAACGAGGGCGGCATGTTGGGTACGCCCGTATGCGCTCTTGCCGTGCGCGGCGTCCTACTGTTTTCTGGGCCGACGCGGCGAAGCCGCATCTAGAAACTCTGAAAGGAAGAAACATGTCAACAAGACCTAAATCACCCCCTGCCAATGAACCTGCAAATCCGCCGGTAGCGAAAGTCCGGATCGGGCTCGTCACCGCCAGCATCTGGGAGCGTCCGACCGAGAAGGGACGGTTTCATACGGTGAGCTTCGAGCGCCGCTACCGCGACAAGGAAGGCAACTGGAATACGGCCCATACGTTCGACGCCGCAGACCTCTTGGCCCTCGCCAAAAGCGCTGACGTCGCGCATTCGAAGATTCTCGAATTGCAAAGCAGCCAGGACGATTAGCCGGGGTTCCCCCCGGTTTCCGGAGCGGCCTTCCGCTTCGGGCCGGGCCCGGTCGTCCTCTTGCGATCGCTCCCGAGGCCATCCTCTCACCCAATGACCATCCGCCCTGAACGCTTCCGCGGCAGACCGCAATTGTCTGGTGGCTGATGCTCGCATCCTTCTGATCCCGCCTCTTAGCTCCGTTCCAGAAAACTTGATCGAATCGTCGCCATCCCTTTCGCCCGCGAGGTCGATGAGATTGATCCTTCCAGCTCTTCTGCGGGAGATGCGTTCGTCGGTGTTTCCCAAATCCATTCCGTCCGTGCGGAATTACCAACCCTACGATGAGCCTGCCATCCGTGCGGTCCTCGCGGGGGATCAACCATCTTCCGCCGCAACTTTTTGTCGGCGACTTCTAATCGCTCACGAGCGTTCGCTCAAGATTTCGCAGGACAAAAACTGGCGGTCTCCCGAGAAGACGGTATGACCCCGGCCCGCAGGATGGCGATGGCTCGTCAAGGTTGGCAATCACGCCAGCCGTAAGGAAAGGAAACACGAACTGACTAAAGCAAATCCCCCACTGAAGAGGTTCAAGGTCGGAAGGATCAACGTCACTCTGTGGCGCAACGAAGGCGAGAAAGGGCCCTACTACTCGGTCAATTTCGACCGGCGCTACAAGGACGAGGCGGGCGACTGGAAGACGGTCACGAGCTTCAGCCACGACGATCTGCCGGATCTGGCTGCCGCCGCCGAAATGGCCCGGACGAGCGTACCGCTCCTCAAGCGCATCGAGGCCGCGGAAGAGGAGTAGGAAGATCGCGGGTCCGGCGCAGGCCGGACCCGTTCCCTTCTTCCAATTCAACTCTAACGAACCAGGAGAAATAACATGCTCTTCTTCATCAGCCCGGAAGCGGGCCGCGAGTTCCACCAACTGATAGTCGGCCGCAATCGTCCCAGGCTGGCCGCCTTGACCATGTGCATGGAGGAACTGGAGCGGCTGAGCCCGGATGATCCCGACGTCAAGGTGGCCCTAAAATGCGGACGCATCGCCGTCGAGCTCGAACGGGGTTTCCAAAGCTGGTTTGACTGACCCGCAGCGGCCCGGCCGCCTTGGAGGGTGACAGGGCCGCTTCTTTCTTAACTCACGCTCCGTGAGGCCCTCGGGCCTCACGGCAACGGCGCGCGAATGCGCGCCCGTTCGGTCTCGATGCTCGATGCATCGGGCCGAACGTGATCCGCGGGCGACTGACCGTCCACATGTGGGGAACTTTTCCGCTCCGTTCCCGAGCGATCCTTCGACCCGGCGCAGTCCGGGGAGTGGCGTGAGAGCCATCGGCTCTCGCGCCGCATGCGCGCGTGTGCGCGCCCGTTTGAACCGATGCTCGATGCATCGGGTCAAACGAAAAAAGCAGTGGAAGCGCCGCACCAGTTTGGCTAGGTTCCCGCCATGGTTGTAGATAATTTCCTCATGGAAGCGCAGCGAAGCGAGATGTGCCAACGTACGCACAATAACTCCGTCATTGTGCGTCCATACATTGGCGATCTCGGCAAGGGGGAGCTAAAGCCGCTCCCCCATTGCATCCCCCAGGCTCGTCGCGTCCGATCCATATTCGCTTCGCTCTATGTCCCGACCGCGTAAAGAAGCCGCCGCAAAACGCTCTCGACGCCTCATCGTTCGCATGACCGATGAGGATCGCGCGGCTATCCTCGCCAACGCGCGCAAAGCCGATTTGCGCGTCAGCGAGTATGTGCGGCGCGCGGCCGTGAACGGCCACATCGTGGTGACGCAACAGTCCGGCTTCAGCTTCGCTGTCGCCGACCAGTTGCGCCGCATCGGCGTCAATATCAACCAGCAGACCCGCGTCGCGAATGCGCGCGGCGAGCTGCCTGCCGAGCTTGCCCGGTTGTGGGCGAGGCTCGAAGACATGCTCGACCGGATCAGCCGTACGGAGTGAGCGCACCCACGTCATGATTCCCCGGCAAGCCCCCTTAGGGCGTTCTTTCAAATTCGCGGGCGCTTACTATCTCCACGACAAGGGCGCTGAAACGTCGGAACGGGTCGCGTTCACCCATACGGACAATATCGCGACGGATGACCCGCAGGCCGCGCTCCGGTGGATGGCCTGGACGGCGATGCACGCTGAGGACCTCAAGCGCGCGTCGGGCGCTCAAGCCAACAACGCGACTTGCGGCAAGCCCGTCTTCACCTTGTCTCTCTCGTTTCATCCTGAGCAGAAGCCCGACAAGTCGAAGATGGTCGGGGCCGGACGCCAGGCGCTTATCGCCCTCGGCCTCCAGGAACACGAAACGCTGATGGTTGGCCATCGCGATACGGAACATCCCCATGTCCACTTGATCGTCAACACGGTGCATCCCGAGACCGGCTATGTGAACCGGCTTGAGTTCTCGAAGCTTCGGCTGTCCAAGTTTGCTGAGCAATATGAGCGCGAGCACGGCAAGATCTATTGCGAGGAGCGCGTGGAAAACAACGCCCGCCGCGAACAAGGACAAAAAGTCAGGGTTCACGCCGATCTTGTCACTGAGCTCTATAACGCTTCGGACAACGGAGCCGCATTTCAGGCGGCGCTGTCCGAGCACGGATTTAAGCTCGCTCAGGGACGCGGGAAGCGGATTCTGCTGATCGATTCCGAGGGCGTGGTGTACAACATCGCGCGCAGGATCGACGGCGTCAAATCCAAGGAGATCCAGGCGAAGATCGGCGACGTCAAGCTGCGTCCCTTGTCCGAGTTCTCCGATGAGCTTGAAGTGAAACGGAAGAAGGCGCAACCGCATGTTGCCGAAGAGCCGGAACGCAAGCCTGAGGCGCAAGCTAAGCAACCTCAGACGCCGGAATATTTTGACCGCGATAAGCAGTATCAAGAATTCCAGGACGCTGACATCGACGCTGCTATCGAAACCGCTGAGGCGAAATCCGCAGATCAGCCCCCCGAACTTCGGC
Organism: Bryobacteraceae bacterium; assembly: GCA_036498815.1. Taxonomy (GTDB): domain Bacteria; phylum Acidobacteriota; class Terriglobia; order Bryobacterales; family Bryobacteraceae; genus Palsa-187. Next base: position 12,564 of record DASYET010000004.1, on the reverse strand, counting down.
CTCGCCCTGTCTCTGCGAAGACTCTCAACACGCTCCAGGACCGCCACCTAGAGGAACTCGGCCGCTTCTCAACCGACAAGACGCTTGCCAGACTGCATCTTGCCGCCAAGCTCGATGAGTTCTACGGCGAGAACGAACGACGGGTGCGCGCCGACATCGATCACCTTGAGAATACGCTGAATAATTCGAGCCGCCTCAAGCTCTTGGTGCTGAGACTGACCGGGAAGATCCCCAAGGAGGCGCGCCAGCATCTCCAGCTTCTCCGGGCGGATCTGGAAAGCGTGGAATGGCGCAAACGCGAGGCCACGCAAAACCTTGAGCACGAAATCCAGCAGGAACGGCAAGTCCTTGAAGCGCGCCATCGGAGGCAACGGGAAGAGCTTCAGCCGCCGGCCAAGCCTGAACCTGATGATCAATTGCCGGAGTTGGATCAACCAGAAGCCGAAGAGGACTTGGGCCCTTCGCTCGGATATTAGCGGCGAAGTACGGTTCTCGCGGCTGGTATCACAGTTGCGTCGCACTCGGACGCGGTTTTTTGGATGCGAGCGGGTGCCCTCTCACCGAACGTAGGCCTCGCTCTTTCGTGGGTTGTCAGTAAGCGGGAAAGCATGGCCGGGCGCGCGTACCGGTCAACGGCCGCCCGCTCCGTTCGCATTCGCTCCCGTGTTGGCCGTTGCCCCTGCCGGGTGACCGGCACGCTTGTCGCCCGGCCTTTTAGTCTCCCGAAACTGACCACCCACGAAAGGAGACATACGAATGCACTCATCTTGCGCGAAGCGCCGCCGGCCGTTAAGTTGCCGTCCCACAACCAGGAGGCGAGTCACGAAACGGAACTTCAACAGCAGAGCCGAGGGCGAGGAGCGCCAGGACGTTTACGAGCGGGTCACGGCCCGCATCGTCGCGGATCTGGAGAAGGGCGTGCGGCCGTGGAATCAGCCATGGAACTCGGGATCCAGCGAGGGACGATTCATTCGCCCTCTCCGCCACAACGGGATGCCTTATTCAGGCATTAACGTCCTGATGCTTTGGAGCATTGCCCTGGAGAGGGGATATGGCTCGCCCATGTGGGTGACGTTCAAGCAAGCGCAGGAACTTTCGGCTCATGTGCGCATAGGCGAAAAAGGCTCCCTCGTGGTTTACGCCAACCGTCTCACCAAGACGGAAACGACGGAAGCGGGAGAAGCAGTCGACCGCGAGATTCCGTTCCTCAAGGGCTACACCGTTTTCAACATTGAACAGATTGAGGACCTCCCGGCACACTACTACGCCAAGCCCGAACCTAAGTTGGCTAATCCGATCCAGCGCATCGATCACGCTGAACACTTTTTTGCATCTACCGGCGCGGACATCCGTCAGCGCGGAGGCCGGGCATTCTACACGCCGGGGGCCGACTACATCCAGATTCCTCCCATCGAAGCTTTTCCCAATGCGGAGGAGTATTATTCAACCCTTGCGCATGAGGCCACTCATTGGACGAGCCACCCCAACCGGCTTGCCCGCGACTTTGGCCGGAAATCCTGGGGCGATGAAGGCTACGCCATCGAGGAACTGGTCGCGGAGTTAGGCGCCGCCTTCCTGTGCGCCGATCTGGAAATCACACCCGAGGTGCGCGAGGATCACGCGGCGTACATCAGTTCGTGGCTGAAGGTCCTCAAGGGCGACAAGCGGGCAATTTTCTCCGCGGCCTCGCATGCCCAGCGCGCCGCGGACTATCTCCATAATCTTCAGCAGGCAGGTTCAGACCCCACCAACGAGCCGCTCGATACGCCCAAAGTAGTTCCATAAATGCTCCTCACGGAGTTTTTGCCGCGCGAGCCTTGGTCGGGATCATCCGACGGCCGATAGAATGGGCGCAAGGCGAATTCGCGATGATCGACACAAGCATGCGAGCAACGACTGGCGGCCTTTCAACGGCGGATACAACGTTCGAGACGCACTTTACGGTAGGTGATCTCGCGCGGCAGTGGCGCATCGGCCGAGAGACGGTTCGGTTGCTCGTCAAAGACGAACCCGGCGTCCTGAAGATACGGTTGGGAGCGCGCCAAGCCATGACCCGCTACAGCGTGCCTGAGTCCGTCGCCCGGCGAGTGCATACGAAGTTGTACCATCCATGACGGAATGCGTTTCCGGCACGAAACCTCCAGACATGTACCGTTAGTCGCTCTTCTGGCTGGTGGAATTGATCCGGAATTCTAGCTTCCTCAGCTCATCCGGAATAGAGCTGAACGCCTGTGGCTCCTCGAAAAGAATCACCTGCATCTCTTGATAGTTGTCGCGGGCCCTTTTCGTGAACCCGCTAAAACAGGGGCCAAGGCTAGGGGCATGAAGGAACAAGAAAGGACCCGAAGTTCTACGCCACCGCAAAAAGCTGCGGCTCACGCACGTCACAATTGTGACGACGTGCTTATTGATCGGCCGGATTCTTGGATTCTGATCTCGAGTTTGCTACAGTGATGACTCGATCTCCCCGGCGACCATCCTAAGTAGAACCCAAACCACTTGTCAGCGACCTCACCACGTCGCACATGAAGCACCAAGCCGCCTAAGTGAGGGGCCGTATGGATCATGTTTTCACAGCTAAACGATAGGTTGTTGTCGCGAACCGCGCAGTTGCCCAGAGAGAGTGTCATTTCCTTCGGTTCCTCCTCGCGACTGATCTTCAGTCTTCCAGTCACCAGACCGTCGCGGCTTCGCTGGAACGTGAGCTCGATTCCTTCAGGCTGCCTCTTCTCGGAGTTCTCGCAATACACGTCCGTCATCGTACCCACCCAGGTGTGATGAACAAGCTCCTCCAGCATCGGGGACTGGCTAACCTGAGCGGAACTCCCTGCCAAATGCGCTTCAAGGTCATCGTTAACCGCCGGTATGCTCTCAAATTGATCGGCAAGGAACTTACCCAAAGGAGACTCAGAGGACGTGGAAAGCCAAAACCCCCGGGTTGACACTCGGTTACTCCAAAATCCGCTGAAGTAGACAGTATCATCGATCTCGATATAGCTTAGCGGGATAGCCTGCGCAGTCAGTTTGACAGTAAGCTTTCCGGTGGACGCCGAAGCCTCCTGCCGGTTGCGCTGTGGAGACTCAACATCGAATTGATCTCTGAGCTCGCGAAGCGCGTCTCGGTTCTGAATGATTTCCTGGCGTCCAAGTGTCGGGTCTCCTAGCGCGGCTTCGGCCCGCATCCGAGCAAATGGCGAATTGGGATGCGACAAAATCATAGTAACCACGGCACCAGCGTCCAGAGCTTTCAGGAATTTTTCCCGCCAGCTGTGGAGTTGCGGAAACCACGTCGCGCTTAGCCGGAATATTTTACAGCCCTCGATCCGATCTTCAATCTCCCGGTAGGGAAATTGCTCATGCACCTTCAGCTCCCCGTCGGAAGGCGGAAGGCGCACAATCTTGGCCTGCTCTTCCCAGAGCTTTTGGATTCCAGCCGAGTATATTCCCGGCACCCGCCCCTTCTTGAGGTGCTCCAAGCCAGGAAGGGGCCGCTCGCTGAGAATCACGATCGAGCTTGCTGCCGTCGTATCCTTCCAAGTCTGATTGATTCGGGCGCCGTAGTGTCTCTCCTTGGAAGATTCGGCGGCAGGAAAGAACTCGACGGCGACGTCGGAAGTCGAGTCTGGCCGCCGCACCAACAGAATCAGGTGTTGTCCAAAAAGCCTTGCTTCGAATTCATAAAGATGCCTGATTTCCAAGTCGAGTCGCGCACGGTCGTCCTCTGGAGGGATCTCTCTGAGAAACGGCGCGGTGCCCCGAAGGAATGGCGCGGAGGCCCAAGCCGCTCGCTGGTTTGACGACATTCCGCGATCGTCGTTGACCCGCTGGTTGAAATCGATAATTGTATAGGTCCAGAACGATCCCTGGTCGTCCATCGTGAGATGGTAACGGTGCAGTTCGCGTTGAAACGGGGAGAGGGCATCGGTGGACCTCGCTCCACCTGCGCCTGCCGTAGGCGTGGGGTGAAAACTGGGCCGGAATGTATCACGCTTGACCTCGATCAAGAGTTTGTCTTCGTCACCATGTATCGTGATGCCAGCCGGATCGTAGTGTTGTTTAAGTCCCTGGAGCAGGCCTTTCAAGAGAGCGTCTGGAGCTTGCTCGTCGAACTTTTCAGACCCGTGAATGTCTTTGTAAATCTCACGGGCAAGGGCCCTACATCCCTCGGCGCCTTGCGCGCTGTCAGCATCTTGAAACTTTCCCGCGATCTCAGCGTCACACAGTCGGCGCAGAAATCTCCAGCGCTTGGGCGATCGCGATTTCTGATGTTTTTCGATTACAGCTATCTGCCCGTCAATTTCTGCCTTACTGTACGACGTGGACATAGTTTCAGAGTTCTGCAGAGTTCTCAGGAAGTCTTCAAGACATTGTAGCGCCCGGCTGCAATCTCCCGCAGAGGTCCTTTTCGAAAGGTTGAGGGAGACACTGGGGCGCAATAGCCCCCGAAGAGGTCGGGATATCTCCAGAAATACTCTGAACGCTTGAGAACTCTGCTAAAGTCTGCAACTCGCTGTCCATCAATCACTTACGTAACCTTAGCGACTTTTCCTTCGTCAGTTGTTCGAGGGTAAAACACCTACTATGGCCCTGGGAAATTTCCTCGTTTCTGACCACCCCGCGGTTGTGCTCTTAGAAGTTCTTTCCGGCATCGCGACATTAATCCTGTTCTTCGCGCCGAGAATGAAATTCCAAGATCGAACGGTTTTGCTGGTCGTCGCCATCGCACTGGTGGTCTATGCGACGCGGAAGGAACCCGCGGATGAAAGCCCCGGAGGCAAAAAACCAACGATCGAGGAAACTCGCCGACAGTTTAACGAAGCGTTCACTCTTGCTTCACGCGGGAGCTATGTCGGTGCGCTAGATATTTACAACACCATCTCCAAGTACGAACCCGATTACCCCACGCTCGATTCACAGCGCTCCTTCTGCCTCCGCTCGATCGGCGATTTCGCGGAGGCTCTCGCAGCCGCCCGGGCCGCTTGGAACAAGCTCTCGAATACCACGGCGGGACGCCAGGACTTCGCTCAGCTCGGCGCAGCCGAATACAATCTGGCTATTCTTGAACTCCTCAACGGTGATGTCGGAGCCGCCCGCGACGCGCTGGGAAAAGCGGCATTGCACGGGTTCCCGCATGGCTGCGCAGTACTCCAAGACCCTGATCTGCAGGTCTTAAAATCAGAGCCTTCTCTCGCGCCTCTGGTTCGCGAATTCGAACTCAAGACCTGGAAGACTTGCTCCACTAGTTGAGGTGAACGATGCTCCGGAATGCGATTGTTCGATATCTGCTGTTGGCCACGGCGCTGGTAGTCCCAGCGGCCTCTGACGAATGGAATAAATCCACTCGAGTCCCGCTCACAGAAGCCACTAAGATTGGCGACTTCCTGTTGCCACCTGGAGTCTATCGTTTTCGCTTGGCATCCTCTTCGTCGGACCGCCACATCCTGCAGGTCTTCGACGAAAAGACTGGGCAACTAATGTTGCAGACTTTTGCCGTTCCGAGTTACCGCCTCAAGATTACCGACAGACCCGAGATCTCGTTTTGGGAAGGCAAACGCGGCGAAGTGCGCGCGCTTCGTTCTTGGTTTTATGCTGCCGATCATGAGGGACTCGAGTTTCCGGCTTCCATGAGCGTGATCGCTACGGCACCCGCGGCTCCATCCGTGCCTGCGCTGTCGAGTCCGACACCGCAGCAATTCCCGTTGCGGCCAGCCCTTTTCTCCACCTACTATCGTGAAAAATGGGCCCTGGTTGTGGGTGTCTCAAAGGCAGAAACCGCCATCTTCGATCTTCCCTTCGGCCGCAAGGACGCCCTGGACATCGCCAATATGTTGCTCGACCCAGAGGTGGGTCGTTTCACGCCTGATAGTGCGCATGTGCGAGTGCTGGTGGACCGGCAAGCAACACGAGTAACCATTGAACAGCAGATTCTAACCCTTGCTGCCCTCGCCGGCCCTAGGGATTTGGTGGTCATCTATTTCTCTGTGCACGGAGTGCTCGACCGCCAGAACGGACGTAGGTATCTTTCAACGTTCGACATCAGGGCTACAGACCTTGATCATACGGCGTTTGAGATGGGATCGTTTGTCGCGCTTCTCGGCAAATACTTCCGAGCACAAGTCGTGGTTCTCCTGGACGCTTGTGATAGCGGTGCGGTCAAGGCCGTTTCTAAAGGGCTGACCCTTCCGCCTCCAAGCGCGCCTCTCGTACCATCCAATGTTGTCGTCATCTCTAGCTCACAAGACAGCGAGGACAGTTATGTTTCCAATCGCTGGCAAAATAGTTTCTTCACGCGGGCCGTGCTGGACGCGATGTATGGCACCCAGGGGACACTAACCCTCGCCGACCTATTTACCAGATTGAGCCTCTACGTGCCTGCTGCTGTGCGGGCCGAAACAGGCAACCAGCAACACCCCGTCATGCTGGCGACGCCTCTGACTGAGACCTTAACTTTAGGATCCCCACCGAAGGAGTAGACCATGAAGACAACTGTTTTGTTGAGCATTATTTTCGGCCTCGCAGTTCACGCCCAGGAGGTATCCAAAATGATCACCGTAAACCCAGCAACGGGAGAAACTGTGGTTACTCGAACTCCAGCACCGCTCCCGAAGACGACCGGCGCCGAAAAGCGCCGAAAGGCCCAACTCCAGAAGGCCGGCACTGCGCCCGCGCCCGCGCCCGCGCCCGCGCCAGTCGCACCTGTCCAGGGTATTGCCGAGCCTGTTCGACTGGTCAGCGCTTGGCCGACTACTCCCGTTCCCCTGAGCCAGCTCGATCACGCCGAACCAGCGGTGAGGGGAGCGTATACTGATCCTGCCCCATCTGCTTCAGAGTTGTCGTTCACGCTCGAAGTTCAGCGACCTGGAATGCCTAGGCAGAGTATCGGAGCCGCAGCAGAGTTTCACAAGGAAGATAAGCTTTGGATCCGACTGCGATCTCCCATCAGCGGCCACGTCTACGTCACAGAACAAACCTCAGGATTTCCGACTCAAACGATTTTCCCCGATGCCACGGTGCCGACGACCGCCGCCTATCTTCCTGCCGGTCAAGTGCTCATCTTGCCGGCAGCGGACCGCCCCTTTGTATTCGACGACCGCGCAGGTGAAGTGTGCGTAATCATCGGCATCATTCCAGATTCTGTCAACGGTTTGGACCGGCGACCGGGTACCGTCATCTCGAAGGGCCTAAGAATGAGCCCGCAAAACGCGAAAGACGACTCCCGTTCAGAGAGCTGCACCATGGTGCTGAAACAAACCGATTCGCGAGCAGCGGAGTTTAGATAGCGCGACTAGCCGATTCCCAGCGCAAGGTAGTGGCAATCCTGGGCGTTGCGAAAAAGATCCGAAGCGCCCAGATCAGGTGAAGACCGTCAAAGGTCGTTGGCTTGATCAAGGGCGAACGGACGAGATGGTTCAACCTACCGGCCGCACCGATTTGACCGTTGCGGAAGCCGTCGAGTTCTTCATAAAGACGGACACGGCAGGACGAACCACGGCGGAAAAGTACAAGGTGCTCTTTCATGGCGGCTGATCCCGGGGTGTGAGGCAAACAACATCCGATTCATTCGTGACCTTGGCGTCATGAAGGATTCCGGGCCTGTGCAACGGTTCTTCGTTTCTTGGAAGAACCTAATAAGCCCTATCAAGCCGATGGAGACGAACACGAAGCGGGCGGAAGCCAAACCGCTATAATGCTTTCAACGCCGGATTCACTATGGACCCGTCTGAAATCATCAAAGCTGCGCCCGAGATCGCCAAAGGTGCAGGCGCAATAGCCGCCGCCATTCCCTTCACCAGCATCGTCAAACGGATGCTTGGCCCCGCCGCCGATGAGGTTGCTGAGATGTGGCGGGATCAGGTCCGGGTGTACCGATACGAGCGACAGGTGAAGCTGTTGGAAAAGGTTGAGAAGATCGCCAAGGATGCGGGGTTTGAGCCACAATCGGTTCCGCCGAAAATCCTGTTTCCCCTGCTGGAGGGTGCATCCGTTGAGGACAACGAAAGCCTACACGATATGTGGGCAGCTTTGTTAGCTAATGCAGCGTCACCTAATAACGCTCCGAAAGTTCATCCGGCCTTCATAGCAACTCTGAAGCAGATGGCACCTGACGATGCCCGAACATTGAAGGAGATTCTCCACCGCAGTGGTTCTGATCTCCTTAATCCCGATGTTGTCTCTGTTTACCACTTTCGGTCTGGAGCCGCTTCGGCGCAGCATTGCGAGGCTGACAGGTTGGCTGTGCTTAGCCTTTACAATCTTCAGTCTCAGGCGCTCATTTATTGGATTGACGAACGTCCGGAGGCAGATGTCTCGCTTACCGCAAGGGGCGTTGCATTTCTCGAAGCCTGCCTTCCTCCCAAGCCCAAATCCTAGTGGCGGATACTTTTACGACTTCGTCAACTCATCACCGGGTATTTTGGTCGCAGGGGGCAGTGCGTTGGCCGGGATCACAGAGTAGCGGCGCGCCCGTCGGACTTCAGAGCAGGGTTTCTCTTCGTTTCCGAAGTACAATGCGACAAGATGCATGATTAAGTACATGAATTTCGCGCAGCGGATTGCGCAACTTGAGGGTGTTGCTGATGCGATGCGTAAGACTATCGTCCAGCGGTTCGGTCTTCCGCAGACCTTCGGAGCAGCCGGTGATTCGCTCATCGATCCCTACGGCGCGAAGAGCGGCTTTAGGGACAACAACGCCTACATCAGCGTCGCGATTGGCTCGTATTTTTATCTCTTGGACGAGGTCCTCGCTGCGTTCCGTTTCGCGCCGGTGACAGAATTTGCGCGAGGTCACGTCCCGGTTCAAACCCCGGTCCTCGTAGGCCAGTTTGAGCTTGAGGACGAGTTCGTGTACGTCCTTGCGACGCTCGCGTTCGCGACGTTGATCGGGCACGAATTGTGTCACCTCCTCAATGGCCATTGGTTCATGGAGAATTACGGTCACAGCCCACGTCGATCAGACGAGATCGCGGCTGAAGCCCAACGGCTCGCCAAGAAGGAGCACACATCATTCGCTTTTGAAACCAACGCTGATATGGGCGGCATTACCTGGATGCTAGAGACGCTCTTTGATGAGACCTCAGAGCTGCGCCAGACGATCGAGTGCGCCGCGACCCGCCTACCGGGAATCACCAGTTCCAGCGGCATCGGAAGCACACTCGCCTTTACCGTCGTCGTGCTCAGCAAGACGTACCACAAGGCACGCGTCAACAAACTAAGGCATCCGCCGCCTGTATTCCGATACGAAACTCTCAACCGAACTGCCGCGCGGTATTTCGCTACACAGCAAAAGGAGGACGAACGACAAGCGTTCGTTCAGGTTCTTCCGAAAGCAGTAGGCTTCTTGCTGTCGAAGCTCCGCCCAACGAACGTCGAGTTCGCCGAACCCGATGAGCAGCAGAGCAATCAGGCAGAACTGGCGGAGCGCATTGAGGAGGCTTGGCGGGACGCCGAACCATTCTTGGAACTGCACAAGCACGGACCAAGGATTTGCTTCGGCGCAGAGATGCACGATCTCAAAAAAACACTGGGCTGGAGCGAATCCTGAGGGAAGACCGAACATAGTTCGCTAAGCCTCTTCCAGTCGCCGCCCGGCTGCGTGGTCGCTAAAATTAGGTGCTGTGAACGCAGTAAGAAGCGCCCCTAAAATGTGCAGACCGACTGCGTCACTCCGTCCGGGTTGTCGGCGACTCGGACAACGGTTACAAACGGCGTTCCGGGATACCCTACCGATCTCTTCGAGGGTGCGGGTCACGCACCTGGCCGAGTAGTCAGGTCGCCATCGTGGTAGAGCAGCGCTTCTCACTACCTCTTCGGATTAGTCCGCCAATGCCCATCCGCGAGGCAAGGTAGGCTCCATGGTCCAGACTGACAGCTCCGTGGGCAATGGTGGGCAATGCGGTGCGGGAATCGCGGCAGAGACGGCAATCGTGGTAATGTGGAGTCAGTAACTTACAGAAAGGAAAAGGGTTGTAAACGTTCGAATCCCTCTCTCTCCGCCACCTTCTTTTCAAGAAGATCAAATGTCGTTCTTGTAGAAGACCATCGGGAAGCCGCAATGCCTTCCGGGCTTCCCCCTCGGCCATCGCCCGCTGGATGGAACTTCGACTGTACGGATCCTTGATCCAGACGAAGATCGGCGACGTTAAGTTGCGCCTATTTTCGGAGCCGACAGGGGAAGAAACCTCGGACGCAGGAGTATTTTGATCGCGATGAGCGGTGCCAGCTAGAGGAACTTGGCCGCTTCTGAACGAGTTCTACGGAGAGAACGAACGAAAGGTGCGCGCCGACATCGCGCCGACTGCTTGTTTTAGTGATGACGCTCACCGCCGTCGAATCACTTCCTGAGCTGACACAGCCCTTTCTCCCAGTAGCGCGCAACTCACCCGGAGTGGTGCAACGAGAACGCCGTTTCTGGAGAACTTCGCAGTGATGACCACGGGATGCTGGTGGCCGTTGCCACCTCAGCGTCCACCGCGCGATGGAGCTTTCTTCGTGCGCTCACCTGCCGGCGCACTGACGATCGGCGGTACCAAAGAAAAAGCCCCCGGCCTGCGCCGGGGGCTCATGCTCAAACAGCAGGTTCAGCTTACCGGCTGGCCTGGAGGCTGGCTCCGCCACTCGGGCCGCTGGTAGGGCCGCTGCCAAGGATGTCACCGCTGGAGACAAGCTTGACCCAGAGTGCATCCTTGTCCTTGTAGTACGAGGTGGCACTGGCCTTGCGCAGCGCATCCAGGCTGTTTTGCTGCGCACCCGAAGCTGCGGTGGTGAATCCCGGCAGCTCGAACATCACCCACGAACCGGCATCCAGTTCCGACACGCTGAGGTTCAGGGCCGGTCTTTCGGTGGTTACCTTGTACTCGGTGCCTGCTCGTACGTTGGTTGCACCGGTGACGGGGAAATCCTTGCCGTTGAAACTGAGAACGGCTAGCGGCTGGGCAGGCTCTCCGAGGCGACCGGTCCTTGCACCGACAACAGGGCCGCGACCTCCGGCGGGAGCGGCACCCGGCGCGGCGCCAGGACCACCACGACCTGCAGCCGCACCTGGGGCGGCAGCTTGCGCGCCGGGTGCGCCCGGCCCACCACGCCCTCCAGCAGCACCACCGGGGCCGCCGCCGCGACCAGCCGGTCCACCACGACCTGCGCCACGACCGCCACCACCGCCCGCAGCGGCGGCGCCAATCGTCATCCGCCCGATGTCGCCCTGACACACGGCAGCGTTCCAGGTGGGTTTGACCTCGCAGGCGTCGTCGATTGCGATTCCGCCGTTGATGACGATGAAGGAATTCGGTACACCGCCGACCGAGCCATCCTTGTCGTGGAACACCGAAGTCCGATAGCTCCCATTGCCGTAATCATCGTTGCTCCACTTAAACTCCATCGGCGGGAAATACACCGGCTTCGCGTTGATGAACTTCGCGCGCTGTACGGTGTTGTTGGAGCTCATCCCGAAGCTGGTATACAGCAGGTAAGAGAGCGCGCCCGTCTTGCGGGTGGCGTTGTCCTGGTAATTCACGAAGGTGTCGTTGTCCAGTTCATGATGATAGTCGTAGAACTCGTAGGCGCGGATCGGGAAATCCGGGACAGAGGGCTCCGGCAAGCTGCGGCCGTAAGCCACTTCCGCCGGTGCCTTGGGGTTGCCGACATTCTCGGTTTCGCCCACGAACAGCGAGTCAATCACCTTTGACGTATAGGGGGCGCGACCGCTGTTGCCGGACGCATGCGTGAAGCCGATGGCGTTATCGGCCATCTTCAGATTCTTGTACAGATGCATTTCACCGCGGGCCCAGATGCCGCTATTGCGGTTCTTGTAGCTGGTGAAATCCTCGATGACCGACTCCAACTGAGGGCTGTTCGCGTCAGCGGGATTGGACTGGGCAATATACCCGCCGACAGCGAAATGGCCATCGGCCCTGGGGCCGCGGTCACCCATGAAACCGTCAAAGTTCGAATGAGAGGTGTTGCCCTTGAACTCCGTCACCTTCATTCGACGCGGCCAAGTTGTCTTGCTGAGCTCCGTGCCTTCGAACTTACCCGTCGGATGCTCCGGCAAGGCGAACCAGAAACCTGTCGCGTCGGAACCCGCGGCCACGTTATCCCGGTAAACATTGTCCGGGTTGGTGATCCAGAACGTCGACGCCGTGTTGTCGGAAGGGAGCAGGATGTCCTTGGCGTTCTGGCCGGCCGTATCGAAGTTGCTACCGCCCGTCGATCCGAACGGGGCGAGGTTGGTCCCGACGCACGGAGCGTCCGGATGGCATTTGGTCAGGACTGCCAGGTTGTGCACGAACTGGTTGCCGTGCTCCACGCCGTCTTCGAGGAAGAAGCAGTGACCGATGTTGTTGAAGGTCACGTTGTTTTCGACGTCCAGGTAATTTGTGCCGTGCACAGTGACGCAGCGGCTGTAGGTGTCGTGAATCGCGGAGTTCCTGATGTACTGCCCCTTCCCCCCATCGCCGATCAGATGCCAATGGATCGGGTACCGGGCCAGGTGCATGTTCTGACCCATGCGATTGAGCTCGACTCCGTCGACGAACATCTTGCTCCCCAGCATCGCCATGATGTGGCCGC
>DASYET010000003.1:0-21113 GCA_036498815.1 Bryobacteraceae bacterium | reverse complement strand
CCTTCAGTGACGACGCGATATTAATGAACTCGTTCGGAATCTGGGTGTCATTGCACTTCGCGCCGCAGTTGGCGCGCGTGACCCATCCATACATACCCGTGAAATCCGGATGCCCATCCGCCGTCCGCGGCGCCGGAGCCGACAGATTGGGTTTCCCGTCCGGCCCCTTCGGAAGCCCCGCCGTCGGATATCCCAGATACTGCCCGAACACTGCGTTCGCGCTTCCCGTCAGGACCATAAGGATCGCCCCGACCCCGATCCTCCATCGTTGTGCAGTCAATTTTCCATCCTCCTTCTCCTCTCTAGAGTGTACGGCCTCCAACGGCGAGGGAAAAGCGGAGGGTGGTGTCCTAAAGTTGCGGAGCCGGGTCGTTTAAGCGCCCGTCCCCTGGGGAGCCGCGTTCTCCCGAGCCTTCTCCTTCACCGCGGAAGCGATCCAGGCTGCACGGATTGCCGCTCGCATCGAACGGCTTCGCGAAATCGAACGCGAATGCCGAAGGCCCGTGGGCATGGAGATGATCCAGCAGTGCGGAGGCTCCTTTCCAATCCACGTCCTGGGCCTCCGCTACCCACCAAGAAACATAGTTCGGAAGCCGCAGCGCTTGAAACCAACCTCGCCGCTTCGAGAGAGCCTCGGCATGCGCACCCTCATAGGCAAAGGCGGCCACGGACTCCAGATCGTTCCACACGCTCAAAGTCATGGCGTACCGCTTCGGCGTGATCCAGCTGCGGATAACACATCGGCGGCACAACTTCCTCGCCGCGTCGTAAACCACGGGAAGCCGATCCATGAATCCTTGCACCCGAGGATCCCCCACCGCCTCATGCAGAATTCCCACCGTAAGAAACGCAAGCGTGTGCGCCATCGCAAAGCTCACCACCTTAACTCCCGCGCACGCGAGCCTATTCTGCCCCCGCTATCATAACTTCAAGAACTCTCATGTCGGCGAGCTAGCTTCGTTGGTGAGGGAGCCAACGAGAATCCCGTCGAAGCAATCTGGAGCGAACAATGCCCGCTCAGTTCCGAACCATTCGAATTAATTCGCGCGACGAATTCGACCGGCTAGTGGAGCACATGACTCAAGAGGCCTATCGGGCGCGCGACAATTGGGATTTCTTGATCGCCATGCAAAAGGCTTCCAAAGAGTACGTCATTGAAGTGAATCAAACTCCAACATTCTGGAGGTTGACTCACCGCGCACACAAGGATCAGCTGATTCTAAGGCTCGCACGCCTGTTCGACCCCAATCCAGATGCGACTAGTCTCGGGAATCTGCTGTGGACAATGAAAGAAGATGTCGATGCTAGCACCATGTTTCCGCCGGAGCTAGCACACTTGGACAGGACAGAGCTCGCTCGCGACATCGACCAGGTCTCGAAGGCCAATCCAACCGTGGAGAAACTGCTTACCATACGAAATAAGTATCTCGCCCATCGAGATAAAGGACACGTCTCCGCGGGAGGATTTCCTTCCTCGCTCCACCTTGATGAGAAAGAACTCTTCCGGCTGATGACGCTCGCCGTGGACCTTCTGCGCAAATACGGGGAGCGTCTGCCCTACCGGAGACCCGTGTCGCGTCAGTGGGATGCGCAAGAGTTCCGGAAGCTGCTTTCGTTGCTAAGGGCAGGGCTCAACTCGAAAGAGTCTAGACGAGCGATGAATGCCAGGCGCGCGGGATGCCTTGTGGACATGCGCCACCAGGATTCTAACAACGTTCTTCTGGCTCTCCCGCTATCATAAAAACAGTGCCCCGACGCCCGCCCACGCCCCTCCGCAACACCCATGAGTGAAGCCCAAACCTTCGCCGTCAAGCGCGCTCAGGTCGAGTTCCACAACTTCGCCTCGCTCGGCCAGCCCGAACTGAACCTCCGCATCTACGCGCAGGAAAACGTGCGCCGCGGAGCCGTCATTCGCAATCATCTCGATTTCATCGGCCTCATGACGCCGTTCCTCGAAATCGGTTCCAACGCCGGCCATTCCAGCTACATGCTGGCCAATGAATTTGACGCCTCCGGCTTCGCGCTCGACATCTCCGCCGATTCGCTCCGCCACGGCCGCATGCTGATGGACGCCTGGAATCTCGACCGCGCTCCCGTCCGCATCGCCGGCGACGCCGTCCATCTTCCCTTCGCCGATGAATCCCTCCGCTTCGTCTGCGCGTTTCAAATGCTCAGCCAGTTCATGGACATCGAAAAGGTGTTCCAGGAAGTCTCCCGAGTCCTCCAACCCGGCGGCGTCTTCCTCTTCGCCGAGGAGCCTCTGCGCCGCAAGCTGTCCATGCGCCTCTATCGTTGCCCCTACTACGAAACCATGAAGCCTTGGGAGCGCAAGCTTTCCGATTGGGGCCTGCTCGGCTACGTCGTCCGCGATGTCATCGGCGCGCATCAGGAGGAAAGCTTCGGCATCCGCCAGAACCACACCATGGATCTCAAGATGTGGCACACTCTGGTGCAAAAATATTTCGTCGCGCATGAATATGAAGTCTTCGTACCCGAGCGAGGCTGGGGTGAACGGGTCGTAAAACGCGCCGCGATCTCCCTCGACCCTCATCATTCCGAGTGGCGAGCCGCCCGATTGCTCGGGGGAACGCTCGCAGCCGTCTGTCGCAAAGCAGGCACGCCGGTCGAAACCGCGAAGTTCGACAAATTTGAAGACTTATTGCGCTGCCCCGATTGTCACTCCTCGCTGGTCCGCGACGCGCATGAGTCGTTACACTGCATCCGCTGCCCCTATCAGGCCGCGAATGAAGGACAAGTGTATAATCTTCTCCGCACCGCGGATCGAAATGAACTCTATCCCGGCGAGCGTCCCGATATCATCGACTTTTCGCTCCCCGGACACGAAAAGCAGCTCGTCGATGGCTGGTATGACCTCGAAGGAGTCTACGGAAACAAGTACCGCTGGATCGGCGCCCGGGCTTCCGCAAAAGTGTTTCACGTGAAACACTCGGTGCCGCAGCGCCTGCGGATTCGCGGCCACGCCTCGGCGCCAGGCATCCCGGGCGAGGTGCGGGCGCGCGTAAATGGCGTGCTTGCAAATACTTGGAAGTTAGATCGCCCTGGACTCTTCGTGCTCGAGACCGATCTTCCAAAATCTGAAGAATACTTCATCGAAATCGAAGCCAGCCCCACATGGACCGTCCCCACCGACGACCGGACTTTCACCGTCAATTTGAGCATGATCCGCTTGATAGATTGAGCTTTATTCCGAGACTCCCCCCAACATTGGATCGCTCCCATCCCTTCCAGACCCTAGCCCCACTTTTCCGGCCGCCGCATCTCATAAGTGGAAGAAAGAGAAAGGCGGTGGGTATGTTGAGGAAACTGAAATTCCCGGCATTGCTCCTGGGTGCACTGATGGCGTTTATGGGTCCGACGGCGACTTTCGCCGCGGATCGCGGAGGACACGGAGGCGGGCGCTCCGGTGGCGGAAGCTATTCACGCGGAAGGAGTTATTCCGGCGGCGGCTCGCGCTCCTATAGCAATCGGGGCGGCGGCGGCCGGTATGAGTACCGCGGGGGCGAGCGCGATCGATACCGCGGCGGTTATTACGGCGGCAGCTTCTATTACGGAGCGCCGTACGCCTACGCGCCGTCGTATCCATACTACTCAGCGCCTAACACTTGCGGCTACTACGACCAGTGGGGCAACTGGCAAGCCAACCCCTATTGCTATGCCGGCCCTTACGGCTACTGATACGATAGCGGCACATGCGCATTGTGCTGATTTTGTTGGCCGCGAATTTGATCGGGGCTGAGCCGGAGATTCGCTTTAACGCCTTGCCTCAGGCGACGATTGAAGCGCGGCTTGCCGCGTATAAACGAAAGAATTCAGAGCGCGAGCCCGCAATCCGCGCGCTGTTTGAAGAAGCCGGCTGCTCGGGAGAGACCGTGACTGAGCAGCCGGTTCGCGGCTGAATTTCATTTGCACGTCGAAGGGTGAGACGGACTCGGAGATCGTGGTGGGCGCGCATTTCGATCTGGTAGACGTCGGCAACGGGGTGGTGGATAACTGGAGCGGCGCATCGCTGTTGCCTAGCTTCTACGAAAGTCTTACGAAGTCTCCGCGGAAACACACGTTTATTTTTGTGGCGTTCAGCGGGGAAGAGAAGGGCATGGTGGGGTCAAAGGCTTACGTGAAGCAGTTAGGTCCGGAATTGCCGCGTGTTAAGGCGATGGTGAATCTGGACACGCTGGGGTTGGATGAAACTGAAGTGTGGGTGAGTCACGCGGACAAGAACCTGGTGAACTGGATCGGAGTCGCGGCGGGGATGATGAAGCTGCCGCTGGGCGCGATGAATGTGGACGCGGTGGGTTCGACGGATTCGGAATCGTTTCGCGAGAAGAAGATTCCCGCGATTACGTTTCATTCGCTGACTCCCGCGACCTTGCGGATTCTGCATTCGCCCGCGGACCGCATTGAAGCGGTCCACGTGGACGAATACTATCGGACGTACCAGTTGGTCGCGGGGTATTTATCGCTGCTCGACCAGGTGCTGGAGTAAGCTAACGGCCGACGACGATGATGTGGAAGCTGTCGGGGACCACGGTCGGGCGGCCCTTCTTGCCATCCTTGCCTTCGGCGGCAGGGCCTTGGTCGGCGGCGGGCAGATAGAGCTTGTGGGCCTTCTGATCCGAGCCGATGGTGCGGGCGGTGGCGGCGGTGGTGATCGTCGCGACGGGCTCGTACTTGCCGGGTGATGTCTCGCCGATCATGGTGATGTTGCCGTCGCGGCCGTTGGCGCTGAACCAGTAGCCGTCATCGAAGGCCACACCGTCCGGTCCGCTGCCGATGGCGGGTTGCGCGAGCACCTTGCCGGTGGCGGGATCGCTGACGATGGCCATCTTGTTGCCGCACACCGAGGCGAGGATGTTCTTGGCGCTGATGGCGAGTCCGCTGGGCCCGTCGCAGGGGGCGATGGAGTAGCGGCGGGAGACCAGGGCATCCTTCGCGGTGATCTCGACGATCTCGTTCTTATCTTCGATGTTGACGTAGATGTGGCCCTTGCCGTCGATCTGCGCGAACTCCGGCTTGCCGCCGACGGGGATCGACGCGGCGATCACGTCGCCGGTCTGGGCGTTAATGGCGGTGGCATCGCTGCTACGCCCGTTCATCGTAAAGACGCGGTGGGTGACGGGCTCATAGATGATAGCGTCGGGGTTCTGGCCGGTTTTCACTTTGCCGGTGGCCTTGTTGGTTTTGAGATCGAAGACGGTGACATCGTTATCGCGGCCGTCACTGATGAAGCCCTTGTTGAGATCGTTGGCGATGGCGATGCCGTGGACGCCCTTGGTGTCCGGGATGGTGGCGATAACTTTGTCGGTGGTGGTGTCGACGACTTCGGTTTGATCGCCGTGCGAGACGTAGAGGCGGTGGTTGGCGCTGTCGATGAAGACGTAGTCCCACGATCCGGCGCCGCCGATTTTGATGTTGCCGGTGACCTTGTACGTGGGGGGCGCGGCGAAGGCGGAGGCCGCGAGGGCGGCGGCGGTGACGAGTAGAAGAGAAGTTCTCATGTGGTGCTCCTTGGATTCGGAAACTTAACCACTTTATACGGTATCGGGGGAGGCTGAGGATTGGCTGAGGCTGGGTGGGGTGTGCTGGACGGCTGTTAGATCGCCTACGGTCCACTTGGCAATTGGCGCGAAGGTGCTCTACAAAAACACTTCGTGCTAACGTCTTCGGCAGGACGCCGTCTTAGCGGGGAGGCTGAAATGGCGCGCTTTGGACTTGCTGCCCGGCTGGTGGGGGTTGCGCTGATGATGGGCACCGGCGCTGTTGGACAGGACGCGGCTTCCTTGCCGCGGTTCGAGGTGGCTTCGGTCAAGCTCAACGCTTCGAGCGACACTGGGTCGCAAAACGATCTCAGCGGAGCGGGTGTTGTGTTCCGCAACTATGTGCTGGGCGGCATCGTCCAGACTGCTTTTAATGTAAACCGACTGGATATGGAAGTTCCGGACTGGTTCTTCAGCGAGCGGTTCGATATCACGGCCAAAGTTCCAGACCCAAAGGCGAGTTTGGAGGAGCGGCGGCGTATGCTCCAGGCACTGCTGGTTGACCGCTTTAGCCTCACCTTCCATCGCGAAACAAAAATGCGTGCGGGATATGCGTTAGTGGTCGCCAAGAACGGCCCGAAGATCAAGCCGGTGGACGACGTGGGTGGCCACAACAACGACAACCGTCCCGGGAAGATGCAGCGGCAGCGGACGACGATCGGCGATTTGGCCCCGGCGCTCGCGTTCATTCTCAAGCAGCCGGTGGTGGACGTGACGCGTATGGAAGGCCGTTATAACGTAGTGCTGACTTATGCGCCGGATTCGGGAGTGGACGCGGCGATTGCGGGTGGCGACGGGCCGTCTCTGTTTACAGCCTTGGAGGAGCAGCTTGGGCTGAAGCTGGAGGCTCGGAAGGTGCCGGGGGAGGTTTTTGTGGTGGATCAGTGCCGGAGGATGCCACGGGAGAATTAGGACTTGCTGACGCGTGCCGCCTGCTGGCGCAGGGCGGCTCAGTATTTTTAGCTCGATGAAAATCGTGCGGGGGACAGGGACACGCGGAAGAAGCCGATGAGCAAAGCCGTCGGCTGAAAATCACGGTGTTCATCAGATCCTACGAAATTCTTGCGCGCCACAGGTATCAACCGAATACCCAAAAACGAACCAGGAAGATGAAGCAGAGTGCCAGCATCACCACACAGGAATCGAGCAGAAGAACGAGCCTATTTCCTGGATAGAGTTGTTCGAATCGCCTCCGTACCGCTGTGCCCCAAAAAAAAGTAAGAAACTCTCTCGCTTTCAGGGGAAAGGGTGTTTATCCTGCCGATCATGATGAAGGAAATCGTATTGGCAAGAACTGCTGCGGTCGTCCCGAGGCAGCCAACAAGTATGACTGGCCACGTAATGCGAGTCAGTTGCATGCGCGCCGCTTGTCTGTTCGATCTTTCAATACAGTATCGCTTTTGGGTTGCAGATTCGGAACCTCTGAGGAATTGTTTCCGGCTACAGCCGCGCGAGGAAGGTCAGATGCCGCGCAGGCTGGGTCCGGGCCCATCTGTTGAGCACCGCTCCATTACTGTCGCGGCTCGGTTTGATATTTTGGCGGGTCGGCTAGTGCGTGGCGGGTCGGTTTGGTGTTTTGGCGGATTGGTTAAGTGCGTGCCGGGTGGAACGGGTGTGGGAGAGGCTAGGGTGAAGGATCGCGGGGTTGGAACGACACTCGGAAGATGGAGGTTTGGCCTTCGGTGCTGCGGACTTCTATTGTCGCGCTGTGGGCTTTGGCGATTCGGTCGGCTAGGGCGAGGCCCAGGCCGTGGCCTTCGCTGGAGAGGGCGGCCCGGTAGAAGCGTTCGAAGATGTGGGGAAGGTCGGATTCGCTGATGCCGGTGCCGAAGTCTTGGATCACGACGGCGACGTGGGAGGGGGAGTGATCGACGGTTACGATTACTTCGCCGGTGGGCCGCGAGTATTTTAGGGCGTTGTCAATTAGGATGACGAAGAGTCGATGCAGGGCGGGGCGGTTGGCGGAGATTGTTCCGGGGTCGTTGCCGAGAGAGGTGCGGATGCGCACATCGCGTTTGTCGGCGAGGGGGCGGAGTTCGGTGCAGACTTCGGTGAGGACTTCGCGGACGTCTAGCGGGGCTTGAGGGAGCTCCGACATTTCTTCGCTGCCTCGGGCGAGGATCAGGAGGTCCTCTACCAATTGGGTCATGCGCTGGGTTTCTAACGCGACTTCCTGCAGGGAATCGCGGTAGGATTCAGGGGCGCGTTCGCGGCGCAGGGCCAGCTCGGCTGTGGTGCGGATGACGGCGAGTGGGGTGCGGAGCTCGTGGGAGGCGTCGGCGACGAAGCGGCTCAGCGCGCGGACGGCGGATTCCAGGCGCGCGAGCATTGAGTTTAAGACTTCGGTGAGCCGCGCGAGTTCGTCTCCGGTGGCGGGGACGGGAAGGCGCTCGGAGAGATTCTCGATGCCGATGGTGACGGCGGCGGCGGTAATTTGTTGGACGGGCTTGAGGGCTCGGCCGCTGAGCCACCATCCTCCGGCGCAGGCGATCGCGATTACCGCGGGCAAGAGGCTGAGCAGCAGCAGGCGGAGGAGATCGAGGGTGTGGACGACGGAGCCGATGGGGGATCCGGATTCGAGTTCGAACACCTGATTGTTGAGAGTGAACTGGCGGTGCAGCTTGCGGTAAGATGCGGCGTGTTCGGGAAGGCGCGAGGGGTACTGGAAAGCGAAGCCCTGGGTACCTTGGACGACGATGTAGGTGCGGGGCGGAAGGGCCTCGCAAAATTCCTGGAGCTCGTCGGCGACTCTACTGAGGGGAAGCTCGGAGGACTCGGTGCGGAAGTAGTGTTCGAACTGCGCGGTGCGGTCCTGGAGGTCCTCATCGACTTCGGAGAGGAGGCGGGCGCGGAGGGCGAACCAGATGGCTCCGGCGAAGAGGCCGAGTCCGGCGGTGAGGATGGCGGCGTACCAAACGGTGAGGCGGAAGCGAATGGAGTGGCGCTGGAACACTTGCCTAGGGCTCCCGCATCATGTAGCCAAAGCCTCGCACGGTGTGGATGAGTTTGGGCTCGCGGGTATCCACTTTCAGGCGCAGCTGGCGCATGAAAACTTCGAGGGTATTCTCGGAGACTTCGGTGTCGAAGCCCCAGACGGATTCAAGAATGGTCTCGCGGCTGACGGCCCGGCCGTTGTTACGCATGAGGAGTTCGAGAAGTTTGTATTCGCGCGGGGTGAGCGGGAGTGCCTCGCCGGTGCGGGTGACGCGGTGGCAGGCGGGGTCGAGTTTGATGTCGGCGACTTCGAGGCAGACGGAGCGCGGGATGGCTCCGCGGCGGCTGACGGCGCGGACGCGGGCGAGGAGGACGTCGAGAGAGAAGGGCTTGGTGAGATAGTCGTCGGCGCCGGAGTCGAGTCCGGTGACGATGTCGGCGGGGGAGTCGCGGGCGGTGAGCATGAGGACGGGGGTTTGGTCGCGGGCGTCGCGGAGCTTGCGGGCGACGGAGATGCCGTCGAGTCCGGGGAGCGTGACGTCGAGGACGATGAGGTCGAAGGCGGTGCAGCGGGCGATCTCGAAGCCCTGGTGGCCGTCGTGGGCGAGGACCACTTGGTGGCCGTCCTCTTGCAACGTGCGCTTGAGGAGGGTGGCCATGCTGGGTTCGTCTTCGACGACCAGGATCTGCATGAGGTGATGCTAGCAGAGAAGGGGCAGGCCGCTCCATTACTGTCGCGGCTCGGTTGAGTGAAGTTGGGCCGGTGGGCGATGCCGCGGGTTCGGTGGACAGATCCCTCAGGGATTCTTCAGGCTTGGATGATGGACTGGTAGGCGAGAAGGAAGCTCTCATGATGATACGAATGATCCTTTGGGCGGCGGCGGGGGTGGTGGCGTTGGGGCAGGTGACTCCGGCTCCGCCGTTGACGCTGACTTTGAAGGATGCGCAGATGCGCGGGGCGGAGAATGCTCCGCAGTTGCTGGCGGCGATGAGCGATTCGCGGGCGGCGCATGAGGATTTGGTGCAGGCTCGCAGCGCGGGGAAGCCGGGGGTTAGCGTGCGGTCCGATTATTTGGGGACGCAGGGGAATGGGACGTTCGCGAGCGGACGGTATGTGACGAACGACGGCGTGCATGTTTATCGCGAGTGGGCGGTGGTGCATCAGGATTTCAATGCGGCGCTGCTGAAGACGGGCGTCGAGAAGGCGAGTGTCGTGGAGACGATGGCTCGGCTGAAGGCGGAGATTGCGCGGCGCGGGGTGGCGGCTACGGTGACGAAGGCTTACTACGGGTTGTTGGCGTCGCAGAGGAAGTATGCGACGGCGCAGGAGGCGCTGGATCAAGCGAAGAGGTCACTGGGGATTAGCCAGGATTTGGAACGCGGGGGTGAGGCGGCGCATAGTGATGTGGTGAAGTCGGATCTGCAAGTATCGAAGCAGGATCAGGTTTTTCGAGAGGCGAAGCTGGCGATGGAGAATGCCCGGCTGGATCTGGCGGTACTGTTGTTTCGGGATCTGGATGAAAATTTCAGCATCGTGGATGATCTGAGTTTGGCTCCGGCGCTGCCGGAGTTTACAGAGGTGCAGACTTTGGCGGGCACGGCGAATCCGTACATTTTGCTGGCGAATAATGCGCTGCGGTCGGCAAATCTGGATGTCGCGATGGCGCGGCAGGCGTACTTGCCGTCGCTGACGGCGGATCTGGCGTATGGGATCGAGGCGAATGCGTTCGCGCTGCATAGCACGGTGGCGGCGGATCCGGGGAAGGGGCCGCAGCCGAATCTGGGGTACTTCTTGACGGTGTCGCTGACGCTTCCGGTGTGGGATTGGGGGGCGAGGGCGAGCAAGGTGAAGCAGGCGGACTTGAAGCGGGAGCAGGCGAAGGTGGAGTTGAGTGCGACGCAACGGGAGCTGATCCGGAACTTGCGGGGATTTTATTCGGAGGCGCAGACGGCGAAGGAGCAGGTGGATTCGTTGAAACACGGGGTGGATCTGGCGGCGGAGAGTCTGCGGTTGAACGGGCTGCGGTATCAGGCGGGGGAGGCTAGCATTTTGGAACTCGTGGATGCGCAGAGCACGCTGACGGATGCTCGGAATGCTTACGACGATGGGCTGGTAAGGTATCGATTGGCGGTGGCGAATTTGCAGACTTTGACGGGGACGTTTTGATGAGAGTTCGAGATTGCGGGGACGTCGGAAGGCCGCTCCATAACTGTCGCGGCTCGGTTTGGTGCTGTCGCGGCACGGTTTGGGCTTGGGCGGTGCTTGTGGCGGTGGTGCTGGTGGCGGGGTGCGGGAAGAAGAAGGATGACGCGGCGGGGGGGGCTCCGGCGGGCGCGGAGGCGGAACCGCCTACTGCCGTGATGGTGGAGACAGCGGGGCGGGGGGCGATTGATCGAGTGGTTACGGCGGATGCGGTGCTGTTTCCGATCGATCAGGCGAACGTGACGGCGAAGATTAGTGCTCCGGTTACGAAGGTTCATGTGAATCGGGGGGATCATGTGCGGGCGGGGCAAGTGATCGTGGAGTTGGAGAGCGCGGATCTGGCGGCGGCGGCGAATGAGGCGCAGCATCAGATCGATCAGGCGCAGGCGGCTTACGACGCGACGACGAGCGTGACGGTGGTGGAGGATCGGAACAAGGCACAGGCGGATGTGCAGTCGGCGCAGGCGGCGGTGGATGCGGCGCAGCATACGTACGACCGACTGGCGGCGCTTCAGAAGGAAGGGGCGCTAGCGCAAAGGCCGGTGGACGATGCGAAGGCGACGCTGACGGCGGCGCAGATCCAGTTGCAGGCAGCGCAGAAGCATTTGGAGACGGTGACGCAGGCGGGGCAGCGGCAGGCGGTGCGCGGAGCGGAAGTGAACATTAACGCGGCGAAGGCTCATCTGGACACGGCGAAGGTGCAGCTTACTTACGCGCAGATCAAGAGTCCGATTAGCGGGGTGGTGGCGGACCGGTCTGTGTATCCGGGGGAGATGGCGGCCTCTGGGTCGGCGCTGGTTTCGATTGTCGACATTTCGCAAGTGAGGGCGGTGGCGAATGTGCCGGTGAAGGAGGCCGAGTACATCAAGGTCGGACGGCCGGCTCGGATAGCAGGGCCGGAGGGAGACATTGCGGGGAAGGTGACGGTGGTGAGTCCGCAGGTGAATCCGGCGACGACCACGGTGGAGGTTTGGGTGACGGCTCCGAATCCGGGGGAGAAGCTGAAGCCGGGTGGAACGGTGCGGGTGGCGATTATCGCGGAGACGCTGCAAAACGTGCTGGTGGTGCCGGCGGCGGCGCTGCTTAATTCGGATACAGGTTCATCGAAGGTGATGGTGGTGACTTCCGACATGGTGGCGCATGAGCGTATGGTGTCGGTGGGCGTGCGGCAGGGAGACCGGGTGGAGATCCTGAGCGGGTTGCAGGACGGGGATCAGGTGGTGACTTCCGGCGGGCTGGGGTTGGAAGACAAAGCCAAGGTGGTGATCCAGGCGCCGAAGAGCGAAGACGACGATGATGACGATGACTCCGGTAAGTAACGCGTCCGAGCATTGGACGGCGCGGTTTTCCCGGCCCGTCATTTTCGTGATCCTGACGCTGGTGGCGATGGGCGCTTACCTGGCGTTCAACATTCCGGTGGCGGTGTTTCCGTCGACGGATTTTCCGCGCATCGTGGTGGGCATCGACAACGGCGTGATGCCGATTAACCAGATGCAGGTCACGGTAACGAAGCCGATTGAAGAGGCGATGAACGCGGTGCCGGGGCTGGTGAAGGTACGGTCGACGACGAGCCGCGGGTCGGCGGAGATCAGTTTGTCGTTCAACTGGAACGTGGATATGTTCCAGACGCTGCAGAACGTGAATGCGGCGATCGCGAGGGTGCAGCCGGAACTTCCCGCCACGGCAAAAGTGACGGCGAACCGGCTGACGTTTGCGACGCTGAATCCGATTGTGGGGTACAGCCTGACGTCCGACACGATGCCGCAATCGGATTTGTGGGAGCTGGCGAATTACACGGTGAAGCCGCGGCTGAACCGCGTAAACGGCGTGTCGATGGTGGTGCTGCAAGGCGGCAACGTGCCGGAGTTCCAGATTGAGCCCGACCCGGCGAAGCTACTTCAGGCGCAGGTGAGCGTGCCGGCGATTCTAGATGCGGTTTCGAAATCCAACATGGTGGATTCGCCGGGCCTGATCGAGAACAATCACGAGTTGTCGCTGACGCTGGTGAGTGGGCAGGCGCACAATCCGGAGGAGATCGCGAATATTGTGGTGCGGACAACGCCGGCGGGAGTGCCGGTGAGGATCGGCGATGTGGCGTCGGTGCACAAGTCGATCATGCCGGTGTACACGATCGTGACGGCGAACGGGAAGCCGGCGGTGCTGCTGAACATTTTCCGGCAGCCGGATAGCAACACTGTCGCGGTGGCGGATGCGGCGGCGCAGGAACTGGCGGCGATCGAGAAGACGCTTCCGGCGGGTGTGAAGGTGCAGACGTTCTACGATCAATCCATTTTGGTGAAGGATTCGATCGCGAGTGTGCGCGACGCGATTTTGATCGGCCTGGTGCTGGCGGCGGTGATTCTAGTGCTGTTCCTGAGGGACTGGGGCAGCAGCATTGTGGCGGGGCTGGTGATTCCAGCGACGATTGCGATCACGCTGATCGCGATGCGGGCGTTGGGCGAGAGCTTTAACCTGATGACGCTGGGCGGGCTGGCGGCGGCGGTGGGGCTGGTGATCGACGACGCGATTGTGGTTGTCGAGAATATCGTGCTGCATCGCGATTCGGGGCAGAGCCGGGGCGAGGCGATCCGGAGCGCGCTGAAGGAGATTCGCGTGCCGTTGGTGGGGTCGACGATCACTCCGATTGTGGTATTTCTACCGCTGATTTCGATTACGGGTGTCACGGGGACGTTCTTTCGGGCACTGGCGATGACGGTAGGGACGGCGCTGCTGACGTCGCTGGCGCTGGCGCTCACGTGGACTCCGACGCTGAGTCATTACTTGTTGCGGAGCAAGGGCCCGGAGTCGGGTGATAAGGCGGATGAGCACGGGCACGTAGTGAGCACGGGATTTATGGGCCGGGTCACTCGGGTTTATGTGCGGGCACTGAAATTCGTGCTGGCGCATCCGTTCGCGCTGGCGGCGGCTTGTCTGGTCCTGATGGCGGGGTCGTATTTTGCGTACAACGCGCTGGGGAGCGGATTGCTGCCGGAGATGGATGAGGGCGGATTTATTCTCGACTACCTGATGCCGGCGGGATCGTCGTTGAAAGATACCAACGATGTCCTGCTGGGCGTGGAGAAGGTGCTGCAAAAGACGGAGGAAGTGGAGGGGACGTCGCGGAGGACAGGATTGCAGTTGGGGCTGGCTGCGGTGACCGAGGTGAACAACGGCGATTTCTCGGTGAAGCTGAAGCGGAATCGGGATCGCGATATCGACGAAGTGATTTCGGATGTGCGGGCACGGGTGAAGAAGTTGTATCCGCAACTGGATGTGGAATTCATTCAGGTGTTGCAGGACATGATCGGGGATTTGACGGATTCTCCGCAGCCGATCGAGATCAAGTTGTTTTCGCAAGATCCGGCGGTGATGGCGGAGTGGGCTCCGAAGATCGCGGACCGCATCAAGAAGATTCCGGGCGTGGTGGACGTGGAAGACGGCGTGGAGAATACCGTAAGCGGGTCGGCGATTACGATGAACGTCGATCCGGTGGTGGCGGCTCGGGCGGGGTTCACGGCGCAGGAGGTGGAATTGGACGCGAGCGCGGTGTTGCAGGGCGAACCGGCGTCGGCTCCGGTGGTGGTGAACGATCGGGCGTATACCATTCGGGTGCGGTTTCCGGAGGAGGCTCGGGCGAATTTGCAGCAGATCGAGAACACGATGCTGACGAGCAGTTCGATGGGAAAGACGGCGACACTGGGGTCGCTGGCGACGGTGAAGATCGAGCCGGGGCAAACGGAAATCATTCGTGAGGATTTGCAGAGGAGGGTGGCGGTGACGGGCCGATTCGAGGGCGTGAGTTTGGGCAAGGGGATGGACGCGGTGAAGGCGGCGGTGGCGGAGATGATGGTGCCCGCGTCGATTCGCGTGGTGTATGGGGGGACTTACGAGGAGCAGCAGAAGTCGTTCAAGGATTTGCTGCTGGTGCTGGCGCTGGCGGTGGTGCTGGTGTTCACGGTGCTGCTGTTCGAGTTCCGGACGTTCGCGGCTCCGACGGCGATCCTGGCGTCGGCACTGTTGTCGGTGGCGGGGGTGTTTGTGGCTTTGTTGGTGACGAAGACGGAGTTTAATATTGCGTCGTTTATGGGCTTAATCATGGTCATTGGGATTGTGGCGAAGAACGGGATCTTGTTGCTGGATGCGGATCAGCGGTTTCGGGCGGAGGGGTTTTCGGTTCGGGACGCGATGATTGAGGCGGGCGAGCGGAGGCTGAGGCCGATCCTGATGACGGCACTGGCGACGATTGCGGGGATGATTCCGTTGTCACTGGCGATCGGGCAGGGGTCGCAGATGTTGCAGCCGCTGGCGATTGCGGTGATCGGGGGATTGCTGGCGTCGATGGTGTTGTCGTTGATTGTGACGCCGGCGGTGCATTTTTATTTGAGTGGGCGGGAGTGAGCGGGCGGGGCGACTGGCACAGGCTGAAGCCTGTGCCACTAGGGGAACTGCCATTTCGATGGGCGGGTGTGAGGGATGTCGGCAGGCCGCTCCATTACTGTCGCGGCTCGGAAAGCGAAAGGCGGCGGCGGGGAAGCGGGGTGCGGCGGGGAAGCGGGGTGCGGCAGGGAGAATGCGAGGTACGGCAGGGAGAACGCGAGGTACGGCAGGGAAGCGGAGGGCACGGTGCGGGACGCGAGACGCGGCCGGACCATTGGCGCTAGTCGATGGGGCGGGAGAGGGCTCCGCTGGGGCGGTCGGCGCGTTTGGCGCGGCGGGCGGCGCGTTTGTTTTCACGCTCCAGGGTTAACAATTCTTTACGGCGGCGCTGCTTGATCTGGTCGTCTACTTTGTGCCAGAAGGTGCGGAAGTAGTCGGCTCCGGAGACTAGGCCGAAGAGCACAACGACCCACATCGCGATTAACGCGATTTCGTTCAGAACCGGCCAGCGGATGCCTCCGATAACCAGGGCGATCGCGGCGACTTGGGCGGCCATCTTGGACTTGCCGAGGTCGCTGGCGGCGATGGTAAAGCCGGAGGCTGCGGCGATTTGACGGAGGCCGGAGACGGCGAATTCGCGGCCCAGGATCACGATGACCATCCAGGCGGGGACTCGTTGGATCGCGACGAGGGAGACGAGAGCCGCCATGATGAGAAGCTTGTCGGCGATGGGGTCGAGCAGCGTGCCTACTGTCGTGACTTGTCCCCAGCGGCGGGCCAGGTAGCCGTCTAAGAGATCGGTGACGGCGGCGGCCAGGAAGACGGCGAGTGCGAAGAGTTCGGGGGAGCCGGGAATCCAATGTTGCCAGGAGGCTCCAGAGTTCTCCGCCAGCAGCGTTGCCATCAGCAACGGCACGAAAAAAATTCGCAGCAGCGTCAGGAGATTGGGTAGGTTCATCCCCGGTTACTTCATTCTACTCTTCGAACGACGTTTGGCAACCTTGGGAGTTACGAGGTATTTTGCGAGGCGCTGGCGGAGGGATTCCGGGACGGAGGCTTCGACGCGGCACCAATTTCCGCGGTAGGTGGTCTTGGTGACGCGGGCGAATTCGTGGAGCAGATGGAGCGGCGCGCCTTCGGCGATGGGGATGCGGAAGACCGCGTCGGTGATGCGGTCCATCGGGAGGGTCTGGTCAATTTTCGCGAGGAGGGCGTCGAGGCCTTCGCCGGATTGGGCGGAGATGGAGACGGCTCCGGCGGGTTGATGCTCGGGGTCGCCGAGGATGCGGCGGGCGAGAGTGGCGGCGTCGGCGTGCTCGCCGGCTTGTTGAACGATGAGGTCGGTTTTGTTGAGGACGAGGATTTGGGGGGTGGAGGCAGCTCCGATTTCGCGGAGGGTTTCGAGGACGTGGCGGGTGTGATCGGCGGCGAAGGGGGAACTGGCGTCGACGACATGGAGCAGAAGCTCGGCTTCGACGACTTCTTCCAGGGTGGCGCGGAAGGCTTGGACGAGCGTCGTCGGCAGGTTGCGGATGAAGCCTACGGTGTCGCTCAGGAGGACTCGGCGGCGGGAGGGCAGGGTGACGTGGCGGACGGTGGGATCGAGCGTGGCGAACATTTTCGCGTCGGCGAGGACGGCGGCTCCGGTGAGGCGGTTGAAGAGGGTCGATTTGCCGGCGTTGGTGTAGCCGACTAAGGCAATGGTGGCGAGGGGCACGGCCTGGCGCTGGCGGCGCTGGGTGGTGCGGCCTCCGCGGACGCGTTCGAGGCTCCGGCCGATGGCTTGGATGCGTTGATGGATGCGGCGGCGGTCGGTTTCCAGTTTGGTTTCGCCGGGGCCTCGGGTGCCGATGCCGCCGCCGAGGCGGGACATGGCGGCTCCGTGTCCGGTGAGGCGGGGCAGGAGGTAGTTGAGCTGGGCAAGCTCGACTTGCAGCTGGCCTTCGCGGGTGCGGGCACGGCGGGCGAAGATGTCGAGGATTAATTGGGTACGGTCGAGGACCTTAACGTCGAGGGCTTTTTCGAGATTGCGCTGCTGGGTGGGGGTGAGTTCGCGGTCGAAGAGAACGGAGGTGGCGTCGTAGAGATGGATTTTCGTTTTTAGCTCTTCGACTTTGCCGGAGCCGACGAGGGTGGCGGCGTCGGCGCGGGGGCGGGCTTGGATGATGGATTCGGCGACTTCGGCTCCGGCGCTTTTGGCGAGGGCGGCGAGTTCTTCGATGGATTCGCGGGCGGACTGGGTGCTATCGGCAGCGCCGGATGGGCGGCCGGTAGTTTCCAGGCCGACCAGCAGAGCGATCTCGCGCAAGTTAACTGCCTGGCTCCACGGGCGCGCCGGGAGCGGAGTGGGTGCCTACGCCGGCCGAGGGGGGCGGTCCGGAGTGGAAGGGCCTCGAGACGACGACGGTGGAGATCGCGTGCTTGAATATCAGCTGTTCCTGGTTATTGGTCTCCAGGATCACCGAGTATTTGTCGAAGCTCTTGATCCGGCCTGAGAGTTTTACCCCACTCATCAGGTAGATCGTAAGAAACGTCTTATCTTTACGCGCGTTGTTTAAAAATGCTTCTTGTATGTTTTGCGCTTGTTTTTCCACAGGAGCTTCCTCTCCGGCCGATTCGCGAGACGCCTCCGAATCGCCTCGTCCGGGGCCGAGGCTGTCCATCACTCCACTCATAATACCTTGATTTAGTCCTTGCGGATTTGGACCAGTTCGGGGCGGGGCGGGGAGAGGAGTTGCTGGGGCAGCTTACGGCCGCGGATAAGACGCTCGACGAAGGGCATGGCGGTGCGGACCCAACTGCCGTGGACGAGCAAGCTTCCGGCGGCGAGGACGGGGTGCGGAAGAGGGGTGAGGCAGCGGGAACACATCTCGACTTCGGCTCCGCGGCCGGCTGCATGCAACTGGCGGAGGTGTTGCATGTCGGGGGAGTTGAAGATTTCCTGAAGAGGCTGGTGGCGGAGGTCGCCGACGGGGGAGCCGTCGAGCCCGTAGCTCTGGCAGCAGGGGTAGACTCGGCCGTCGTGCTTGACGTACATGGGACCGCGCCAGAGGTAGTGGCAGCGGCGCATGCTGGCCGAGTTGGGGCGGCGGTTCTCTGGTTGGACGAGATTTGTTTCGTCCTCTTTGACGCGGACCTGGTCAACGCCGGGGACGGAGATCCAGAAGCGGCGGAAATCGTCGACTTCGTGGGCGTTGCCGGGCATGCGGACCATTTGGACGACGATTTGAAGCTTGCTCTTGCGGTCGTGCTTCATCTGAGCGAAGCGGACGAAGTTGTCGCGGACTCGCTCGAAGCGGGCACCTTTTCGATAGTGTTCGAAGGTTTCTTTGGAGGCTCCATCGAAGGAGAGGGTGATGTGGGCGAGTGGGGAATCGAGGAGGCGGGTGGCGGCTTTCTCGTCGAGGAGGACTCCGTTGGTGGAGAGGAGCGAGGAGATGCCGTGTTGTTGGCAGTGCTGGATGCGATCGAAGATCTTGGGGTCCATCAGGGGCTCGCCTAGCCCGATCAGCATCATATGCTCGGCGGTGTGGCGGGAGCCTTGGACGAGGCGGTCGAAGACCTCGGGCGGCATGTCCTCTTTGGGCTGCTTGTAGGTTTCGCGGGGGCACATGGGGCAGTAGAGGTTGCACTTGGCGGTGGTCTCCACGATGTACTCGACGGGCAGGCCGGAGACGCGCCGGTTGCCGGTGAGGTAGCTCCAGAGGACTTTGGCGCGGTTGAGGAAACGCATGGGGTGCCGGAACGTTCACCATCTTCTCACGGCGGTTGGGAGATGCTAAAGAATTGATGACGAATCTTCGGGTAAGGCAGTTGAATTCGGGCGAGGTGCGTGCGGGGGGACGGTACGTTTTGTATTGGGCGCTGGCGAACCGGCGGGCGGAGTGGAATCAGGCGCTGGAGTTCGCGGTGGAACTGGCGAACGGGCTCGGACTGCCGGTGCTGTTTTACGAGGGGCTGACGTGCACGTATCCGCAGGCGAATGACCGGCTGCATACGTTTGTGCTGGAGGGGGTGGCGGAGACGGAGCGGGCGGCGAAGGCTCGGGGGATGGGGTATTGTTTCCATCTGCATCGGCGGGCGGCGGATCGGCATGATGCCCTTTACCGGCTTGCGGCGGATGCGGCGGCGGTGGTGACGGACGATTTTCCTGCGTTTGTGGTGCCGGGGTATAACGAGCGGGCAGCGGGGAAGGTGGGGTGCGCCTGTTACGCGGTGGATGCGAGTTGCGTTGTGCCGATGACGGCGATCGGGAGGCAGGAATGGGCGGCTCGGACGATTCGGCCCAAGATTCTGAGGGCGCTGCCGGGGAATTTGGGGACGATCAAGGGTTTGAAGGTGGGTAGGCGGTGGACGGGCGGGCTCGGGGAGGGCTTGCATTCAGAGGTCACGGAGGGGAATGTCGCAGAGTTGGTGGCGTCATGCGACATCGATCACTCGGTGGCGGTCTCGCGGGTGTTTCGCGGGGGTCGCGTGGAAGCTCTCAGGAGGTTGCGGCATTTCATCGGAAACGGACTGAAGAACTATGCGGAGGCGAGTAAGGAGCCCGCGAAGAGGGCCACATCGCAGCTTAGTCCCTATCTGCATTTCGGGCACATTTCTTCGATGGAAGTGGCCCTGGCAGCGGACGGGCAGGAGGGGTTTTTAGAGCAGTTGATTGTGCGGCGGGAATTGGCGTTTAATTTCGCGCGGTATGGGCCACGGCCGGATTCGGTGGAGGCTCTGCCCAATTGGGCTCGAATGACGCTGGCGAAACATGAGGGGGACGAACGGGAGCCGGTTTATAGTTTCGGCGAATTTTTGCGGGCGGAGACGCATGATGAGCTGTGGAATGCTACGCAGCGGGAGTTGCTGCGGGATGGAGTTATTCAGGGTTATTACCGAATGTATTGGGGAAAGAAGATAATAGAATGGTCTGCGACGCCTCAGAGGGCGTTGGAGACGATGATCTCCCTGCACGATCGCTTCGCGCTGGACGGACGCGATCCTAACACTTACACAAATATTTTGTGGTGCCTGGGCCTGCACGACCGGCCTTGGGGGGAACGCGCCATTTTCGGGACGGTTCGGTATATGGGGCTGGAAGGGATGAAACGGAAGACGGACGTGAAGTCTTACCTTTTGCAGAACGCATGAACGTAGCGGTTACAGGGGCGTCGGGCTTTCTGGGGCGGAGGTTGACCCGGCTGCTGGAGAACCGCGGGCACACGGTGCGGGCCGTATCGCTGCGGGAGAAGACTGTTCCGGCGGAGGCCCTGGCGGGGTGCGACGGGGTGGTGCATCTGGCGGGGGAGCCGATTGCGCAGAGGTGGACGGGTCCGGCGCGGCAGAGGATCGTGGAGAGCCGGGTGGAGGGGACTCGCCGGCTGGTGGAAGCGATGCGGGTGCATCGGCCGAATGTGCTGGTGAGTGCGTCGGCGGTGGGATATTACGGATCGCGCGGGGATGAGGTGTTGACGGAGCAGAGCTCGCCGGGGTCGGATTTTCTGGCGCAGACCTGCGTGGCTTGGGAACGCGAGGCGATGGAAGGGGAGAAGTTGGGGGCCCGGCTGGTGAGGCTGCGATTCGGAGTAGTGCTCGGGTCCGGGGGCGGGGCGCTGGAGAAGATGATTACGCCGTTCCGGCTGGGGGTCGGGGGGCGGTTGGGGGATGGGCGGCAGTGGATGTCGTGGATTCATGTAGACGATTTGTGCGAGTTGATTTTGTTTTCCTTGAAGGAGTCGACGCTGCGGGGGGTCTTGAATGCGACTTCGCCGCATCCGGTGACGAATGCGGAGTTCACGAAGGCTCTGGGGAGGGCGCTGCATCGGCCGGCGGTGATTCCGGTACCGGGGTTCGTGCTGAAGATGGTGTTGGGTGAGATGTCGACCGTGTTGTTGGGAGGGCAGCGGGTGATACCGGAGGGCGCGGTGAAGGCGGGGTTTGAGTTTCGGTATCCGGATGTGGCGGCGGCCTTGGTGGATATTTTGGCGGTGTAGGGGCAGGCCGCTCCATTACTGTCGCGGCTCGGTTTGGGGGGGACCGCGGTGGTGGGGAAATGGGGA
>DASYET010000002.1:0-250151 GCA_036498815.1 Bryobacteraceae bacterium | reverse complement strand
CCCGAGGGGCCCGCGATGGTGTGGCTCGACCCCGCAGTCCAGCTGAACGTGCAGGGTGCGGTGCAGTTCGAGCCGTCCACCGTCATGGTCATGCCGCTGACCGACGAGGTCACTGTGATCGAGACGCTGCCGCCTCCGCTGCCGC
The DNA here is from genome assembly GCA_036498815.1 of Bryobacteraceae bacterium. Classification (GTDB taxonomy): domain Bacteria; phylum Acidobacteriota; class Terriglobia; order Bryobacterales; family Bryobacteraceae; genus Palsa-187. The sequence continues at coordinate 250,006 of DASYET010000002.1, read as the reverse complement.
TGGCGCAGTCCCTCTCAACGGAAAACTGAATCTCCTTCTTCCTCAATGAATTCCCGTTATTACCTCACCCGCGCCCGCAGCCCGGGTCGTACCCTAAGTCAGAATGCAGACCGTCCCTCGACCCGCGAGCCACATCCGCCATCACCACTCGTCCGCCAGCCCGACCGCCCTGGTTGAACCATGCATCGCCGCCCGCCCCTCGAAATTGGAAAAGGAACCCAATTTTCCGGCCCCACCGCCCCCGATACGCGCTCTGTTTCCAAGCACTTCCCGCTTAAAATCGCCGAGCTTTCCTAAAAACCGTGAACCCAATTCAATCTCTCTCGCCGAGCTCAATATTTCCCGCAATCCATTCACTCCACAGCTCCAACCTCGCTCACCCAGCCGCCCACGCGTCCCGAAAGCCAAATCGGGCGAGCGTAACATTCATCCGCCCATTCCAGATCTCTTCCACCGCCATCGCCTCGCGATATCCTGGAATCAAATGCTGTACCTGCTTTGGATCGCGCTCGCCGCGGCCCCCCTCTTCGCCGAAACCAACACATGCGCGAACACCCCCGTCTGGACCACCTGCGACCTCACCTTCGATCTCGCCGCCAACGAAAACGCCGCCACCGCCGACGTCCGCGCGGAATTCCGCTCCCTGCGCCATCGCACTTACCTGATGTACGCCTTCGCCGAAGGCTCGCGCCTCACCATCCGCTTCGCGCCCACCGAAGAGGGCGAGTGGGATTACCGCCTCACCAGCAACATCGCGCGCCTCAATGAACAGACCGGCAAGTTTACCGCCGCCACCTCAGACGCGCCCGGATTCGTGAAGACCGCCAACGTCCACCACTTCGCCACGGACCGGCTTGACCCCGAACCCGATCAACCCCATCTCTGGATGGGCTCCGCCATTGACAATTTCCTGAAGCTCCCCCGCGCCGATTTCGATCGCGCCGTCGAACAGCTCGCCTCCCAAAAATTCAACCACGCCCGCGTCACGCTCGAACCCGATGCCGACCTTCGCGAAGCAGCCGACCGCATCCGCGCCCTCAACTCCCGCGGCCTCACTGCGGACCTGGTGCTCGCCGCAATCCCCGAAGACGCGCCCGCCCGGCGCAAGTACATCCAAGCGATCGCCTCCCGGCTCGCCCCCTTCAACGTCACCTGGATGGGAGTCCCCGCGATGGAAAAGCTCCCGCACGCGCGCGCCCTCCTCAAGGACGCCGGCCAGCTCCTCAAACAGTTCGATCCCTACAATCACCCGCGCACCTCCATGGCGGATGTCACCTCCGGCCCGCTTTCGAGCGACCAGTGGACCACTTTCCGCAGCTACGGAACCTCTGACCCGAACGTCGGCGCGATCGAGCAGCAGCTCTACGCCACGCCCGCCGTCAACACCGGCATTCGCTCTTCGCGCGATCTCTGGAACGCCACCATGAACGGCCAGTATCCGGCCTCTGGCTCCGGCCCCTACATGACCGCGTGGTTCGATTTCATGTCCGCCAACCGCCACTGGGAACTGGAGCCCTACTTCGATCTCGACGGCGGCCGCGCCCTCGCGCTGGACGGCATCGAGTACATCGTCTACATCGAAAAACCCGGCCCTGTGGAAGTCACTGTCGAAGACCACGGCTACAATGTTGTGTGGATCAACCCCGCCACCGGTGAGCGCACCAGGGCCAAGGATTACAAGGGCACCCACTTCACCGGCACTCCTCCCGATAACAAACATGACTGGGTGCTCCAAATCTCGCGCGAAAGTGAAAAGCAGCGCATGCTCAAGTCCTACAAGTTCACCTCGCGCGACGAGCCGATCCGTCTGCAAACGGTGGAAGTGAATCCGGAGAAGACTCCGTTTGAGGTCGCGACGCCGGAAGAAGGAGCTCTCCCCGCCGGCCCCGTCCCGGCCTCCATAAAGGTCACGCGCAATTCACGCGCCACGCGCACTCTGCTCGTCGAGTGGACCGCCGAAGTCACCGCCGACGGAGAAGGATACCGCGTAGCCGGCGTCGGCAATCCCGGCACGCTCAACGTTCCCCGTTCTCTGGCCCACACCCTCCCCGCGTCCGTGCTGTTGCACGTGTACGTGCTGAACGCCCTCGGCAAGGTGTACGAATTGGATCGCGTGAACAGGCTGGTTCCGTGAGCCTGCACATCCTTGCGATCGACACTACATCGGACCACGGCAGCATTGCCGTCTCCGAAGACCAGCGCGTGTTAGAAGAAGTGCCCCTCGCATCCACCGACGGCTACGCGCACGTGCTCTTCGACGCCATCCGCGACCTGCTGCATCGCCACAACCTGCGTCTCAATCAAGTGGACGGCTTCGCCTCCGCCGCCGGCCCCGGAGCCTTCACCGGAGTCCGCGTCGGCCTGACCGCAGCCAAGGGACTCGCGGAAGCAAACAACCGCCGCGTCGTAGCCGTGTCGAACCTGGATGCCCTGGCAAGCTTCGGCACGCGTCCGCTTCGAGGCGTCGTAATGGACGCCCGCCGTGGCCAGGTCTTCGGCGCAGTGTACGATGCCGCCGGGCATCCCATCCAGGAAGAAGTGGTGACGGAGCTTGACCCGTGGCTCTCCTCACTGCCCCAAGGTGATCTCGAAATCGTCACCACCTTGGAGTTACCCCCGAACGTCGAGTTCCCCATCATCCGTCCGCCGCAAGCGCTGGCGAGCGCCGTAGCGAAGATCGCCGCACGCCGTTTCGCCGCGGGCCTCGGACAGGATCCCGCCGAAATCGACGCCAACTACGTGCGTCGGTCCGACGCCGAACTGCTCTGGCGCGACACCACCTAAGGGAAACACCTGAGGGTGTCTCAGGTGAATCGCCCACACTTCCAGGCGTAAGGTCTATATACGTAGCGGCCTAGAGTCCCGATGATGAAGGAGTATGGCGAACTCTCTCCGCGCTCTCCTGCTCACGGGGTGGATGACGCTGTTCTGCGCGCAGGCCGCAGACATCGTGGGCACAGTGGTCGTCGAACGCAGGCTGACGCGCCGCAACGTGACGCCGTCGTCTCCGGCCTACTCACGCGGCGTCGCCGTGGACCTCGGCTCCGCCCCCGCAATGGACCCGTTGTCGTTCGAGCGGACCCACGTCGCCGTCTACATCGAAGGCAAGGGTCCAGCGGGCAATCCCGTCCGGGCGGAGATCGAGCAGATGGGCCGCGAGTTCGCGCCCGACATGGTCGTGGCGCCCGTCGGTTCCACCGTCTCCTTCCCCAACATGGACGCGATCTTTCACAACGTCTTCTCGCTGTCCAAGCCCCGCTCCTTCGACCTCGGAAACTATCCCAAAGGCCAGACCCGCACCGTGACGTTCCCCGTTCCCGGTATCGTCTTCGTCTACTGCCACCTCCACACCAACATGGCGGCGACCATCGTCATCACGCCGAATCAGTGGAGCACGAAACCGGACCCCGAGGGCAATTTCAAGCTCACCGATGTCCCGCCGGGAAAGTACACCGTCGTCGCCTGGCACAAGACGGCCGGAACCTTCAAGCAAACCGTGACGATTTCCGGAGACCAAACTCCTCCCATTCGATTCCTCATCCCCTTCACGGACGACCAGGCAAGCCCGTCGGTTGCGAAACGTTGACGTCATGCGGCTAGCGACACGCACATTTCTGTGGTCCGTGGTTCCGTTCGTGCTACTGCTGATCGGCAGCTTTTGGACGGTGCAAACCATGGTGATGTCGGCGGTCCGCGAAGGACTGCGCGCGAACGTGCGCGATACGCAGTCCGCCATTGCGAGGATGCGCGACCGCACTGCGCAGCGCGATAGCCGCGTCCTTCGCGTGGTAGCTGAGAATCCCGCGCTCAAGTACGGCTTGCAACTGCTCCTGACGAACGCGAAAGATCCGCAAGCGCGCAGGACAGTGGAAGACCAGCTCACGGAAATCGGAGGAGAACTGGGATTCGATTTTCTATCCGTCGCGGACGCGGACGGCACGCGGGCGGCAGTGCTGCGGCAAGCGGGAAATCTTCGCCCGCTAGATCCGCACTCCATGCAACCGCCGCAGAAAGGTTTCTTCACGTCCGGCACCATCGTTTACCAAGTGACCTCCGAACCCGTCGATCAAGGACGCGAAAACCTGGGAACGCTTTCGGTAGGCGAGCCGTTCGATCTCTCCGCGGTTCCGGTCCCCGCCGTCCTGTTGCACGAGGGCCGGATTGTCCAGACGAATAGCGCAGGCCTGCGCGTGCCGGAAGCGGAGACGATGTTGCGCGGGTGCGCACTCACCGCCGAATGTGAGCTCCGGCTGTCCGGCGAATTGTACACGTCGCTGCCGATGGAGAGCGGCTCCGACGCGGCGTACCAGATCCGCAGTCTTCAAAACGTGGACGCGGCCATGCGTCCGGTGCAGCAAGCCGTGCGCGGCGTATTCACGGGCGCGGGTCTGCTGGCGCTCGGGCTGGCCGTGGTGGCGAGCGGGCTTTCCTCGCGATCCGTGGCGCGGCCCATCGACGGCGTCGTCGAGCGCCTGCGCGAAAGCGCCAAGACCGGCGAACTGCCGGAGTTTCACGACGCACCCGCGAGGATTCAGGAGATTCGCGAACTGGGCGAAAGTTTCAATCGCGCCGCGACCGCGATCCGCGACGGACAAGACCGGCTGCAGCACGCCACGTTCGAATTTCTGGAAACGATGGCGAACGCGTTGGACGCTCGCGACCCGTACACGGCCGGTCACAGCCGCCGCGTGAGTCAGTATGCGTGCGCGCTGGGACGGGCGCTTTCGGTCTCCGAAGACGAGCTCAATGTGATTCGCGTGGGCGCGCTGCTGCACGACATCGGCAAGATCGGAATTAGCGACGCCATCCTGCAGAAACCTGGCAAATTGAGCGTGGAAGAAAACGCACTCATCCAGCAGCACCCCTCGATCGGCCGCAGAATTCTGGATCGTGTGGTGGCGTTCCAACCGTATCTCGACGTGGTGGAGCTGCATCACGAAAATTGGGACGGCTCAGGATACCCGCACGGCCTGCGCGGAGAAGCGACCCCGCTGGCCGCGCGGGTGGTAAAGCTCGCGGATGCCTACGACGCCATGACGTCGGACCGGCCGTATCGCGAAGGCATGAGCCATGAAGACACGCTCGCCGTCTTGCAGCGCGCGGTCGGCACGCAACTCGATCCGGCGATCTTCGAAGTGTTCCGCACACTGCCGGGAAAGGTTCCCGCAAGCTCACTGGAGCGGCTGGCCGCGGCCGTTCGAGGCGCGAAGGCAGAAGCGCCGGAGAACGCCGTGCGCGAGCGGATGTCATGAGGCGAGCTCTGCTCGGGCTCGTTGTCGTGTCCGCCGCATGGGCCCAGGAAGCGGGCTCCGGATTGGAGCTGCGCTCCACGCTTACCGGCGAAGGATTCTACGCGGACGCGCTGACGCAGGCTCCGCGGAACGGCGATTCGGTCTCCGGCGGATTCCGTGGCATGCTATACCCGGTATGGAAATGGAACCAGCACTGGTCCGTCGAGGCCACGGTTCAAGTCCACTCGCGGCCCTACTTTACGGATGAGTTCTCCACGCAGGGATTTGGAGTGCGCGCAGACATTCTGCAAGCTCACCTGAACTACACACGATTCTGGAAAGACGCGTCATTGACGGTGCGCGCCGGGGAACTCTCCACGGCATTCGGATCGTTCCTTTTGCGCTATGACGACATGCAGAATCCACTGGTCGACGTGCCGGTCTCGTACGGCTACTACGGTGGCACGACGTTGCTGAGTTTAGCGGGAGTGCAGGTGGATGCCAGCGTCCACAAATTTGACGCTCGCGCGCAGTTCGTCAATTCGTCGCCCGCAAACCGGCGCAGCATTTTCGATTCGGACCAGTACGGGAGCTGGGCCGGCGGCGTCGGATACACCATCGCGCAGGGATTCCGTGTAGGGGCTTCCGTCTATCGTGGCCCTTACCTGGATCGTCACTATCCGTTCTACTTCCCGGGTGAGGCGAAGCCGCGCGACCTGCCCGGGACAGCGGTGGGGATCGACGTGGCGTGGGGCCGTGGACCGTGGAATGTTTGCGGAGAATGGCAGCGCTTCCAAATGGATTATGAGGCCATCCCCACCTTTCACGAGCAGGTCGGATACGGCGAAGTGCGGCGGGTTTTGAGCCCGCGATGGTATCTGGCCGAGCGGATTTCGTACCTGAGTGCCAGCGCATTTCCGGGCTACCAGGTTTACGAGACCGCGGTGGGGTACCGGCCGGGCGCGCAGCAGTTGGTGAAGGTCGGCTACGAGGCCGAGCAGGGTTCGGCGATAAAGGGGACCCAGAACAACGTGTTCGCGGTTCAGTACGTGATCGCCCTTCGTGCGTTTTCGTTCGGCCGCTACTAACCAGCCGCGTGCAGCCGGGCCGTGCGCAACTGTACGTAGAACGCCTCCGTGCGGGCTGCTGTCTCTTCCAGCGAAAAACACCGCGCACGCTGGCGCGCTCCCACGCCGAGTTCCTTGAGTCGCGCGCGATCTCGCGCGGCCTCCACGAGCGCTCTTGCCAGCGCCCCCGGATCGTCCGGCGGGACCAGCCAGCCGCTCTTGCCGTCCTCGATCATTTCCGGCAAACCGCCGATCCGCGATGCAATGACGGGAACTCCGTGAGCCATCGCTTCCAGCGCGGCCAAGCCCCAAGCCTCCGACCGCGAGGGCATGAGGAAGACGTCGAGCGCCGCGAAGAACGCCGCGCGATCCTCGATGTATCCGGGCAGCAAGATGCGTGGGTTCCCCCGGAGTCCGGCGCGAAGCGGACCTTCCCCGGCAAGCAGGAGACGCAGCTCAGGCTCCGCGGCTTCCAACAGTCGCGCGGCGGCGACGGCGACCTCCTGACCTTTTTCGTGAGTGAAAGCCCCCATGTGACCCGCGACAAAATTACTGTCCTCGAAACCGAATCCGCCCCGAGCAGTCTGTCGAAGGTCCGGACCGGGAAGCGTCACGGGAATTTCGACTCCGGTCGGGATGACGCCGATGCGGTCGTCTTCCACACCGGCGGTCAGGAGAGCGTGGCGCACGGCTTGCGAGACGGCGATCACTCCATCGCAGCTCTGCGAGTACTTCAAACGATGAATCGCGGGATGGCGTGGCGAGAAGGCGACGTGGCGCGTCGCGACGCGAGTGACGTTAGCTCCCACCGATGCCAGCCACGCGACGTTTTGCGCGCGTCCGCTGTGAGAATGGAGAATATCGACGCCAACGAGACGGCTGCGCAGGCCGAGCGCGGAGAGCGGAGCGACCGGAAGATCTTCCGCGCGCGCGCGTCGCTCGAGCTCGCTCGAAGCAGGCGTGACGATCAACTGCCGATGCCCGCGGTCGCGCAGACCGCGCGCCAGAGACAGCAAGGCTTGCTGGCCGCCTCGGAAGTCGGGGGCCGAATCGATGTGAATCAGAGAGAGCGTGGTACGATTCTCGCACGGTGCCGAACGCCGCCCCACCCTTCGCTCCGGGCCTGTGCGAGAGCTGCTGTCATGTGCGCGTGATCCGTTCCGACCGGGGATCGGTGTTTTATTTGTGCCAGCTCAGCTTCCACGATTCCCGCTTTGCGAAGTATCCGGCGCTTCCCGTAGTGCAATGTTCGGGCTACCAGTCCGTGTCATTTGTGCCGTGAGTTGTTCTATAATTCCCGCATGCGTTTTCTCATCGCGATGTCGTTCCTCGCCTTGAATGCCAGCGCTGCGGACCCGCGCTGGATTCGCTTACAGACCGATACCTTTGAGATCTATTCCACCGCCAGTGAAAGCAACACCCGCGAAGCCTTGCGGCAATTCGAAGAAGTGCGCTCCTTTTTTCCACGCACCGGAGCGGAAGCGGCGAAGAAAGCCGCGCGGGTTCGGATTATCGCGTTCAATTCACAGAAAGAATACGAGCCGTATCGCCTGAACGAATTTGCCACCGCGTATTACCAGAAAAGCGCGGAGCGCGACACTATCGTGATGAGCCACCTGGGGGCCGACACTTCTCCCATCGCCATCCATGAATATGTGCATCTGGTGGCTCAGCACGCCGGGCTGAAGGCCCCGCCGTGGTTCAACGAAGGGCTGGCGGAACTGTATTCCACACTGCGTCCGTTGGGCGCGAAGACCGTGGTCGGTGACCTGATCCCAGCGCGCATGCAGGCGCTGGACCGCGAGAAGTGGGTGCCGCTCGCCGTGATCCTGGCGGCGGACCAGCAGTCGCCGTACTACAACGAAAAGAACAAGGCGGGAAGTCTCTACAACGAAGGCTGGGCGCTCACGCACATGCTGGTGTTGAGCGAGGAGTACCGTCCGCATCTGGACGACTTTATTCGCGCGCTGATGCAGGGAAAAGATTCCGCCGAGGCGTTGACGGCGGTCTATGGCAAGCCGATCACGGCCATCGAAAAGGATTTGCAACTCTACCTGCACGGAGACCGGTTCCGCGCTCTCCTCTATCCCACGCGGCTGGACCAATCGAAACTGCAAGTAGCGTCGGAGCCTGCGCCGATGTTCGACGTCCGCCTCATGCTGGTCGATCTGAACGACAAACCCGGCAAGGAGGCGGCGACTCGCGAGCAGTTGGAAAAGCTCGCGGCGGAGGTTCCCACTCAACCGGAACCTCACACGCAGCTGGGGTACCTAGTATGGCGCAGTGGCACTCAGGCGCAAGCGCAGCAGGAGTTCGCGAAGTCCTACGAACTGGGCGGGCGCAGTGCGCGGATGCTGTGGGATTACGGACGGATGGTGGAGACTAGCAATCCGAAGCAGGCGATTCTGGTGTTCCAGGATCTTCTCGATCAGGAACCGGCGCGAAGCGACGCGCGGATGGAACTGGCGAGCGCGCTCTACAACAACGATGAGGCGGGGGAGGCGGTGAAGGTGCTGGCCAAGCTGCCGGGCGTCAGCTACGAGGAGGCTCCGCGCTATTATTCTCTGGCCGCGTACGTCGCGCTGAAGCTGGGAGATCGCGTTCAGGCGAAGGCTCTTGCGGAGATGTTGATGAACGCGAAGAAGGCCACCGCGGCCGATAAGACGCGGGCGCAACAGCTGCTGGCGTTTCTCAATCAACCCGAGCGGCCCGCGCCCCCCGCACAAGCCCGGGCGGCCGTGCAAGCTCAGCCGGCCGAAGAGGGCGCCGCTCCGGTTCTCCGCCGCCGGCCCGCGTCGAACGAGGGCGCTTCAACGGATAGTCCCAGCGTGCCTCCGGCGCGCGAACTGAAAGTGCGCATGGGACAAGCTTCGCTCACGGGGAAGCTGGTCGAGTTCGTTTGCGGAGACTCGCCCAAACTGATCGTGGAGACTTCGTCGGGCAGGAAGACGCTGCTGATCGAGCGGCCAGACCGCATCGTGGTCACCGGCCGAGAGGCCGGCCACGCGGAGATGTCGTGCGGTCCGCAGAAGCCCGCAGCTGCCGTCGAAATCGAGTACGATCAGCCGGGAGCCGGAACGGCGGTCGACGGTTTGGTCCGTTCCGTGGCGTTCGCAGCCCGGTAACGCTACTGTTTCTTTCCGCCGAAGAAGCTGTTGATCAGTCCGGAGGCGGCGCCCTTGACCTGATCCTTCACCATGCCCTTCATATCGGGCTTGAAGGACGGGTCCTTGGATGTGCCCGCCACCGAGAAGGGCACCGTGAGTTTGTCGCGCAACACCACTTGCATCTTGAAGTCCAGCGCCTGCGCGGGACTGACCGTACCGGCTCCGGTGATGGTGCCGATGGACGGCACCACCATCTTGATGTCCTGCAGCGCCGTGCCTTCCCCGGAACTCTTCAAACTGGCGCTGAGCGTTTCGATGGTGGTGTGCGGGTCCGCCTTAATGCCGCCTAGCGCTTCCAGCACCTTCAGCTTTGTGGCAAGGTCGTAGTTGGAGAGGCGAGTGTTGTCGACAGACAGAGTGCCGGTGGAGACCAGATTCTCGAGCGACCCCTCCGAAGAGATGTTCAGTGTGGCCGAACCCTGATCGATGGTGGCGCCGGCCGGGAGTTCGACGTTGAGGGCGGGAAGAAACGCGGCGAGCTCGGTGAGGGCGATCTTGTCTCCCGCCAGTTTCAGGTTGACCGTGGGAGTCTCGCCGGAAAGTTGATACGCGCCCGTGAGCGTCGCGAGCGCCCTGCCCAGGTGGATATCGGCGCGATTGATGGCTCCGAACTGCTTCTTCAAATCGTGCGTCAGCGTCAGGTCGATCTCCGCGGCGGGCTTGGCGGGTGTCCCTCCCTTCACCAGCTTCAACTGCTCGGCCTTGACCTTGCCCTTGACGGTAACCGAAGTGCCGTTGGACGCGGCGCTGCCGTCAATCGCGACCAGCGCACCGATTCCCGTGGCTGGATCTACCAGCCCCGCTACCGCAAGATCCACATGGCTCATCGTAAGGTTGGCATCGAACGGGGTGGCGATGGCGTTGCCTGCATCGATCGGCCCAGCCTTGCCGTCCAGCTTGATCTGGCCGTCGCCCGGCAGCGTCGCCGCGAGGGAGAAGGGGCACGACGCCGTCGCCGAGAAGTTCTTGACCTCGATGTTGAGTTTATCCAGGATCAGCGGCTTGGACTTCGCGCCTTGTTTGGTCATGGTTAAGCGGCCGTTCGAAATCTTCACCAAGTTTACGGTGAGTTCCGGCGCAGCTCCGCTGGAGGGCGCGGCCGCGGCGGGAGGAGCGGATGGCGATCCAGCCGGTGCACCGATGCTGGAGAAATTCCACACGCCCGCCGCAGTCTGGATCATGTCGATCTCGGGTTGATCGATGGTCACGCCGGTGACGTTCAACTTTCGTGACAGGATCAGCGGCATCAGTTCCACTCCGGCGGAGAGACTCTTGGCGCGCAGAAAAGGAGTCTTGGCGAACGCCGGATCATCGGATATAGACAGATCGTTCGCGGTCACCGACCCGGAGAAGATGGAGAGCTGGAGATTCCCCAGGCTGACTTGCCGGCCCAGCGCCGCGCTGAGTTTGGTTTCCAGCATCGGACGGAATTGGTTGGCGTCCACCAGGAACGGGAGCGCAAGCGCGGCCACCAACAGGAGGCCAATAAGGACAGCAGCGATCTTAATGACGCGTTTCATAGGGCTGAGGCGTTCTTCTCCTGTGGGATCATTGTACTCTCAAACTATGGCCGCTTCGGTGCAGACGGCATCGCGGATCGCTCTGGCGGGCATTGCCGCGAGCGCGCTGCTTGCCGCGGTGAAGATCGCTGTCGGACTGGCGGCGCACTCGGTCGCCGTGGTTTCGGACGGACTGGAATCCGGTGCAGATTTCGTTACGGCGAGCCTGGTGTGGGTCGGATTGTGGATCGCCGCCAAGCCCGCGGATCAGGATCATCCTTACGGCCACGGCCGCTTTGAGATTCTGGCGGGCCTCGCCATCGGAATGCTGTTGGCAGCCGTGGGCGCAGCCATCTGCGTCGGCAGCGTGCAACAGCGCGATGTGGCGCACGTTCCCGCCCTGTTTTCCGTCTGGGCCCTCGCCGCATCCATCACGGTGCACGGAACCTTCGCGGTTTTAAAGGTGCGAGTCGGCCGCCGAACGCGCAGCGCCTCGCTCACCGCCGACGGATACCATGACCTGGTGGACCTGTGCTCCGGCTTCGTCGCACTGACCGCGGTGCTGCTCTCGAATTTCGTCCCCGGGCTCCATGCCGCGGATCACTACGGCGGATTCGTCATCGGACTGATCGTGATCTTCCTCGGCCTCCGTGTCTCGCGCGAGACGTCGCTCCAATTGATGGACACGATGCCGGACAATGCGCAGATGCAGCAGATCCGCGCCGCGGCGCTGCACGTGCCGGGCGCTCTGGCCGTCGAAAAATGTTACGCGCGCAAAACCGGGCTGCGCTATCACGTTGATTTGCACCTGGAAGTGGACCCCGGCCTCACCGTGCTGGAGTCCCACGCGATCGGCCACGAAGTCCAGTTGCGCGTGAAGACCGAGCTCGACTGGGTGGAAGACGTGCTGGTGCACGTCGAACCGTATATGGGGTGGCAGGCGGCCGCTAAGATCATACGATAGCCCGCTCCGAACGAACATGGAAAATCGCGAAATCGCACGACTGCTTGCCGAGACCGCCGACTTAATGGAAATCGCCGCGGAGGATTCCTTTCGCATTCGCAGTTATCGCAACGCCGCCGCTGTGATCGAGAGTTATCCCGATCCGGTCGCCGCGATCCTTAAAGATCCTGGGAAGAAAGTCACAGACATTCCCGGCATCGGAAAAGGGATGGCGTCGGTACTTCAGGAGATCGAGGAACGCGGCAGTTTTGAGCGGCGCGATCAGATGATGGCGCTCTATCCGCCCACGGCGCTCGAGCTTTTGAAGATTCAGGGCCTGGGGCCGAAGAGCATCCGCACGATTTGGGAGACGCATCGCATCTCCACCATCGACGGGCTGGAGAAGCTCTGCCAGGAGCACAAGCTGCGCGAGCTCCCTCGGATGGGCGCGAAGCTGGAGGAGAAAGTCCTGAGATCCATCGCCGGATATCGTCAACGCGCAGGCAGGTTCTTGTTGAGTTTCGCGCAGAACGTCGCCGATGAACTCACGGCGGACTTGACGCAGGTGCTCGGCGTTGAGAAAGTGACTGCCGCCGGCAGTCTTCGGCGAGGGAAGGAAACCGTCGGCGATCTGGATCTGCTGGTGACGGGGCCCGGTGCGGACGCCGCGCTCGAAAAGTTCGTCGCGCATCCCAAGGTTCATGAGGTCCTGGCAAAGGGCGGCAACAAGGCCAGCGTCAAATTCGGCCTCGAAGGTTTACAAGTGGATCTTCGCGCGTTGCCGACGGAATCCTATGGTGCGGCCCTGCAATACTTCACGGGCAGCAAGGAACACAGCGTCGCCTTGAGAGCTCGTGCGCAGAAGATGGGGCTGACCCTCAATGAATACGCGCTCGCTCGCATCGATACGAAGGAGCCCGTAGCGCGCGAGACCGAAGAGGAGATCTACGCCGCGCTCGGTCTGGCGTGGATTCCGCCGGAACTTCGGGAAAATCAAGGCGAAATTGAAGCGGCGGAACTGGGCAAGCTGCCGAAGCTGGTCGAACTCGGCGACATGCGGGGCGATCTCCACATGCACACGCGCGAAAGCGACGGCCGCGCGACTCTCGAAGAAATGGCCGAGGCTGCACGCGCGTTCGGCTACGACTATGTCGCGATCACCGACCATTCCCAGGCGCTGGCCATGGCTAACGGCATGGATGAGAAGCGCGCGATCGAGTTCGCGCACCGCGTCCGCGAGATGGATCAGAGCGGCTTTGGTTTGCGAGTCTTCTCCGGTATCGAATGCGACATCCGCAAGGATGGCGAAATGGATCTGCAGGACGACGCGCTCGGGGAACTCGACATCGTCATCGGCAGCGTGCACAGCTACATGAACCAGGAATCGGCGGAGATGACGGATCGCCTGCTGCGCGCGCTCGAATGCCCTCATTTGCGGGTCCTGGGGCACCCCACCGGCCGAGTCCTGCTGCATCGCGATCCATTTCCGTTCGACTTCGAAGTGGTGGCCGCGGCGGCGGCGCGAAAGAACGTGTATCTCGAGATCAACGCGAGTCCGGAGCGGCTGGATCTCACGGCATCGCTCATCCGTGCGGCGAAGGCCAAAGGTTGTAAGTTCGCCATCTCCACGGACGCCCACCATCCCAAGCATCTGGCCAACATGCGCTACGGCGTCACCATGGCCCGGCGCGGGTGGCTGGAAGCTTCCGATATCCTGAATACTCTGCCCGCGGCGAAATTCGTACAGGCGATCCAAAAACAATGAAGACCATCTCCTCAAAAGAACTGATTCGCACTCCGATTTTTCACGTCACCATGGATCACGCGCTCGATCCCGACGGGTTTGAGATCCAGCGCGCCATCGTGCAACATGGCGGCTCAGCCGTCGTGATGCCGGTGGATGAAAAGGGTCGAGTACTACTGGTTCGCCAGTACCGCTTGCCGGCGCGAAAGTATTTGTGGGAGCTTCCGGCAGGCCGCGTGGATGAAGGGGAGACGGTGGCGCAGGCGGCGCGGCGCGAACTCAAGGAAGAGACCGGATACCGTGCCGGCAAATTCAGCAAGCTCGCGGAGTTTTATCCCAGCCCCGGCTTCCTCGCCGAAAAGATGACCATCTATCTCGCGACCGAACTCACTGCCGGCAAGCAAACCCCCATGGAGGATGAGCGCATCGAAGTCCGCTGGTACACGCCGAAAGAAATCGACGAACTGATCGGCTCCGGCAAGATTCTCGACGCTAAAACGCAGATCGGATTTCTTAAGTGGCAGCGGTACGTCGCAAGAAAGCGAACATCTCGTTAAGCGCCTGCGCGCGGTGGCTCACCAGCATCTTGTCTCCGAGCGGAGCTTCGCCGAACGTGCGGCCGAAGGGTTCGTGAAAGAACAGGGGATCGTAGCCGAAGCCGCCCGAGCCGTACGCGCGATCCGTAATCCGGCCTTCCACGCTGCCCCGAAACGTCCTCACGAGGTTGCCGTCTTTGACCAGTGCGATCACGCAGACGAAGCGAGCCGTCCGGTTCTCCACACCCGCGAGCCGCTCCAGCAGCAGAGCGTTGTTGGCCTCGTCCGTCGCATCGGGCCCCGCGAAACGAGCCGAATGTACGCCAGGCGCGCCGCCGAGGGCATCCACTTCCAAGCCGGAATCGTCCGCGAACAAATAGCGGTCGACGAGCTTGCCGTAGTATCCCGCCTTGGCCGCGGCGTTCTCTTCGAACGTCGCTCCGTTTTCTTCCGGAGGCTCAATCTTCTGCGGCAGTACGCGAACGTCGATATCCGGAGCGGCCAGTTGGAACTCGCGCAGCTTTCCGGGGTTGGACGTCGCGCAGAAAACCGTCACGATTCCAAGCTCCGCTGCAGTTCCACCAACTCCACGATGCCGCGGCGCCCCAGTGCCATCATCTCCGCCATCTGATCGTCGTCGAACGCGATCTTCTCGGCGGTAGCCTGCAATTCCACGAAGCGTCCAGAGCCCGTCATGACGATATTCATGTCGACGTCCGCTTGCGAGTCCTCTTGGTAGCAAAGGTCCAGCATGGGGACGCCCTTCAGAATCCCCACGCTGACCGCCGCCACGTGATCCCGAATCGGCGACTTCTTGAGCGCGCCGAACTTTACCAATTGGCGTAGGGCTGCCGATAACGCGATGTACGCTCCCGTGATCGCCGCGCAGCGTGTGCCGCCATCGGCTTGCAGGACATCGCAATCGAGGATGATGCTGCGTTCCCCCAGTGCCTCCAGATCCACCGCCGACCGCAACGAACGTCCGATCAGCCTCTGGATCTCCATGGTGCGTCCCGACGCGCGGCCCTTCGCAATTTCGCGCGCGGTGCGCGTGGCGGTGGCACGCGGCAGCATGGAGTACTCCGCCGTCACCCAGCCCTTGCCGCTGTTCCGCAGGAAGCCGGGAACGCTCTCCTCAATCGACGCCGCGCACAGCACGCGAGTATTTCCCGCCTCGATCAGCACGGAGCCTTCCGCGGTAAGCAAATAGTCGAGCGTCACTTTCATCGGCCGGAGCTCGCCCGGCTTTCTTCCATCGATGCGCATGTTGATTAGGACCTCAGAGCGAAGTAGAGCAGGACAAAGAGGATCGCGAAGCCGCCCACGATCACGATCAGGCAAGGGATGAACCCACGGTTGTCGCGTGCAGGCCTCGCCCTTTTCGTGCCTGCCGGTTTATAACGAGCCATTAAGATTGATAGTACGCCATGCCGCCCGCGAGATGACGCCTACAATAGGAGCATGGCCGCTGCGGCTCGCCCCACGGACGTAGAGCGTTTCTTCCAGTTCTCCCTGCTGGGGATGCTGGCGTCTGGCTACTTCGCGGCAGTCAGCACCGGTTACCTGGATTTCCCCACGCAGCTGATGACGCTGGCCGCGTTAGCGCTCCATACCGCGCGAGCCTGTGGACGGCTGCGCTTCGAGCTGAGCAATCGTTTGGTCGCGGTGCTGACACTCGCCTACCTGGGATTCTATCCGCTCGATTACGAGTACGTCTCCGGATCGTTTCCTCCCGCGACGGTCCACCTGGTATTCTTCCTGGCGTCGGTCAAATTGCTAACCGCTTCGACGGATCGCGATTACGCCCACCTCAAGATCATGTCCGCCCTGGGCTTGATGGCCGCTGCGATTTTCTCCTTCAGTCCGAGCTTCTTCGCGTTCCTCGCCTTGTTCCTGCTGTTCACCGTGGCATCGCTCGCCAGCGGCGAAGTCCGGGCTTCCGCCGCGGGAAGAGCCGGCTCGGAAAAGGAGCGCACCGTGCGGGCCGAATCGCGCGCCTTCGGACGGCGGCTGGGAACCACCTCCGCGATATTGTTCACCGGCATCCTGATCGCCACCGCGGGATTGTTCTTCGTGCTTCCGCGCACCGCGCGCGCTGCCATGAGTGGATTATTTTCCGGGCGCTACCACCTTCCCGGCTTCACCAATGAAATCAGGCTGGGGGAGCTGGGCGAAATCAAGCAGAGCAGCCACCCCGTGATGCACATCCGGTCCGATAGCGGAGAGAGTCTGGCGAACGTGCGCTGGCGCGGCGCGGAATTGACCCTCTTCGACGGCCAGCGCTGGACCGCTCTTCCGGAAGTGGAAGAGGATCTCATCGTGGACCGCGGACAGCTCATCCTGGGCCGCGCGCCGACGTATCGCCGCGGCCGCGAAATCGCGTACCAGGTTCAACTGGAGGAGATCGCCGCCGACACTCTCTTCTTCGCCGGAACTCCGGAGACCATCAGCATCAACCTCGCGCGAGTCCACAAATCCCGCGGCGGCGCGTACCATGTTCCCCGGCTCCCCAACGGCATCGTCTATCGGGCGTATAGCTTCCTGCCGGATGAGGCGGCTCCGGTGAACACTCCTCCGCCCGCGCTGGACCTCTCGCTGCGGCGCGCTGCGCTGGAACTGCCCAAGCTCGATCCGCGCATTCCCGAACTGGCCCAATCCCTCACTGCGGACGCCCGCACCGACGAAGACATTGCCCGGACGCTGGAGCACCGCCTTCGCCACGACTACGGCTACACACTCGATTTGCTGAAGACGCCCGTGGCCGATCCTCTCGCCTACTTCCTGTTCGTGCGAAAAAAGGGGCATTGCGAGTACTTCGCTTCCGCCATGGCTGTGATGCTACGCACCCTGGGAATCCCTTCGCGCGTCGTGGCCGGATTCCAGAGCGGCGTCTTCAACCCGATGACCGCGTCGCAAATCGTCCGCGCCTCCGACGCACACAGCTGGGTGGAGGCTTGGATCGCTGGGAAAGGTTGGACCACCTTCGATCCGACCCCCGCCGACTCCCGCACGGTGGCGCCGGGTCTGGCCGGGCGAGTGTCGCTGCTGCTCGATGCCGCCGGAGAGTTCTGGCAGGATTGGGTACTCAGTTACGATCTGGAGCGGCAGGCAGCCCTGGCCTCGCGGATGCAGGAATCCAGCCATAACCTGCGCTTCCCCTGGATGCCGGGATGGCTGCCCACTTGGATGTCCGGCGATGGTTGGCCGTCAAAGTCCATCAGCTTGTGGGAACTCTTCAGCGGATTGGCGACGCTGGCTGCGCTCGCGGTGCTGGTGGTTTTCTACGGCCCGGCGTGCGCTCGCTGGTGGCGTGACCGCCAGCGGGTACAGCGCGCCAGGCGTGGCGAAGGTGACACCTCCGATGCCACGTTGCTGTATCAGCGCATGCTCGCCATGCTCGCCCGCCGCGGATTCCAGAAGCCTCCGTGGCTCACCCCGGCGGAGTTCGCGCGAGTCCTGCCCGCGTCTGAAGTCTCGCTTCTGGTGGAAGAACTCACGTCTGCCTACAACGCCTTCCGCTTCGGCGGAGAACGCGCGGCAGCGCCTCGCATGGTCCAGTTACTAGAGCGTCTGGAAGCGTTACCCCGCTAATTCATGTCGAAGTCCAGCACTCGGGAATTGCGCGGATGGTACTTGTACGACTTCGCCAACTCGGCCTTCGCCACCACCACGATCACCCTGTTCCTCGGCCCTTACCTCACTTCGCTCGCGAAGGCTGCCGCGGGTGCGGACGGTTTCGTGCATCCCCTCGGCATCAAAGTGGACCCGCGCAGCTTCTGGAGCTACTTGGTCAGCCTCTCGGTGGCGATGCAGGTGTTGACGCTGCCGGTGGTGGGCGCCATTGCGGATTACGGCCGCCGCAAGAAGCAGGTCCTCGCCGCGACGGCCTACGTCGGAGCCGCTGCTGCCTCCGCGATGTTCGTTCTCCAGGGCGCGGATTATCTGTGGGGCGGAGCGCTCTTCCTGATCGCGAACGCCTCGTTCGGTGCATCGCTGGTGATCTACTATTCGTTCCTCCCGGAGATTGCACCGCCCGAAGAGCGCGACGCCGTCTCGTCGAAGGGCTGGGGCATCGGCTATATCGGCGGCGGAATCTTGCTCGCCCTGAACCTCATCCTCTTCCAGCAGGCGGCGCGCTTCGGCATCTCGGAAGCGATGGCCGTGCGTATCAGCCTCTGTTCGGCGGGAGTGTGGTGGGCGCTCTTCACGATCCCTACTTTGCTCGCGCTGCGGAATCGCGGACGCGCCAAGGCCGTACCTGCCGGACAGTCGGCGATAGGAATGGCCGTGGGCCAACTTGCGAGCACTCTTCGCGACGTGCGCCGCTACCCGGAAGCCATGACGTTTCTGATCGCGTACCTGCTGTACAACGACGCGATTCAGGCCGTGCTGGCTCTGGTGACGCAGTTCGGAAACGACGAGTTGAAGATTCCCGTCTCACAGTTGACGGTCGCGATCCTGATCGCGCAATTCGTAGGCTTCTTCGGCACCATGCTGTTCCAGTGGATGGCTGCCCACATCGGTGCGAAGCGTACAGTGATCACGACCGTAGTAATCTGGACAGTCCTTCTGGTCTACATCTACGCCGCCGTGAAAACCACGCCCGAGTTCTTCGCGGTAGTCGCCGTGGGTGCGCTGGTGATGGGCGGAAGCCAGGCGCTGAGCCGCTCGCTGTATTCGCAATTGATCCCCAAGGGTAGGGAAGCCGAGTATTACAGCATCTACGAACTGAGTGACAAGGGCACCAGTTGGCTTTGTCCGATGCTGTTCGGCTTGGCGCTGCAATTCACGGGGAGCTACCGGTTGGCGCTGCTCTCGCTGGTGGTATTTTTCGCGGCTGGCTTTGTGGTGCTGCTGAAAGTGGACGTCGCCAAAGGGGAGCGCGCGGTGGGCATCGAGACTCCCGTCGTGTAGAGACTGTTCAGGAAAGACGTCGTTTAGAAGGTATGAAGCCGCGGTATCGGCTTCGTGTCCTTGACGCTCTTGCGATGGCCGCCGAACATAATCAGTCCCTGCGCCAGCGTGACGCACGCCAAAATTCCCGCCGCCAGCCAGCGCAGCACGCGCTTCGTGCGGTTCGATTTCGGTTCATCCAGCCGAATGCCCACGACCACTGCCGGCTCCGCGCGGCTGACGAACGGGGACGCGGGAATCGCGAGGGACCCGTTCACCGCGCGCGGCATCTCGATCACGCGGCGCCGGTGCGGCAGCACCATGCCGGATTTGTACTCCAGTTCCTTGATCAAGCCCGCGATCAGAAACGGCTCTTCGATGGCCGAAATCTCGCCCACAAATTGACGTGGAATCAGCAGCTCCTGCGAAGACTTGGTGTTGATCACTTCGATCTCGGTCCAGGTGACGCGGCGCAGCAGCCACTCATTGTGCTCGATGCCGATGATGGCGGGATAGAAGGAAAACGCGCGGCGGCCAATCTGGTCGAACGGTCCGGGGATGGACGGCACAGCCACGCTTTTATTGTAGTCCTTACTCGCTACAATAGAGCCGTGCAACTCCTCGCCACGCTGCTGCTCGCCGCGGCCGTGCTGTGCGCGCAGGAGCTTCAAAGGCTCCCCATGGTCTGTTCCGAAGACGATGTGCAGGCCCTCGGGTTGACCTGTTCGGAGGACGATTCGTGTCCCGTGTTTCTCGAACTCCAAGCGGTGGAGGCCTCCGGTCCCAGCGTCTACATCACCGGGAATCTGCATACTGTGAATGTGACCGTGTCCGGCGTGCTGCTGGAGTCCGACGACGGAGGCAAGACCTGGACTGAGCCCGCCAAGCGTCTGCGCTCGGCCTCGCTCGAGCAAATCCAATTCGTCGATTTTCAGCATGGGTGGGCCGCGGGCGTCATGCTGGAGCCTCTACCAAAGAATCCGTTTCTACTGTTGACCACGGATGGCGGCAAGAGCTGGCGCAAAGCTCCACTCTCTGAGGACGCCGACTTCGGCTCGATCCAGAAATTCTGGTTCGAATCGCCCACCTCAGGAGAACTGGTGTTGGATCGTTCGCAAGGCGGCATCAAACGCTATGAGCTGTACCAAAGCATGACCGGCGGCGCGAGCTGGGAACTTCGCCAGAAGAGTGACCATGCCATCGCACTGTCAGCGGCCCGCGCTCCAGAAAGCGGAAACTGGCGCCTTCGTCCCGACGGCGAAGCATACCGCGTCGAGCGCCGCACCACGCAAGGCTGGGAAACCGCGGCCCGTTTCGCGATCCGCGCGGGGGATTGTAAATGAACGCGATCGAGCTGGAGCTGTTCCGTCACCTGCTGGTCTCCATCGCCGAAGAGATGGGAGCGGTCCTGCGGCTCACGTCCTATTCGGCGAATATCAAGGAGCGCCGCGACTACTCCTGTGCCGTTTACGACGCTCAGGGCCAGACCGTCGCCATGGGCGATCATATGCCCGTGCACCTGGGCGCGATGCCCTTGTCCGTCAGCGCCGCGCGCGAGTCTCTCGATCTTCAACCCGGAGACGTCGCGCTGGTCAACGATCCCTTCCACGGCGGCACGCACCTGCCCGACATCACGGCCGTGTCGCCGGTCTTTCTCGAACGCTCGCGCAAGCCGTCGTTCTTTCTCGCCAATCGTGCGCACCACGCCGACGTCGGCGGCATGAGCCCCGGCTCCATGCCCATGGCTCGCGAAATCTATCAGGAAGGAATCCGCATTCCTCCCGTGAAGATCCTGCGCGGAGGCGTGACCGACCGCGAACTGCTCAGTCTGATCCTCGCGAATGTGCGCACGCCGGCGGAGCGTGAAGGCGATCTCATGGCGCAACTCGCGTCCCTGCGTCGCGGCGAGCAGCGCCTTCGTGAACTCATCGCCAAGTATGGCGGACCTCGCGTCCGCGCCAACATGCGCGAGCTTCAGAATTACAGTGAACGCATGATGCGCGCGGCCATCCGCAAGCTCCCGCGCGGAGTCTTCCGCTTCGAGGACTGCCTGGATAACGACGGTGTCACGCGCAAGCCGGTCTGGGTGCGCGTCGCCGTGACCATTAGAGGCGATTCCGCCACTGTGGACTTCACCGGTTCTGATCCTCAAGCCCAAGGCCCCGTCAACGCCAACTATGCCGTGACGCTCGCCGCCGTGATGTACGTGTTCCGCTGCTTGATCAAGGAAGACGTCCCGTTTACCGCCGGCATCCTGCGCCCCATCCGCGTCATTGCACCGGAGGGCACCGTCGTGAACGCGAAACTTCCCGCCGCGATGGCCGCCGGCAACGTGGAGATGTCCCAGCGCGTGACCGACACAGTCCTGGGCGCGCTGGCCCAGGCGGCTGCCGGCCTGATCCCCGCGGCCTCCAGCGGAACCATGAACAATCTCAGCTTCGGAGGCTGGGATCTTTGGCGCCGCGCGCCTTTCGCTTATTACGAAACCATTGCCGGAGGCATGGGAGCCTCCGCCGTCGCCGCCGGTCATAGCGCGACCCACACCCACATGACGAACACTTGGAACACACCCGTGGAAGCCTTTGAGCACCTGTTTCCCGTGCGCGTCGAAAGCTACCGTGTGCGGCGAGGCTCCGGTGGGCGAGGCAAGCACCGCGGAGGCGACGGAATCGTCCGCGAGCTTCGCTTTCTCACGCCTGCGGAAGTCACGATCCTCTCCGACCGTCGCGAGCGCGGCCCGTGGGGCTTGGCGGGAGGCTCTGCAGGCAAGCCCGGCCGCAATACTCTGCTACGAGGCAAGCGCGCCATCCCCGTGCCTGCGAAAGCCCGCCTGGATCTTCACTCGGAAGACGTCCTTCGAATCGAAACCCCTGGTGGAGGCGGCTGGGGTTAATGCTTCGCGACTGACTTCGCCACTTGCTTCTGATACTCCGCCGCCTTGGCGAAAACAGCCGCGCGACCCACGGTGAGCATCGTCTTGTCGCGCACGATGATCTTGCCGTTCACCATCACGTCCGTCACATCGGAGCCCTTCAGCGCATACACCAGCTGCGAATACACGTTGTACATCGGTACCGCATGCGGCGCATCCAGGCTCACCGTGATCAGGTCCGCGCGCTTCCCCTTTTCCAGCGATCCGATCATGCTGTCGAGCCGCAGAGCCTTCGCACCGATAATGGTGGCCATCGCGAACGCCTGTTCCGCCGGCAGCGCCTGCGGATCGCCCGTGATCACTTTTTGAAGCTTCGCCGCCAGATCCATCTCCTCCATCATGTCGACATCGTTGTTCGATCCCGCGACGCCGTCCGTACCCAACCCCATCGGAATTCCCAAGGAGAGTATCTTTCCCACGGGCGCGACCCCGCTCGCCAGCTTCATGTTCGACGAAGGATTGTGCGCCAGTCCCGTACCGCGAGCCTTGAGAATCTCCAGATCCGCGTCGTCCAGCCAAACCCCGTGAGCCGCAACCGTCCACCCGTTCAGCACCCCAAGCGCGTCCAGCGCCGCCGTGGGCGTTCTCTTGCGCTGCTTAAGGCTGTCCTCATTCTCTGTCTTGGTCTCAGAGAGGTGAATCACCAGCGGCTTCTGATACTGGTCCGCCAGCTTCCGAGCCGCCACCAGAGTTTCATCCGAATTCGTGAAGATCGCATGCGGAGCCACCGCCGGAATCACCAGCGGATCGTTCGCGTATCTCTTCATAAACGTTTCCGTAAACGCCAGCGCCGCTGCGGGAGTCTTGTAATCCGGAGCAGGGAAGCCGATGATGGTCTCGCCCAGGATGCCGCGCAGCCCCGCCGCCTTTGTCTCCTCCGCCACCGTGTCCTCGAAATAGTACATGTCGGTGAACGTAGTGGTGCCGGAGAGCGCCATTTCCATCGCCGCCAGCCGCGTGCCCCAGCGCACGAACTCGCGATCGACGTTCTTCGCCTCCGCCGGAAAA
This sequence comes from Bryobacteraceae bacterium, assembly GCA_036498815.1. Classification (GTDB taxonomy): domain Bacteria; phylum Acidobacteriota; class Terriglobia; order Bryobacterales; family Bryobacteraceae; genus Palsa-187. Next base: position 226,986 of record DASYET010000002.1, on the reverse strand, counting down.
ATGTAGTTGTTGAGCCAGTCCTGCAGGTTCAGATCGTCCGCGACTCCTCGGAATAACGACATCGCCGCATGCGTGTGCGTGTTGATCAATCCCGGAGTCAGAATCGCGTCCGGCCGGTCCAGCCGGTGCGCAGAGCTGTACTTGCGATCGATCGCCTCCCGCGTATCCACATCCACGATGTGATCCCCGGAAATCGCCACCGCGCCATTCTCGATCACGCGCCGCCCCGCGTCCATGGTCACGACCCACCGCGCCGTCACGATCTGATCTACCGCGGTGCCCGTTCCCGGACCGCAGGAGATCGCCAGCGCCAGCGCCGCGGCGCACAACACTACTCGACTACAGAAAAGACGCATCGAAGGCCCTCGGAAACAAATCTGTCAGCCGCAGTGTTTCGCTCTTCCCGCCCGGATTGCACAGCAGGATCTCGACGTCACCGCAGAACTCCCACAGGATCTGGCGACAAGCCCCGCAGGGAGGCGTTAACTTCTCCGTATCGGCCGCGACGGCGATGCGCCGGAAGCGCCGCGCCCCCTCGGAGATCGCTTTGAACACGGCCACGCGCTCGGCGCAGAGCGTCAGACCATACGTTGCATTCTCCACGTTGCAACCCGTGTGGACCCGTCCCGTTTCATCCTCCAGCGCGGCGCCCACGCGGAATTTCGAAAAAGGAGCATGGGCATGTTCCCGCGCCGTGAGCGCGGCATGAACCAGCTGAGATTCGCTCGAGAATTGATCGGACAAGTTACTAGAGTAACGCTTCAGACAGCGCCGCAAATCGTCCCGGCGTCACCAGATGGAACTTGATCTCAAGCGAGGTAAAACTCCGAAGCGCCCGATTCATCGCCGCCGTAGGGATCTCCGGCCCCGCCAGAAACAGTCCCCCCTCGGCCACCCGGAAAGGTAGAACTTTCCACCGTTGCACCACGCTCTGCGGCAACACCCGCGCCACCTCCGCAGGTACCGCCGGAACGTCGAAGTTCACCAGAGGCAAACCCTGTTGCAGGCTCAACGATTCATAAAGAGCCTCAATGCTGAGGTGCCCCGTGTTTACCAAATGCTCGCCCAGGCGCAATCCCTCCGGCAGCGATCCGAGTGCCGCCGCCAGCGCTTCCGGCGAGAGCACTCCGCTCCCTGTCAGAATCTCGCCCAGCGGACGCTTGTGTGCCCGCAGGATCGCATGCGAAGGATACGCGTGATCCGTCTTCAGCCATTTGAGCGGACGCCCCAACGCCCGAGCCCACGCGTATCGCGCCAGCGCCTGAAATGTCGCCGCGGAGTTGAGCGCGTTGGCATACACCGCGCGTAGCGGCACGCCCAGCGCGAACCGGAATCCGTACACCCGGCCGCAGCACAGCATCCGGACGCCGGTTCGCAAGGCTTGCAACGCAAGCGTCGCCGCCGCCAACTCGGCCGCGAGCGGAGACGCGCGGGTCCATGCCCGCGTGCACAGTCCGTACACGAAAACCAGATTCGACAGGCAACTGAGCGGATTCCCCAGGAGCCCCTTCCGATCCCTCCACAACCAGTAAATCTCGCCCGGCTTGCCGCTCCACCCGAAACGCTGCCAGCCCTGCAGCGCGATTCCCGTCACCCAGCGAGTCCGCTGCCGCAGTGCCGAGCCCCACGTCTGCGGAAACAGCTCCCGCGTGGCCACCCAATCCTGCGCGCCCGCGCCGCTGCGAAACAGGGGAACGAACGTTTGTTTCGCGCCCAGCCGGAACAGCACTAGTCCGTTGACGTAGTCCTCCGTCAACGCTTCCGGTTCGAAAATGCGATTTGACTCCGCCGCTGCCAGCTTTTCCAGCGCCTCCCTCCGGTACCCCGTCCCCACCCCGCAACTCGGCACAAATCCGCCCGACAACGGCCGCACCGTCATGTCGCGCGTATGATACTCGGCGAACTCGTCGCAATAAATCCCGTGCGTGAACTTCCGCAGCGGAGTCGGAAGCGGCAGCACCGGCGTCTGCACGAAGTCGAATCGCGCGGAGTAATAATTGATCCACCGCAGTTCCTCCGGATGCACCAGATCCTCTGCATCGTGCATCACAATCACGTCGAACCGCTGCTCCTGCCGCTCCTCTTCCAATCGCAGATGCTGGAACACCCAATTCAGGCAATCCGCCTTCGACGTCGGTCCGTCATGCGGACACACCGCGATGTGCAGATGCGGAAACTTCCGCGATGCCGCGCGCAGCGCCTGCTCCGTCAGAGGATCGTTCGGATAGCAGCCCGCGAACACCTGGTAATCGTCGTAGCGAATCGACGCCAGATTGTGCTCCAGCATCTTCTCGATCACCTCATGCTCCTGCCACAACGGGATGATCATCGCGATCCTCTGCTTCGGCGCGGAGGCCAGCTGCCGCTCCCCCGGAGGAAACAGCCGGGCCTCGGGTCGGAGTTTCGCTTTGACCCACGCCGCGATCCAGAACAGGTCCACCACCAGATCGTCCAGACCGCTCACCAGGATCGCGACGGCCAGCGGCACCAACAACCGCAGGACCAACCCGTCAAGCCCGTGAAGAAAGCCGACCCTCTGAAGAATAAGAGACACGTTGTGTATTAGTGCTTCCCGCTATGCGACAATCTCACGGGTGTCGCAACTCGCCAAGCTCGTGGCCGTGCTGTACGTGTTCGCGGGCAGCCTGGCGTTGCTGTGCTGGTCCGCGGGCGACGCCCCCATCGCGACACCCTACGTCGATCCGGTCGCGAAGATTCAAGCTCATCAAGAAGCAGTCAATGGTGCGTCCTCACTCGAAATGGCCGCCCGCGGAAGCTGGCTCAACCCCCGGCTCTTGCGCCGCCCCACCTTTGCCCATCCACCGCTATTGAACTGGCTCCAGGCGGTCGGCGCGAAACTCTTTGGACCCGATGTGTGGGCACTCCGCGTGCCCTCTCTGATCGCGGGAGCGGGCACCAGCGCGCTGGTTTTCGCCTGGCTGCTCTTCCAGCTGGACGACCTGGCCGTCGCCCTCGTAGGCGCCGTGCTGATCCTCTCCAGTCATCTCTTTTTCATCTTGAGCCGCCTCGGCCTCCCGGACGCTTTACTAACCTTTTGGATCACTCTGGCCATGTTCGCGCTCGCCCGCCGCCCCCGCCTAGATTCGCCGTTCGCCCTGTGGACCTTCGGCGTCGCGACAGGAGCCGCTCTCCTGACCTCCGGGTCGCCGGGCGCGCTGCCTCTCTTCATGCTGGCCGCATTCTGCGCGATTTCGCCCGAGCATCCTGCCCGCCTGCGTTTGCTCCAGGTCCTGGCCCTCGCGCTGATCATCGCCGTGCCCTGGCATATTTACCAACTCGCCACCCACGGACAATTGTTCCGATCCACCTACGGCGCAGCCGAGCTCATCAACTCAGCAGCCCCACACGCGCTGTCCCCGGAATCGCGATTCTGGTTTTATCCGAAAAGGATGCTTCTGCTCGACGCGCCGCTGCTGCTCGCCGCGGTGATCGCGCTGCTGTGGAAGCGTCCGCGCCTTCTCCTGGCCTGGATTCTCACCACCCTTGTGGCCCTCGCCTTTCAGCCCGCGCATGTCGAAAATCTGCTGCTGCTGCTTCCCGCTCTCGCGATTCTCGCCGCTCTCATCGTCCCCGTTAAGCTCGCCAAAGCAGCCGCCGGCCTCGCCACCGTTCTATTCATCGCCAAACTGCTGATGCCCGCGCAACCCTGGGGCATCCCCTTGGACCCCGAAGCAATCGACCCGTCCGACGCCGCGCTCGCGCGCTATTCCGCCCTGCACCGCGGCAACCTTCTGTACGTCGTCGACCCCGATGATCACCTCTACGCCGCCGCCCTTCTAATTCCGAACGTCAACTTCGCCTACCCGGACGCCTCGCTCGCCGATTTTCTCCGCGACCATCCCGGCCAGGATTTCTTCGTCCCCAGCGAGTGGATGCTCCGCGACCAATCCGTTCATCAGGTGCTGCCGATGCGCGGCACCCGGGCCTTCCTGCTAGCTCGAAAAATGATTCACCGGCCCTGAGCCCGACCCCAGCCCCGGGTTGGTCCGTATCGCTTCGGTGATGAAGCGCTTGGCTCGATGGATCGCGTCTTCGAGCGACGCACCCTTCGCCAGTTCCGCCGTAATCGCCGCCGAAAACGTGCACCCCGTGCCGTGAGTGTGCGGAGTATCCACTCTCGGCGCGCGAAACAGCCGCAACTTCACGTGCGGACTCGCCAGTAGATCCAGCGCCTCGCCCTCCAGATGGCCGCCCTTCACCAGCACGTTCGCCGCTCCCATCTCCAGCAGCTTCGCCGCCGCGCGAGCCATCGAATCCGCATCGTGAACCGGAATACCGGAAAGCGCCGCGGCCTCCGGTAAATTCGGCGTAAGCAGAAACGCCCGGGGTAGCAGCTCTTCGGTGAAGGTTCGCCTTGCCTCCGCATCCATCAGCCACGCCCCGTTCTTGCTGATCATCACCGGATCCACCACCAGCGGGAACGAAAACGTCTCCGCCGCCGCGGCCACCGCTTTCACCACCGCCAGGTTTCCCAGCGCTCCGGTCTTCGCGGCCTTCGGCGGAATATCGCTGATCACGGCGTGAATCTGCTCCGCTACCAGCTCCGGCGCCAACACATCCACCCGATGCACACCGCGAGTGTTCTGCACCGTGATCAACGTGATGACTGCCTCGCCATAAACGCCCAAACTGTGAAATGTTTTGAGGTCCGCCTGAATGCCCGCGCCCCCGCTGGGGTCGGACCCGGCAATCGAAAGCGCCACCGGAGTAATCACACTTCAGTGTAGTGGCCCCTCCACGCGCTCAGTGAAACTGGAGCTGAGTAATTGACGTGGTCCCCACGGAATTGGCCAGCTGAACATCCACGGCGGAAATCTGTCCCGAATCGCCCGTCACCGGAAACGTCACTCTCATTTGAAATGTGCTGCCCGTGCCGGGTGCGCTTCCGAAGTAGGCATGAAAATCGGAAGTGAAATTCGCCGGAACCGGCCCGACCCGGTTGCCCGCCAAATCATAAAAAGTGAAACTCATCGACCCCGCCGAATACGTGTTGTCGAAGCCCCAGACTTGGACGTCGAGGCTCCCCGCCTGCCGCGTCGCCGTGGCGTTCTCAACCGCCATCGGCACGGGAGGCAACACCAGAAATGTCGTAGGATCGCTCGCAATCGGAACATTGCCCGACACCGTGAACGTCATGCGGCCCGATGTCGTGCCCGTCTGAAACACCGCGCCCGCCTGCCCGCCGAGTTGCGCCTGCGTGTCCCCCGGCTTGATCGTGTAAGGCACCGATCGAGCCCCGGTCGCGACGAACACCACCGCTGTGTCGCCGATGTTCTGCCCCACGTCCGGCTGGAACGAAAGACTTACCGACCCCGAGGCCGCAATCGGCGAAGCCGCCGGCAGCCGCATGGTCAACGTAATCTGCTGCCCGCTCTGCGGCGCTGGATTGTCGAAAAGCAACATCGGAGTCGGCAGCAGCGGATTGAGCCCCGTGCCCGTCAGAGGGAAGCTCCGTGCGTCTAGCATCAACGTGCCTAAGAACAGCGCACCCGTACCCGGCGTGAACACCACGTTAAAGCTCACCGATCCCGAGGGCGGCAACACGTAGGATTGCGCCGGCATCTTGAAGCCTAGCCCGGTAACGCTCGCGGCCACCGTCAGAGCCTGAGTGTTCCCGTTCAGCAGGGAGAACGTGCATGTGCCGGACTGCCCCACTTGCACTTTGCCGAAGTCGATCGTACCGGTCGCCGGATCGGGTCCGGTGCATCCGGAAAGCACGGTGAGCGAAGCCGCGGGAACAGAGGTGATCAGCATCAGCACGGAAATAGTGTTGATCTGCAGGCTCGCGCTGTATTGCGCGGGAACGCCGCCCTGGAAGTTCACATCGATGTCCAAAAAATTCCCCGGCGCGATGTTCGGCGGCAGGCTCAGCGGACTCGTGATCGAGAAGTTCGTCCCGCTCAGCGCCAGTTTCGTAACCGGGATCGCCGAGTTGCCCGGATTCCGCGCGCGAAATCGAGTGCTCTTCGAAGCCCCCGCCGCAACCGATCCAGCGTTGTAACTGGAGCCCACCGGCGTCTCCGTGCCGCTGCCGTCCACCGAATAGAGAACCTGCGCGCTCGCCGCAAGCGCCAACAGGCCCGCTGCCAGGAGCACTCGAAGCATCAGTGTCTCCTCGGCACGCGAGCCTGCGGCAGCGCGAATAGCTGCTCTCGGCCCTCGATCACCCGCAGCGCGTACACCGCCTGCGGAGTCATCGCTTCCACATAACCTTCGCCCATCGCGAACAGTGCCGTGACGCCCGCCGCGGCAAACCGGAACTCGCTGCCGTCCGCTTTGCGAACCACCAGAGCCTCGCCCGCCGAGTAAACCGTCGAGTGGGCCAGCAGCAAAACCGCGCTCGTGTTCCAGGGCAGGGAATCGACGATCGTACCGTCCTCCCTGGCAATCCAAACCCCGCTTTCGCGCCTCAACGCGATCTGGACGCCCGCCCCAGTCCCCCGCAAAGCGAGCACCTCACCGTCGACATCAAGACTCGCAGGGGTGAGCGTTCCATCCCGCCATCTTGCAAACTGCCGTGTGGCGGAAAAATAAATCCATGCCGAAGACCCATCGATCGCGATCACAGCGCCGCCCGCCGGCACCGCAGCACTCGACGTTCCCGAAACCACCGCCGACTCCGTCTTCGCGATACAAAAGTCGCGGGAGCACGCGCTGGCCACCACGTCACGCGCCACCGGAGCATCCAGCTGAAAGCTCCCGCCCACGCCCGTCACCGGAAGCAGAGCGCCCTCCCGATCCAGCATCTCTCCGAGCACCGGCCGCATCAACCCCGCCTGCCCGTGAGCGCAAACCGCCATCGCCACAGCCACCGCGAGTCTCATGGATGCCCCAGGGAAATCGTCGGCGTGCCGATGCGCACCGTGTTCACCGCCGACGCAGGGGAGCCTCCGCTTCCAGCCCCGCCCCTGGCCGCGATTCCAGCTCCACCCGCCGCCCCCGCCGCCGCGAGCGCCACCCACAGCCACCGGTGTCCCCCGTGTCCCGAGCCCACCTCCGGAGCTTGCCCCTCGCGTAAATACAGCGAGCAAACCGTCCCCGCGCGAGCCTGCCCCTTCACCGCCGCAATGCGGATCTCGAACGTTCCGGCCGTCTTGTTCCACTGCATACCCCACACCCCGGCCCGGCCATCGGCCTGTGTGGTAGCAATCTCCGTCTTGGAATTGTTGGAAAAAGTGCCGCCCGGCCCATCCTCAGGCAGCCGGAAACTGACCGTAACGCCGTCTACCGGCTTACCCGTCTCATCCGTCACCTGCACCGTGACGCCCTTAGTAGCCCGGCCGCCTAGCACATAAACCGAGCGATCCCCTTCCAGGATGCGGATTTGCAACACCGCCGGATCGTTCGCCAAGGCCCGCGCAGGAAGCCAGGCGACTAGCAGGATTAGCCAGCGTCGCAGCATACGAATAGGTACGCCGCGGAAGGAAATACTCTCAGGAGAAACAAGGTAGGACAGACGATCGTTTTATGTCGTCTGTCAGACTCCCTCCAACGTCCTACTTCGCCGCCGGCCACCCCTTGTCCATCGGCTTCGAAGTGTCCGCCGTAATCTGCATCTCGGCGCAATGATGGTAAAAATAGCCACCATCTTTGTTATATCCGTGCTCCGCCATGAACTCGACGATCTGCAGCGTGCACTTCGGGCAGCTGATGTTCGGAATCTGAATGTCGGTCTCAAACGGATCGGCCGGCCTCGTCGTGTGCACGAACAAACCATCCGCCAACACCGGGATCTTCGGCGAACTCTCAATCGAAGCCGAAACCGACTGCGGCCCCCGATCGCCGTCTCGCGTCACGGTCATCGGATCGGCCGGCAACTCATCCCGCGAATTCACCGCCAGCGCCACCCGATAGTGCCCCGGATGGAACACGGTCTCCTGAAGCTTGATGTGCAGCTTCGATCCACCGGTGATCTTGTTGACCATGCCGCTGGGCATCCCCGCGTTCGCCGTAGTGCCTCCGCAAGGACCCAGTTTCTGCGGATCCCCGTTATTGGCCTCCACCAGCCACGATTGCGGCTCCAGTAAATGAAAATGCGCCATGGCGAACGGTGCCCACAGCGCCACCGCTGTCGGAACCAGCCACAAACTGCGAGAGAGTTTCACGCCCCAATCTCCTTGAAGAAAACGAGTATAGATGCTAGTCTTGCACACTTTCCCCGGGCGCATTACTCCGCAATCGACTTCCAGCTCTTCACCAATCGCTCCGCCGTCCGCCACGCCAGCGCCTGCACCGTCAGCGTCGGATTCCGAGCTCCGCTGGTCCCCATCACCGAAGCTCCCAGCACTCCCAGGTTCGGAGCCTCATGCGAGAACCCCCACCGATCCACGACGTTCGTCTCCGCCGAATCGCCCATGCGCGTCCCACCATACGCATGCGTCGAAATTCCCGGCCCCAGCGGAGGATCCTTCGCCACCTCCACCGCCCCCGCGGCGCGAAACCACTGCTCCATCTTCGTTTGCGCGAACAGCGCCGCCCTCTGCTCGTTCTCCTTCGGCCCGCCCGTCGTAATCCGGCACACCGGATCGCCCAACGGGTCTTTCACCTGATCGTCTAAATCCAAGTACGAGCTCTCGTAAGGAAAGCTGCTGGTCTGCATGTACGTCACCGCGTACCGAGCCGCGTTCTCACGCACGTAAGCTTTCCACTTCGCGCCCCATGCCGGAGCCCTCTCGAACCGGGGCAGATTCGCCCCGTCGATGGGATGCCTCTCCGTCCGCACATGCAGACTCGTCCCGCCGATGAACCCTAACCCTGTGTGATCGTACTGATCATCCGCCCAATCGTCAACGCACGTCCCCTGCGCCGGGAGCCCGTACCAGATGTTCACGTCGAACGGAAACAACGCGCCCACCGAATCGTTCCAGTGCCCGAAGTAATGTTTCCCCACTTGCCCATGATTGTTCGAGAGCCCGTTCGGATAAGCCTTCGATCTCGACAGAAGCAACAGCCGCGAGTTCTCGTAGGTGTACGACCCCAGCAGCACTACCTTCGCCGGTTGAAAGTAAGCCTGCCCGCCGCGCAAATACTCGACTCCCGTTACTCGGCCCTTCGCGTCGGAAACGATCCTCGTCACCTGAGCCCGATCGAAAATCGTCAGCCTCTTGGTCTTCACTGCCTCCGGAATCGTCGTCACCGCCGTCGAATTCTTCGCGCTGATGTGGCAGCCTCCGGTCGCGCAGTAGCCGTGATACGCACACCCCGGCCGGCCTCGATAGGTCCGCGAATTGATCGCCGCCGGTGGAGCGAACGGATGCCACATCAGCTGCTTCGCCACCCTAGCCATGTGATCCGTGAAGTCGCACCCGCGCAGCGGAGGCATCGGATACTCGCCCTTCCGCGGCGCTTCAAACACATTGCCCGCAGGATCGATCCGCCCCTGAAGATTTCCCGCCTTCCCCGAAACCCCGACCTCTTCCTCGACAATGTCGTAATACGGCGCCAGGTCCTCGTACGAGACCGGCCAGTCCTCCAGCGTGGACCCGCGAGGAATGGCCCCGGCTCCATATCTCCGAAGGACCTCGGAGCGAGTCTTAAAATCCCACTCCTTCAGCCGCCAGCTCTGCGCCCAGTAATGAATCGTCGTCCCGCCGATGGCGTTCATCATCGGATGCGGACGCGCCGGAATCGCCGTCTGCGAAGGATTCGCCCGCAGCGTCGGACACTCGCGCTGGGCTTTTGGCGTGGACGTCACCAGTCGCCGGACGTTATTGTGAATCTCATCGGGATGGTAATCCCGATGCGGGTCCATCCAAGTTCCCGCCTCGATTCCCGCCACCCGCAGCCCCGCCCGCGCCAGCGGCAGCACGGCAACTCCGCCCGCCGCTCCCAGCCCGATTACCGCAACGTCAACGGGCTTGTTAGAGCGCACAGCGCCGCGCGGCCCCTTTGCCGGAATGCGTTGCGATGCCGCGCGGCTGCGTTGTGCGCGGTCTAGTGACTCGGTTGTGGGCCATTGCCGACTAAATGCGGGACGTCCTTATTGTCCTCGCTGCAAATATACTCGAGCAGGTCCGTATCCGCCATCAGCGTCGCGTTCTCGCTCACTGACCACGGCTTCGTATACGCCTTCGGATCGTCGATCGTCAGCTGCATATCCAGATGCCCGAAATCCTTGCGCGTGTATCGCTCCGTCAGATGCATCGCATCGCTGTGCGGACGCCCCGCGTTGTCGAGCCACGTCCGCTCATTCACGCCGATCGTCTCCACCACGAACGTGTCGCCTTCCCAACGCCCCACCGAGTACCCCAGCCAGGATGGCTGCGGATCCTTCGGCAGCGCGCGCCCGTCCGTGAAGATCTGCCGGAACGTGGTGAAGCCCTCGTACAGCATCAGCATCATCCCCGGCACCTGCGCGATCTTGTAGGGATAGGGCAGCACCAGCAGCTTCGGCATCCCCGGAACGCAGTACGCCGCCGGATCGTCCATCCCGCGAGCTCCGTCCGCCCGCTCCTCCGTCAGCTTCGCGCTCCACGGCTGAAACGGAATGCTCTCCGACGGCGCGATCACTTGCAGCGGCCGGCTGTCTGGACTCCACACGCCCGATAAATCCGGATGCCCGTCCGCAGCCTTCGGCACCGGAGCCGCCAAGTTTGGTTTCCCCTCCGCCGTGCGCGGAAGCCCCGGCGTAGGGTAGTGAATCCGCTGCGCCGAAACCGACCCCGCCATCGCCATCACAAGCAAGACTGCTCTACTTTGCCGAAACATGCTGCGCATCCTTCTCGTTGTCGTTGCAATAGTAATCGAGCAGCTCGGTATTCAGCACAATCTCCTGCTTTAGAGTCACCGTCCAAGGCTTGGTGTACGCCTTCGGATCGTCCACGGTCAGCTCAATCTCCAGCCTCCCATAATTGACCCGCCGAAACCGCTCCGTCAACTTCGCTGCCTCCGTGATCGGACTTCCATTTCGATCGATCCACGTATCCCGCAACCCGATGGTCTGGACCACCAGCGTGTCTCCTTCCCACTTGCCCACCGAAAATCCGTTGAACGATGGGGAAGGGTCCACCGGCAACGGACGCCCATCCGTGTGAATCTGCCGGAACGTCACGTCGCGCTCGGAAAGAATCACGATCTCCTCCGGAGTCTGCACAATCTTCCGGGGCGGAGGAAACGTCAGAATCCGCACCACCCCAGACGGCAGACACTGAGCCACAGGATCGTCCCGGCCCTGATCCGCCGACCTCTTCTTGACCAGTTCCGCGGCCCAAGGCTGATACGGCAGCCCGCCCGGGAGATGCACGCCCATGTTTAAAAACTCAGGACCGCCCAGATAATCTCCGCAGCCCTCCGGCGGACAAGGCGGATGCTCCAGCGCCCAGATCCCCGAAAAATCGGGCTTCCCATTCGCCGCCCGAGGCGCCGGAGCCGAGAGATTCGGCTTGCCGTCTTTGGTCCGAGGAACTCCACGAGTGGGGAGATTTAACCACTGCGCCGGAAGCATCGTCGCGCACGCGAGCAATGCCAGCAGCAGTCTCACTTCCCCACCAAATGCTCAAGATCCTTATTATTCTCGGTGCAGATGTATTCCAGCAACTCCGTATCCGGCATCAGCTTCAAAGGAATCGTCACCGTCCACGGCTTCGTGTACGTCTTCGGATCGTCGATCGTCACCTCGATATCCATGTGTCCGAAATCCTTGCGCTTGAACCGTTCGGTCACGTGTAGCGACTCCGTCCCCGGATGTCCGCCATTATCCAGCCAGCTGTTCTCCACGAATCCCGACGATTCCACCACCAGTGCGCCGTCCTCATACCGGCCCACCGAATATCCCAGCCAGTTCGGATTCGGATCTTTCGGCAGCGCTCGCCCATCCATAAACACCTGCCGGTAACTGTGCACCGCCTCATACAAAATCATCATTTCGCCGCCGCCCGCCGCCGGAACGATCTTGAACGGATACGGCACCGCGTCGGACCGGGGCACGCCGCCCGGATTGCACCAACCCGTAGGATCTTCCTTGCTCAACGTGTCGCGCCGGTGCTGATACAGCATCTGCGCCCAAGGCCGCATCGGAACGTCCTCCGGCTTCAAGTCCTTCGCGACATTTTCGACGTAGCCCGGCGCCGGCTGCCACAATCCTGAGACGTCCGGCTTCCCCTCCGCCGTCTTCGGAGCCGGCGCCGAGAGATCCGGCTTCCCGTCCGGAGTGCGCGGGATCCCCGGGGTCGGAATCTTCAGCCACTGCGCTGAAAGCGTTCCGCACGCGATCAACAGGATCACCCACAGTAAGACCGTCGGTTTCATTCTGGGGAAATTATACACCGGCGGCTTCTCACTTCCCCACCATGTGCGTCCCATCCCGCTCGTTATCGCACAAATCCTCGATCAACTCCGTATCCGGCATCAACACGAACTGCATCGTGACCGACCACGGCTTCAAATACGCCTTCGGATCGTTGACCGTCAGCTCCATCTCCATGTGCCCGAAATCGCGACGCTGAAAACGCTCCGTGGTGACCATCGCCTCGCTATGCGGATGCCCCGCATCGTCCAGCCAACTCAGGTCGTTGTACCCCATGGTCTCCACGACAAAGCTGTCGCCCTCCCACTTGCCGGTGGAGTACCCAAACCACGCCGGCGCGGGGTCCTTCGGAAACGGACGCCCGTCGGTAAAAATCTGCCGGAACCGCATGAATTCTTCGTACAGGAAGAGCGTCAGCCCGGCATCCTGCTTAATCTTGAAATTCGAAACCAGCATCGCATCGGGAATGCTGTGGGGCAGGCAATGCTCCGACGGCCGCCCTACGCCGAAACTCCCATACCGTTTTTCGAAGAGTGCCTTCGCCCAAGGCTGCATCTGGATGTCGATGCCCTCCTTCGTCCAATACTGCAAGCTCGCGTATGAGGCGGTCCCCTCGGGAATCGTGTTCGGCCGTGCGATCTTCCAGATGCCCGAAAGATCGGGATGCCCGTCGAGCTTAGGTGTCGCTGCCGTGAGATCCGGCTTCCCATTGGCGAGCCGGGGAGTCCCGGCGGACGGATAGCGCATCCACTGCGCGTGGAGACTAAGTGAGGAAAACAACAGGATTGCCGCGGCGGACTGCCGCTTGCGGAAAAGCATCGTGAGCGCGATTATACATCACGCTCACGCGCCAGGGAGAGAACTGAAAAGGAGAAAAGCTTAGTACTTGATACGCTTCTGCAAGCCGTCGAGCTTCGTCATATCCAGACCCGGGACCTTCGTAATGTCGTCCCACGTCTTGAAGTTGCCCTTATCGGTACGATACTTCACGATCGCTCCCGCTTCCGCGGTGGTGATTTGCAGATTCGCTTCCAGGCTCGCGGCCGTATCTGTGTTGATCTTTACCGGAGCGCCGAGATACTTGCTCAGGTACGTAACAATATCCTTGAACTCCTGCTCCGTGCCATCCGCGCCGCGCACTTTCATGTCGTCGACGACCGACTGCCAGATATCCGCGCCGCCGGTCATCCCGCTGAGCGGTCCCAAATCGTGGCACGCCGTACAGATTTTCTCCAGAGTCGGCTTCCCGGGGCCGTCCGGAAACGCATTGTCCTGGGCAAGGACGACAATCGGGCAGAGGCAGAGCAACAAACCAAATTTCTTCATACGCCCTATTATAAGCTGACCCGGTGCGGGCGAAAAGACCGTTTACCGCTTGGTCAAAATTAAAATATGTTGACGCGGCAGCGTTTCGATCACCTGGCTCAGCCTGAAGCCCTCGGGCTCTAACTCGGCCTTCACCTCCGCCACCGTCATCTTGTGGTCTTCCCGGATCGGAATCTTCGGATCTTCCTTCCGGTACTCCAGCAGCACCATCCGCCCCTCGGGCTTGAGCGATTTCCGGATACTCTGCACCATCTTCTGCGGCTCGGAAAACTCGTGGTAGACGTCGGCCATGAGCACCAGATCCATTTGTCCCGCCGGAAGCTTGGTATCGGTGAACGTTCCCTGAAGTGGAATCACATTGGCGAGCTTGGCCTTAGCCGCGTTCGCCCGGACCTGCCCCAGCATCTCCGGCTGCACGTCCTCGGCGTAGACTTTGCCCGAAGGCCCCACGCGCTTGGCCATCTTCAAGCTCATGTATCCGGTGCCCGCGCCCACATCGGCGACCACCATCCCTGGCTTCAGGTTCAACGCATCAAGAGCGCCGTCGGGATTCTCTTCCGCCTCCCGCTCCGGACGTTCCAGCCACGTCTCGCAGCCTCCGAAGCCGCACACTCCGGCGATCTGCCGCCCCGTGACCGGATGCTTGCCCGGTTGCTGGAAGGCTGACGCCGTCCACAGACCGGCCGCCGTCAGCCCGGCCAAAACAACCAGTCCGAGGCGCCGCATGACCTACAACGCCGCTTTGACGAAGGCCCCGGCCAGCGCGCCGCCGATCAATCCGCCCACTACCGGGATCCAGGCATATCCCCAATCGGAACTTCCCTTGCCGGGAATCGGCAGAATCGCATGCGCGATCCGCGGACCCAGATCGCGAGCGGGATTGATGGCGAATCCTGTGGTTCCACCCAAACCCGTGCCGACCGCCCAAACCACTGCGCCGATCAGCCAGGGGGCCAACCCCGGAGCCGTGCCGGAACCGGATACGGCCTTCGAGAGAATGGCCATGATCACCAGCACCAGCAGAAACGTGCCGATAATCTCGCTGATTAGGTTGCCCGGCATGTTCTTCACCGCGGGCCCGGTAGAGAAACAAGCCAGCTTTTTGCCCGGATCTGGCGTCAGAGACCAGTGAGGGAGGAAATGCACCCACATCACGATCGCCCCCACCAAACCTCCCAACAGTTGCGCGAGCATAAACGTGGGCACCTGGCTCCAATCGCCTGAAATGAGCGCGACCGCGAGCGTGACCGCGGGATTGATATGAGCCCCCGGACTGCCGCACGCCTGCGCGACGGCAACTCCGGCCATGACAGCGGCGAGCCACCCGGTGGTGATCACGATCCAGCCGGAGTTCTCGCCCTTGGTCTTGCCGAGCAAGACATTGGCGACGACTCCGTTCCCCAGAAGAACCAAAACCAGAGTTCCCATGAACTCTCCGAAAAATGGTGTGTGCATCTGTACAGTTCTCCCTGAGCAGCGTGGCTTAAAGGAACAGACTCGCCGCCGATTTGTCTTGAAAAACTTACGAAACCTTGCGCAGCTTGGTGACGCGGCCTATTTCGACCCACTCACCCACGAAAATGTTGCCCGTCTTGTCGAAAATCGCCGTGTGCGGATTCACAAACTGCCCCGCCACGAACTGGCTGCGATCCTCCGTCGTCCGCGGCGGATTGCCCGTGAGGCCCTCGCCCAGGTGCAGGACGATCTTGTTGTCCTTGTCGAGCACCGTCACGCGCGCCGAGAGATCCGGAATCACCAGTTCGCCTGTGCGCAGGTTCGGGTAAAAGTGGCACGGTTGCAGCGTTCCCGCGATCACGTCCACCGGCTTGTCGTCCAGCGTGTAGCGTACGATGCGGCTATTGCCGCGATCCGCAACCATCAGCAGCGGCTTGGCCGGATCGCGCAGATCGACAAAATTGCCATGCGGATTGTTCATCGTTTCGATGGGTACATCGCGAGGCACGCCAGGCTGATTCGGCTGCCGAGCCGCACGGGCTCCGCCACCGCCGCCCTTGGCCGCCGCTTTGCCGTCGCCACCGCCGCGAGCAACCGCGCCGCCGCCACCGCCGGGAGCGCCGCCCGGTGCACCACCACCCTTGGCACCGCCGCCGCCACCACCGCGAGCTCCGCCACCGCCGCCACCCCGAGCTCCGCCACCGCCGCCCGGAGCGCCGCCACCCGGGGCACCGCCGCGAGCCGCGCCCGCTGCCGCCGCCGGAGGCCCGCCAAACGTGTTCTTCAACTTGGGATACGCCGTCGGACTCGCCACCGTGTAGTGGAACATATAATACGATCCGTATCCGTCGCCCACCCAGAAGTCGCCGTTCGGAGCGATCGCAATGTTCGTCGGGCGATAGTTCAAACCCGCCGCGCCTCCCGGGCCGCTCGAACCAGGTCCCTTTTGATATACCGGCGAATCCTGCGGATAGGCGATGGTCCAAATCTCCTCGCCCTTCAGTGTCCGCTTGGTAATAAACCCATGCTTGTCGTCGCAGAAGTACAGATACTCGGTGTTGCCTTCCTTGCGCAGATGCATCCCGTGCGCGCCGCCGCGGAACATCGGACCAAAGCTGCGGACGAACTTGCCCTTGTCGTCGAACACCACCACGCTATCCGAGCTCTGGCTGGTCGCGTGCACCGTATGGTGGACATAGATGTGCCCTTGCGCATCCTCGGAAATGCTGTGCGTGTTGCCGTACTTGATCGAGGACGGCAGCGACGCCATGCCCCAGTCATGAATGCATTCGTACTTGTGATCGCCCTCGCCCAGAATCGGAAGCTTCGCGCCTGTCTTGTCGTCGGCCTTGATGAAAAACGGGACCGCGGCAGCGGCTGCGGTGGCGGTCAGGAAAGTGCGACGTGTTGTGTCTGCCATTGGTAATGCTCCTCTTGCGGCCCTGTGGCCTCCCGACATTATACGAGATCGCAACAAGATACGGAATACCGTCGCGGCGGGCGTAGCCGCCCTCGCCATTACGCCGTGAAGCGGTAGCCTTTTCCCCGGATCGTTTGGATGTGTCTCGGGTTCTGTGGCTGGTCCAGCTTCTGGCGCAGCCATGCCACGTGCACATCGATGGTACGCGAGTTCACCTCGGCGTTGTACTCCCACACGTTCTTGAGGATCTCGTCGCGCGGCACTACCCGGTCGCGATGGTCTATCAAGTAACGCAGCAGCTGCAACTCCTTGCTGGCGATACTCACCGGACGCCCGCCCTTCAACACCGCCGCGCGTTCGAAATCCACCTGCACATCGCCGAATTGGTAGGTCTGCACCTGGATGCGTCCCTGCTTGCGGACCCGCCGCAGCAGCGCCTCCAGACGGGCCAGAAGCTCGTGCGGATCGAACGGCTTGGTCAGGTAATCGTCGGCGCCCAGCCGGAGGCCCACCACGCGATCCACCACCTGAGTCTTGGCGGTCAGCATCAGGATCGCCGAATCGATCCCCTTTTGCCGCAACTCCTGGCACACGTCGAACCCGGTCTTCCGCGGCAGCATCACGTCCAGAATCACGGCATCGTACTCGCCGCCGGAGGCCTTCGCCAAACCGCTTTCCCCATCGCCGGCGGAATCCACCTGGTAGCCTTCGGCGGCCAACAGGTCGGAGATCGTCAGCACCAGCCCGGGCTCGTCTTCTATCAGCAAAACTCGTGACGTCATGAGGGATTTCCTGCGGGAAGCCGCACAATGAATTCGGTTCCTTGCGCAGGTTCGTTTTTGACTTGCGAAGGTTCGCTCTTGACTTCGATCGACCCGCCGTGGGCTTCTACGATGCGCTTGGCCAGGTTCAAACCGAGGCCCGTGCCGTGCACCTGGTCCGCCAGCGCGCGGCGTCCCCGGAAAAAGGGATCGAAGATGTGGGACAGCTCGTCGGCGGGAATGCCGGGACCGCGATCGGCGATGCGAATCTCTACCATAGGCCCCGGAGTGCCGGCCGCCGGAGCCGCGAAGATCCCGATCCAGCGGCCCTCCGCCCCGTGCCGTGCGGCGTTGTCCAGCAGATTCTGCAGCGCGTGCTTTAACGCTTCTTCATCCGCCAGGATCGGCGGCAGTTCCGGGTCGATCCGTTTATCGATGACGAACGCCATCCCCGCGAGCCGGACGCGGCTCGCCCGCAGGCTGCTCTCGATCACCGCTTCGACATCCACCGGCTGTCTCTGCTGGATCACGCTGCCCGCCTTCGCGCTTCCGTAGCGCAGAACCTGTTCGACCAGCGTCCCCAGCTTCTCGCTCTCTTTTTGGATGAGTTCGCCGTAGCGCTCCACTTGCTCGGGGTTGGCGGAGAGATTTCGCCGCAGGTTAAACGCCGCGGTGCGGATGACGGTGAGCGGCGTGCGCAGTTCGTGTGAAACACCCGCGACAAAATTCATCTGCAACTCTGCCACCCGCTGCGTTTCACGGGATGCGCGCAGAAGCATCGCGGCGGTGGCCAGGATCAGCAGCAGAATCCCCGCGGAGATGGTCAGGTTCTTGCGGCGTGTGGTGGCGGCCAGCGCTTCGAGCGAGCCCGCGCGGTGGTGCACGCTCAGCAGCCACGCGCCGTCGGTGGGATTCCCGCGGGACGACGCACCGGCGCCGCGTCCGCCTTTATCGTCTCGACGCTCTCCCGGTGGCGGACCCGGCCCTCGGCCGCGCCCACGGCCTCGTCCATCGCCGCGCGGTCCCGCGCCTCCGACATCCAGCAGACCCACCGTGGCGTCGGCGACGAACGGCGCCGCGCCACCCCCGCCGGATCGATAAAGCGTTACCGCAGGATCTCCGTTCAGCACCACCCGCGCGTCGTAATCCAGACGGCCGGCGTCACCCAGATTGCCCGCCAGCACGGCCGGAAGGATCGTGTTCTTCAGCGCGTCGGTATCCAGCTCCAGCAGCAGCCATTCCTGCTCCCGCTGTCTGCCCTGATCGCCGGGAGAGTTCCCGAAGCGCGGAATCTCCACCAGAGTCGTCGTCGCCGATTCGCCCGAGGGAATCGGGCCGCCGCGGAGCCGGGCGCCCAGCCGGGCATGCATCGCGCTCCAGTCCGCCGGCCATTCTGCGCTCTCGAAGCGGTACTCCTTCGGGTCGAGAATCAGCAGGTCCACATCGTCACCGCTGGGTATCGCCAGGGCCTCGCGGCGGATCAGCGCTTCCGGTGTGCCGATGGCCCGGCGATATTGATCCACATAAGCCTGCTTGCGGCCCAGCCGGTCGATGTCGGCATCCGGCGGAATATAGCGGTTGCATGCGGCCTGCATCTGATCGTCAAAGCTGCGGCGCACCTGATACAGACGGGATTGCAGATCATCCTTCAGGCGGGAGCGCTCGGCGTCGGCCACTTCACCGATCCAGTTGTATTGCAGCACTGCCAGAACGCCGCACAGAACCACCAGCAGGCATATCCCCGCGCAGGATTTCCATGCCGGCAAACTCATGCAATCAGCATAGCGGCTTATGGGTTGCTAAGAATGTAAATTCGGGGTGAGGCAGGCCCCGGCCTGCGGCGGCCTCGTAAGACCGCCGTGCCGGGGATCTGGCAAGAAAACTCGAGGAGAATCAGGCTACTGCTTGTACGTGCCGGTATAGGTACCCTTGGCGCGAATGTGACCATTCATCGCCTTGAGCAGGTCCGCCCGCGAAGTGCTGGCGGGCAAGCCCAGCTTTCCGTCGAGAGCATACACTTCAAAAATATAATGATGCGTAGTCGGCGGAGGCGGGCAGGGATTGAAGAATCCCGGCATCCCCCCGATATTGTTGAGCTGCTTGCTACCATCGGGAAGCTCCGCGGTATTGGCCACCTTCTCCGGAAGCCCCGTGGCCGTACCCGGGATGTCGAAGATCGCCCAGTGAAGCACGTCTTCGCCCGTGGGCAGCGCCACATCTGTGTCGTGCAGGATCACGGCATACGCCATGGTGTCCGCCGGCGCGCCCGTCCACTTGATCTCGGGGGACGCGCCCATATTCCCGCCGCCGCAGCCGTACTTCGCCGCGACCGTGCCGCCGTCCGGGTAACCGGCAACGTTGATCGTAATCGGCGCCGGAATCCCGCCGCCGCCGCGTCCACCTTTGCCGCCGCCCTTTCCGCCGCCTTTACCGCCGCCGCCCGCAGGCGGACCCTGCGCAATCGCCACGCCGAGCGCGACGCCCAGCACCATCGCCGTCGTCAGGAAGCCTTTCGCCCTTCGCATGTGTCAGGGCCCCTTACTTCTTCCCGTTGCCGGTGTAGCTGACTTTCCAGATGATGTTGGCGCCGTCGTCGGTCACATACAGCGCTCCATCCTTGCCCGTAACCACGCCCGTCGGCCGGCCCCAGGAGCTTCCGTCCGGCAGCATCCATCCGGTGAGGAAATCCTCGTAAACCCCGTCGGACTTGCCCTTGTTGAGCGGCACGCGCACGATCTCCAGACCCGACCGCGGCGTTCTGTTCCACGATCCGTGCTCCGCCGCGAAGAGATCGCCGCGATACTCGGCCGGGAACTGAGTGCCGTCGTAGAAGGTCAAGCCCAGGGAAGCGCTATGCGCCTGGATCAGCACGTCCGGCGCGATCACGCTCTCCTTGGTCTTATCCGCTGGCCGAGGCAGGTTCTCTTTCTCGCGACCGCTATAATCCGGCAGCGCGCGAGGATCGTCATGCTGGCCGATGTAGAACCACGGCCACCCATAGAAGCCGCCCTCTTTCACCGACGTGATGTAATCCGGAACCAGGTTATTGCCCAGGTTGTCGCGCTCATTCACCGATACCCACAGGTCGCCCGTGGTCGGATTGATCCCCAGACCCACAGGATTGCGAATCCCCGAGCCGTAGATCTTCACAAACTTGCCTTCCGGCGTGTACTCCAGAACGTTGGCGCGATGCTCGTTGGACGCCTTGCCGTCGCTCACGTTGTCCGCCGACCCCACCGCCACCAGCATGTTCTTTCCGTCTTTGGTGAACACCAGGTCGCGCGTGCGATGATTGCCCGCCGGCGGCAGATCGTTCACCAGCGTCTCCGCCGGACCGCTCGCCTTCAGGTCGCCATTCTTATAAGGAAAGCGCACCACCGAGGCGTTGTTGCCAATGTAAACCCACTGCGGATTCGCGCCAATCGGATAGAAATTGATGCCGAACGGCCCGCCCAGGCCCGATGCGAACGTCGAAATCTCGGCCTTGCCGTTATTGTCGTGGACAACCTTAATATTGCCGGCGGCTTCCTCGGCTACAAACAGGTCGCCATTCGGAGCCTTGCGGATCTGCCGCGGAGCCTTCAAATTGTCGCTGGCATACAGTTCCACCTTGAATCCGGCGGGAGCCTGCGGCATCATGTCGCCCCGAGGTACCGTCTTTCCATTCCCCGGCGTCGCCGCCCCCGGCACAGGCAGGTCGCCCACGGCGATCTTGCGGAACGTGCCCGGCTTCAAGTCGGTGGCGCTCACAAAAGCGGCATTGCCCGTCAACAGGCCGGCGATCTTGGCCCCGTCGCCTTGCAGCGCCAGTCCAAAGCCCAGCAGGCCGGCAGCGCCCGCGGCGATATATCGAAACTTGTTCATAGTACCTCCCATGTCACCATTATGATGCCTAAAACGTCCTGACCATTATACGCGACACTGCAAAGTATAAGTGGGGCAGGCCCTCGGCCTGCGGCGGCCTCGTAAGGCCGCCTGTCGCGCGTCACTCATTGTGCTAGAGGACTGGCTCCGCCACCAACTCCGAAGGCATGCTCAAGTAACTCCGTCCCCGATCGAAACGGTTCGAGAGCCTGAATCTGAGCATCGCGGCGTCCTCCCCGTCGAGGGGCGCTTCGTTGTTTCTCATCGCATCCGGCCGGGCGCTGGGCCGCAACAACCGGCTGGACGTCGGAAGTGCAAGTCCGGACCAAAAGTTGCTCCGATCCTTGTCAGTGGTGGTATCCTGCCCCCGACTGCAGATCGCGGTCAATTAATATCTGCTGACTGTGCTGCCCGGCATGAGCCAGAGAAAGCATTCCGAAGCCGCTCAGCTCCAGCTCGCTATGTTTCTTCCGCAAAGGGGATTATGCTAAAAGGCCATACACCATGCGCGTTCTGACTGCTTTAGCGGCCAACGTTGGGATAAAGACTAGGTTTGCGAGTTGTCTTGCAGCGGCTGTATTCGCGGCCGCGCTTACGTGCGGGCAATCCCCTGAGCCTTCCACCGTCAAGCGCGCGATCGCGGGCCGGCTCCTCGATGAGAACGGACAGCCGATCGCGGGTTGGCACGTCATCGTCGGGCATTGGCAATACCGGCACGGGCGAAAGGAATTTGACCTTCTTGCGCCGCGCGACACCAGCACGCGCGACGATGGGGGGTTTCTGCTAGGGGACCTCGATCCGGGAACATATTCTGTGCGAGCAGAGAACCCGTATCGAGACATGCCGGCGATGATTCTCGACCGGATTCCTCGGCTGCCCGGGCCCAAACGGCCCGGGGAAGCATACGTAACGACCTATTATCCCGGCGTCGTTGATGTGAACAAGGCGGACGCGATCGAGGTGACCGCCGGGACTCCTGTGAAGATCGAGTTTCGCATGCAAAGCGCGCCCGTCTATCATGCTCGCGGAAGGCTCGGAATTCTTGCTTCGGTCAGGTCACAGGGTTCCGTCGTGCCAGAGGACGCACACCCTGTCTATATGGCTCAGGGCGCAACTTTCGACGTCGACGGCCTCCTGCCCGGCACATACGTCTTTGATGGAACCAACATGCAGCAGGCGGTCAGGACGGTGGTCACTGTTACTGATCACGACCTGGATATGGTCCTCCAACAGCAGCCGTGCCCAAGGATTGGAGGAAGGCTCACGATTGACGGCCCATTGCAGAAATCGGAATTGATCGACCGATTCATGCTGTCTCACCTTGACGGGGCTGCGTCTTATGGCGGCGGCATTGATAACGATGGAAACATCAAAGTCACGTGCGCCGCACCAGGGACCTACGAAATCTCGATGACCCTCAAGCCAGGAATGTACATCAAGTCCATCACGGTCGATGGCAAGGACTTCATGAATAAGCCCCTCGACCTAACCTCGTTCGGAGACAAGACGCTCGACATCGTCGTATCGACCCACGCAGGCGAACTTCGAGGCGCAGTCAAGGATGCATTCGGCTCCCCTCTTGCAGGAGTTCCCGTCACCGCTTGGACCGATGATTACAATGACACCGCCGACACGGCACCCGACGGCAGCTTTGAGATCGGCAATCTTCCTCCCGGCGTTTACCGCGTCGCGGCCTGGGAACAGTTGCACACGCAGCCCCGCGGCTGGGGTGTGGAGACGGTACACGAGTTCCGCGACGAATTTACTTCGGCGGCTGCCGTGGTTTCGGTCGGCGAGAGCCAACACGCGAGCGTCACTCCGGCACTGATCCCTCGCCGGAGCATAGAAGAAGCGGCGTCAAGGCTGCATCTGAACGCTGTAATGACCAACGTCGCCGAAGCATCGGCAATCTCAGGCGCTGCGAGGTCGCCGATCACGCTCGCCAAGTACCTCGAAACTCACAAGAACCTCGATTGGGATGCGCTGTGGAAGGCCCTGGGAGTGCCAGTCAAGGATGCGATCGAGCCCAGATGCGGACTGTCGCCCGAGGAGTCCTGCGCCGCACAGATCATCGAGGTGGAGAATCCTGACCAGGCGATTCTAGTCGTCGAGACCCCGGTGCCGCGTGGGAACGACCTTTATCTTCGCTACATGAAAACACAGGGCGGAGGATGGCAGTTTGCTGGACAACAGTCGATTTTCTTTAACGAGGGCGTGCGCGAACACAAAATCACTCGGGTTGGCAACAAACCGTTTCTCACGATGCTGAGTGACCATGGCCAAAACGGCGTGTCGATCCAGCAACAGATCCAATCCTGGTTCGATCTTACGCAGCCCGGGTTAGAGCCAGTATTCTCCTTCACGGTCGAAGGTAGCGAATGGGGCTTTGCTCAGCTTGTCGGACGCAGTTTTAAAGCTACTTTGAAGCCCAGCGCAACCCCCGGCGGCGAGCGAATCGATGTATCTCTCGACATGAGTTTCGATGGAATCGGCATGAGCTTCGCAGTGCCGTACAGTGCTGTATATGAACGCGGGGCCACGGACAAGAAGTTCGTTGTGCGCGCCGCATACGCGGGTTCGCCGTCGACTGCGATATCAGGCGAGGATTTCGAACGTCTGGCTGACCCGTTCGAAGGACCGTCGAAAGAGAAGCTGCTGGTCTACGCTCTTCCCGGCCTCCAGAAGATCGCTTCCGGACCGGACCAGGACGCACGGGGCTGGCTCGAATTGGTCCTTGAGCAAGCGGGCGACACACCCGAAAAGCGCGCTCTCATAGAACTTCTGGGCAAACGCTGAGGGTCGCTTATCGACATACTCTTGCATCAGGTTCACCTGCAACCGCAATATACATCTCCTTTCCCTTCAGAACTTACGGCTCTTTCTTTCCCTAAGCCGTCTGTCCCCCCCGTGTACGCTCGGGCCAGCATGAGAACCGAACCTCAAACTCCGATGGCGGGCTGCCTTCCTGCCCGACGCCATGGCGAGGCCCAACCATGCAGAAATTTTCAAACCGAAGCCAATTTCCGGCCGCCCTACCACTACAAAAGGTTTAAGAATGTGTGGCTTACGGCCGCCTCAGGGAACGGGCCGGCGGAGCCAATTTGGCTTGGCAAGCCAATTCCCACGCGCGCACTCCCCTTTCCAGGGGGATTTTCAATCCCCTATCGAGGCTACAAGACCAAAGTCCCTCAGCTTCGTAATTCTTAGTAGGAGGCTTAGCAAATAAGCATGCGATCGAAGATTTTCTCAGGCCGCCGCTGGATGGCGGTGGCTTCCTTGACGACAGCTCTGGCCGTTACCGGAATCCTCGGACTGACAGCCGCCACCACCGGGAATCCCCCGGCGAACGTGAAGGTGGCCACCACCGCTCCCTCTCACGGCGGCTATTCGGCGGTCGTGAAGCAGGTGCTCCCCGCCGTGGTCAACATCTCGTCCTCGCGCACCGTCAGCAACAACCAGATTTCCGCGGATATGCCGGATGAATTCTTCCGCCAGTTCTTCGGAAACCAATTCCGCGACGTCCCGCAGGACCGCCGCGAAAAGGCGCTCGGCTCCGGCGTGATCGTCAGCCCGGAAGGCTACATCCTGACCAATAATCACGTCGTGGATGGCGCCACCGACGTCACCGTAACTCTGCATGACAAGCGCGAACTCAAGGCGCGCGTCGTCGGCACCGACCCCCGCACCGACATCGCCGTTCTGAAGGTCGAAGGCTCCAACTTCCCCACGCTCACTCTCGCCGATTCCAGCAAGGTTGAAGTCGGTGACGTCGTCCTCGCCATTGGCGATCCCTTCGGCGTTGGCAAGACCGTAACCCAGGGCATCGTCAGCGCCACCGGCCGCGGCGGACTCGGCATCGAAGAAGTCGAAGACTTCATCCAGACCGACGCCTCCATCAACCCCGGCAACTCCGGCGGCGCGCTCGTGGACGATCAGGGCCATTTGATCGCCATCAACACCGCCATCCTAGGCAGCTCCGGTGGCAGCGAAGGCATTGGCTTCGCGGTTCCCGTGAACCTCGCGAAGTATGACATGGACCAGATCGTGGCGCACGGCAAAGTCGAGCGTGGCTACATGGGCATCGTGCCCGAAGACGCCGAAGGCAGCAAAGGTGCCACGGTGAAGCAAATCTCCGCCAACGGTCCCGCGTCCAAGAGCGAACTGAAAACCGGCGACGTGATCGTGGCGGTCAACGGCCAGTCCGTCGAGGATGCCAACCAGCTCCGGCTGAAGGTCAGCATGCTGGCCCCCAACGCCAAGGTGGACTTCAAAGTGATGCGCGACGGCAAGCCGTTGCAAGTCGCGATGACCCTGGGCGACTTCCCTGAGACGCAGGAGCGCGCGGCCGCTCCGCAGCAACCGCAACGCCGGCAGTGGCGCCAGCGGTAAGTCAGACCATCGTCCGTGGATCGAGCAAAGCGGCCAACCGCTCCGGCGGGAGGCCGCTTTCCTTTTCCGCCACCTCTCGAATCGTGCGCCCACTACTTGCCGCCAGCTTCGCGATCCCCGCCGCGCGGTCATATCCAATCTCCGGTGTCAGCGCCGTCACCAGCGCGAGTGACTGCTCCATCAACTCCTCGATCCGCTCCCGATTCGCCTCCAATCCATCGATGCACTTCGACGCGAAGTTCGCCGCCCCCGCCGCTAGCAGCTCGATCGATTCAAGCAGATCGAAAGCCATCAGCGGCATCATCATATTCAGCTCAAAGCTCCCACTCGCGCAACACCAGGAGATCGCCGCATCGTGCCCCACCACCTGCGCGCACACCATCAGCAGGCTCTCCGCGATCACCGGATTCACCTTGCCCGGCATGATGCTCGATCCCGGCTGCACTTCCGGCAGCTTCAGCTCGCCGAGTCCGCACCGCGGCCCCGACCCCAGCCAGCGCACATCGTTCGCGATCTTCGTCAACGACAGCGCGCAGGTCTTGAGCGCTCCGCTCAGGAACGAGACCGCATCCCGCGCGGCCTGCGCCTCGAAATGATTCGGCGCCTCGCGCCAGGGCAGGGAAGTGGACTCCGCCAGCATCCCGATCACACCTGCCGCGAATCCCTCCGGTGCATTCAGCCCCGATCCCACCGCCGTACCTCCCAGCGGCAACTCGTAAATCCCCTCCATCGCCGCGAGAATGCGCTGCCGGCTCAACTCCACTTGCCGTGCGTAGCCCGAAAACTCCTGCCCCAGCCGCATCGGCACGGCGTCCTGCAAATGCGTGCGTCCGATCTTGAGGACATCCCAAAACTCGCGCGACTTCGTTTCGAGCGCCTCCTGCAATCGTTCGAGACACCGCAGCAGCGCGCCATGAACCGCATCGCCGGCGGCCAGATGCAGCGCGGTCGGAAACACGTCGTTGCTCGACTGGCTCGCATTCACGTGATCGTTCGGATGGACCTTCGCGCCGTCCAGCATCTTTGAAGCCCGCGCCGCGATCACTTCATTCGCGTTCATGTTGGTCGAAGTGCCGCTGCCCGTCTGGAACACATCCACCACGAACTGCGAATCGTGCAGACCTTCCGCGACCTCGTCTGCCGCCCGCGCGATCGCGGAAGCCAGCTCTTCGGGCACCACGCCCAACCGCGCATTCGTCCGAGCCGCCGCGCTCTTGATCGTCCCCAACGCCCGCAGGAAACGTCGCGAAAAACGGAGTCGGCTGATGGGGAAATTCTCCACAGCCCGCTGCGTCTGCGCTCCGTACAATGCGGACGCCGGCACTTTCACGTCGCCCATCGTGTCGTGTTCCATCCGGAAAGGCTCGCTCATGAGCCCAGTGTAGGCCCGCGCTTACGGCTCGCGCACGAAGAATTGTTTCTTGTCCACACTCGGATCCACCGCGACGTCGAAAAACCCGATCATCATCTCTTCCCAACTTTGCTGCCCGTACCGCACCGCCGCCCCCGCATCCGGATTGCGCGGATTGTTTTTCGAGTTATCGAACCACGCCGTCGCCTCGATCCGCGTCCCCTTACTCAAGAGCATTGGCTCCGCCAAATGATACGAGAGCTGCCAGTAGAAATCGTACGCCGGCACCTTCAACAACGTCTCTCGCGAGCCATCCGGACGAACCATAGCGTACTCGAACGCCTTCCCGCGCAGATGCATGTGCGGAAAAAATCCCAGCAGCAGCGCATCGTTCGGCATCGTCCCAAACACCGACACTCGATAATCCGGATCGCCGGGAGGAATCACAAACGTGTTCGAATCCACTTGCAGCGTCAACACACGCTTCTGCGGAGGCGATGTTGCGAACACCAGTCCCAAGCGCGTGCGATCCGCGGAACGTTTTCCGTTCGGAGTGTAATGGATCTCCAGCACAACGTCGGAGCCCGCCTTCACCAGTTTCGCCATCCCCGCTGGCAGCACGTCTCCCGAGCTTCCCGGCGTGTACACAGTGAGGATGTCCGCCTTGGTCGGCCCTCGCGTCCACGTATCGCCCGGCTCGCGCACGTACGCCACGATATGGTGCACCACGCTCCGCTCGCCCGGCCGGAGTTCGGCGGCGGTGACCCAGCGATCCTCATTGAACCCCGTGGGCAGCACGAAGTATTGATATTCGACATCCTGCTTCGCCGGTACCGTGAAGGGAGCCGCCATGCTCAAAACCACATCCGGCGCGGACGGCAAGTTCCACCCTTCGGTCCAAACTTGGGGTCGCGGAGCATCGGCGGCCTCGCCGGCCGGAGCGCCGGAATCCGCCCACTGCACCAGCGTGTCCCGCTCCGCCGCAGTGAGCGAAGGGTCATTCGCGAACTTGCCGCAGCAAGGATCGGCGAGCCACGGCGGCATCTTGCGCGTCAACACCGCAGTACGAATCGCTTTGGCCCAGGGCCGCGTCTGGCTGTAACTGAGCAACGCCATCGGAGCCGCTTCGCCCGGCCGGTGGCACTGCTGGCAGTGCGTCTGCAAGAGGGGGAGAACGTCGCGATAGAACGTCGGAGCGGCTGTGAGCGTGGCTGCGAAACTAAGCCACAGGATCGCGCGCCACGCCACGAGTCCAGTTTACTCGCTGCGCAGAGCCACCATCGGATCGACGTTCGCCGCGCGCCGCGCCGGCAAATAGCTTGCCAGCAATCCGACGCTCAACAGTACCGCCGCCACCGCGAAATAACTGAACGGATCGGCGGGCTTGACGTTGAAGAGCAATCCGGCAAGCGAACGCGCCACGGCAACCGCGCCCCCCAACCCGACGGCGAGTCCGATCGTCACCAGCGCCAGCCCCTCGCGGATAATCAAGTGGATCACGCCGGCCTGGCTCGCGCCCAATGCCATCCGCGTCCCGATTTCATGCGAGCGCCGCGCCACCGAAAACGCCAGCAACCCGTACACACCCGCTGCCGTCAACAGCAGCGCGACTCCCGCGAAGGTCCCGAACAGCCACGCGTAAAACCGCGAGGCCGCCGTGCTCGAAGTAACGATTTCGTCCATGGTCCGGATACGGTCTACCATCTGCCGGGGATCGACCGACGCCACCGTTTGCCGCAGCGTTTCACCGAAGCCGGAGGCGAAGTTGCCTCGCAGCACCCAGTTCATGCCGCTGGGGCCCAATCCGGCGGCCTGTTCGGCGGGAATGTAAACTGTCGGACGCGGAGGTTCCTTCACGTCCCTGCGCCGCGTGTCAGCCACGACGCCCACGACCTCCCGAATGGGCTCCTCCGCTCGCACGCCTGGAAAATCCTTGCCGTTAAGACGGCCGACGGCGATACGATCGCCCAGCGGATTGCCCTCCGCCCACCACTTCCTCGCCAATGTTTCGTTGACCAGGATCACCGGAGCCGCCCCGCTGCGGTCCGCCGCATCGAACGAACGCCCTCGCAGCACATGAATTCCCATGATGGCGAAATATTCCGGCGTGACGCGCCGAATCTCCATGTCGCTCTGGGTCTGCTCCGGATGGCCGTCGTGCTCGGTCGGAAAATTATTGTAACCGGCTAGGGGCAGCGCGTTGACCTCGGCCACGCTGCTGACTCCGGGCAGCGCCTTCAGGTGTTCCAGCAGCTCCTCTTCAAAGCGTTGCTGCGCTGCCGCGTCCTTCTGCCGCGAAGGCGACGGCGGAGTCCAGAATGTCATCACTCCCTGTGGCGAAAACCCCAGTTCCTGTTGATGCAGCCGGTACATCGTCTGGATCAGCAACGCTGCGGATACCAGCAGTGTTACGGTCAAAGCGACTTGGCCCACCACCAGCGCGCTGCGCAAGTTTTTGCGGATGGCGCCGCCGCCCATGACCGCCCAGGCTCCGGACTTGAGTGTTTCGGAAATATCGATTCTCCAGGATGCGGCCAAAGGAGTGATGCTAAAGAGCAGGGCGGTTGCCATCGCAACTGCGAAAGTGAACCAGAGCACGGGCCGATCGAGTGCGACACTCCCCGCAGTGGCGGCGCCCGCCTTCCACAAGGATTCCGGAGCGAGCGCGAGCAAGCCCTCCAACAGCCATGACCCCACAGCCAGGCCCGCGAGCCCGCCTGCCGCGCTTAGAAGGATGTTCTCCACCAGAGACTGGCGCACCAGCCGCCGCGAACTACTGCCCAGAGCCAGGCGCATGGCGATTTCTTTGCCGCGCGCCGCGGAGCGCGCCAACAGCAGGCCGGCCAGGTTCGAACACGCGATCAGCAGCAGCAGGCCCGCGGCTCCGGTCAGCAGCAACAGGTTCGGCCGAGCGTCCCCTTGCAAAAACGCGCTGTAAGATACCGGCAGCAACCCTCGATACTTGCCGCGAACTTGGGTCCCTCGCGCTTGGAGAAAACTTTCCGCCAGGGGACCGCGTTCCGCTTCTGCCTGCTTAACAGAAACGCCCGGTTTCAATCGCGCAATGACGGCTGTATTGATTCCGTTGTCGGAGATCGTCCCGGCAGGTTGCATCGGCAACAATGCGTCCGGAGTAGGGGCGCCCGTCGATGCGGAAAACCAGAAGTTGCGAGGCAGGATTCCGGCGATCGTATAGTTCGCGTCGCCGATTTTCACGGAGCGTCCCAGTACATCCGGCTGCGCTCCGAAGATGCGCCTCCACAGACCGTCGCTGAGCAGGATCGCGTGCGCACCTCCGAGACGAGTTTCCTCGGCGTCGAACTCTCGGCCGAGAGCCGCCGTCAGGCCCAGCGTCTTGAGAAAATCCTGACTGACTTCGGTGACCTTGATCCATTCGAAGGACGTGCCCGTGTCGAGGCCCCGGTTCGTCACTCCTTCGGAATGCGCCGCGATCGATTCGTACGCGTCCGAATGTTCTTTCCAAAATCGGAACTCAGGGATGCTGGCATCCGGCACGGTGAGGTCCCGCACCAATCGCACCAGACGATCCGCGTCGGGGTAGGGAAGCGGACGAAGTAAGACCGCGCGGACCACGCTGAAGACCGCCGTATTCGCGCCGATGCCGAGCGCGAGCAGCAATACGGCGACGGCAGTGAATCCCGGACTCTTCCGCATCGTGCGGATCGCATAGCGGGTGTCTTGCCAGAGAGTTTCCACGGGTGTGCTGAGGCAATTCCCCTGCCATCCTAACTCATTGCGGAAGTGGACGGATCGCGTTTGCTGACGTCCGGGTCCGGTCGGGGCATGTTCGGAATCGGTCAACGCGCCCTCGCTGGGTTATACTAGGGGTTTAACCCGGCGCTATCGTCTAACGGTTAGGACGAAGCCCTCTCAAGGCTTAAATACGGGTTCGATTCCCGTTAGCGCTACCAATTCCTCTATAACTTACAGACAATGTGCTGCCACGCGCTGCCACTGGCGGCGGCCCAGCGGTCATCACTGAATATCTCCGGCCGGTTCTTTGGGCGAGTTTTGACGTTGGTAATCCTCCCAACGTCGCGCGGCCACATCGTCCTGCCCTCGAATCGCGTGAGAATAGATTTCCGCGGTCACTCGTACGGATGAGTGACCGAGTCGCTCGGAGACCACCGGTAGTGGAACTCCACTCGCCAGCAAATGAGATCCATGCGTATGGCGCAGCGTGTGAAGGGCTGGCGCTCTTGGGTAGCTTCAGACGCCGGCAGAGTGCGGACACCGACGCCGAGACCGAGTCAGGCCGAAGAGGCGTGCCGTCGGGATTCGCAAAAATCAGATTGAGGTCGGCTCGGTAGTCTTGTCCGAACTGTCGACGAAATTCATCCTGCCGTCGGCGATGTATCCCGAGGGCTACAATTGTTGACTGGGGGAGGGTCTCCAGAAGAAGTTTATGCAGGCGATGAGGACGGCCGCAAGGGTATCGCACAGGTGAGCCGCAGCATCGAGCGCCTGCTCCGGGGCGACCCGGTTCGCGGGCTGCCGGAGCGGAAATGGACCATCGTCCAACCCGTGATGGTCTGCCTGGAGCATGCCATGCTCTGCCCCGGCATGTCCGGGTATCTGAAACGGCCAGTTCGATCGAGCCGCGCTCAAGAAACGCTCCCGTATCAGAATCGCTCCTTTGATACTGATCGACATCGAGCATTTCGAAGATCTGTCGCCCGATAGTCGCGACTTCGGCCTCGGCAATTTGCTTGACGATTACTATCGCACTCACATGCGAAGCGCAGGTGGCTGGCATGACCAGCTCGTGCCATTCTAGCGGAAGAATATTCCCTTCCTCGACAACAAGCCCGACCCTCCGGACGAGAAGGAAGCCGCTTTCCGCCGCTTCTTTGCCGATCTGGGCGCCCGTTTGTTTGGCAAGACTGATTAAAAGCCTTGCCGCATGTACGGGTGCCATCAGCAGCGTCGAGTTTGCGATAAAGATTCCCAGATAGCAGGACGAAACATGGCGGAACGCTGCGAGCTGCTGGTAATGCGATGGCCTTACTGAGTGATGCGCCGAGTGCCGTTGATGCCTTTGCGTCGGGCCATTGGGACTTGATGGGGCAACTGGAGCAGCAAGCTTCTGCCGTCATGCAGCACCGGAACGTGCCGGAGGCCGCGGCATTCCTTGCGGACGTTGCGTACCTCAAGCGTCCGCACTCCATCGATCGTGAAACCGTCCGGAGGGCGCTGTTGGGGTGTTCGGCAGAGATTTTACCGGCGCTCGATGCGCTCGCAAGCGTACGTGACGTGGACTATGCGGCGATGGACGAACTGGCGCGAGTGCCCTGGTTCGGCCGCGGTGGTGGACGATCCTTTAATTCGGCGGTCCTACGTCTGGTGTGTCCCCAACAGTTCGGAATTATCGATTGGCGTAATGTCGCCGTCTTATGCGGGTCGGCCGGATTCGAGGGACTTGTGGCGCCGCCAGTGGTATTCCCGGAGTTCTCGCGGCAGGACGTCTTGGAGGTGCGGGGACATTTGCCGTTCACATCAGCCGTGTATCGGCGGTACAACGACGTGTTGCGATCCTTGGCAGCAGCGCATCGGTTGCGGGCGGCTGACATCGATCTGATCTTGTGGACGTATTCGATTCAAAAGCAGCCTTTTCGAACCGTCACCTTCCCTATTGTTTCGCCGAGTATCGTAGTGGGTCCTGCGGAACATGCCTCCCTACGAGCGAACCATTCGCCAGTCGCCCAGGCCTTGGTCAACGATTGCCTTGCTGGATCGGATCCTTCACCGCTCCCGGGACTTCTTCTATGGGGCTCCTCCAAAACAGACGGCCAACGTTGGACGGTTTTCTCTGATTGTTGTGATTCCGCAAGGGGCGTAATGTTTCAGGTCGCCGCTGCTTTTGCCGCCAGAATCAAGGCTGGTGGAGGGCTGCCCGAAGGAATGGGTAGGGGTTGAGGGGAGTTCCTCCGTACCAGTGCTTTTCAGGACCTAGTTCCGTGATTCCGAAGTGCAGATGCGGCGATTGGGGCGGAGCGTTGCCGGTGGTTCCCACATAGCCGATCACCTGCCCCCGTGTGACGGTCATCCCTTCCTTGAGCCCGGCGGCGTAGGCGCCCAGATGCGCGTAATAGTAACAGAAGCGCTGGGAGGGGTCGAACTGATACACCGTGAGGCCGCCGGGTTTGCTCAGGAAGAGTTTCCGGATGACGCCATCCTCAACAGCAACCACCGGGGTGCCGCGGGGAGCCATGATATCGGTGGCTTCGTGGCGGCGTTCCGAGCCGCGCGATTCATTGAAGGTATCCCGCAGGTCGGCCGGCTTGGCATTCGGCACAGGCATGGACAGGACACGATCGAAAGACTCCGCCCGCGTGGTAATTCCCGCGAGCACGAGGAGGAAGACAAGCATCGTCGTCATAGGGTCGTTGATCGCGCACTCACTCTTCCAAAATGGCCGGAGTGCCGGCTTTGATCATGCCGGCAAGTTCAAGAGCATCCCAATTCGTCAGGCGGATGCAGCCATGGGACTGCGTATGGCCGATCTCGGAAGGGTCCGGCGTCCCGTGAATCCCGTAATGTGGTTTGGAAAGGTTGATCCACACCGATCCCACGGGATTGTTGGGTCCAGGCGCAATGACTGCCTTCGCTTGGCTGGCTTCGGCGTCCCAAAAGAGATCCGGGTTGTAGTTGAACTTCGGATTCTTTGCAATGTACGTGACCTTCCATTCGCCCAGTGGCAGCGGGTCGTGCTCGCTTCCGCTGCTGGCAGGATACTGTGAAATCAGCTTGCCTTGATCGTCAAACGCGCTCACCGTCGATTTCGATTTGGAGACTACGACCTTTGCGGCGTGAGCTTCACGCGGGGATCGGATGGAGGGAACGATCACGGTCTCACCCGCCACGCGGAATTCCGTTCGAGGATTGAGTGCTCGGAGGATCTGCGGATCGCAGTGGTACCGCTCAGCGAGTTCCTCGAGCGGTGAAGAATAGCCGAGATAATCAAGCTTTGACTGCGCCATCAGATCGTCTGGAATCGGAGTGAACGGTCCTTTGAGATCATCCTCGGTGACCGTGTAGCGGACCAGGGCCGGCCGCGCGGCGGTGTTGAGGACCATCCAGGTACGGCGATCCATGCGGCCGGTGGCGGCGAGGTCGTGAGCTTGCTGATAGGCGGCCAATGCGTGTAGCGTATTCGCGCCAAGGAATCCGTCGATCTCACCTACGGAGAATCCGGACTGGTCCAAGATGATTTGAGCCCGGACCGTGGAGGATCCATACCGCGTGGGCATGGGCGCATTGGGGTTGTTAATGGCGGCGAAGCTGAGGCGTGCCGAAGGGGGGCCCGCGCTGGACTTGGTTGGAGATCGGGCAGAGGCGGTGACAACCCGCCGCACGTCGGCAGCCTGCCCTAGTTGGAGCAGCGCGATTGCAGTAACCATTGGAATCGCGTGGAGTTTCATAAGTAGTCCCAAGGATTGGACCCCAACAGGGTGGAGATCGTTTCCCCGGCAGGGAAATGCGCCGAGGCCGCGCTGCGTGATTCTACTCCTGAGCGCGGGCGACCCAAAGGTGTTTTTCCGTGCGCAAGCGGTGGGTCGAACAGGACTCGTGAGAACAAACGTGGCACTACCCCTCCATCGGCCGCGACCAGGCCCTAGCTCACTTGGACACCGCTGCTTTTGGACGATGTGGGGCTCCGCAGAAGCGACAGCTGGGCGGTACGGCCGTGCGTAACGTGCAAGATCGCTTCTCCGCCGGGAAATTGATAGGCGCCAAGATGAATGCCGAAATGCTCGCTCAACACAACATGCCGGTCAGACGGAGCGGATCGCTCGCACCCGGCTCAACAGAACGATCCCCGACCTGCGTGGCATACATAGGTGCCGAAAATGGCAGAATCTCGACCAGATCAGGAAATCTGGAGAGTGGTCATTGGTTGCCCAAGCGGGTTACCCCTTTGTCCTGGTCAGTCGTCAGGGTTGAATACCCCGCACCGGATACGGTCATGCAGCGCGACTGACCTTAAGGTAGGTCGAAACCAACTGCTGCGGCCAGGGGCGGCACAGACAAACGGCCGATTATAGTCATTATCGGAAGGATCTCTACCGGAGCGCTGAGCATTGATCAATGCAGCGCCCCATATTCGTCACGGGCTTCTAGTAGAACAGGATTGTCCGGTTCTGCTTCCTTCCAAGAAGCGAAGAAGTCTTTGTATGCTTTCATAGCGCGCTCAGTATCGTGCGTCATGACCGCCGCCCTGGCTACGCCCAGGTAGCAGAGGGGATAATACGGACCCCAGTTGGCAACCTTGTGATCTAGGACCTTTTGGAAATCGGCCGCCGCCTCACTTGCTTTCCTCGCGATGAGGAGCGCTTGGCCGTTGGAGTACAGTGCCGCGGACGAGTTGGGATTACCGTTTCGCTTCTCAGGTTTGGAGACTCTTTTCGGCGCCTTGGGGAAGGCGCCTGCCGCCATGAGCGCATCCACTTGAGCCAATCCCTCCACCCGCGCCGCCGGCTCGTCAAGATTTCGCAGGCGCATCATCTCTACAGCTTTCTGAATTAACTGGCGGGCGTTTCGGGGCTGGCCAAGTGCAAGAGCCTGCGTCGCCTCCAGCTGAAGAGCCGTATATTCTTCCGGTTTGGCCGCGAACCACTGGATCTCTTTTTGCGCCGCCGCCGGGTCCCCTTGGATGTACGCGATTCGCAGCAACCCCTCGTGAAACCTAGGAGCGTCCGCCCCCAAGGCAATTGCTTTGTCCAAGACTGCCCGGGCTTCCCCGAGGCGTTCGAGCCTCAACAAAGTACTTGATAGGTTTTCGATCCCCACAGGAAGGCGCGGCGCCGCCCGCACCGCCTCTTCGAATTCTCCAACGGCCTTTTGAGTCTCCCCCACTCGATTGTAAAGGCCCCCAAGATTATTGTGAAAGTTCGCATCCCGGGGGTAGGCACGAGTGAGTAACTCATAGGTCTCGATCGCCTTATGGTCGTCGCCCGCCAATGAGTAGTGTTGCGCGGTGATGAACAGTTTTTCCCGCTCGCTGCTGGCGCGGTCAATCAAAGCGTAAGCGCGATCATTGAAATCACGGGCCAGAGCCACTTGGCCAACGTTTCGATACATGACGCCGCCGACAGCGAAGGCCATGGCGAAGCTAGGATCGAGCTCCGTGGCACGGCGGAAGTGCGGAATCGCGTTCAGCGACGAGCCCTTTCCAAATTCGGCGTTTCCCATTGCGAACTCCTCGAACGCGTCCAGCGAGGCCGTCGTTACTTCGTGTCCTTGCGCATACGGACGGTCGAGTTTCTGGATCGAAGAGAGCGATTCGCCCAGTTTGGCGCGGAGGCCTTTCACTGCTTTACTGAGCGCGTCCAGTACGTGCTCTTTATCTGCGGCTTCCGCCTGCTCGCGAGCGAGGGTTTGGCCCGTCTGGCAGTTGATGGACTCTAATTCGAGCAGATAGGTGCGCCCGATAGCTGCAATGGAGCCTTCCAGCGTCGCCTTCTCCCCTTCTCGCACACAAATATCGTGGGCTGTCTCATGGCTGATCGGATCTCCCGGCTTACGGCCCATGAGTTGGAGTGCCTGGTTCACCTCCGCCGCATCCATGATCTTCAGAAACGGCGATTGTTCGACCTGGAATGTTAGCGCCTGGCGGAGCGCGCCGTCGAATACGGGATCTCCGGTCGAATTCGTGAAGTCGGCCAGCACCAGGATGTCTTTATCGGTAAGAGGGGCCGCCTTTACGCGCTGCCACAGGAAGATTCCAAGGAGTGCCAACACAGCGATCCCTGCCGCTGCTGTGATTCCCAGTCGCATTCCGAGGCGAGGCCGCATGCTGCCGGCGATTTGATCCTTGACTTCCGCCGCGGACTGCCAGCGCGCCGAAGGATCGTTGGCAAGACACCCGGCTACTACCTTTTCGAGTCTGGCGGGACGAAGCGGAGTACGCTCCCGGCCTGCCCGCCGCCCGGTTAACATCTCGTAGAGCACGCATCCGAACGTATAGATGTCGGAACGCGCGTCGGCCGGCTTGCCTTCCCACTGTTCCGGAGGCATGTATGCGGGCGTGCCCATTACCGCACCGACCTCGGTCAGGCTCATGGTCTGAGTCTCTTCCACTCGCCCCGGTTCGCGGCTGAGCTTGGCCAGCCCAAAATCGAGCAACTTGATGCCCTGGATCGTCACCAGAATATTAGCCGGCTTCAAGTCCCGATGTACGATGCCCTTTCGGTGCGCCGCATCGAGCGCGTCCAAGATTTGACCGGCATATTCCAACGCCTTGTCGACGGGCAGAGGACCCTTGAGCGGCACCCCGTCAATGAACTCCATCACCAGGTAATTGGAGCCCACATCGTGCAGCGTGCAGATGTGAGGATGGTTTAATGCCGCCACGGCGCGTGCCTCGCGCTCGAAACGCTCTGAGAATTGACTCTTGGCGACCTTGATCGCGATGGTGCGATCCAGCCGGGTGTCTCGCGCTTTGTACACTTCGCCCATGCCCCCGGTTCCAATAAGACCGAGGATCTCGTAGGGCCCGAGTTTGTTGCCCGCCACGAGAGACATACAGGCGACCATTTTACTCCTGTGAGAACGCTTCACGCGATCCCGAAAGGCTGGTTGCCCACGGAGATTGGCAGATCGGCCTAAAGAAGTGAGGCCGAAGCCATCGGGTAAACAGGTTGTCGGTGGATAAATGGTTGTTAAGTCCGGGATGACGGTGAAACCGGAAGTATCCGAACCCACGGAAGCACCGTTCAGACAGAGGGACGTTATCAACCATTATCGGTAGGTATTCGACTCGGTCATATGTTCCAGAGGCGTGCTGGACCGTGACTTCTCCCTCATCGCCGCGCCAAAGCTCCGTACGAGTGGCGCGTTACTCGGCCGGAGACGGTTACAAGTTCCCAGAACGCCGTTTTCGGCTAGCTTCCGATTAGCGGACCCATACGTCCCACCAGACCATGCAATGGACGACGCACATAGCAACTCATTCTCCAGTTTGCGCCTCGGAAAAAGCGTCGCCCACGAATTGATGGCGAGATAGGGCGATCCGGGAAACTCACCCTTCGATATACTTATCCCAATGTCATACGGCCCTGGCGATCAGCTCGGCCCCTACCAGATCATCAAACTGGTTGGCAAAGGAGGCATGGGCGAAGTTTACCAAGCCACCGACACGCGGCTTCACCGCTCGGTCGCGATCAAGACCTCGAAGCGCGAATTCAACGACCGCTTCGAACGCGAGGCCCACGCGATCGCGGCGATAAATCACCCCAACATCTGCACGCTTTATGACGTTGGCCCGGACTACCTGGTCATGGAGTTCGTGGAAGGCGAACTGCTCTCGAAACTCCTGGAACGTGGTCCACTGGCGCTCGACAAGGCGCTCGCCTACGCCATCCAGATCGCGGACGCTCTCGTCGCGGCGCACACGAAGAATATCATCCACCGCGACCTGAAACCCGCGAACATTATCGTCACGTCCAGCGGAGTTAAGGTTCTCGATTTCGGGCTCGCGAAACTCGCCCAGCAGCGTGTGCCTTCGGAGACGATCAACTCCGAGACGCTGACAGCTCCGCTCACCAAAGTCGGTGGGATCTTGGGAACGCTTCACTACATGGCGCCGGAGCGGGTGGAAGGCAAGGAAGCAGGCGAGGGCTCCGACGTCTTCTCACTGGGGGTGTGTCTCTATGAAATGCTCACAGCGCAGCATCCCTACACCGGCGACACCCAAGCAGCCGTGCTCGCCGCGATTCTGAAGGACAATCCGCTGCCCATCGCCCATCGCCAGCCTGCCACGCCCCGGTCCCTCGATCGGATTATTCGGCGTTGCCTCGAAAAGCGAATCGAAGATCGCTGGCATTCAGCCCGCGAAGTGAAAGCCGCGCTCGAAACCATCGATCTGGACGCGCCACCGATCGCTTTCGCGTCGGCGAGCACACCCCTATCCGCATCCATCACCGTCCCTGTTGCTCTCCCTACCGCGCGCGCGAAATGGGTTCGGCCGGCTGCCATTGTTGCGGGCCTACTGATGCTGACAGCCATCGGCTTCGTGGGAGGAAGTTATTACCGCAAGCCTGCACCGCCGGACAAAGCGACGCGCTTTCAGGTGGAGTTGCCGAAGAACCTTGCACTACTGGATTACATGTCGCTATCGCCGGATGGTCACAAGCTTCTTTTTACGGCCACCTCAATCAATGGTTTATGGCTGCGCGACTTGGACACTCTGGTTTGGCGGGAGTTGCCTGGCACGGAAGAAACGGCGGTGTATGGCCCCGGCTGGTCGCCGGACGGGAAGTTCATCACCTACAGCACGGGTAGGGAGTTGAAGAAGATCGATCCCGCGGGCGGTCCATCGATCACGTTGTGTAAGAGCCCTGGGATTACCATTGGCACCGCCACGTGGACCGCGGACGGTTCCACCATTATTTTTGGCAGCCGTGGCTCGGGCGCACTTTACCGTGTGCCGTCCTCGGGAGGCATTCCGGAACCGCTCACGGTGCTGGACAAGGAACATGGCGAGACCGCAAACTCCGTACCTTCCTTCCTGCCCGACGGGAAGCACTTCCTTTACCAGCGCGTCGGCCGCAGTGTCGGGGGAATCTATGTGGGCTCTTTGGATACCAAACCGGAGGACCAAAAAAACAATCGCCGGATTCTCGATGTCCAAAAAACTGCGGTCTACGTCAATGGCAAACTCTTGTTCGTCCGCGACGGCACTCTTATGGCTCAAGGCTTCGATACCGCGAAATTGGAGCTGACAGGTTCGCCCGCGCTTATCGCCGAGAGCGTCGCCAGCATACGGAACACGGCGATGTTCGCGGTTTCGCCCGCGGGAGCCTTGGTGTACCGTCAGGGGCAGACGATGGGGGATGTGGTGGGCACGGGGTATTATGACCGCGCGGGGAAACTGTCGTCGCGACTGGAAACCTCGGGTTCATACTTCGTTTTATCGCCCGATGGGAAGGTGGCGGTTTTGGAGGGGCGTGCGACGCTGAACCGGGACGGGTTGTCCAATGGCCTGTGGCTTCTCGATGTAGCGCGCTCGGTGCGAACGCGTCTGACCTTTCAGCAGGACAGTGCGCAAGATGCGTTGTGGTCGGCCGACGGCAGCCGCGTGTATTACATGTTCGAGAACGCGATTTATGAAAAAGAGGCCAACGGCGCCGGCCAAGCACATATGCTGGTCGCGTCAGCTGGAGACATACTTACGCCCACCGGCGTATCCAGCGATGGCCGGTTTCTCTTTTACACCGAGAACACGCCTACCTCAAAGGGCGATCTCTGGGCGCTCCCTTTGAAGGCATCAGGCAAGCCGGTTGCCTTGCTGCAGAGTCCGGCCGACGAGCGTGACGCGAGCCTTTCCCCCGACGGCAGGTGGATCGCGTACCGATCCAATGCGTCCAACAGGGGCGAAATCTACGTCCAGCCTTTTATTGTCGATGGAGTGGGCGCACCCAGACTCGGCGACGGCCAATGGCAGGTTTCCAGGAACGGTGGTACAGCGGGACGCTGGGTTAAGAATGGCCGGGAAATTGTCTTCCGGAGCGGATCCACCATACATGCTGTTTCCGTAACTGCGGTTGGGAAAACGCTGCAATTGGGCTCTGAAGCGCAATTATTCGACAACGGGGTGGGCTTCAGTTGGGACGTTACTCCCGATGGTGAAAAGTTCCTGCTCACCTCTTCGGGTGCATTGGCTACATTGGCTCCAACGAACTCGGCCGAAGCTTCCATACCCATCACGGTCGTGCTGAACTGGGAAGCAGACCTGAAGCGGTGACGGGGTGTCGCAGAAGCCTGTCCTGAAGTCGGGTTCCGGGAAGTTAGGCACCTCCGTCTGGATTGTCGGCGACTCGGAGAAAGCCTACAAGCAGACGTTCTTGAACATCGGTCCCGTGAAGTCGGCATCACGTCGATTTGAAGAAAACGCGCTTGCCGCTGGTTTCGCCCGAGATGGTGCAGGAAGTTGGGTCAGGGAGGTCGCACTGCTTCGTCCGCATCACGCGCTACTTGTACATAGCCCTGATCGGCGTAACGCGGACTAGAAGTCAGCTTGTCGAAGTTGCCGTAAGCCCGATCGCGCCTGATAAGTCACATTACTCGGCTCCGTGGCGGGCCCGACTATACACGAACGCGCGAGCCTGCACGACTTGCCGCGGGCGGCTTTAGGTCGAGGGCTGGCATAGGTGACGGATCGGGCGCACATCGTCGCGGTGTTGGATTTCGTAGGCTTTTCGAATATCAGCGCCTTAGGAGTCCTTGCGCAGTGAGACTCTCTGGTCGCGAATGGCGCGATTCAGGGCACTGGTGATCGCGTTGAGCGAGGCCGTCACAATGTTGCGATGCATGCCGACGCCCATCACGGCGTCGTGATCGGCTACGCGTAGTTCCACAAAGCAGACGGCGGTCGCATCGGCGCCGCTTCCG
Source organism: Bryobacteraceae bacterium (assembly GCA_036498815.1). Taxonomy (GTDB): domain Bacteria; phylum Acidobacteriota; class Terriglobia; order Bryobacterales; family Bryobacteraceae; genus Palsa-187. Next base: position 185,743 of record DASYET010000002.1, on the reverse strand, counting down.
ACGGCGTGCTCCTCGTAATCCAGAATCCGGATCGCAAGATCGAAGTGCGTGTTCAAGGCGTGAACAAAAGCATCGATCGGGCCGTTCCCTTCGCCCAAGAGGGCGTGCTCGGCCCCGCCCTCGCTCACGGTTGCCCGCAGCTTCCCGGTGTCCCCGGTGGAGTGCTCTGAATGTTCGAGAATCGCTAGCGGCGATTCTTGGTCGAGGTATTCGCCTTTAAACGCCTGCCAGATTTCGGCTGAGCTGATCTCGCGGCCTGTCATGTCTGTGATCTGCTGGACTACGCGGCTAAACTCAATCTGCATTTTGCGCGGCATCTTGATGCCGTAGTCACGCTCCAGCAGGAACGAAACGCCGCCTTTGCCAGACTGGCTGTTGACGCGAATGATCGGCTCGTAGCTGCGGCCCAGGTCTTTCGGATCGATGGGTAAGTAGGGAACGGCCCAGAGTTCGTCCGGCTTCTGAGCGGTGAAGCCTTTCTTGATGGCGTCCTGATGCGAACCCGAGAACGCCGTGAAGACGAGATCGCCGGCGTAGGGATGACGCGGATGAACCGGCAACTGATTACAGAACTCGGCGCATTCCATCACGTCGTTTATGCGCGAAAAATCCAGGCCGGGGTCAAGGCCCTGCGAGTACATATTCAGCGCCAGCGTCACGATGTCGACGTTGCCGGTGCGTTCGCCATTTCCAAAGAGCGTGCCTTCGACGCGATCGGCCCCGGCGAGTAGCGCGAGTTCGGCGGCCGCAACCGCGGTCCCGCGGTCGTTGTGCGGATGCAGGCTCACGATCATCGAGTCTCGCTTCGACGTATGGCGGCTGAACCATTCGATTTGATCCGCGTAGATGTTCGGCGTGGACATTTCGACGGTAGCGGGCAAATTGATAATTACCTTGCGCCGGGGCGACGCGCCCCAGACGTCCATGACAGCTTCGCAAACTTCCACCGCGTAGTCGAGTTCGGTGCCGGTAAAGCTTTCCGGAGAATACTGGAACACCCATTCGGTCTCGGGATGCCGCGCGGCGCATTGGATGACACTGCGCGCGCCGTTGACGGCGATCTCCTTAATGCCGGCGCGATCCAAGCCGAAGACCACGCGGCGCTGCAGCGTGGAGGTCGAATTATAGAGGTGAACGATGGCGCGACGGATGCCCTTCACGGCTTCAAACGTGCGCTCGATGAGCGCGTCGCGCGCCTGCACCAGCACCTGAACGGTGACATCGGACGGGATCAGGTCGCGTTCGATCAGATCCCGGCAGAAATCGAAGTCGGTTTGCGAAGCAGAGGGAAAGCCGATCTCGATTTCCTTAAATCCGACCTCCACCAGCTTCAGGAACATGCGGCTCTTTCGTGGCGCATCCATGGGCTCGATGAGCGCCTGGTTGCCATCACGCAGATCGACGCTGCACCAGGCTGGCGGCTGTAGTATGGTGCGAGACGGCCACTGACGGTCGGTTAGCGGAATGGGGTCGAAGGGTCGATATTTCTTGGAAGGATCGTTCGGCATACAATTTCCCTGTTGGCCTGGGAGCGAAAAAGTCCAGTATAATCCGCTAGGAGCTTGACCCTGCATAAGTCCCAGCGCCAGGGCAGTTAGGGGCGTGGAGAGTCATTCCGGCGCCATCCCTTATAATACTATAAACTTTCTAAATCGCCCAAAAACTATTGAAGGGGTCCATAAGAGGAGATTGACAATGCTCGCTCGCCTATCCGTCAGCCTTTTGCTGTTGACCGCAATGGAACCGCTGCTCGCCCAACAGACGTGCTCGAGCCTCTCAGCACTCAGCTTGCCGCACACGACGATTACATCCGCTGTTAGTGCTCCCGAGGGCACAATGCCCGCCCGTTGCGAAGTGCAAGCGATTACTCGCCCCACGAAAGATTCCGAGATTCGTTTAGAAGTCTGGCTTCCGGTCTCAGCGTGGAACGGGAAGTATTTGCAACTGGGCAACGGCGGCTGGGCTGGAGCGATCAATCAAACCGCCGCGGCCGACCCGCTGCGACGCGGGTATGCCGTTGCCGCGACCGACGATGGCCATCAGAGCGCCAGTCCGGGCGCCTCGTGGGCGATTGGCCATCCCGAGAAGCTGATCGATTTCGGCTATCGCGCCGTTCATGAAACCGGCGTCCAGGCCAAGGCCATCCTGCATGCCTTCTTTGGCCGCGATGCCGACCGGAGTTATTTCAGCGGTTGCTCTGACGGCGGACGAGAGGCCTTGATGGAAGCACAGCGATACCCGGAGGATTTCGACGGCATTATCGCGGGCGCGCCTGCAAGCAACTGGTCCCACTTATTCACCGGGTTCGTCTGGAATGAGCAGGCGATGGCGGAGACCCCGATCCCGCCTGCGAAGCTCCCCGCTATCCAGAACGCGGTGGTCGCCGCATGCGATGCGCTGGACGGAGTAAAGGACGGTCTTATTGAAGATCCGCGAGCGTGCCGCTTCGATCCAGGTTCGTTGCTGTGCAAGGCGGGCGACGCACCCGACTGCATGACCGAGGGACAGGTGGCCACACTACGGAAGATTTATGGCGGCCCCAAAAACCCCCGCACTGGCAAACAAATCTTCCCTGGATGGCCCGTGGGCACCGAGGCTATTCCGGGTGGCTGGTCGACCTGGATCCTCACCGGGGGCGCTCAGACGAGTTTTGGAAATTCCTATTACGGGCAGGCAGTTTTCGAGCAATCGAACTGGGACTTCCACACGCTGAACTTGGATAGGGATGTCGAGTTTGGCGACGCAAAGGCCGGGCCGGTATTGAATGCCACCAATCCCGATCTACGTTCGTTTCGAGACAATGGCGGCAAGCTGATTCAGTATCACGGTTGGGGCGACGCGGCTATTTCGCCGCTGAGTTCGATTGAGTACTACGAGAGCGTACGGGCGTTTTTCAGCCGCGTCCCGGACGCCAGGCACGCGAGCGCAGACCCGATCGACTTTTATCGCTTGTTTCTGGTTCCTGGCATGGCGCATTGTGGAGGCGGCATCGGCCCCAATGATTTCGGCAATGGTCGCAGTTCCGCGCGCGCGGATGCCGAGCATGATATCCTCTCCGCCCTGGATACTTGGGTCGAACGCGGCGCGGCTCCGGCAAAACTTATTGGATCGGGGAGAGCCGTGAACGATCCCACGAAGACCCTGACCCGTCCCCTATGCCCGTATCCGCAAACGGCGGTTTATCGTGGTACAGGAGACGTGAACGACGCGTCAAATTTCGCTTGCACCATGCCCACCAACGCGCGCTAACCCGGAACGCCTCGGCGGTCGTGGGTCGTCGCTTCCCATGAGCGCCAGCGAGTACGCGATCGTATGGATTGCGCACTCGGAGCGCAACGATATTAGTTATTATCGGAAGTTCTTGTTTTAGCTCGCGCTGTTCAATACAAGTGGGGAAGGCGCTTGTTTTGGCTGCTAGAGTGGGCGGGACGCCGCTTTGAGGCGATCCGTCGGGCAATCATAGAGCTCCCCCAGATACGAGAATTGTGTCGCTTCTCCCGTTTCCTTGATGTTCTCAAGCGTCGACCCATACGGAATGGTGACGGGAAACGTGCGAATGGGGATCATCGTGCGCTGGTTCAACTTCCGGCCTTCAATGGTTGCCGTTAGCGTGAGCTTCATTGGATCGCACTCATGAGCATAGATAAAGCCGACCATTCGCGCAAGGGAAAGCCGAGCCCCCCGTCGTAGCTACGCATGGATCCTTTGAGCGTCGCTTCCTGCGAAGGAACCTCAATCGCCGCGGACTCTCCCGGTCTCATTTCAATATCTCTCCACAAGCTCAACGTCTGACTGGCCCGCCGCATTTCGACGTGCACCTTTCCGGCACGCGAAAGTAGGAAGACGGCCTCGCGCGCGGACTCGCGCTCGAGAGTGGCCGGAACGTCGCTGAAGGTAAGCGAGTTGCCTACGGAAATCATCACCGCCCAGCCGGTTGCTCCGCCGCGGGGCGCCGATTCGGAGATCGCGGCATGCCAGCCGCTTTCCGGATAGCGCACCGTTAGGCGTGGCCGTTGATCCGCCGTCTCCTCGACCGTCCTGGTTTCTCCCGGTGCGATGGCCACCCGTTGATAGGAGGATACCTGACCGCGCTCGGTGTAAACCGTGATGTCGTAGGTGCCCGGTGCCACTCTCGCTTCCGCTGCGGAAGCACCCAGCTTCACCGTGCGAGCCGCCTGCGGCGAATTCGTCTCGCGCACTCGGGCCGCCGAGAGGGACGGGTTCGGCGCGAACGAGAAGGTCGCGGACCGAGGACGCAAGTCGAAGGTGAGGACGGAGCCGGGATTCCAGATCGCACGGCTCGGCTCGAATCCATCGGCGTAAACGAATGCCTCTACGGTCTGATCGCCGCCGCCGCTCAAGCGAATGCGGCCGTCTGCCGCTGTCTTGTATGTTTTCAGCGAACGCCGTTGATCTTTCTCCAGGTCTTCGATCAGTTCCAGGTCCACGGTTGCGCCGAACAGAGCTTTCCCGTTCGCCAGCACCAGAAGCTCGCGTTGCAACCCGCGGTCGAAGAGGAACGCAACCGGCGTCTCCGCGGGCGGCTGCTCCTTCTTTGTCCGGTCCAACGAAGGATGGTCCACGGAGCGAACCAGCGGTAGGAAACCCTCCGCCTCCGCCTTCACTTGCGTCTCACCGAATCCACCCACCGAAACCCAAGGGTGAAGCGAGGAGAACTTCTGCCATCCAAAAGAATCGTGCCACCAGAAGAGCTGCACGCTGGCGGAGTCCAGACCTTCAATCCGCGGGGCGAGCCGCGTGGCCGTCGGCATCACCAGATCGCGCGGATCCTTCCACTCCTCGTCGCAAGTCACCTTGGCCGCGCCGGGGTCGTAGGGGAAGAACCAGAAATCCGAGTCGCCATGCGACACAGAGGGGCCTGCGCAAGAAGTGCCCCGGTACGTGAGCTGAAACCGCCCCTGCCCGTCCGAAACCACCCAGCGGGGTGAAGTCCGGCGGAGTGCGAAATCATTGACGCCGACAATGGCACCCTCGATCACGCTTCCATCGGGCGCGAGGACTCGTCCCGCTGCCATAAAGTCGCGCTCCGCGGGAACAGGTGGCAGAATCATCTCGGAGACTTCCAGTTTCCCTTCCGAGCTGTATTGGTTCTGCGATTTCAGCGTATCGCGCATTAGACGGAGGACGAATACCTCGTCGCGCCGACCTCGCTGAACGTGAAGCGGCGCGCGGTAATATTCAGACTTGTTGTTGGCGAAAAGCGAAATCTCCCAATTGCCATCCTCAAAGGGAATTTGCCGGAGAATCTGGAATGCCCCCAGCTTTTCCCCGACAATGCGCGGCCCCAGCTGACCTTTTCCTTGAAGAACGACGGTCGGCTCGCGGTCGCGAGGCCCACGCGGTGGTCCGCCCACGATTTCTACCGACACGCGGATGACGGTATCCGGCTGGAGACGAATCGTGCCCGCATCGATTTCCGTCCCGCTTTCTCCCAGGAGCGCCGCTCCGCCGCGCATCCAGCCGTCCGGGGGGTACCATCGTAGGTCCGGCATGTAGGCACTATTGACGTTGCGAAGCAGGAAGGCACCGTCCGCTCCGGTCACGGCGTCGGCCAAGGGGAGGGACCGAACTCGGCCGGCGTTCAATTGGACGTGGACACCGGCAACAGCGTCGCCCGCGGCGGAGACGAACTTTCCATGAATGTCCGCGTGATAAAGGCCGCGACGTTCAAGAGCGGATTTGGGTGGCTCGGCGATCTGAAATCCGAAACTCGGCAGACCCACCAACAAACCTGACGCGACGCCTAAAGGCCTCGTCATCGTGCCCCCCATTTTGCAGACTGTATCAGATTTAGTTTGCCTTATTCGGTTGCCCGAAAACAGCGCACCCGCCGCCATGTACCGCATCACTCGGCACTCGGAGATTGCTCGGGTGTGGACGAGCTGCCGATTCGCGCAGATGCTTTCAAGTAAAGAGGAAACGTTATGACTCATTATCGGCGCCTTTGAGTCGCGACGCCCGTGGCCGGTTACCAGATCGTCCGGTCATCTTCGGATTGCGCCCGCTGACCACGCGAATTAGGCCGTTCGTGATTATTCTCTCGAAGAATGATGCGAAGTCGTGTAAACCCTACTGCAATGGGCACACGGGTGATAAAGACGCTGATCGTCGATGACGAACCCATCGCGCGGCAGCTTCTGCGGGAGGAACTACAGTCCTTTCCAGGGATCGCCATCGTAGGGGAAGCGGAAAACGGCAGACAGGCTTTGGCCCAAATCAAGGAACTGACCCCGGATCTTGTCTTCCTGGACCTACAAATGCCGGTGATGGGCGGCTTCGAAGTGGTCCGCAGTCTGGGTCGCGGCGGACGCGTTCCCATCGTGGTGATCGTCACAGCCTACGACGAGCATGCCATCGAGGCTTTCGATGCCGGAGCCGTGGATTACCTTCTCAAGCCCGTAAGTACAGCCCGGCTACAGAAGGCGGTGGCTCGTGCAATGCTCCTTCGGAATAGCCCGCTCAAGATCGCAAATGACGTCGCGCAGATCGTGGATGCATTCGACTACGCCTCCCCATCCCCCACCGTACCGAGCCGAAAGATCGTCGGGAAGCGGGGAAGCGATTATTTTCTTCTCAACACGGATGAAGTGCTCGCCTTTCAGGCCGAAGGAGAGCTGATTTGGATCGTAACGGCCAAGCAGCGGTTATTGTCGAACGAGACCCTAACTGCCCTCGAAGTGGATCTTCAACAACAGCCGTTCCAAAGGGTTCACCGGAATGCTTTGGTCAACGTCAATCACGTAAGGAAAATCACTGCACTGAGCAGTCAACGCTGGCTTCTCACCCTAAGCAACGGCCTCCAAATTGTAGTGAGCAAGCGCCAGGCCCACAGTGTTCGCAAGTTCCTGAATCCTTGACCAAGGCCGCTTGTCGAGGGTTTCAGACCGCTCATTCACACATGCCATCCGCCTGCGAGAATTCTGTAGGTCCGCAGAGCGCCCCCGGCAATACTGGGGCAATGAAGAGACTGCTCTGCTCTTTTGTCTTACTCCTTGTGGGCTCCGGCGTCGCACTCGCTCAATCCCTGGGCAATGCTGGAACGATTGAAGGCGTCGTAGCCGACCCCTCGGGTGCGTCCGTGCCGAAAGCAAAAATCAGCATCCACAACGCGGTTACGGGTTATAACCAGACGGTTGCATCGGCCACCGATGGAACATTCCGTCTGACTAACATTCCGTCGAACCCCTACCACTTGGACATCAACGCTCCTGGCTTCGCTTCTTTCTCACAGGACATCGACATCAAGAACTCGATTCCCCTCCAAGTCAAAGCCATGCTGAAACTGGGAGAGGCGACCGACACGATCACCGTCGAAGGGGGCGTGTCGGCAGCGTTGGAACTCGATCCCTCTTCGCATGTCGACGTGGACCGGACGCTGATGATGAAGCTCCCCGCGTTCGACCCTGCCGGCAGTCTCAGCCAGGCCATTATCTACAGCACTGGCGGGGTCGCCGCCGACGGCAACGGCTTCTTTCATCCTCTCGGCGATCATGCCCAGACTACGCTTGTGGTGGACGGCCAGCCCATCAGCGACCAACAGAGCAAATTATTTTCGACTCAGCTCCCCACCAATGCGATCCAGAGCATGGAAGCCACCACCGGAACTCCGGCCGCCGAATTCGGCGACAAGAGCAGCCTTGTGGCGCAGATCACGACACGATCCGCTCTTGGCGCCGCCCGCGTGTTCGGGAACGTGGAATCGACGTTCGGAAACTTCGGCACCGCTGGAGGCAATGTCAGCCTGGGCTTTGGAACTTTAAAGTTCGGCAATTTCCTGGCGGCCGAAGGAATCCGCACGGACCGATTCCTCGACACGCCCGAGTTTGCGAACATCCATGACACCGGCAACGGCCAAAGTATTTTCGACCGCATGGATTACCAGCCCAACGGCAAGGACGTCTTCCACCTGAACCTTTTCACCGCGCGCAATTGGTTTCAGATTCCGAACGACTATGACCAATTGACCCAAGATCAGCGCCAGCGCGTGCTCAGCTGGAGCATCGCACCGGGCTATCAGCGCACCTTCAACACAAAGAGTCTCCTGACCATCAACCCTTACGTTCGCAAGGATCAGTTGAACTACTATCCCAGCGCTGATCCGTTCGACGACTTTCCCTCCACGCAGAGCCAAGACCGGCAGCTTCTAAACTGGGGTGTGAAGGCCGACGTCGCGACCAGCATCGGACGGAATGATTTGAAGTACGGCGTTGATCTCAAACAAACCCGCCTGCTGGAGAATTTCGGCTTCGGCATTACCGACCCCAGCTTCAACTCGCCGTGCATTGACTCGGGCGGAAACGCGATCGCTGATCCGGCACTCACGAGCACCAGCCAGTGCGCAGGGGCGGGTTACGAACCGGCCACCGCAAACAATCCAGATCTGGTCGGCGCTCCGTTCTCTCCGAGCCTGTTGCCCTTCGATCTCTCCCGCAACGGACACCTCTTCAACTTCCACGCCACCGCCAACATCAATCAATATGCGTTCTACATCCAGGACAGCATCAAGGTGGGCAATTTTCAGTTCAACATCGGCATGCGTCTGGACCGCTATGACGGACTGACCTCCAAGACCGGACCGGAGCCGCGTGGCGGCATCGCGTACAACATCAAGAAGACGGGAACCGTCCTAAGGGTTGCCTATGCCCGCACCTTTGAGACTCCCTTCAACGAGAACCTGCTGCTCTCGAATGCTACCGGAATCGGCGGTCTGGCAGGCAACCTGTTCGGATCCACTGCTGTTGCGATTCAACCAGGCTTCCGTAACCAGTTCAACGCCGGATTCCAGCAGGCCGTCGGCAAGATCTTTCTGATTGACGCGGACTATTTCTGGAAGTACACGCATAACGCCTATGATTTCAGCACGCTTCTGAACACCCCGATTACGTTTCCCATCGCCTGGCACAATTCCAAGCTGGACGGTGTCACGGGCCGAGTCAGCACGACCAATCTGCACGGATTTCAGGCGTACTGGACCTTCGGCCACACTCGCGCCCGCTACTATCCTCCTGAGACTGGAGGCTTGATCCCGCAAGGCGCGCCGCTCGCTGGGGGCGTGTTCCGCATCGATCACGATCAGGCCTTCCAATCCACTCTCAGCCTTCGCTACCAGCGCCTGCACAACGGCGAGTGGATCGCCCTTACGGAACGCTTCGATAGCGGATTGGTAGTCAGCGGAGTTCCCGACGCTGGCTTTGCCTTGACTGGCCTCACTCCGAATCAGCAGGTGTCCATCGGCCTCGCGTGCAATGGCACCCTCGCCACTCTCGCAAGCCCGCTCACAAATTGCACTAACCCCAATGGCACAATGGGTGCGGTGACGTCCAAGCTAGTTACACTGCCGCAAGGCGGTTACGGCCCCTTTGCCAGCCAGGAGAATGACGACCACAATCCGGACCGCGTAAAATCTCGCAGCATCCTCAACCTCGGGATCGGAACCGATAATCTGCTGCACCGGGAAGGCAATCATCGCATCACGGCTTCGGTTGACATCGACAACTTCACCAACAAAGTGGCCCTCTACAATTTCCTCTCAACTTTCAGCGGCACACATTTCCTTCAGCCTCGAACGTTTGTAGGTAAGATCGGATTCACGTTTTAGGGAGACAGGTCGATCAAGTAGGGAAGGTCAGAGGCGGCCCGTTAAGGAGCATTATCGGCCGCCACTCGCACGCCTCGCAGGTGCCCGCTCCCGCGCCCGCTGTTCACAACGTGAAACGGTGATTCATCGCTTCACTGTCAACACTGCGCCGGTGGGCGATGTCACGCCGCCGATGGAAGCTTGAATCGGCCAATCGCCGTCGGCCAGCGTGGGTGGAACCTGAATGGCGATCTGATACAGTCCCACCGACCCCGAAGCCAGCGCCGCCCCGTACACCAGCGCCGAAGCGTTGCCGATGGTCACCGCCGGGAGAGTTGCCGTGGAGTAAGCCTGGTCGCCCGGCACGGCAACGCCCGATGGCGCAGCGGGAATGGTCGCGCCGAATCCAGTGCCCCAGAGGATGATGACTTCACCGGGCTTGGCAGGCACGGTAGTAGCGCCGGCAAAGGTGCCCGCTTTGACGGCGAAGCTGTAATCCTGACGCGTAGCCACGGGTTGATTTCCGGGCCATGGGAAAAACGCCGGCCCGTAGAGGCTGGCCGCGACGTTCACCGCCGCGCTGGTCACGCCGCCGTTCGTCACCGTGACGGAAACGGATCCGGGAGTGACATCGGGCGCCAAGACGTTCAGTTGACCCGCGGAGATGTAATAGATATAGGCCGGCTTTCCTCCCATGCTGACGCTGACGCCATCGAGTACCGTCGGCAGTTTTCCGTTCACGATCGAGTTACTCCAGTCGTCGGTCTTGGGCGCGAGGTTGGCGCCCTGGATGGTCACCCAGGAATTCGCCACGATACCGGGCTGAAAACTCGCGCCGTTGACCACGCCGTTGGCGGAGATTACAGGAGGGCCCGAGCCGCCGCTCGCTCCTGACAGGCCGGTTACCTTGCGGATGCGATCGTGGCCGGTGTCGGCAATATAGAGGTTCCCGGCGCTGTCGAACCTCAAGCTCTCGGGCTGGATAAGACCCGCGCTGGCGGGCGGCCCGTTGTCGCCGAGGTTCAGGAGATTGCCATTGCCGACAACTGTGGTGATGATTCCCAAGGTGTCCACCTTGCGAACACGATGATTCTGGGTGTCGGCGAAGAACAGGTTTCCCGCGGTGTCCACGGCTACGCCTTGGGTGGGGTTGGTCAGGCCGATGCCCAGTTTGGCGGCCGTAGCCAGGCCGCCATCGCCGGTGAATCCGGGGGAGCCGGTGCCCGCCACGGTAGTAATGATCCCCTTCGTGTCGATTTTTCGAATCACATTGTTGCCGCTGTCGGCGAAGTAGATGTTGCCGGCCTTATCCACGGCCATGCCATTCGGAAAATTGATCTTGGCGGTGAGCGCCGGGCCGTTGTCGCCAGCGTAGCCGAAGCCTCGGTCGACGATCGTGGTCTGGGTTCCGGAGGGGCTCACTTTATACATGAAGCTGTTATGGTCGTCGACGTAGAGGTTCCCGGAGGAATCGAAAGTCAGGCCGCTCGCCTCTTCAAACACGAGGTACGTGCTGATCATGCCGGAGGTGTCCACTTTGCGGATGCCGTTGCTGCCCTGATCCCCGATGTAGACATTATTGGCGCTGTCCACCGCGATCGTGACGGGAAGAAACAACTCGGCTGCTATGGCCGGTCCGCCGTCTCCCGTGTATCCCATCTTTCCATTGCCCGCAAAAGTGGTGATGACGCCTGAAGGATCCACCTTGCGGACGACGTTGTTGCCGCGGTCGACGATGTAGAGGTTGCCCGCGGAGTCCGTGGCCATATCGGAAGGAATGTTCAGTTTGGCGTTGATGGCTTGGCCCTGGTCGCCGGCATAACCCAGGGTTCCCGTTCCGGCCACGGTGGTAATCACTGCTTGGGCGTGGCAGAGCGCGAGAGCGGTTACTCCGAGCAGGATCAAGCGAGGTGCGGAGTTCATGGAAGGTGTGCCTTTCGTCTTTATCGGCTACTGATGTACGGAGAGGACGATCCCGGTGGGCGAGGTGACCCCGCCGATACTGGTCTGGATTGGCCAGTCGCCATCGGCGAGTGTGCCGGGAACCTGGATCGCGATTTGATACAAGCCGGCTGCACCCGGAGCGAGGGCTCCCCCATAGACCGTTGCCGGTAGATTGTTGATGCTGACGGTGGGAGCGGACGCCGTTGTATAACCTCCGGTCGCTGGGACCGCGACGCCCACGGGCGCCGCCGGAAAGGTGGGTCCGAATCCTGTGCCCCAGAGGATGATCACCTCCCCCGGCTTGGCGGCCACCGTGGTGGTTGCTTTGCCGAAGGTCCCCGGTTTGACGGCGTAACTGTAGTCTTGACGCGTCGCCACAGGTTGACTTCCCGGCCATGGGAAAAACGCCGGCCCGTAGAGGCTGGCCGTGACGTTTACCGCCGCGCTGGTCACGCCGCCGTTCGTCACCGTGACAGCAACGGATCCGGGCGCGAGATCGGGCGCCAATACATTCAGCTGGCCTGAAGAGATGTAATAGATGTACGCCGGCTTTCCTCCCATGCTGACGCTGACGCCATCGAGCGACGTAGGCAGCGCGCCGTTCACGATGGAATTGCTCCAGTCGTCGGTCTTGGGCGCGAGGTTGGCGCCCTGGATGGTCACCCAGGAATTCGCCACAATGCCGGGCTGAAAACTCGCGCCGTTGACCACGCCGTTCAGGGAGATCGTCGGCGGCTGCGATGGGCCCGCTGCCTGCGGCGCCACGACTAAATCATAAATCACCGCCGGAATCATGCAAATCTGATTACCGCACTTATAACTTTCCTGCACTTTGTACGGTGTCCAGGTGAGGCCTCCATCGGTGGTCTTCGAAACCGTGCTCGTATCGTTGGGCCCAACCGCGTAGGCGGTGTTGGCCGCGTTCAGATCGGCGCGGACCACGTATCCGAAATTGGGAACTAAGGATGTACTATCCGGAAAAACCGTCTTCCATGTAATCCCGCCATCGACGCTTCGATACACATTTGCATCTTCGAGACCGTCATACGCCCATGCATAGAGCAGGCCCGGAGTGACGTCGATTCCAATGGTCTGCACCACGCTCTCTGGAATGTTCAACTCTGTCCAACTCTGCCCGCCGTCGGTACTCTTGTAAATTCCGCATAGGCCGCTGGGATCGGTGCAGCCAATATTGAAGATGCTGGTGCCGTACATCTCCAGGCTGTTCTTCGGGTTGATAAAGATCCTGTGGCCAAACCCGGCCGTTGACGTGAGAAGGGTCCACGTGTTCCCGAAATCCGTACTCTTAAAGAGGTAACCTTTGCCTGGGTGGAAGGAAGCATTGCCACCGATCACATAGACCACGCCGGAATGGTTCGGATCGGTGGCAACTCCGTTGAGGCCTGGTTGGTTGGGTGTACCTTGGCTCGCGGAACCCGTCGGTTTGGGAATCGTCGGCGCGCTCCAGGTGACGCCCCCGTCGGTGGTTACCTCCAGGCCTCCGCTGTTGTTCATGGCATAGAGGACATTGGTCCTCACCGGGTCGATCGTGAGCGAACCGCCGTCGGTGCCGGTGAAGGTAAACGTGGGCTTCGAGACCACGGACCAGTTTGCCCCAGCATCTGTGGATTTGAGAAAAGCGAGCGGCATGCCGTTCGCGAGGTCGTACTTTCCGATCGCATACACCGTCGACGGCGTCTGCGGGTCGAGCACGACGGCCAGGATCTTCGGCACTCCCGTGAGCGCCGGATCATTCGCCGTCACAGTCTGCTGAATCCAGGTAACACCGCTGTCGGTGCTCTTGAAGGGTCCCAGACTGGTTGCCGCATAGAGCGTGGATGCGGCCCGCGCCGGAGAAGCCAGCGCCATGGCCAGCAGAAACAAAGCCGTCAGGTATTTCATTGCCCCTCGCTCGCAAATGGGGCTCGGCGCTCCGGCGCTTACCCCGGGCAGGACTTGCGCCTGCAAGAACTACGCGTCTTTCAGGGCGCGCCGTTACTCGATTCTATCCCAATCAAGTTGGCTGTGAATCCCATTGATCCTGTATCACGGGCAAACCGGAAACTATCCCGGTTCGATCCTGGGAAGGACCGCTCAAGGACAGAGGAACATGGTTTATTCATGATCGGAAGGTTCTTCTGGATGTTGCGGCCCCATTCACATGGCTCGACTCGCGCACTGCGTTGGATTCACAATCACAGTGACCTTAGATAAGCCAGCACCGCCTCGGCATCCTCCCGGGTCATGCGGAACGGCGGCATGGGAGGATCCGGAGGGCGACCGGTGCGTGAGATGCCGGTTGTGAGCAAGCGGATGATCTCCTCATCGGTTCCAGGAGGCGCGCCGGCCAATCGCGGCTCGCGCGTGGCCCATACGGGTGCGGCGTAAGTCGGAAGTATCGTCATCGAGCCGCCCATCAACCAGTGGGGTCGATCCGGGTTGCCGTGCTCGTCGCGTTGCGTGTGGCACTGCTCGCACATGGCGACGGATTCGACGATATAGCGGCCTCGTTCGACCGACGAGGATTTTGACCGTTGGGCCTTGGACGGCAGCAGAACGGCCGTAGAAACCAGAATGGTGGTCACCAGGATCGTACCTGGCCTTATGGATAACTTCACATTAAGGATGATGTTTCCCAGGCGCCAAACGTATCATAGGAGTAGCTTCCCAGAGGAAAAAACCAGCTCAGCATCGATCCGCCGTATCGCGACCACTTCGGCATTTAGGGCCCAGGGGCTGTGGGCGCGGGATCTTGACGACCATCACACCGAACGAGCGCCGGTGCTTGGTCCAGCCGCCCAGCCAGGTCACTCGCCACTCGCCGAAGCGCGAGCCTAACTCCACAGGCGTTCGAAGGCGCAAGAATCTCGTTTCTAGCTGCATGTGTTGACCGTCGGGTCAGACATTGTCAAAGAACGGCGTGAAGCGGTGCGCTCCCTCTACCGAATCGTGTGCGCGTTGTCCTTCTCGTTGTCGCAGACATCTTCGATGAGATCGGTGTCCGGCATGAGTCGGAGTTGCATGTGGGTGGTCCAGGGCTTGGCATAGTATTTTGGATCGGTGAACGTGATCTCCAGATCCATATGTCCGACGTCGACGCGGTGAAACCGCTCGGTGGTGCGCAGAGCGTCGCTATGCGGATGACCATAATCGTCAAGCCACGATTTGTCATTTAAACCGGCAGTCTCCACAAGGAACGTGTCTCCGTCCCAGTGGCCGATCGACGACCCAAGCCATGCGGGATTCAGGTCCGCTGGGAAAGGCCTGCCGTCCGTAAATATCTGCCGGAAGCGCGCGAACTCCTCAAAAAGGATCAAGGTTAACCCAGGCATCTGAACGATTTTCATGGGCGTCCCGGGAATCACCATGGCGTCGGGAATTCCGTGAGGCAGGCACTTCTCGGACGGGCGGTTCGCACCCAGAGTGCGGCGGTGTTCTTGGTAGAGCGCAGCTGCTGGCGCCAGCATCTCCATCGATGAGCGAGGCGCTAGGAAGTTCTCCATGTTCATGAAGGTTGGCTCGCCTGAATCCGAGCCCGGCGCTTGACGCGGCGGCAGGATGCTGATCCAGACGCCGGTTAGGTCGGGGTTCTTTTCGGACGTGCGGGGCGCGGGAGCTGAAAGATTCGGCTTTCCGTCCGTAGTGCGAGGCAGTCCTGGGGTTGGATAGTTGATCCATTGAGCGCGAAGCATTCCCGCACAGCAAAGGATCCTAAGAACCAAGAGCAAGGCACGCATTGGCGAAGTGTAGCATGCAGCCGCGCGCGCTTTAGAAGCGTGGCCGGCAGCTCACGATGAGACGTAGCTCCATTGTGACGTGGCAATCGGCGAGCTAGCCACAAACGGCGTTCCGGCAACCTGCAAACGGCTCCGACCGGATGACGCGCCACTCGGAGAAAGCCAGGGCTGAGCGTCCAATCACAACGTGACGTGAGGTCTCCGCCCCGGAATTGGTCTGCTTTGGCCGGCAAACGTGTGAGCATCGTTTAGTCCCCAGGCACAGCGTTCAAGGAGCGGGCAACGATAACCACCATTATCGGTAGCTATTTTGGGTTCGCTAAGACCCGCGCAGCATGAGAAGCTGGCGAGAGCGACTGATGCGATCGGCGATCGTGCGGCACTCGTCGAAGCTCCCCTGGGGAAACTCAGGCGGCTTGCCGTCCGCGCCCAGGCGACGATGCCTCGCTGCGAGAATCGGCTGTGCTACGGGGGCGTCTCGATTCGCCGACATGTGCGCGGTCTCCAGCCGGCGTAATCGCGTGGCGATCGCGTTCATCTTGCTTCACCTCCGGAAGCTTCACCACCATCACCAAGAACGACAGCCGATGCTTGGTCCAGCCGCCGACCCAGGTAACGCGCCAGTCGCCGAAGCGCGAGCCCACCTCGACGGGCGTCCGAAGCCGTAGGAACTTGGTTTCCAGTTGCATGTGCGGTCAGCACATGGATGGCTCTGGAGAAGAAAGGAGTCAAGGCGCTCACGGGCAGTCTGCCTCCGCCAGGATCATGTCCAGGGCCTCCAGCGGGAGGATACCCCGCGTGTGCGGCTCCTCGCCTGTGAGCATGTTGTCGATGCGCTCCGTCCAGTTCGCACGCCATTGCGGGGAGTGAGGAATCGAGCCGTGATCGTCAGTCAGTAACGCCTCGAGCCTCGTCAGCCGTCTTTCAAGATTGATCATCTCTTGAGCGGGCCTCGACGACCCTCACGGTGAAGACCTTGGTGGCGTGCTCGATCTCCTCCACAGTGGGTTGGTGCATGCCTTCGCTTCCGGGTCCTTCAAATCGAACGACAAAGCGCACTTCTTTGCGAGCTTCAGCTCGTTCCAGCTTCGCCAGACGTCTTAATAGATTCATGGTTCCCTCAAACTGATCCGTGCAAACAGATTCCTCGCAAATCACCTCCGCGACTTTGCGTTCTCCGCGGCCCGCTCCAGTTCTCCCAGGCGAGCCTCGATATCTTCGATCTCGATCGCCTTTGCCGGGTGATTCAGAATACTGTCTGCAGCCCGAACCTTGGTGGCCGGCGGTGTGGCGGGATCGACCATAACCTTTCCCAGTGTGGTCACTGCCGCACTTGCCATCTGGTGCATTCGCCCGATCGTCTGTGAAAATGCCGCTCGTTTGGCCTCCCGGAATGCGGCCTCGAACTCCGGCTCTTTTTGCCACCGTAAGAGCGTCTTCGGAGCCACGCCCACAGCGCGCGCCGCCTCCTCGGTATTTCGCGTCGTGAGCAAAGCGACGACCGCCTCCTCCTTCTTCCTTCCGAACTTCGAGCCGTGGCCGGTCATCTGAGGTCATCTGAGGACATCTGGAGGTCGGTAGGACCCATCAAGTGGTCTTTTTCGTGCGCATCCGGTTCGTGGCCTGGAGCGTGCCACCATCGCTGACTCCCGTTCTTGAGGGTGAGTCTGCTCACCACCGTTTGATCCGCGCGGATATAGCTGATCTCGAACTCGACCGTTTCGCTGACAGGCAC
This sequence comes from Bryobacteraceae bacterium, assembly GCA_036498815.1. Lineage (GTDB taxonomy): Bacteria > Acidobacteriota > Terriglobia > Bryobacterales > Bryobacteraceae > Palsa-187. The sequence goes on along the minus strand of DASYET010000002.1, from coordinate 168,729 downwards.
GAGGCGTGTCTCCAGTTGTTTCAATCGACGTGCCAGAGTCCGACTATGCATCGCCGCTCAATCGCCTCCGAGGGCTAGAATTGCCTTGCGTTTCGTTCGGACCAGAGTGATTCATGTCGTGACCGCGACGATCGCGGACAAAGGAGAAACCACATGAAAACGATTGCAAAAGAAACCGCCACTGCCCCGGCCGCGGGCGAGCAGCCCACAGCCGCCAGGAAGCCCACCCGTGCGCCACGTCGCGCGCCCGGCGCGCCCGCCAAGGACAAGGCGGGGAAGGAGGCCAGCCCGGCGAAGAATGCTCCCAAAGCCGCGACTAAGGGCAAGGGTGCGAAGGTAGGAGCCCGGGATGGCAGCAAGACGGCCAAGGTTCTGGAACTGCTGAAGCAGCCTGGCGGTGCGACGGCTGATGCCCTGCTGAAAGCAACCGGCTGGCAAGCGCATTCCTTGCGGGGATTCCTCTCGGGAACAGTTCGGAAGAAGATGGGGCTGGCGGTGATCTCCGCCAAGGGCGACGACGGCGCCCGCACCTACTCCGTCGAAGGCTGAGTCTCCACCATTCGTCCCCCTCGCGCCGCCGGGTTCCGCCTGGCGGCGTTGCTCGTTTTGGCTTGTCCACTAGTGGACAAGCTTGCGGCCGTCCTGCCTACGCTCATTACCATTCTGCGAGCGGCTCCGATTCGACGCTCAGAACCTCCACAGCTAGCGCTCGCGCCTTCCGGGTTTTAGTCTTCGAACCTGCTCCCTGGCTGCGACCCATTTGCGTGAGTTCCGCCTCCAGGACGTCCAACTCCGGGTCGCTCAGGTTGCGGATGAATCGTTCTCCCACATCGTCGATAATCCGGTTCTGAACGACTTGGTCGCGTGGAGCCGCACGGAAGAGCTTCCCGGCTATCCGGAGTGCAGCACCGTTCAGGGCTGTCTCCAGTCTGTTCAATAAGAACTGCGGCCCGGTGAAAACATCAGATTGCTCCAATCTGTCGACTCGTCTCGCTAGGCTTGTCCGGCTCATACTTCTCCGACACGCAGCTCCGCCGCGAGTTCGGGAGGATCCTCAACTCCGCCGACCAGTCCGAGAGCGCGAGGCACAGCCCCGCGACATGGGGATTGCCCGCGAGCAACTCGGCTTCGATGGCGGCGATCTCGCGGTGGCAGCGTTCTATTTCTATTCACGCAGCCTCCTTCCGGCGCTCGACCGCGATCTCGTCGAACGTACGCCCGTCTCCCGCCAGCTCGGCCTGCTTGCCCGTGTATTCCTGATAACGCTGGATGATGCAATCCGCGTACCGCGCGTCCAACTCCATTAGTCGTGCAGCCCGTCCGCGGCGTTCGCACGCAATCAAAGTACTGCCCGAGCCTCCGAACAAATCGACCACGAGGTCTCCCGTCTTGCTGCTGTTGAGCAGGGCGCGCTCGACGAGTTCCACCGGTTTCATCGTCGGATGCAACCGGTTCGCCGCCGGCTTCTTCTCTTCCCAGAGCGTTGACTGCGACTTGTCTCCGTACCAGCGGTCCTTCTGTCCGGCCACGTGGCAGTAGAAGATCGGCTCGTGACGGAACTTGTAGCGACCAAATCCCCACGCGAAGGTGTTCTTGGCCCAGATAATTTGACAGCGCACCTCGAAGCCGGCCGCCTCCAAGGCGTTCTGAAACTCGCGCTGCCATGAGGAACTGTGGCACACGTAGAGCGAGGCGCCCGGCTTGACTGCGGTTCGGCACGAACGGAAGGACGCCTCGAGAAATTCCTTGAACTGGGCGTTGCTCATTCTGTCGCCCTCAATCTTCAGGCGCTTTTCCGTGTACCCCTCGTAATCGACGTTGTAGGGCGGATCGAGGAACATCAGGTCCGCAGCGTCGCCCGCCATCAGTTTGGCGACGTCGGCTCCGTTGGTGGCGTCGCCTACGAGTAACTTGTGGTTGCCAAGTATCCACAAGTCGCCGGCGGCGGAGACTGGCGTTGTCGGAAGATCCGGGACGGCGTCTTCGTCAGTGAGGCCGGGCGTGGCGTCCTGCGCAGCGAGCAGGCGGGCGAGTTCTTCGTCCTCGAAACCGATCAAATCAAGGTCGAACTCCTCTTCCTACAAGGCGGCAAGTTCGGCGCGAAGCAATTCTTCGTCCCAGCCAGCATTTAGAGCAAGTTGATTGTCCGCGATGATGTATGCGCGCTTCTGTGCTTCGGTGAGATGGTCCAGCACGATGACAGGCACCTCGGTGAGGCCCAGCTTGCGCGCCGCGAGAAGCCGACCGTGGCCTGCGATGATGCCCGCCGCGGTGGCCACCAGGATTGGATTGTTGAACCCGAACTCAGTTATGCTCGCGGCGATCTGGGCAACCTGGGAATCGGAGTGGGTCCGGGGATTCCGCGCGAACGGAATTAATCGGGCGATCAGCCACAGTTCCATATGCTTCACAATCGCTTGCGGCATCATCTAACTCGATTATAGAGGCGAGAGGCAACTCTGTAAAGTCTTGCAACGGAAGCCTGTTATCTATTGCTAAGCAGTGCGCAACGTCGCTAAGAACGCGCTGCTCTCGGCTTGGCACGCGACTGCTCGTTATCTGCAGGGGCTGAGGTTACTGTCACTTTCGTCATCGATTTTCTGACTCAGCGAAGCTATGCGACCTGTGGAACCCGCGACCGTCGGGCAACGTTGTCCCGAGTGTCCCGAGTTCGGCAGGCGCTCTCGGGACAAGTCCAGGCCAATGTTTACGGGCTCGTCCCGACTGTCCCGAGTTGTCCCGACCCAAAAGTAGCAGGGTCACAAACGTGTCATTGCTCCGTATTGTGAAATAGCATCCCCACAAAAGTCCCCACAGTGGGGCACGGAGGGCGCGTTTTTGGAGAAATCGAGGCGGGTAAGTCTTTGAAAAGTTTGGCTCCCCAAATGACCGACCGGTCTCTGTCTCAGAGAGCGGTTGCGCGTATATAGAGGATAGGCTCGCGTTAAAATAACCCCAAAACTAACGCGACCTAGCTGGTCGGAGGAGCGGTATGGCGGCCTTCGAAGGCGCTCTCCAGTTCAAGAGAAAGCAGTAATCGCCGCATTGGAGCTTGAGGCGTTCCGCCCACTGTGCCAGGCCTCCGCGTTATCCCCGCGTTATTTTTGCGCTATCTACCGTCACGTGCCGCGTCGCCGTCGCGTTCAGGCCTTTACCGCCACTTCCGTTCTGACTCTCCGACTTGCATTCGCCCGGCCCACGAGCGTTCATGGGACGGAGAAGTGAATAACTTCAGAGAACGCAGCGGGTCCCGAAGGAAAACGGAGGTCTATGCATCGAGAAGTCCAGCAGGAGATCGAGGGTTTGCGCCACCAACCGATAAAGGCATTGAAGGCAAGGTATCGGGAGCTGTTCGGAGAGGACTCACGATCTTCGAATCACGCCCACTTGTTCCGGCGAATCGCCTGGCGCCTCCAGGCGCAGGCGGAGGGAGGCTTGAGCCAGCGAGCCCAGGATCGGGCTGCGGAATTGGCGGTCGACGTAGACCTGAGGGTCCTTCCGCCGAAGGAGTTCTGGAGCCAGTTGGAGGAGGCTGGGGAACGGGAAAGGTCCCGGCGGCCGCGTCGTGACCCTCGTCTGCCGGAGCCAGGGACCACCGTGGAGCGCGAGTATCAGGGGCAGATGGTCTCGGTAAAGGTGTTGAAGGATGGCTTCGAGTATCAAGGTCAGGCGTACGAGTCGTTGAGCTCGATCGCTTCCGCGGTAACGGGGATGCGTTGGAACGGATTCTCCTTCTTCCGCCTCAAGGGGACCAAATGACGGAACCAGCGGCGGCGGAGAAACGAAATCTGCGCTGTGCGATTTACACGCGCAAATCGACTGAAGAGGGATTGGAGCAAGCCTTCAATACACTCCAGGCACAGCGAGAGGCGGGTGAGGCATATGTTCAAAGCCAACGCCAGACCGGCTGGATTGCATTGCCCGAGCACTTTGACGACGGTGGTTTCAGTGGAGCGAGTTTGGAACGGCCGGCCCTACAGCGCTTGATGGACGGAATCGAGAGAGGGCAGATCGATTGTGTAGTGGTGTACAAAGTCGATCGCCTCAGCCGGTCGCTCTTGGACTTCGCGCGCCTGATGGAGCGCTTCGACCGGCGCGGCGTGAGTTTTGTTTCCGTCACGCAGGATTTTAATACGACGACGTCGCTCGGGCGCTTGACGCTGAACATCCTGCTCTCGTTTGCGCAGTTCGAGCGGGAAATCATCTCGGAACGCACGCGCGACAAGTTGTCCGCGGCGCGGCGCAAGGGCAAGTGGATCGGTGGGTGGCCGGTGTTGGGATATGACGTGGACATGAAAGGGGGCCGTCTGCTCGTCAACGTAAAGGAGGCCGCGCATGTGCGCGAGATCTTCAAGATCGCTGCGCGAGCGGAAACGTTGGAGGCCGCTCTACACGCAGTTCATGCCCGCGGGATCAAGACAAAGGTCTGGAGCACGCGGGACGGAAAACGCCATTCGGCGCGGATGTTCAACCGAACCATGCTGCAGCGGCTGCTTTCGAATGTGCTCTACACCGGCAGCGTAAATCATAAAGGTACTTTGTATCCGGGGGAACATGAGCGGGTTGTAGAGCAGTCCGTGTGGGAAGAGGTGAACGCGAAGCTAGTGGTCCGGAGCGAACACCAGCGGGGAAAGAGCCATCGGAGGCAAGAGGCGCCGCTAAGGGGGATTCTATATTGCGCTCCGTGCGGATCTGCGATGGCACCGTCCTTCACGACCAAGCGAGGCCAAAAATATCGGTATTACGGCTGCCGTGCGGCACGGGGCAGGGAAGGAGGCGCATGCACTCAGGGCTCAGTCGCCGCGGTGGATTTGGAGACCTTCCTCCTCCATAAGCTTGAGCCAGTGCTTGGATCAGCCTTGAGCTGGGAAAACGTTCACGCATCCGTTCGACGAATCGAGTACGGCTGGAACACGAACGGAGTTGCGATCGATTTCAAAGACGGAACGCGATGGGAGTCCGAAATGCCCATGCCAAATCGCCCCGGCGCCCACAGTGGTGAATCGGGGACAGTGATGGGACGAGTGCCGCGAGTCAGTCGGTTGCTCGCCTTGGCGATCAAGTTTGAACGGCTGATTCGTGAAGGTACGATTCGTCACCATCGCGACATCGCTCAGGCCGGGCGGATCAGCGGGGCGCGATTGTCGCAGATTATGTCTTTAACAGAGCTGGCGCCAAGCATCCAGGAAGAGTTGTTGTTCCTGCCGAGGACCACAAACGGCCCGGATCAGATCACGGAGAAGGCGCTGAGGCAGGTGGCTCGATCCCTTGACTGGGACACGCAGAAGAGGCGTTTTGCGGCTCTGAAGGCGGCACGTGGGAAATCCAATCCGAGAGCGCTTTCGCGCCCGGCGTGATGCGTCCATTGGTGGCGTAAGTATCCCGTGGGGTGTGCTTCCGGGTTGGACGAGACTTCCGGCGTAGTGGCGCTTCGAGATTGAACTTGCATTTCGTCTCGACCGGAGTGATGAATCGTCATGCGCCGAACGCGCAGAAAAGGATACCGAATATGATCAGCAAAGAAGTCGCCACGGGTGAGAACAACCAGCCGACCGCCGCACTTGCGCCGGGAGTCGAAACCATGAAGGCCAGCCAGAAGAAAGGCTCCGCCAAAGATCCGACGAAGCCCGCGCGGCGAAAAGCCGCCGCTCGCACGTCTAAGCACGGCGCGGTGAAGAAAGACACCGGCCAGAAACCCACTGCCACGACCCAAGCGAAGTCTTCGGCGCCACGCACCGGGAGTAAAGGGGCGAGTGTTATCGAAATGATGCGTCGGCCCAAGGGCGCTACCCTCGCGGAGATCATGAAGGCTACCGGCTGGCAGGCGCACAGTGTCCGCGGTTACATTTCGATCGCTTCCAACAAACGCGGCATCAAAATCGAGTCCACCAAGAACCAAGCGGGCGATCGATCTTATCGAATCACTCGGTAGTACTTAGCTGGGGCGGGGGCGGCCGGAACTTGACGGGGCGCCCGGCAAAGAGCGGTCATGTGGTTGGTTGAAAATTCCATGTGCCCTCACAAACACGCTTCCACCGCCCGCCCCGCCAAGGACCCTCCGAGATCCTTGATCTACGAACTCTCGCCTCCCTCCATCCGTATCTTGACCAGGTTAGGGATCTGGGAGCACCGCAGAAGGAGAAGGACGCCTTACTGGTACCGATTACGTTGCTCCACCCGGGTTCGGATTTTCTACTGCCGACGTTTCCCGATCGGCCGGAGGTATTTTCTAGCAGCGGATGTCCAACGCCGCGCGCGAGGCAAGAGCTGCTGTCGGGATTGGATCGTAAGACTATATCTACGCTACTAATCGCCAGTCACTGATTCGGGTCTGCACGATGTAGCGTAGAGCATCAGGATAGTGATCGTGCGACTTTATCGGCACTTCTCTGCCTGTTATCTCAGCCCTCCTCTCAGACCACGCATATGTTTGCATTTCTTTCACCCCATTTGGGCAACCCTGTTTGTTGATCCGGAGCTTCTTACGGTTGAGCATTGCGCTCACCCGCCGGATCCCGCCGTCGACTGAATTGTCCGCATCGACAACCCAGAATCCACGGTTCCTCAATTCAACCTGGAGACTCGCCGCGCTGGGGTCAATGATTACTCCCGGCCAATTGCGAGGATCATCACCGCCGACAAATTGGACCATATCGGTGGCGTATTCGGCGTCCGTCTTCTGTCTGTTCTGCGCCCGACTGTCCCAGTAATACTCCCGATCGATCCATATCGTTACTCCATCGTCATAGGCGTCGATAAAGACACAGGGATTTATCGTGCCGTAGTCCACGCCGATCCAGTGTTCTTGATGACCGCCGCGAGCCCGGAGTGCGATTGGCCGATCCGCGTCGGTGTAGAACACGTCGTCCGTCAGGACGTCCCGATAGATGGCGCCCTCCGCTAGCACCCAAAGACCTTCAATGAACCGTTTATAAAAGACGCCGGAGAACTGGCGCTTTAGGGATTCTTTGAACTCGTGCTCCAGATGAGGGTTGTCATCAAGATCGAAGTGCTCGACAAAGATATCGTTGGCCTCCCGGAGCCTGTAGTTGTCAAGCACTTCGGTCTTCAGCCAGTGGTAGGGGCTGTCCGGATTGGTTGTCGCATAAAACCGTGCGCCCTTGGGCGACATGCGGCTCATGACCATCTGATAGGAACTGCGGGGAATCAGTGTGAGTTCGTCGCAGTACGCGATACCAATAGTCAGGCCTCGAATGTACTTCTCAGATCCTTCGTCACGGGCGCCGATCACTTGCCAGCGTGTCCCAAACAGCGTCAGCGCGCCCGACGACTTGTTGTACTGAAACGCGCCCAGGCCGATGACGCTGAACAGATCGTCAAGAACATTGTTGTATACCGTATTGCGAGTCACGCCGATGATGACCCTTTTGCCGGCCACCGGGTAACGCGAAAGCCATAGCAGCTTAGGTATCATCGCCCAGGTTTTAGAGCTCCGGACGGCGCCTTCGAGAATGTTAATTCGGCAATCTAAAGCTGGGTGACGAAACGCGAAAGCCTCGGCTTTCGGACTGAATTGGCGGAGCTTGGGATATGGGCCGATCACAATCTTTACGTGACAGAGCTCTGGCCGGGCTGCATTTGTTTTCTTACCGCGGCATAAAGGAGGCGCGCCACGTCGATCATGTGCGCCCTACCTGGTTCATCCGCAGTTATACTTTGCGCGATGAGATCCATCTCCGATCTTTGTTCTCCGTCGAGGCTGCGCATCATGAGATCGAGCAAGTAATTGGGGTGCCCAGGGAGTCTTTGAGTATCGCCGTTCGGCATGCGCAGGAGGATCTGCTCGCTGATGATCTGTTTTTCAAGAAAATCGAGTCGCCGGCGATGATGCTTCATAGGTTGGCTCCAGCCAGGGGTGCCGGGACGCTTACAAACGCTGCCAAAGTCGCCTCCAGCACGGCCCCGCGGGTCTCAATAAAAGTTTGCTCATCGGCATTACTTACAACGCGAAACACGGAAATGTAGTTCATCCCGACCCTCTGGGATCAGTCTTGCCCGTGCTCGCCAGATGCTGTTCCAGTTTCTCGATGCGGCTTTCCGTAACAGCGTTGTCGATGACACGTGACTGGCCCTCCAGAACGTTCATCATCTTCTCCCCTTCGGATGGCGATAGAACGCCTTTCCCCATGCCTCGCGTAACCTCTCCTGCGGCATTAGCGACGTCCGCGGCCGATTTGATCTTTGGCAGTCGAATTGGTACGCAGGCGTCACGGGGCGCAGGCATGATACGATCCATGCAGATTCGCAGAGCCTGCGGATTTCCTTCCATGGCTAAGGCGATACACTTGCGCGTCAGGTGTGGTGCGAATTCGTCCAGCAACTGTTTGGTCGGCGCCGGCTTGCGATTGCGGCTTCCCTTGGGTCGACCGCGTCCAAATTTATTTCCGGGTTCAAACGGACGTCCGCCTGGCATGCCTATCGGGTGCTCCCGGGGCTGTTCGCCAAGCCCCCCCGTTCGTGTTCAATCTCCTCAAAACACTTGCCGTCACCATCGAGATAGGCCCTTTGGCCTGTGTATTCCTGCCACCGTCTTACGCTGACATCTGCATATTGCGGATCAATTTCAACCAGGCGGGCATGCCGCTCGAGGTTTTCGCAGGCGATCATTGTCGACCCCGCGCCAGCGAACGGATCGAGGACCACATTCCCAGTCTGGCTGCTGTTATGAATCGCCCGCTCCACGAGTTCAACCGGCTTCATGGTCGGATGAAGTTCATTACGGAATGGTTTGTCGACAAACCATGCGTCGCCCTGATTGCGATCACCGCACCAGTGATGGCCAGCCTCTTGTCGCCAACCATAGAGAATCGGCTCGTACTGACGCTGATAATCTGAGCGACCGAGCGTAAACGTGTTCTTTATCCACATTACGTACGTTGACCAGTGTCCGCCGGCAGCTGCATAGGCCCGGTGCAGTCGATGCAATTCGCTCGATGACATGCAGATGTAGATCGCTCCCTGAGCGACGGCAAGGATCGCGTTGCACGCCGCTTGCAGAAATGCCTCGAACTCACGGCCTAAATCGTCGTTGACGATTTTCATTCGGGAAGCAGCTTTGCCCACATAATTCACGTTGTACGGAAGGTCAGTGAAGACGAGATCACAAGGCCTCCCCGTGAGCACCCTCGCCAAGTCGTCAAGTTGCGTTCCGTCGCCACAGAGCAGGCGATGTTCCCCCAAGACCCATAGGTCTCCTCCACGGTTGACCGGCTTGCCTTGGAGTTCAGGAACGGCGTCCGGATCGGATCCTCTTGGACTGGGCTCACGAGCGAGCACCTTTGCGAGATCCTCATCGCTGAATCCGATCAGATCCAGATTAAAGTTCGCTTCGGTAAGCGCTTCCAACTCAAGGCGAAGGATTTCAGGATCCCATCCGGCATTCAATGCCAGTTGGTTGTCGGCCAACATGAAGGCGCGCTTCTGGTTTTCGCTCAAGTGGGAAAGCACGATCACCGGGACCTCGGTGAGGCCGAGTTTGCGGGCCGCAAGCGCTCGGCCATGGCCGGCGATGATGTCACCGTCGGGGCCCATAAGAACGGGGTTGTTGAACCCGAATTCCTTGATGCTGGCTGCGATCTGGGCTATTTGCTCGGCGGAATGCAGACGTGCATTGCGCGCGTATGGGATCAAACGCTCGATGGGCCAGTTCGCTACTGCCAGCTCTGGTGCCTGGTTTTGATTCATCTCCATGAACTCACCTTTCTGTAGGAATTAAAAGCCTAAACGGATCCTTAGGCTTCACTAAAACACGTGGAGCGCGGAACTTCAAGATGAACGTGCTTGCAGCAAAGGCAGAGGATGGTACAATCACAAACTATGAAGGGAAGGATGTCGAAAGCGGAAGACGTTTTGACTCCAGTAGAAGCCCTCGTGCTGGAACTCAACGATGGTCCGGAAGGATGGGGCAGGCCAGAGGTGCATCCCAAACTCGTGCAGTTGATTCAGGCGTGGCAAGAATCCACGGAGAAATGGCGCGCTTTGTCCCGTACATGGAAGGCTTCGGGATCCCCAGAGGACTCCATTCCTCGACCGGTAAAGATTCAGGTTCCGGAGGGCTGCCCGACCTTAGTCGAAATGGGAAATCGTTGCAGAGTCTTGCTCAGTCCCCATCCCGGTGGCTGGTCCTGGCACCCGGGCGTGGTGTACGCCAGCCTGGGAAAGGGCTGGACGACCTGGGATTTTGCCTGCTCCAAGTTTCTCCATTTGGTGATGGATCCGGAGTGTCACAAATTTGGTGGTCCGTGCCCGTATTGCGGAAAGTTCTTCGTGCGGAAGACTGCGAAAGAGAAGCGATACTGTTCAAAGGGGTGCGCTCATAAGGCGGCTGCGAAAGCTTCGACTCAGCGGCTCCGCTACCGGGAACACGAGTTGAAAGTCGCCCGCACGCGCGAAGTTATCGAGAAATGGTCCCAGGGATCGCGGAAAATGGACTGGATTTCCTGGGTGACCTCCAACGTCCCGGAAATTTCCAAAACTTGGCTCACTCGCGCGATCAATCGTAACGAGATTACGTCCCCAGTTTTCCCCGGGAGACCTCGTCCGGATCCAGAATGAGGATCCCGGTGCGGTCGAACGCGGATTCCGGGATTGCTCCCGAATGGCGTCGTTGCGTAGCGGCGTGGCATCTCGATTACGTGGAGATGGCCGTCCGAGTAGTGGACCGCGCGACGGCTCTTGATTCTGCGAACGGCACTACTTTCGCGAGAGTTCCGCCCGAAGCGGACTCCAGTGTAAATCAAGCGAAATCAACCGGAAGAGGCCGTTCTAGCGCGCGCAAAGCCCGAGAATCAAGTGTTTTTCAACGGTTAATCAAAGAGAATCAAAGCTGGGCGTAATGCCGTTGACTTGCGGCTAAGACAAGAGCGTTCATTGAGTTACAAGCCATGATCGTCGCCATTTACGCCCGCGTCAGTACTTCAGACCAGAGTTGCGGAATGCAGCTCCGCGAACTCCGCGAGTATGTCGCCAAGCGCGGCTGGGAGGTCTTTGCGGAGTACGTCGATACGGGATTCGGCGGAGCGTCCTCCAGCCGTCCCCGGTTAGACCGCCTGCTGGCCGACGCCCGGCTACGGAAGTTCGAGGGCGTGCTCGTGTGGAAGCTAGATCGCTGGGGGCGCAGAGTGGCGCACTGCGTCCGCAGCATCCAGGAACTGGTCTCGCTGGGCGTGCGGTTCCTGAGCCCTACGGAGAACATCGACACCGGCACCGACAGCCCTATGTCCAAGTTCCTGCTGCACCTGTTTGCGGCGTTCGCGGAGATGGAGCGGGGACTTATCCGGGAGCGCGTCCGGGCCGGCGTGCGCAACGCCAGGGCCAAGGGTGTGGTCCTAGGGCGGCCCAGGCGCGTCTTCCGGCGCGACGAGGCGCTCCTGCTGCGGGAGCAGGGCATGAGCTGGCGCAAGGTCGCGCAAACGCTGAAGCTGCCCATGTCCACCGTCATCGACGAGTGCCGCGCCTGTTCAGAAAACCCTCCGCGTAGCTAGCGGCCGCAATGGCGCAAACACAACCCCTTGCGCAACAGCGGCTTGGCGTTCGACAGACACATGGTTCCGAACACAAGCGGGGTTCAAGTGCGACGAGCGAGCACGTCAAAGCTTCACCCTGGGGCTTAAATGATTGCGCTCCCGGCCGGTGAACAGGCGCAAGCTGAAACTGATCGCCGATTACTGTGACTTCCTTTTTAACGGGCTCCAAAATCAAACCTCCTCAGGAACGTTAGCGAGCAGCAGCGTCTTCAAGCAAGTCGTATCCTCCTGGGCGAATCGATGACGCAACCGAGTGAAGTCCGCCTTGACTAGTTGTAAGGGAGGGGTTGGGCTCCACTCGTGGGCGCTTCAGTCCGCAGGTTGACGTAAATCATCCTCCCGCAAGAATTGTCTTTTTTATCGAACGGGCAAGGCTCATGCTGAAGGAGCAACCCACGATTGCGTTGAATACTGGCTGTCTAACTTTGAGGCAGGCGGGCTCACTTTGCGTCCGGAGCCGCCTGTCTCGTTTTTGACCGCATCGCGCCCAGATTCCCCACGCGTGGGCCTCCGCTCGTCGTTGGACTCGCCCGGCCACATCCAGTTCTAGACCGCTGACGAGTTTTCCCTGGCCGTGTTACGTTCTCTCGGGTTATGCTGAGCCGTTTAAGATGGCGATTGTTTAAGATGCTGCGTACACTGATTCACCTTATCGTTAGGCTGGTGGCTCTTGTGCTTGCCTTGCTGATTGCGCTGCCGGCAAGAGCTCAAGTCAGCGATGGGAACCAGAGCCAAGGTGAGGAGGTGAGGTCAAGAGCCCTATGAGCCTCCTTTCGATCATACTGGCCGCGTTCGTCGTGCGCGACTTCCTGTTGTTGAGGATGGGACCTGATGCCAGGATTGTACGCCGACTGCTGGCGTACGCTATTGTTACCTTCACGTCGGCAAGCATAGTCTTGGTAACCACTCGATCGCTGGGCGTGGATGGGCTCCTCCAACTCCTTCGAACGCCCGGTATCACCCTCGTCTCCGCACTGTTTTACGGTGGGCTCTTGGCCTTATGTCTCTGGATCAGACAGACAGACCGGCATCACTTCGCCTGGCTTATCGCCGTCATTCCGAATCCCCTGCTGGTGCTGGCCTTGGTGGTGCATACGCGCTTGATCCTTGAGCCAACTTCGGCCTCCGCTGCCACGCTCAGCGCCACTTGGCCGGTCTGGCTCTGGATCGGCACAATCACGTTTGCCGTCATAGGAACGCGAAGCATCCGTTTGGGTCTCAAAGACCTCGACGGCTCACTCTACATCGCCGCCTTTGTGAATTCGGTAGCCCTGGTTGTTCTCCCCGTGGGTGAGATCATTTCTTCCGGTTGAGCGGAATCCATTTATGCGTCGCGGTTTCTTACTCATTTTCACCCTCTGTCTCTGGGCGCGATTCGCCGCCCCGGACGACTTGGCGGCCCGCGATCAATCCGCGCTGAATAGCACTCTGTGGGCAGGCACCGCTGTTGAACATGACGCAGCGACTCTTCAGACATACCGGCTCGCCGGGGCGATGCTGGATAAGGCCCTTGAGGACCGAACCTGGACCGCGGCGATTGAGCAGAGGGACACCGTGTTCCGCCGCCTTCCTCCCGCAATCATCATGGACATCGACGAGACGATTCTCGATAACTCGCCGTTTCAAGCGCTCCTCTTGACGAAGGACGTAAGAGACGACGACCCGGTATGGAATAGCTGGGTAGCCCAAGCGCAGGCAAAGCCTCTTTCCGGCGCTGTGGAATTTGCACGCTATGCCCACTCGCGCGGAGTTGCGGTGTTTTACGTCACCAACAGAGACGCGAGCCAAAAGCCTGCGACGTGGTCAAACCTGGCGCGGGCAGGGTTTCCCTTGGATCGCGATCTCGACACGCTTTACTGCGCGGGCGAACGGCCCGCTTGGGGGAAAGACAAGACCACGCGACGCGCGGAGATCGCCCGTCACTACAGAATTCTTCTTCTGTTCGGGGACGATCTCAACGATTTCGTCTCAGGCGCCAATGCTTCTGTAGCGGATCGGCGGAAGTTGGCCGAACCGTATCAGGACTACTGGGGATCGAAATGGTTCATTCTTCCCAACGCGATGTACGGCTCCTGGGAGAAAGCACTCTACGATCCCGCCACAAACCCGAATGAGGCAGAAACGCTGCGGCTCAAATATGAAGCGATTCGCGAGATGCTGGACGGCGCAGGTGCGGGAGCTGCCACTCAGTAGTGACCCCATGCCAAGCCTCCACGAGCCGCAGATCGTAAATATTCTTGGGCACTCGGCTGGCGCCATTATATTCGGTATTTTTGTATTCCTGCTGCTCCGCGACCGGGCCGGAGCACGGCTTCGCGGAAGTTGGCTGTCGGTCGCAGCCGCGGGACTCGCGTTTCTCTGGAACGTCGGGTCGCTGTTCGTCCTGGTTTCGTCATCGAATAACCTCGCCTACACAGCGTTGATTGTCTTCTTTAGCTTCTCTGTGCTAAGTCTTTTGCCGGCGATTCTTCTGCATCTCTCGCTCGAAGGGTTGTTTCGACCCGTGGTGGTCCTGGGATACGCTCTGAGCCTCATCGCGGTCGGCATGCATTTGAGGGAATTGCTGGGACCGGGACACCTCTACCAGCAACGCGCGCTCCTGCTAATTAGCGTGGGATTCGGCATTCTGACGGTCGTCTCGGCTGTTGGAATCATGTTTCTCGTACCGAGCCTGGGCAAGGCGCGCGCTCCTCGCGTGTTCGGAGCCATGTGCTCCTGCCTGTTTGCGATGTCGTTCGTGCATTTCGGTGCCGGGCATCCTCTCCACGCATGGTCCAGTGAGCTGGTCGTTCACCACGCCGGCATTCCTCTGGCCTTGTTCGTTCTTCTGCAGGACTACCGTTTTGTGCTTCTCGACGCGTTCGTCCGGTTCCTGGCGAATGCTCTCGTAGCGGCGATCCTTACGTTCGTGGCGATCCGGGTCACATTCCGTTGGATTGACGTGGATCAACGTCTCTCCGGCAATTCCTTGAATGAAGCGCTTTTGCTTCTCGGTCTGTGTTCGTTACTGATTGGCTTTGCCCTGGCTCGCGCACAAACCCAACAATGGTTGACGAAGGTGGTGTTTCGCCGACCGGACTTGGATGCGGCCCTGCGCATGATCGAGACCAAGGGAGCACTCCTAAACGACGAATCTGCGTTCCTCGCCTGGATCGTTGAGTATTTGGTTGAATTCTTGAACGCGGACCGCACCGAGATTGTGCCAGAGCATCGCCTCATTCAGGTTCGGGGTCTTGACAATCTCATGTTTCCGGTCCCTGCCTCCGATGTGCCCGCCTTGCGCCACTTCCCCGAATTCGCATGGGCGGAGGCGATTGTGCCGCTTCCTGGCGCAAGCGAGGACGCTTGTTACTTGCTACTTGGACGCCGCAAAGGAGGAAGGCGATATTTGAGCGAGGATCTGCGCGCTTTGAGCCGTCTTACTGCAGCGATCTTGGCGCAGATCGAGCGTTTCCGGACTGCCGAGTTGCAACGGCTCGTATCCGAAGCCGAGTTCCGTGCTCTCCAGGCTCAAATCAATCCACACTTTTTGTTCAATGCTCTGAACACCCTTTACGGAATCATCCCGAGAGAAGCGACGGGCGCGCGCCGGACGGTGCTGAACCTGTCGGAGATCTTCCGGTACTTTCTCCAGTCGGAAAGGATCTTCATACGGCTCGCCGATGAGTTGGAAATCGTCAAGTCGTATCTTGAAATCGAACGACTCCGCCTCGGACCCCGGCTCGAAATCGAAATCGATGTGGACAAAGAAGCATTGTCTGTTCAGATCCCGGTTCTGTCCGTTCAACCGCTGGTGGAGAACGCCATCAAGCATGGCATTGCCCCGAAGGACGGGCGTGGGTTGCTCACCGTAAGAGCGAAGGTCCGCGACGACGGGGTTCTCATTGCCGTGGAGGACAGTGGTAGTACGGGAACTTCGATTCCGCCACGTTTGGAGAATCGACCCGGAGCGGGCGTCGGCCTGTCCAACGTCAGGCGGCGCATCCAGCTTTGCTTTGGAGCACATTCGGAACTGGTCATCTCTGAACTCCGGATGGATTCGGGCCCAGTCGGCACGCGCGTGGAATTCGCCATTCCATTGAAGGCTGAAGCGCAGGTCCATGCCCGCGTCGGGTAGTCGGTTCCGCTCACATCCTGCTCGAGCCCGCCTGTCAGAAAGATGTCGCCACTCACAAGTATTCTCTCGGCGGGGTGAGCAAACCGGTGTAAAGCTAACAGAAATGGATCGGCGGGTGATGAAGACTCTGATCGCGGATGATGAGCCGATTGCCCGACGCGTCTTGCGCGAGGAACTTGAAGCTCTTCGGGAGATCCAGATCATTGGGGAGGCGGACAACGGAAAACAGGCGCTTCAGAAGATTTCGGAACTGGAGCCGGATTTGGTCTTCCTGGACCTCCAGATGCCGGTGATGGGCGGCTTTGAAGTCGTGCGGAGCCTCGGGGCGGGACACCTGCCAGTAATCGTGATCGTTACCGCTTTTGACGAGCACGCCATCGAAGCATTCGAAGCGGGCGCTGTCGACTATCTGTTGAAACCAGTCAGCGAGGCACGGTTGCATAAGGCGGTGGAGCGGGCACTCAAGCTGAGAAGCAATCCGCTTGAAAACGCAAATGTAATTGCGACCATCGCCGCAGCGAGTACGCCCCAGGCTGTGCCGAATGCAAGAAAGATCGTGGGCAGGACGGGAACTGACTTCTTCCTTCTGGACCTGGACGAGATCCTGGCCTTCCAAGCGGAAGGTGAGTTGGTTTGGATCGTGACCGGCAAACAACGACTCCTCGCGACCCAGACGTTGCGGGCGATCGAGGAGCGGCTCCAGGGACAGCAGTTCCAGCGCGTCCACCGCAATTCCATCGTCAATATTAACCACGTCCGGAAGATGAGCGCCATGAGCAGCCAGCGCTGGCTGGTCACGCTGAGCAATTCACTACAAATAGTTGTGAGCAAGCGGATGGCCCACAACATTCGTGACATCCTGCACTGGTAGCGCTGCGGCGTTTATCCGCTCATCCGTGGCTCTAGGCCGCTCATGAACAGTTCCTATCCGCTCGTAAGAATCTGTTAGGCGCCTGGTCCTGATCCGCTGATACTGAGGCAATGAAGAGACTTATGCTCGCGTCCCGCATGTCAGTCGTAGTTCTGCTTTGCTTCGCCCACCAAGCTCTAGCCCAATCGACCAGCAGCAATTCCGGCACGGTGCATGGGACCGTGGTCGATCCGGCGGGCATGACCGTGAAGAGCGCTACAGTCGAGATTCAGAATCCGGTTTCTAAATACAGCCAGACTGCGCAGACCGATGCTCAGGGAAACTTCGTTTTCAACAACGTTCCCTTCAATCCCTACCACTTGAGCGTCTCCGCCTCGGGATTTGCACCGGCTACGCAGGATGTGGACGTGCGGTCTGCGGTGCCGCTGGACGTGAAAGTAAGCTTGAAAATCGGAAATGTTTCAACCTCAGTAGAGGTTACTGCCGACGCGGGCGATCTGCTGGAGGTGGACCCGGTCACGCACACGGATGTGGATCGGGCGCTATTCGACAAGCTCCCCCTGGAAAGCCAATCCTCCTCGCTCAGCTCGCTGGTGACGCTGGCCTCGCCGGGAATTGCGGCTGATTCGAACGGCCTGTTTCACGGGTTCGGCGATCATGCCTCGAATTCTTTCTCGCTGGATGGCCAGCCGATCACGGATCAGCAGAGCAAGATCTTCTCGAACCAGGTTCCACTGGACGCCGTGCAATCGATCGAAGTGATCGCCGGAGCGCCTCCCGCCGAATTCGGAGACAAGACCAGCGTCGTGATCGTGGCGACGACGCGCTCCGGCATGGGGGTGATGGAGCCGCACGGCGACGCGACCGCGTCCTTCGGAAGCTTCGGCACCAGCACGGAGGCCTTCGATCTGCTGTACGGGCATAAGAACTGGGGGAACTTCATTTCCGTGAACGGTATGAACACACAGCGGTTTCTCGATCCGCCCGAGTTTCAGGAATTGCACGATCGCGGCAACGAGGAGAATCTTTTCGATCGGCTCGACTTCAGGTTCTCCTCAAAAGACACCATGAACCTGAACTTCGGGTATACGCGGAGCTGGTTCCAGACCCCAAACTCTTACGATTCGCAGAATGCCACGGCATGGTCTGGCTTGGTGGTGGATAACGGCGGCCTCGGTCCCGACGGCCGTGTGGTCGGGGTTCAGGATCAGCGCTCGAAGATCCGGACGTTCAATATCGCGCCCTCCTGGACGCATGTGTTGAACGCATCCTCTTTGTTCACGTTCGCCGCATTCGCGCGGCAGGACCAGTTCAATTACTACCCCAGCCGCGATCCCTTCTCCGACCTCACGCCGGGCGGCCTCCAGGCCGAAACCGTCGGCCAAAATCGGAGGCTCACGAACCTGGGGTTGCGCGCCAACGTGTCGTATTCGAAAGGCCGCCACAACCTCAAAATAGGCGCTCTGTTGGAAGACACAATTCTCACGGAAGGCGACACCCTGGGCGTCGTGGACCCCACCATCAATCCCGTGTGTCTGGATTCCGACGGAAATGCCATTACCGATCCGGGACTGGGCAACCCCAACGCGTGCACCGGCGCTCTTCAGCAAAACCCGAACTTCAATCCTCTTCTGGCGTGTTATGATCTGACCCGAACGGGGCGTTTGCCGGTTTCAGACGGCTGCCCGGGAACCACCAGCGGTGTGTACACGTACAATGGCCACGCCGACGTCCATCAATTCGCCGCCTATATCCAGGACAGCATCACGTTCGGCAACTGGACGGCCAACCTTGGAGTCCGCGGCGAGGCTTACAATGGGCTCGCTAGTAAAAGCCAAGTAGAACCCCGGCTCGGAATTTCTTACAAAGTCAAAGGCACGAACACTGTGATTCGGGCGTCCTATGCGCGCACCCTGGAAACCCCGTTCAACGAGAACCTGATCGTCTCCAGCTTGGGCTGTAATGACGCCGTGGTGAACGCAATCATGTCCATCGCCGGACCTTGCAACACGTCACCCCTAGGTCCGGGCTGGCGCAATGAGTTCCATGTCGGCCTGGAGCAGGCATTCGGACGCTACTTAGTCTTCGATGGGGAATACATCTGGAAGTATACGCACCGGGCTTACGATTTCAGCATCCTGGGCAACACGCCGATCACTTTTCCGGTCGAATGGAATAACTCGAAGATTCCGGGTTTCGCGTTTCGCGTGACGGTCCCCAACTATCACGGATTATCCGCGTTCGTAGTGATGTCCAGCGTGGCGGCCCGGTTCTTCACTCCGCAAGTGGCCGGGATTGGCGCCGTGCCGGGCGGAAGCACCGTGTTCCGCATCGACCACGACGAGAAATTCAATTCCACCGCTCACCTGCAATATCAGCCCTTCAAGCGCGGGCCGTGGCTCAGCTTCAACTGGCGCTACGATAGCGGCCTGGTGGCCGGCGCGGCGCCGTTCGCCGGCGCGGGCGACACCTTCGTCGATGCCTCTTACCTGACTCCCGATCAGCAGTTCCAGGCCGGACTCTTTTGCGGCAGCGTGCGTGCGACACCCACCGTGGCCATCAGTGCCGACAGCAGCTGCCCCGTGAAGCAGTTTGGATCGACGCTCCTTCAGATCCCGGCGGCGGGCACGGAAGACGACGATCACAATCCGCCGCGAATCGCTTCACGCAATCTCTTCGACATCGCCGTGGGAGACGACAACTTGTTCCATGGCGACAAACGCAAGTGGAGCCTCCGTTTGTCGGTCGTGAACGTGACCAATAACTATGCACTGTACAACTTTCTCTCTACCTTCAGCGGCACACACTACGTGACACCGCGCTCCGTGACTGGAACGGTCGGGTTCCACTTTTAATCTACAGGGCAGCGGGATTGGGCCCGCCGGATCGGAGCCATGAGACAAATCGTCCTACTCGTGCTTTTGGCCGCTGGAGTCGCTGTCGGGCAGCAGCACTCCGGCGTGGATCTTTCGTCCCTTGACCGTAAGGCAGACCCCTGCGTCGACTTCTACAAATTCTCTTGCGGCGGATGGATGGCATCCCATCCTCTGCCGGCGGATCAGGCCCGCTACGGCCGGTTCGATGAGCTTCAGGATCGCAACCGCATGATCCTTCGGCAAGAGTTGGAGTCCGTCTCGGCCGCCAAACCGGGGCGCAGTCCACTGGAGCAGAAGATCGGCGACTACTACTTCGCGTGCATGGCCGAGAAGGCGATCGACGCTCGCGGCATCGGAGCGCTAAAGCCGGATCTTGACCGCATCGCAGCGCTCGAAGACAAGCGAAACTTGGCGGATCTGATCGCTTACCTGTTCCGGGCCGGTGCTCCGGCGTTCTTTTCTTTCTCCTCCGAGCAGGATGCGAAGGATTCCACCAAGGTGATCGCCGGACTCGATCAGGGCGGCATCGGACTTCCGGATCGCGATTACTATCTAAAGACCGACCAGAAATCGGCGGACTTGCGTAGCCAATATCTCGCACACGTGCAGAAGATGTTCGAGCTGCTCGGCACGACGGCCGACAACGGCGCGAAAATGGCGCAAGCCGTGATGACCATCGAGACGGTGCTCGCGGACGGCTCCTTGGACCGCGTCACTCGCCGCGATCCGGAGAAGGTGTACAACAAAATGTCCGTGCAGGAACTCTCCAGTCTCGCGCCTGGATTCGATTGGGCCAGGTTCTTTCGGAGCGTAGGCGCGCCGCCGATTCTGAGCCTGGACGTTTCGGTCCCGCCCTTCGACAAAGCTCTCAACGATGTCATCGCACGGAGCACCGTGGAGGATCTCAGGGCGTATCTTACATGGCATCTGATTCACTCGAACGTTTCTTTTCTCCCCTCCGCCTTCCAGGAAGAGAGCTTCAACTTCTTTGGGAAGACGCTGGACGGGCAAAAGGAAATGCGCGCGCGATGGAAGCGTTGCGTCGATCTGACCGACGGTCAGCTTCCCGATGCTCTGGGTCGAATTTTCGTGCAGAAGACGCTTGGGGCGGAGGGAAAACAGCGTACCCAGACCATGGTGGCCGAAATTGAGAAGGCTCTCGAAACGGATCTGAAGTCGGTGGATTGGATGTCGCCGAAGACCAAAGAGCTCGCTGTGATGAAGTTGCATGCGATTGCCAACAAGATCGGCGACAAAGCCCACTGGCTGGATTACTCCACGGTCAGAATCGCGCGCGAGGACGCGTACGGGAACTCCGAGCGCGCCAGCCGGTTCGAACTCGCCCGTCAGCTCGGCAAGATCGGCAAACCCGTCGACAAGACGGATTGGGAGATGAGCCAGCCGACGGTCAATGCTTATTACGACCCCCAGGAAAACGATGTGAATTTTCCGGCGGGGATTCTCCAGCCTCCGTTTTACGACAACCAAGCAGAAGACGCTGTGAATTACGGAGCCATTGGAGCCGTGATCGGTCACGAGCTGACACATGGCTTCGACGATCAGGGTCGCCAATATGACGCTAAGGGCAATCTTCGCGATTGGTGGACCGAGGACGACGCCAAAGCTTTCGAGGAACGCGCGGACTGCCTGGTGAAGCAGTACAGCGACTACACTGCCGTGGATGACGTCAAGGTGAACGGCCAGCTCACGTTGGGGGAAAACACCGCGGACAACGGCGGCGTGCGGCTCGCGCTCATGGCTCTTATGGATTCCGCGGCGTCAAAGCACCTTGCGATAGTCGACGGTTTCACGCTGGAGCAACGGTTCTTTCTTGGCTTCGGGCAAATCTGGTGCCAGAACCAAACGGCGGAGAGCGCCCGGCGGCACGCTCTGACCGATGCGCATTCGCCTCCGCAAGACCGCGTCAATGGCGCTTTGTCCAACATGCCGGAGTTCCGCAAAGCCTTCGGGTGCAAAGAGGGTCAGCCGATGGCGCCCGTCCATTCGTGCCGAGTGTGGTGAACGGGGCGTTGGCTCTAGGGTGGTCATCCGTCATGCGAGTGGTTACACTGGCCGCAGCGGGCACACAAGTAACGATTGGAGACATGCGCAGAAACGATCAGCGCAGCGCCACAAGCAATGAACGGCATGTCCGGCAGCGATCGCAGCGTTGCGAGTCTGCCGGAAATCATGCACAGGATGCCCAGACAGAACAGCCAGAGGCATCCCTTGTGTCCGTGCACACGACGGTAGGCGGGCAGCAGGCCGAACAGCCCGATGGCCAAGCTTCCCGCGAGTATCGCCCACTCCAAGCGCTCATCATGAAGCCAGCCCACGCCAGCTGCGGTCAAGCCTCCCAACAAAAGCGGCATCACAACACAGTGAATGGCGCAGAGCGTCGAGGCGGCAATTCCCGCGGAGTCCAACTTCTTGAGAACAGTGTCCGTAGCTTTCATAGCGCGAATACACTGAATACCATGGTGCCGATTTGTGACCTAGCTATCTCTGGTAAGTGGAGGGAGAGCGGCGATGAGCGGCTGAGAATAGCCGCCTGCGGATGAAGGCAAGCACAGCTTAGCAAGAATGGGCGTGTGACCATTCATGAAAGCCAGGAACGATTTCTATCGGCCTTGGCCGACCTCAAGCAGAAGGCACTTGCCAGACGATCCCAGATGAACACTGAGCAATTGAAGGCGTCCATCGGATGGCTTTCTGCGTTGGGTTTGGGTGGATATGCCATCTCCGAGGGCATCGGGATGTTGCGGCGGCCCGCCTGTTTCGGAGACTTCTATTACAAGACCCGGAACCGTACCCATCGGCATGGGTGTCGATGGCGCGGGGTACGATCCGACATCTGGTGACGCATTTGCATCGAATACGGATGGCACGCTGACCGTTATTCATCAGGACACGCCGGATCAATACCGCGTCTCGCAAACGGTCGAAACGCCGCAAGGATCCCGCAACATGGGGTTGGATCCCACCAATCACCGCATCTTTGTGGTGTCCGGAAAATTCGGACTCGCTCCCGCGGGCGGCCGAGGCAAGGGTCCGGTTTTACCGGGAACATTCGCGCTGCTTGTGATCGAGCGCGACCCGGCGGTGCGCTAGCGCGCCCTGCGCTCTGGCACATCGGAATAAGATGCAGGAGAGCCTCGGCGGGCTGGCGGGTGGGCAACCCAACCTCCTGCCGTGTCCATTGGTTTCGCTAGACCGGCGGACCCGCACTCGTACTCTTACCGATTTTTCGGAACACTTCGACTGCTTCGGCAACAACATTGGACACCTCTTCAAGCTTCGTCTCACGCCAGTTGACCACCATCTCATTCAGGAGAGACGCACTGATCAGCAACTCGGCTCCCGGAACCAGGTAACGGCCGATCCACCCATGGATGTGGGCAAGAGCGTTATCGTGCTCGTTCTGACGGAAGCGCAGCCAGAGCTTGTCACCGATCTCGCTCGAGTAATACGGAATTCCTACGGCTCCCGCAACACCCCAACCTACAGTGTGAAGAAATGTCCGCCGGTCGAAAATATTGGGATGAGAACGCTTCAAGAGACGCTTTTCGAGATCGGTAACGAAGTCATATTCCAGGAGTTTGCCCTCTTCGTCGAGGATAATGTGTCCTTTCTCAACGAAGCCGATCACGCCGAGAACACCCTGGTCCTCAAGCAGAAGATTGAGAAGACGCACGCCTGCGTGCATTTCGCGTTCAGGCGAGAGTTCGCTGATCACCTTACGCATTTCATCCGATGAAAGCTGACCAACTCGCTTCCGGTAGATCGGATCGTTTGAATCATACGCTGCCATGTCCACTATCCTGGCGCAGAATCGAGCCGGGCGTGGCAGGGGAAAAGGAGAGCACCGCATGCGATCAGACCGGCTCGGCGGCTATGACAAGAGACCTTGTATGAGGAAGGCGAGGCACTAATCGGCCTGGCTTGGACCGTGCGCGGGCACGGGATGCCGTGCATCAGCCCCTGGATCCTTCTTCGCTCGCCATCGGCCCTCCACTCATCCTCGAAAGTGCGGCCCCGGATCGAGCGACGTATTTACGCCGTCCGGATCTTGGCCGCCAGCTCGATCCGGAGTCCGCGCAACATTTGACGCGCGGCAACTGGGATGCGGCCATCGTGGTCGCGGACGGACCGTCGGCGACTGCCGTGCATCGCCAGGGTCCCCCCTTGATCGATGCTCTGATGCCGCAGCTCGGAGACTGGTGTGTCGCGCCGGTCTGTCTTGTCCAGCAAGGTCGCGTCGTCATTGGTGACGAAATCGGCGAGCGACTAGGCGCACGGTTCACCATCGTGCTGATTGGGAAGCGTCCAGGGCTTAGTTCGCCCGGCAGCTTGGGCGCCTTATCTGACTTGGGCGCCGAGATCAGGCTGCAGAGACGCGGAACGAAATGCGTTTCCAACATTCGGCAAGGTGGGCTGAAACCGGAATTGGCGGCCCGGCGAATTGACGCGATCATGTGCGCCGCCTTCTCGCAAGAGTTGACCGGAGTGCATCTGAAAATGACCTTCTGCTGGATTGAGAGACTTGCCTCGTGAAGTGGGTAGGCGAGAATCACGCAAACAAGCGGCTGGAACGCGGCGGGTCTATTTGAAGATCGCGAAATGATCTATTTCAAGTCAGAAGTGAGCATCGGTGACAAGAAGAACGCAGCGCGCGTTTCCGCCTTGGCGGCGGCGAGTTCGGCTTTGTACTGCGGGTTCACCATCATGACTCCCATCATGGCGTAGGCGAGAGTCTTGCTGGCTGCTTCGTCGCTGGCATAGTGCGCGCCGCATACTTCCCTGCTATAGGCGTAGTTATCCGCGCGGGCAAGGATCGCGTCCCGCTTTTCGGGCACCATTTGGACGAGGGTGAGCGCTTCCAGATAGCCAGTAGTCCCGTGGCCGCTCGGATACCCGTAGTCTTCCCGATTGGTGGTGGTCTTGCAGACCGAGTGAAGCGTGCCGTCCAAATGGTAGGGACGTGGTCGCTTGAAGAAGTTCTTGGCCGGGTTCACGACAACGCCCTCATCATTCTTCACGTGAGAAGACAGCACAGCGGTGAGGGGTAGTGCTTCCTTGTTGAACGTGGGGCCCATGAGGTCGGCGAAGATGAAGATGCTTTCTTCGGCATCGTCCTCCTGTGCGTGTTTGATTTCGGCTGGTGTCCGAGTTTGTTCGATGTGGTGGAGGTCTGCCAGTTCTTCCAAAGTCATCCAGGATTCGTTTGCGGGCGGCGTCGGCAGAATGGCAGGAGAATAAATCTGGTCTGGCGTGACGAAGATCCCCTTTCGCGCGGGTCCTGAGGTGGGTGTAGCCGGGGCTTGGGCAGACAAAAAAGCGGGAAAAAGCAGAGCGATCAAGAAGAGTAACTGGGACATTTAATCCTCCTAAGATATTTGCCGGCTTTAGAACGCAAGCCGCGAGAAGAACTGCATTTGTCGAGGGCCGCCCGAGCCGACCAAAGCGCGACGCTCGCGAGCGACGGTGAAGCCGTCCTTCGCAGGCAGCATCACGTCGAGCACAATGGCTTGCAAATGATTGCTCTGTTCGAAATGGATACCCTCTTCGCCGTCCTGCGCGACGTGGATCGAGAAGCGTTCCTGCTCAAAACCCTGGCGCAAGACCCGGGCCATTTCAAAATCGTCTTCAACGATGAGGATGTGATCCGACGTGCCCACAGGTAGTCAGCCATCTTACTGCCTCAATATGAATACCTGATGTCAAATGATGGAACCGCTCCCCTAAGCGCAGGATCGGGCCTCATGTTCCGCCCAAACGCGATTAGTAACTGGCTGTAAAACTTTCTCGTTTGTCATCCGATGTGGTCGCCCAGCCGGGACCGGATCGAGCCCCTCAAATTCTTCGGCGATTCACAAGCTCCTTGGAATGAATGCCCTGGGGTTGAGTTCTTGGAGTGCCCTTAAGTTGCACTGCGAACAGTCGCGAGGAGCGTATGACCATAACAAGCAACGAAGCAGTTGATCAGGTACAGATCGTGAGGCTCATCGACAATTGGGCGGCCGCCATTCGCTCCAAGGATCTGGCCGCACGGATGTCGAACTATTCAAAGAATGTCAGTTTGTTTGATGTCGTCGATCCGCTGCAATACTTCGGATTCGAAGCGATCCGAAAACGGGCGGAGGAGTGGTTTTCGACATTTGAAGGCCCACTCGGCTATGAGATGCATGATTTGAGGATTGCTACGAATGGCGACGTGGCCTTTTCGCACAGCCTCAACCACGTGAGCGGAACGAAGACGAACGGAGCGAAACTTGATATGTGGTGGCGCTCAACGGTTTGCTACCGCAAGTTGGGGGACCAGTGGGTGGTCGCGCACGAGCACAATTCAGTGCCTTTCAATCCCACGACCGGGAAAGCCTCGCTTGATCTGCAGCCGCCATTCTCGGCATCCGAAAGCGGCGTGACAGGCGAATAGTCCGCGGGCCGTCGGCTCACCTCGCCCTTCGAGCGGCCCAGACCCATCGCCTTGCCCCCCTGCGATGGTTCTGTCACATGGAAACGCTACAATAGAGCGCTTTGTATTGTCAGGATCGCGAACGGCTGAAGGGCCTTCTTGAACGGGCAACTCGGCTCTACCAGGAGGCTCGGCACACCAAGTCCGGCGCGGACAGCGTCGGAGAGATGGAGCAGGCGCACGCTCGTTTGCACGAAGCTTACGCGGCGTACATCGTCGCCCGTGCCGCGCTCGAGCAGCACAATAGAGAGCATGACTGCTTCAGGACCTGAGCTTTTCGCCGGACCGTTCCGTCACACCGCTGCCGCGCGGCTCCAGGCGGCGATGGCGGCCAACTCCCTCTGAGGGCGCTCAGTCACGACGTCGATCGCTCCCAGATAGATCGCGCCGCTGTTTCCATCCAACGATACAACCTCGCCTTCCGTGACCAGGCATCCGCCGATGCGGCAGGAGTGCCGGGCGGCATCAACTTCCAGCTCCCTGCAGCCGACCAGGCACACTTTCCCGAGTTGCCGCGCCACCACGGCCGCATGCGCGGTGCGACCGCCGGTGGCCGTGAGAATGCCAGCCGCACGGGCCATTCCCTCGATGTCCTCCGTTGCGGTCGCTTGCCGTACCAGAACGGGGGGAGTGCCGGCAGCACACATCCTCTGCGCGGTCGCCGAGTCCAAGGCGACGGGTCCGCTGGCGACTCCGATCCCGGCCACCTGCGCCCATGCCAGAGGCCGCGGAACCCGTCCGTCGGCATCCGCGGCGACGCGTGTTCGAGTCACCGCCCCGAGGTCAATCCCGGCCAACCGCGCGATCCCCTCCGCCGGACTGAGGAGGCCCGATCTCACCAGGTCGACCGCAATCCGCAGCGCGGCCCATGGCGTCCGCTTAGCCGAACGGGCTTGCAAGAGATACAACATCCCGCTCTGGAGCGTGAACTCGAAATCCTGCGCATCACGGAATAGGGTCTCCAGTGTCTGCGCGAGAGCCTTGAGTCGATCCCACACCGCGGGTAGCTTTCCTTGCAGATGCTGTTCGCCGTGAGAATTGCGGCGTCCCGCCACGACATCCTCGCCCTGGCCGTTGAACTGGAAGTCGAGGTACAACTCGGGCTCGCCGGTCGAGGGATTCCGCGTGAAGCCCACGCCGGACCCGGAGGCGCCCCCCGCATTGCCGAACACCATGCACTGCACCGTGACGGCGGTACCGCCCCTATTGTCCATTCCGTTGAGCCGGCGGTAACTGGCCGCTTTCGGCGAATCCCAGGAACGGAATACCGCGCCGGCGGCCCGCAGCAGTTGTTCGCGCGGATCCTGGGGAAAGGGCTTTCCCGCGAGTTCCTCGAAGCGGCAGATCATCGCGCGCGTAAGCCCGCGCAGTGCGGCATAATCGAGCTCATGCTCGGTTTCCACCCCTGCCTCCGCCAGGCTTTGCGCGGTCAGTTCTTCGAAGGGGAGCGCGGGCAAGTTTTCCACCACTTCGGCATACCCCTGCACCAAACGGCGATAGCTGTCCCAGGCCAGGCGCGGATTTCCCGTGCACCGGATCAGCCCTTCCGCGGTTTCCGCGTTGAGGCCGACGTTGAGCACGGTCTCCAGCATCCCCGGCATCGACACCGCCGCGCCGGAGCGAACCGAGACCAGCAAAGGGCGCCGCCGCGATCCGAAGCCCAAGCCGGTGGCCGCTTCCAGGCGATGGATGCCGCGGGCCAGTGCGTCAGGCATCGCCGATGACTTTACGGCGGAATCGTCGGCCCAGCGGCCGCGCAGCAGACGGCACCAGGAGGTCGGCAAGACGAAGCCCGCAGGAACAGGAAGTCCAGCGGCCGCCATCTTCATCAGCCCCCATGCCTTCCCCCCGACTTCTTTGATCTCCGCCCTCGCGGGCACCGCACCGGGCAGGATTTCGTACACTTCTAAGGACATGGGTTTACGCTCCCAGCACGTTGCCCAGCAGGTAATCGCGCGTGATCAGCCCGGCCCACTTGAGCGCGTCTGCCGCAGCCTCCAGCGATCCTGCCATCTCCGCGTAAAGATGAAGCTGCCGGAAATTGCGGGCGCGCCTTACGGCGACGTGTGTGCAGGTACGCTCGGCATCGTCGACCTGATGTTCCAGAGCGAACAGCGCGTCGATGGCGGTGAGGAAGTCGCTGGTGTCGTCCTGTGCGCCGCCTCCTTCGGTCCGGCTTACGTGCTCGGCGTGGCCCAGCGCTTTGATCCATTCCTGAGAGGCGGAGACCAGAAGATCGGCAAGCCCGGCCAGCGATTCCAGGGCGTCTCCGGTGGCGCGGGTCTCGACCAGCAGTTCCTGCAAAAACGCGACTTCCTCCAACTCATCGGCCGCGTCATCGGCCGCTTCGATCAATCGGAATAGCGGTGCGTACTCGGGGCGCCGGCGCGCGCAGTCGCGGCCCGCGATGACGAGCTGATCCGCCTCATGCTCGAACTTGCGGGCGCGTCGCGCCAGTTTCGCGTAATCTTCGTGAGGGCTTGAAGCCCCGCGTACTCCGATCTCGCGGAGGCCGTCCCGCACCAGCGAGGCGATTTCGAAAATCATGGCGGCATGCTCGCTCCCCAGCTGCAACAGGCGCTTGCCCTCGCTACTGAAGTGTGCCTGCAATTCGGTTCGCACGCGGTCTTGAATGAGCCCGGGCGAGAGGTGATCGCGCAGCCCTTCCGCGGTCGCGCGCAACACGAAACGCAGGAAGCTGTTCGCCGCCTCGTCGCCCAAGACATCGCACAGACGATCGCCGAAGTGCATGGCCGAGCCTGCGGTGGCCTCGATCGCATTGTCGATCAGCCGCGCTCCGCCCAATGCGAGGAACCCGCGGTGGCCGACCTCGACCTCGGCGGCCCATTGGAGCAGCTCCACGCGCTGATTTCCCCGCAGGAATCCGCGCAACTGCTTCCGCGCACGGTTCCAGTCGATGAGAAACACTAGGCGCGAGCCCAGAAAATCGAGATACTCCCGCAGTTCCGCATCCGCGCGCGCCGGGAAGATCCCCGTCACCAGATGGAACTGGCCGCCTTCAGGCGATTTTGGCTGCGGGTCGGCCGACGGCATCTGTTTCACCTGCTCTTCGTCCCAACTGACCTTGAAACGGGCCAACATACTTTTCAGAAAAGCGAGGCGCTGCTCGTGCACATCCGTATAAATCAGCCGGACGGTGAGTCCCTCCACGTGGATCACGATGACGTGCGCGTCGGTAGTACCGATGTCGTTCTGGATCACGAGAGTATCTCCGGATCGCGTGGCGGTCGTATCCAGGCCGGGGTGATCGAACTTCAGTGGCGCCGTCCGGTTCAGCCCGGCCATGAAGGCCACAATCAAGGGGCGGTCCGTATTCTCTATCCCGTAGACGGCCGCACCCTCCAACCTCTCTTCCGCCATCTCGGCCTGCATCGAGTTGAGGACTTTGTGGAGATCCATGACGAGTTGATGCAGGCTGTCGACCTTGGCGCGTCCAGCCTTAGTGATATGGGCGATGGCGTCGGCTCTGAGTTGATCGTCCTCTGCAGGGGGCAGGTCGGCCAGCAAGAGGTCCAGGCGCTGAGCGAACTTCTCTCCGGCCGGCGCGGCCATTACGCGCATATCCTGGGTGATCTGTTCGCGCATTTTAGCCCAATTCGTCAATCTGTAACAATCGCCTTCGCGCCGGGACGTGGCCACAATCTCATCAAAGGAGGCGTCCGTGACGCCGCATGCCAGTCGCTCGCGCCGCAGGGCCGGGGCAGGCTGATCGGGATGATCCGCGTGCGCCGCAGCCATCTGCAAGAGAGAGAACAAATACTTCAGCCGGTCATTGGCGGCCAGGGCCGCGTTCACGGCGGCGGAGCGCTCCAGTTCGTTTTCGCCAAGGACTTCCAACACCGCAGTCTTCATGCGAGCCTCCCCTGAACAGCGGAGCAACCTGCTCACCATAATTCGACGATAGGGCGCGCCCAGCGCGGGATTCATTTTGTAATATTCCGGTGGTTAACAGAGATGACTCGACGCTTCGGATGAGACCGCGCCGCGACAGTGTGGCGCTATCCTGAAAGTGTCCAATACTTACAATGGTTCAGCGGCCAAGAAACGCTGCGGCAGCCTAGGCACGAGACGGCCCGGCTTACACGGCAAGAGTCGATCGTCGATATCATGCCCGCACTCAATGGGGACGCTGAACTCCAGTCCCGTAATCTCTGAGATTCGAACGCACACATCGCAGCGGCAGGCCATGGGCTCTCGTCTGTGAGGGTTAGACACAGTTACTCTTATAACGATCGAAGATTTCTATCTGACAAGTCTTCGATGACGAGCTCATGACCCACCACCGCCGGAGTAAGAAAAATAGACTCAACTATTCTCCAGAGGCTACTGAGATTGGTGCCTGCGGCTCTTGAACAAGAGCCTGCGTGGGGACCGGCGAGCGAGCTGTTTTCCTCGGTTTGCTCCTCGTCGTTGGTTTCGACTTCGCTTTGACCTTCTTCGGAGCTGCGCGGCTGAGCTCTTCCTTTGGCTGCGTGCTGATTCTGCGCGTCTTCTCTTCTGCCGTGGGAGCGGCAGCTGCCCTGGGAGTAGCTTTCTTAACAGCCGCCTTCTTCCGCTTCTGCGACGGCTTCGCCGTCTTGGAAGACGCTGGTAAACTTACCGCAACCTTTACTCGTGCTAAAGCCGCCGTCACGTCTTGCAGCGCTTCTCGAACGGCACTTGCTGAACATCGCTCAGCTACGTCCGATGTCCACGCCTCAATCTTGGCAAGTCGCTTGAGGACCTTATTTGGCTTCACAACAGTGCCCTCCTTTACGTTTGGTAAAACACTCACCAGAACGAGCGGCCTCTCAGAACAAAAAGTCCTCAGAAAAACCGGTCACGATTCTTGGGCCGATGGAAGTGTAACACAAGCTAAACGTAAGCAGCTCGGTGGCTATAAGCATAATGACGCGCTTGCTGGTCGGCCCTTTTTAACCACAGGCGTAGCTCGCATCACTCGGCCTTGCTGAACTTGTGACTTTAGTGGCGGCCAGCCGCACGCAGCCGATCAAGCAACGCTGACGGATCATCGCTAATGATGGCGTCCACTCCTGCCGCGATCAGGATATCCCAGTCCTCGGGAGAATCCGCTGTCCAAGGCACAACCTGAAGTCCGGCGGCATGTGCGGCGCGAACCTGCTCCGGCGTCACGAGCTTGAACTGCGGCGAGACGATCCCCGCGCCAGCCTCGCGTGCGATGGCGACAAAATCTTTCGGTCCACCCTCGTATAAGGCGGAAAGCTGGATCTCCGGAGCAATCTTCTTCATCGCGATCAACGTCCGGAAATCGAAGGACTGCAAAATGACGCGCGATTCTAAATGGTGTTTGCGGACGATGGCCAACACCATACGCGCGAACTCGTCTGGAGGCGGGGTGAGTTCGGGATGATCGGGAAAGCTCTTGGTTTCAATGTTAAAGAGAAGTTTCCGCGTGGAGCCAGAGCGAACACTTCCTCGAGCGTCGGCATACGTGTTCCCGGAACGGTCTGCTGGCGCGGAAATCCCGGATTCTGAACCTTACCGCAATCCCATTCGCGCACTTGTGGGAGGGTCAGCATGCGGATCACGGCCTCCGGTTGCGGGCCGCTACACACCGGCGGATGGAGCAGCGGGTCGTGCGAGACGACGATCACGTTATCCTTGGTCACCGCCATATCCAGTTCGAGAGCGTCCACGCCTTGGGCGATGCCGTACTCGAACGCGGGCAATGTGTTCTCCGGTCGCAACGCACGCGCGCCGCGATGTCCGTGAACCAGGATCTGCTTCGAGGCGATCTGCTTCGAGACGCTCGGCTTGGGCACCGTTTGAGCACAGCACAAACCAGCAGCGCAAAGACAGAGGGCGACTCGCATAGTTCCAGCATAGGCAGCGTGTTTTACAAGCAAGTGACAAGCAGCTTCGCCGAATCGTAACCGAAACGATATCGCCGTGGAAACTTCACGCGGTAGTCTGGCGCACATGAGACTCGCATCAAACATCGTTGCATGGGGTGTCTTCGTACTCGTGGCGATTCCGCTGGCTGCGCAATTCGAGACGGCGGAAGTGCTGGGGACAGTTCGCGATAACGGAAAGGCCGTAGTCGCGAAAGCATCCGTGACCCTGACCAATCAGGAAACCGGAGTCGAAACCAAGGTGGCCACCGATGAAAACGGCGACTATGACTTTTTCAATGTGAAGGTCGGCCTGTACAAGCTGAGCGTGGAACAAGCGGGATTCTCCAAATTCACGACCTCGGACGTTCGAGTCAACGTGAATGCCCGCCAGCGTGTCGACGTGAGCCTGCAAGTCGGCGTCGTTACCGAATCCGTTACCGTAACCGGTGCCGCGACCGCGCTCGAATCCGACACCAGTGAGCATAGTCAGGTAATCCATACTCAGCAGATTGTGGAACTGCCGTTGAACGGCCGCGCGTATTCGAGTCTGGCCCTGCTCGCGACCAACGTGCACATCTCTCCGCAGGCACTGAGCTTCTCGCCCAGCGGAACGCCCCGAGAAGGCGCGTTTAACGTCAATGGTATGCGTAGCACGTACAACAATTTCTTGATGGACGGTCTGGACAACAACTCTTACGGAACTAGCAACCAGAACTATTCGAGCCAGGTGGTACAACCCTCCCCGGACGCCATCGCGGAGTTCAAGGTAATCACTAGCAACTTCAGTGCCGAGTACGGCCGCGTCGGAGGAGGGGTGGTCAACGCCGCGCTGCGTTCGGGAACCAATCAGTTCCACGGAACGCTCTATGAGTTCTTCCGCAACACAGACCTAAACGCGATCGGCTACGTTTTTGGGGCACGGCCTTCAAACTTTCAGAAACCGACGTTGCATCGAAATCAATTTGGCGTAACTATCGGAGGACCGCTCATCAAAGACAAACTGTTTTTCTTCGGTGACTACGAGGGCTTCCGTCAGAAACAGGGCTTCCTGGGCAACTATAGTGAACCCAGCGCGAGTGACCGCACCGGGATCCTGGGAGTTACTGTGACAAATCCGCTGACGGGAGCGGTGTATCCGGCGAACACGCAGATCCCCGTCGCGCAGCTCAATCCATTCGCGGCCGCGGCACTGGCGGGTATCGCTCCGCCCACTGCCCCGGGACGCGCCAACAATCTCTTGCAGACCGTGCCGCTAAAGGATTACTCCGACAAGTACGACGCAAAACTCGACTACCAGGCCGACAGTAAGATGTCAGCGTTCCTGCGCTTCAGCCAGAGGAAAGATATCCAGTTCTATGGGCCCGCCGATCCAGGACCTGCGGGTGGAGACGGGAACGGCTTTATTCACGCGATTCAGCAGCAGGCGGCTACGGGCTACACCTGGTCGGTCACCTCGTCCTCTTTGCTGGAGGCACGCTTTGGCTTCGACCACGTTCTAGGCGGAAAGGCCCCGCCCTACCTCGGTGGACCCGACATTGCCGCCCAATACGGAATCAAAGGCTTGCCAAGTTCGCTCGCGGGTGGATTCCCGACCGTGTCAATCGGCAGTTTTAGCAGCCCGACGATCGGTCGCCAAGCCACTAATCCGCAGTTTCAGAATCCGACTTCGTTCAATCCGAAGTTCAACTACTCCCTCGTCAAAGGCAGGCACTCCGTCAAAGTGGGCTACGAATTCCTTGCCGTCCGAACGGAGGTCCTGGACATTAATCCTTTGTATGGCTCGCTCACGTTCAACGGGCAGTACAGCAAGCCCACGGCCACTCAGTGCGGCTGCACCGTGCCGACGGATTCCAATAGTGTCCTCAGTTACAATCTGGCCGACTTCTATTTCGGCCTCCCAAGCGCCATCGCGTTGGGTAGCAACCTGACGATCAATCTGCGTCAACACGTGAATTCCTTTTACGTCCAAGATGATTGGCGAGTGACTCCGAAGCTGACCTTGAACCTGGGCTTACGCTATGAATTTGCCACGCCGCTGTGGGACCGCGATCACTACTGGTCGAATTTTGACCCAGCGTCCAATACTCTCGTGCGCGCCACCAGCGGCAGTTTGTACAACCAGGCCCTGGTGAACCCGGACCACAAAGACTTCGGTCCCCGCTTCGGTTGGGCGTACAGTCCGGACCCGAAGACCGTGATTCGGGGAGGCTACGGTATCAGCTACTCGTTCTTCAACCGTCCGGGGAGTGCCGTGGAGGGAATCAACGGTCCGTTGGCTGTGTTCGGCGTACTCAACCAAACTGGTCCGTCGAGCCCAGGATTCCTTACGACGCAAAACGCGTTCACCACGGGTATCGCCAGCAACTTCAGTCCGATCAATTCGAACAATGTTTACATTCCGGCAGATACCCGCTGGCCGTATATTCAATCCTGGGTGGTATCGGTACAACGTGAGATCACCAAGAACACGGTGCTAGAAGTGGCCTACAACGGCAACCACAGCTTGCGGCTGCCGATAATCGCCGATTGGAATCAAGCGGTGCCGAACCAGCCCGGCGCGACGCTCGGGGTGCAAGCCCGGCGGCCGGACCAAAGCTTCGGCGCCCTTACCTGGGTGGACCCTGCGGGCAACAACAACTACCACGGTTTGTCGGCACGATTCGAGCACCGCTTCGGACACGGGCTGTACTTTCTGAACTCGTTCACGTGGTCTCACGCGATGGGCGATTCTGAACAGGTCCTAGAAGCTTTCGCCGGCTACCAGGCGTCTAATCCCCAGAACATTCACAATCTCCACTCAGAATTCGGCCCTTCGATGTTCGATGTGAAGCTTCTGAACGTCACCAGCATGGTGTACGAACTCCCCGTAGGCAAGGGCCGGCAGTTTGGATCGCACTTCAATCCTGTACTCGATAATTTGCTCGGGGGCTGGGAGCTCAACGCCATCAACACGGCCAATACCGGCTTACCGGTAAACGTGAATTACGCTCCGCCCACAGTCAACGATGTTACGGGCATCAGTCAAGGCGCGGACTACCGCGGTGTCGCTCTGCAACGGCCTAATGTTAGTGGAAGCGCGGCGAGCCAAAGCACCGCGCAGAGCCTGCTCACCTACTTTGCCGGCTACACTTTTACCACGCCGCCCGCCAGCGCTCCCTTCGGCAACTTAGGCCGCAACGCGTTCCGCACGCCGGGGTTGGAGGAGTGGGATCTGGGGATCAACAAAAACATCCGGTTGCGGGAGACGATGAACCTTCAGTTCCGGAGCGAGTTCTTCAATATCTTGAATCACACCAACTTCGGCGTCCCAAATAACATTAACACCAGCGCCGCGTTCGGAACGATCACAACGACCTATCCGCCCCGGCAGATACAGTTTGCGTTGAAGCTGAGTTTCTAAGTGCGGGATTTCAGAGTTCGGCGAGTTCGCATCTATGCCCGAGCACCCCATAAAGGCTGAGTGTCTTTGAGAGAAGAAGTTGTAAAACACGTTTTCTGGGGAGCCAAAACCCTAAATCCCTTCCTGCCGCGCCGTTCCCTTTGATTCTTTTGGTACTTACGGAGTTCGAATGGCGGAGCGTTTGGAAGGGTTCGAGCAGCCTCACGTCGAGGGTTCCTTCCTTCCATGGTCGAGCAGGATCGTTAGGAGTCGGCGTCGTTCCTCTGCCGATTGGTTGGCGGACGTGTCGCACGCTGTGCTGGCAAGGTCGAGGAGGTTGCCCCGCCTTGCCTATCATTCGATCACCGTGAACAACAAGTTCCGAATCCTCATCAACTCTTGATAGACTCTCACTAATCGAGTTTACGTCCCGGCAATTGCGAGCCTTCCATCTGGTCGCCCATCACCAGAGCTTCGCCCGCGCCGCGGAAAGACTGTTCGTCACGCCTTCGGGCTTGAGCGTCCTAATCCGAGAACTGGAGCGCCAACTGGGGTTCCGCCTTTTTAATCGGACACGCGCCAGCAAATGGACGCTGAAGCGACTCAAGAGAAGATCGCATGAAAGCTGTCAGATTATGCATAACCGAATCTACGAACTTCTTCATCGCAACCTTCAGGAGGTCTTTGGCCAGTGGGACGCAGCGCGCCGCCGTTCGGCAATCGACGAACTCTATACCGAAGACTGCGTGCTTGACGTTCCACCCGGTACACTTACTGGGCGTGACGCTCTCGACAAATTTGCCGGCGATCTCCGCGCGACGCATCCGCACTTTCATTACACCCCGCTCAGCGAACCTCAGGCCCTACACAATGCAGGTCGGTTAGCTTGGGGTTCCGGTCCTCGCGGCGAGGCGCCCGAATACACCGGTTTGGATGTCATCGTCGCTCGCGACGGCAGGACCGCCGCGCTCTACGTGTTCCTCGATTCCAGACCGCAATAAGGAGCTTTATGCAGTCGACACAAATGGAAGTGAAGCAGTACAAGTATTTTGCTGGTAACGAATAGCGAAATGCTGATGACGAACATGTGTTCGAGGTCCATGAGCCGTACAGTGGAAAGCTGTTTGCCCGTGTCGCCGCAGGATCTCGCGGGGATGCACGCGCCGCTGTCGATGCGGCGGCAAAGGCATTTCCAGGCTGGGCGGAAACAACCCGTCAGAAAAAGCGCGGTTGTTCCTGAAAGCTTCCGAGATCGTCAAGCGTCGACGAACCGGAATTGCGGAAGTGTTGGCGCGTGAAACCGGATCGACCATTTCATTCGCGACGTTCCAACAGGATCTGGTCGCCGCGACTCTGCAGCAGGTCGCGGGCTGGGTGTATCTGCCCAAAGGCGAGGTTCTCGAAACCAACGCGCCCGGGTTGCACTCGATCGGCGTGCGGCGCCCACTTGGCGTTGTCGCAAGTTTCACGCCATGGAACGGCGCAAACGTTCTCTCGTGGCGAGCCGTCATATCGCCCGTCGCGGCCGGAAATACTGTCGTCGTCAAGCCGTCCGAGTTCGCGCCTGTTTCGGCAGGAATTATGCTCGCCGAGGTTGCGGAGGAAGCCGGGATTCCCCGCTGGCGTGATTAACGTCGTGACTCACGCGCCGGGCGCCGCTGGCGCGATCGCCGACGAGTTCTTCGATCGCCCTGAAGTGAGAGTCATCAGTCTCATTGGCGGTGTGAAGACCGCCCGCATGCTGACAGAACGCGCCGGAGGGCTCCTGAAGCGGACCGTGATGGAGCTCGGCGGTTTCAACCCCATGATCATCCTGGACGATGTCGACGTGGACTACGCAGTCCGTACGGCGACATTCGGATCGTTCTTTCATCAAGGCCAGATCTGCCTCAACACCCGCCGCATCATCGTTCAGCGCAAAATCTACGGCGACTTTCTCGCCAAGTTTGTCGCACGCACGAACACGTTGCCTGCCGGGGACCCGTTGAACCCGAAGACGATCATAGGCCCGATCATTACCCCCGACGCCGTAAAGAAGATTGACGACCGCGTGCAGCAAGCGATCGGTAAGGGCGCCCAAGCACACACCGGCGCCAGGCATGACGGACAAATCTATTACCCCACGATCTTGACGGACGTTCCTTTGGATGCCGCGATCGCGAACGAGGAGACTTTCGGTCGGGTCGTCGTGGTCGAGGTCGTGGACACACCCGATGAGGCGATTGCCGCCGCGAATCGTACGCTGTACGGCCTCACGTCATCGATTCTTGCCGGAGATACTTACAGAGCGTTCGAGATGGCGCCCAAGGTTCTGGCCGGAATTGTGAACGTCAATTCACCAACCGTGAACGACGAAATCCACGCGCCGATGGGCGGTGTTCGTGACAGTGGGTGGGGCCGCACAGGACCTCGCAGCCTGGATGATTTCAGCGACGTGATCTGGATTAACTCTCACAGTGGCCAGCGCCAGTATCCGTTCTGAGAAAAGGAATTCAAAAATGAGCACCGTACCGAATGCAGAAGGCCAATACGACTTTATCGTGGTGGGCGCAGGCGCCGCTGGTTGTGTTCTTGCGGCAGAGTTGTCCGCTTCCGGCGCGCAGGTCCTCGTTATCGAGTCTGGCGGACCCGACGACGGTCCGACCATCGCGAACCCGAGCATCTGGTTCTACAATGTTGGCGGCCCGCTCGACTATCACTTACCTATCGGTCCGTCCCCGCGCTTGAACAATCGAGTCTTCAACATGGCACTCGGTCATGTGCTCGGCGGCGGAAGCAGCATCAATGCCATGGTCTGGACGCGCGGCATGCAACGGGACTACGACGGGTGGGCGGAGAACGGGGCCAGGGGTTGGTCGTTCGCGGATGTGCTTCCTGTCTTCAAGAGTCAGGAGAACTGGGAGGGTGGCCGGGAACGCGTGGCGCGGAGCGGACGGCCCTATGCACATCCGCCGCCCAATTAATCCCCACCCTACGGCGCCGGCTTTTCTGGAGGCCGCGCGCCAGATGGGCATGCCTATTCTGGACGACGTCAACGGACCGATGGTACCGGGTGCCGGTTATATCAATATGAACATCGCCGTGGATGGCACTCGCGTGAGCGCAGCTCGCGCATTCCTGCACCCCGCGC
Source organism: Bryobacteraceae bacterium (assembly GCA_036498815.1). Classification (GTDB taxonomy): domain Bacteria; phylum Acidobacteriota; class Terriglobia; order Bryobacterales; family Bryobacteraceae; genus Palsa-187. Next base: position 130,459 of record DASYET010000002.1, on the reverse strand, counting down.
TCTCAAGGCCGAATCTCACTCTGTTGCTCAACACTCAGGTTGTGAAAGTGACGCGGCTGCTCACTCGTTGGGACTCCCCGACAATCAGTTGGACTTTCCGACAGACACCAATCGCGCTGTCGCTCAGATGCACTATACAAACAGATTCGCGCGCACGCCCAGCGTGAAATACCTCTTCTCGCATGCGGGGGGCTCGATCCCCTTTCTCGCTGCCCGGCTCGCGATCATCGACGAGATGGGTTTCGTTGCCGGCCGCGAACAGCGAGGCACCGCTGCGGACATGTTCCGGCGAATCTATTGGGACACCGCGCTTGCGGCCAGCGACCCTGTCCTGCGCATACTTCGCGACGTGGCGGGAATCAATCAAGTCCTCTTCGGTACTGATTTTCCCTATCTGCGTCGAGACTTGGCGGTGAGCTCCAAACAGCGGATCTGCTTGAGCCCTAAACTGAATGATAGAACGGCGCGCCATTTTGGGCGGCAACGCCTCACGGCTGCTCCCCGCCCTTCAGACGTTTTACGAAGGTCGAACGAAAGGTACTAATGCGACCTAACTTCTTCGGGAATCACCCGGCGTTTGAGATGTTGTGTTCGCAGCTTCCCGAAGCAAAAATCGAATTATTGGCTAAAGACACAAAGGAGACTTTATGCACACACCTCAAGATACATATTTGACCGCCTACCGCAGCCTGAAACTGACACGAGACGCCGAGGGCGTGCTGGTCGTTCAGTTTCATACGAATGGCGGGCCGCTCATTTTTACGGCGCAAGACCACACCGAGTTCGTTGACGCTTTCTACCGCATCTCGCAAGATCGCGCGAACAAAATTGTAATTCTGACGGGAGCGGGCGGCGAGTTCATACCGGACATTGATTTCGCATCCTTCGGCAACGTCGCCGATCCTGGCGTTTTGAGCCAGATCCATGATGAAGGAGTTCAGATCGTTGAGAACCTCGCAAACATACGCGTGCCGGTGATCGCGGCCATTGAAGGACGCGCTCATGTGCACTCCGAATATGCCCTGCTGGCGAGTGTGATTGTCGCGTCTGAAGGTGCAACATTCCATGACGTGCCGCACTTCGCGGGCGGCATCGTGCCGGGCGACGGAATTTTTACCGCATGGAGCTATCGCGCCGGAGCGGGTCGCGCCGAGGCCTTTCTGTTAAACCCGCAGCCCGTGACGGCGACGATCGCGCACCAATGGGGAGTAGTTGCCGAGGTGGTGCCGGTCGGCAAGGCTCTCACCAGGGCGCGGGAACTGGCCCAGCTATATTTGAAGGCGCCGGAGGTGACGCGACGCAACACGCGTGTACACTTCATTCAACCCTTGAAGGAGCGGATTGTACGGGAAGTTGGCTACGGGCTGTCGCTCGAAGGAGCCTCCGCGGCCGACCTTGTGAAATCAATGCAGGCGAAAGCCGAGTCTGCGGCATCAAAAGAGACGACCACATAAATTCTGGGGAACGTGTTATGACCTGATCAGTCATTGTTGCCGGGGCATCGAAGCCGATTGGCAGGGGCCGCGGCCGGCTGGGAGGTGCTGTAGGAATAGTGCCGCCGACGGGCCCAAAGCCTAAGACGAAGGCATCCCCAGCAGGTCCCGCACGTACCGCTCATCGAATACGCCTTGCTCCCGGATGCCGTTCAAGAATAATCCGGGGGTACCGTTCACACCATTTTCGACGCCCGCCATGAAGTTCAGCCGCGTCGGAATCGATCCGCGTCCAACCCCAGTTGCTCCGCGTGTCTCACCAGGTCGCTTCGTTCCAGCGCCTTCTGATTTTCGAACAACAAGTCGTGCATTTCCCAGGACCGACCTTGGGCACCCGCCGCCTCCGCTGCCTCCGCGGCCATCTGCGCGTGCTTGTGGATTCCGGAGCGAGGATAATGCGGGTACACGAGCCGCAACCGTCCACTCAATTGGACCTGCAAATTTCGCAAAACACCGAATAGTCGGCCGCAGTCCGGACATTCGTAGTCGCCATATTCGACCAGCGTGAAGGGCGACCCTTCGGCTCCTGTAGCGTGGTCCCATTCGTGTACGGGATCGAGTTATGTCATCCAGGTATCACTTTGTCATAAAATCCGAGGTCCAATTGTCGACAGCCAGTCTTGACCAATCAAGTTCGCCGGCCGCATTGCAGTGCAGTCCGACGGCAACTCGATACCGACTTACTCTCTCCCTGCCCTTCATCGGAAAGAGCGCATGGGGCCGGTTTGGGAACCAGCAGTCGTTGCCGCGCAAACCCCCGTTGGACAAGGCTGAAGAGCGGGGGAACGCCTTATGCCACTCGCCTTTGATCGCACGGCGTCTTCGGTTTGCTGGAGCGAGGTCAGGAGGGCAGATCGCGAAATCCGCCGCACGATGGGATCAATCACCCAGCGCAACGAAGAGGGAATGTCGCGACTAAGCGCCATCGCCTCCACCTCCACGTATACGCCTCCGTCGCGCTCCTCGAAGCGTGTGATGCTATAGAGCCGCCATATTACCCCGGTCCCTTTGTTCTCCGGCAAAGTGTGCTGGGAAGCGGTGCCGTAGCCTGCGACTTCCTGAATTCGCGTCGCTTCGGAGACGCTACACCAGCGTCGATCGTCCAAGCGCATATATGAGGCATGATAGTCGCTATCCAGCGCACCCCCGGAGAACGCGGATTTGTTCATGATCAACAACGAAAACCGGTCTTCCGATTCGCTGGAAGCAATCGGCCTCGAATCGACAACGTTGGGGTGGTAGACATCCTTGTAGCCTGCGTAGTCACGGAGTACGCGCAAAACCTCGGAAGCCCTTACGCCCGGAATAAACGCGGCGCCGACCCAGTCGTGAATCAGTCCGGACGGAACCTTTTTCGGAACTTCGGCGCTCGCGGGAAAGACCAGGACCTCTCCAGCTCGAAGCTTGACGTCCCGACCCGGCGATTCGTCGATCGACAAGAAGGAGTTTCCGGGGACCAGATGCTTCTGAGCACGGGCGGCGACGACTTTAACGTACTCCGCCCACGTTTGAAGCGTCTCCGGCTTAAGATCGGCTGCGTGGGACGGCGCGGGCGCAAAGAATGCAGCCAAGCCGACTGCCCATATTGCCGCGAGGCGAAAGGGAACCCACGTGTGGCGTTGTGCGGCCGCCGGGATAAGCTCGGAGCCTTGACCCGTGATCGCTTCGACGATCGATCTCGCCTGAGGCAATCTGGCGACTAGCTGTGCGCCCTTGGCAAACCAGCGTCCGAGCATCGCTCGGCCCGCCTCCCCCATTTGGGTCACGTAGCTGAGGTCGACAATCAGCGACCGGTCACTGTTGACCGATGACGCCGTGCGCCAGGCTTGCTCCAACTGGCGAGCGGCATGATCCGAGACGTTGCCCGCAAGCTCGAAACTGAAAGCATCCGGTCCCTCGTGCATGTAGTAACGGAATTGCTTGTTCATCTTTGTCTCTGGCATGCCTTTAACAGGGCAGTTTTGTAACCGCGCCGCGAGTGCAATTCAATCTGTTGGTGATGTGCAAGATGCGTCTCAGACCCAGTGCCGAGCTGCCGGATCTCACAGCAGCACCTGCCGGGATCGTGGCACTTCCAGAATTTGCGAAACGCCGCCGCCTGCTCGTATTCTGAGCAAGCGACGGGGAGGGGAGGGGACGCCGGTGCATTAGTATCGAAATCCAAATCCGAGCGACGGTTCGGCGCGATGCGTCACACGGTCTGCGCCATTCAGGCCCGCGATACTGTAGTCCGGCGAGTCATAGACGAAGCCGCGGTACTCGCCGCGCAGGAACCAATGCTTCGCCAGATTGACGTCCGCACCCGCGCCATATACGAAGGCGGCGCGTGCCTGGGCGTTCGCTCCGGCGAAATTCTTAGGGTCGAAAACCAGGGCGCCCGTCCCCGCCAGCGCAAAGGGCGTGATCCGTTTCAACGGAAAACGGAAAACGTAGGCGGCAGACGCTTCATGGGAACGAGTGCCCACTCCGGCAAGGCTCCCACCTGCTCCGTAAATCTGAGTGTTGTTCTCGAAGCCGTAATTCACCTCCACGCCGCTATTTCGGTTGAAAAAGAACCGATAGCTGGCGAGGAAACCACCCGTGTTCGAAGCGCTCTGCTGAACGCCATCCTTCATGGTGTTGGTCACGAAGCTCCCCGTTCCCTGTACCGTTATTTCCTGCGTGTGAGTGTTTTCTTCCTGCGCGACCGCGGGCGATGCCGCCAGGGCAGCGCTAAACATGATCGTCAAAAGCATGTTGCTACGTTTCATCTTGCTGTCTCCTTGGGCTAGATGATCGATTTTCATCTGCGTCCTTGAAAAGGCACCTCGAAGGCCAAAGACTGCAAGGTAGCAAACGCTTGATAATAAGGGTACTTGCGTCAGGGTGCACGCAACCGTCAATGAGTTCGGTGCCGACAGGCGAGCATGTGCCGGGATCGCGGCAGCGTTCGGTCGTACTCGGCATGAGCGAGCCACGAACTGGCTGGCCTGCGGTCTAGCAGATGCCAATCGCTACGGTGCTGAATCTCGGTCACCACGGCAGGCTGTTTTGCGGGATGGCGAGGAGGCGGGGTTTCGCTGCTGGACATTCGGCCGGCTATTGCCAGCCGCCGCCCAGAGCTTTATAGAGTTGTACGACGCTTAGAAGCTCGTTCAAGCGGATTTGGGCAAGCGACAACTGAGCTTGAAAGAGATCGCGATCGGCATCGAGCGCATTGAGTTGCGTATCTACGCCTCCGCGATACCGAACATAGGCGAGCCGCGTGCGATCCTGCAGAGCGGTCACGAGCTTTTCCTGTTCGATACGGCTCTCGCGCGTCCTCTGGTGCGCGATCAGCGCGTCGGACACTTCGCTGAATGCCGTCTGAATCGTTTTCTCGTACTGAATGAGCTCGCTATCGCGCTCCGCCTCCGCGAGCTTCACGCCGGATTTGAGTCGTCCCGCGGTGAATATCGGTTGGCTGACTTGCGGGATAAAGCTCCAGGTACTGTGCGGCCCGTTGAACAGGCTCGATAGTTGCGTGCTCTGGCCGCCGAGCAATCCGCTGATGCTCAGTTGCGGGAAATAAGCCGCCTTGGCAACGCCGATGTTCGCATTCGCGGCGATCAACGCTTGTTCTGCGGCAAGAATATCCGGACGGCGTTCGAGCAGAGACGAAGGCATCCCCGCAGGCACTTCGGGGGGCATCTCCTGATCGATGAACTTGCGACCTCGGATTACGCTGCTGGGGTTCCCTCCGAGCAGCAGGTTGATCTGGTTCTCCGTCTGCTCGATCTGCTGTTGCAGCACCGGTATCGTCTGCGCAGCTGTGCTGACCAGTTGTTCGCCTTGCCGAAGGTCTAGCAGAGTCGCCACGCCGCCTCCCTGGCGGTCCTGAATCAGGCGTAACGATTCGCGACGCGTGTCCAGAGTGCTTTTCGAAATCTGCAGTTCATCGTCGAGTTCCAATAGATGGAAATAATCCGTCGCTACATCGCTAACAAGCGTGGTCACGACCGCTTTGCGGTTTTCATCGGCATTCAGGAGATTGGCACGCGCAGCTTCCGTGGAACGGCGGAGCCGTCCCCAGATGTCGAGCTCGAACGAAAGAAGGTTGAGCGATCCCTGTCCCCAGTTGCGATTCTGGCCCGACACAAACGACGCCGGTAGCGGCAGCGACCCGTCGCGCGAAAGGCGCGTGAATTCAAGCTGGCCGCTGGCGCTGGCCTGCGGAAATTGATCGGAACGGGTGATCCCCAGATTGGCGCGAGCCTGTTCGACTCGTGCCACCGCGTCGCGCAGATCGTAGTTCTGCCTGAGCGCGGTGCGCGTCAACTCCTGTAGTTGTTCGTCCTTGAAGATCTCGAACCACTTGAGATCCGCCAGTGACTCGGCTTGCGGCGCGGGTAGCGGCTCCGGCGCGCGGAAGTTCGCGGGAACGGGAACCTTGGGGCGGGCGTAGTTCGGCCCCACTGTGCAACTGCTCAGCAGCGCCGCTCCGAAGAGGATGGCAGTCAAAAAGTGTTTCATAAGTTAATCTCCGTGCGACGGGGCAGGTGTCAGATCCGCAGCGATTCTCTTCACACCCGACAACCTCTCCACCAGGTAGAAAATGGCGGGAATGAGGAAGATGCCGATCGCGCTGGCGGCGAGCATTCCGCCAATGACCGTGGTGCCCATAATCTGGCGGCCCACGGAGCCGGCGCCGGATGCAGTCCACAGCGGCAGGCATCCCAGGATGAACGCGAACGAGGTCATCAGAATCGGACGCAAGCGCAGGCGCGCTCCTTCAAGCGCCGCTTCCGCCAGACCCATGCCTTGCTCAAACTTGTCTTTCGCGAACTCGACGATCAGGATCGCGTTCTTGGCCGCGAGACCGATCAGCATCACCAATCCAATCTGAGAGTAAACGTCGTTCTCGATCTGGATCATGTACGCGGGTAGAAATATCCCCATTACCCAGCGCCGCAGCCACAGCACAGCAAATGCTCCAAAGAGCGCGACCGGCGTGCTCAAGAGCACGCTGAAGGGCAGCGTCCAGCTCTCATAAAGCGCGGCCAGAATCAAGAACACAAACAGGACGGAGAACGCAAAGATCATCCAGGTCGGTACGCCCTCCTGGGCTTTCTTTTCCTCATACGACATCCCCATGTAGTCGTAGCCCATTTCACCCGGCATGGTTTGCTGGAACGTCTCCTCCAGCGCCTTCATCGCTTGCCCCGAGCTGTATCCCGGCGCGGCTCCGCCAATGACTTGGGCCGACCGATAGAGGTTGTATCGCATCGTGAACTCAGGGCCCGAGCGCGATTCGAATTGGGACAGAGAGGATAGCGGGACCATCTCGCCCTTCGTGTTGCGCACGTAGAATTGGTCGACGCTGTCGAGGTTCTTGCGATACTCGCCCTCGGCTTCCACGTACACCTGCCATTGCCGTCCGAAGCGGTTGAAGTAGTTCACAAACAAGCCGCCCATGTAGGCTTGAATAGTTCGATACACGTCACTCAAGGGCACGCCTTGCTTCAGGGCCTTCTCCCGATCCACTTCGAGATACTCCTGCGGAACGCTCGGCAAGAAGGTGCTGATCAGGCCCGGTGCGATCTCCGGACGCTTGGACGCGGCAGCCATGAACTTCTGCAGATTGCCGGCGAGGAAGTCGACGTCTTTGCCGGCGCGATCTTCCAGGACGAACGTGAACCCGCCGGAGGTTCCGACGCCCGGAATCGCGGGAGGCGGAAAACTCAGGGCGAATCCGTCGGGAAGCTTTGCCAGCTCCTGATTCACGTGTTGCACGATCTCCTGATATTGCGTTTCGCGGCTGGTGCGGTTCTTCCAGTCATCGAGCGTGACGAAGAAGAAGCCGGTATAGCTCGTGCTGACGAAGCTCAACAGGCTGAAGCCTGCGACGCGAGTGGTGTATTTGACGCCCGGGGTATGGAGCAGGATCTCCTCTACTTTGGCCGACGCGGCTTCGGTCCGCTCCAGGGACGACGCGTTGGGAAGCTGGAGGTGCATGAACATGTAGCCCTGATCCTCGCCCGGCAGGAAGCTTACCGGAACCTTGCTACTGAAGAACGCCGCACCCAGACCAGCGATCGCAAGAAGAACCAGTGCGACGGCGCTCTTGCGGATGAGTGCTCCCGACAAGCGTATATAGCCGTGTGTGGTTCGCTCGAACATCCGGTTGAACCAGCGGAAGAAACTGCGTAGTAGCCCACGACCTTCTCTTTTCGGTTTAAGCAGGAGAGCTGCCAGCGCCGGACTCAGAGTCAACGCATTGAACGCCGAAAGGACGACGGAAATCGCGATGGTCACCGCGAACTGCTGATACAGGCGTCCGGTAATGCCGGGAATAAACACCGTCGGCACAAATACGGCCGAGAGCACCAGCGCGATGCCGATGACCGGACCCGAGATCTCCTGCATTGCCTTCAGCGCGGCCTCCTTGGGAGGCATACCTTCTTCCATGTGCCGCTCCACCGCCTCCACAACGACGATCGCATCGTCGACCACCAGCCCGATCGCCAGCACCAGACCGAACAGAGACAGCGTGTTGATCGAAAAACCGAAGAGCGGAAACAGCGTGAAGGTTCCGATCAGGGAAACCGGAACCGCCAGCAAGGGGATCAGCGTCGCGCGCCATCCCTGCAGGAAGAGATAGACGACGATGGTCACCAATACGATCGCGATCAAAATCGTTACGACGATGTCCCGAATGCCTTCAGTGACGGACTCGGTCGTGTCGAGAGAAACCACGTACTGAACGTCCTGCGGGAATCGCTTCTTGGCCTCCTCCATCACCTTGCGGACGCCTTTGGCCGCGTCCACAGCGTTGCTTCCGGGCAACTGATAAACCGCGATGATCGCGCCCGGTTTTCCGTTGATGCGTCCCGATAAGGTGTAATCCTGCGCGCCCAGCTCGATACGCGCGACGTCGCGTACGCGAACGATGCCTCCGTCCGGCCGTTCCCGCACGATAATGTCGCCAAACTGTTCGGGTGACGTGAGCCGCCCTTGCGCCCGCACCGAATAGGTGTATTCTTGCCCCTTCGGAGACGGCGAGCCGCCGACTTGGCCCGCAGGGTTCACGGTATTCTGCGACTGAATTGACGAGACAACGTCGGTCACGGTGATGCCCAGTTTGGCAAGCTGGTCGGGCTTGATCCACAGGCGCATCGCGTATTGCCCGGCCCCGAACACCTGCACATTTCCGATGCCGGGCACGCGCGTCAACTGATCGTTCAGGTTGATGTAGGAGTAGTTGGCCAGGTACTTCCCGTCATACGCGCCGTTCGGAGAGTACAATCCCATGACCATGAGGGGAGCCGTCACGGATTTCTGCACCGTCACACCGTAGTTCGTCACGTCCTGAGGCAGTTGTGAGGCGGCCTGCGTTTCTCGCATTTGCGTGAGCATCAGGTCTGTATTCGGATCGCTCTTGACGTCGAAGTTGACGATCATGGTCATCTGTCCGTTCCCCGCCGCATTCAGCGAATACATGTAATTCAGGTTGTCGACGCCGCTCATCTGCTGCTCGATCGGCGTGGCCACGGATTGCTCAATCGTCTGCGCATCGGCGCCCACATAGTTCGCGTGAATTTGCACTTCCGTGGGCGCGATCGCCGGGAACTGGGAAATCGGGAGCTGCGTGATCGTGACTGCGCCAATGATCACCATCAGCAGGGAAATCACCATCGCAACGATGGGGCGATGAATGAAAAACTTTGACATTACTGCGCTCCTTTCGGATTTACTTTCGCGCCGGGAGCTATCTTTAACAAACCATCGGTGACTACGCGCTCGCCGGGCTTGAGACCCTCCTCGACGATCCAGTCCGAGCCGATGCGGTCGCCGACCTTAACTACAGCGAAGCGAATCGTGTTGTTCGGGTCGACCACCGCGACGGAATAAGCGCCCTGCATTTCGTTCACCGCTCTTTGCGGCACCAAGAGCGCGCCGGCCAGCGTGCCGATGGACGCATGCACTTTCCCGTACTGGCCGGGACGCAGCTTGTTCCCGGGACTCGGAAACAATCCGGTCAACTGAATAGAACCGGTGGACGCATTCACCTCGCGGTCGGCGAAAGAGAACCGCCCTTTATAGGGATGAACCGTGCCGTCGGACAGGATCAAGTCGAGTTGGAGCCGGCTCATGCCGGAATCGTTACGCGTCAAACTCAGGTACTCCTGCTCGTTTACCGTGAAGTTGGCCTTGATGGGATCAAGAGTCGAGACTGTGGTTACGGCGTTGCCGGAAGGGCCCACCAGGTTGCCGACCTGCACGGCGGCCACGCCGGCGATGCCATCGATCGGCGATACCAACTTCGTGAAACCGAGGTTTACGTTGGCATTTTCAAGCGCGGCCGCGGCAGCTGTCACCGCAGCTTTAGCTGCCTCGATCTGCGCCTGCGCGGCGTCCACCTGGGCCCTTGCGGCGGCCACCTGCGCCGTCAGCGACTGGTTGGTCTCCCGGGCGTTATCAAGATCCTGCTGCGTGATGGCCTGTTGCTGTGCGAGCGGAATGTAGCGTTCCTCATCGAGCTGGGCCTTGTGCTGATTGGCCTCGGCGCTCTTCAGCTGAGCGCGCGCCTGAAGCAACCCGGCTTGCGATTGCAGGAGTTGCGCCTTGGCCTGAGCCAATTGCCCTTCGGCTTGATCCGCTGCGGCTTGGAGCGGTCTGGGATCAATTTGAAACAGCAGTTGCCCGGTGTGGACGAAGGATCCTTCCGTGTAGTTCTGCGTAAGAAGATTTCCAGTCACCTGAGCCTTAACCGCGGCGTTGACGAGTCCGTCCAGCGTGCCGATCCATTCGCGCTCAATCGGGATGTCCTTCCGCTGGACAACCGCCACCTCCACCTCCTGAGCAGGTTGTGGACCGGCCGCATTTGTCTTTGAGGTGCAGCCCGCCGCACCCATGAGAGCAGCCCCCATCAGTACTGCCGCCGCCAACGTTCCGATGTGTGTTCTCAACCGGTCTCTCATTTGCTTTCCTCGTTTCTTGTAATTCCAGATTTATGACTACGGTTGGCCAGAGGAGCAATGCACCGTCGTAGGGAACGCTCGCCCTTGCCCATTAGGTTTTTCAACAGGTGTTTCGTATCGACGCCGGTCGCCACAAACTCCGCCCCCTCGATTCTCATTTTCGACAAGAGCTTCTCTCCGCTCTCATCGATGAAGGTGACATCGGTGAGATCGACGATGAGGCACGCCCCGCCCTGGGCCTCGCGGCGACGTTCCCAGCAGGCCCGCAGCTCCGCTACCCACGGACCCGTCAGCTGCCCGCACAGGGTCCACCGCTGTTCTGTTCCGATAAGGGCCTGTGTGATCCGAAGCATGACGCCCACTCTCCGCAGGTGACGAGTGCACGCCGCACACCGATCGAGGCCATTCGACCTGTGACCAGCAAATGGCTTGCTCTGTCAAAGCCTTGCGAGATTTTTGCGTAATGAAGCGAGCGTGCCGAGGGGCTGTGCCGATGACGAGAACTTAGGTCGCTACCGAGATTTCGGCATGTGCCTTAAGCGTTGGTCGTACGAGAGATGCGAATGCCCAGTTTCTGCATTCGCGATTGTAAGGTCGAGCGCTTGATTCCCAACCGGGCCGCAGCGCCATTCGGCCCGGCCACAGTCCAACTGGTCTGCTCCAGCGCTGTCATAATCTGCTGGCGTTCCGAGTCATCCAGTTCGGCGCGCATATTTCGAGAGCCTCCGTTAGGACTCATACGTGGGCTTGCAACCACAGGAGCCGAGGCGGCCGAATTTGCCCTGGATGCCCGCAGATCAGTGCTTGGAATATTCAAGACAGGGCCCTTGGTGACGATCACCGCCCGTTCAATCACATTCTGCAATTCGCGGATGTTTCCGGGCCACGGATACTTGACCAGCGTCGCCATCGCTTCTGACGGGATGGTATCGATGGCCTTGCCGATGCGCCGGCTGAAGTGTTGCACGAAATGCCGTACCAGCAGAGGAATGTCTTCCGGGCGCTCTCGCAGCGCGGGGACTCTCACGGGAAACACGTTGAGACGGTAATACAGGTCGGAGCGGAATTTCTGCTCGTTGACCAGCGCTTCCAAGTCGCGATTGGTTGCCGCAATCAGCCGGGCGTCCGTACGCATGGTGCGGGTGGAGCCCAGGCGCTCGAATTCGCGTTCTTGCAAAACGCGCAACAGCTTCGGCTGGAGCTCCAGCGGCACTTCGCCGATCTCGTCCAGAAACATCGTGCCGCGGTTGGCCAGCTCAAAGCGGCCGACGCGTTGAGCAATCGCGCCCGTAAAAGCTCCTCGCTCGTGTCCGAACAGCTCGCTTTCGAGCAGGCCCGTAGGAATCGCAGCGCAATTGAGCTTAACGAAGCTGTTCGATTGACGCGAGCTCAAGTTGTGCACCGCGCGCGCGATCAGCTCCTTGCCGGTCCCGGTCTCGCCGTAGATCAACACGGTCGAGTCGGTCGGCGCCACCGTCTCCACTTCCTGGAGCACGCGCCGCAACGCCTCGCTCTTGCCGACGATCTCCTCGAATTTCAATTCGCTTCGGATCTCGCCTTCAAGATAGAGCTTCTCTTGCGCGAGCTTGTCCTTGAGCTCCGACACCTCGCCGAACGCCCACGCGTTCTCGATAGCAATCGCGACTTGCCGCGCGATCTGTCCGAGAAACGCAAGATCGTCGCTCGAAAAGGCGCGTTCACGCCAACTCCCCAGACTGAGCACGCCAACGATGCCCCCGCGCCCCGTCAACGGTACATGCGCCAGGGACTGGATCTGCAGCTCGGGCAGATTGTTCTCGTGTTCGATTTCCTGCTTAGAAAGAATGACCGGCTCGCCGGATAGGAAGACGCGAAGTGCACTGGCTTTCTCGTCCGCGGGAGGCTCGAAGCCCTCTTTGATCATTCCTGGATTGTCCGGGAAATCGAGGGCGTAGAGCCGCAGTTTCTTGTCCTCGGGGCTTGGCAGATCGATCCCCACGCCGTCGCACTGCATCACGCCCCGGATGTTCGCGGAGATTTCGCGCAGCACATCCCGAAGATTGAGATTCGACACCACTCGGTTAGTCAAGTCGAGCAGCAGCTCCAGTCGTTCCTGTGCTCTCCGTGAGGCTTCAAAATTAAAAGCGTCGTCCATCGCCAGAGCGATTTGGCCGGCCACCAGCGAACAGAACCGGACCTCTTCCGCCGTATAGGCGTTGCGATGAACGCTGGCAATCACCAAGCTGCCCAGCCGCCGGTATGCAGTAGTCAGCGGGAAAGCACACAGAGATCGCAGCCCTGCCTCCCGCATCATGTTAATCGTCGCGGGAAAGCGCGTCTCGCGATCCAGATCCACTATGGTCAAGGTTTCCTGATGCCGGTATACCCAAGCCGCTGGTGTTTCCTCCCTGTCAGTCTCGGAAGGTTGAGCATCCGGCTTGCGGCAACCCGCGCACATATGCCAGCGAACCTTGTTCGAAGTCTCGTCGAACTGCGCAATACCATCAAATTGAACAACTTGCCCAAGCTCTCGGACCAGGAGGTCAAATAGATCTTGCGATTGCTTCTGAGACCGCACCGCCGTGGCGATTCGTATCAGCGACTCATACCTCGCGGCCGTCGATTGACCTGATTCCGTTTCCAAGACTGGCGAAACCAACATGGTACGCCCAAGTAGATGATCACCAGCCGGCTCAGGTTTCAGGGACCGGGAGACTTTGAGCCTTACATGGGAGAGATCGAAGACGAGCGAGTCAGCCAAGGATCGAGGCCGCCTAGCCGCCCTCGGTAACGTAGTTAACGCTGAGCCTCAGCCTTTTCAGTCGGTTGGCTGTTACCCTGTTACCTGTTTGTAGTTGGTTAGACTGGCCAGCAAGCACCTGCCGCTCGCTCGCGGTCCTTTGGATAGCGGTGTTCCAGGAGTTGCAGCGTTCCGTGACAGTCGATGCAAACCTCCAGGCTTTACGAATCAATGACTTACGGCGGAGAGGTAGCTGGAAAGGGGAGCCACTGATTTCGGTGAGAAACGTCTCTCCCCAGTCGTTCACCAGGAACCGTCCTAAAGTGCCTAATTCCGCGCCGACTCGCGAGTTTGGTGCGTCTCCCTTCGGCGAAGACAGCCGGCCGGTGAGCTATCAGGGCTTACTCAACGCCGCCCGTGTCAAGAGAAGAGTGTAAATTCGCCGCCGACCCCAGTAGTCGGGGTTAAGATTGCAGTTACCAGCTTAGCCTCGCTCAAGCGGCCAAGGAACCGCTCCTCCACCACCGTCACGTGCTCCATACAATCTTTTACAGTCCAACGTTCAGAATTCGGCCCGAAGACGGCGTTCGACTCCGGAATCATATCAGCCGCCGCGATGAATTCTTTCGGGGACGACACCGTCACGTAGTGGTCCACTAAGCGGCCCACTCCCGCAGACGGGATCGTGCTTCTGCCAACATTTGGGCCAAACTTAGCGTGCCCGCTTCGGTAGTATTTCCAGGATTTCAGCGGCAGTGGTTCTTCCGCCGTGTTCCTTCACGATTTTGCTGAAGAAGACGACACCTTGCCGATCGATCAGGAACGTCGAGGGGTAAGCTGTTTCGCTTGGGGCGTCCCACCGGAGTCCATACGCGTTTGTGAATTCGTATCCGGGGTCCAAAACCATGTCGAAATTGTCCGGGAGTTTCTTGTCAGCCAGGAACTCCTTGGCTCTGGCGTTCAGATCCTGCGGAGGACCAGGGTAGACGAGCAGCACCCGAGCTCCTGCGTCAGCAAATCCTTTCGACTTCTCGATAAAATCCTGGACTTGCCGGTTACAATACGGACACTGGTAGCCGGGATACCCACGAAGTATTACCAAAACCACGGGACCTTTCGCGACGACCCCCGAGAGCTCGACAGGCCTCCCTTCAGGAGTAGACAGTTTGAAATCCGGGGCCTTCTCGCCCACCGCCGGCGGCTTAGCCGCGGATAGCGGAATTGCGGCTGCGAGCGCAACCAAGTGCATTAGTGTACGATTCAATGGACTCCACCTTTCTTTTGAGACACGCCGTTTCCGGCCGAGATTCGGCCATGCTTACGGTTCGCCCGCGGTGGGCGCCAAGTTACGCAGGTGGAAAAGTTGTTTCCGTCGCAAAACGGAACGTCCCTGGTCCACTAGCGAACAAGGCCATGATCAGAAGCCGAGATGTCGGACACCTTACGACCGACTCTGGCCGATGCTGCCGCTTACGAACTGCTCCACTTCTTCGAATGTAGAGTATGGCGCCAGCGTGCAGTTAGCATGAGTATTTCCGCGAATCAGCAGCGACACTCTATCTTCCATGTCGCGTCGATAAAATAGAATTACTCTTTTGTTCGTCGAGCCCAGGAGATAGCCTGACTCGAACCCTAATCCAAAGGAAGAACCGGAGACTTCGGCAACGAAGAGCTCGCACTCCTTCAGCCACGCTATGTCCCGGACGTATACATCTTGGGCGCTGATTCGGCGATCCGCGGCCCAGGCATCGTCTTCGACTAAGTGGCGGGTCAACACTTGGTGGCCTAGTTGCTCTAACAGGTGGACAACTTTACGTGCGGTGTCGATACCCACTCGGTCGCCAGCAACTGTAAACCCGAAATAGATTTTCATTCACGAGGGGCGTCTTTGCCTCCCCCTCAGCCTCGATAATAACATCGCCTCTGAACTCGCCCGAAGGTCATTTCCGCCGGGCAAACGAAGCAGATCGAAGGTCGAGGGGGGGCGCGTTTACCGCCCGCTGTGAAAGTCGGAGGTATTTCCGCGGCGGACAGCGCTCCGGCCCCGTCATCTAGTTCGCGGACCAGCGGAGGAAGTGACGCTCACCCGAAACCGAACCCGTGCGTGACCTTCAGCGGACGTGACGCGAAGTAAGACGCGTAAGGTTATTGCAAGTGAGGTTGACACAAACGGATCCTGTGAACTTTAGACACATTGAGCAAGAGCCGGAGGTTTCGCTTCGCCTTGCGAAGACCCATGGCTTGCGGCAGGAGCTTGAAACCACAGCTGGCACGGCCGGCTGACGAAGATCTTCCCTCAATCGGTCTCCGCGAAGGAGGCCTTTTCGCCCGCTGGGGCCTTGCGCTCCGGCGGGCCTTTTTTGTCGCAGATGAGGACCGTGCTTCATAGACCAGGCATGCGTCGAATGAAATCACTTGCAAATCACGCTCGGCCCCTCAGGCCGCCGATACCCCGTGACTTTTCACTGTCCTGTCACGAACCGGTTCGTAGGGACGATCCTGCCGCAACCGGTGGTGACGTTCTCGAATGGAGAGGAACCCATGTCAAGACGTAGTCTCATCGTCGCCGCAATCCGCCTGGTCGCCGGAGCCGCGAACTTCAGGGCCACTGAAATCAGCTCTGCCCCCGTTTCGGTATTGTTGGAGCTCTTTACTTCCGAGGGTTGCTCGGATTGTCCGCCCGCGGACCGGTTGCTCGAAAGTCTGGATCAGAAGCAGCCGGTGGCCGGCGCCGACATGGTTGTACTCAGCGAGCACGTCGACTACTGGAATCGCCTGGGATGGAAAGATCCGTATTCATCCCCCTAGTTCTCGTTACGCCAGCAGGACTACGCGGAAAAATATCACCTCGACGGCGTCTATACACCCCAGCTTGTCGTGGACGGGCGATTCGGGTTAGTGGGTAGCGACGCGCGTCAAGCAACGGCCGCCATCCAAAGGAGTATTCGCGAGCGGAAGGCCCCGATTACGGTTTCTCACGCCGCGCGCAATGGAAACGAGGTAATCGCGCGCGTGGAATTGGCGGCTGCCGATCAGAGTTTCAAAGGAACTCGGAGCGTCCTATATGTCGCGCTTGCGGAGAACAGGGCGGAGTCCCACGTCTCGCGCGGCGAAAATGCTGGGCGCCTTCTGGGTCATGTTGCCGTCACCAGGTTGCTCAAACAGGTCGGTCCTGTCGATCTTGGGAGCGCTTTCACGAAGGACGTTTCTCTCGCCGTGCAGGCGGGAACGGGAACGAGCGGATGGCGAATAGTTGCCTTCATTCAGGACCTGCGATCCGGCCGCGTGCTCGGCGTGGCCCAACAGAAGCTTTAGGAAAGGGTGATATTTTCCCCTGGCGGCTTGACAATGTTGCCGCGATCTTCCATTTTCGAAGGATGGTAACGCGAAGTCACGCCGCGCGCAGGGTAGCCTGCGGCCCGCATTTATGATTGACTTATAGGGGAGGATAAATCGATGACGAACTCCATGGCAATTCAGCTCCGTCAGGTTTCAACTTCGTCTTCCAAGGCCAGCATACGCGCCCACGAGGTGCTGATAGATAGGCCCGCCACCAAGGGAGGCACGGATGTCGGACCGATGGGAGGCGAACTTTTTCTGACGGCTGTGGGTGGCTGCTTTATGAGCAACCTTCTGGCGGCGATTAGCTCCCGGCAGGCCCCCATCTCGAATGTGCAGACGGACGTCATCGGCATCCTCGCCGATTCGCCGGCTCGCTTTATTGCGGTGGAGCTGTCCGTAACGGCGGACACCGTCGATCATGAAATGCTTGATCGTCTTGTTGCGGTCGCAGACCGAGGCTGCATTATGATGAATACCTTACGTGGAAACCTGGACGTGCGGGTTCAAATTGCCACTCCTGCCCCCGTCCGCTAGCGGAGGATCGAGACGTAGTCGGGTCAGCGCATCTCACAGAATCATTGTGTTGCGGCTCCACCAAATCTTCGAAATATTTTTGACGGTGGGTCCGAAAAAACAGGCTCGGGACGTAACTTCATGCCGTACGGCCGCGAACTAGCTCAATGGTGGAAGGTTGTTTGCAACAGAATCCAATAGAGAGAGAGGCTAGCGCGGACCTGGACCGCTGGATGCAGCGCTACCAGGAGGCGGATCCCGAGGCGCCCACCGCGCTGGTGACCGCGCTAAGTCCGGCGTTGCTGCGATTCTTCCGTAGTCAGGTAGCGAGCCGGGAACACGCCGACGACTTGTTGCAAGAGACTTGGCTGCGGATTCATCGCGTGCGGCATAGCTACAGGCCAGGCGAGCCCGTCCTGCCGTGGATCTATACAATCGCACGGCGCGTACGCGTCGACGGCTATCGCCGGAGGCTGCGGATCAAGACTCATGAGGCCGATATGGAAGTCCTGCCTAAGCGTCCAGTTGCGGCTGAAGGCCGCGGTTGGCTTCCCGCGTTCGACACGCTTGTCGCGGCCTTGCCAGAATCGCAGCGCGAGGTGGTGACTATGTTAAAGGTCGGTGGATTGAGCCTGGAAGAAGTTGCTCGCTCCACGGCGTCCACGATCGGCGCGGTAAAGCAGAAGGCGCATCGAGCGTATGCCAAGCTCCGTAAGCTGCTCGAGGCCCATGAGGAGTTTAGGGGAGGTGCACAATGACCTGGCGTGAGATGGATCAGATTCTGGTTGGAGTCCCCGCGCCTTCAGCGCAAGAGCACCTCAGAGACTGCAAACGGTGTCATGAACTCTCAACGGCATTTGGGCAGCCACTCCCCTTGGAAACACCTTCGGCGACGATGCTCCGACAAATTGAACGGGCCATGACAGCCGATTTAAAGCCCGTTCGGCCGAGGCCACCCGCGAGCCAGCTTATCGTGGCGTTGGCGGCTATCTTTTTTTTCGCGTTTGCTCTTGGCGTCTACGCCATGGGCACGGCAGGCTTTGCAGCCATGAGTCCACTTCAGGCTTGGGTGATCTTGGGCGGTTTGGCGATAAGCGCGGGAGTACTGATTCAATCCCTGGTTAGTCAAATCTCCCCAGGAAGCGGGCACCGATTTCCGGCAAAGCTGCTTCCAGCGGGCATCCTGATCGTCCTGGCGATTGTGGTCGCAGGGGTATTTCCGTTTCAAAGCGAACGGCACTTTTGGGAACGCGGTTGGTTCTGTCTCAGGTTGGGTACTCCAATCTCCGTTCTCACCATAATTCCCTTCTGGCTTGTACTCCGGCGGGGCGCGATCCTTTCTCCAGTTCTGACCGGCGCTGCCGCGGGACTGCTGGCAGGATTGGTCGGAACGAGCGTATTGGAAATTCACTGTCCGAACCTGGACGCCTGGCACAGACTCTATTCGCACGTTGGTGTCGCTGTCCTCTGCTCCGTGCTTGGGTTAGCGTGGGGATTCGTGTTTGACCTTGCCGACTGGTACTTCGCCCACGGGCGCGGGCGCGATCGCTTGTTGTCAAGTAAACCATGACTGTATTGAAATCGGCCCACTTACCAAACGGGCCTGGGAGGTTCCATGAGCTTTAAACTGATTGTTGCGTACCCACCGCCGATAGACGTCGAGGCATTCGACAGGATTTACCGGGAGGAACACGTGCCGCTGGCGATTGCCAGCCTCGAAGGAAAGACCAAGATGGTCTCCACGAAGATTTTGGGGGCGCCGGACGGCAATCCTCGGTTCCACCAGATCGCTGAGGTTCACTTCCCGTCCATGGAGGTACTCCAGCGCTGCGCGGATTCTGCGGGAGGAAAGGCCACTCTAGCCCACGCCGCAAAGATTTCCTCCGGTGGACCTCCCGTCATTATGGTCGCCGAAGACACGGTCCTTACTTTTTAACGACAAATCTAATGCATAGTCGGCGGCTTCGGGAGACTCGAATAGTTGCGGGGCGTGAGCGCGTAAGAATCGACAGTTAATCCAAGCGATCTTACTATCTGTGAACAGGAGACCTATGCCCTGAACACGCTACTGAACAAAATTGCACTGATCACCGGCGGCACCGCCGGTATAGGAGCCGCCACCGCCAAGCGCTTCCACGCCGAAGGCGCGACCGTAATCGTCACGGGTTCCAACAAGACAACCTTGGAAGCGGCCCGCAAGGCGATGCCGGAGGTGGAGGTGGTCGCCTCGGACGCGGGCGACACTGTAGCCACCAAGATACTTGTCGAACCGGCCATTGGGCGTCGAATCTACTGACCCATCGCGCCACCGCGATCTATAACAGCAAGTTGCCGGGCAGTCTCCAGGCGGGTGCTTTGTTCACTTGGGCGAAGAGCTCGTTCGATCCTGAGCCGGTCCAGCTTCCAGTCTTGCTTTGCGGAGGCCGCGCGCTCCTCCGTGTCACAAGAGATTGCGACCACGCTCACACCACGCCGGCTGAATTCGTCGAGTATGGATTCAAGTTCGGCCAAGTAGTGGGAGCAAACGTGGCAGTGACGCCCCCGATAGAACACAATCATGGTGAACCGTTCGGAACGCTCCTCGGCGAGGCGCCAAACGCCGCCACCCACCAGTTCCACCTGGAGCGGAGGCACTGGGAAACCGGGGATCAAAGCAACGTGAATTGGCATGTTTCGCTTCTATGCTCGGTTTAGGTCCGGACCGCTTCCGGGGACGCCGGGGACCGCCGGGGTGCCGTAGAGGTGAAAGGACGGCGCGGTTTTCATGCCCCAGGCCTGCCCTTTTGCGCGCTCGGCCTGTGTCCAGCGAATCACTCGCCAGTCCGGCGCAAGGATCAAGCGCGCGCCCGCGTTGACCACCTCGACCCGATTTCCGCCCGGTTCGTACACGTATAAGAAAAAGGTCTGCTGTATGGCGTGCTTGTGGGGACCGGTCTCAATCTTGATTCCATTATCGAGAAAGATATCGGCGGCGAGCAGCACTTCTTCGCGGCTATTCACGGCATAAGTGATGTGATGAAGCCGCCCCTTGCTGCCCGTTACGTCGAGAGCGTAGGCGAAGTCGTAGCCCTTGTTCGTACAAGTCATCCACATGCCGGCTTCGATGCCGGAATCCAGCACGACCTGCTCGGTTAGTCGCAAGCCAAGATACTTCTGGAAGAATTCCCGGTTGGCCTTGATATCCGCGGCCAGAGCATTCCAATGATCCAGACGGCGGACGTTGCAGCCACGGGCCGGGAAGCGCTGGGCTTGATTTTTCAGGGCCGGCCGCTGATCGGCAGGCGGCTCGTACCACTGAGTTTGATAGTACAACTCGATCTTGTGTCCGTCAGGATCTTGGCATACGAAAGCTGGCCCGTGACAGGCATCGCCGTCACTCCAGCCGATGGCGAACTCGGTGTCTTTCAGAGCGGCCACGCGACGCTCCAATGCCTTCTGAGACCGAGCCCGCATCGCCATATGTCCTAAGCCAGGCTCGCGGGACGCGGTGAGCTTCAGCGAGTGGCGCTCATAGTCGTCCCATGCGCGCAAATACACGGAATCTCCATCTCGCGTGCTCTCTGACATTCCCAACACATCCACGAAAAAGCGTCGGCTCTCCTCCGGCTTGGGCGTCAGCAATTCAACATGACCCAGGTGGGCCATGTCCATGATCATCTCCTCTTCCATCAGGCGCTCCGCTTCTGTTGCTCCAAAAGGAGTCTCTCTCGATCCGAGATCACGAAGGGCTCTACCTGCAATGCCAGCTCAAAAGACATGCTGTGCGGCGCCTCGCAAACCGTTTCGCTGCATTGCTGAAACGCGAGATGGCCTCTCAATACCAGCCTTCCTTCCGGTAGCGGGTATTTGAGAAGGAGTGTCCCAATCGCCCTAAACGAACCGCTATAGACGGGCAGAGTTTCGTTAAGGGCAGGTATTTCCAACATCTCGGGCGCGGGCAGCTCCAGTTGACACCGGATTACTCTTGGATCCTCAAAGACGATCGAGGTGGCCGTATAAGCCTCCGGCAGCGGCGTCCCCGCCTGTGTCCCCCCTTGTGTCCCATAGACGTGCCATCCCGGCTCTAGCGCAAAATTCGCAAAAAAGCTCACCTCTTGCGCCGCGAATACTCTGGGCGAAGGGAACCCAATCTGGACGGCCACAGCACCGCTCTCCAACGTCACCACGGGAGCGTCACTTGCGACGGTTCCAAACTCGCGCAGGGCGACTGCGGATCCAGCTACACGATGCTGGTAATTCGGCACAAAGTACTTCTTGACCACGGTTCCGTCCGGAGCCACCAGGTACTCCACCGGATGCGGAATCCCGTAGTTCCTCTTCATGTCGGGAGCCACGTTATAGTTGAAAATGCCAAATTTGCGGATGACCACGCTGCCCTTGTCCGACAGCTGGGGGTAGCCGATCGAGTATTCTTGCGCAAACGCCGCGAGAATCTCCTGTGAGTCGAAGCTGATCGCCGCAATTTGCACGCCATTTCTCTCCAGCATCGTTCGCGACTGCTCCAACTCCACGAGTTGGGAGCGGCAATACTGGCACCAGTGCGCGCTGCGATGAAAGACCAGAAACAGGCCATTTGGGCCCGCCAAGTCGTTGAGTGTGCGGAGCGCTCCCCATTGGTCCGGCAGGGCGAATTCGGGAATCCGTTCACCCGGATCCGGGCCGGTCGAATAGCCGTCGTTGGTTGCCCACACGTGGCGCGCACGGACCTGGGGTGGCACGGGGAGACCCGAATCCCGCGCTTGGCGGAATGCCAGCATGGCCGCCGCTTTTTCGGCTAGATCATGAGGAAGTGTGTCAGACATTGTGATCTTTTTGCTGTCTTTCTGATGTGGGACCAACGACGATCAAGTGATTCAGCAGCCAGGGCGAAAGCGTGTAACTCCGTGCCGGGCTTTTGTGCATCGGATCAGCCTCGGCTATCTTTTCCGCGGCGTCGATCGATGGAGCGCGAAAAATGACCATGCCGTCGCCGGACCATGGCTGGGTCGGATCGACAGGCATTTTCGGTCCAGCCGCAAACATAATCTGCTCGCGTTCCATCTGCGCCCAATATTCCAGATGAGCGGGGAGAATTTCCAGAATCGGCTTAAGTCCCGCGGGGGAGGCGGTACTTGTCAGGACGAACATCTGTTGGCAGAGTAAACCGTGGTCACGGCTTATACCCATGAGCTCGTCGCCAGTTGGGGAAACATCAATTGACATACATCAACCTCCGACTTAATTCTGAAGAACCACCATTCCAAAAAGGACGGCTACAGTTCCTGAGATCGCTGCGAATGTCATATTGCGCCGGGGGCCGGGGATTAATCGACGCCATCGACTCTAATAGACGCCATCTAGGATCGCCTGGCAGATGTACTCCTGCAGCTCCACTCCAGGCGCCAACGTGAAGCTTCGCGTAAAGGTGTAAGGCTTATTCAGCGCCTTCTTGTCGGAGATCGTGATCTCCACATTCAGATGGCCCAAGTCCGGACGGCGGTACCGCTCCACCAGCGTCATCTCCTCGCTATGAAGCTTTCCCGTCGAATCGAGCCAAGACTTGTCGTTAAATCCCACCGTGTTCACCACGAGCGTATCGCCATCCCAATTTCCGGTCGAATGCCCGGTCCAACTCTCCGGCTCGACGTCCAGGTTGGGACCACCCCGGCCATCCAGGAAAAATCGGCGGTAGCTGTGCGTATTTCCTGCCATAAGCTCAAGCACGATGTCGGGCCTCTGGACGATCTTGTAGGGCTGAGCATTGACCCGAACGGCGCCATCAGGAAGACAGTATCGCTCCGGGTCATCTTTTCCCTTGTCAGCCTTGTGCTGATCGTAGATCTTTTGAGCCCAAGGCTGGTAAGAAGGATCGCTGGGAAGCAGTGTATTGGTGGGAATCCAGACGCCGGATAAATCCACTTTACCGTCCTGGGTGCGGGGAGTGGCTCCCGGTGGCGGCGTGGGCCGCTTCGGTGCCTTGACGGGAGACACCCCGCCGCCCCGGAGCGTTTCCTTGGTGCCGACGCCTGAGCTGTCGGTCTTGAACGCAGCGTGCAGATGGTCGGCATCCTGATTGTTTTCGTTGCAGACGTACTCCTGCATGTCCCCCTGGGTCACTAAAGTCGTCGATCTGGTCGTGACCCAGGGCTTGGTGAAGGCGCCGGGGTCGTCAATGGTTACTTGCATTTCCAGGTTCCCGTAGTCGGTCCGATGGAAAGTCTCGATGAGATGCATTTTCGGCGTGTGGGGCGTGCCAGTGAAGTCGATCCAGGATTTGTCGAAAAGACCGATGGTGTCCACCACCAGCGTGTCGCCTTCCCAGTGCGCTCGCGAGTCCCCATAGAACGTGGGTTTCAGGTTCTTCGGGTGATCGCTGCCGTCCACGAAGAACTGGCGATACATGTGCGTATTGCCCTCGAAAAGGAGCGTCACCAGCTTGGGAGTCGCTACGAACTGGTTGTAGTAGGGAGACGGCCGCGGAGGACCTCCGGGAAGACAACGAGCCTCAAAGTCCTCGGCGCTGTCGTTCGCGATGTGGCGCGCCACGACTTCTTCCGCCCAGGGCAGCATATTTGGGGCCTTCTCTTCTCTCCCGACTGAGCCAAATGTGTTCCAGACCCCGGAAAGGTCCGGCTTCCCGTCTGCCAAGCGCGGCACCGGTCCCCGCGGTCCTTTCGGTCGTCCGCGGCCTTTTGGCGCGGCTTGCTTGGCTGCCGCGTCGTTCTGCTGGGGCGCGGCAGTGGCCTTGGTCAAGTACATGGCCACCGCGCCAGCACACAACACGGCTATAAGATTCCTTCTCACTCAAAACCTCCCCCGGTGCTTAGCTTAAGTAACAGCCCGCAAAACGGCACGCGTCGGCATCGTTACCTGGATGGAACGAGGGTGCCGACACACCCTTTGCGGGCTAACTAATGCAGCGCCATTGACGACCCGAGTGTGCGACGTCATTCCTATTTCTTGCTGGCGTCCGGGGCCGATGATCCAGCGAACACCCTTCGGCCGTCGCTAAAGGTGACGGTCCGCGCGTTGGCGGTTTTAGAGGCGTCCTTCGCTGGGCTTGCAACGACGGAGACCTGATCTCCGACTTTGAGGGAGTTTCTGGTCCAACCGCTCCTGGCGAGGATGTTGACAGGCCCGAGCTCAAAGTTCCAGTTGATCACGGTGCCATCCGCTTCCTTCACGTCAAGATAGAAGCGGGCATGCGGATTCATCCACTCGACCTTCGTCACGGTACCGGTCATCGTGACCTGTTTGCTCCCGTCATATTCGGCCGCGAAGGAGTGATGCGCCAGCGCAGGCAGCCCCATGCTTACCAGAATCAATGCGAGCATGATGGTCAAAGGAACGTTTCGCATTCGTCGCAGTTCCGCTTGAGAAAGAGTAATCCTTAAGAAGTATATGGCTCGGCGTTGGAACCGTCAATGCACGGCTGCTGATAGTAATATCACTACGCAGTGATTGAATCGCCCAAGCATCGCCATCGCTTGGTGATACTCAGCCGGTGAGAGCTCACGGCATCTAGCCCTTGCGCCGAGCCGAGGCGCCGGAGCGAACCCCGGATGGCGTGATCGATGGCTGCACTTCGAACAAACTCGAAATTGTACTCCGGAACCACTGAAGCGCAGGGTCGTGCGAATACCGCTCATGCCAGTTCTGGGTTACCGTGTACCCAGGAATCGAAAACGGGAGCGGAAGGACCTGAACCATAGGATCGTTGGCCAAGAGGCTGCCAAACCACCCCGGGACAATCGCCAGATGTTCCGACGCAGCCAGGATTGCGCCGATCCCCATAAAACTTGGGATTCGCATGCCAATGTGCCGGCGTATTTTCTTTGCCTCTAGGGCTTTCTCCAAAGCTTTGTGCCCGGTTCCCGGCGTGGTCACCCAGATGTGAGTTTCCCGCTGAAACTGCTCCATGCTGATGACACCCTGAATTCGCGGATGCGTGCGGCTCACCGCGCACCGGTATTGGCTGGCGAACAGGTTCTGTTGGCAGAAGCCTGCGCCCAATTGCGGAATTGCCCCGATCGCGAGGTCTATCTCTCCCGATTCCAGTATGCGGGGCAGGCTGTTGCTCAGGGGCCGAAGTGCAATTCGGATACGCGGCGCCACCGCCGTAAGGCGCTGGATCAGCGGCGGCAGCAAGCTGATCAGCGTCAGGTCGGTCGCCATCAGATGAAACATCCGTTCCGAGGTGGACGGGGCAAAGTGCGGACGACGCCCCAGCGTCGACTCCAGCATCTCTGCGATGCGATTGAGCTCGGTGATGAGTTCACGTGCATAGGGAGTCGGCTCCATTCCTCGCGATGTGCGAACGAAGAGTGGATCGTTGAATTCCTTTCGCAGCCGGGCCAGACTCATGCTCACCGCGGATTGGCTGAGGCCCAAATTTTGTGATGCGTGCGAAACGCTTCCCGTACGCTGCAGTTCGCGCAGAACTCCAATAACTCTTAGGTCGAGATTTTTCATAGCCACACCTGATCGTCCCCCGAATCCGGCCACAAGATCGGTACGACAAGCTCTAACCCTATGTCAGCACGTTTCCTTTTAAAGGTGAGCGAGGGCCGCTCATCCATCTAGAGCGAGGCCAAAGCGGCGGATCGTGGTACCGCGCAGTCCGAAAGCAGAGGGCATCCCATACCCTGTTTTCGGCAAAGGCTAACAGGCTTTCCGCTACCTCGCGGTTCCCCGCGTAGACCGCGTTGGTCAAGAACCGGCGAAGCGAGGCCTTGGTAAACACCTTGCCCGCGTGGCTCACGCCACTCTTCGAGGTCCACGACTTCGTTTTCCACTTCCGGCGTTCGAGATCATCGACGAAGCGGGCCAATGGTGCCGCCGGAGATCAGTTCGATGCGAAGGTCCGTTTCATGCGGCTTCGAAGCCCACGCGTCCTACTTCAGGAGCCAAACACTTACTCTCTGCTCTCCGTTTAATCGCAGGGCTATGCAGTTCCTTCATGAAGTTGAAGAGACGCGCGAGGCCGGTGTGCATCAGACTCACTAATCCTTTGATTGATTCGAGTTGCGGCGCGTCGACCTGTTAAGCGGAGAGCAGAGAGTAAGTGTTTGGCTCCTCGGGAGATACACGAACATAGGATCATTGGGTTAACAATCGATGATTACCCTGAACGCGATCATGGAAGTAGAGAGGGCTCTCGCCTAGGTTGAATCAGAGGCGGGACAGCCGTTCCTGATGCTTGATTTGCTGTGGGTTACGTCGGGCAAGCGCTGTTAAACGGAGAGCAGAGAGTCGGAATGTTTGGCTCCTCGGGTAGGACTCGAACCTACAACATTTCGGTTAACAGCCGTCGTCACCCACGCTCCTGAAAATGCGATATGGCGCTATGTATTTCTACAGCAGTTACTTACGCTGGTATCCTGACGGAGCACTTAACGACGGAATGTGCCCGTTTGCTATGAAATTTGATGGAGTGTGGGTACAAAATTGGGCACAGTCAAAAGTGGGCTACCGCCGTCTGGCAACCGCCATGAGTGTGGTTCCCGCCGCTACCGCGATCCCGCCATAGATCGCCCCGCGAATCTGGCCGGTCATGAAACTGCCGGGCAGCACGTTAATCCCTTGGACCAGATGGCTCCAAAGAGCCTCCAACGTTCAAGACTTCGCCGCCCACTGAGTTGTCCGGTTCTCCTGTTGGGTTCGGGTACGATAGCGTCAATGGCAACAGACTGGACAGCCGCTCAGCGAAAGGCCGCAAGCACTAGTCGCTGGGCAGTAACCATGACGAAGGTACGCATCCGCCGCGTGTTGTCCCGGACACGTTGGCAGTTGGTCACGTTCTTGGGGAAGGCGGGTCGTGAATCGGTCGGCGTCGTCGATCTCTTGGCGGTGCGTAAAGATCACGGCAGGCCCATCTCGGGGGCAAAGCGAGGCGACATGCTTCAGGTAATTCTCATCCAGGTCAAAGGCGGCAGTGCAGCGATGCCGACGATTGAAGACGGGAAGAGACTTCAGTTGGTCGCAAAACACTTGCATGCCCGCCACATCCTGCTTGCTTCCTGGAAGAAAGGTACAGCGGCCCGATTTTTCACCTACCATCCGAGGGCGACGCAAAAGAGGCGTAAATGGACGGAGGTGTTAGATCTGGACGCGATCTTCGGGTAGTGTCAATCTTCCCCCGTCTCCGGCTCCGGCTCCCGTCCTGGGCTCTGACGTCGCTTAGCCCGCAGAGCTTTCACTTGCTGTACGGACGCAGCCATCATCGTTTCCATCTGCTCTTCGCCGAACAGCGCGGCAAGAAACATGCAGAACTGGATCGGGCGGTGTCGCAGCAGCTCTACCAGCTTGTCGAGATCTTCCTGGCCGAGAGTTCGCCGGTCCGCCACAATGTTCAAATTCTCGAAGTCCGCGAAAGCCCACTTGAGAGCCGAGGCCAACCTCTTCGATTGACTTGCACACCGCCAGAAACGAAAGTACTCTCTACGCTTGCGCTGCAACTCGTCTCTGTTCTTCGTCGCGCTTCTTGATGTATGTCTCGATGGCGTTCTGTGTTGCTGCCGTAAGCGTAATTGCCTAGGATGAGACATGCACCAGCCGTTGACGTCCAGCGAAGCAGTGGAGGCCAAGCTTAAGAACATTCTGGAGATCTGCCTGGACTTCTCGGCAATGACACGAGTTTTCGCAAAAGGATCGTACGGGCAGATCATCGCTGAATTGGAGATCTGCCTTTTGCGAATGGCTGACGTGGTTGACCAGACTGAATACGACGGCCTTCACAATGACTTCTGTCGCTGGTTCGCCGCCAACATCTGGACCGCAGAAAGAAGGACCCGATCTGGGCAATTGAGGGCGAGCCTACCGGCTTCATACGGTCAGGCGGCGAAGGTTCTTGACGTTGCTGCAAAGGTATACTTCTACTACTGCTCGCAGCCATCTCCCGAAATTGCATTACGCTTAGTCCCGCTGCTGCACGCTGCTCTCGACACCGAAATGATGCATAGGCTATACCCCCAAAGCCCAGACACACTTCACGATCTGGACTCTGCAGGGTACCAGTTGTTGCAGTCTCTAGTGGTTCAAACGATTGCGAAAGCAAACCTTCTTCGCGTGCAGTACGACGATGTAATGTGGCGTCGGCTTCAGCGTGTTACATCGACTTAAATGACGCCTGCGGCGCTGGAAGCTATCCTCGTTGCTGCTGGGGACGGATGGACGCATTCAGGCCGATTTCTGGTAACTCTCTATACTTCTGCTGCTCTTAGGAACTTCCGGGAAAACGGAAGCAACTGCTCGTCCAAGCGGCGTTCTGGCCTTACACTCGTATTTCTACTGCACTAGAATAGTGACGCAAAAGGCAGCTCTGAGACCTCATCAAACCGGCTACTCACACTGAAGGTGATGGCCTGCCAGCCCAGATACGCGCCTTTCGCAACCTCAGTATCAGGTTCATTGTGGTAAGAGAACTGTATAAGACTCCTCCAGCCATCAGCTCCGTCACGACAAAAACCGCAAGCTCCTGGCCAGGGGTGCTCGTCCCCTTCGATGCTTCCAACTGAAGAGCGGCTACTCTAGTAATGCTGACCATAAGGAATGTCGGAAGGGCGACGAGCGCGCCGAGATACCCGGTACGGAGGAGGCTGGCCATTCCCTCATGGGCATCAAGCAGTAGCCAAGGCTCATTCAGTCCTAGGTCACGGGACTGGAGAGTACGGTAAACGCGATCCCTGGTAATGATCAGA
This sequence comes from Bryobacteraceae bacterium, assembly GCA_036498815.1. Classification (GTDB taxonomy): domain Bacteria; phylum Acidobacteriota; class Terriglobia; order Bryobacterales; family Bryobacteraceae; genus Palsa-187. The sequence continues at coordinate 101,775 of DASYET010000002.1, read as the reverse complement.
AGGGCCAGCACCGCTCCACCGGTGATCCAGACTACTTCTTCAATCTGAAATGTAAACACGGTGCCGGGTAACGCGACGTTTTCGCCTTCGATCTGCTGTTCGACGCGGCGGTACGCGCCCCAAAAGTCCTCACCCACTTTCCGTTCCGCGCCGATGCGATCGATATATCGGAAGACTTCCCAATCATGTTTGTCCGGCTGCACGATAAGAAGGTCCATGAACACATTGCCTCTCCAAGCCAACGGATAGCTGCGGCTCCCGAGCCCATTTTGCCCTGTAGGCTCCTCATAAAGCTCCACATCGAGCATTCGCCCTTCTTCCTCGAACCCACTTCGGTCCGGCTTCACAACGGGGAGACACCAGTCCGGGGCAGAATACCCCCCCTTCTTAAGGTCATGCTGCAGGGTCCAGGTGTACTTTTCTTGAACCGACGCGTTGGGATTGCTGGCGAACCACTGTTGGAACTCCTGGTTACGGAGGAGCCTCTCGGCGGCGACATCGTGGGCCATGGCATTACGTAGACCGATGAGTCGGTGCAGGCGTATGCCTGAGTGCGCTGCTTGGGTTAGGCCAAAAACGGCGAGGGCTAGTACAGCCAGTGCTGCGCTTCCCGCACTAGCTACGTATCCTTTTCCTTCCCATTCCAGACGTCGGATGTTCGAGCTTGGGGACGGCTGGGGTATAAAAACGACGGAAATAGCAGTCGACCAAAGCACGAAAAATTCCAATGAGTAGGCAGCATCCTTCGCACCAAAGCTGAAGGATTCAGCTCCAGAAAAGTGATTAATCGCCGAGTAGACACCTAAGTCCTGGACCAGAAGCAGCGCGGAACAGCGCAAGGCAACGATCGCAACAGCAAAGAACGCCGCGCGAGCGGGCTGTTGAGAACGGCGATCCCACCACGCCAGAACTACTCCAACGAGCGCACCGCCGCTCAACAGAAGGATGTCACCAAGATTACCGCGCAAGAAGCTATCGAGCAGCTTCGGACTGACAAGCATGGACGACGCAAGTCCGGCGAGCCTCCATCCGAAGATCCGCTGAGAAAAGTCGATCATGAGCCCAAGTTGAATAAAGACAAAGTACACAAACAGTGGGCCAAACCAGACAGTAAGTACCGCAGACCGTGGCAGGCTTGTTAACTTCGTTGTACGATTCTCTATTTGGCGGGCCCAGTTCATGAGCACTAGTGGCGTAAAGAAAAACGCTACGGCAATCGCACCGACCAAAAACTCGAACAACGGAAGGCGGAGTTCGTCGGGCCCAGGAATATCGAAATACCAAGTCGCCAAAGAAGTGAGACTTAAATGCCACGGAAGGAGGAGCCACAGGAGCAATGCGATTGTCCCTGTCCAGAGAATCCGGCTGCGATGCTCGAAACAAAACTTTCCGAACTCGTTGAACACAGTTGCACTCCTGGATGCGTAGACTCAACGAGTATATAGTGGCCAGCGTCTGCGTCGCATCCTAAAGGGAGTCGGAAATGCAGCAAGGGCGACGCGTTAGCGCCGCCCCCGAGTGCACCACATCCAGACCAGCCATTGCACTAGCAGCGGGACAAGGAAGTGCAGCACGGCTATAACCCCAGTTTCCCCGCACTGTTCTCGCGGAACAAAGAACCATCGCGGATGTACCTCCGGACCATCTGCACAGACCGATGCCCGGTCTGGTTCATGATCGAGCGCTCGCTCGCCCCCGCAATCGCTGCGCTGGTGGCATGTCCAGCCCGCAAGCTGTGCCCTGCGTACTTCGCCGGATCAAGCCCAGCGCGTAGCGCCAGTTTCTTCACGATCCGAGCAACCGCCAGACCCGCCATGCGGCGCTCGCGCAGGACCCCATGCCGAGTAATCGCCCGGAACAGTGGGCCTGCCACCAGACCGGCCTGCGTGATCCATGCTTGAAGCACCCGCACCGGACAGCTCTCGGGATTCGATCCATACGGGATTCCCACCTTCCTGCCTACGCCATCTTGATCGGTCTTCGACCGGCGAAGGGTCACCGTCAGACCGTCACTCCCAAAGCTGCAATCTTCGATGTCGAGGCCCACGAGCTCCGAGCGCCGGAAGGCCCCGGCGAAGCCGAGCAGAACCAGTGCCCGATCCCGCAGGCCGATGGGACCCGGGCCCGCACCCGCACCTTCCACCATCGCCCGAATGTCCTCGGTGAGCGCTGCAGTCTTCTGGGTGGGTGCGGTTCCCAGGCTTCGGCGAATGCCCTTCAGAGTATTGCGGACCATCCCGGAAGTGGTCGGCGATTCCAGGCCACTCGCCTTATGGGCTTCCGCAATCGCGTTCAGCCGCCGCTGGATGCTGCCGACCTTCAACCGGCCCGCACACTCCGCGATGTACGCCGCCACGCTCTCAGCGCTCGCGGGGAGTGGGGCTTGCCCCTGCGCGTCGCACCAGCCGCAAAACTCCCGCCAATCAGATCGATACCCCCGGAGGGTGCTAGGGGCTTTGCTCTTTCGAGCAAATTCTCGCGCTTGCTCCAAAGCAGAGGGCGGTAGATCCGCCCCCTGCAACTCTCCGTGAATCGATACAACCTCGGTGGGCGTCATGCGGCACGTTCCAACTCAGCAAGCCGACGCTTAGCCGAGTCCTTCGAGTGAGCATCGCCATAGGTGGCGAGAACGCTCTGACCCGCCCGTTGAAAGTCAGGGATGCTCTGGAGCGCGTCCGCGTCTTGCGTCCAGTCCACCGGGAACGATGCCGCGAGCAGGAGCGCATCTGCGGCCCGCTTAAAACTGAGCGTGAGACCAAAGCCCCTGCCGGACGCAGCATGTGTGACCAGCCATCCCTGCCGGATATCCTCGTTCGCGCCATCCTCGCCCACTCCCAGCTCTCCAGACTCCGACGGATGCACCAACGACAGCCCGCAGGAATGCGCGATCACAAAGCCCGGGCGGCGCTTGCCGAGCTTCGCATCATGCCACGCGTCAAGTTGGTAGGTTGCGTCCCAGATCGCGGGCCGCCAGTCCGAAACCGGTCTAGACTTTGGAGGTCTGGGCAGGGGCTTCGCCACTGGAATCTTGCCGCACGCCATGATCGTGGCTTGCATCCGCTGATCCCGAATGGACCAGCCGACACTGTACGGGACGTGTTGGGCGTGGCAGGCCACCGCCAGCCGCACAATGAACCGGAATTGGTCGGAGATAGGGTGGGGCTTCGGGGCCCGCCCGCGATCCGCAATCGCGGCCACATATGCGGTGGAGCAGTGCAGGGCACTCATGCTGCCACCTCCGCCACGCGGGCCGCCCGCTGAACCATCCAATCGCACGCAAATTGCGCCTTCGATGCGGCGGTGAATATCGCCCGCTTGTCTGCCTTCAGCACCCTCAGCCACGACGCGAGATATTGCGCGTGGTCGGGCCGGGGTTCCACACTCAATCCCAGGTGTGCGCAAGTGAAGGCTGCTCCGAGTTCCGCAATGAGCTCTTCCGCCGCATACGCGGAATCGCCAAAGCGCTTGCCTAGCTGCCGGTCACAGCGGGACGCGTTCGCGGTCCAATGGGTGTGCTCATGCGCGAGCACCGAGTAATACCCGATGGCCTCTTTGAACGCTTGGAACGGTGGCATCTGGACATGATCCGAGCTGGGAGCGTAGAACGCTTGGTTCCCACCGTGGCGAACGTCCGCCCCGACGCTCCGAAAGAACGCTTCGGCCTGTTCGATCCGCTCCAGAAGCGGCTTCTCCGAATCCGCAGACGGAGTGTAGCCGTCCACCTGCGCAGCATTAAACACGCTGTAGCCACGCGTGAAGAGCAACCGGGAACCATGCTCGCCAGCGTCCTGCGATTCGCCCGCGTCCTGCGCAAACTTCCAGAACACCACCAGCGTCGCCTTCTCGCCCTTCCGCACTTGTGCGCCACGTTCGCTCCATTGCTGGTAAGTTGCCCACTCGCCACGCTCATACCCTTTCGCTTGCGCAGCTGCCCACAAGCACACAGTGTTTATGCCCCTGTAGGGTTTGTGGCTGGCCACATTGACCGGGCTGAACGCGAAACGCCCGGAGGTATGCCACGGCATCCGCCATGCGCCTGCGCCTTGCTCGATTGCGGTTACTATTTGGTCCGTTACGCGTGCGTAGACGTCCCGTTTCTCAGTTGCGATACCTTTGGTATCAGACATTGAAGCTCCTAAGCGGCTTTGGTGTTAGGGGCTGCGCCAGATTGCCGTCTGTCGCGGCCCCGATTCGCCCTAGTGCACGATTCGTTTTAAGAACCGAGCGCTAGAACCATCGCCAGATTACGCGCTGCGGGGCCTGCGATCAATAGAAAACCGCAAAGCGGAAGGTAACTCTAGGTCAGTGACCGGGGGGAGGGTCGAATCGAAGTAGGAGTGCCGCGCTGGTGGGCCCGGCGTTGCGGAATGGCGGACTCTCGCAGAGAAAAAATCTAAAAAAAAGAAAAAAGCAAGTCTAAGCAGCGCTCAGCTAGTGCCCAGAGAACAAATCCGCCAGTGGAACCTTCAAAGCGTTAGCAATCTTGATGAGGCTGCGCACCGAAGGATTCCGGGTGCCTGCCTCGATCCCAGCGATGTAGGTTCTATGCAGATATGCCTTCTCCGCAAGGATCTCCTGCGACCAGCCCTTCGTGGCACGGAGAGCTTTGATCCGTCCCGCGAGACCGCGCAGTACTTGACCCTCGGATGGCAAGCTCTCATGATTGAAGATTGCCCGCGCTGGAGTTGTAGACTATGAGTAACATTCTTTTATGCCCGATCCAGCCCAGCGCTACCAGCGGGAGTTTGACGCGATCATGCGTCAGACAGAGGAACAGGCTGACCGCGCTGGGAAGGCTCCGCTCTTGGGCAGAGAAGACTCAAGCTGTTCGCTTGAACAAGCCCGTCGTTCGGAACGTTTTCATCCTCCGAACTTCGGGACGGCCCCTCCGGTCTCCGTGCGCCAGGCAAGCCAACTGTCACTAGCAATAGCGTACTGCGGGTCAGTTTTGGCGTTTTTCGGGGTGTTTAGTGTCCTGGAGCGGCTACTGTCGTGGGCACCAAGCATCCTTTTGGTTCCCTTAATTCCCCTGGCGATAGTGGTCGGCATAGCCACCTTGCTGCTGACGTTCGTGGTCGTCGGAGGTATAGCGGAATTTGTAAGGCTTCAGATTTCATCTTCGCAGCGTGGCGAGAAACGATTCGGATCAGCGCGGACGGTCACTAGCCCGCCGTCAGTAACAAGGGCGGCGCCGAGCTGCGTTGCAGTAAGCCCCGGAACCGGATCGGTTTGTCAAACCTACCAGGATCGACAGGGCGATCTCTTGTGGTGGCGCAAACTCAGCGGGAGGGCTTTTGAGCGTGAGTTGGCAAGAGTTCTCAAGAGCAACGGCTCCTCCGTGGAATTGACTCCGGCATCGAATGATGGTGGCGTTGATTTAGTCCTAAAGAGGAACCATGACATTATTCTTATCCAGTGCAAGGCTCACAAGAATCCGGTCGGTCCTAGTCCGGTGCGGGATCTCTACGGTGCTCTCATGCATCGTCAAGGTGCGAAGGAAGCGTGGCTCGTCACAACTTCATCCTTCACTCGGGGCGCGATCAGCTTTGCTCGCGGCAAGCCTATTCGACTCAAAACGATTGAGGCGCTCCTGAAGGAAGACTCTTGACCGGAATCGCTCTCTCGGAGGGAGCAAAATGCGAAATCTGATTCTTGCGCTGATTGTGATCGGCGGGGCCGCCAGGGCTGAGAGCTTCGTCGCTCTCTACAGCGGCAAACTCTACTTGAAGTGTGTCGGTGGGGCAGCCGCCGCTACAAGTCAATTTGGCCTCGGCACTTCGACCGCCAACTTCGTGCCTCTTCTGAACGGGCTGCCAGGGGCTTGCCCCACTGCTGAGGTGTTCGCGGCGAATGTCAGCGCCGGGCAGGCGGTCCAGTTCGGAATCTACACGTCCTTCAGCGGACAGAACTACTATGCCTTTTCGGCTGGCACGGATCGCGGCTCGATAGTCGCCTTCTCCGATACCGACGGCAGTCTCGGCATGGGAGGGAAGATCATCCAGCAGACGGGCCCAACGACTTGGGTCATGCACCTGGACGATGCGGCCTCGTACCTGATCGATGACAATGACTCGGATATCCTAATGCAGATTCGGCTGGAGGCATCTCCTAGCCCTACTCCGTCGATCCTCCCCCAATTTGCGTTCGGCGGAGGCTGGTATTCTGCGATCTACTTCACCAACACCAGCGCCAGCGCGGTCTCGTTTCCGGTCAACTTCATCGGCGATGACGGGAAGCCGCTTGCGGTGCCCGCCCTGGGCGGCTCCACGGTAAGGGTGAATCTTGCTCCCCGAGGAACAGTGGTGCTGGAAGCGCCGAATGTCGGCCCGCTGAGCCAAGGGTACGCCTCCGTCGCGTTGCCCACCGGAGTCACCGGCTACGCGGTGTTCCGGCAGAGTATCGGAGGCATTCCCGATCAGGAGGCGGTGGTCCAGTTGTCTGGGGCTTCGGCGACGACCAGCACCCTAGTCTGGGACGACACCCTCTTGACTACCGCAGTGGCGCTGGTGAATCTCAGCTCACTGAACAACGCGGTCAGTGTGACGGTCTGGGACAGTCACGGGAACCAAGTTGCCTCATCCTCTGTGTTTATGCCGCCGAATGCGAAGAGTGCCCTTGCGCTCCGCGATCTCCCTGGCCTGAGTCAGGCGATCATCGGGAATCGGGGCTCGGCGGATTTCAGCGTGGCCTTCGGAAATCTGGCGGTGCTTGGGCTCAGGTTCGATGGAGCCGCGTTCACTTCGATTCCGACGACGGATAAATGAGCGGCGCTGGGCATTTTCACTAGAACTCCCACCCTAGCGAGAAAGAAAATTCCCGCGCATGCGCAGGGGGGAGGGAGATCTAGTGAAAGTTGCCGGAAGGCTAAGGTCACCGGGCGAGTTTGCAACGACTGCCTTCCGACTGGAACCGATATAATACTCCGCAAATGGACCCGACAGACCTCATCAAAGCCGCCCCGGCCCTCGCCAAGGGTGCTGAGGCCCTAGCCGCCGCCATTCCTTTCACCGCTATCGTGAAGCGGATGCTGGGGCCTGCCGCAGATGAGTTGGCGGAAATGTGGCGGGATCAAGTGCGGCTGTACCGGTATGAGCGGCAGCTCAAGTGTGTGCAGAAGGCGGAGCGGATGGCCCAGGAGGCGGGATTCACCCCGCAGGCGGTTCCACCGAAGATTCTATTTCCGTTGCTGGAAGGCGCGTCCTTTGAGGACAACGAAGACCTGCATACGATGTGGGCGGCGCTGCTGGTGAATGCGGCAGGGCCCGACGGCGGCAGTCGTGTACGGCCTGGTTTCATCGCCACACTCCGTCAACTATCGCCCGACGAGGCATTGCTCCTGAGCTATATCTACGATCATGCACCCGAACCTGCAACAGGTCAGGAATTCGATCAGGCAGTCCCAGCTTCGGACTTACTTGAGCCGTATGCGTCTGCAGGGTTTGGCGAAATCAAACGGAGACCGGATGGAATTCTTGAGTCCATCGAATGTGATACCTGGAAATTCGGAACCTGCCTGGACTCTCTGGTCTCCGAGCAGGTAATAACACGGAGGGATGATCTACTTCCGGCGCACCGCAGCTTGGCTGCGTATTCGCTCACTTTTCGTGGTTACGAGTTTGTCACTGCCTGCCGTCCGCCCAAGCCCAGATCCTGATGGCCGACGCCCTCACCACCATCACCAACCTCATCAACTCGCCTCCCGGTCAGTTGGTCGCTGGCGGTGCGCACGCCAGAGGCGGAAGCGACCAAAAGCCCAAAGAAACCGGGGAAGGCTTTTCTGCTAAGTTGGTTATGAAATGAAATTGAAAGAACTTTGCGCCAATCTCAAGCAAGCGGCACGAGACTACGAAGCCGCATCTAGTGCGAAGCCGATTGATGCAACGGCACTACTGATCGCATCGGAGAACCTAAAGGAGTGCGAAATCCTGTTCATGCGGGAACTTCGTCAACAGGCTTCAACGGAGCCTTCCCAAGAAGCACCAAAACCCAAGAAGGGCAAGAAGAAAGGAAAAAAGTAAGGCACGATGTCAACGACCGATGAGATTTTGAAGTTGCTGGTTTTGGAGCGGGACAAGCTGAACCGGGCGATTGAAGCTCTGTCCGGTAGTAGCAGTGGCGTCAAGCGTCGGGGCCGTCCTCCGAAGAACCCGTTAGCGAACGCTCCTGATTGGGTTCTGCCCGCAAAGAAAAAGGCAGCGGAGAAACCGGCACGAGGTAAGCGCACTTGGAGTGCCGCACAGAAGAAAGCAGCAGCGGAGAGAATGAAGGCACGGTGGGCGGCTAAGAAGAAAGCCGCAAAATAAGCTTGATTCGGTTGTGAACTTCGAAGCCGCTACGGTCGATCAAAACTGTAGCGGCTTTGCCGTCTCCACGAACAAAAAGCGGTAGACTTGTTCCGATGCCTGACTGGAAGAACAAGCTCTTCTTCGGCGACAATCTACGGATTCTGCGGGAGCACGTACCGGACGAATCCGTGGACCTTGTGTACCTTGATCCTCCGTTCAATAGCAACGCCAACTACAACGTCCTGTTCAAAGAGAAGAGCGGTCAGAGTTCACACGCCCAGATCACGGCATTCGAGGATACGTGGGAGTGGGGCGATGAAGCAGAGGAGACCTACTACGAGACAATCCAACAGTCAGGACGCCTAGCGGATTTCCTTCAAGCCTTCCGCACCATTCTCGGTCCAAGCGACATGATGGCGTACTTGGTCATGATGGCACCCCGGCTGCATGAGCTTCATCGGGTCCTCAAGGATACGGGCAGCATCTACTTGCACTGCGATCCCACGGCAAGCCACTATCTGAAGTTACTGATGGATGCGATCTTTGAGCCTGAACGCTTTATAGCAGAAATTATATGGAAGCGGACGAATGCGAGAGGTACTACAGGCAAATGGCCTCGCATTCACGACGTTATCCTCGTGTTTGCCAAAAGCGAGACCTTCCGGTTCCATTCTCTCAAGGTCAAGGCTGATAAAGCGAAACTACCTCACACGCTCATCACGATAGATGGCGTAAAGTATCAGACTTACGAGCTTACAGGTCCCGGCATAACCAAAGAAGGCGAAAGCGGAAAGCCCTGGCGTGGTTTCGATCCGACCAAGTTTGGCCGTCATTGGGCCGATTCTCAAATGGAAATGGATGCGTGGGATGCCGACGCTCTCATTCATTGGGCCAAGGACGGATTCCCACGTCGGCGTGACGCTGAACCATTCGACCCGGACGCCCGCATGATAACGGTTGGGACGGTGTGGACGGATATCGACCGGATCAACCAATCAGCCAAGGAACGGCTTGGCTATCCGACACAGAAGCCGGAAGCCTTGCTTGAACGCATCATCACTGCGAGTTCCAACGAAAATGATGTCGTGCTCGACCCGTTTTGCGGCTGCGGCACCTCCATCAGCGTAGCTGAACGTCTTCATCGCAAATGGATCGGCATCGACATTACGCATCTTGCGATCACGCTCATCCGCAGTCGTCTGTTCGATCATTTCAAATCCGACCTCTCACCTTATGAAGTGATCGGTGACCCGAAAGACTTGGCTTCGGCTCAAGCGTTAGCACTCGAAAGTAAACACGACGGACGTTACCAGTTTCAGTTTTGGGCAGCGGGACTAGTGGATGCGAGACCCGCAAACGATCAACGGAAGAAAGGCGCTGATTCCGGCATCGACGGAATTATCAATTTCATCGATGACCGCAGTGGTCAAGCGAAAAAGGTCATCGTCCAGGTAAAGAGCGGCCACGTCAAAGTTGGTGACATCAGAGACCTCAAAGGTGTCCTAGATCGTGAGAAGGCTGCTATGGGATGCTTCATCACGCTCGAAGAACCAACTGGACCAATGAAGACGGAAGCAGTGTCAGCCGGGTTCTACGAGTCAGGCGTGAAGCTGGCAGGCGTCAGTGCGGAGAAGTTTCCCAAGATTCAAATCCTGACCATCGCCGAACTTCTGGCAGGAAAGAAGCTCAACTTCCCACGCCACAGGATGGAGACGTTCAAGCAGGCTGAACGTAAGTCCAAATCCAGAGATAAACAGCCGGGTCTCTTCAACGATCCAGAAAGACCGTTCTGACCCTATGGCAAATACAGGACGGAACATTTAGGAAGGACCCGCAATGGCCGAAACTGCAAGTTCGTATCGTATTCAACTTGATGGCCGATGGTCGTTGGAAGACCTAACAATTCTCCCGCACGACTACCTCCAGGTATATGCCGTCGTGGCACATGTTCTGATGCTGCAAGATCTCCCACCGGTCGATTTTGGGGACGGTGACTCGCCGCTGTTCGATCCCTTCCTGACTCGAACGGAGCGATGGGGAATGCTATATCCGTGGGCTGGCGGATACAGTGCAGTAAATTTCTATCGTGCGCTAGTTCGCAACCTTACGCCAAACTCACGCCCGACCATTATCGCTATACAATACGCTTCCCCTGGCTACATCGACCTGTTGCTGTGGGCGTCTGCGGCGCACGTCGTCAGACGAATCATCGTTAATATCTCCAAGAGTCTTCGAGAGTTGCACTCTTTCTATACTGACATCTACAAGGGAATGCAGGATCGCAAACTCATGCAGGTCGATGTTCGAAAGCGAGAACTCGAACTTAGCCGAGAAGAATTGGGTTTCGTACTTTACGCCATCAAGCAATTGGAAGATGTATCGGGCCTTACGGCGGAGGAAGCAAGGGCGCTGAAGAAACTCGCTCCCGCCATTGAAAATGGCGCGGCGGAACTTGGTGCACTGAAAGTGTTTATGTCATTGATTCGCCGGGTGAGAACATTAGCAGAACATGAACACGGTGGAAAGATTGAGTTCTGAATGGTCGAGCCTTCCTATGAGCGATAAGCCCAAACCCACATCGATCAAGGATATCGTCAGCGAAGACGGAGCGCACGAGCTTGCAACGTCCCCGGACATGCAGCCGTACCTTCGGCTCATCACAGCGGGTTTGCAGAATCAAGGCATCACGTCGTACATGGAAGAGATCGGCGAATTGCCGCTAGAGAAACGGTACGTCTGGCGTGTCGCATCGGCTTTGAAGTGGGCTTTTGCCGATCTCGAAACCGTCAGCGTGAATGTGGTTCGAGAAACGCTCTCCGAGGAAGATTTGAAAAAGCTCGTTCAACTTCTGCGCCTTCGTCCGATTCAGTTCTGCATGTTCTTGAAGACGCTTCTCGGTCCTGAAGCGACGGAACGGCTCATGGACGCTGCCATCGTTGATGCGAAACGAGCGGAGGCGGTGAAATGATGGCCGATACCGACTTTCCGCTGCCCGCTCCCCCGGAAATAGTAGAGGCGATGGGTGCGCTTGGGTTGGAGTTCCATGAAATAACGATCAAGAACGAACCGATGAAGTTCAGTCTGTGCCACTACACCAACTTTGAAGGGTTAAACGGAATCTTAAAACACCATTCGCTGTGGGCTACTTACAGCAGAACTCTGAACGACGGTACAGAGCAACTGCACGGTCAACGTGTTGTCAACGCTTTCATGAAGGCCCATTTAAAACGGGATGTAGACGAAGATTATCTTCATCAGGTTGTCAAACCTACAAGGCTGTTTGTTACATCGTTCTGTGAAGAGCCTGACATCTTGAGCATGTGGAAGTCATACGCAGGTTTTGGCGGCGGGTATTGTTTAGAGTTTCAATCTTCACGACTTCTTGAGCTATGCCACAAAAGCGCACCCAAGCAATTGGTCAGGGTCGCATACGAGAAAACACTCAACGGACCTATAGCCGACTTCATGAGGAAGGTATGCGACTCGATTGCATGGCCCTACTCATCGCTCTATGCCCATATGACGGCTTTGAAGATCAAGCATGGTGCGTTTCACGAAGAAGCGGAATGGCGAATTATCGTACCTGATCCTCACCCGGACACGATAGCCTACCGTCCCGGCCATGCGAACATCAAGCCGTATACCGAACTGCGGATGAGCGATCAAGGAAGACTCCCCTTGATTCGCATTATTTACGGGCCTACGCTTCGGCAGGACGCTGCCTTAAGAGACTCAATTGACCTAATGCTCGAAACCTACGGCTATAGTGGAATCAGAGTTGACCCATGCAATATCCCGTTTCAGATGTCCTGAGAACCTCGTTCCAACAGGCGGGCGGGGCCTCCTATCGCTCCGCTACTCGAAGGTTGAGGCCGCAGGGTTGGGTACAACATGCAGCCACTTTTGGCGAAACGTCTCTAGCTTCGCTTCGAGAGCGCCTATATGATTTGTCCATTCTTTCATTCCCGCCCCGCCAATGTCGGTCGCAAGACTTCGGCCGAATACCTTTAAGATGCGGATATGGGCAAGCAATGCGGAATAGAGGACGCTAATGAATGGATGACCGCTCGGTACGGTAATAATATATTTGACTGATATGACTTGGCAGGTTAAAGTGGAGGCGTCGTGACAGGCCGGGAAGCGCTTATAAAAGCTTGCGGAGATACTCAAGTCGCTAATGCGATTTATGGCATGGGGTTTGTGTGCGTACCCCGCGAGCCCACAATAGAAATGCTCAATGGGGCTTACTACGATGCGTTAGAGGAGGATGCCGCCGGAGTCTGGAAAAGCATGATCGGCGTGGCCGAGGGAGACCTTACAGAGCAGGGAACTCCGATTCGGGAAGTCTAGCGCTGCCTCGCCTGCGAAACTCGATAAAGCGCGTCATTGCGGACCATCCCCTTTTCTGAATCTCGGCGCAAGACTGCAAGTTGACTGGTCCCGTGTGTCCATGCCTCTGCGTGATAGATCGATCACTGATGTACTGCAAATACTGCCTGCTTAGATTAAGGTTAGTTCGTAAATTCTCCCACCGCTTTGCCCTTTCGTCGTTTTCTTCCGAAATAAGATGAGATAGACCCTCCATCGCTCGCTGGACGCTAACAGCGGCCTCTAGTGGATTGCGAAGCGTAGAAACTAGATCACTCAATGGCTTCATTAACCTTCGTTCGGATTCAACCACCTTGATGATCTCTTGCGGGGTTAGCGGGCATAGCCCAGCAAGAGTAGGGCTTCCGCTTCTTAGGTGGCGCATCTTTCCATCGCTTGAGAAGGTGCATCCCTCTAAAAGCAATACAAGGCCGTTTCCTGTTGCGAATGCGATTGCGTCAATCGCCCCGTGGATGTGTGCAGAGATGATCTCAAGGCAGTAGTTGATCCAGATGTCGGTTAGTTCGCCAAGCTCGCACACAATACTGACTTTCGAGTCAGCAATCGAGAAGGAATACGAAAACGAGAAATTGGGGTCCGCCCATCGTATGGGGCCACCAGATGTGTTGATCTTCACCGATGGCGGGAACACGTATCCATTAAAAGTGGCGGTAGGCATTTCATCAGAAGGTATCACGTCTGAATGTGAGATGATACAGTCATGAAGACCAGTGCGGACATGGTCGAAGGACCGGAAGCGTGGCAGCGATTCCAAGCAGGTATGCGCAAGGCGATTTCCGTGCCTAGTGCTGAGATCAAGAAACGGGTTGAGGAACAGCGCAAGCAAGCGCAAGCGAACCCGAACAAGCGCGGGCCAAAGCGAAAGGTCAAGCCTTCCGCTTCCCACGGCCCTGCCTCTTAAGCATTTTCTCGCGGAAGAAGGGCATCACCAGTTCCGATCAACTCGGAGTAGGTGAGCCGCTTCCCCACAATCTGACCCATCGCGGTTACGAACCGATCCGCATCGTTCAAGAGTTCTCCCTCCGCATCCTTCTGGTGATTGAAGCGGAATGCCTGTTCATCAACGTAGCGGAACAGGTGGTAAGGTTCCACGCTGATATACGTGCCGTGAATCCCGCGCTTCAGCAGCGACCAGAAGTTTTCCATTCCGTTGGTGTGGACGTTCGCTGGGTCTGCCATACTCACCGCAGGATGTGGTATCCGAACAAGCCCCAATGGCGGGTGATCTGGATCGCGGCTGCGCTCGCAGCGCTGGCGCTGAGCGCCAAGCTGGATTCGGCCACCGCGCTGGCGGTGTGTTCTGTCGGCTTTGCCGCCCTGGTGGTTTGGAAGCTGCAAGGACCAGACCCGTCCGAACCCCTGAATCGCTGTGACCGATGCGGAAAGGAGATCCGCCCGGAGTGGCAGTATTGTCCTTTCTGTGGGGAGTTTATTGAGGAGTAGCGGAGCTGTGAGCACTCCGCGGACCTCCGAGCGTCGATTATCATACATTCACGGGGTGGGCGAGTGCTGTCTACAACTTGCTGATTCTTTGTGTCACCTGCGATACGTCGGAGCGCACAAAACGCACCTGACAGCCCTGTTTTGGTACATGTACCATGCCGAAGCTTGCATCGGATGATGAACGGTCAACCCGCCATAACCAAAACAGGGCGATACCAACAAAAGATTTTTAGGCAGTGCTTCGATGCGCTGCAATCAAAATAGCTGGTAAACGTCAGGGACAGCTTACCGAAGCGTGCTACGGCAGTAGAAGGGTCCATCATCATTTCATCGAGTTCTTTTCCGTCAATTATTGTGATCGCTCCCTTCGTCGCAAGCTCAACGAGTATTTCCTTGATACCGTAGAACACATCTTGCTGTGAGATCGCAGAACACTCGTGCTCAATCTGGTAAGGTGGCCGCTGTGGGTTGTAGCTTTCGTGCTCAACGATGTCCACAGCTTCGATACGAACCGAGAACTTCGGCAATACTTCCTGTGCCAAAGCCGCCGCAACCTCAGCGTTGCTCATCGCAGTGTCACTTCTGGTAGCTGCTTCCATATGTCACCGGACGATTCGATCCCGAATAACGATTAGGTTGGTTCGCTCTCCGACGAAGCCGCAGCACTCGCAGTGGACTCGTGGGGAATCGGATTCAGACACGTCTGCGGGTTCAAACAAGTTACCTCCACCGCAGGGACAGGGTAACCCGGTGTCTTTAAAATGCTTCGTGCTTGCAGCGCTCATACTATCTACCTCGATTTCCATTCTAACATTTCATACCCAAAATGTTTGGGCCATCAAAAATGCTACCGTATGCCCTTAAGTTACAGGGAGAAGTCAAAGCGGCTTATGAGGCAGGTTATCGTATGTGGCTTCATCATTCGCCGACTGTGAAGACCACGCCGTGGAGTACGTTCGCGAGATGGCATTCGGTTCCAGCGCGGCGGAGACAAGCGCGTTGGGCCCGGAAGTTCTTTGATAGATTGGTGGCTTCTGGATGGAATAGCACGGGCACTTATTTCCCGCAATCTCACGTCACATCGTCCGATCAGGGAGGCCCTGCCCTACCTCAGAAAGATCGCAAGCCGCGACGCGGAGGGTGCGACCCTCCCAAAGCACCTCAACGCATTGCCCAATCCGTCGGCCACCGCTCAGGACGCGCACCGTTTCTCCTCTAGGGATGATCACTGGACACTTCGCGCGAACTTCGACGGCCACAATTCCGTGATAAAGGTGAACTTCGCCGCTCATAGATAGGGTCGGTGTTTTGAGCCTTTGGGTGAGCAGACCATCCGAGGAAACAATGATCGATACCGCGCCTTCGGCAGGGCCCGACACCCATCGCACCGTTCCGGCCCAGGCCGTCAACCACTGTGCTAAGTCTATCAGGGCTACTTGAGGGTCCGCTGAAGGCGAATCGAACGCGGCCGGCGGGGCGAGGCTCATGCTTCCCACACAGACTATCTCTTGTGAGGGTTTGGCGGGTTCAGGCCATGCTTGGCCATCTTATACCGAAGCCGGTCGCGGCTAATTTTTAGCAAACGAGCAGCCTCAGACTTATTGCCCTTCGCTCGTTCCAGCGCTCCCAGGAGCAATCGTTTCTCGAAATGGTCCAACGGTGCCTCGTGATCCGTTTTGAGGGGCCCGGTACCCTCGATAAGGCGGAGGTCCGCGAGAATTTCTTCCAAGGAGTGCTGGTGGCGCTCAACCTTCCTAATAATCGTCTTGATATTCATGCTGTATTTCCTACCCCGCGCCGAGTAGATGGATGGCCACCGGACGCGGCCTCTGGCCCGAGGTGCACTCGGTCAGCGGGTCCAAGAGTGGAACCGGAGTGATAATATCAAAAGTCGTGGAGCATTGCGAGGAGATGGAACGGCTCAGGCTCGCCTATCAAGAAGCCTTACGTTTATGGACGGAGGCTGGAGGGCTGAAGTATGGCTCCGAAGAACGCCCACAGATCCTATCTGCAAAGAAAACCCTCGATGAGGCAGCAGCGGCGCTTACCGAGCATCGCAGAATCCATTCCTGCCAAAGTTCAAACTGATCCACTACCCATTTTACCTACGTAAAACTGTCCTCGTAAGCGGCAAAGCCACCAATCCAAGCAAGACAAGACCAATCGTCCCCGGCTCTGGTGTCGGCACTATTGCGAAGGTCTCGGTAGAACCGAGGAACAGGTTGCTGGGATCATAGTACGTAAAGCTCGTGATGTAGATATAGCCAATCAGGCTCGCGCTGGCGATCACGTTGTGGGACGAGTCGAATAGGGTCAAGGAACTGCCGCCGTCTCCACCGATGAAGAACGAAAAATAATGACTCGTGACGGCGTCAATCCTTACGCAGGCTATACAGCCTCCGTCTCCAAATGGACCCCCCGGAGAACCGGAACCTGATCCAGGTACAGCATAAATGCCGCTGCTATATAGAGAGACTGAATCGCTGCCGTTAGTGCCGGAGAATTGCTCCGTAATGAAGATGTCTCCCCTGGAATTGCTGAGCATTGCGCCGCCGCTTACAGGGACCGGCCCAACAATAAGCGGCCCAGCAATTACGGTACTCGCGAGGGCGAAAGGGAGCAGGATCTTTAGCATTCCGCGATGCTATATCGTTAGCACCAGGAAGTCAAACGGGGATGCCGAACATTCCTAATGGAGCGCGTTGATATTCCCCAACTTGCGACTACGCGGGTCTCTCCTGCCTACGGCCACTAGCGCCGAATCCGCCCCAACCGCATCCGCGCCTTCCGCCTCTTCGGCTCCGGCACTGCCGCCCTCCCCGGAGACGGCGGCCATCTGAGTGATTACCAAGCCCCGGCAGGGCCGCAGGCCCGGAAACCCCAGCCTGACCCCACCGCTCCGCGCACCGGCCCTGCGGGCCTCTGCGCTTCGCTGCGTCAGGGCGCACTGGTTGGGCGCAGGGCGCGCCGGTTTGAGCGTAGAGAACCGGAATTAATTGGAAAGAACCCTTTGAAAACGTCCCAGCAAGCCAGTTTAATTCGGCCACGCAAGGGCGGGAGCCTAAGCGACCGCCCGTTGGCCAATCTGAGTCCGAGGACCCGCTACCTTGAAAGCTACGTGTACCTGTGAGGGGCAAGGACGAGAATATACTCCTTTTCCCCTTCCAACCCACACCTACACATTACTTTCAAGGTCTCAGCCAGCCATAGGAATCCGAGATCGCGAGAGAGTCGGCTTCATTCGATTGCGGGCTGCCTTTAGAAAGTGCAGCGATCCCAAGAATTGCCATTTCCTCGAAGTACTTCCGGACTGTGGTGCGGCTGACTTGGCACAGGCGGGCGCAGGTCGGCACATCGGCGGTGCCGCTTCTGCGAAGCTCCCGGACAATCGGCCTGAGGTGACCGGGCAGCGAGGAGAGGGCCACTTCAGCGATAAAAGCGACATCGGGATCTGTCACTTCGGTTCGGCCATGGATCAGGGCGTGGCCCCGGGCAAGATCCTTGAAATAGAGAATCACCTTGAATGGGCCCTCCGCCTGCCCCGCAGCAACGGGCTTCCATTCGGAGCTGGGTTCCTTTTCAAACTTCACCTCGGCCCTGCCGTGAACAAGGAGCATTGCCCACCGAACCAGGCTGCGCAAGCGCTCGTCCGAGATCGGAAGGTCGTCGGGCGCTAGGCTACCGATTGGATGGCGCTCGAAGAACTCACTCAGAAACCGATTGACCACATCCTGGCATTCGATCTCCGCGGTGCCCGCATCATTCCGTTCTGCGTAGGCGAGGAGCTCGTCTTCAGTGGGCTCAACGGCGGGTACCTCGAAAAACAGTAGCCTTGTCCCGAGCTGCGCCATTAAGCGGTGAGTGCTTGCAGGCAACGGCGTAGTTGCTCCGATCCAATTGAACAACAGTGGCTTGTCATAGCCCCGCTGTCCGCGCATCCCGCTGTCCGAGGTGAATCCCTTCCCATCAAGCACTGAGATCAGAGTTGAGAAGTTCTCCTTTAGTTCCTCCTCCCGTCCACGCAGAATCGGGGCAAGTTCCTTAGTTACGAGGACTTTATTTTCCAGCTTCGGCAGTAGATCAATCCCGGAGAGGTCTTCCGTACTCACACTCGCCGCATGGCTGACAAACGCCTTTGGAGTGAACTTGTCACTGCGATAGACGAACTTCTTCAGCCCGGACTCGGGCGTTGGGAAAACCATCTGCAGGGTAGCGGTCTTGCCGTAACCGGAGGCGGTCTCAAAAATCAACGAGAGCGGCTTGGTGCGGCCCTTCAGAGCCATGGCTCCGAAGACGGCCATGCAAGCGTAAACTGATCCGAGGAGATTGGGGTAATGGTGCTCCACCATGGATCTGACATCGCTGATGGTGCATGAATTATCTGGAAGCGCATTTTCAATTGCTGTGTTGATCATCTGGTCTCCGATTGTTCGGTACTGGTTGGATACTTTCTTGTTTTGTGATGTGCACGACTTGCCCGCGTTGAATCTTTAGGGTCAGTTCGCCCCAGAAGTTCTGTGCGGCAAGCGCGTTCAGAAGACTGATAGCGGTCTCATTCGCTCCCGTCATCTCTCACTCCGCCCCTGCCGAACAAGCCGCTCCAGCTCTGCTGGCTCAACCAGCACCCGGCGGCCGATCCTCACTCCCTGTAGCCGTCCATCGCGAAGCATCGCCCGCAAGGTCCAGTGCGAGAGCCCCAGCGAAGCGGCGGCGTCCTTAACTCCGATACACAGATGTTTAAGCATTTGATATTTGTCCTTGACCTGAAAGGTCTGCCTGTGGCATTATTCACTTAGACAGCACGGTTAGTTCCTGCCCAATGCCACTCCAGGCACAATAAAACACTGCTTTAAGTATATCATATATATTGATATTTGTCAACTATTGTGGTGACAATGCGTTCCAGCATCCTGCTAGTTCTGGATAATTAGTCCACCAGAACGGTCTATGGTAATCAGTCGCAGTCCGTCAGCCTGGCGGTCCCGAAATCTGATGAGCGGAGGCATCCGTTGAGCTGGATTGCTAGCGCCGCAAGGATCTACGACACTAGTTGACAAGCATGGAAAAGGAACCAGAGTTCCCGGTTGATCCGCAGCCCCTGATCGAGGGTGCGAACTCGGCGGACGCAGAGCTTTCGGAACTGACCGACAAAATGGAGCCAGTGCTGGACGTTGTAGATATGACGCCCACGGAGGTTCGGCAGACCACTGACACCACTGGGAGTTGGTTGATGGAAAAGGCTCGCAGACTGCTGCAGGCAGAAGTGGAGCTTCAAGAACTATCGAAGCAGCTTTCCGACGCTGCGAGATGGAGAGACCTTCGCAGGCGTGACGTCAGAAAGTACCGAGCTGAACTGACGTCGTTCTTGAGGCGATGCAAGGCGGCAGTTGATATTATCGCCGGTATTCCGCCACACCGCCTTCCGGATGAGGAGCGGAGTTGGCAAATCGTTCAAATTGTGGAGTGTTATCCCGACTTCTCTTTCGGCCAGGTAGCTCGGGAGTTCACCAAGCTGACAAAAAAACCGCTCACCGCTAAGCAGGCCGAGAGGATATACAAGCGAGCTTCGCCGTAGTCGCCTTCAAATTCACTTTCCTCGTTTGCCACGAAAGCCCCTCCTGCTTCCGTGGCGAAATCTTGCCACCACAAAAGCTAAGCGGCTTCAGTGGTCTTGCGCAAACGGCCCGGATCGCAGATTCTGGCCTTGCCGGGAATGATCCCGGCAGAAACGCGAGGACAACTCAGAAAGCTGCTTATGAAACCAATTACTCAATCAGTGGACGGCCTCCTGGACGAACAGGCGGCGGCTCAAACCCTGTCGGTCTCGGTGGCGTTGTTGCGGAAGTGGAGAGTCTTTAAGACCGGACCCTCTTACTGCAAGCTCGGACGGTTAGTCCGATATCGCCGCACAGATCTGACGGGATATATCGACGCTAACCGCGTGAAGGGAGACGCGTAATCCATGGCGGCTCTAGCACCCCCCGCCCCCCAGGCTGTGCCCGCCGAAGCCCGCCCCGCAGAGCCCGTGCTCGCTCCGGGCCCAACCTTGCCGCCGGCTGCTTGGCCCGGACTCCCAGGCCGCTATCGGGATTTGGTGGCTCCCTGCACCGAAGCCCCTGAATCATTCCACTTCGGGAGTTTCCTGGCCGCCGCAGGCTGCCTAATCGGGCGGATGGCGTGGATTTGCAATCCGCATCCGGTCTACCCGAATTTCTTCTCATTGCTCGTCGGCAAAACCGCACAAGCCCGGAAAACAACCGCGTATGAGTTCGCGCTGAAGCTCCTGCAGGAAGCGACCGGCCGCATCCGGGAATCCAAGATCAAACAACTCTATGGCATTGCGTCCATAGAGGGGCTGGCTGCCGCTATGAGCGATGGCGATGGAGGGTTCCGAGTGCTCTGCGTCGAGGATGAGTTCAGGAGCCTGATTACCAAAAGCGGCTCCGGTAACATCATTCCCCGCCTGACGGAGCTTTACAACTGTCCTCAGACCTTTCAAATCAACACCCGAAAGAACGCTCTCGCGGTTGCGGAGCCGTTCGTTTGTTTGCTCTCAGCAACCACTCAAGCATGGTTTGAGGACTCTCTTTCCGTTAAGGACGCAATCGGCGGGTTCCTGAATCGATGGCTGCTCTTTGGGGGAGAAGCATCGAAGGTCTTGCCGTTCCCGCCGGAAGTGGCGAAGCCAGCATGGGACGAACTGATCATAGAGCTTTCCGTCGCAGTGAACAGCGCGAGGGGCGGATACGAACTCTCGGAAGCAGCGAAGCTGATCTACAGTGATTTCTACACGGCCCTTCGCAGCGCTCCGCCATCCCCGGCAACCGCCCGTATGGATCTCCATGCGAAGAAACTCGGCCTGCTTTACGCGGTTTTAGCCCAGCATGCCCAAATCGAGGTTGACGATATTTCTGCTGGAATCGCCGTTGCCAAGTATTGTGCCGCCACTGCGGAGCCTCTGGCGCTTCGTCTGGATTCCTGCCCTCGGAAGCGCAAAGAGGAGCGGCTACTGGCGGCTCTGCGGACTGGCCCGATGTCGGCCAGGGAAGTGTACAGGAAACTCCATATCTCAGCGGCAGAGCTGGTCGGGCTGGCCGGATCGCTCTCAGAGGTCGGCCAGATAACTCGGGTTGGGGACCGTTATGCGGTGACCGAGTAGTTTGTCACGTCTGTCCCATGGGGTCCCTCGGCGATGTCAGACCTCCCGGCAAGGAGGCCATTGGGCTCCGTGACCCCTGTGACAGACGGGACAGTCGTTGCGTTGCACCCGGAAATCCATTGACAAAACTATCATGTTAGGTTTACCCTCGGCTATGCCAACACCCAAATGTCCGGTCCACAAGGTCGTGCTGGTATGTCCTGCGTGCCGCGCCGCCGAGGCGGGCTCGGTGACCAGCGAACGAAAGGCGCTTAGTTCCCGCTCCAACGGTAAGCTCGGCGGCAGGCCCAAGGGGAGCGGAAAGCGGAAGAAAGGCGGAGAGTAGTGTCGGTATTCAAGCGAGGCGACGTCTGGTGGTACAAATTTCGGTTCGCCAATCAGGAAATCCGGGAGTCGGCCAAGACTGCATCCAAAACCGTAGCGAAGAACTCGGAATGGAAGCGGCGGCGGGAGTTAGAGGAAGGCTACAACAACCTCAGTGATTCCCGGGAAGAACGAATTCAAAGGATCTCGAAGCTTGCTGAGGAGTATTTAGAAGCCTACAAGCTGAAGCACCGATCTGGTTTGTTTGCCGAGTACGCCCTCGGTCATGTTGTTCGGCACCTGGGTAGCAAGATGCAAGTGGATATCTCGGACGGAACCGTGAAGTCGTACATGACGGGAAGGCTGAAGGAAGGGGCGGCTCCGAAGACCATCAATGAAGAAGTCGGATTTCTGCTTAGGCTGCTCGGCGAGCGCGGAGACGCAATTCGGAGCAAGATGCGGAGGGAGAGATCGTTGAAACTCAGGGGTGGAGGAGCGGTTGGGAAAGCGTTCTCCGCCGAACAGAAGCAGGCCTTGTTGAAGGCTGCGACTCGATCTATTCCAGCGAAGGGAACTCATTCGCAGCGGGGCACTAGGTCTCCATATATCCTGCCTGCATTGAACCTGGCGCTCAACACGGGGATGCGAGACGCCGAGATCCGACACCTTACCTGGGATCAGATTGATTTCGAGAAACGTTTCCTTACGGTAGGGCGGTCAAAAAGCGACGCCGGGGAGGGTCGGACCATTCCACTAAACGCTGCACTTATGGCCGCCCTTGCGGACCACGCCAAGTGGTACACGGAGAGGTTCGGGTTCACGAGACCGGAATGGTACATCTTTCCTGGGAGGGTTGGAAAACCAAGCAGGGGCCAGGAGCGTCCACTAGATCCCTCAAAGCCGGTCACGTCTCTGAAGACCGCCTGGCGAAAAGCGAAGGAGCGGGCTGGAGTGAAGGGCCGGTGGCATGACGCTAGGCATACGCTCATTACGGAGCTTGCGGAAAGTGGGGCGGGGGATCAGACGATTATGGATATCGCGGGGCACGTATCACGGCAAATGCTTTCTCGTTACAGCCACATCGGCATGGAGGCCAAGCGCAGGGCACTGGAAGGCGTGGGAACGGTGAAAACAGTCCCTGCGGTTCCTGCCGAAGCTGAAGAGCAGAAGGCACAGCCTTACGAAGTTTCAAATGGGGTGGGTACAAAATTGGGCACAGTGCAGGATTCCGAGGAGAATGGGGATTCGCAAGTGCTTGAAAAATTTGGCTCCTCGGGTAGGACTCGAACCTACAACATTTCGGTTAACAGCCGAATGCTCTACCATTGAGCTACCGAGGAGCAACGCAGGCGGGCTTCACTTATTACATCAAACGTAGGCTTCGAAGTCAACGTTTGGCGCGCTATCTTGGAGGGAGTCATCTATGATGGACGAACAGGAATTTCGCGATCGGGCCGATGCGGCTTTGAACGATCTGTACAAGCGGCTCTGCGAGGCTGCCGACGCTCATGATCTGGAGGCGGATTTCAACTCGGGGGCCTTGGCGATTGAATTCGAAGAGCCGCCGGGGAAGTTCGTCGTAAGCCCG
Source organism: Bryobacteraceae bacterium (assembly GCA_036498815.1). GTDB lineage: Bacteria > Acidobacteriota > Terriglobia > Bryobacterales > Bryobacteraceae > Palsa-187. The sequence goes on along the minus strand of DASYET010000002.1, from coordinate 78,608 downwards.
AATTCTCCCGTACGGCAGATCTGGGTCTCGGCGCATTCCAAGAGCTTCAAGTTGGATTGGGATTCCTCGCGAAACGCGTTTGTTCTGGGCGGAACGAATCAAACGTTGAACGAGATGGTGGGTTCGGCCATCGCGCAGCAATTGGGTGAGCCCGTCACGCTCTGAACTTTCATGCCTGGTGTGTATCTTTCGTATCCGTTTTGCGCTCAGAAGTGCACGTATTGCAACTTCGCGTCCGGAGTGTTCCCGCGCGAGTTGGAGGTTCGTTATCACGAAGCGTTGAAAGCGGAGTTAGCGGCAACGGCTTGGCCCAGGGTTCCTGAGACGGTTTACTTGGGGGGTGGGACTCCCAGTCAGATGGATCCGGGGGCGCTCACGGACTTGCTTACGCAGATTCCCGGGCGACCCTGGCGTGAGGCTACGCTCGAAGCCGCGCCGGGAGGTATTACGGCGGAGCGAGCACTTGGCTGGGACAGGGCAGGGATCAACCGGGTCAGCCTGGGCGTGCAATCGTTCGTGCCCCGGGAGCTTTCGCGTACGGGCCGCAAGCACACGGCGGAGATGGTCGAGCGCGAGGTCGCGGTGCTCCGTGCGGTGGGCATCGAAAACATCAACATCGATTTGATTGCCGGGCTGCCGGGGCAGACGCGGGCGAGCTGGAACGAATCGTTGGGTTGGATCGAGCGGCTTCAGCCTCCGCACGTGTCCATATATATGTTGGAAGTGGATAACGACAGCCGGCTGGGAGCGGAGGTTCTCACTCTGGGGCAGCGGTACGGGGCTCCGGATGTGCCGGCTGACGATCAGATCGCGGAATTTTATGAAACTTCAGTGGCTCGGCTGGCGGGGCTGGGTATACCTCGGTATGAGATCTCGAACTTCGCGAAGCCGGGGTTGGAGTCGCGTCACAATTTGAAATATTGGCGTCGCGAGCCGTACCTTGGCTTCGGCGCGGATGCGCATTCTTTCGACGGCAGTTTTCGCTGGCAGAACGCGGAGTCGGCTTCCGGGTACGTGGAGCGTTTCGCTGGTGGGCAACCTTTCGCACTGGAGCGAACGGCAGCCGATGCGGGCGAGACGTTTTTTCTCGGGCTTCGGTTGGCTGAGGGCGTGGAGGGGGACTGGTCGCGATTCGCGCCCGCGGTGGAGGAGTTTCAACGGCAGGGCCTGCTAGAGATCGAGGGCGCGCGGCTTCGGCTGACGCCTCGCGGCGTGATGCTTTCCAATGAAGTTTTTGCGGAGTTTGTATGATCGATCTGCGCAGCGACACCGTTACCAAGCCGACGCCGACCATGCGGCGCGCGATGGCGGAGGCCGAAGTCGGCGACGATGTTTACGGGGAAGATCCGACGGTTAACAGGTTGGAACGGCGGGCCGCGGAGCTGCTGGGCAAGGAAGCTGCACTCTTCGTACCCACGGGCACGATGGCGAACACCATCGGGATCAAGTTGCACACGCGGCACGGCGAAGAAGTGGTCTGCGACGACCGGGCGCACATCCTGGATTGGGAACTTTCCATGACCGCGTGGTTTTCGGGATGCCTGGCGCGAACGATTCCTACGGCTGATGGAGTTTTGAGCTGGGACCAGATCGAGCGCGCGATCCGCACGCGCGGGCCGCACAACGCACCTACGGCGCTGATCCACCTGGAGCATCCACACAACATGGGCGGGGGGACGCTGTATCTTCTGGAAGAAATCGACACAATTTGCGATCGCGCGCATGAGCGCGGGATCAAGGTCCACATGGATGGGGCGCGGCTGTTCAACGCGGTGGCGTCTTCGGGCATTGCGCCCTCTCGCATCGTGGCGAAAGTTGACACGGCGATGTTCTGCTTGTCGAAGGCACTGGGCGCTCCGGTGGGCTCGCTGCTGGCAGGAAGCAAAGAAGCGATGGATCAAGCCCGGCTGTATCGGAAGCGGTTGGGCGGAGGGATGCGGCAGGCGGGAGTGTTGGCTGCGGCGGGGCTGGTCGCGCTGGAAGAAACACCCGCACGGCTGGGGGAGGATCATGCGAACGCGCGCTTGCTCGCCGAGGGGATCGCGGGTCTTCCTGGGGTGAAGCTTGACGCGGCGAAAGTGGTCACGAATATTGTGATCTTCGAAGTCACGCGTCCGGCCGAGCTGGTTGCGGCCGCGAGATCGCGAGACGTGCTGATCTCCGCGATCGGCGGCGCAAAGGTTCGCGCGGTGACACACTATGATGTTTCCCGCCAGGATTGCCAGCAGGCGCTTACGGTAATCGAAGGCATTCTGTCCCAAAAGTAGCTTGGGCTTTGAGTGCCTGTTATCCTGGAAGCAACCCACACCTCAGTGGTTTGTTATGCGACCCGAATCTTATACAACGCCCTCCGGCATTGTTGTCGAGCGGACGCGTTCCAAGATCCCTTACGAAAAGGGGCTCGAAGGAATGCTTCAAAAGCTCGACAGCCAACGCGGAATCTACCTTTCTTCCGGTTATGAATTTCCGGGGCGTTATTCGCGTTGGGATATCGCATCGGTCGCACCGGCACTGGAGCTTTCCGCGCAGGACCGGGAAGTCACGTTTGCTCCCCTGAACACTCGCGGAGAGCTGCTCAACCAGATGTTGGAGCCTGTGCTTGCGCCGCATCCCCACTGGGATGCGTTCCGCAATGACGGCGGGACTTTGCGCGGCACGCTGAAGCCGCTGCCTGCTCTGTTTCCGGAAGAGGAGCGCAGCAAGCAGCCGTCTGTGTTTTCGATGCTGCGGGCGCTGATTGCGGAATTCAAGAATCCGCTGGCGAAGCAGCTCGCGTTGATCGGACCTTTTGGCTACGATCTGTTGTTCCGCTTCGATCCGATCAAGCTGCGGCTGCCGCGCACGGACACCAAGGACCTAAGGCTGTTCCTGTGCGATGACATCTACTTCATGGATCGCATGAAGGAGCAGATTGAGCGCTTCCAGTACGATTTCACGCTGGGCGAGTTGACCACTCGGGGCCTGAAACGCAGCGCGGCGAAGGTAAAGGCTCCCAAGAGACAGCCGGAAGGCCCCATCGTTTCCGATCACGAGCCCGAAGAGTACATGGCCAACGTGGAAACGGTGCGTCAAGGTATGGCTCGCGGCGATTACTACGAAGTGGTGCTGCGGCAGACGTTTTCCGCTCCCTATTCGGGAAGCACGGCAGAGCTGTTCAATCGCATTCGAATCGCCAGTCCCAGTCCGTACCAGTTCCTTTTGCAATTCGGCGATGAGCAGCTGGTGGGCGCGTCTCCGGAGATGTTCGTGCGCGTGGAGGGCCGGCGTGTGCGGAGTTGTCCGATCTCGGGTACGACCCGGCGGACCGGCGACGCCATGCGCGACGCCGACAACATCAAAGAGTTGTTGAACTCCCTCAAAGAAGAGTCCGAGCTGACGATGTGCACGGACGTTGACCGCAACGACAAGTCGCGCGTGTGCGCTCCGGGGACCGTGCGTGTTCTCGACCGGCGGCTGATTGAGTCGTATGCAGGTGTGTTCCACACCGTGGATCACGTGGAAGGGATGCTGGCGGACGGGTTCGATGCTCTGGACGCGTTCCTCACGCACATGTGGGCGGTGACGATGATCGGCGCGCCGAAGAAGTGGGCGGCCCAGGCGATCGAGGATCTGGAGAAGGATGCTCGCGGGTGGTACGCGGGTTCGATCGGGATGATCTGCCTGGATGGAGACATCAACACCGGCATCACGATCCGCACGATTTTCCTGAGAGACGGTGTGGCGCGCTACAGCGCGGGTGCCACGCTATTGTACGATTCGGTTCCGGAAGCGGAGGAACAGGAGTCGCGATTGAAGGCGACGGCGTTCCGAAGAGCGTTGCGGGCGGAGCCGGCTCCTGTTGTGGACTATACTCCTCGGCCGGAGGACGGCAACGGCGTGAAGCTGTTGCTGGTGGATAACGAAGACTGTTTCATCCATACCCTGGCCAACTACGTCCGGCAGACCGGGGCGAGCGTGATGACGTATCGCGCGGGCGTGCCGCATGAATTGATCGAGAAGCTGGAGCCTTCGCTCATTATGGTGTCGCCGGGTCCGGGGCGGCCTTCGGATTTCAAAGTGCCCGAATTGATCCGCTACGCGGCGGAAAAGGAAATCCCCGTGTTCGGCGTGTGCCTGGGTTTGCAGGGCATGGTGGAGGCGTTCGGCGGAGAACTCGGCGTGCTGGATTATCCGATGCACGGAAAACCGTCGACCGTGCGTCATCTCGGCGAGGGCGTGTTCGAAGGACTGCCTCCGGCGTTCCGTGTGGGCCGCTATCACTCGCTGTACGCGATCAAAGAGAAGCTGCCGTCGTGTCTCGAAGTGACGGCGGAGACGGAGGACGGCGTGATCATGGGCGTGCGGCATCGCGAGCTTCCCATGGAAGCTGTGCAGTTTCATCCGGAGTCGATCTTGACGCTTGACGGGCAGTGCGGATTGAAGCTGATGGAGAACGTCGTGAAAGTGCTCGGACACTCACGCGTGAGAGTATAGAAAAGTACTGGAGCGCATAGAGCTTGATGTTCGCGCGCTGTGAAGCGCATACTTGAAAACGCATGGATCTGCAACCCTCTGACCTGTTCTTTATCGCCTTTGTGCTGTGGCTCGCGTATGAAGCCATGACCGGGGGCGGAAGCAACGGCGGCGGGGGGCGGCGTGCCCGCGTACCTGTCGCGGGTTAGTCTCCGGTGGACGTTCTCATTATCGGCGGCGGACTCGCCGGCTTATCGGCGGCGGCGGCGCTGGGTGGTGCGGGATACCAGGTCAAGATTCTTGAATCGCGGCCTTTCCTTGGTGGGCGCGCCACTTCCTACGAAGCCGGCGGGGAAACGATCGACAACTGCCAGCACATTCTGCTGCGGTGCTGCGTCAATCTTCAGGATTTCTACAAGCGGCTGGGCGTGGAGCGCGACATTCGGTTCCATCGCGAATTCCACTTTCTTGAGCCGGGTGGGCGCGCGAGCGTGATGAACCGTAGCCTGTCTGCCTTCTTGGGGCTGAAGTTTCTGAACTTTTCGGAGAAGATCGCGGTGGCTCGCGGGCTGGCGGCGATTCTACGGGAGTACTCCAAGCGCACAGATCTGGATCGCATCACGATGCACCAATGGCTGGTCGAAAAGCGGCAGCCGACGCGCGCGGTGGACCGGTTCTGGCGGCAGGTTCTGGTGAGCGCGGTCAATGAAGACCTGGATCGGATGACGGCTCGCTCAGGATTCCAGGTGTTCCGGCTGAGTTTTCTGGCGGATGCGCACGCCTACGAGATGGGAGTGCCGATCGTTCCTCTCGCGCGTCTGTATTCGCGCGAGGCGTGGCAGAAGATGGGACGCGTGGAAATTCTGTCGCGCACGCCTGCGGGCCGATTGATTACGGAGAACGGATCGGTGCGGGGCGCCGCGACGGCAGCCGGAGAGCTGCATGCGGATTTCTACATCAGTGCCGTGCCGTGGGAACGCGTGGCGTCGATTGCGCCGGACCTGGATGTGGACGTGCGGGCATTCGAACACTCGCCCATCACGGGAATTCACTTATGGTTCGACCGCCCGATCACGAATCTGCCGCACGCGACGCTGCTGGATCGCACGATTCAGTGGATGTTCAACAAGGGCGATGGGCGGTACGTAGAGTTAGTGGTGAGCGCTTCGCGCAGTCTGGTGGAGATGCCTCGGGAGAAGGTGATCCAACTGGCGCTTCAGGAGCTAGCGGAGTTTTTCCCGTTGGTAAAAGAAGCGCGGCTGGAGAAATCGCACGTGGTGAAGGAGATTCGCGCTACGTTTTCGCCGCTGCCGGGGTTGGACGCGAAGCGGCCGGAGAGCCGAACGGCGATTCCGAACTTGTTCCTGGCGGGCGATTGGACGCGGTCGGGCTGGCCCGCCACGATGGAAGGCGCGGTCCGCAGCGGGTATTTGGCGGCGGAAGCCGTGACCGCCGCGGCAGGGAGTCCACGGCGGTTCTTGCTGCCGGATATCGCGTAGCGGTGCTCGTAAAAACAGAGTGCGGCCCAATTTCGCGAGTATAATTGAGGCATGCGGAAGTTGATGGTCCCCGTGCTGCTGTTGGCCGCGCTGCCTCTGGCCGCGGGCGACACGACCAAGATTCAGATCCACGTCATTAACGATCTGGGCAAGCCCGTGGGCAACGCCGAGGTGATCGTGAAGTTCGAAGGCCGCTCCATCGTGAAACTGGGGGCGAAGGTTCGGACGTCGTGGGAAATGCGCACGACGCAGGACGGCATCGCTAATGTTCCGGGAGTGCCGCACGGCAAGGTGCTGATCCAGATCAACGCACGTAATTACCAGACCTACGGCCAGCGCTTCGACATGCAGGAAGACGAAAAGAAGGTGGAGATCCAACTTCAACCGCCGCAGGCGCAGTACTCGAATAGCGCTCCGCCGGCGAAGTGAGGCACGCGCAGAGTTTGGATAGCGGGGCCGGAAGTCCGCGCCACATAAATTAGGAGCAGGGAAGACTATGTATTTGTCTGAAGATTTCCGCTTGAAGACCGGCTTAGCCGAAATGTTGAAGGGCGGCTGCATCATGGACGTGACCAACGTCGAGCAGGCGCAGATCGCGGAGAAGGCCGGAGCGGTGGCGGTGATGGCGCTGGAGCGCGTGCCCGCCGATATTCGCAAGGAGGGCGGCGTGGCGCGGATGGCGTCGATCCGCATCATCCGCGAGATTATGGACACGGTTTCAATTCCGGTGATGGCGAAGGCCCGCATCGGGCACTTTACCGAGGCTCGGGTGCTGGAAGCGCTGGGTGTCGATTATATCGATGAGAGCGAAGTGCTGACGCCGGCCGACGAAGAGCACCACATCGACAAGAAGACCTATAAAGTTCCGTTCGTCTGCGGGGCGCGGAACTTGGGCGAGGCTTTGCGGCGCATCGCCGAAGGCGCGGCGATGATCCGCACTAAGGGCGAGGCGGGCTCCGGCAACATCGTGGAGGCCGTGCGCCACATCCGGACGATCGTGAAAGAAATGAAGCAACTCACGGTGCTGGGCAAGGAAGAGCTGGTGCACGAGGCGAAGAACCTGGGCGCTCCGCTCGAGCTGGTGGAGTGGGTGGCGGCGAACGGCAAGCTTCCTGTGCCGAATTTCTCCGCGGGCGGAATCGCGACTCCGGCTGACGCCGCGCTGGTAATGCAGTTGGGCGCGGAGGCGGTCTTTGTCGGCAGCGGAATCTTCAAAAGTGAGGATCCGGAGCGCCGTGCGAAGGCTGTGGTCAAGGCCGCGACCTACTTCAACGATCCCGTGAAGCTGCTCGAAGCCAGCGAAGAACTGGGTGAGGCGATGCGCGGGCTGGACATCGCGAAACTTCCGGAAGGGGAGCTTTTACAGACTCGGGGCTGGTAATGAAAACGGCCGGGGTGCTCGCCTTGCAGGGCGACTTCGAAGCACATCGCAGGGCTCTCGAACGTTGCGGGGCGCGCGTGGTGGAAGTTCGCAACGCTGAGCAACTGGCTGCTTGCGACGGTCTGGTGATTCCCGGCGGCGAAAGCACCACTATGCTGAAGCTGATCGAAGCCGAGAATCTGCTGGACTGGCTCAGAGCTTTCGGCCAGGAGAAGCCGGTGTACGGGAGTTGCGCGGGCGCGATTTTGCTCGCGCACGAAGTGTCGCATCCCGCCCAGCCCAGCCTCGACATGCTCGATATCGCGGTGGAACGGAACGGCTACGGCCGCCAGGTTGACAGCCGCATCGCCAAGGTTGCCGATGAAGAGGGCGGGGAATTCGAGGCGGTCTTCATTCGCGCGCCCATCATCCGCCGTGTCGGCGAAAATGTGCGCGTGTTGGCGAGCTACGCGGGCGATCCGGTGTGGGTCGAGCAAGGCCGTCACATGGTGACGACCTTTCATCCTGAACTCACGGCCGATGACAGGGTACACCGGCATTTCGTCGGGAAGCTCTAAGTCCGCTATTTCTTGTTTGGGGCCGGAGTGGCCGGCAACTGAGGAGTATCAGGCTGCTCTTTGAGCCGTTCATCCGAGATCGGAGCATCGTCGAAGATGATAGTGGCCTCCGCGCCGTACTTTTTGTAGCCCCTGAATTCGGCGATGTTTTCCGTTTCCACGTTGCTCGCCTTCGAAGTCAGCTGGTAGCGCAGCGGAAGCAGGAAATCCTGATCCGAGATTTTGATGTGGTCGTAATCCAACTGGATGTGGACTTCGTGAATCGGGAAATCCGCGGGAATGCCCTCGGTGTCCAGCGTGATCCGCATGATCTCTTTGGTATCGTGATCCGCGTAAACCAGGCCATGGTAGGCGGCGGTGTACTCGCGATGGACTTCTTCGTCCGCCATACTGTATCCGTTCGATTTTGGCATGTGGTACGAGAAGACGTACATGCGGTGCTTATCCAGCGTCGCCCATCGTTCCCAAGCGAACTCGGCGCCAGAGTCGCGCTCGAAGATGTTCGATAGCATGCTTCCGAACTCGCCCGAGGACCGGGTGCCGCCCAGCTGTTCATGGCTCACATTGTTCACGGCCTTGCCGTTCCACAAAACGACCTTGTAAGTTTCCTTATGCTCGAAGAAGGTGAGCGTTTCCTGGATCGTATCGCCGTTCCCGATGTAGCCTTGCGTGCGCAACTTGTCTGTGGGAGATTGCTTACGGCGGGTGATCTGAGTGCAGACGTAGTTAGGCAGGCTGCTGGTATAGTTCAGCGCGTACTGCTTGACAGCCTCCAGCACTTCGGCTTGCTCCTGCGCGCTCGGCGGCTTGGGTGGAGGTGGGGGAACTACAACAACTGCCGGGGGAGGAGCGGGCAAACTCGCGGAATCCATCGCAAGCTTACGGAGAGCACGGATGGTCTCGTGGCCAACACCTTGGCCCTGCCATTCCTCCACGGTTCGGTCGTCGAGGTGTTCTTTGAGCTTGACGCTCTTCAGGAGGTATTCGGCTGTGGCGTGGTCGCGATCGGCGCCCAGCTTCATCTGGGATTTGACGAACGTCTCCACTTCCGCGACCGTCATGGCGCGTTGCGCATTCGCGGCGACGGCCAGGATCAAAAGAAAAAACAGGAACCGAAGTTTGGCCATAGCGAGTGACGTGCTCCGATTCCCATTTTCCCATGAACCGAGTCATCGAGGGCTCGGGTTAGCGGCGTCCGCCGCCCCCGCGGAATCCGCCTCCCATGCCGCCATGAAAGCCACCGCCCATATTGCCTCCACGGAAACCGCCGCCCACGCTCCCGCCGCGGAAGCCTCCGCCGCTGATCCGAGGAGCCGTCGCGAAGCCACGCGATACCCCAGCCGACCGGGCCGCTACCGGAGGCCGATAACCCGGGCCGAAGCTGCGTGCGACATGCCCGTAGCCGTGTCCGAACCGGTATCCATAGCCGCCGTAAAAGCCGGGCGCCCCGTAAACAAACGCCGGTGAATAGAAGCCCCAGCCAAATGGACTGTAGAAGAATCCATCGCCGGGAATCCAGGTGTAAGCGCTAAACCAAGGGTCCCAATACCACCCGGTGCCGTACCATCCCGGGCCGCCCGCATAGTAGAGACTGGCGGCGTCCACGTTTGCCTCCGCGAGGTAGGAAGACCGCAGACTGGACCAGCGGTAGAAATCGTCTTCGAAGAACTTCTTGTCGAAGCCGCGAGCCTTCAATTTGGCTGCACTGAGATCCAACTGGTGGCCTCCGTGAATATGGTACGTTTTGCCGCCTACCGCCGCTTCCGCGACGCCGTCGAACACCCGGACCTGATTGTGGTCGGCGTCGAAGTCGTACAGTCCGCGTTTGGTCAGGCGCACATCCGCACCTCCCAGGCGTATCGTGATGTTATTTTCGGAATGAATTTCAGCCACTTCCACCATGGCCCGTCCATGGACCAATGTGAGCGAAGTGTTGGCCAAACCAGGCTGATCCATTCGTACAGAACTATTCGGACCGGTTCTCAGGAATACGCCGGGGGTCAGAAGCATTTCCGCTTTGCCGTCCTGCGTGGCCAGGGTTTGACCTGCCTGCACCTGCGCCGACCCTACCGAACTCATACTGAGAGGCTGGCTGCCCAACGAGGCTTTGCCTTCCACATAGTTCACCGCGCCCGGCTGGCCGCTTTCCGGCTGGGACTGCCTCACATCGCTCCAAGCGGGAAGGGTGAACAGTCCGGCCAGGAAGATACTGCCAATTGCCCTCATCCATGACCGCATATAATTTCTAAGACCTCCATTTGTTGGATGCGGTGCCCAGGGGTTCGGTGCATCCCCTAGATGCAGTAGAAATCCATGCGATTGAAAGGTATGGAGTAAGGTGAATCCACGGACTGTACCGAGGCAAGCCACCCTACCGAGGTCCGCTCGTTCCGCCGATGTTCCTGCTGAAAGGAGCACCCTGTGGAATCTGGTCGAGCCATCCTCCGTGGAATCAAGCTGGCGGCGTACGCCTGCGCGGGGCTCCTGGTTTGCCTGGTTGTTTACAATGTGATATCGCCTGAGGCGCAAACACCATCTTCGGCGCCCGATTCGGACCTGTTCCCGAACGAACGTGTAGCCGCCCCGGTGGTTCCTCCACCTCCGCCGCTGGCGGGGCAGCGGAAAACGGCTACTGTTGTGCGGCGGACCGAAAACGTGCAACCTGCCCCTGAAGCTCCCGGTGCGGGCAGGATCCGGGAAGCAACCGCCGACGAAGTGGCATCCGCCGAACGAGTGGATCCGGACGTTTCCGGACCGGTGGTGGCGGAGGCTCCCGCGACGAAGAAAGACGGCGAAGCGCCCGTCGGTATTGTCATCGTGAGGCCGCCGGTTCGTGCTCCGCAGGATAATCGCGGAATGCGCTGGATCAAGGCCATGGGCCGGGCCCTGCACATCGGCGGAGAGAAGAACTAGCGGCCTCTCCGGTGCGAACCGGTTAGACCGCCTGGGCCAGAGGAACTTCGCTTTCGCGGTTCGCTTCCATGCTCAGGATCTTGCGGCCGCGGCGGGTTTCTTCCATGCGCTCCGTGGCGGAGGCGATGGCTTCGTCGATCGACTCACTGCGAACTTCCACGCCACCCCAGCTAAACAGGATGGAGAACGATCCCAGCGAGCGCAGTTGGAAATCCCACAATTGCTGCGCGATCTGGCTGAGACGGCGCTGCGCGGAGGCTCCACGTTCGCCAGGGAAGATCAGCAGGAACTCTTCCGAGCCCGATTGCGCCGCGAAATCATTCGGTCCGATCAAGGACTGGATCAGCATGCGTACATCGGAGGGCAGGGAACCGGCCACGTTCTGAGTCGCACTGGCGCCGATGGAAACCACCAGTCCGCTGACGGGCTGCCGGCTCTCCACTAAGCGGGTGAGAACGAAACCATCTTGGAATCCCGAGGGCAGGCTCGGCTCTGCCGCTTGTGCCGAAGCGTCGAACGCGGTGGCGGCGACCACAGCATCGAGCAGGGCTCCCGACCCGGGCGTCTTTCCACCCGCGGCGGACTTGTGGGCGCTTAGGAGTGAACTCCAATCGCGGTTCGCGGCGTGGCGATGCGCCGGAGCCGACACGATGGATGCAGACGCAGGCACGGAGGCGGGGACCATCTCGATTTCCGGAGCAGCGTGTGTGGCCGGTGCGTGCACTTCCGCTACGCTCTGAACCCGATCGCTCTCGGTCTGTTCCGCGCGGCGGCGCGGGCGAGGCGCGGCGGCCATCTGCGCTCCGCGTTGCATCACCGCCAGAGCATCGGCCGAAATCGCACGTCTCTTTTCTTTATTCGCGGCCACCCCGACCGGGACGCGCTTCTTGGTTTCGGTAACTTGCTGGGCTTCCGCCGGAGCCTCCACTTGCCGCTCGGCGGGCCGCGCGACTTTCTCCGCGGAACCAATCTTCTCCAGGGCACCGGCCTTTTCCGCTGAGCCAAGCTTTTCCGCGGCGCCGAGCTTTGCCATCGACGGCATCAGCATCTGGAAACGCTTCTGCTCTTCCTCACGGCGCACTTTGAGCTCGATGGCCAGCTCGCGAAGCTGCTCGTTGTTGCCCTTGAGCAGGTCGCAGATCAGAGCCACGAACGCCGCACCCAGGATCACCATCAGAGTGACGAAGATTTGAAGCTGATATTGGCCGAGTTCCATCGCAACTTGATTCTAGGCCGCGACGGAAGTAGACGGAATAGACGCGAACTCCCATTTCGTGCCGGTACCAGGGTGCCTTAGAAGGCTAGAACCCCGGTACTACTTCCGGGCAAACCATGCCACGAACAGCCCATCTGGAGCCACGTCTTCCCAATAAGATACGGGCTGGCTCCAGACCTGCCGGCAGTGCCGCCGCAGCAGGCCTTCCAGCTCCTTGCGCCCGAACCACTGCTCCCATGCGGGAGTTTCCAGCCGGCCCCACGCTTCGGCGCTTTTATCAATGATGGCGATCCGGCCGCCCGGCTTCACGATTCGCGCCAGCTCCGCTACGGCAGCGGGAATGTCCACGGCATGTTCCAGGGATTCGGTGGCGTAAGCCGCTTCGACGGAGCCGGTGGCCAAAGGGAGCGACGTCATACTTGCCGCGACGCGCTCGATGTTCGCGGGAACGTGAGTGAGCATGGCCTCCGCCAGATCGAGAGCAACGACGGAAGCATCGGGAAACCGCTCCTTCACCAGACGCGCGAAGCGTCCTTTTCCAGAGCCGATATCGGCGACGCGTTTCCCTGCGACGTCGCCGATATGATCCAGAATCAATTTGACGTGCCAGATCCGCGGATCGATCGTTGTCGGATAGTGCTCCTCGTCCGCGGCGGCACGATTGAAGTAGTCGCGGATTTCCTCAGGCGAGACCACCGGCGGCGCCTTCTTCCGGAATCGATCGAGAATCCGCACGCGAGGCTTAGGACGCCTTCGTGAGGAAAATCGGCAGCCCCATCTTACTCGAATAGTTAGGACGGTACCGATCTTTGTTGTACATGTTCTCGAGATCCACTCTGCGGGGGCCGAGCGCGGGGTCGGGAATCGGCGCGAGAGTATAGCAGCCGTGCACCAGCGCCGCCATCTGGCCGCTCTTGCCCGCCAACACCGCATCCATGGCGATGTTGCCGAAGGTGGCCGCGACCAGCTTGTCGGCGAAGTCGGGCTCGCCGCTGCGCAGGTCGTAGGTGAGGTCGCTCACAATGCACTCTTCCCCGGTGCGCTTGCCGATCTCCATCGCCAGAGCCTCGCCTACGCTGGCTTTGCGCCGGTGGCCGAAAGCGTCGGGATCGCCGTACTCTTGCACGGTATAGCCTTCCCACTTGGCGCCTTCCGACAGCACTACCAGAACGTAGTTGCTGGGCGTGCTGCGCTTCTCCCCCATCAAAAGCTCCACCAGCTTGTCCAGGTTCACGGTGAATTCCGGGATGCAGCAGCGTATGGAAGTCACGTAAGCCGTGTACAACGCCGTGAAGCCGGCATCGCGCCCGAAGACACGGAAGATGCCAACCCGTTCGTGCGAGCCCACCGTTGTGCGCTGGCGTTGAATCGCGTCCATGGCGCGCGTCACGGCGGTAGAGAACCCGATGCAGTACTCCGTGTTGCGCACATCGTTGTCCATGGTCTTGGGAATCGCGACGACCTTCATCCCCAACGTATCGAGCCGAGCGGCGTAGCTGAGCGTGTCATCGCCGCCGATGGCCACCAGGTGATCCAGCTTCAACTTCTCCAGATTCGCGAGCACCTGTTTGCTCACGTCGTAGGTGGCTCCGGTCTTGGTTTGCGTCTGCGGAGGATTCTGTGCGGCGACAAAATCCGGAATCTTGCGCATCTTCGAAGGATTGGTGCGGCTGGAGTGCAGGATAGTTCCGCCGTACCGGTCGATGGTGCGCGTGTTGGCGCGATCCAGCGGCATGATGTAATGCTCTTCGCTCGCCGGGTCGTCCAGATTGAGGTGCGTTAAGCCTTCCCAACCGCGACGGATGCCGATGACATCGCAATCGTTCTCCGAGCCGCGGTAGACAACTTCTTTGATGACCGAGTTGAGGCCGGGAACATCGCCCCCTCCGGTCAGGATGCCGATTCGCTTACGTGCCATAAACCATTTTACCGACCAGGGCAGCCGATCGTTTTGGCCGGGGGTGGGCTAGACCAGCTTCGGCCGCCAGGTGTGCCATTCGGTGGCCTGCTCATACGCATGAGCCAGCGCGAGCACGCCCGTTTCATTCCACGGCGCGCCGCTGATCTGCAAGCCGATAGGCAGGCCGTTCGCCGTGAATCCGCAGGGAATCGAGATGGTGGGAATCCCAAAGACATCAAACGGCGATGTGTTATGGCCGCTACCTCCGCCGCGAGGATCGGAGATGAGCGCGGCCGCGTTTTGCATGGTCGGCGTGATCAACAGGTCCAGATTCGAAAACACCTTGGTGATCTCTCTCCGCTGGCGCTCGACTTCATTGCGCGCGCGGATGTACGTTTCCGCTTTGAAGTCCGCTCCGCGCTGAAGCGCCGCCCGCGTACTTGGCTGATACTTCTCCGGGCTCTCCGCGATCCACTTCGCGTGATACGCGTAAGCTTCGGGAGTCCACAGCTGTCCCGCGTTCGCGGCAGCTGGTAACGACGTGTCCACGACGCTCGCCGTCAGCCTGCGAAGCACCAGCATCGCGGCGTCGAAGGCTTTGGCCACTTCCGGATCCAGTCCTTCGAAGAACAGCGGCCGCGGCACGCCGAGACGCAACTTGGAAGTGGACATCGTCAACGCGCGCGTGTAATCCGGTACGGACACGTTCACCGTGGTCGAATCCAGTTGGTCATATCCGGCGACGACGTTCAGCATGATCGCCGCGTCTTCCACCGTCTTGCACATGGGTCCGACATGATCCAGCGTCCACGAGAGAGGAATCACGCCGCGGATACTGACACGCCCGTATGTGGGCTTAAATCCGACCATGGAACAGTACGACGCGGGGATGCGCACGGAGCCGGCGGTATCGGTCCCCAGCGAGCCGTAGCAAAGATCCGCCGCGATGGCTGCTGCTGGACCGCCGGACGACCCGCCCGCCATCCGCTCCAGCGCCCAGGGATTGTGGACGGCGCCGAAGTAGGTCACGAGCGACGTGCCTCCGTAAGCGAATTCATGCAAGTTCAGTTTGCCGAGCAGGATCGCGCCGGCCTTTTTCAAACGTGCGGCTACCTCGGCGTCCTCGGTGGGCACACGATCTTTAAACAGCTCGCTGGCGCCCGTGGTTCGGATGCCGGCGGTATCGATGTTGTCCTTGAGCGCGATGGGGATCCCGTGCAGTGGTCCGCGGAATTGTCCCCGCCGCATCTCCGCCTCCATGGCGCGGGCGGTCGCCAGCGCCTCCTCACGGGAAATTGTGATGTAGGCATTGACCGAGGGATTATATCGATCGATCCGCTTCAGGCAGGCCTCCGTGAGATCGACGGGCGAGGCACCTTTGCTTCGCAGCAGCTCGGAAGCCTTCTTGAGCGTCAGGCTCGTGAGGTCGGTGGATTGAGCGACAGCAGGCAGAGCCAGAGCCGCTCCTGTTCCTGCCCAAAGAAATTCGCGGCGGGATGACGCTCGATCCATCATCTTTCCGGATAAACGGCGGCCCCCGCACTGCGAGTACCGGGGCGCGGCTTCTTCGGAGCGCCCACGTATGAATACGGATCTTCGGTTGAGCCGGGTTCGCGGCGTAGCAGCCGCTTCAGCTTACGGATCAACCGGTGGAGGTGTCCCTGGCGTGAATCGGGCATAACTGGCCACAATCATATCAAGCGGAACGGAGCAAGGGAGTCCTGCCACGCGCCGCCAGATGGAGCTCGTCGGCCTCGGCATCGAGTTCCTTTGAGTATTCCGCGTTCCATGCCGTCAAGCGCCGCTCGTGCAAGCGCTCCAGTAGCCGGACTTCGCGGCGACGCTGGACGATCACATCCATCTGCACCGCGATCCGTTTGCGGCAGCCGACTGCCGCCGTCTCTAGCTGCGAGCATTGCGCCGCGACGGAGCGCCGAAACGCGTCCAGGGCCGCCAGCTCCGCTCCCGTTGCCGCGACCGAAATGACTAAAGCCTTGTGCGATTTCTCCACGTCGGCGCGCAACAGCGCGCCACGAACTTCGATGCTCTTGAGCTCGGCATGCAAGCGCTCCAACTTTGCTTGCTCCAGCTGAACATGCGTGCGCCGCCATTGTTCTACGCGGGCCAGGGGGAAGGAGAATTTCTTCATTTGGTTTGTTGTGCCAGTGAGTAGAGTTGCTTTAGAGTTCGATCGAGCGGCTCATTGATGCCGGGTTCCTGGCGCAGGAAGTCAAGAAGCTGCGGGCGCAGTTGAATCGCGGAGTCGAGCCGCTGGTTCGATCCGGAGACGTACGCTCCCAAATTAATCAGATCCTCCGACTGCCGGTAGTTCGCCAGAGTCTCGCGAACTCTTCTCGCGGCTTCCTTCTGTTCCGCCGTCGAGACGCGGCCCGCCAGCCGGCTCACGGAATTGAGAATGTCGATGGCCGGATAATGACCCATGGCGCCCAACTCGCGCGAAAGAATCACGTGCCCGTCCAGGATCGCGCGGACGGCGTCGGAAATGGGCTCGTTGAAATCATCACCCTCTACTAAGACCGTGAAAAATCCGGTGATGGAACCGTGGGCGAAATTTCCGGCGCGCTCAAAGATTTTCGGCAGCAGGTTGAAGACGCTGGGCGTATAACCTTTTTGGCTGGGCGGCTCACCCGCGGCCAGGCCGATCTCACGCTGGGCCATCGCAAGCCGCGTCACTGAGTCCGCCACCAGCAGGACGCTCTTGCCGCAATCACGGAAGTATTCTGCGATTGCCAGCGCCACGAACGCTGCCCGAATCCGCAGAGGCGCGGGTGTGTCGGAAGTCGCGACCACGACCACGCTGCGTTTCAATCCTTCCGGGCTCAGGTCTTTCTCTAAGAACTCCCGTACCTCACGATTGCGCTCGCCGATCAGGGCGATCACTGTCACATCCGCCGAGTTGTGCCGCGACAACGCCCCCAGCAGCGTGCTCTTGCCCACGCCCGAACCTCCGAAAATTCCGATGCGCTGTCCTTTGCCGAAGGGAAGCAGGCTGTCGATGGCGCGGACTCCCGTCACCAGCGGCTCGGTAATGTGCTCGCGCTGCATGGGCCCCGGGGGAGCGGCGTATAGATCGTACGATGCCTCAGCCTGGATCGGAGCTCCGCCGTCCATCGGCTTCCCGAATCCGTCCAGTACCCGGCCCAAAAGTTGCGGCCCGACATCCACCCTGGCTTCGCCGGGCCGTGCGACCACGGTGTCTCCCGCCTGCAAACCGCCTGTCTCTTCCAGCGGCATCAAAAGCACGCGGTTATCGCGAAACCCCACAACCTGCGCGCGCACCGTACGTCCACTTGCGGAACTAATGTCGCAGAAATCGCCGACGCCCGCCGCCGGTCCATCGGATGTCACCAGAAGCCCCACCAGTTCCCGAATTCTTCCCGTCCAACGCCAGGAGTTGATGCCCGGCAGAGCCTCAATGTAGTCTCGCAGGGGCATTACTGGTTTCTCCTGCGCAGCACATCTGCCAGCCCGCGCTCAATTTCGCCGAGTTGCGCGTCCACGGAAGCATCCAGATCGCCGCGCGACGTCTCAAAGATGGCGCTGCCGCGCAGGAGCCCTCCATCCTCGATGACCTCTAACGCGGGAGGCAAATTCAATCGCTCCCGTTGGTCCCGAATTGCCCCGGCATCCTGAGGCGATACGCGCAATTTATGGGTTTCGCGCGCATCGCATTTATGGAACGCCGCCTTCACCAGCCCAAGCATCGCCTCCGGGTCCGTCGCCAGTTCGCGATTCAGTACGCGCCGCGCGATCGCCACCGCGAGTGATACCGTGTCCGCCTCGGCTTGCGCGCGAAAGTGTTTGCGCATCCCCGTCAAGTCCGCGATCACCCCGTTCAGTCCAGTGAGGATCGGGTCCAGGCGAGCTTGTGCCCGTTGATTCGCTGCCGCTTCTCCCGCCGAGAGTCCCTGCTGATACGCAGCGGCGGTTCGAGTTTCGATCTCCTTCTGAAGATCGTTTGCGTCCGGCCGCTTCTCTTGCACCCGCGTGTGATAGGCGCCGGGCACTGCGTCCTGCGATCGCCACAGGATTGGCTTCGCGTCCTCCGGACCCTGGGGGCGATAGATCCTAGATGACATACTGCTCCCCGGCGGTTCCCTTCAAGCTCAGTACGCCTTCCGTTTCCAGTTGCCGCACGACGGAAATGATCTGCTGCTGCGCGGCCTCCACTTCCTTGATCTTGATCGGACCAAGGGCGTCCATATCTTCGCGAAGCATCTCCGCGCCGCGCTGGCTCATCGCCTGCAACATGTGATTCTTCATCTGCTCACTCGTGCCCTTCAACGCCACCGTCAGAATCTTGCGATCCATCTTGGCGAGAACTTCCTTGATCGCATTCACATCCAGCAACAGCAGGTCTTCGAACACGAACATGAGGTGGCGAATGGTCTCTACCAGACTCGGGTTCACTTTTTCGATGTTGTCCAGGATGTCCTTACTGGTATTGGAGTCCAGCCGATTGAACATCTCTGCTACCGCGTGAACGCCTCCATATGCCTCGCGGCTGAGTTCACCCAGTGTTTTCAATTTGCTTCCGATCACGGTCGCGATTTTGCTGATGATCTCCGGCGAGATCTGATCCAGGCTCGCCATCCGCAACGCCACATCCGCGCGCAACTCAGCCGGCAGCGAGAACAGCAGCCCGGCCGCCTGCGAGGGATTCAAGTGAGACAGAATCAGCGCGATCGTCTGTGGATGTTCGCTATGGATGAACTTCGCCAGCTGTTGAGGATCGGTCTTGCGTAGCGCGTCGAAGCTGAGCGTTTCATTGCCCAGAGTCTTCATCAGCCGGTCCAGCATTTTCTTGGCGTGCTCGGGTCCAAACGCGGAAACCAACACCTTCTTGGCGTATTCGAGTCCGCCCTTCACCACGTAATCGTGGGCGACGGCCATTTGGTAGAACTCCTCCAGAACGCCCTCGGCCTCTTCTGAAGTGAGCGACTGCACCCGAGCGATTTCGCGGCTGATTTCCTGGACTTCGTCCTCATCGAGCGTGCGGAGAATCTCGCTGGATGCATCGTCGCCGATCATCACCAGCAGAATCGCCGCCTTGCGGACGCCGGAGACGCGCTCTTGCGAGCCGCTATCGTTGGACGGTGTCACCATGCAGCCAGCTCCTTACCACCTGCGCCATCGCCGTGGGATCTTTTTTCGTCTCCGCCGTGATGTGCTTCACCAGTACTTCGGTTTTCTTGGTGGAAACCTCCGGCAGCTTCAGTTTCAGCAAGGTCTCCACTTCCTGCTTCGCCTTCTCCGCTGCCTGTTCCGCCATGCGCGACTGCATCTGTTTTTCGACATCCGGGGGCGCAGCGAGCTCCTTGGTCTTCGCCTCTTCCAATTCCGCCGCCGCGGCCTCCACTCTTATCCGGGCTTTCCTGCCCGCCCGCTTCAGCAGCACCAGGAGACCCACCACCAAAGCCAGGGCGACGCCCCCGGCAATGCCCGCGATCATCGCGAAATTCTTCTGCCCCAGCAGCTTCTGCAACCAGAGCGGTACGTTGGAAGGCGCAGCCGCGGCGGCGACGGGAGCCGCGAACGTCGCGGGTTCCGCTTGTAGCGTCGCCTCGAACGGAAACGCCTCCACTACGAGTTGATCGCCGCGATCCGGATTGAGTCCGGTCGCAGCGGCCACCAGGTCGTGGATCACTTTCAACTTGTCTGCCGAGGGAGCTTCGACGATCTTCTTCGTTCCCTCCCAGCGCAGAGAATGATCGACAAGGACCGACAGCGAGAGTTTCTTCAGCACGCCCTGCGGAAGTTTTGTATGTCGCACCACCCGGCTGTTCTGGTACGTGATGCTCTCGTTGTGCCTCGCGTAGTTGCTCACACCCATCGCAGGAGCCGAAACCGGATTCGGTAGATTCGAAGGCGTGCCCGGAACGCCGGATGCGGTGGGAAGCGAAGGCCCGTCCTGCGAGGTCTGCGAACTCAGCATCACAGACTTCTGGGGATCGTACGTTTCTTCGCTTTGATCGCCGCTGCTCAAGTCCACATCGGCCGAGACGCCCACTCGAAAGTGATTCGCACCAAGCAGCGGCTCCAGCGTCTGCCCGATCTTGGACTGCAAATCCCGCTCGACGCTCTTGCGGTAATCGAGCGCGGCCTCGCTCGCGCCGTCTCCATCCAACCCAGGGGCGCGCGGCCGATTCAACAAGTTCCCTGCTGTATCCACCAACGACACCTGGTCTGGACTGAGCCCCGGAACCGCACTCGCCGTCAACTGACAGATCGCCGCCACATTCTGGGGAGAAAGCCCTGCGGTGGCTCGCAGCTTCACCAGCACGCTGGCCTTGGCGGGCTCGCGCTGCTCGGTGTAGAGGGAATCCTTCGCGAATGTGAGATGCACCCGCGCTTGCTCCACCTCGCGAATCGACATGACGGAGCGTTCCAACTCGCCCTCAATCGCCCGGTGATAATTCACTTGCTCCGCAAAATCGCTCGCCCCGAAATTCACTTTGTCGAATAACTCGAATCCGATCCGCCCGCTCTTCGGCAGACCCGCGGAAGCAAGTTGCAACCGTACCTCTGCGATTTTCTCGGACGAGACAAGAATCGTGTCGGCGTCATTCAAGCGATACTCCACGCCTAGCTCTTTCAGCTTTGCTGTCACCGTGCCCGCATCTTCCGCCGCCAGTCCGGAGAAAAGGGGCTTGAAGTCGCGCTCCTGATTCCAATGGCTGAAGACGAGCAATCCTCCGATCACCCCCGCGAATACAACCAGGATCGTGATGCGTTGCGTCCAGGACAGTCGATTCCAAAGCTGAGTCAATTGGTTCATTCAGTGGCTCACACCTGCATCCGCATGACTTCCTGATATGCCGAGACGAGTTTGTTCCGCACCTGCATGAACAAGTCGAACGAAAGTTCGGCCTGCTGCGTCTTGATCGCCACCTGATGAAGTTCCTCACCTTCGCCTGAAAGGAAGCTATTGATGCTGGTTTGCGCGTTCTGGTTCAAATTCTGGACCGAAGAGAGGGCCTCGGAGAACAGCGATTGAAACGCCGCGCCTCCCGACGGCGCGGCCGCGGCGGGCGGCACCGCCGGAATGACGGGAAGAGTGAGATGAACGGGAAGAATCGGGGCTGCCATAGTTGTCCTACTTCATCAAGTCGATGGAGTGCGTGATCATGTCCTTCACCGCGGACATCGCCGCGACGTTGCCCTCGTAGCTCCGCTGTGAGTTCATCAAGTTCACCATCTCCTCCGCCGGATTCATGTTCGGAAACGCCACGTATCCGTTGGCGTCCGCATCCGGATGCCCCGGCAAGTAACGCATCTCCGGCGCGCGGCTGTCGGTAATCACATCCGCGACGCTCACTCCTTCGGCCGTCGCATTCTGAAATGTCGCCGAGAAGGGAGACTGCTGTACCTGACTCGCGAACACGACGTCCTTCCGCTTGTACGGACCGCCTTCGGGAGTCCGAGTCGTCTCCGTATTGGCCATGTTCTCGACCAGCATCTCCGCGCGGGTTCTCTGGGCGGCCATGCCGGAGGCGCTGACTTGCATTGAAGTAAAGAGGCTCATCCGTTCTTCCCTTCGTCGATCGCGGAGCGAACCATTTTGAGTTGATTCCGTACCAATGTGGAAGCCAAGTTGAAACGCATCGCGTTCTCCGCCAGCAATCGGGCCTCGCGATCCATGTTCACGTTGTTGCCATCGGGCTTCTGCACCAGCCCGTCCGCCGGTACGGTCTGCGGCTGCTGCCCGTTTACCAGACTCATGAATTCGAATTGAAAATCAATGTCTTGGGTCTTGTAGCCCGGAGTGTCCGCGTTGGCGATATTCGACGCCACCAGCTTCTGCCGCGAGCTGAGCAGATCCATGTAGCGTTCGAGGTTGGCTGTCGTTGGGTCCAGCATGACAGCCTGAGTAGAGCAACTAAGGGGCCAGCCTTACGGAGCGGGGTTCACTAAGAGAGGAATCGTATTACTCGCTATCCCCTCGATGGAGAGACTAAGCGTTTGCGATCCCGAGATGCCCGAAGGAATCTGCACGTTCACTTGATCTAATCCGGGGAAGGAACTCGGACCCGCATAGAGCACAGAGGCATTCCGCCCTGCTATCTGCACGTTGAGTGTGGAGTCCACTACGCCGAGTCCCGTACCGTAGATCTCGAGGACGCCGCCTTCCTGCCGAGCCCCGAAAATCCCGGGAGCATGCGCCGCCACCGCCGTGATTGCAGGATCGGAGGCCCCGCCCGCAGTGGTCACCTGAATCTGTGCATTGCCTGGCAAGATATTGGCAGGCGCCAAGAAATTCAACTGCGAGGCGGAAGAATAGAAGGGAACCACCGCTGCTCCGTTGACGACCACTCGGCCGTTCGCCAAGCCACTCCCGAAGACTGTGGCCAGCGATCCCGGCGCGATCGACGGCATGTACGACGCCGCATTCACCACCGCGCCCACCACGGGAACCAGCGGCACACTCAACGTCACGGGTTGGCCCGCAATCTTCACCAATAGTGAGGTCGCTCCCGGCGGTCGCGACAATTCAGCGCGTCCCGTTTCATCCGTCAGGAGGTCGACCGAAGACCCGCCTCCTTCCCACGTTGCCGACAAAGCAACGTCGGAGTACGCCAGACTATTCCGATCCGCGATTCGCAGGACGACAGTTCCAGCCGAACTCGCGGCGACACTCACCGACAATCCCGCCGCCTCCCCTACTTGCACCCGAGCCACGGCCGTTTCGTAACTCGCATCCGACGGAGCTGCCGAAAATTCCTCGACGCCATCACGGACGCCCACCGTTTGAAACGAAACCGTCGACGCCCCTGCCGGAATCGTCACGGAAGCTGGTGTGGAGAGAACGTGATTCGGAGTATTTAGCGTAAATGTCACCGCCGCTTCCGCTGCCCGAGCCAGAGCGATCGACGCGAAACCATTCTGCCCGGTCACTACGCCCGCCGAGGGAGCCATGGACAACGTCACGCCTCGCCTCAAGGACGTCTCCGCAACGGCCCCGCCATCCGTGGCATTCGCGAAGAAACTCCCGAACTGCGCCCGGTACCCGTCCACCTGTTTCACCGCATCCGCCGCGGATCCCGAAGCCAAGTCTGCCGCCTCCGGCACGATCACTACAATCCCGAACCGATAATGGCGCTGCGCGACCGTAGAATCCGGCGTCCGCCGGCCCGCCACGTTGACGATATCGTCGATGGAGATGTTCAGCGGAGCTCCGTCGAACCCCACTCCGACTTGCGGCGGCCTGGCCAGCGCTTGCACGGAGTTCAGCACCGCGAACGTGCCCGGGACCTCCTCCGGCGCGCGAAATCCCATCAAGTACTGGTCTAGGGCCGAGTAGTGCTGCACGGTCGCCGTAGTCGTGAACCGCGGCGAACCTCCTGCGCCCCTGTCCGCGATCCGATTCCCCTCCAGAAACGAAGCATCGGAGTTAAACGTAAACGCCCAGTGCACCTGCCCGCGCCCGAGCATCGGAGTGCCGCCATTCTCATCTGGCACGCTCACCAGGGCGAGGAACAGGTGCCCGCTCTCGTGCCCCAGAATCGTCAGGGGAGTGTCTCCGGTCGGTCCCCTCGCCACCACCGGTGCATTCGGATCCGCAGGATATTGGCTCACTGGACCCAAGTTCAGCACCGCCTTCAACCTCTGTGGCGAGCCGAACTGCGCGCCGATCTCCGTAGCGGTGTCCCCGAACCCGAGGCCATGCGATCGAGTGGTTAACTCGTAAGCCACCACGCCCGGCCCCGCCGCGACGTCCTCGGCGTTATAGAACACCAGGTAGTCGTACGCGTCGTCATGCGTCTGGTAGAACTTCTGCGCGGCAAAAACCAGGTCCACCGAATCGGAAGAAGCAAACGTCTCCGCCACCGCGCCAAAAATCCCGGAAGGCACGGAAGCGAAATCCAACAGTGTTGACGCCGCCGAGGCTCCTGGAGTAATCCCCACCAATCCCGCCGGCAGATTGATCGAATGGTACGCGACCTCGATATGCGTGTCCGCGTACAGCCTCACCTGGAAATTCTGCGCCGGAGGATTGGCGATGCCGAAGGACCCTGCCAGCGGCACGTTGGACCAGGTCACGACCACTCGCCCCGTCTCGGTAAGCACGCGAACGCCTGCGCTCGATTGAGAAGGGTCGAGATCCGCAAACAGAGGAGCAATCGCCGGCAAGCCCGAGACGAAATGTCCGTAGGAGCCCGAGTAATCCGTGTCACCGCCCGTGAACGTGATCAACCCGTTCGAGTTCACCCAAGCCTGCGAAAACGTCGATCCAAAAAACAAGAACCCGAACGGCAGCGCGACCGGCCGGGAATCGTCGTCCCCCAATCCCGCCAATTGCGTACCGGCGGAAGCGGCGGCAGCATCGAAACTATCGCCTGCCATGCGAATCTGATAGCCGCTCCCCACCGGCTGATAAATCAGAGTCTGATTATCGAGGTTAAAAAGATTCCGGCGCCCGACCACTCCGCCCGAATCGTCGATGACGGCAATCTGCCCGACGTCTTGATTCGTGGATGCCGCGGGAACGGTAGCGTGAGCTTTAGCACGCCCCACCACATGCCGAGCATGGAGAAACATCTCCTCCTGCACCCGCCCCGCCGTTGTCCCACACTCCGCCGCAGGCTGTTGCGCGCCATGGGCGAGACACGCCATCACCGCAAGCGTGATCTTTGCGACGCTCGCGCCCTCGCGAGAACCCTTGGGATTATTTCCCCTCAAACGGCACTTCAAAGTAGAGGTAGTCCTTGCCCGATGCCGCGTCTTTGATCCCGTCGATAAACAGCAGCCCCCCCGGCCGGTTTGCTACCTCGAAGTAGAAGAACCCGTGCACCGACTCTCCCGGAGGCACCAGTTTCGCGCTGAACGCCCGGCCCTCGATCTCCCAAGTATTCAGCGGACCCTTTTTCGGAGACCGGTGAATCGGCAGTGGACTTGTCGAGGGTACTTTCCAGTTCTCTTTCCGGGCCCCGTCATACAGCACGACATCCGACGCCGGCATCGGATCCAGATGGTGGTTCTGCTGATCCACAAACTGAACCTTCAAGTTCAGCGCCAGAGCCTTTCCCGTGTCGTTCTGGATCACCACCAGCACCGGCAGAATCCCGTACTTATACGGATTCACCTTGCCGAACGCGCCCGCAGCCTGGTCCTCGCTGGTATACGGCACCGCCGCGATGGTGATCTTGTCCGACGTTTGGTGGCCCGCATACGATTCGGCTTTGCCTGGAACGAACTTTGCTTTGTCCTTGTCCGCTGCGGCAGCCGTCGCTATACTCAAAAGAACCATTATTGCGACGCTTCTCATTTATTCCCTCTACCAGTTCCTCGAGATCGCCTTCAGCCCGGCGGTGGCTCTCTATCTACTTTACCGGGGAATCAAGGATCGCAGGTACTTCGCCGGCTTAGCCGAACGCCTCGGATTCCTTCCGGCTTCCCTACACACGACGGGCTCCGGGGCCATCTGGTTTCATGCGGTCTCCGTCGGAGAAGTCCTCTCCGCCGTCGAATTGATTCGCCGGTTGAAGCAGTCCCGCCCGAACGCAACTGTTTTTCTCTCGACAACCACCCTTGCCGGTCGCGCCACCGCGCACCAGCGCCTCTCGCACCAAATCGACGGTATCTTCTTCGCCCCGCTCGATTACCGCTCCATCGTCCGCCGAGTCCTCCGCCGGCTCCGGCCCTCCGCCGTTGTGATCGTCGAAACCGAAATCTGGCCCAACCTGTACCGTGAGGCGAAGCGAGCGGGAGCCTCTCTACTTGTAGCCAACGGCCGCATTTCCGACCGTGCTTTCCCGCGTTACCAGTCCTGGCGAGGATTCTTTAAACACGTCCTCTGCTGGCCCGATGTCATCTACGCGCAATCTGATCGAGATGCGCAGCGGTACATCGCGGCCGGAGCCCCAGGCGAAAAGGTTCACACCGCCGGGAATCTGAAGTACGATTTCACTCCGCCGACAACCATCGCGCCGGACCTCGCCGCATTCCTCGATCGCGTCGGCCCGGCGCGAATCTGGATCGCCGCCAGCACCATGCCCCCGCGCGGGCCCAATGATCCGGACGAAGACGATGTCGTAATCGCCGCGTTCGCTTCTCTCCGCGAGACTGGTACTTTCCTGATCCTCGCCCCTCGCCGCCCCGAGCGCTTCGAATCCACCGCGCAGAAACTGATCGCCGCGCAAATCCCCTTCGCCCGCCGCACACAACTCAGCAACGCCCCCGCTCGCCCCGAAGCTCTCTTGCTTGATTCTATCGGCGAGCTGGCTGCCCTCTTCCAACGAGCCGCGGTGACTTTCATGGGCGGCACCCTGGCCTCCCGAGGAGGCCACAACATTCTGGAGCCTTCCTACTTCGCCACGCCCGTGATCGCGGGTCCCCACATGGAGAACTTCGCCGACATGGCGGGTGAGTTCACCAATGCTGGAGCGCTCCTCCGCATCGATTCCGCAAACCAGCTCGCCGAAGCCGTCTCTCACGCCGCCCGCGAGACCGGCCTCCGCGCCCAGACCCTCGCCGCTTCCAAACGGGGAGCCATCACCCGCATCGCCGCCGCGATCGAACAAGCCGCCGACGCCGGCCTTCCCAACGCTCCGCACACCCTCGCTGCAAGGCTCTTCCTCACGCCACTCTCCGGTCTCTGGACTTTCGTTCACCTGCGAAATATCGCCAACAAGCGTGCGGGTGCACGTCAGCTCCGCACGAAAGTCGTCAGCATCGGCGGACTCACCATGGGCGGAGCAGGGAAGTCCCCGATCGCCGCGCACCTCGCCGCGAGCCTCCGGGCCGCCGGCCGCAACCCCGCCATTCTCACCCGAGGGTACCGGAGAAAATCGCACGACCCCATCGTCATCGTTCCCCGCGGAGAAACGGCCGCTGTCTACCGCACCGGCGACGAAGCGCAAATTTTCCTCCGCGAAGCCAACGCCCACGTAGGCATCGGAGGCGACCGCTTTGCCGTCGGCCAATCCATGGAATCCCAGCTTCTCCCGGATCTCTTCCTTTTAGATGACGGCTTCCAGCACGTCCGCCTGAAGCGGGAGCAAGACATCGTGCTCATCGATGCTCTCGACCCTCTGGCGGGCGGAATGTTCCCCCTAGGCCGTCGCCGTGAGCCTCTTGAAAGCCTCGCGCGAGCCACCGCCATCATCGTCACGCGCGCCGACTTCACCCAAAGCATCACCGCGATCGAACGACTGGTCCGGCGGTACAACGCGAAAGCCCCCATTTATCGATCCCGAGTCCTGCCTCTCCACTGGACCGACTTCGAAACCGGCACCCAACATCCCATCGCCAAGCCCGGGTTCCGGCGCGTAGCCGCGTTCTGCGGTCTGGGATCTCCGCAAACTTTCTGGCGCACCCTCGACGAGCTGGGCCTGGAAGTTGCGTTTCGCTGGGCATTCGGCGATCATCATCCCTACCGACCCTCCGAATTGCAGCGCCTGGCCAAGCAAGCCTCCGCCGCCGGAGCCGAAGCATTCGTGACCACCGAAAAAGACATCATGAACCTCTGCGAAGGAGCCTCCGCCATCCTCGCTCCGCATAAACTCTACTGGCTCAAAATCGGCGTAGAAATTGAAAACGAAGAACAGCTCTTGCGTCGACTTCTATGAGAACCGCGATTTTCGGGGGCACCTTCGACCCCATCCACTCCGCGCACCTCATCGTCGCGCGCGAAGCAGCCGACCGTTTCCAGCTCGACGAAGTCCTCTTCATCCCCGGTGCCAACCCGCCGCACAAGGCCGCCGGTGCTCCTTATGAAGACCGCTACCGCATGGTCGAACTGGCCTGCGCCGCGGATCACCGCTTCGTCCCCTCACGTCTCGAAGAAGGTTCCGAGAAAAGCTACTCGATCTACACCATCGAGCGCGTCCAAGCCCCGGAGCAGACGCTCTACTTCATTATCGGAGCCGACGCCTTCGCCGAAATCCGCACCTGGCACCGCTGGGACGACGTCATCCGAGCCGTAGAGTTCATCGTAGTAACCCGCCCCGGCCACGTGTACACCAGCCCCCCCGGCGCGATCGTCCATCGCCTGGATACCCTGGCGCTCCCGGTGTCGTCATCGGAGGTCCGCCAAGCCTTGGCAAGGGGGGAGAGTTCTGAGGAGGTCCCATCGGCGGTGGCCGCCTACATCAACGAGAAAAATCTCTACCGGCCACGCGGCACTTGACTATTTGGCGGAGGGACGGAGATGGAAGTTGACTTTAATGTTGTTGAGTGCGGGCACAGCTTTTCCATTGACCCGCGCCGGGTCCCAGCGCCACTGTTGGATCGCGGCAACCGCGCTGTCATCTAGACCGGCCCCGAGCGAATGTTCGACTCGCAGATCTGTCGGCAAACCATCCGTACCGACTATGAAACTTACCGTGACGGTGCCTTCGATGTGATCCCGCCGCGCATCTTGCGTGTAAACCGGTTGCACGTTGGAGTGGAGGACCGTATCGGTGACGTTCGCGCCGTCAAAGATGACCGCCCGGTCGCCTGTCTCCCGGATGATCTTAAAGTCTGCGGGAACTTCAAATAATCGCTTGTCTGGCTCTTCTCTTCGTAGGTTCTCCGTGATCGTTGTATTTGTGAACGAGCCAATGTTGTTCATCCTGGAATCGAGGTTGATCTGAAGTTCGGGGGAAAACCAGTGCTCACTAATGATGTCGGGCGCCTGGTGCGTGGTCCGAGTTCCGTCGACGTGAACACCCCACATGGTCTTGGTTCCGAGATCCTCGCCCGAGGAGCGACCGGCTGGGGCGGATGCCGCTTGCCGCGGGATAGAGAAGAAGCAATGAGCACGTTTAGCCTCAATATTCAAAAAACATTCCCGACCCGCGGGCTGATCGACAAGCGTTATGGGGCGGTGTGGTCCCCCCGGCAGCCCGATAGGGATGATGCTTTCTGCGCGGACCCGTCCCTCCGAATCGCGATAAATCTTCCTGCGTTGGAAGAACTCTCTTTCCGGCACCCCATCCTTCGCGAGATAGTGCAGAACCTGAAACTCCTCAGCCGAGTAAGGAGCGCCCTTCACCGGAGCGCTAAAGCTGGAATCCCGGACTTCCGTCAATTGCCCGGTCTTTTGCGCCAAAGCCCCCACACCTCCGAAAAATAGCAGCGCAAACACCAAGGTGCCTCTCATACCCACCGAATTGTACTAAATTAAACTAAAATCGTGGGATTCGCCCTCTGGCTCGACCCCGTACAAGGCCTCGCTTGGGCGCAAGGCACCCATGAATATCGCCCTTTAGGCACCGCCGTCGTCGCCGACACCGACCAGTTTCGCGCTCGCGATTTCCGCCAGCGCCGCCCTCGGCCCCCCGAACTCCACCAATCCTTCGCCGGCTTCTTCGGCTCGCTCGAAGAGGTGAACGTCCGTCTCCGCAAGCCGCCTTCCCGCTGGAGACCGCGTCAGACGCCCGCTCACTTGCTCTAGATCTACTGAATTACAACGGTAGCTGTAATCGGACTGCTAACGCCCCCCGAACTAACCACCAGCGGCACGGCGCCCGACGGAGTCGTCGGATCCAGCGTCACGTTCAACTGCAACACCCCATCCACCAGCCCCGGAGCCGATCCCTGATAACTCACCACCGCCGCGACACCTCCCACCGTCACGGTCACGGCTTGCTTCAGGTACTTCAACGTCGATCCGTTGACCGACCCCGTAACTCCGCCTGGAGAAGTCACCCCGCCGCCCGTCCAGTAGATCGTCAAATACGATCCCTTGGGTGCCGGATGTCCCGTGCCATTGAAGGACCCGTCCTGATTGATCGCCGAAGCCTGTCCGATTCCCGTGGAGTTGGTCGTGAACACGCCGGGCTGCGCCGCGAGCACCGCCACGGTTGCCGATGCCGACGAGTTCCCCAAGTACGAAACCGTCAACATCGCCGAGGAGAGCCCTGCCGCCTCATAAGGAACAATCGCGTTCACCTGCGTTGCCGAAGCGTAAATTACCGGAGCCGCAAACCCGCCAATCGTTACCCGAGTCCCCGCGAGCAACGTGTCCACTCCGCCCGAGGCGTTTAGCACAAACGAGACTCCGTTGGCCGGACCCAGTCCCGTGCCCTTGATCGCGATCAACTCACCAGGTGCGATCCCGCCCGGAGCGGAGGTCGCTGCGCCCGTGATCGACGTGATCACCGAAGTCAGCGCGGGCGCGCTCGTCATTACACCAATGCTGTCTGACCCCGTCGAAGTCCGCACGACCAGTTGCACTAACCCCGAAGTAGGTGGCAAGAAAATCGAGATCGACGCATCGCTCCAAGCCGAAACTTGCAGCGGCGTATCGCCCGGCTCCAGCATGACGGAGCACGTGGAGCACTGCGCCGCTCCAAATCCCGAGCCTGCAATCGTCGCCGAGCCTCCTGACGCCACGACTCTCGGAGGGCCTAACGTCGTGAGCAGCGCTCCCGCCGCCAGCGGTCCTACGCCCGTCGCCACCGGACCGGATTTGCACCGCACGGCGCTGTAGTAGCCAGGTGGGACCGTGAACGGCCCGCAAGATGACGCATTGTTCCCGCCGCTGCCGAGACTCCCGGATAGAACTGCAATACTACCGGAGAGAAACTCGGAATAGAGAAGTCCAGACG
The DNA here is from genome assembly GCA_036498815.1 of Bryobacteraceae bacterium. Classification (GTDB taxonomy): domain Bacteria; phylum Acidobacteriota; class Terriglobia; order Bryobacterales; family Bryobacteraceae; genus Palsa-187. The sequence continues at coordinate 48,134 of DASYET010000002.1, read as the reverse complement.
CAGAATTTACGTTGAGTGTAGCGCTGCTGAAGTTCGCATTAGGCACCTGCAACATCACCCCGCCCACCTGTGACAACACCGGATCCTGACTCGGCGATTTCCCCACCGAACTCCAATCGGCCGTTCCCGCCAGGAAGGACCGCACAATCTGCGCCGACAAATGCGACGCATCGTCGATGTACGCAATACCTCCGCCCACGCAACTCACAAAGAACCCGGTGAGCGAACCCGCCGCCACCGGCACATGACAGTACGGAACCACTCGCGTCCTCGCATCCGGCCGCGTAAAACCCAGCGACGCGCTCGTCACCGAGACCGCCCCATCGTCCATGTGTCCCGGAGCGTAATGCGTACCCAGATTGCCCACCACCGCGATCGCGTCTACGCCCCGCAAATCGTCCCCGTACTGGTTCCACGTCGCCAGGTTCCACAGGAACGAACTCCCCGGATTCATCTCCGCCGTCTGATTCCCTCCGAGCAGCAAGGTCAGGAATGACCCGAAATTCGGAGTCGCCAGTTCCACCAACCGGTTCACCTTCGGGTCCAGCAGCGGCGTGAACGTTCCGTTCTGTTGCAGACCGGCCAAATACGCCCGCACGATCAGCCCACCCAAGCTATGCGCCACCAGATCCACTTGCGTCACCGGAGTCCCATCCGTATATCGCAGCGCCGAAATGTAGTTACCCAACTCCGCCGCCAGTTCCTCGATCGGAACGTCAGACCCATAAGCGCAGTTGTTGAAAAACGTGACCGAAGCCCCATCGTTCTGAAGCAGCGTCGCCATCTGCCCAAACGTATCCTGCGACGCCAGCAGGGTGCTGTCCGTTTCCCCTGAGCATGTAATCTGGAACCCGTTCAACAGGATCACCGGAGGCCTCCCCGAAACCGCCCGAGGCACCATCACCGGATCCACCGTGATCCGCAACGTCTTCGTGACCGTCCGTCCATCCAGTCCTCTGCCCGTCACCTCGATCTTGTACGACCCCGGCGGAGTCCCCGGAGGAGTCGAAATCCGCAGCCCGCTCTCCCCGAATCGCACCGACGGAGGAAACGCCATCGGAGGCTCCGTATTCACGGAAGTAACGGAGTCCAAGGCAGTTGCCAGCGGTGTCACCCGAGATTCACCCGCCGTCAGCCGAATATCCTGGGCGCGCCCACTCGCCGCCGCGAGAATCAAAGCCAGAAGGAATCGAGACATCGTTATGCCGTCTATTATAGGTTCCCCTTGGTGTAGTCTAAAGAGTTGCGGAACCCCGCACCCAAGGACGAGGCTATGAACACGAAATATCACGTAGAGAACGAATGGTGGGTCAGCCCCTACAACTGCATCCCTGAGGTCACCGGCACCTATCAATTGCCGCCCAAAGTCGAGATCCATGACGCCACTCTGCGCGATGGCGAACAAACTCCCGGCATCGTCTTTAGCCTGCGCGATAAAGTTGAGATCGCCGAAAAGCTCGCCGAGATCGGCGTGGACCGCATCGAAGCCGGCATGCCCGCCGTCTCCGAGATGGATTTCCAGGCCATCAAGGAAATCTCCCGCCTCGGGCTCAAATCGAAGATCTACACTTTCGCAAGAGCCATAACCGCCGACATCGACAAGGCCCTCGAATGCGGCTGCCACGGCGTCATCATCGAGATTCCCATCGGCTACCCGAAGCTCAAATACCAGTTCAAGTGGACCTGGGAAGACGTCCTGCGCAAGAGTGTCGACGTCATCAACTACGCGAAGTCCCGCGGCATGCACGTGGTCTACTTCCCCTACGACACCACCCGAGCTCGTGAAGAGGACCTCCGCAACCTTCTCACCCGCCTGATGCAGGACGCCCCGCCCGATTCCATCGGCGTAGTCGATACCATGGGCTGCATCCTTCCTGAAGCCATGAAGTACATGGTGCGCCTGGTGAAGTCGCTCACCAACAATCTGCCCGTGGAATGCCACACCCACAACGATTTCGGGATGGCCGTCGCCACTGAGCTTGCCGGCGTCGAAGCCGGAGCCTCCTGCGTCCACAGCTGCGCCAACGGCCTGGGCGAGCGCACCGGCAACGCCGCGCTCGAAGAGTTGATCGTAGCCCTGCACGTGCTCTACGGCTACAAGACTCAGTACGATCTTGCCCGCCTCCCCGAGTTGGGCGAGTTGGTCAGCCGCATCAGCAAATTCCCCATCGCCGCGAACAAGCCCATCCTGGGGGACCGCAACTTCACTCGCGAGTCCGGCATCGGCGTCGACCTTGTCGTGAAGGAGCCGCTCGCAATGTTCGGCACCCACCCGGCCCTTACCGGCCGCAAGGGCGAAGTGGTCCTCGGCAAGAAGAGCGGCAAGATGTCAATCACCTATAACCTGGAGCAACTCGGCATCAACGACGCGGGCGACGAAGCCATCGGCGAAATGCTGAAGCGCGTCAAGGACAAAGGCATCGAGAAACGCGGCCTCGTCACTCCGGAAGAGTTCCGCGAGATCGTCGACAGCGTCCTGGTCGCCAAGCGCTAGCGTTTGAGCACTACCGTTGCACCGCGGGCTGTAAAGTGGCGCCGCGTGCCGACCAAATGACGTGCGGCTCCGCCTTCGATCGCGGAGCCGGATCGTACAGCCGGATGTTCGGCTTCCCGTCGGAATCCATCGTGAAAGCGCCGACAACGGCGCCCGTTTGATTCACCAGTTCCAAAGGCAATTTCAATGTTTGCGCCGTCACCGTTTGCGCGGCAGCGGGAGCCTGTGGAGTTTGCGCCTGCACAGGAATCGGCGTGAGATAACGCGTCAATGCTCCGCCTGCCAAGCCGGCGGCAAGCGACAGAAGGATCAGGGATCGATTCATAACTAATTTCTCCTTCCCCATATCTGGACGATGCCTGCCAGCCATGGAACGTAACAGCGCTGTGCTTTTCGGCCCCGCGTAAGGCGAAAAATCTCTTGACGCCCGGCCTGAAAGTGTGTAGTGTACTATTACGGTAACACACTTTATGAAACACCTCCTTTTCCTCGCCTTCATGCTTCCGGCGTTTGGCGCCGACCCTCTTCCGTCCGCCGACGCCGTTCTCAACCGCTACGTCCAAGCCACCGGCGGCTCAGCAGCATATGAGAAGGTGAAATCCGAAATCATGACCGGAAAGCTTGAATTCCCGGGCCTGGGCCTGAAGGGCGATCTGACCCGCTATTCCTCGGGACCCGACAACTACTACATGGTTGCCGAACTTGCGGCCATCGGTAAGATTGAGAGCGGTGTCTCGCACGGCATCGTCTGGGAGAACAGCGTTGTCCAGGGCCCCCGCATCAAGACAGGCGAGGAGCGTTCTCAGGCGCTGGTCGAAGCCGCACTGGTCGGCTCGCATGACTGGCGCAAGCTCGGATTCAAAGTGGAAATGGGCGGCGTGGAAGCGCTCGACGGCGAGGATTGCTACAAGCTCATCCTCACGCGTCCCGAAGGCAAGCCGATGACCGTGTATTTTCAAAAGAAGTCCGGCCTTGCGGTGAAGACGATCGCGGTGGCGGCCAGCCAGATGGGCGACATCCCCTTCGAAGCCGTGATGTCCGACTATAAAGACTTCAACGGACTCTTGTACCCGACCAGGACCTCGCAAACCGTGGTCGGACAAACCATCGTCTACATCACCGAAAATATCCAGTTCAATGCAGACATCCCGGCGTCGAAATTCGATTTGCCGGACGATATTAAAGCGTTAGCGGAGAAACAGAAAAAGTAACGGAGCGGCGAAATGCTGTTCCGCGTCCATCAAGCCTCCGGCATCCCGCTCTACGTGCAGTTGATGGAGCAGGTGAAGCACGCCCTCGAGACCGGTGCGTTACGAGCCGGTGACCAGCTTCCCGCGATCCGCAAGGTAGCGGAGGATCTGGTCATGAACCCGAACACCGTGGTGCGCGCCTACCGCGAGTTGCAACACGAGGGCATCATCGAGCTGCGGCATGGCTCGGGCGCATACATCAGCGAGCGCGCCGCCGGACCGGCACGGGTGACGCGCAAGGCGCAGGGGATCGTGCAAGCCGCGCTGGACCGGTTGGTGCAGTTGGGACTGACCGGCGAAGAAATTCATCGCCTCATGGAGAACGAGCTGGCGCAGTTGCGCAACGGAAACATACCGGAGACGAAAGCATGAAGTACCAGATTGAAATCGACCAGCTGCGCAAGAACTTCGGCGAGCAGACCGCGCTCGACGGTTTGACGTTGAGCGTCCCGGAAGGAAGCATTTACGGCTTCCTGGGCCGCAACGGAGCGGGGAAGACCACCACTATCAAGATGCTGATGGGCATGCTCCGGCCCGATTCCGGCCGCGCGCGCGTCTTTGGAGTCTCGGCGGCGGACGCACACCGCAGCATCGAGATCCGGCAGCGAACCGGCTACGTCACCGAGGACAAAGCTCTGTTCCCCTATATGAGTGTGGGGCAGATCATTCGCTTCACGCGCAGCTTCTTCCCTCGCTGGCGAGATGACCTGGAACAGCGCTATTTGAAAATGTTCCAGTTGCCGCCGGATGCCAGAATTCCAGAGCTCTCCACGGGGACCCGCACCAAGGTGATGCTCCTGCTCGCCCTCTGCCGCGGAGCCGACCTGCTAATTCTGGACGAACCTACCAGCGGCCTGGATCCTGCCGCGATCGAACAAGTGTTGCAGGAACTGGTCGCCCTGGCGGCGTCCGAAGGCACGACGATTTTCTTCTCCTCCCATCAACTGAGCGAAGTCGAGCAAATCGCCGACCACATCGCCATTGTCGACGCGGGACGCACCCTAATCAGCGGCGCTCTCGACGACATGAAGGCTCGCTATCAGCGGTTGCAAGTGGTATTCGAGCAGGAGTTGCTAGCGCCGGTTCCCTGGGTGGAGGGCGTCGAGCATGTCCGCCAGGAAGGCCGGATGGTCTCGCTCCTGGCCAGCGGAAACATCGAAGGCATCGTGGCGCAGGCGGAGTCCCTGCACGTCACCTCAGTCGAGCGATTTCCGGTAAGCCTCAAAGAGATCTTCCTGGAACATATAAGGAGCAACTGACATGCTGTGGCACAAGTATTGGTTGGAGACCCCCTGGATGTTTCTGCTCGCCGCCGCGATGCCTGTGATCTTTCTTCCGTTCCTGGCGCCGGAGGTGGGAGGCTCCTTGGCGAAACTCGACAGCGTCATGCAGCAGACCGGATCGTTCTGGGCCTTCGCGGGAGCCCTCGTCGCGGGTGCGGGCATTCGCACTCGCGCGGGCATGCGCAGCAAGGGTGTGCATGGATCGATGTACTACCTGCTCTCGATGCCGGTCAGCCGTCTGAAACTGTTCGCGTCAAGGGTGAGTCTGGGTTACGCGCAACTGGCCGGAGTTGTCGTGGTCGCCTGCGCCGCCAACTGGATGTTCTTGCCCACATTGCGCGCGAACGTCGAAGTTTTAGAGCTGTTTCGTTACGGCTTCGTGGTGCTGACGTGTTCCACGGTGTTCTACTTCCTGGCCGTCCTCGCCGCCAGCCTCATCGACGATGAGATGGGAAAAACCTGGGGAAGCTTCATCGCCGGAGGAGTCATCTTGTGGACCGCCCGCCGCGCCGGGTTGCCTCCCTCTTTTGACCCGTGGACCGCGCTGATGGCGTCCTCCCCACTGCACTCGACCATTCCCTGGACGGCGATCGGAGTCTCGATTGCGCTGTCTGCACTGTTGATTCTCGCGTCGGCGAGGGTCGTACAAGTACGAGAATACTGGGCCTAGTACTGGGATCAGCTACAACAGAGCCTTAGCCGATCTAGAGAAACTCTGAGAACGAATTGCGGCGAACCTCCGATAGGTCCGTAAGGCCGTTTGGCCGTACGATGGGCTTGATGGTACCAGTAGCTCCTTCGCCGCTTGCAACTTCTCAGCAAAAGAGGGCGGTTTCGATCCGTCGCCGGCGTAAATCCGGCGGCAATGTCGTGATCGAGTGCGTGTTCACACTGTTGCCCACCTTTGCCATCATTTTCGCCTTCATTGATTTCGGACTCATGCTGTTCCGCTGGACCACCCTGCAAAACGCCGTGCGTGAAGGATGCCGCTATGGCATCACGTTTCAGCGCCAGACCGTGAGCGGGACGACCTTGGGACAGAACGCCTCAATCGAAAATATCGTCGAGCAATACTCCATGGGCTTGGTCCATGCCAACGATACCAATCCGGTCCACATTTTTGTGAACTACTACGATCCGACCACTCTGGTGGCCTCCACCAACGTTCCCGGCAACATCGTGGAGGTATCGGTACAGAATGTTTCCTATTCCTGGCTGGCGCCGCTCAGCGGTAGTTTCGGCTGGGGAATCCCCTTCTACCGGAGCAGCACTCCGCTGACTCTGGCTGTCTACTCGACGGACCTGCTGGGCGGCTATCCCGTCGGTATAAGTTCGGTGCCTCAATGAGAACTGCGAAGAACACGCCGGCTCGTCCGGTTTCCCTGCGCCGCAAATTACGCCAGCGCGGCCAGGAGATCCTCGAATTCGGCCTGGTGGCCATCCTCATGATCCCCTTGCTGCTGGGGGCTTTTATCACCGGAATGAATCTGGTGCGTAGCATTCAGGCCAACCAGATGTCGCGCGACCTCACCGACATGTTCATCCACGGCCAGGACTTCTCTCTGTACGTCAGCCAGAACCTGGCGAAGCGGCTGGCCCAAGGGATGAACCTGGGAATCGGCACCGATCCCGGCACCGCAAGATGGAATAACACAGCGAGCACCAACGGCGGCAACGGCATCGTCGTCCTGACCAAAATCATGTACGTGGGAACCACGTCGGAGGCGCAATGCGCCTACGTGTCGCCGTCCACCTGCAACAACCATGACAGTTTCGTTTTTATGCAGCGCGTGCAGTTCGGGAACAGCAGCCTCACGCCGAGCTTTACCAGTTCGCTGGGAGCGTTGCCCACCGGAATCACCATGCTGTCCGATGGCGAAGTGCAAAACCCCGTGACCGACACCACCGCCAAGCTTGGCACCGCGGGACAAACCGCCATGGCGAATCTATGGCAGGTAAACACGGGCGGACAGACGCAGTTGGCAGATGGCCAGATTGTCTACGTGGGTGAGGTCTTTTTCCAGTCTCCCGACCTGAGCTTCAGCAGCTTGTCGGGCAATGGTGTGTATGCCCGGTATTTCTTCTAGGAGCGAATCTATGGCAACCGTACGCCGCCGGATATCCCAAAAAGGAGTCTCGTTGTTTCTGGGAACGCTTTCCCTTGTGATGGTTGTGCCCGCCGCCGGATTGGCGGTGGACGTGGGAATGCTCTACGTGACCAAGGCGCGCCTCCAGGGCGCGGTCGATGGGAGCGCGTTGGCCGCCGCTCGGGCTCTGAACCTAGGTTCCACTATTACGGCTCAGGAAACCAGCGCGAAGCAGAACGCCGTGAACTGGTTCTACGCGAACTTCCCCACCAACAACTGGGCCACAACCGGGACCCAGATGGATACCACGGATACGCACGTGCACGTCTACCCGGATACGACGTATCCCGCCCTCGAGCATGTAGACGTAAATGCGTCCACCATCGCTCCCACTTATTTCATGAAGTGGTTCGGCTTCGGCGGTACCACCGTAGCCGCCACGGGCAATGCCTCCCGTCGCGACGTCGTGATCATGATCGTGCTGGATCGGTCTTCTTCGATGTCGACGGCCTCCTGTACCGCGCTGAAGGACGCCGCCAAGCTCTTCGTGGGACAGTTCGCGGTAGGACGCGATCAAATCGGGCTGGTATCGTTCAGCGACGGAACCTACGTGCATCAGAGCCCCACGACGGATTTCCGGAACCAGTTGGGTTATACCTACGGCAGTACGACCGGAAACGGCAGCGGAAACCATGCGATCGGCAGTATTTCCTGTCAGGGAGCCACCTCATCGCCGCAGGCCCTGATGGTGGCCTACAACGAACTCTATAAAGTGAACCTTGCGGGCGCGCTGAATCTGATTCTGTTCGAGACAGACGGTTTGCCCAACACCTTGAACATGGACTGGCACTCGAATCTTTCCACCACCAGCACATGCAAGGACACCGGCAACCATACTTACGCAGCGGGGTGGCATTCGAACGAGATTCCGAACTGGACGACGGGTTATACGTTGAATCCGACGGGCTTTACGGGGTACCAATCAAATGTGCCGTCCGGGGCCATCGCGGCGCTCTATTCCTCCGATCCCGCGAACGGCCAGACGTTCACTTTTCTCTACAATCCGTACCACTCCAGCGGAAATCAGACCACGACGCTGGGTTCCGGGACGCTGACGGGTTGCTCTAACCCCGGTGTGAACGGGACGGCTCCGGTCGATGTGGGCACCACGATTCCCGCCACCGATGTGTGGGGAAATTCGCTGGTTCCCTCTTCTCACGCGTACCAGACCGTAACCACCACGGGCGGCCTCGTGAATTTTTCCGGGACTAACGCGCAGAAGTGGACCAACTACCACAACGCGGTGCTCAACGCGACCGACAACGCGGCTCACCGGATCCGCTCGAATGCCACACTGCCCGCGACGATCTACGCCATCGGCCTGGAGGGCAGCTCAGGGAACGCGCCGGACATTACTCTGCTCCAGCGCGTTACCAACGATCCGACCGCCGATACGCACAACTCGACTGCCGAGTACACCACGTGCGCGACCACCACCAACTGCTATATCTGGCCGAATGAACCGCAAGGCCGGCTGATCATGTCCACAGATCACAGTCAGCTGGCTAGCGCATTCGGCGCTCTGGCATCGCAAATCCTGCGTTTGAGCCAGTAGTCTTCGACTCAGCTGCGTTCTTCCGAACGGGGTTTGGTATGCTCGGAGTAGATTGCTGCCTAAGCTGATTTCTTTTGGAAGCCTGTACCTTCCCACCTACGGCGTCCTGGTGGCGCTGGGGTTTCTGGTGGGCCTGTGGGTGACGGTAAAGCTGGCGCGGCGCAGCGGCCTGAACTCCGAGTTGATCACGAACCTCGCCGTGTACGTGGCTCTCGCCGGGCTGCTGGGGGCGAAGCTCCTCATGATCGCCTTCGACTGGCCGAATGTGCAGATCTTCTCTCTTTCGTTCCTGCAAGCCGCGGGAGTCTTCCAAGGCGGATTGATCTTGGCGATCATCGTGGGCATCTGGTACATCCAACACAACAAGCTCCCGCTGCTGACGACGCTGGACGCGTTCGCGCCCGGCATCGCCATCGGCCACGCCATCGGCAAGCTGGGATGCTTCGCCGCGGGCTGTTGCTGGGGGAAGGCGACCACGCTGCCCTGGGCGGTGACGTTCCACAGTCCCGATGCGGAGGAACTGACGGGCGTGCCCCTGGAGACTCCGCTGCACCCGGCGCAACTCTACGAGACGCTCAGCGAAGCTCTGGTGTTCGCGTTCCTGATCTGGCGCTTCGGCAAGACTCATGAGCCGGGACGGATTATCGGCATGTACCTGGTCCTGAGTTCCGCGCTCCGGTTCGGTATCGAGTTTACGCGGTTCCATCAACAAGCCTTGCCGTTCGGGCTTCCGTTTTCCATCACCCAGTGGATCGCCATCGCGCTGGCCCTGGTGGGAGCGGCGCTGCTGATGCGGCCCAGCCGCGCGGCGGTTCCGGGGCACACGGTTCACGCGTAAGTATCGGAAAACACTCCCGATACCAATTCCTCTAACGATCCACCCGCAATCTGCCGTTGTAAGAGTGTGAGGATACGCGCGCGCGAACGGGGATTTGTGTTGATCGCCATGTCTGTGGCGATGCTGCTGCTTCTGGCCGTGATCGGCATGGCGTTCGATATGGGCCGCATCTACATTGCACGTAATGAAGCGCAGGTGTTCACCGACGCGGCGTCCATGACCGCAGCCTCAAAACTGGACGGCACGGCGGCTGGACTGGAACGGGCTCGCGAAGCCGTGGGAAAGCTGCCCATGCGGTGGAACCTAGGGACGCAGCCGTTCACCGGCGTGATCGTCGAGTTCAGTGCGGACGGAATGATGTGGGAGAAAGATCCGAAGGACCCGGCACCTCTGGCGTTTACCCGGGTGACGGCTCCATCGAACGGCGTGGATATCGTGTTTCTACGTGCAGTCGGCGGCCCGCAAACGTTCACCGTTCCGGCTCGGAGCGCCGCCAAGGCAAATCCCGTGAGGTTGTGGCAATGAGACGCCCGGCTCTTCGTAAGAAAACGCAGGGCGGACACGCCATGGTGGAGTTGGCCTTCGCCGCCACCGTCATGGCCGCGTGCCTGGGCGGCACCATGGAGTTCGGCTATACCTTCCTGGTCTACGACCAACTGGTGAGCGCCGTCGGCAACGGCGGCCGCTATGCGGCGATGCGGACCTACCGTGCGGCCACCGCGCAGGATCTGGAGAAGGGCAAGGACGCGATCCGCAACCTCGTGGTCTATGGGAATTCCCAGCCTGGGGACGGCTCGGCGCCCGTCGTAACCGGACTGAGGCCGGAGAACGTCGAAGTCGCCTGGGTGATGGACGAAAAGGGCTCGCCCGCCGCCGTCGATGTCTCGATCAAAGATTACACGGTCCATGCGATGTTCGGGGCGTTCACTTTTACAGGCCGTCCCAAAGTGGAGTTTCCTTTCGTGGGCCGCTACGCGCCTGGAGAGAGTGAGCGATGAGAGAGCGAGCGATGAGGCGCAGGCGTCAACGCGGGCAAAGCCTGGTGGAAGCCACCCTGGTGCTCTTCGTGTTCTTCGGACTGCTGCTAGGCGTAGTCGATTGCGGGCAAGTCCTGTTCGCGCAGCAATCCCTGGTGGAGCGCGTCCGCGGAGCCGTCCGCTGGGGCGTGCTCCATCCCTACGAAGGCCCGGATCAAGTGATGAATCTTGTGTTGTACGGACAGATCGACGAGCCCCGGCAAAGCACACCCGGCTATCTGGGAATGACCACCGCGAACGTTCAAGTGAGCTATCGCGCGCCGACGGCGGAGCAGCCGGACGATGAAATTCTCACGGTGGCCATCGTCAACTTCGAGTCGCACTTCTATTCGCCCTGGATCGGACGCGCCATGGTGAGTCCTCACGCGGTGACCGTGAGCGCGCCGATGGCGGTGATCGCGGCAAAGTAGGTACGCTGTAGTGTGGCTACCATTCAACCTTTCCGACCGTATCGCTACACGGCCAACGCCGGCGATCCGGCCAAGCTGCTGACGCAGCCTTACGACAAAATCAATCCCGCGATGCAGGCGGAGTATCTCACCGCGAGTCCCTACAACCTGGTCCGCGTGATTCTGGGCGAGCGCTTCGCGTCCGACGATGGCTCGAACAACGTCTACACCCGTGCGGCAAAGCATCTGGACGACTGGATTCGTGAGGGCATACTGACTCAAGACCCCTCGCCCGGCCTGTATGCGTATTTCCAGGAGTTCGATGTTCCCGACACGGGCGAGCGCGCCGTCCGGATGGGCTTCATCGGCGTCGGAAAAGTGGAGGATTACTCGGCGGGCATCGTGCACCGGCATGAGCAGACCCTCTCCGGTCCTAAGAAAGACCGCCTGGAGCTGCTGCGGCACACGCGGTCACACTTCGGTCAGATCTTCATGCTCTATCCCGACCCCGAAGGTGCCGTCGACAACTTGCTGGAGGGCGCCTCCAAGGGCACACCCGTGCTCGATGTCGTCGACGATTACAAAGCCCGGCATCGTGCCTGGGCGATCACCGACCCCGCGACCATCGCACGCATCCAGGAGCTGATGGCGCCGAAAAAGCTGCTGATCGCCGACGGCCATCATCGTTATGAAACCGCGCTGGCGTATCGGAACGAGAATCCGGACGTCGCGGCGGCGCAGTACGTGATGATGACGTTCGTCAATATGTACTCGCCCGGCTTGAAGATTTTGGCGACTCACCGTGTCATGCGAGGGCTGGAACACTTTGATGAAGCCGAGTTCCTGAAGAAGGCCGCATCAGTGGGCTGGACCGTTTCTCCGCAGGCATCCGGCATGACGGACGTCGTCCGGATCGGAGTTGCCACCCGCCGCGGCACTCAGTGGCTGGAGCGCACGCGCCGCCAGGGCGAGCTGGATGTACCCGTGCTGCATCAAGAGATTCTGGGAGGTTTGCTGGGGATCAGTGAAGACGCCGTACGGGAAGAGAAGTACATCGAGTACGTACGGGGAGCGGAAGCGGCGGTGGCTTTGGTCAATAAAGGCGCCCAAGTGGCGTTCCTGCTGGAGCCGACTCCGATTGACGATATGGCGAGGATTGCGTTCGGGGGTGGGGTGATGCCGCAGAAGTCGACTGATTTCTATCCGAAGCTGCTGAGTGGGGTTACGATCTACCGGCTCTAAAAAACAAGAATGCCGAGTGGCGGGGTCCCACACCACTCGGCATTCCGCGGGACGCGCACTCCCGTAGCTCCATCGCGCATGAGGGCCTGCGGGCGCGGCCTCTGCGCGACGGGCCTACTGGCGCGCGAGACTCATCTTGGGAGTCGAAACATAACCCACGATCTCGTCTTTGTTCACCTTATTCACGACGATTTCGAAGGGCTGACGGCTGTCGTGCACGTACACCTGCACCGGTTCATTAATGCTCTTATCGCGCTTCTCCAACAGCTTGTCATCGGCCTGGACGGCCACCGTGTAGCGGCTCTTCTTGGGGTCGGCCTTCTTGTAAGTGAGAACCATGTCGCCGAACTTCTTCGAGGCCATGGTCTTGTTCAGAGTGAACTCGGTATAGTTCCGGTCGCCGAGATCACGCAGCGTTTGCAGATCCTTCGAATTGGTTGCGATCAGTCCGCTCATCACGCCCATGTCGCCAATCGCCCGTTTCAGGTCGCCATTGGTCTTGTCCAGACCATCCTTCGTGCTGGCGACGTCGGTCTTCACTCCGTTGACGTCGGTCTTGACGGTGTCAACATCGGTGGAGACGGCGGCAATCTTAGTGTCGGCCGAAGTAGAGGCTTCACGAAGCTGGTCCAGGTTCTGGGACACTTCCTTCTGCTGATCTTCCAGCTTGGAGGCCTTGTCGGCGATTTCCTGGCTGGTCTTCTGCGATTGCGCCCGCTCCTGCCGGATGGCCTTCGCGGCGGAATCCTGCGCGCCCTTCACTTCAGCGTTGACTTCCTGGTTGAGTGCGTCCAGACGCTGTTCCAGCAGGGCCGTCGTGGCGTCGCTCAACTTGGAGATCTGGGATTGGGTTCCCGTGGTCATCTGTGCCATCTGCTCGTTTATGGCGTTGGTGCGCGTGATCAGGAACGCGTTCCCGGCCAGCGACAACACTAACCCAACGATCAGAGCGGCAAACATTCCAGTGTGGTTGTGTTCTTCAACAACCACGGGCGTCTTCGCAAATTCGTCGGACATATTGGTAATCTCCTCGGTGGCACCCGGCTTTTTTGTGGCTCCCACCTGCCGTTGGCGCTCGGGCCTCATAAAAGCAATCGCAATGCCATGGCGTCCGTATGCGCCAAGTGCTTGTTTCATCGAGAGAACCGCGTTCGCGATAGTACTGGCGTACCGGAGTAAGCTTTACCGGCACTCCCGGAATTACGGGTAAAACAATTCAGCTACGTTATGCGGTATACCTGAACGTTATGGCTCCCCTCATTCATGAAGGAATCTCCAGACGCGGTTTGGTCGGCTTGCTGGGTGCGGCCGCGCTCGCTCCCGGACTTGTCCCGCGAGCCCTCGCGCAGCAGGCCCCCAGTATGACGGCGACGCCGCGCGATTGGTCCGGACAGCAGCCTGTCCAGTATCCCGACCCGGACGTCATCGCGCTCGACAATCGCTTCCGCAAATATGTGGTGGGCAACACGGTGATCCGCCGGCACTACACCGGGACCCTGTGGTCGGAAGGTCCGGCCTGGAACGGCGTGGGCCGGTATCTGGTCTGGAGCGACATCCCCAACAACGTTCAGATGCGCTGGACCGAAGAGGACGGCCGGGTCACCGTGTTCCGCAATCCCTCCGGCTACAGCAATGGCAACACCTTCGATTTCCAGGGCCGCCAGCTCTCTTGCGAGCACGGAGGCCGGAGAGTGGCCCGCTACGAGGTGAACGGAACCGTGACTACCATCGCCGACAAATTTCAGGGAAAACGTTTGAACTCCCCTAATGACATATCCGTGCATCCGGACGGCGGTATCTGGTTCACCGATCCGACGTATGGGATTAGCGGCGTCTACGAAGGCTTCCCGGCGCAGTCGGAGACGAAGCCGGCGGTATACCGCGTCGATCCGCTGAGCACCGCCATGGAGAAGGTGAGTGACGAGCAGGATCAGCCCAACGGAATCTGTTTCTCCCCGGATTATAAGAAGGTTTACATCGCGGATACCGGCGCTCCGGGCGAGACCCGGGTGTACGACCTGGACGGGAAGTCTCTCAAGAACGGGAAGCGTTTCGTGAAGCTCGATGGCGCGGCAGCGGACGGGATTCGTTGCGATGCGGACGGCAACGTGTGGTGCGGCGCCCGGCCCGGGGTACAGATCGTGGCTCCGAACGGCGACCGGATCGGCATGATCCGCTTGCCGGAGAACTGCGCGAACGTGAGTTTCGGCGGAACCAAGAGAAATCGCCTGTTCATGTGCGCCAGCCAGTCCTTGTACTCTGTCTACGTGAATACGACGGGCGCGCACATCGCTTAATCTCTGTTGGACCGCGCCACTGCAATGTTGCGCTGGAAGCCTTCATACTTCGGACGGCTGAGCGGAGTATCCTTAGCGAACGCCTTGAATTCGGCTTCAGTCATTTCAGCCAACTGGTCAAGCCCAGGGATCTCGCGCGGCGCGAACGCCGGCTCCTCCGTTACCGGGGCGCGCGAGTTCCAGGGGCAGACTTCCTGGCAGATGTCGCAGCCGAAGATGTGGTGTCCGGTCGCGGCGTGAAGCTCCTCGGGAATGGGTCCACGCAGCTCGATGGTCAAGTACGCGATGCAGCGCTTCGAGTCGATCCCATCGGGCGTAATCGCCTGCGTCGGGCATGCTTCGATGCATTTGGTGCAGGTACCGCAGCGGTCTGGCGGCGGGGCGTCCGGCGCGATTTCCAGCGAGGTCAGGATCTCGCCCAAGAAGAACCACGATCCCAGGGGCTCATTGATCAGGCAAGTGTTTCTGCCGATCCAGCCCAGCCCTGCCTGTCGTGCGTAGCTGCGCTCCAGCAGCGGAGCCGTATCGACGCAGATCTTCCACTCGAACGGTTCGATCGCCTGAAGCCGCCCGACCATCTTCTCCAGCCCTTCCCGCACTACATCGTGGTAATCGGCCGAACCCCAGGCATAGCGGGAGATGGCAGGGTCCTTCGCCTCCGGATCCGTATTGTAGAGTTTCCCGACGCAAATGATGGATCGCGCGGTGGGCAGGAGCGACTTCGGATCGCGCCGAAGCTCAGCCCTGCGGTCGGTCAAGTACCGCATCTCGCCGGCCATGGATTGAGCCGCCCACTGCTCGTAACGGGTGAAATCGGGGGAGGGCTCCGCGCGCGCGATCCCGCTGAGCTCAAATCCGCACTCGCGTGCGATCCTTTTCACGGTTTCGCCATGCACCAACGGTATTATAAGAAATTGCATGAGGAAAAAATTCATCGCCGGGCTGGTGCAGATGGGGTGTTCGCTCCGGCCACACGAGAATCTCGCGCTGGCGGAGTTCAAAATCCGCGAGGCGGCGGCGCGCGGCGCTCAAATCGTCTGCCTACAGGAACTGTTCCGGTCACAGTACTTCTGCCGCGAAGAAAACGCCGATCTGTTCGACTTGGCGGAGGCGATCCCGGGCCCCACTACCGAGGCTTTGGGCAAGCTCGCAAAGGAATTGAAGGTCGTGATCATCGCCTCTCTCTTCGAGCGTCGCGCGTCTGGCCTATATCACAACACCGCCGTGATTCTGGACACGCAAGGCGAAATCTCCGGCGTGTATCGCAAGATGCACATCCCCGACGATCCTCTTTACTTCGAGAAGTTCTATTTCACGCCAGGCGACCTCGGTTTCCGCGCCTTCGACACCGAATTCGGCCGCATCGGCGTGCTGGTGTGCTGGGATCAGTGGTATCCCGAAGGAGCTCGCATCACCTCGCTTCTCGGCGCTGATATTTTGTTTTACCCGACCGCGATCGGGTGGCACCCGAAGGAGAAGGCGGAGTTCGGCGCCGCCCAACTCAACGCGTGGCAAACCATCCAGCGCTCGCACGCGATCGCGAACGGAGTCTACGTCGCCGCGGTGAACCGTGTCGGCTACGAAGGCACCAAGGAATCCGGCCTGGAGTTTTGGGGATCTTCTTTTGTCGCGGACCCTTTCGGCCAGGTGATCTCCGAAGCATCCACAGACAAAGAGGAAATCCTGATCGTCGAGTGCGATCCGAAAAAAGCCGAAGAGATCCGCCGCGGCTGGCCGTTCCTGCGGGACCGCCGCATTGATGCCTACTCCCCGATCCTCTCGCGCTGGCTTGATCAAGGCGGGGTCGATCCAGGAAAGCCCGGCAAATGAGCTTCCGCATGCCGGCGGAGTGGGAGCCTCATGAGGCGACCTGGCTCGCATGGCCGCACGAGAAATCGGACTGGCCCGGAAAGTTCGCGCCGATCCCGTGGGTCTATGGCGAGATCGTGCGCCATCTCGCCCGCGTCGAGCGCGTTCGGATCGTAGTGGAAGACGCCGACGCGCAGCAAAGCGTCATTCGTATCCTGAAAAAGTGCCACGTCGATCTCGCGGCCGTCGATTTCCATCTGCACCCCACGGACCGGAGCTGGATTCGCGACTTCGGTCCGATCTTCGTGAAAAGCGGGAGCGAGGTCGCGATGACAGGCTGGCGCTTCAACGGCTGGGCCAAGTATCCCAACTTCCGCAACGATACCCGCCTCCCCCTGTCCGTCGCACGCAAGTTCAAAATCAAACATATCGATCCCGATCTGGTTTTAGAGGGCGGCAGCATCGATGTCAACGGGGCAGGGAAGCTCCTCACCACGGAAGAGTGCCTCCTGAGCGATGTTCAGGTGCGGAATCCCGGTCTCACGCGCGCGCAGTGGGAGACGGCGTTTTCTACTTACCTCGGGATTAGGGAAACCATCTGGCTAGGGCGTGGCATCGCCGGCGACGACACCCACGGCCACGTCGACGACCTCGCGCGCTTCACCTCCGTGAACACCGTCGTGACGGTGGTCGAGTCCGACAAATCCGACCCAAATTATGAACCGCTCAACCAGAATCTGGCGCGCCTGCGCTCACGCGGCGACCTGAAAATCGCCACCCTTCCCATGCCGGAACCGGTGTTATTCGCGGGACAACGCCTCCCCGCCAGTTATGCGAACTTTTACCTCGCCAACGGGTTAGTCTTAGTGCCGGTGTTTGCCGATAAGAATGATATGACGGCTCTGCGGACGCTGGCCCGGCTGTTCCCGGATCGTGAAGTGATCGGGATTCCTTGCAGGGACTTAGTGTTAGGGCTCGGTACATTGCACTGCATGACGCAGCAGCAGCCTGCCTAAGGCTGTTAAGGAATGTAAAGATAGGAGTGCGCGTGCAACGGCCTCCGTGCCGGGCACGTCCATTGGTTCATGAAGCCCAGGATTATCGGGTTCGTTGCGTTTACAGTGCTTGCGGGGTCGCAAGCCACCTGGGCCCAGCCCAGCCGTATCGCCGGACCCATTGATAACACTCGACGTATCGCGTTGCGCGGACACGTGCATCCGGAAGCGCGCGCGGAGTTCGATCAGGGACGCGTGTCGGGATCGCTCACGATTCCCTACATGACCTTGACGTTCGCTCCCTCCGCCAGCCAGGCCGCCGACCTCACGCAATTACTAGCGGACCAGCAGAATCCGAGTTCGCCTCAGTTTCACCAGTGGCTGACCCCGGAACAATACGCGGACCGCTTCGGCGCCAGTGCGCCGGATGTGGCTCGGGCGCAAACGTGGCTCACGTCGCAAGGGCTTGCCGTGATTTCCGCCGCGCGGGGACGCACCTGGATCGCCTTCAGCGGAGCCGCCGCCCAAGTCGAAGCCGCGTTTCAAACAGAAATTCACCAATATGTTGTGAACGGCGAAACCCACTTCGCCAACTCCACAGATCCCACGCTTCCGGCCGCGTTCCAGAATTTGGTTCAGGGCGTTCGCGGGCTGCACGATTTCCACGCGAAGCCCTCGCAGCGGACTTTGAATCCGGCCTACACCACCAGCAAAGGCAGCCACTACATCGCACCGGACGATTTCGCCACCCTCTATAACCTGAATCCGCTCTACAAGGCCGGCGTGACCGGCGCGGGACAAAAGATGGCGGTGGCCGGACAGACGCGCGTGAATCTTTCAGACATCCAAAGCTTCCGCACAGAATACGGACTGTCCTCAAACGATCCTCAGCTCCTGCTGATTCCAGGCTCGATCGACCCGGGCATCAGCACGGACGATCTTCCGGAAGCCGATCTCGACATCGAGTGGGCGGGCGCCATCGCGCGCGACGCCTCGGTTATTTACGTCTACTCGCGCGACGTGATGAGCTCCGTGCAGTACGCCATCGACCAGAATCTCGCTCCGGTTGTGACCGTCAGCTATGGCCTGTGTGAGTTGGAAGATACCGTGTTCGACATGCAGGACATGCGCAGTTGGGCCCAGCAGGCCAACGCTCAAGGGATCACCTGGGTGGCCTCGTCGGGCGATGCCGGGGGCGCGGACTGCAACGATCCCACGAACTCGGGGCTTGCCGTCGACACGCCCGCGAGCATACCGGAAGTCACCGGCATCGGCGGCACCACATTTACCGAGGGCTCGGGCCAGTATTGGGGAGCCAACGGTTCCACGAAGGCGTCGGCGTTGTCCTACATCCCGGAGACCACCTGGAACGACAGCGCGATCGACGGATCACCGTCGGCGGGCGGAGGCGGCGTGAGCGTGATTTTCCCGCGGCCGTCCTGGCAGGTCGGAGCCGGAGTCCCCGGCGACAACGCGCGCCACGTTCCCGACATTTCGTTTTCCGCCTCGGCCGACCATGACGGCTACCTGGTGACCACGGGTGGAAGCGATCAGGTTTACGGGGGCACGTCGGTCCCCACTCCGGCCTTCGGCGGAGTCGTCGCGCTGCTGAACCAGTATCTGGTGCAGAGCGGAGCTATCGGCGCGGCAGGGCTCGGCAACGTGAATCCCAACCTGTACGCGCTGGCGCAATCGCATCCGGTTGCGTTCCATGACATCGCCACCGGAGACAACATGGTGACCGTGGCGTGCTCCAAGCGCCGCACCAACTGCAACAACACGGCGCAAGGCTACACCGCGGCCGCTGGGTACGATCAGGCCACAGGGCTTGGATCGGTGGACGTTTCCGCCCTGGCGGCGGCCTGGAGCGGCGCAGCGCTGAGCTCGGGTCCGCCCGTGACGTCGTCGCACTTCCAACTGAGCCTGCTGAGCAGCTTGAACGCTCCCGCGGCCGGCGACGTGGTGTTTATCATCGCCACCGTGACCAGCACCGACGGCTCGACGCCGACGGGCGTCGTGACGTTCCAGGCGGGCGGGACGGTGCTGGGGTCCGCGCAACTGGCCGGGTCCGCCGGGAGCGCGACCGCCACGGTCCAGGTCCAGGCGTCGCAATTGGCCGGCAACGGGATCATCACGGCGAGCTATGGCCAGGAGGCCAGCGCCTCGGTGACGGTCAGCGTGACGGGCGCGGGCTCCGGCCCGGTTCCGAGCATCGCCGCCCTGGTTAACGGAGCCTCGCTGCAAACGGGATTCGCCCCCGGCGGAATCATGACCGTTTTCGGCTCGCAACTGGCGCTGGCCGTGGGCCTGGCCTCCAATATTCCGCTGCCCGTGTCGATGAACGGGGTCGCGGTGACCATCAACGGCGTCGCAGCGCCGCTGTACTACGTGGGTCCGGGCCAGCTGAACATCCAGATCCCCTACGAGACTCCGGTGGGCAGCGTGGCGACTCTGGAGATCAACAACAACGGCCAGTTGACCTCGCAGTCCTTCCGTGTAGCCGCGGAGGCTCCCGGCATCTTTACGACCGCCGGCAACGCCCCGGTGCCGACGGTGAGTGCGGCGGCGGGCCAGATCGCGACGCTCTACGTTACCGGGACGGGCTCGGTCTCCCCCGCCGTATCGACGGGCGGAGCGCCGGCTCAGGGCGCGTCCGTAGCGTCTCTACCCGCGCCTTTGGCCACGCCGGTAACGGTGACGGTCGGCGGGAAGGCCGCGACCATCCAGTTTGTCGGCATCCCTCCGGGCGAAGTAGGAGCCGCCCAGATCAATTACCAGATCCCCTCGGGCCTGGCCGCAGGCGCCCAACCGGTGATCGTCTCGATCGGCGGAGTCAGCAGCCCGGCGGCTACCATCACCATCACGAATTGATCGGGGACCTCGCTCTGTAGGGGCGGGAATGACTTCTTGACTAGAACAGGAAGTTCAAACCGCCGCGCAGCGCGCGAGGCGAGTTGGTGAGGATCAACGGAACGTCTCCGTTGGTACGGATCGGCAGGTACCCCTGCGCCAGAGCATTCCGAAGCTCGGCAGTCGCTTCCAGGCGTCCACGCAGAGAAGTGAGCTTCGGGAGAGGCTGATGGATCACGATGTTCCAGCCCTCGTCCTGGTAGGTGGCTCCGGTCAGAGAGAGATGCACCGGCATCAGAGCGCGGAAATCGGTCCAACCGTAGCTGGTGACGACGCGGGTCCCGGTACCCGGCAGCGTCGCCGAGGCCCGCAGCGTAGCCCACGCTCTTCCCGCCGTGTGGATCTGCGCACGAACGCCGTCGGCGGTCTCCACGGGATCGGGACCGCTGGCTGCCGTTAAAGCCCCGCCGCGCCCCGCTGCCAGCGTCAGGTCCACGTGCTCCCCCAGGGATTGCGTGACGGTCGCGGTAAAACCCGTGCGATGGTAGCTGCCGATGTCGAACAGGTAGTTGCTGGAGTTGAGATCCGGAAGCAGATCGTTGCGGGAGAGGAAACCCGCCGCCGGAGACATCGTGTATGCGGCGTCGGAGACATCCTCCATGTAGGCGCTGGCCGAGTATTTTCGGCTGTGTTCCACCACCGCGTAGCCGGCTTCCCAGTTCTGGTTCCGTTGTAACCGCATGCGTCCGCCGCTGCGGGAAACACGAGGCAGCAGCGCCAGCGCGGCCAGATCCTGATTCAATCCGGAGGCGTTCAAATCGGCGGCACTCAACTCGGCGGTCTGGCCCTCATCGGCGTGGCCGATCAGTTCCGCGGGCAGAGTTCCGGAGCTGAACGCGAGCCGCACGGCTCCGGCGCGGCCCAGATCGTAGGTGGAACGCGCAAACGGGCTCAAGTAGCTGACCCGGTGCATAAAGGACACCGATTCCATGCGCCCGCCGTACTCCAGCTTCAGATCGTCGTTAATTTGCAGAGTGTCCATCGCGCCCGTCGAGATGGTGCGCAGCACCGGTCCCGTCTCCTGAGCGTCGCCCTGCGTCCCGTTGGGATTGGCCTCCGCCGCCAAACCGGGAAAGTAAACTTGATGCGTGGTGACGGTGATCTGCGGCCCTCGCATCCCGTCGCGGTCATGCGCGTACGTCGCGCGGAAACCCGCGGAGGGCAGTCCCGAGTTCGCCATATAGCCGAGGTTGCCGCTCAGGCGGATGTGCGCCGAGCCGTTCAGCACCGTCGAGAGCGCGAACGCCGTTCCCATATCCTGCGCCGTGCTGCCCGTAGCCGGGTCGCCGTCGCCGCCGGACACGCGCAAGACCCCGGTGGTCTGGGAAAACGCCGATGCCATCGAGTGGTGCGTGGACGAAGAGGACGAAGTCCCCACCGGAATCAACCGCAGTACAGGCCGGGTGGAGTGAGATGTCCGCAGCACCCACTTCCAGTCGTCGTTCATGAGCGTGCCTTGAGCCTCGGACGCCGGAGCCAACTCCAGAGTGCTCAGCACGTTCGCCAAGTGGATCTTGAGGACGCTCTCCGATCCGGCCGCCACCATAATGTTCCGCCGCATCAGCGGGGCGAAACTGGCCAGGACCACACGGAGCGAATACGGCCCGGGAGCCAGCGAATCGAAGACAAACTTTCCGGTTTCGTTGCTCAGCGCCTCGCGGATCATGTGGTCGTAACGGTCATAGAGGATGACAGTTGCGCCCATCTGTGATACGCCGGAATTGTTCCGAACCTCGCCCAGCAGGTCCCCGGCAAGCGCGGGAACACTCGCGGCTTTCGATGCAGGCGCCATGGCCATGCAGCCTGCGACCAAGCCTAAAGCGAATTGCCCACGTAGGCGAAAGCTCATGCTTCAGTATTCGAATGCCTGGCTTACGACGGTCCTAGGGCCGCCCAACCAAGGTTAGTTTACCGTAAAATTGGCCGACGGCGTCAAGGTCTGGTTTCGCTTGTGATCCGTCACCTTCATCTTCACTGAATAGGGGCCCGGCTCGAAGTCCGTCAGGTGCAGCCACTGCTCGATAATGTCCTGAGGCTTGGTGATGTTCTGCGTGAATTCCGCGACCACCTCGCCTGAAACTGCCTTCACGACCTGGCACTCCACCGTACCCTCCGCTTTCCGAGTCGTTTCATCCTGGTCGAAATTGTACAGCTTCATGTAAATGCCCACTGTGTCTTTGCGGGAGAAGGTGGCGTCCATCTTCGGACGGACCTTTGTCGCGCCGATGACGAACGGTTCCTTGCCTACGCTGGTGGTAGGGACCTTTTCGAGAACATCCGCCAGAATCAGCGAACTGGTGCTGAGGCGGTCGTCATCCAGCCGGGGCACGTCCAGAGCGATTTCCTGGGTCTGCTTGTTGCCCCCCACTCGATCCGTTGCGGCGACCGACAGCCGGTACTTGCCCGGCGGCAACGGAATCTGCTTTTGGAAGATTTCCTTGCCGTCGATCTTGGAAACCATCTCGGTGGGAATACTCTGCGTGAGGTTCTCGTCGAAGTTGTTCACGCTCCGGCGAGTCATATTGGTGACCCGGCCGAAGATGTTCAGTTCGAAACTGGAGAAGCCTTCCTTGTTGTCTTTGAAGGACAGGTCGTGCCGGTCGAACTGCACCGTGACGTTGGTGTAGACGCTGGTATCCGTGATGGGGATGTAGTCCACACGCACGCGCATCGACGGGATCAGGTTGTACTTGATCGACGAATTCACCAACGCTTCCAGATCCTTATACTTCGTCGCGGGCGGACGCTGGAGGTTCGCGAACTGCTCCAGCCGGGTGAACTGATCCATGCTGGCGGGCAGCGGCATCTGTCCCGTGCCTAGCCGGGTTCCGTCGGTGCGGGTGAAGCGGTCCGATTTGCAAGCCAGTCCCAACTGTTCGTACATGGTCAGTCCGGCGCCAGGGACATTGGTCAGGGCGTCCTTCTCCGACGGATCCATAGTCATGTGATACTCGCCGGTCATCGAAGGATCCACAAATTCGATGTTGACGTCGTTGCCCATGCCTTCCAGGTAACGATAGCGCCACTTCTCAAACGGATAAACGGTAGTAGTTCCCCCGCCCTCTTCAATGGGACGGTCGTACGTGCCGCCCGAGGGATGCTCTTCGCGCTCATCGGGGGCGCCGTACTTGATGTAGATCATGCCGCGATCCATCTTCCAGCCGGGATTGCCGCTGGTGAAGGTTTCGTTGGCGTAAGCAATACGGCGGTAGTGTTCTTCCTTAAACTCGTTCTCTTCGGTGTCCGGCGTAGGATCGCGGCGCAGCCAGAACTGCTCGATGAACTGCTCGCGCTCCTCGTCCGTTTGCAGACGGCCGAACGCTTTGCGTTCTTCCTCGCTGATGATGTAGATGACTTCCTCGTTCTCCCACTTCTTATAGGGCGTCTCGAGTTCTTTCTTGAGTTTTGCTTCCGCTGCCTTGCGCTGCTTCTCCGTCTGCGGCTTGGCGACGGTTTTGCCTTGCGTCGCCGACTTCTTATCGCCCGCCTTAGTCGAATCCTGCGCACGCGCGCCGGACTGAATCAGGAACAACGAAGCGAGAAACAGGGAACAGAGGGAACACAGAGCGAGGATCGGCTTGGTCCGCATGCCTTTAAACACCTTCCCCTAAAGTTTACTCTGTACGGCTGACGCAGGCAACGTCCTTCTGGTTTCAGGCTTCCGGGTGCGGCACCAGGCCGGCGAGGGGATCCCTCAATTCGCCGTCGGCGTTTTCAGCACCTGATCGACCACAATCTGATCCAGCGGAGCCTTCTTGGCCTCGATCTTCAGCCCCACCTTCTGCGCCGCATCCAAAAGCGACGCAGCCGAATTGCCCTCCGCCAGACGCACCACCTGCGGAGGCAGCACCACCCCGGAATTGATCCCCGCGCGGATCAACATGGCCTGATAATCCTCCGGAGTCAGTTCGAGCGTGATGTCGTAGTAGCCGCTAAGGTCGGTCTGATTCACCACCGGACGATCCACATACCGCTCCAACATCCGGCACAGCAGATCCATGGTCAGCTTCTTACCCTCGAACTTGTTGTTCGCAAAGGTGTAAGAAGAGCCGCGGCCCAGGTCCACGGAGACTCCGTTGGCGCCGCCGGACCCGGAAACGTTCACGGCCGGACCATTGGGTTCGTCCTGCGGAGTGGGCGCGACCTCGGTCAGCCGGAGCGGGGGTTTTCCTACCGACACCGCGTATACCGGCAAATCCTTCTTATCGCGGTGAAATTTCAGCTGGAACCGGTCGGTCAGCAGCGCCTGCATCATCTCTGGAATCTGGGCCGTCGTGCCGCCCGCCGGAAGCTTGGCGTTGACGTCGAACCGCTCGGATCCCATCCAATCCGGACCGGTGATCTGGTAGGCCTGGACGCGGTAAGCCAGCGCGATGTAGTCCTTGAAGGTGAACGAGTTGATACGGACCTGCAACCCGTCCATATGCAGCCCGACCGCCACCCGGTTATCGGCGGATTGCGGCGCGGAGGGACGCACCGAGGCGACTTCGAACTCTAGTTTCCCGGCCGGAGCCTGCGCCCACAGAGCCAGTCCGGACACACAGAGAGCCAGTGCACTGTTCAGGGGTCTCATCATTTGATCCTACGATATTTCCTTTCGATCAGTTCCGTTCGCTCTCCGGCTCTTTCTCCACCCACGCTTCAAAGCCGGTTTCTTTCTCTACAAGGGTGCATTTGGCAAACCCGCTCTCCAGCGCAAGCTGTTGAAAGCGCTCCGTCGAGCAAACACGATGCCGCAGGAGAGTCCGGAACGCCAGCTGACTCAAAAACGAAGAGTCCTCCGGCACATCCACGATCAGCGCCGATCCGCCGGGTTTCAGCACGCGATGGATCTCCTTTAGAACCCCAAGCGGCTGCAAAAAGTTGTGAATCGCCGTACGGCACACCACCCGTTCGAACCGTTCATCGGGAAACGGCATGGCTGAGTAGTCGCCCTGGCGAACCCGTACCGCGACACCTTCGCGGTCCACATAGCGACGGGCGGATTCCACCGAAGCCCGGCTGTCATCGAGGGCGGTGATCTGGTTGTAGCCCGCCTTGGCAAGCTCGACCGCCAGTAATCCTGCGCCGGAGGCGACTTCCAGAACCCGGCTGCCGTACGGCAAATCCTCCACCACGCGGCCAGCTAGAGTTTGAAATTCCGACAGGTCGGCGCGCGCTGGAGCGGAGTATCCGCCTGCGATCCAGCCGTTCGTCCCGATTCCCGTGTAGGTTTTCTGCGTGAGAGTCATGCTATTTTTCCTCGCAGGCCCAGTGTGCCCTGTACCCGGCGAGGAAAACAGGACGAATCGGTGAATGACGGCGGTTTACCGGCGAGAGAAGTGCCGGTAGAAGGCTTAGTCGGTCAATCCGAACAGCCGAATCGCGTTTTCCCGCAGGATCAGCGGCCGGACCTCTTCACGAATGCCGATCTCCGCGAAATCTTTCATCCAGCGATCCGGCGTGATCAGCGGATAGTCTGAACCGAACAGCATCTTCTTCTTGAGCAGAGTGTTGGAGTACTGGATCAGGGACGGCGGAAAATACTTCGGCGACCATCCGGAGAGATCGATGTACACGTTCGGCTTGTGCAGGCACACCGAAAGTGCCTGATCCTGCCAGGGGAACGACGGGTGCGCCATGATAATCTTCATGTCGGGAAAATCCACGGCCACGTCGTCGATATCCATCGGATTGCCGTACTTCAGCCGGACCCCTCCGCCGCCGGGCATTCCCGTGCCGATGCCGCTGTGGCCGGTATGGAAAATCACGGGCATCTTGAACTCGTTCATGACCTCGTAGAACGGGTACGCGGCCTTATCGTTGGGGAAGAACTGCATGAGCGGCGGATGCAATTTGAAGCCGCGAAAGAGTCCCGTGGCGACCAAGCGCCGCGCTTCCTTCACCGCTGCCTCGCCGCGCATCGGATTGACGCTGGCGAAGGCCATGATGACGTCGCTATTTTCGGCGGCGAACTGGCCCACTTCTTCGTTGGGCACTTGCGGACGCCCGGTCAGGCTCTCGTCGACCGAAAACGCCACGCAGCCGATGTTGCGGCTGCGATAGTAGTCGGCGAGTTCTTTGCGGCTGCGGCCCGCGCCGGAATCGCCGAAATACTTTTTGGCGGCCTTGTCGGCGTCGTTATCCGGGATCTCGGATTCAATGTGAACGTGCGTGTCGATGGCAACTAAGTTGGATGCTTTCATGGATTCCTTTTAAGTTAGGCGGAGGCGCCGGAGCGCTCTTTAGCCGCGTCGAAGCTGGCGAACGTTTCTCCGGCTTCGGCCAGCCGGCGGAGCAACGGAGCGGGCTCCCACAATTCGCCGTGCTTCGCGTGATATTCGCTCACACGGGCGTAAACGTTCTTCAGGCCGACCGTGTCGGCGTACCACATGGGTCCGCCATGATACGCCGGGAAACCATACCCGGTGCAGTAGATCACGTCGATGTCCGCGGCGCGCTGCGCGTAGCCTTCTTCCAGGATCTTTGCCCCTTCGTTGATCAGGGTGTAGAGGCACCGCTCCAGGATCTCCTGCGTCGAAATTTCCCGCCGCTCGATCCCCGCCGCGACCGCGATCTTCTCGATCAGCTCATGCACCTCGGGATCGGGCACCGCCTTGCGATCGTCGCCGTAACGATACCAGCCGGCTCCGGTTTTCTGCCCCAGGCGATTCAGCTCATACAATTTGTCCACGACGAGCGCCGTCCGAAGCCCCGCCTTTTCCAGATACTTGCGCTGCTGCCTGACGCGGTGGCCGACGTCGATGCCGCCCATGTCGTCGACGGCGAAAATCCCCATCGCCATGCCGAAATTGTAGAGCGCCGTATCCACCGCCACCGGCGTGGTGCCTTCCTCCACCAGAAATTGCGCCTCCCGCATGTAGGGCAGCATCATGCGATTTCCGACGAATCCCCAGCAGTTGCCGACTACAACACCCACCTTGCTCAGGCGCTTCGCGAGCGCGAGTGAAGTGGCGATGACCTCGGCACTGGTCTCCGCGCCCCGCACAATTTCCACCAGCCGCATCACATGCGCGGGACTGAAGAAGTGCAGCCCGATGACGCTCTGGGGACGCTTGGTCGCCGAAGCGATTTCATCGATGTCGAGCGTCGAGGTGTTCGTCGCGAGCACGCACCCCGGCCTCGCGATCGCGTCGATCTCTCCGAAAATCTGTTTCTTCAACGCCATGCTCTCGAAGGCCGCTTCGATGATGAGGTCTGCCCGATCGAATTCGTCGTAGGTGAGCTGAGGCTGAATCAGCGCCATTCGCTGGTCCATCACCGCTTGCGGGAAACGGCCCTTCTTTACTGAGCTCTCGTAATTCTTCCGCACCGTCGCCATCCCACGGTCGAGCGCGGCTTGATCGGAGTCCTTGATGCGCACGGCGATCCCCGCGTTGGCGCAAGCCATCGCGATGCCTCCGCCCATGGTGCCCGCACCGATGATGGCCGCCGTCGTGATGTTGGCCACAGGCGTTTCCTTCGTGACGCCCGCGACCTTCGACACCGCGCGCTCCGCGAAGAACGTATGAATCAAAGCCCGGCACTGGTCCGATGCGAGGCATCCGCGCACCAGCTCACGCTCCTTCTTGCAGCCCTCAGGGAAGGGAAGCGTCGCCGCCGCCTCCAGTGCCTCGATCACCACCAGCGGCGCGGTCATGTTGCGCCGAGTCTTGCGCGCCTGCTCGCGCCCCGCCGCGAAAATCGGAGCGTTCTCCTCCGGCGTGCCGAGCTTCTCATTCCGGTCGCGAGTCTTGCGAATTGGCGCGCCCGCGATCTCGCGCGCGAACGCCACGGCCCCCGTTAAAAGATCGCCTTCGATGATTTTGTCGATCAACCCGAGCTTCAACCCTTCGGCGGCCTTCACCGGCTTGCCCGAGACACACATCTCCACCGCGGCGGCGATCCCGACCAGCCGCGGCAGCCGCTGCGATCCCTCCGCTCCTGGAATGATGCCGAGGTTCACCTCAGGCTGCCCGATCAGCGCGCCCGGAACCGCGACGCGATAGTGGCCCGCCATCGCGAGCTCCCATCCGCCGCCCAGCGCCGTCCCGTGCACCGCCATCACCACCGGCTTCGAGCAATCTTCAATCGTCGTCAGCAAGTCGTGGATATCCGGACCCTCGGTCGCGGCTCCCTGCGCGATCTTCTCCAGCTCCTTAATATCGGCTCCCGCGATAAAAGTGCGGCCCGCGCCGAGAATCACGGTGGCTCGCACCGCCGGATCCCGCTCCACCTCCGCGATCGCCGTCGCGATGCCTTCGGGAACTCCGGGGCTGAGCGCATTCACCGGAGGATTGTCGATAGTGATGACTGCCACTTCCTCGTGGCGATCCAAACGGACGAGTTCATTCATAAGGGCAGTCTCCAGACTGCCACAAACTCCCGCCCGAGTGAAGAGCGTAGAATGAAAGTACATGGCCCGCGGTTGGGAAAGTAAGTCGGTCGAGGAACAGATCGAAGCGGCGCATGAACGTTTGAAGCCGCGCAAACCGCAGCTCACTCCAGAAGAAGCCGAAGATGAGCGTAAGCGTGACGGCCTGTTGCTGCAACGAACCCGCATCCTGCACCAAATCGAAGCCTGCCGCGACGAGCGCTATCGCAAGACGCTCTCCGACGGGCTCGCCTATTTGGAAACGCAGCTCACTACTTTGGGTTGGAAGAAAGCATGAGCAACTGGCAGCGCGAAGGCATCCGCATCGTCCGTGCCGCCGACATGGACAGGAACACGCCGCAGACCGCCGGGATGACCCGTGCCGCCGCCATCACTCATGCCAGCGCCGGCGCGAGCAAGCTCTGGGCGGGCACCGTGGTCGTCGAACCGAACGCGAAAACCGGCGCGCATCATCATGGCGACGTCGAGACAGTGCTCTACATCGTCCGTGGCCGCGCCCGTATGCGCTGGGGCGAGAAGCTGGAGTTCGTCGACGAAGCCGGCCCCGGCGATTTTATCTACGTGCCGCCCTTCGTTCCACACCAGGAGATCAACGCGCGGCGGGATGAACCCGTGGAAGCCGTGATCGTCCGCAGCGGGCAGGAGCCTGTTGTCGTGAATCTCGATATTCCGAGCCCGGAAGAAGCCTCCGACGTCCCGTGGGTGGACCCCACGCACAAGAGGTAGCCGCCGATGTCCACGGCGCAGACCTGGGACCCCGCGATCTACGCCCGCAACGCGAGATTTGTCTCCGATCTAGGCTCGCCGGTGGTGGAACTACTTGCGCCGAAGCCCGGCGAGCGCATCCTCGATCTGGGCTGCGGCGACGGCGTCCTCTCAAAAAAACTTGCCGATCTGGGTTGCGAAGTGGTCGCCGTGGATTCGAGCGTCCCGCAGGTGGAAGCTGCGCGGAAGCTCGGCTTGAACGCGCACGCCACTGCCGGGGAAGACCTCCCGTACAGGGAAGAGTTCGACGCCGTGTTCAGCAATGCCGTTTTGCATTGGATCAAACGCGCGGATGCCATGCTCGAAGCGGTTTATCGCTCCCTCAAACCGGGCGGACGTTTCGTCGCCGAATGCGGAGGCTATGGTTGCGTCGATAAAATCCGCGCGGCCCTGGTCGAAGCTCTGAATCGCCGCGGCCTCGAGGGGGAGGCTCGCGTGCCGTGGTATTTCCCCACCCCCGGCGACTACGCCACTCGCCTCGAAAGCGCGGGATTCCGTGTCGACACCATTGCCCTGATTCCGCGCCCGACGCCCTTGCCAGCCGGGATCCGCGGCTTCCTCGAAACCTTCGCCTTGAATTTTTATCACGGCTTCTCAGACCAGGATCGTGAAGAGTACCTGCAAGAAGTGCAGACGGCGTTGGAGCCTCAACTCCGCGACGCCAACGGCACCTGGATCGCCGACTATGTGCGTCTGCGTTTCGCGGCGACCAAGCCGAAGTAGGAAGCCAGGGTGATCACGATCGCGAATTGATCGAGGGACGCGCGATAGCCTCTCAAGCCTGCCCCTTGCTCCAGATCTCACCCAGCGCTCTCTGGAAGTTTCCTCCCAGGACCAGCGCGATATCCTGCTTGCTGTACTTGCGCCGCACCAGCCCCTCGGTCAGATCGTAAATCTTGCGCGAGTAGTCCGCGCCATCCAGATCCTGCCGCCGCGCGGGCGTCCCTTTGTCGCGACCGTCCAGATCAACGTCCGTGCCGATGCCCACGTGCTCGATCCCCGCAATCTTGACAATGTGGTCGATGTGGTCCAACACATTCTCCATCGTCACGCGGCTCCCCGCGTTCACGAAGTACCGGACCATGGTGACCCCCATCACGCCGCCCTTCGCGGCCAGCTTGCGGATGACTTCGTCGGATTTGCACCGCGCGCTTCCCGGCACAATGGCGCGGCAGTTCGAATGCGTCACCAGTACCGGTTTGGCCGATGCTTCGATGGTGTCCAGCGTGGTGCGGTCCGCGCAGTGCGACACGTCGATCGCCATCCCGAGCTGGTTCATGCAGTCCACAATTCGCGCGCCGTAGGGAGTCAGACCCTCATTCCGCGGATCGGTGGAGCCTCCACCGATCGCGTTGTCGTCATATGTGAGCTGCGACACGCGCTGCCCCAGCTTGTAGAACCGCTGCACGTCATCCACCGTGCGGAAGTGCACCGAATTCTGGAGACCCAGCACGATCCCCAGCTTCCCTTGCGCCTTGGCCCTCACAATGTCCGCAATCGTATCGATGCGCAGGAACTTATTTGGGTGAGCCGAAAGCAGGATGTCCCAGCCGGTGATATCGCGCAGGGATTCCATGAACGCGTCCCCGCCCGTGAAGCCGACTGCGGGATGAAACACCGTGGTGCCGGACTCCTTCAGCCGCTGAAAATCGGCCTCGTGGAACGTTTCGGGCTTGGCCACCCACTGGATCCATTTGCGGTAGTCCAGCGTCAGCAAGCCGAGCATATCGATCACAGTGGATTCCTGAATCAGGTCCAGTGTGACGCCAGAGTAGCGCGTGGGCGCGTCGGCAAAAAGCTCGAATCGGCGGGTATTGAAAAAGGGCGCGGCAAGAGCGCACGCACCGGCAGTAAGGCCTGTCTTAAAAAACGCGCGGCGGGTGTTCACAGCAAGGTACTTCGGAAATTCCATCGTATCATAACGGATGTAACCGATTATGAAGGTTCAACTCGCGTTTGGCCGCCAGGGACTCGACGTAGATCTGCCCGGCGGCTTTGACTACCAGGTGCTGGACTGCCCCCCCATTGCCGCGCTGCCGGATGTGGGCAAAGCGATCGAAAGCGCGCTGGACGATCCCATCGCCGGTCCTCCGCTGACGGCTTTGGCCAAGGGCAAGAAGTCCGCCGCCATCTCCGTCTGCGACATCACCCGGCCCGCCCCGAATCCTGTCACGCTTCCCGCGATGCTCAGCCGCCTGCTCGCGGCCGGAGTTCCGAAGGACGGCATCCGGATCATGATCGCCACCGGCCTCCACCGCGCAGCGACCGACGCCGAGATCCGCCAGATCGTCGGCGAGCGCACCGCGGCCGAGTTCACCGTGCTGAATCACGACGCGCGCAACCTCGACCAGCATCGCGACCTGGGCCAGACCAGGTCCGGCACAAACGTGTTCGTCGACGAACGCTTCATGAGCGCCGACCTGCACCTCACGCTCGGCTTCATTGAGCCGCACCTGATGCTCGGATTCTCCGGCGGCCGCAAGCTGGTGGCTCCGGGACTCGCCGGAGAGCGAACCATCAAGCGGCTGCACAGCTCGCCCTTCATGCGCGACCCTCGCGCGCAGGAAGGCATGTTCGAAGACAATCCCCTGCACGCTGAGCTTCTCGAAATCGCCCGCATGGCGCGCCACGATTTCATCCTGGACGTCGCGCTCAATCGCGACCGCGCCATCACCGCCGTCTTCGCGGGCGAACCCGAAGCCGCCCATCGAGCCGGAATGAAGTGGGTCAAGGGATCGCTGATGCAGCGCGTCGGCCCTCCGCTCGACGCCGTGATCACTACCTCCGCCGGCTATCCCCTCGACCTCACCTTCTACCAAACCGTGAAGGGCATCACCGCAGCCGCGCAGATCGTGAAGCCGGGCGGCAAGATCCTGGTCTTCGGAGCCTGCGAAGAAGGCGCCGGCGCCGCCGAGTTCCGCGAGATGATGACCCGCTACCGCACCGACGCCGAGTTCCTCCAGGCCGTCGAAGGCGCCCCCGTGACCGTCGACCAGTGGCAGCTCGAAAAACTCGCCCTCGCGACCCAGCACGCGAAAGTTTCCTACTGCGTCCCCGGCCTGCCCGAGCCGTACATGAGCGCGCTCTGGGGTCCAGGCTTCCGAGACTCCAGCGAAGCCCTCCGCGACTTCTTCTCCGGCCTCAAGCCCGGCAGCCGAGTCGCCGTGATCCCCGAAGGTCCCTACGTGCTCGCCAGCGCCGCCGCGGCGTAGCGATTCGCGTGAAAACAATAACGCTCTTTCGCCCGACGGGACCGCAAGAGCTGGCCCTTATCCGCGACGCCGGATGGAGAGCGTTTCCGCCACGCCTTCCCGACCAGCCGATCTTCTATCCGGTGCTGAACGAAGCATACGCAACACAAATCGCGCGCGACTGGAATACGAAGGATGGCGGGACCGGCTACGTCCTCCGCTTTCAAGTGGAGGCGGAGTTTCTCTCTCGCTACGCCACTCAGACCGTGGGATCAAGCATCCACCAAGAGTATTGGATTCCCGCAGAGGATCTGGAGGCCTTCAACCAGCATTTGGTCGTCTCGATCGAATTGATCGCTACCTACTCAGCCGACCGCTGATCACGCCTTCCGCTGTAATCGGACCACCGTCTCCATGTGGTACGTCTGGGGAAACAAATCCACCATCGTCAGCCGCTCGATCGAATAGTTCGGCATCGCCGCCAGATCCCGAGCCAGTGTGGCCGGGTCGCACGACACGATCACCATCTGTTTCGGGTTGAGCCGGTTCAAGTGACCCACCACCGCCTTCCCGAGCCCCGCGCGCGGCGGATCCGCGACGATCAGGTCCGGAGTCGCCTTCAATCGCCCCAAGTAATCTTCGACGCGTTCATGCTCCACCAGCAGAGCCCCCGCCGCGTTATGCGCCAGATCGCGAGCCGCGCTTCCCGCTCCCTCCACCGCGGTCACGTTCGCGAAACGCTTGCTCAGCGGCATCGCAAACAGTCCGACTCCGGCATACAAATCCAGCGCCGTCTCGCCGGCCACACCCCCCAGCGCGACCTCCACCAGCTTCTCCACCAGGAATCGATTCACCTGGAAGAACGAATGCGGACTCACCCGGAACGTCCCCAGCGAGGTCGTGTAGTCGATCGCCGCCGCGGATTCGCACCACTCGAAAAACCACTTCGCCACCGGACGCCCCGTGTCCAGCACATTGATCTGGACCTCCGTTTCGTTCGTGAACAACTCCATCGACTTCACGAATCGCGGAAACTTCGGATCCTTCAACCGCTCGCGCATGGCCGCCAGAGCCTCGTTCAGCTTCGGCGACGCCACCGGGCAATCTCCCTCGAGTGCGATCACATCGTGCGACCGCGGCGCCAGATACCCCAGCTTCCCGTCCGCGAAATGCAACTGCACCCGATTGCGGTAGTGCAGCGCGGGCCCGCTTACGGTCGCAATCTCACCCGAGTAGTCGATCTTCCCCACCCGCTTCAGTTGCTCGCGCAAAATCTCCGCCTTGCGCGCGACCTGGAACTCGTATGGAGCATGCTGATAATGGCACCCGCCGCACTTCGTGAACAGCGGACACGGCGGCGCCACGCGCTCCGGCGAAGGTTCCAGAACCTCGGCCAGATCGGCGTGCATGGCATCGCGGCGCGCGATCCGCACGCGCTCTCCCGGCAGCGCGAAGGGCGCGAAAACCACTTTCCCGTCCACGCGCGCGAGTCCTTCGCCGCCATAAACCCAGCGTTCGACCGTCACGGTCGATTCAGTTGGCGTGATCACTTCGTTTACGATGGAAGTCTCCTCATGAAAGCGCGAGTATTGTCCGGAATCCAGCCCACAGGCAGCCCGCATATCGGGAATTACTTGGGGGCGCTCAAGAACTGGGCCAAGATCCAGTATGACTACGATAGCATCTACTGCATCGTCGACCTCCACGCCATCACGGTCTACCAGCAACCATCGGAGTTGCGGAAGAAGATCGTCGAGCTCGCCGGGATGCTGCTGGCCATCGGTATCGACCCGAAGAATTCCGCGCTGGTCGTGCAGTCCTCCGTGCCCGAACACGCCGAGCTCGCCTGGATGCTCACCTGCGTCACGCCGGTCGGCTGGCTCGAACGGATGACGCAGTACAAGGCCAAATCGGAAGCCCAGGAATCCATCAGCGACGGCCTCTTGCAGTACCCCGTCCTCATGGCCGCCGACATCCTGCTTTACCAGGCGAACATCGTCCCCGTCGGCGACGATCAGACCCAGCACCTGGAGCTCGCCCGCGACATCGCGCAGCGCTTCAACTCCCTTTATGGCGAGACGTTCCAGATGCCCGCGACGCATCTTCCCACGGTCGGCGCGCGCATCATGGGACTCGACGATCCCGCGAAGAAAATGAGCAAGTCCACCGAAGGAGCAGGGCACGCCATCAGCCTGCTCGACGAACCCTCGGCGATCAAGAAGAAAATCATGCGCGCGACCACCGATTCGAACCCCGCCGTCGACTTCGACACCATGGGCCCCGGCGTCCGCAACCTGCTCACCATCTTCCAAGCCTTCACCGAGTGGCCCGACGACAAAGTAAAATCCCACTTCGCCGATATGCGCTACGGCGACCTCAAGAAAACCGTCGCCGAAGCCGTCGTCGCCGCCATCGAGCCGATGCAGCAGCGCTACCGCGAGATCACCGCCCACCCCACGTACGTCGCCCGAGTCCTAGAAGAAGGCGCAGCCAAAGTCTCGCCCCTCGCCAAGGACACGGTGAACAAAGTGAAGCAGGCCATGGGATTGTTCACCGCCTAGGTCCCCTTGCTCACGCTTGGGCTGCGATTCGGGTCCCCGCGCTTACGCTTGGGGCTGCGATTCGTCGATGCAGCCCCGAACGTCAGTGAGTGGACCATCCCCCGACATACTGCGCTCCTCTAAAGCTGAAAGTTCGTGGCACTCTGTTGTAACATCAACTCGAATAGGGAGGGCACTCATGTTCAGAGCCCATATTGCTTTGGGATTATTCGCAGCTGGCCTCGCAGCCGCGCAGACCGGCACTCCTGCCAGCGGAGAGTGGCGCGTCAACGGAGGCGACACGGGCAGCACCCGCTACTCGCCGCTCGATCAGATCAACGCGTCCAACGTGAAAACGTTGCAGGTCGCCTGGCGCTGGAAGGCCCAGAACATGGGACCCTCGCCGCAAGCCGCCTGGGAAGTCACGCCGCTCATGGTCGGCGGAAAAGTTTTCTTCACCGCCGGAGTCGGCCGCACCGTAGTCGCCGCCGACGCCGCCACGGGCGAGACCCTGTGGCTCTTCCACGGTGACGATACCAAGGAACGCGGAGCCGTCCGCGCCAACAACCGCGGCGTCAGCTACTGGACCGACGGCAAGGGCGACGAGCGCATTCTCTTCGTGACGCCCGGTTACCAGTTGGTCGCGCTCGACGCGAAGACCGGCCGCCCGATCCCCGGCTTCGGCACTCCCGGTCCGGCCCGCGAAAACGGAGTCGACCTCTGGCTCGGCCTCGATCGCCCGGTCGTCAAGAACGAATCCATCGGCGCGACCTCGCCTCCCATCATCATCAAAGATGTCGCGGTCGTCGGCGCGTCGCTCAAAGTCGGAGTCGCGTTGCCCACCAAGCTCAACACCCCCGGCTACATTCGCGGCTACGACGTCCGTACGGGTAAGCTCCTGTGGACGTTCCACACCGTGCCCCAAAAGGGCGAGCCCGGAGCCGAGACCTGGCTCGATGGCGCGAACAGCTTCACCGGCAACACCGGCGCCTGGGGACCTCTCACCGGCGATGAAGAGCTCGGCTACGTCTACATTCCCGTTGAAGCTCCCAGCGGCGACACCTACGGCGGCCAGCGCCCCGGCTCGAATCTCTACTCCGACAGCGTGGTCTGCCTGGACGCCAAGACCGGCAAGAAGGTCTGGCATTACCAGCTGATCCACCACGAAATGTGGGATTACGACATTCCCGCCGCGCCGATTCTGCTCGACATTACGGTGAACGGCAAGAAGATCAAGGCCCTCGCGCAGGTGAACAAGTCCGCGTACCTCTTCGTCTTTGACCGCACCAACGGCCAGCCGGTGTGGCCCATCGACGAGCGCCCCGCACCGAAGGGCAACGCTCCGGGCGAGTGGTATTCGCCCACGCAGCCGCATCCCAGCAAGCCCGAAGCGTTCGATCGCCAGGGCGTCACCGAAGCGGACCTCGCCGATTACACGCCGGAGATCAAAGCCGAAGCGTTGAAGATCGCCTCGCAGTACGTTCTCGGACCCATCTACACTCCGCCCATCGTGAAGGACCAGGGCGGCAAACTCGGCACCA
Organism: Bryobacteraceae bacterium; assembly: GCA_036498815.1. Classification (GTDB taxonomy): domain Bacteria; phylum Acidobacteriota; class Terriglobia; order Bryobacterales; family Bryobacteraceae; genus Palsa-187. Next base: position 11,477 of record DASYET010000002.1, on the reverse strand, counting down.
TCCAACTCCCCGGCGCAGGCGGCGGAGCCAACTGGATGGGCGCGTCCGTCGATCCCGAAACCGGCATGATCTACATCCCGTCCACCACCAGCCCGTACATCTCGTCGCTGGTTCCGGGCGGCGATCGTTCCGAGATGCAGTACATCGCCGGAGGCGGCGGTGGCAGCACCAACGTCGCGGGCTCTCTGCCGCTGATCAAAGGACCCTACGGTCGCATCACCGCCTACAACCTCAACACCGGCGACAAGTCCTGGATGATCCCCAACGGCAAAACCGCCGACAACATCGTCAACAACCCCGCTCTCAAAGCCGCGGGCATCGACGCGAGCAAGTGGGGCGGCGGCCAGCGTTCGCCGATCCTCATTACCAAAAGCATGCTGGTGGAAGGCTCGGACAACCTCCGCTTCATCGACAAGAAATCCGGAGACGTGATCTTTGAGATGCCTCTCGGCGCGCAGATGAGCGGCGGCACCATGACCTACATGCAGAACGGACGCCAATACATCGTCGCCGTCGTAAATGGAAGCGGCGGCAGCGGAGCCGAACTCGTCGCACTCGCGCTGCCCCAAGCCGGAGCGGGCGGTCGGGGCGGTGGCCGTGGCGGTGGACGCGGCGGCGCAGGCGGCGGCCGCGGAGCAGCGCCCCCTCCACAAAACTAAGTGCAGCGCGCATTACGAAACGCAACGTGCATCGAGGCGGCAAGATCTCCCTTGCCGCCTCGATTTTTTTCGCTCCCCGAAAATGCTCCAATGGAGTGATCTCGAGAAACCTCACTCCATGAAACTCACGCTTCTTCCGCTCCTTCTCCTGACTCCTCTGGCCGCCCTCGCCGACCTCTCGGAAACCACCGTCCTCCTCACCAACACCGGCGTCAACATGGACACAGGAGCCATCGTTACATCCGGCGGCGACCTGTTTTGGAACGGAACCACCCTCGTGCCCCAGGGCGGAGCAAAGGCTCGTATCGGCGCGAGCTTGGGAACGACAAACTTTAACGGTCTGCCTGAGTCTTACTGGGATGGCGTCGTGGCCGGCGCAAAAGCCACACCCGTCACCACGGTCTCCCCTGGAGACGGCGGTTCGGTCATGACCAACGGAGGCAACGTCGCGAAGATTCTTATCATCCAAAACAGTAGCGGCGCGCTCGGCATAGAATTCGTGACGTTCAAAGTGGCTCCGCTGGCGGGAATCCCCATCGTAAACGGAATCCTGAATAACTCCAGCAATACACCGCTCGGCTTCCCCAGCTATGGAGTCGCCCCCAGCAGTCTCTTCATCGTCACCGGCAGTGGACTCTCCGATCCCGGCGCTCCGGTGCTCCAATCCAGCGCGGCCCCCGGTCTGCCGCTAACGTTGAACGGAGCCAGTATCACGGTGGTGGTCAACGGCGTCACGACCCATCCCGCGCTGTACTACACGAGCCCCGGCCAGGTCGCCGCCGTACTCCCCGCCGCCACTCCCGCCGGCACCGGAACACTCACCGTGACCTATCGAGGCTCCCCCAGCCCCCCCGCTCCGATCCTCGTCGTGCCGGCCGTCGTGGGCATCAACAGCTATTACGGTTCGCTCGGAGTGGCCACCGACGCCAACGGAAACTTGCTCACGTTTACCAGTTCCGGCAGCCCCGGCCAGACCATCGTGCTCTGGAGCACCGGACTCGGAGCCGATCCCGCCGATAGCGACACCACCTACTCGTCCGCGCCACAAAGCGTCAACACGCCTCTGCAAATTTACATCGGCGGAATCTCCGCGAATATCCGCTACCAGGGCTCGGCCGGCTACCCCGGCGTGAATCAAATCAACGTGACCATCCCGCCCAACGTGAACGTAGGCTGCCTGGTCTCCGTGGCCGCCGTAACCGGAACTTTCCTGAGCAACACCGTCACGATCCCCGTCGCCAACGGGGGCGGCGAATGCTTCGAACAGATCTCCGGACTCAAAGGGAGCCAAATCCCTCCGCCCACCATTACGACCCTACGGACCGGGCAAATCTCCCTGGCCCAGGACGATTCGGTCAACACCAAAGGCGTGCACACCGTCTCAACCGCGGCAGGTGCGGTTTTCATCAAATTCACCGGCATCCAGACACCCGGCTTGCCGGTCTCGCCCGGAGGCTGCATCGTCTTCAACAACACCGCCCAGCCCGTAGGTGTGCTCTCCCCCCTCGATGCCGGTACGGTCAAGCTCAGCGGTCCCGCCGGCATCTCCACCACTCTCGCCCCGGAGCTTGTCGCGGGCCAGTTCGGTGCGACGCTGACCGCGATCCCCGCCGCGGGAGGAAGCTACACGTTCCAGGGCGCAGGCGGCACCGACGTCGGCCCGTTCACCTCTACGCTTACGTTCACCGGCCCTCTCCTGCAATGGACCAACTCCACCGCCGCAACCACCGTGAACCGGTCCCAGGGCTTCACGTATACCTGGATCGGGGGCAACGCGGGGACCTATCCGGCGATGACCGGCGTCTCCACCTCGTCCTTGGTGGGTGTCGGCTTCCAGTGCCGGGCCAACGTCGCGGACGGAAAATTCACCGTACCGCCCTACATCTTGCAGGCCTTGCCCGCAGGTTCAGGCGGAGCCGGATTTCAGGACACGCTCCCGGGCACGCTGACCGCGACCGGCCTCGACGCCACCCAGGCGGGCGGATTGATTTCCTTCAACGTTGCCGGTTCATACCAGTAACGAAACGGAGCAGGCAGGAAAAATCAAAAAGGGCCGAGGCGCTCTTGGGTGCTCGGCCCGATTTGTGCAGTTCCGAGAGCGTCGGAGGGAGGCTCCCGGATGGCTACAGAATAGTGGGTCAGCTTGGAGCAAGCTACTGGCGAAAGTCCCTGAGAACCACCCCAGCATTTGCCTAGGTCTCATCCTGGGCCTAATGCCGTGACACCTTCGTCCTCCCGCCTCTTCGAAGCTTTGGTAACCTAGCACAGGAGGCAACTGACCATGAAGTCCGGATCGAACAAAGCCACGCTGAATCGCCGCAAGTTCCTCGGCACCGCATCCCTCGCCGCCACCGCTCTCGTTTCCCGCACTGCTGCCGCGGCCGACGTCAAGACCGCCGCCGCCGGACCCGTCGCCGACACCACCTCCGGCAAGATCCGCGGCCTCGTCGTCAACAAAGTGAACGCGTTCAAGGGCGTCTCCTACGGAGCCTCCACCGGAGGCGCGAACCGCTTCATGCCTCCGCAGAAGCCCAAGCCCTGGACCGGAATCAAAGACGCGATGGAGTGGGGTCCGGAAGCTCCGCAGGGTCCGCACACCGAAATCCCCGAAGTCCTCGCGACGGTTCCGAAGGGCGCCATCAGCGAAGACTGCCTTCACCTCAATGTCTGGACCAACAGCCTGAAGGGCAAGCGTCCCGTGATGGTGTGGTTCCACGGCGGCGGCTTCACCAGTGGCAACGGCAGCTACACGATCTACGACGGCACGAACATGGCCCGCAAGCATGACGTCGTGGTGGTCACGCTGAACCATCGCCTCAACTCCTTCGGCTTCGTCTACGCTCCCGAATCGGGAGCCTCCAATGCCGGCATGCTGGATTGCGTCGCCGCCCTCGAATGGGTCCGCGACAATATCGCCAACTTCGGCGGCGATCCCAAAAATGTCACGATCTTCGGCCAGTCCGGAGGAGGCGGCAAAGTCAGCACCCTTCTTGCGATGCCCTCGGCCAAGGGCCTCTATCATCGAGCCATCGTCCAGAGCGGCGCGAACCTTCGCGGAGTCGCCCGCGACGCCGCCGCCAAGACCACGCAATCGCTCATGGCTGCCGCCAAAGTGAAGACCTTCGAGGAACTGCAAAAGGTCCCCATGGATCAGCTCGTCGCTGCGACCCTCAACACTCGCGGCCTGAACTTCTCGCCCGTCACCGACGGCAAGTCTCTCCCCGGCGACCCGTTCAATCCCACGGCTCCGGAGATGTCCGCCGACGTGCCGCTGCTCGTCGGCACCACCCAGTTCGAAGTAAACTTCTTCCCCACCACGAATCTCAACCCGATCGATAACGCCGCGCTCCACACTGCGTTCAAGCAGGCGACTCGCGCCACCGACGAAGATGTCGACAAACTCATCGCCGTGTACCGCAAAGGCCGCCCCACCGCCACCAACGTGGATCTCTCCCAGATCGTCGCCTCCGATAATTTCCGCACCCAGGTGCTCACGGAGATGGAACTTAAGTCCGCACAGAAGGCCCCCGTGTACGCGTACTACTTCACCTGGCCCTCGCCGGTGCACGATGGAAAACTCAAAGCGTTCCACACCCTGGAGATTCCCTTCGTCCTCGCCAACGTCGACGAAGCGAAATCGATGACCGGCACCGGGAATGACCGCTATCCGCTCCAGGACAAAATGAGCGCCGCCTGGGCCGCCTTCGCCCGCACCGGCAACCCGAGCCACAAGGGACTCCCCGCATGGCCCACGTTCAGGACCGATACCCGCCCGACCATGGTCTTCGACCTGGAATGCAAAGTGGTCAACGATCCCCACGGCGAAGAGCGCATTGCGCTGGCGAACACCAAGCCAGCCCCCCGAGCGTAAGGTTTTTCCTGAATACCGAAACCCTCCACTTCTGACGATCACCCGATCGTGAAGTGGATCTACGCCCTCGTTCTTGCACCAACGGCGTTCGCGCAAGACGCGCAGCAGCAAGCCGCGCGCATCCGAGCCGCCATGGCTCCCGCGCTCGCCCAACAGCAAGCCTCCGTGCGTCAGCAGTCCCAGCAACTCGGAGTGCGAACCGAACCGCCGACGTACGCCGCGTCGTCCGGAACCTTCTTCGTTCCCCCGCCGCGCTGCCCCGCCGTGCCCGAGTCGCAACTCAAGCCGATGATCGACCAAGCCGCCGGGAAGCACGACCTCGACCCCGCCATCGTCCGAGAAGTCGCCCGCGTAGAATCCGGCTTCCACCCCTGCGCCATTTCCTCTAAAGGAGCCGAAGGCCTGATGCAGCTCATGCCCGCCACCGCCGCGATGTTCCAAGTCCAGAACCCCTTCAGCGCGCAAGACAGCTTGGACGCCGGCAGCAAATTCCTAAAAACTCTGCTCGACCGCTACCACGGCGACCTATCTCTCGCCCTGAGCGCCTACAACGCCGGCCCCGGAGCCGTCGACCGAGCCGGAGGCATCCCCGCCATCCCCGAAACCCAAAATTACGTAGCGGAAATCCTAAAGAACCTGGCCCCGCCCGTCCAGCCCGACCCCATTCCCGACCTGCTAAACCGCATCCCGTAATAAGAGGCCCACTCCGCAAACCCGCATCCGCATTGACGCCACCGAACATCGCAAACGCGCATCCGCCTTCGCATTTTCCGAACTTCCCAAACCGACATCCGCATCCAAACTACCGAACGTCGCAAACGCACCCGCCTTTCACACCACCGAACTTCTCAAACCCTCATCCCCATCCAAACTACCGAACGTCGCAAACGCATCCTTCATACCACCGATCTTCGCAAACCCACACCCGCCTTCACACTACCGAATCGTAAAGGGTAGGACAGGCCATCGTTTTTTGTGGCCTGTCATGGTCGCTTAAGAAAAAAACCCACCCCGGCGATCTCCCGCCCTACGGAATCATCCCGTGAATCCGCTCATCGTAAGGACTCCCCAAAAACGGATGCAGCTTCTCCCGATACTGCACCGTATGCGCCAGCGCCGTATGAGCCTCAAACGCCGCCCTCGTCTGCCATACCTCCACGATCGTGAAGTGGTTCGTCCGCCCATCCTGCAAAACCGCATCGATCCGCACAATCCCCTTGTCCTTCTTCGAATCCGCCGCGTACTGCTTGACCAAAGCAGCCGTCTCCGCGGCATGATCGGGCGTCACATCAATGTGCGCCACCACGTACACCGCGGTAGCCGGAGCGTTCTGCGCAAAGCCCGCAAGCGCCGTCAAAGCGAGAGCCATCAAGATTCGAGTCATGAGAGTATTCTGCTATACTTTCGCGCGGGATGAAAAAAGGAATTCTCGCGCTCCTCTCCGCCGCGTGCCTCTCCGCGCAAGACGGCGCCGCCCTCTACAAACAAATGTGCGCCGGATGCCATGAGGGCGGGGCAGACCGGGCTCCCTCCCGCCAGGCCCTCGCCAACATGTCCGCCGACCGAGTCCTCGCCGCCCTCGAATCCGGCGCGATGATCTCCGTCACCAGCCGCCGCACCGCGGACGAGCGCCGCGCCATCGCGCAATTCGTCTCCGGCAAGTCTCTCTCGCAGCCTCTCGATACCAAACCTCCCGCCGCCGCGATGTGCCGTGCTTCTGAGAAAACGCCCGCCGCGAACTTTTCTCTCAACGGCCCGCAGTGGAACGGCTGGGGAGCCGGCAGCACCAACGCCCGCTTCCAGCAAACCGCCGGATTCTCCGCCGCCGACGTGCCGCGTCTCAAAGTGAAGTGGGCCTTCGGCTTCCCCGGCGAGCTCACCATCACCGCGCAGCCCACCCTCGCCGGAGGCCGAGTCTTCATCGGCAGCCCCGCCGGCACCGTCTACTCTCTCGACGCCGCCACCGGCTGCATCCGCTGGACCTTCGATGCCTCCAGCTCCGTCCGCACCGCCATCAGCGTCGCCCGAGTCGGCAACCGCGACCTCGCGTTCTTCGGTGACGGAGTCGCCAACGCCTACGCCGTCGAAGCCTCCACCGGCAAGCCCGTCTGGAAAACCAAGGTCGATAATTTTCCCGTAGCCCGCATCACCGGCTCGCCCGTGTATCACAACAACCGCCTCTACGTGCCCGTCGCGAGCGGAGAAGAAGGAGCCGGCGCGTCCCCTGACTACGAATGCTGCAAATTCCGGGGCTCGTTAGTCGCGCTCGACGCCGCCACCGGCAAACAGATCTGGAAAACCTACACCATCGACGAGCCCAAGCCCACCACGAAAAACAAATCCGGAACCCAGCTCTGGGGACCCTCCGGCGCGCCCATCTGGACCAGTCCCGCCATCGACGATAAACGCCACGCCGTCTACGTCACCACCGGCGACAACTACACGGAGCCCACCACCCGATCGAGCGACGCCTTCATGGCCCTCGACATGGACACCGGCAAGATCCTCTGGACCCGCCAGATGACTCCCAACGACGCCTACACCGCCGCCTGCCGCCTCGCCGACACCACCAACTGCCCGTCCGTCAACGGCCCCGATTACGACTTTGCTTCTTCGCCGATCCTCGTAAATCTCCCCAACGGCAAACGAGCGCTCGTCGCCGGACAAAAGTCCGCCGTAGTCCACGCCCTCGATCCCGATCAACAAGGCGAAGTCCTGTGGTCCGTCCGCATCGGCCGCGGAGGCACCGCCGGCGGAGTCCAGTGGGGCTCGGCGACGGACGGGACCAACGTCTACGTCGCGCTCTCCGATATCGGCCGCATCGCGCTCACGTACTCGCAGTCAACCGACGCCGATCCCAAAATCGGCGGAGGCATGTTCGCCCTGCGCCTCGCCGACGGCAAACAAATCTGGAAAGCCGCGCCTCCGGTCTGCCCCGCGGACCGCCCGCGCTGCAGCCCCGCGCAATCCGCCGCCGTAAGCGCTCTCCCCGGAATCGCCTTCTCAGGCGCCGAAGACGGCCACTTGCGCGCCTACTCCGCCACCGACGGAAAAATCGTCTGGGACTTCGACACCGCCCGCGAATACAAAACCGTCAACGGCATCGCGGCTCATGGAGGCTCGCTCGACGGCCCCGGCCCGGCCCTCGGCGGAGGCATGATGTTCGTAAGTTCCGGCTACGCCAGCTCCGGCGGAGCCCCCGGCAACGTCCTCATCGCCTTCAGCCCCGACGCCAAATAATCCCTCACCCCGCTTCACCCCGCAAAACCGAGCCGCGACAGTCATGGAGCGGCCTGCCGACGTCCCTCCAAACGTCGCCCTCGCACATCCCTGCCATACTAAATACTTCATGTTCCATCTCCTGGAAAAACGCATCGCCGACGCCGTAGCGTCCCAAGTCAAAGCCCTCTTCCAAGTCGACGCGCCCGTCCAAACCGAGCAGCCGAAGCAAACCTCCTTCGGCGAGATCGCCCTCCCGGCCGCCTTCCAACTCGCCCGCCAACTCAAGAGGCCGCCCAAGGCGATCGCCCAGGAACTCTCCACCGCGCTAGGCTCCGTAGAAGGCGTAGCCTCGATCGAAATCGCCGGCAACGGCTACCTCAACGTCCGCCTGGACCGCGGCGCGTTCGGTTCATCTCTCCTCCAAGCCTCCGACGCCCCCACAGCCCCCTCCGGCGACAAAATCATCGTCGAGCACACCAACATCAACCCCAACAAAGCCGCTCACATCGGCCACCTTCGCAATGCGATCCTCGGCGACACCTTCGTCCGCATGCTGCGCTCGGCCGGCCGCAACGTCGAAGTGCAGAACTACATTGATAACACCGGAGTCCAAGTCGCCGACGTCGTCGTAGGGTTCATGCACCCGGAAGTCTTCCCGCTCACCGATCAATCCCGCTTCGACTACCTCTGCTGGGATCTCTACGCATCCGTGTCTTCCTACTACGAAACCCACCCGGAGGCCAAGGAGTGGCGCAAAGCGATGCTGCACTCCATCGAATCCGGCCACGGAGCGGAAGCCGAGAAAGCCCACGAAGTCGCCGACAAAATCGTCCATGCGCACCTCGCCACGATGTGGCGCTTGAACATCGTCTACGACGTCCTCCCGCGCGAGAGCGAAATCCTTCACCTGAAGTTCTGGGCCACCGCCTTCGAACTCCTGAAGGAACGCAAAGCGATCTACTTCGAAACCGAAGGCAAGAACAACGGCTGCTGGGTCATGCCCGGTTCGGCGTTCAGAGAAGAATCCGACCGTGAGGACGACAGCAAAGTCATCGTCCGCTCCAACGGCACCGTCACCTACGTCGGCAAAGACATCGCCTACCAGCTCTGGAAATTCGGACTCCTCGGCAAAGATTTCTTCTACCGTCAGTGGCACACCTACCCGAACGGCCACGTCGTCTGGGCCTCAACCGACCAGCCCCAGCCCGCCGAGCATCACTTCGGCGGCGGCTCGCAAGTCTACAACGTAATCGACTCGCGTCAGTCCTACCTTCAAGACGTCGTCGTCGCCGGACTCCGCGCCCTCGGCTTCGAAAAACAAGCCGAAGCCAGCATCCACTTCTCGTACGAGATGGTCGCCCTCTCCCCGCGCACCTGCGCCGAGCTCGGCATCCCCATCTCTGAGGAAGACAAGCAGCGCACCCACGTCGAGGTCTCCGGCCGTAAAGGACTCGGCGTCAAAGCCGACGACCTCCTCGACAAACTCATCGAAAGCGCCCTTCGCGAAGTCACTAACCGTCACGCCGAAGAGCCCGAAGCCGCCCGCCTCGACGCCGCCACCAAAATCGCCGTCGGAGCCCTCCGCTACTTCATGCTGAAGTACACCCGCAACTCCGTCATCGCCTTCGACCTCAGCGAAGCCCTCAGCTTCGAAGGCGAAACCGGGCCCTACGTCCAATACTCCGCCGTCCGGGCCCGCAACATCCTCCGCAAACTCGCCGCCAGCGGCGAGAAACTCCCCGACTTCAAATCCGCTCTCGACACCGCCGCCATGGCCCGCCAGCTCCAGGCCGAAGATTGCTGGCAACTCCTCCTCGCCGCCTCCAAAGCCGGATCCGCCGTCGAGCGAGCCATCTCCAGCGGCGAGCCCTCCCACGTCGCGCGCTATGCGTTCCAACTCGCCCAAGCCTTCAGCAATTTTTATCATGAGTACCCCGTCCTCACCGAGTCCAACCCGGAAAAGAAGACGTTCTTACTCTGGATGACCGACTATTTCCGCTCCCAACTCGAGCGAACGCTAGAAGTGCTAGGCATCCAAGTCCCCGAGTACATGTAAGCCGGTGAAGGTTCACGTTCTGAACCAGGCAGGTTTGTTATGACCCCCCGTCCTGATCGCTCCCACTCGCACCGGATACAGCGCTCACGTGCCCGATCTGCTAGGCTGTATCGCCACGGGCCGAACGCTGAAGGAGGTCACCAAGCGCATGACCAAGGCGATCGAAATGCACTTGGAAGCCATGCGCGAGGATGGCGACGAAATCCCCGAGCCTTCGCGCGTCGAATTGGTCGAGGTTGCGTAGGGTCTAAGAGCGACGTCCCCGCCGGTAACGAACTCTCCACGAAAACTAAACAACTCCTTCACGCCGATTGACCCCCTCCCGCCTTATCCTGGTTTCGTCATGCAAGGAGCATTTGTGGTGCGGATGGACAGCACCCGGGCCGCATCGGAGGAATTCGTTGGCCAAGTTGAGGAAGTGGACACCGGTCGGGCGATCCGCTTTCGTACCCCCACGGAATTGATTCAATTCCTAAGGCAACTACCCCGCGAAGATCGGGGCGGCCCCGGCTCCAGTTTTGACCAGCGAGAAAACGATCAAATAAGCAGATAACGCTGGACATCCTTCATTCCGGGCGCGCCACCGCCAACCAGCCTCCCCGCGCGCCCGGAACTTTTCCCTCGCGCCTTTCTCTTCTAACGTTCCCCTCCGCGCAATGGCGTTCGGCCAAGAACTGACACAGAATAGTTCCGATGAAGGTCAGAGACGCGATCTAGCTAGTCGAAGCCGACGGCTGGCGGCTTGCGAGAACTCGAGGAAGCCATTCACATTACCACCATCTCTCGAACCCAGGTATCGTGACGATTGCCGGATACCCCTCGCAAGAGCTTTATCCTGACACCAAGGCGTCTATGCTGAAACAGGCAGGCCTGAAGAAATGAAAGACACAGTCCTCTATGAGCCCATATCGACTGGTTATAGCGCGCATGTGCCTGACCTGCCCGGTTGTGTGGGCGCCGCAGCCACTCTGGAAAGAAACCCGGGAGCTGATGAAAGAGGCCATCCAGGGCCACTTGGAATGTATGCGTGAGTTTGGGTACGCGGTTCCCGCACCAACGACCGTGGCAGAAAATGTAGAGATCGCTATCTGAACCCCGTGAAGACTCTCTAGGCCCACTTCTGGCTCTCAGATTTCTCTTCGCGCCAAACATTTTCTCCGCGATATGTTTTTTGCGGCGGAGCCGTACCTTAGGCCTAGATCTTTTGTTATACTGAAACTTGCGCCTGCGTATCGCGGTGCGTGTGGTGCTTCGCGGGCGTTTTTTCTCCGGATGGTGCGTTAGCCTGAAGGGTGGGAGTGCGCAAGCGGTAAGCGGACAGGTGGGTGAGTGGTTAAAGCCAACAGACTGTAAATCTGTCACTCCTAGCGGGTTACGAAGGTTCGAATCCTTCCCTGTCCACCAAAAAGTTTGAGTTTGTCTCGGGCCGTTGTAGCTCAGTTGGTAGAGCGCGTCCTTGGTAAGGACGAGGTCACCAGTTCAATCCTGGTCAACGGCTCCATTTTCTTGAGGGAGAACCATGGCGAAGGAAAAATTCGATCGTAGTAAGCCGCACGTGAACGTAGGGACGATCGGGCACATCGATCACGGCAAGACGACGTTGACGGCGGCGATCACGCAGACGCTGGCCAAGCACAATCCCAAGGTGAAGTTCCGCAGTTTCGATTCG
>DASYET010000001.1:0-122861 GCA_036498815.1 Bryobacteraceae bacterium | reverse complement strand
CGCGGTGGTGGGGAAATGGGGAATGGGGGGGAGTTTGGATTAGAGTTTTTGGCCGGAGGCGGACTGGTTGGGTTCCCAGAGGACTTCGGGTTGGCCTTGGACCCGGTTGGCCCAGCGGCTCCAGACGAAGAGGGCGTCGCTCAGGCGGTTCAGGTAGCGGACGGCTTCGGGCGGAACTTCTTCGCGGCGGGCGAGCGCGACTACATGGCGCTCGGCTCGGCGGCAGACGGTGCGCGCAACGTGCAACTCGGCGTTCACGCGGGTGCCTCCGGGGAGGACGAAGCTGCGGAGGGGTTCCAGGTCCTCATTCGCGGCGTCGATTTCCTTTTCCAGTTGGGCTACTTCGGCGTCGGTGATGCGGGCTTGCCTCGGGTGGACGTCCTCGGGTTTTGTCGCAAGAATCGAACCCAGGTTGAAGAGCTCATGCTGGATGCGGCGGAGGATTTCTTCCAGTTCCGCTAAGCGCAGATTGTTCGAGTCATGGCAGGAGATCCGCGCCAGGGCCAGGACGGAGTTAAGTTCATCGACGGTGCCGTAGGCCTCGATGCGGAGGTCGTCTTTGGAGACTTTTTGTCCACCCGCGAGGCTGGTGTCGCCCGAATCGCCTTGCCGGGTGTAGATGCGGTTGAGGGCCAGGCGGGGTTTGCTAAACGCGGTCTCGTCCACGTCCTCATCTTAACCCTGCGGGGGCTTCATGTTACCTTGCGACGGTGAACTGGATTCTCGTCGTGGCGGCGGCGGTGGGGGCGGGGGCGGCGAATGCGCTCGCGGGCGGAGGGATGTTTCTAGTGTTTCCGGCGCTGTTGCTGGCGGGGGTCGCGCCGGTGGCGGCGAATGCTACGGCCAGTCTCATTCTGATTCCGGGCGGGTGGGCGTCGACGTGGGTTTATCGCGATACGTTGAAGCATGGATGGCGGTTGCAGACGGCGATGGGAGCGATCTCACTGGCGGGGGCTTGGGCGGGGAGCGAGCTGCTGCTGCACACTTCGGAGCGCGGGTTCTCGCGGCTGGTTCCTTATCTGATGCTGAGTGCGACTCTCATTTTCAGTTTTTCGGGGAGGCTGAAGAAAGCGGCGGAGTCGCATGCGTCGCGGAGGACGCATCTGGCGCCGCTGCTGGTGGGGCAGTTCTTCCTGGCGATTTATGGCGGGTACTTCGGCGCGGGGATGGGCGTGCTGATGCTGGCGCTGTATCTGGCGGCGGCGCATCTGCAGATGCAGGAGGCGAGCGGGATGCGGCTGATCTGCGGGACGGCGGCAAATACGATGGCGGCGCTGGTGTTCGCGGTGCGCGGGGTGATCGAGTGGCGGTTCGCACTGCCAATGACGGTGGCTTGCATCGTGGGCGGATACTGGGGCGCGCAGATGGTAAAGCGGCTGGATGCGGAGAAGGCTCGGCGGACGATTTTGGCGTATGCGTGGGGGATTAGTTTGTGGCTGCTGGGGCGGTCGTTTTTCGCGGGGTGAGCTTTTCTTGACTCAAATCTTGACTCAAGTCGGGGGCGTGGTAGGCTACCGGGTACGGAATTCTATGGCGGCTTCTTCTCTTTCGCGAACTTGCTTGATGGTGGCGGCGGGGCGGGCTTTGGGCTCGCGCGAGCCGGATGAGGGTATGCGCAATCCGGACTATCTGGCGGACCGGCTGCTGGGTCCGGAAGAAAAAGAGCTGATGAAGGACCATCCCATCAGCGGGGCGCTGGACAAGCCTTACGAGGAAGCTCGGAAGGATATGTCGGTATTCGGCACGACGGTGATGATGCTGATCCGGACGAAGTTCATCGACGAGAAGGTACGGGCGGCGCTGGAGAGCGGCGCGACGCAGATGGTGATTCTGGGGGCGGGGTTCGATACGCGGGCGTACCGGTTTGCGGAGTTGCTGAAGGGGAAGCGCGCGTTCGAGGTGGATTCGGAGGCTACGCAAAGCCAGAAGCGCAAGCGGGCGGCGGAGGCTCTGGGGGATCCGCCGGAGAACCTGACGTACGTGACGATCGACTTCAATCGCGACAAGCTGGGCGACGTGCTGCGGCGGGCGGGGTACAGGCCCGAAGAGAAAACGGTGTTCACGTGGGAAGGCGTGAGCATGTACGTGGCGGAGGAAGGGGTTCGGGAGACGCTACGGACGATCGCGACGGAGTCGGCTCCGGGGAGCGTGCTGATCATGGACTACACGACGGAGGCGGTGCTGGAGTTCATGGGAAAGTTTCCGAATCTGGGGCCGGCGAGCATGCTGAAGGCGTGGGGCGAGCCGTGGGTGTTCGGGATTCCGGACGGGGAGCATGCGGAGTTTTTCACGCCGATGGGGTTGGAAATCGCAGAGGAGATGCCGATGTTCGGGCCGATTCCGGCGAAGCGTTACTTGACGAGAATGGATGGGACGGTGTTCGGGATGGCGACCGGGTCGCCGAATCCGCCGGAGCAGAAGGTGGATCCCGAGGTGATGGCGGCGGTGGTCGAACTGGGGAAAAAGACCGGTGGGCTCGGGTACGCGGTGGCGGAGTTGAAGGTGCGCGGAGCGGCGTAACTCGCGCGGAGAGCCGAGCCGAAGCTCTGCTGCATCCGCAAAGGCCGCCCTACAAGCGGCCATAAAAAGTCCTGCTTGATGCTATGATCGTGCGATCGGACACCCCTATGAGCACCCCTAAGCATCGTCCTTTCGTACCCGAAAACGTGACCATGACTGAGTTCTCCGTCAAGGCTCTGCTGTTGGGGCTGGCGATGACGGTGATTCTGGGGGCGGCGAACGTCTATCTGGGTCTGCACGCGGGCATGACCATCGCGGCGACGTATCCGGCGGCGGTGATCAGCATGGCGGTGGTAAGGCTGTGGGGAGGATCGCTGCTCGAAGAGAACATCGCCCGCACGGCGGGGTCGATCGGCGAGGCCATCGCGGCGGGCGCCATCTTCACCATTCCGGCTTTCATGATCACGGGCTCATGGCAGTCGTTCGAGCCCGGACAGGCGTACTGGAAATCCACGGCTCTGATCGTCGTGGGCAGCGTTCTTGGCGTGCTGTTCGTTTCTCTGGTGCGGCGGGCCCTGGTGGAAGACCCGACGCTGCCGTTCCCGGAATCGGTGGCGGCGTCCGAGATTCATAAAGCGGGCCAGCAGGGAGCGCAGGCGGCAAGCTTTCTCTTCTGGAACATGGGATTGGGAGCGGTGGTCCAGATCCTGGGCGAAATGCAACTCTATGCCGTGGATAAGAGCTTCTTCTTCCGAATCGGCCAACTGGGGAAGAGCTTCGTGAGGCTGGGAGGGAACAACACCATCGCCACGGGGGCGGTGACGAGTTTCGATGCGCCGTCGATCAGTCCCGCGTACATGGGCGTGGGATACGTCATCGGACCGTCGCTGGCGGCGCTGCAGTTTTCGGGCGGGCTGCTGGCATGGGGTGTGCTGGTTCCGCTGTTCATGTATTTCCTGGGTCCGCAATTGCAGCAGTTTTTACCTGCGGGGGCGTCCGACGGCGATTGGGCGGGCAACGCGGCGGCGGTCTGGCGCTATATTGTGCGGCCGGTCGCGGTGGGCGGAATGCTGGTGGGGTCGGCGTACACGCTGGTGCGGATGGGCAAGAACCTGACGTCCAGCTTGGGGCGAGCGCTCGCCGAGGTGCGGCATGGGACTCCGCTGGTTGAGTCCATGGCGCGGACGGAGCGGTACATGGGGTCCAAGACCGTGGTCTCACTGATCGCGGTGGTGTTCTGCCTGATGATCGCGCTGTATTTCTACCTGTCGGGACTGATCGTAGCGGCGGTGGTCGCGGCACTGGTGATGGTTATCGTGGGATTTTTCTTTGCGACGGTGTCGGGGAACCTGGTGGGAATGATCGGGTCGTCGAACAACCCGATTTCGGGGCTGACGCTCTCGACGTTGATTATCGCGGCGCTGTTGATGGTGGCGCTGGGAGTGTCGGGCGCGAGCGGGGTCGGCGTGGTGCTGGGCGTGGCGGCGGTGGTGTGCGTGTCATCGGCGGTGGCGGGAGAGCTGTTGCAGGATTTCAAAGTCGGGTACATCCTGGGCGGAACTCCCCGAACGATTCAGATCGTGGAGCTGATCGCGGTGGTGGTGGGCAGCCTGGCGATGTACTATCCGCTGCATTTGCTGTTGATCGCGAATCTGAAGAGCGGCGGGACGGGGTTCGGCGATAAGGCGCTGGCGGCTCCGCAGGCCGGGTTGATGGCCGCGCTGGCGCAGGGGATTGTCGGCGGGGAGATGGCTTGGCCGCTGGTGTTCACGGGGGCGCTATTCGGAGTGGCGATGATTTTCCTGAAGGTGCGGAGTCCGATGCTGGTGGCGGTGGGGATGTATTTGCCGTTTAATACGAGCTTCGCGATTTTCATGGGCGGGTCGCTGCGGTGGCTGCAGGATTGGTACAGCAAGCGGGCCGGGCATAATGAGGCGCAGAAGGCTCGGGTGGAGAATACGGGGGTGCTGATCGCGAGTGGGTTGATCGCGGGGGAGGCGCTCACGGGGTTGCTGATCGGCGCGTTTAAGGCGGCGGATAAGCCGATTCATCACTTTTTTGCGGATCCATCGTATGGACTCGGATTTGCGGTGTTTCTCGCGATTGGGGCGATTTTAGTGAAGCTGCCGTTGGGGAAAGCGGGGAGGCCGGAGGATCCGGCGCCGCCTGCGGTGATGATGTAGGATTGCTTTCGGAGATCTTCTCGATGAAACCTCTTCTTCTGATGGGCTCGGCGCTTTGGATGGCGGCGATGGGATTCGCGGACGATGCGGGCAGGTTGCTGCGGGTGGACCACTATGTCGAGGTCAAGTCGGCGGTGCCAGCGATTGCCGGGCAGACGACGCAGATTTATGTTCGGGAAGTGGTGGAGGCGGGGACGGTGCTGCGCGGGGGGCCGGGGCCGGACCGGGTAGCGTTGTTTATCCATGGGGCGGGGACTCCGGCGGAGGTTTCCTTCGACGTTCCTTATCAGGATTACAGCTGGATGGCGTACTTGGCTCATGCGGGGTTCGATGTTTTCTCGGCGGACATGACGGGGTATGGACGGTCCACTCGTCCGGCGGCGATGAACGATCCTTGCAATCTTTCGGCGGTGCAGCAAGCGTTGTATGTGCCGGTGCTGATTCCGAAGCCTTGCGATGCCAGTTATCCGCGGCAGATGACGACGATTCCTTCGGACTGGAACGACATCGACGCGGTGGTGGACCATATTCGGGCGCTGCGGCACGTGGACAAATTGAATCTGCTGGGGTGGTCACAGGGCGGACCGCGGTCGGCGGGGTATGCGGGGCAGCATCCGGAGAAGGTGGCGAAAATGGTGCTGCTGGCTCCGGCGTACAATCGCACGGCGGGCGCGAACCCTCCGGCGGAGGTTCCGGCGAAGGGCGCGACGTTCAACACACAGTCGCGCGAGGAGTTCATCGCGAATTGGGACCGGCAGGTGGGCTGCACGGAGCAGTACGATCCGGCGGCGCTGAATTCGGTGTGGTCGGAGATGTTGGCGTCGGACTCCGTGGGGGCGACTTGGGGCACAGGGGTGCGGAGAGCTCCGCAGGTGACGAGCTGGGGCTGGACGCAGGCATTGGTGCAGAAGACGATGACTCCGACGCTGATGGTTTCGGGTGTGCACGACAAGCAGGTGAATCCGGATAATGTGCGCGCGCTTTATGCGGATTTGGGTTCGCCGAAGAAGGTTTTCGTGGATCTGGCGTGCTCGTCACATAATGCGATGTGGGAGAAGAACCACTTACTGTTGTTTAAGGCGTCGCTGGAGTGGCTGACGAAGACGACGGTCGACGGGAAGTCGGAAGGCATGATGAAGCTGGGGTATTAGGCCCAGCTTCACCAACTCGGCGGCTCGGTTTGGAGCGGTCGTTTACGGCAGAGCGAAGACGTAGAGCGATTCGGTGCGGCTCGCGTTGGGACTCGTAATCGCGCCGCCGCCGGAGGCGGAGATGGCTACGTATTGCTTGCCACCCTTGCCTGCGTAGGTGATGGGCACGGAGATGGCGCTGTAGTCGAGCTTGGTGATCCACAGCTCCTTGCCGGTTTTGGAATCGAAGGCGCGGAAGCGCTTGTCGTTCGATGCGCCGATGAAGACCAGGCCTCCGGCAGTAGCGATCGATCCGCCGAGGTTGACGCGGCCGGTGTTGCGCTTGCCCTCGGGAAGCTCATCGGTGACTCCGAGGCGGACCTGCCAGGCGAACTCGCCAGTGGCGGCGTTGACGGCTGTCAGCAGTCCCCATGGCGGTTTCTGGCAGGGCCAGCTCTGCTCGCCGAGCAGAGCCCCGCTCGCGTCGGTCTTGCGGTCCCAGAATTTCGAGGCCACGGGGTTGCCGAAGACGCTGCGCTGATCGTAGGGCACGCGCGCGTTATCCGGCATCTTTTCGAGCCAGCCGAAGCTGGCATAGTTGGACGTGTTGACGAAGACGTAGCCGAGCTTGGGATCGGTGGAGGAGCCACCCCAGTCGTTGCCACCGATCGCACCGGGGAAGATGATGCTCGATTGCGGAGGCGTGCCGGGGGCGCGGTAGACCCAGGGGGTAAAGGGGCCTTCGTTATAGAGCGGGCCGGCTTTGGCGACCAGTTCCTGGCAGGCTTTGGCGTGCTCCTCGTTGGTGTCGGCGGCGGTGACCAGATCCTCCATCTTGAAGTTGTGGGTGGAGAGTTCCTTGGGCTTGATCGGAATAGGCTGGGTGGCGGAGGTGTGCTCGCCGGGGACCTTGCTTTGAGGCACGGGAGTTTCTTTGACGCCGAAGACGGGCTTGCCGGTTTCGCGATTCAGGATGAACATGTAGCCGAGCTTGCCGGTCTGTGCGAGGATGGGCGTCTTTTTCCCGTTGATCATGACGTCGAGAAGCGGCGGAGAGGGGGGCAGGTCCATGTCCCAGAGATCGTGATGGACGGCCTGGAAAAACCACTTCATTTTCCCGGTGGTGATGTCGAGGGCGACGACGGAGTTGCCAAAGAGGTCGTCACCGGGACGGTCGAACCCGTAGAAATCAGAGGCAGGGCTGCCGAACGTCGTGTAGAGCAGGTTGCGCTGCGCGTCGACGGTCATGTAGAAGCCCCAGTTGTTGACGCCGGTGCGACCTTTCCAATCGTCGCCTTGCCAGGATTCGTTACCGGGCTCGCCTGGCTGGGGGACGGAATGGAACTCCCAGGATTTGGCTCCGGTGCGGGCGTCGTAGGCGCGGGTGTTGCCGGGCTGTCCCGTGGCGGGCTGCTCGGGGACGTTTGCGCCGACGAAGATGGAGTTGCCGAAGATGGTGGGCGGGGAGTTGTAGGGCGTGCCGAGCGCGACCTCGCCTTCCTTGCCGAAGCCGGGGTCGATTTTGCCGGTCTTGGCGTTGAGGGCGAGCATGCGGCTGCCGGCGGTAAAGATGATGCGCGGGGGATTGGATTTGTCGCCGGGCCAGTAGGAGACGCCGCGGTTGGAGGGGTTGCCTGCGCCGGTAAGCGTATAGGTCCAGAGTTCCGCGCCCGTGTCGGGATTGAGGGCAACGACGCGCTTGCCCGCCGTGAGATACATGACGCCGTTGACGACGATGGGTGTGACTTCGGAGAATCCGGCCACGCCTCCGCCGCCGGCGGCATTCCGCTCGGCATCGGTGCGGAGATGATAGGTCCAGGCGGGTTGTAGCTTGGAAACATTCTTCGCGTTGATCTGCGTGAGAGGCGAGTAGCGGGTACCGGCAAGGTCATGGCTGTACATGGGCCAGTCACCGGGGGCAGGCGTGGGGGAGGAGGACTGGGCGAGCAACGGGGTAAACAACGGGAGCACGGTGGCAGCGGCGAGGAGCGGTTTCCACATGAACGTTAGACTAACAGTATTTCTCGGAAACGAGCGTTTTTCGTGGAACGGGCGGGTAGCCGGGACGTCCCGGTAAACTATCTATAAGGGAACATGTCTTCATTCCGCCTGGGGATCGACTATATACCGCGCGGCGATCAACAGACTGCGATCGATGCGCTGGTACGGGGACTCAAAGAGGGCGAGCAGCATCAGGTGCTGCTAGGCGTCACGGGGTCCGGCAAGACGTTCACCGCGGCCAAGGTGATCGAGAAGATGGGAGTGCCGGCGCTGGTGCTGGCGCATAACAAGACTCTCGCGGCGCAGCTTTACCAGGAGTTCAAGAGCTTCTTTCCTTCGAACGCGGTCGAGTACTTCGTCAGTTATTACGACTACTACCAGCCGGAAGCCTACATTCCTTCGGGCGACGTTTACATCGAGAAGGAAGCGACGATTAACGACGAGCTGGACAAGTTGCGGCTCTCGGCGACGCGGAGTCTGTTCGAGCGGCGGGATTGCATCATCGTCGCGAGCGTGAGCTGCATTTACGGCTTGGGATCGCCTGAGGCCTATTACGGGATGCTGCTGATGCTCGAGAAGGGGCAGAAGATCTCGCGCGAGGAGATCACTTCGCGGCTGGTGGAGATCCTGTACGAGCGGCACGAGGGAGACTTCAAACGCGGGACGTTCCGGGTGCGCGGCGATGTGATCGAGCTGTATCCGACCTACGACGATCTGGCGTTCCGGATCAATCTGTGGGGCGATGAGATCGAGTCACTGGAGCAGGTGGATCCGCTGACCGGACAGGTAAAGCAGACGTTTTTGCGTCTTCCTGTATATCCGAAGACGCATTACGTGATGAGTGAAGAGACTCGTGTGGATGCGCTGCGGAGCATCGAGAATGAGTTGACGTGGTGGAAGGGGGAACTCGACAAGCAGGGCAAGCGGATTGAAGCGCAGAGGATCTGGCAGAGGACGATGTTCGATCTGGAGATGATCAAGCAGATCGGATACTGTCACGGGATCGAGAATTATTCGCGCCATTTTTCGGGCCGGTTGCCGGGGCAGGCTCCGCCGACGCTGCTGGATTACTTGCCGCCGGATTCGTTGATGTTTCTGGACGAGAGCCACCAGACGATTCCGCAGCTGCAGGGCATGTATCACGGGGACCGGTCAAGAAAAGAGAATCTGGTGAAGTACGGGTTCCGTCTGCCGAGCGCGCTGGACAATCGTCCGCTGACGTTTGAGGAGTTTGAGAACCGCGTGCATCAGGCGGTGTTTGTATCGGCGACGCCGGGCCCGTATGAGCTGACGAAGACGGGTGGGGCGGTGATTGAGCAGATTCTGCGGCCGACGGGGCTGGTGGATCCGGAAGTGGAAGTGCGGCCGATTCGCGGGCAGGTGGACGATTTGCTGCAGCAAATTCGTAAACGAATTGAGCTGGATGAGCGTGTGCTGGTGACGACGCTGACGAAGCGGATGGCTGAGGATCTCTCAGAGCATTACACCGAGGCGGGGATCAAGTGCGCGTATCTGCATTCGGAGGTATCGACTCTGGACCGGGTGAAGATTTTGCGGGATCTGCGGCGCGGGACTTACGATGTGCTGATCGGGGTGAACTTGTTGCGCGAAGGTCTGGATTTGCCGGAGGTTTCGCTGGTGGCGATTCTGGACGCGGATAAAGAAGGATTCTTGCGGTCGATGGGGTCTTTGATTCAGACGATGGGGCGGGCGGCGCGGCATCTGAACGGTCACGCGATTTTGTACGCGGATGTAATGACGGTGTCGATGCGGAGGGCGATCGACGAGACGACTCGGCGACGCACGGTGCAGACGGCGTACAACACGGCGCACAATATCACGCCGCAATCCATCGTGAAGCCGATCGACTTGAACCTGATCGCGATTGCGGAGGGAGATTACGTGACGGTGCCGCTGGACGATCCGGGTGAGGACGTGGAGATCGCGCCCGAACAGAGAGAGGCGTATCTGGCGGAGTTGGAACAGAAGATGCGAGAAGCCGCCAAGCAGTTTGATTTCAAACAAGCGGCGGTGTATCGTGACCGCCTTCAGGAGTTCAAAAATCGTGTCATCCTCGAATCCTCGTCCGGTGCATGAAGCTCCCTGACGGGATGGGGCTGGTTTGCGCCGGTGGCCTAAGCCAGTCTTTCCTAACCCGGTTGCCGGCGTTGACCGCGCGGCTGGGTCCGATCAAAGCGCCTTCGTTTCGAGTGGCGCGCCAAATGTCGAATACGCTGCGGGCCGGTTCGCCGGCATCGCATTACTCGGCTCTGGACGGCTGCCCGATGATCTGGGTGTCGGTGCCGGAGGCGAGCCTGGATCGGGTGCTGCGCGATCTGGCGGTGCGGACGCCGATTCGGAAGGCTCCGTTCACCAAGACCATGGTGGTGCTGTGCGGTTGCGAGCGGGATAGTCTGGCTCCCGATGCGTTGAAGGGGACAGGCGCGCGGGTGGCGACCTTGAATCCGGTTCCGGACACGCAGGAGAAAATCTTCGTGGCGGAGGGGCATGCGGCGACGGTCCGGGCGCTGCGGGCGCTGCTGGAAAAAGAAAAGCGCAAGCTGATTTGTTTGGCTCCGGCGGGAAAGTCGCTGTACTTCGCGGGGATCCACATGAGCGCTCCGCTGCTGCTGCCGTGGATCGCGGCGGGGATGGAGTGTCTCCGGGCGTCGGGATTCACGCGGGCGGAGGCGGTCCAAGTGGGGGAGATTCTGGGGAGCCGGGCGATCAAGAAGTATGGGAAGGCGGGCGTGAAGGCGTGGAACCGGCACATCGCCGCGGGGCTGCGCCGGGCGTTGGATCAGGATGTCGCGAAGATCCAGGATGCCTGTCTGGCGGAGCGGTATGAGCAGGGGATTCGGATTGCCCTGGGGGTTTTTCGGTAGGGCGGGGCTGCGATCTACCGCATGCTACGCATCGCGGCTCCGATCCACGGAGGAGGCGGCCAGGACTTTGCGGCGGAGGTTTGGACGCTTCTGGAGCAGGCGCAGGTAGCGGACTTCTTCCGGGGCGCGCTTGGCACGTGCGAGGTCCTCCCCGAGATTCGGGATTTTCGTGCCCAGGCGGTGGAGGGAGAAGTTCGTCCAGTCGGCGGCGGAGTCGCCATAGAAGAGCGGAGAGGCGGCGAGGCGGCGGAGGGTAGCGCCGGGAGTTCGATAGCCGGGGGTTTGGACGATTTTCGCCTCTTCGCGGGCGGCGAGCCGGGCGTTTTCGGGCGAGGCGGGGCGGAAGCCGAGTTTGTAGTAGAACCAGAATGCCCCGGATTCGATGGCTTCTTCGTTTTCGTGGCCGATTTGATAGGGGTCGACCGAGAAGCACATGACGTCGAGCTGCTGGTGGAGGATTTTGAGCAGGCGCGTGTAGAGCCAGGCGGTTTCGCCGTCGCGGAAGGTATAGAAGAGATTGAAACCGACTTCGCAGCGTTCGAAGAAGGAGAGCGTCTCGACGTAGCCCATGGGCACGCCGTTCTTGAAGAACATGCCGCAGTGATAGGCGCGGAGGGGCAGCCTGTTCTCAGGCGGGAGACCGAAGGAGTAGAGATCGACGCCGCGGCCGAGGTCGGCGTGATAGACGTGCCCGGCATCCGGGAATTGGAAGCCGTAGAGTTCGCGGTAGCGGCTGGCAGAGGCGGTGAGGATGGTACGGACGACGGCCTTGCCGGAGCGCGGCGGGAGGAGTTTGAGGGGGATGGGCGGCTCGGCGAAGGCGGCTTCGACGGAGACGTCGCGGCGCTTGAGGAACGGGCCGTGATGGATGAAGAGGTCGTGGCGGGGCACACGGAGATTGGAGCGCGCGGCGGAGGGGCTGAGGGTCCAACGCAGGGGGATTTCGAGGAGATCGTAGACGCGCGGGTCGCCGACGTCGCGGAGCACACGTGGAAGGTTCCAGCGGGCGTTTTCGAACCAGGCGCGCCAGTCGGCATGAGGCTCGATGGCCCAGTCATCGAAGGCCATGGGGATGTAGTGTCCCAGAAGGACGCCGAGGCGTTCGGGATGGGCGTAGTCTTCCCAGTCGATTTCGACGGGCTCCCTGATAGAAGTGAGGAAATTGGCGAATTCCCAACTGAAATTGGTGGAGAGGGCGGTACCGGCGATGCCGGCGACTTCGGGATCATCGAAAGGTGCGGGGTCGATGCCGCGCAGACGGTCGCCGAAGGAGCGAAGGAGGTCGTCGGCGAGGCGGGCTACTCGTGCGCTTTGGGGATAGGCGCGGAGGAAGAGGACGGTTTCGTGGAGCTGGATAAGGTCGGCGGGGGCACGGAAGCGGGCCGGGGCTAGGCGTTCGAGTAATGCCGCGGTCCGGCGGGCGGAGTCATGGCCGAACTGGCCTTTGCACTTCGCTAAATCTTCCAGCGCACGCATTCGATCAAGTGTAGCGAACTGCTACATTGGAGAAAGTGATACGACCCATCCATGACGCGGCGGAACTGGCCGCGATAACGAAGCGCGCGCGGCGGCAGGTGATCGAGATGATCACGGAGGCGGGTTCCGGGCATCCGGGCGGCTCGCTCTCGGCGGCGGAGATCCTGGTGACGCTGTTTTACGACGTGATGCGCCACGATCCGGCGAATCCGAAGTGGCCGGATCGGGACCGGTTCATTCTTTCGAAGGGGCACTGCTGCCCGATTCTCTACGCGGTGATGGCGGACTTGGGATATTGCCCGGTGGATCAGTTGAATACGCTGCGGAAGCTGGGTTCGATCTATCAGGGGCATCCTGACGTACGGTTTTTGCCGGCGCTGGAAGCGTCGACGGGATCGCTGGGCGAGGGGCTTTCGCTGGGGATCGGGATGGGGCTGGCGGCCCGGCTGGACAAGCGTCCTTCCCGGACGTATGTGGTGCTGGGCGACGGCGAAATTCAAGAGGGACAGATCTGGGAAGCGGCGATGTTTGCGTCATTCCACAAAATCGACAACGTTGTGGCGATTGTGGACTACAACAAGATTCAATTGGACGGGTTCGTAAAGGATATTCTCGATCTAGAGCCGCTGGCGGATAAGTGGCGAAGCTTCGGGTGGCACGCGATTGAGGTTTACGGACACGATATCGCGGCGCTGCAGAACGCGTTCGGCGAGGCCAGGAGCGTGCAGGGCCGTCCGACGTGCATCATCGCGCATACGATCAAGGGCAAGGGCGTTTCCTTTATGGAGAACAATCCGAAATTCCATGGCGTCGCGCCGACTCGCGACGAATGCGCCAAAGCGCTCCAGGAGCTTGCGTAATGCCGGCTAAAACGAAGTATGAATTGAAGATGGGAATGGCCACGCGCGAGGCGTTCGGCAAGGCGCTGGTGGAGCTGGGGAAAGCGAACCCGAACGTAGTGGTGCTGGATGCGGACCTTTCGAAATCGACCTACACGGCGGGGTTCGCAAAGGAGTTTCCGGACCGGTTCGTGGAGTGCGGCATCGCGGAATCGAACATGATGGGCATCGCGGCGGGGCTGGCTTCGTCGGGGAAGATTCCGTTCGCGTCGACCTTTTCGGTGTTCGCGATGAACAAAGGGTTCGAGCAGCTTCGCACCACGGCGGCGTATCCGAAAGTGGCCGTGAAGGTGGTGGGGACGCACAGCGGGATTTCGATTGGAGAAGACGGTCCTTCGCAGATGAGCATCGAGGATTTAAGCCTGGCGTGCTCGCTGCCCGGGTTCACGGTGGTGTCTCCGGCGGATGAAGTTTCGACCATGGCGCTGGTGAAAGCGGCGGCGGAGTTCGACGGTCCGATGTTTATCCGCACGGGGCGCGTGAAAGTTCCGATTATTTATAGCGCGGACCGGCCCTTCAAGATCGGCGAGGCCGTGGAACTGGTGGAAGGTACCGCGGTCACGCTGATCGCGACCGGTCTGATGGTGGCGGAGTCAATTCGCGCGGCGGAGGCTCTCGAAGCGGAGGGGATTTCGGCGCGAGTGATCGACATGCACACGGTGCGTCCGCTGGACCGGGAGGCGATCGCGCGCGCGGCTCGGGAGACCGGGGCGATCGTGGTTGCCGAAGAGCATTTGGTGGACGCGGGGCTGGGCGTGCGCGTGGCCCAGGTTGTTTCGGAGACGCATCCGGTGCCGATGGAGTTCGTGGGCATCCAGAATACGTACGCGGAATCGGCGACGCCGGAGCAGTTGTTGGACAAGTATGGCCTGATCGCGCGAGACGTGATCGCGGCGGCGCGGCGCGTTCTGCAACGCAAGAAATAGGCCCTGTATGCCGTCCGCGCGCGAAGCTGAAGCCGATCTTCTGGCGCGGGATTTGTACGAGGCCCGGCGCCAGCTTCAGGAAGCGGGGCGGGCTCTGCACGATCAGCCGGGTCCGCTGCTTTCGGCGGCGGGAATCCATCTGCAGCTGCTGCGCATGGATCAGCCGGGCACGGCGGCTACGGTGGAGGAAATACTCCAGCTGCTGGACCAGGTGACGGACGGCATCCGGGCGCTGAGCCAGAAGCTGGACGCGTCTCCGGCGTCGCACATCGGGCTGGAGCGGGCGTTGGCGCGGCTGGCGGAGGAGCATGGTCCTGGGGTGACGATTTCCTACGGGGCTGCGTCGAAGTTGCCGGCAGCCGCAGCGGTCGCGATCTATGACATTATCGTGAACGCGCTCGGCCGGGCCGTGGGAAAGCCGGTGCGGATCTCGGTACGAGGGTCCGGCCAGCGGTTGGCGGTCCGCATGCAGTGGAAAGGTCGCGTGCGATGGCCGCGCGGGGAAGTGAATGCTCTGGCGCGGCGGCTGCGGCCGGCCGGAGTTTTATTGGACCTTGCAACAAAAGAGAGTACAATTGTTTCCATCCTCTATGCCACTCGACGTTCTGCTCGTCGATGATCACAAAATCATGCGCGACGGGCTCAAAGCCATCCTGAGCCGGAGTACCGAATTCCGGGTGGTGGGCGAGGCGGAGAACGGTCCCGACGCCGTGCAGTTCGCCAAGCGTGAGCATCCGCACATGGTGGTGATGGATATCGGGCTGCCAGGGCTGAACGGTGTTGAAACGACGCAGGAAATCTTGCGCGTGCACGGGGATTGCAAGATCGTGATCCTTTCCATGCATGACGACGAGAATTCCGTGGTGGGGGCGATTCGCGCCGGGGCTCGCGGATTTATTCTGAAGCGCGCCTCCGACATGGATTTGATCGAAGCGCTGCGCATGGTGGCGGGCGGCGGGATTTACTTGAGTCCGCAGGTTTCCGACCGGCTGTTGACGAGGATTCAGAAGGGCGACCTGGAATCGAAGCAGGGGAACTCGCAACTGGACGCGTTATCTCCGCGCGAGGTGCAGGTGCTGCGCCTGGTGGCCGAGGGCAAGACCAGTAAGGAAATCGCCACGATGCTGGATCTGAGTGAGCAGACGGTTCGCAGCTACCGCAAAACGATGATGCGAAAGCTGGGTGTGAACAACGTGGCGGGGCTCACGCAACTGGCGCTCTCGACGGGACTGACCCAGATTCGTAGCGCCGGAGGGCAATAGCGGTGGCGGCGCTGCCTCTGCGCGAATCACCCTGGGGGCCGCTGGCGGTGGCGGACGCGCACGTTCATTTCTTCTCGCACCGATTCTTTTCCCTGCTGGTTTCGCAGAAGGCGGGGCTGACGCTGGAGGGCGCGGCGCAGCAACTGGATTGGCACGTTCCGCTGGCGACGCCGGAAGGGGACGAGGCGGAACGGCTGGCGGCGGCGTGGGTCCAGGAGTTGGACCGGCACGGCGTGGCGAAGTCGACGTTGATCGCGAGCATTCCGGGCGATGAAGCTTCGGTCACGGCGGCGGTGCGGGCGTTTCCAGAGCGGTTTTTTGCGTATGCGATGGTGAATCCGCGGAACTGGAATCCGGAGGCTCTCGCCGGGGTGCAGGTGGCGTGCCTGTTTCCGGCGATGCACTGCTATTCGGTGCAGGACGACGCGGCGAAGGGCGTGTTCGAGTGGGCGGAGAAGAATCGGCGGGCGGTGTTCGTGCACTGTGGGGTGTTGAGCGTGGGGGTGCGGGGGAAACTGGGGCTGCCGTCGCCGTTCGACATGCGGTACGCGAATCCGATCGACCTGCACGCGGTAGCGCTGCGGCATCCGAGCGTCCCGATGATCGTGCCGCATTTTGGCGCGGGGTATTTTCGCGAGGCGTTGATGCTGGCGGACCTGTGTCCGAACGTGTACCTGGACACTTCGAGCTCGAATCACTGGGTGAAGTATTCGGAGCCGCATCATCTGGAGTCTCGCGGGGATCTGCGGGGAGTTTTTAAGAGAGCGCTGGATGTAGCGGGTCCTCATCGCCTTCTGTTCGGCACGGATTCGTCTTTCTTTCCCCGTGGGTGGCATCAGGCGATTTTCGAGGAGCAGGCTCGGGCGCTGTATGAGATTGGATTGCCGGCGGCGGATGCGGGGGCGGTGTTCGGCGAAAATCTCCTGAGAATTCTGACCCCCTAAAAAGACGACATTAGCGTGAGGATTCCTTTCTTCTCGCGCAAAGCGGCTTTGGCCTATCCGGTGCCTCCGGCGCCTCCGACGGCGGTGCTGAAGCCGTGGTTCCGGCCGCGGGGGCTGGTGCGCGTGTTCCCCCAAGGTTGGAATGCGGCGGCGGCCGCGTTCACACCGTGCGCGATTGCGGGGACGTGGGCGCAGATGGAGGCGCTGTTGCCGGAGCACATTCCTTCACTGACGCATGCGCTGATCGTGCTGGCCCGGCCCGGGGAGCCGTTGCTGACGGCGGCGCAGCGAGACAAGCTGTGGCGGGCGTTCCGGGTGCCGGTGTTCGAGCAAATTATCGGGGATCGGGGCGTCGTGCTGGCGGCGGAGTGCGAGGCTCACGACGGATTGCACATCGAGTCGGCGTCGTTCAAAAGCAAGCTACCTCGGGAGACGGCTCCGTGCGGGTGCGGGCGGAAGACGCCCCGGTTAAAACCGTCGGCTCGGACGGAAGCGGCGCGAGTGATCGCGGCGTACGCACGGTAGTCGCTATAATGCGAACAGTTCCCTCCGTGCGAACGTGGCGGAATTGGCAGACGCACTGGATTTAGGTTCCAGCGGTTAACAGCCATGTGGGTTCGACCCCCACCGTTCGCACTAAACAGAAAATAGGGAACTTAAATGAAATGAGCCGCCCCGAAAGGCGGCTCTAGTTTTTGTCAGGTAGCAAATATGGTAGCAAATGTTAGGCAGTCCTGCGGCGCTGTTTGCTACCTTTTGCTACCACCTTGCGGACGGGTCGTCGTTTGGCCTTGCGCTCCTTTGCCCAAGCATGGAGCTTTGCGCCAGCGTCCTGGACATTCTTCAGCGAAACGATGTTGTACCGCTCCAGCATGGATCGTGTCTCGTGACCGCTGATTAACATAGCTTGGGCTTCTGGGATTCCGGCGTCTTGGATCATGACCCGCACCGCAGAGCGGCGCAAGTCGTGAAACAGGAGGTCCGCAGGAATCTCGCTAGGGCGAAGTCTGTGCGCTTCCGTCACGGCGTTAGTCCACGAACCCCGGAAGTCTTCGACGGGCGTACCTGGAAGGTTTCTCCGTCCCCCGTGGGAAAGCTCGGTGTCTTCGGCCATCCAAAAGAACAAGCGCTCCTGTTCCGGGTAGTTCTCGTCACGACAGGTTTTCTGGCGGGTCAAGTATTCTTCGACCGAACCCCAGAACGGAAGGTTGCGCTGGCTACCGTTCTTCGACTCGGGAAGCCGGATAATCTTGTTCGTCCAGTCCACATGCGACCAGCGCATTGCAAGAATCTCTCCCAACCGGCAACCGGAATGAAAGGCGATCACGAACAGAGCTTGGATTGACCGGGGCAGGGCAGCCAAGATGTACTCGTGTGCATCGTACTCGATAAAGCCCAACCGCCGATTGTTCACCCGGACGATGGGAATGTGGGGTACCTTGGCGACACGAGAGGGCGTCCGCTTCGTTTCGAGATACAGAGCCGCACGAATGTAGGCGAAGTGATTGTTGACGGTCGAATGACTGGCGCTTTCTTCCGTCTCTACGAGCCGGGTTCGGTAGCGTTCGAAATCGGTGGTCGTTAAAGATCCAACCTTGCGGGTCGCCTTTTCACCGTTTCCGAACTCCTTCGCCTTCCGAACTTTGTTGATGACTAGCTCGATGATGCGTGCTGACTTGTGACTGTTCTGTTTGACGTGCCGGGTGTAGTCGGTCAGCAGTTCATCAAGT
Organism: Bryobacteraceae bacterium; assembly: GCA_036498815.1. Classification (GTDB taxonomy): domain Bacteria; phylum Acidobacteriota; class Terriglobia; order Bryobacterales; family Bryobacteraceae; genus Palsa-187. The sequence goes on along the minus strand of DASYET010000001.1, from coordinate 104,965 downwards.
GTGACGTTCGCCTCTGTGGATGGCTCAAGCTCTCCCCGGTCAATGCGGCCTAAGAAGTTGTTGCGAACCTTTTTGAGATTCTTTAAGGCTTCCTGTTCGTCCGTCGTCTTCAGCGAACGAGTGAGGCGCTTTCCGTTGTGCATGATTGAGAACATCCACACGCCGGTATCCGACTTTTGATAGATGCTGCCTTCGCCCTTGGCCCTGTTCTTCGCTTCGTTGGTTGCTTCCATGACTCAATGGTAGCAAATACATCCAGTGCGTTCAAGTAGGGGAATCGCCTTAGGGAGTCTTGCAGTAATGAACGGCATCATTCATTGCGGCGTCAATGTCCTCAACGTCAATGAAGAGTCGTGCCCCGATCTTTCGGGCGGGAAACACATTTGCTCTCAACATGCCCCTCACTCCGTCCGGGGTCGTTGAAAGGTAATCGGCGGCTTGCTCCAAGTTCAAATAGCGTGGAACAATCGCTGCCTTCAGATGTGGGTGAATCAATGAAGCAAGACGAGGAGCAACCGCCTTTGCCAGTGCATCAATAAACGCTTCATCGAACATTGCGTGTGCATCAACCTCACCTTTCCTATCGCAGTTCCGGCAACGGTGTTGATCGGCTTAAGACCTTATACCCCTGTCGCCTCCTTCGAAGCGTGCTAAGAGCGGATGGCGTTACAGTCCACTCCCCCGGCTCCGATAGAAAGGGTGAAAGGGAAGCAACAATGTACAACGAACGAGTAGCAAGCTGGTATCACGGAGATGGCGATTTCCATTTTCTGGTGGTGGGATCAAACAATTTCGCATACGCCAGCGGAAAGACCGAAGAAGAAGCCATACAGGAAGCATTAGATGTTTGGGCAAAAGAGGGAGAGTACGGGGACCCGGAAAGCGATTATAGACCAGACCCGCCGACGTTCCTCTATGTCTACAAGGCAGCGGTGGTCGGGCGGGTTTATCCGACTGCGGAGGATCGGAAGGAGTCCGGGTATTGAGAGATGCAACGCAACGACATAATCACGATGCCCAACAGGGAGCGCTTTCGACGGGTGGCGCTCATTCACATCAACAGCGGCGTCTTCAAAGGTCAAACCGGATGGCTCCTCCAAGCCACCGTCAACCCCCGTCAGCCGGAATGCGGGTCCACCATCGAGGTTGATGGCTTCATTGTGAATCTACCCCCGGATGCCTTCAACTAAACCGGGTGGTTGTTGTTGTCAACAACAATTCCAAAACGGAACGTGTTCACGTCGTGAACGGCTCCGCACGTTGACAAAATAGAAAACCGTGGAATGATAAATGAGTACTTGAAGCTCGTTCAGTTCGCCAATGTGGACCCGGTGATAACGACCACATGAACGAATGGCAGACCGAGGTTTTCAAACCATAGCAGCATCGTGCTAGATGGCAACTGACAAACGGTGTGAAGTCCAGAGGGCGACATAAGAGCCGCTGGCAAGATGGGTTGGAAACAACCCCGGCTTGTATATCCGTGTCGAACCACGGTGGTCAAAGTCGTTAGCGTTAACCTACAGCGGTCGGAAACCATCAGAACCCGATTAGCCTAACCCGTCGAAAGACGGTACCCGACACCTGGAGAGGAACAAGCGGGCGGTTAGTATACCGGGCAGCCAACGGGTGAGACTACAGCTAATCCCGATTCCGAATGATGGAAACGGTAGCGAGTTCTTGACGGCATCCAATCACGTCTTGTACTCGCTTTCCCTTAAACCGATGAGATGGATGAAAACAGATTCCAGTTGGCGGCCTTAAGCCGCCAACTGATTTCATGAACCTCATTGCATGACCGCTAAATGTTGGCATGAGTCCCACTCAAAGCCATCATTACATTGACAACCCCGCATTGACCAAGATCCTAACCGAATGGTCGCAAGCTCGAAAGCACGCCATTCAAACCAAGCAACCGGTTCCGCCCATCCCCGACCAAGTAGCGGAAGCGGCTTTATTGATCGCAACGAAGCTATCACGCAAAGGAAACTTTCTCTCCTACACCTATCGTGATGACATGATCGGCGATGGACTCATGGCCGTGACCTTGTACGTGAAAAACTTCGATGCAACCAAGTGCCGGGTTGGTGGCGCTTTTGCCTATTTGTCCCAGATCGTTCACAGTGCCTTCCTGCGACGGATCGCCAGCGAACAAAAAGCCGCCTATACCCGTGCAAAGTTTATTGAGCACGTTAAAGGGTTCGACCATCAAGACGGCGACGAAGGGCATTACGTCAACACTCTGCAACAACATTTCATTGAGACCGGAGCCGAAGTCATTACCAGCTACGAAGAACGGTTGAAGCGCAAACGGGAACAAGCCAAGGAAGCCATTGCCAGACGAGCGGAGCTTGCCGCATAGCTTCCTGTCTTGCGACAGCAAGCGGGATAGCTAAATACCCACATATTGCACAATGGACGCCACGGCTTCTCCTCGGTGTCCAATCCTCGCCCGGTGGTGAATCACTCGTTCACTCACCGGGCTTTCCTTTTTTGCCTCCTACATAGATATCCGCATGTTAGCCGTACCGCAACCACTTCCCGAACTCATTGAGAGCGTCCTATCGTCGCTCCCACCAGCGCAACGGGCCGTCGTCGAAATCTCAATGCTCGATACGTACCCACGGGTCCGGGTGCTTTGTCCGATGTGTGACCGGATACACCTGTATGCGACAAAGGGCGGGTGTGACGCATTCAAAACGACCCTTGCGGACGGTCAACAGCGCATCAAAGAAATCTTGAAGGCTCGGGGCGTTGTCAGTGTTGACGACGTGATGACGGCGGGTTAGCTCGGGTCCGTGTTTGGGTTCGGTTCCGGCTCCGCTGTGTCCGCACCCGTAATAGGAATCGTCCGTGCAGCGGCTACGGATCGCATCCTATCAAGATCGGCCTGACCTTCCGGCGTGCCTCCGTTAGTGGCGGCTGTGGGCGCTGTCGCTTCCGCATACTGCACCACTGCGGTTCCCTGAACGCCTATGGTGATGTCATCCTGTCCCGGACCAGTAAACGTAATGTATGTCACCCCGTCTTTGTCTTCCTTGACGACGGCGTTATGAAACCCGCCGATTACACAAACCATGCTGCCCGAATCGTGCTCGTTGTCTTTCCCGTGGCGTCCGTCAGAAATGAAGATTTCTGGATGACTTCCGAATCGCTCGTGCAGTTCGACCTGCTTGTAAAACTTCTCAAGAGAAACGCTGGCATGTCCGGTCAGGTACTCTCCGTTCTTAACTCGTCTCATTGAATACTCACTTTCATTTCAATCTCAGTGACGGCTTGCGTTTGGTCGTCCTCTATAACAACGAGTCACCGGACCACGGGAAGCAATGGAAACGCACCATTGCGCTTGTGAGAGCGAGAAGGTTGAGGCTTGCTCCCGTGGGCTTCATTCAGTGCGTTTCCGATGACGATATTATCATTCTGCTTTCGACAAATCCAATTACTAATGTCAATACTAATGGGGCGAAGAAAGCCATATTGGGCTATTTGACAAGTAGATCAGATGCCATCTCTAGATGACATCTCAAAAGATGCGGTCTATCTACTGACATGACATTTGCAATCATGCAGGTTAGGCGGGGCCAAACTGTGAACGTTGACCCGCCCGAACCCGAACTACAACCGCAACCAACCCCGGTCAAGATCGAAGGAACTCTAGAGAAATCGTCACGGCCCAAAGCCCGACTGATTCAAAATGAACTTGCCTATGCGCTCCCCGATGTTGCTCGTTGGCTCAATGTAGATGCCACCCTTTTGCATCGGCGGGTCAAGTCTGGCGAATTGAAAGCATTCGTACCGGTGTCTTTCAAAAGCCGTCTGTACATTCGTGAAGCTGACCTTGCGGCGTCTCTCAACAGACAATGAGAGCGACTTACACCGGCAAAGCCTGTTACAAGTGCGGCAACACGGAACGCTATCAATCCGATTGGAAGTGTGTGTACTGCGTCACGCATCCTTCACCCGAACAGAAAGCCCGCAACCGTCAAGCCGTCAAACGATACCTAGCGTCCGCCAAAGGGAAAGATATGTTGGACCGTTGGAAGGAATCCGACACCGGCAAGCAATCGGCACGTGACCGGCAAGCCCGGTACAAAGCCAAGAGCGACGGAAAGAAGAGACGATACAACCACGTCGTCAGAAAGTACGGACTGACACCCGGTCAATACGAAGCTCTCTTGCAATCACAATGCGGCAAGTGTGCTCTATGCCAGCAAGACATGGGGCTTGATGTTTGTGTTGAGCACGACCATACAACCGGTGTGGTCCGTGGTTTGACACATCGGCGTTGCAATTCGATCATGGGTCTTGCCGGTGACAATGCCGAACTGTTAATGATGGCGGTTCGATACCTGAACGGCAACACACGGGGCGGAATCCGCATACGTGGGTCAAGCGTGTCCTTAGGCACGGCTACACCCTAAATGGCCGTCATAACTATGGGCACTGCTGATATTCTGAATGCAGAGGACAACCTGCCAGTGAGACTCCTAATAGGAACCGTGTTCGCAACGCAGTTGGTGTTTGGAACGAGCGTCATCGTCGAATGGAGTCCATCGCTTGTGACTATCGGTGTTGACGGAAAGGGCACCTACCGGTCGCAGGGCAAAGAGACATCAATACCGTCCTGCAAGGCACTTCAGGTAGGCAATACGGTATATGTCGCCGCAGGGGATATTCCAAGGCGACTCAAACAGGACGTATTGCAGATCAAAGACTGGTTTACGGCAGATGCTAGTCTGCTAACTTCGAGTCCACTGGTCGCCGACTTACAAGAAACAGTTAGCCAGAACCGAATCCATGACCCGGCGCATTACACGAACTAAAAGCCCGGATGGGAAGCCTTGGGGCTTTACTCCGTTCGATTCAATTCCAAGAACGTTGCCTTTAGGCTGACACACTTCGTCCTAACTTCGGTAGGCACCATTAGCGCACGACCCATGGATATGCAAGGAAGCAGCATAATGTGTAATTGTCCGGGGAAACCTCCACTCCCAGACCAATGGGCCAAATCTAACCCGGTCACGACCATAAGAGACGGACTCCTCGCACTTTTAAAGAGCCAGAGGCCCACAGCGGACCACCCTCAACCATATTGCAGATCTCTCCAACCAAGGTGTCTTGGATTGCGTTCGGAAACTGCAAGGCGGATGGAAGCAACGCATTCGATACAACTCCTCCAAAGTAGCTCCTCGCTCCGCTAGTGAATTGGGTCCTTGCCTGCCAGTCACCATCGGCGGGTGGGACGATGGCGACAAAACAGGATTTGTGACGGGCCGAAAGTATGTTTGTACATAGCCTATGAATGCCAAAGCCCAAGAATCTAGCGACCAACAAAGGCGTTGGTGAACTCGCCCGCAAAGCCGGAATCAGCATCACGACCGCATCACGGAAGCTCGGAGCCGGAAAGACTCCTGAACAAATCATTGCGGAAGCCGAAGAGTATCGCAAAAAGCAGGAACGCCGATCCGAACAGCCGGAAGCGGGCGACGAAGAGACGTTCTACGAAGCCCAACGGCGCAAGGAAATTGCCCTAGCCTCACTTCGAGAACTAGAGCTACAGGTCAAGCAAGGTGACCTTGCACCCATAGCCGAAGTTAACGCTTGGGTTGCCGGAATGATCGTCGAGGCTCGAAACATCTTGCTCCGCATCGCTCCTGACCTTCGTGACCGTCTCGCCATTGAAACAGATCCGGCTGCGATTGACAGATTGATTGCCGCTGAGGTTGACCGGGCGCTTGCTGCACTCGCTCAATACCCTACCGGATCTTAGTCGTCATGCTGATTGGGTCTCCGTCTTGATATGGCCTTCACCGTCGCATTTGTCACATACCGAAATCGTCTGTGGGATGTTTAGAAATACGTGCGCCTGCTGCGACGCTTTGGATAGCATGAATGTGACATGGTTCATTTCCAGTATTGCCGCAACCCGCACGAGTGCGGTGACATGATGCGACTCCATCCCGGAGCCGAAGATGATGTGAGTAACTAAGCTCGGGTCAAAGCTAACCATTCTGGCTTCTGCCGACTTGAAACGCCGAATACAGCGCCATTCTTCTTCATACTTCCAGACTTGAGACTTATAGAAGCACGCTCCAGGGTCCGCTTCTGCCAACACCTGAGGGCGTGTCTTGTAAATCACCTTCTTTAGTTCCCGCTCATTGTCGCTGAAAAAGGGAGCATAAGCCTTGAAGCCCAACACGAAACCCGTATGATTCCGTGCATAGTGGACCCACATCAAGTGATTGTCGTCCCGCTCTGTCAAGCAGAGTATGCCAACTTCATTCCTAAGCCGGAAGCGTTCAGCGACGGCTCCTGATCCCTTGGGTAGCAAGAATTGGGTATCGAACACATCGTTGAACTCAGCGGGGCGGCTGAAACGTAATTCCAACTGCTCCAGGACGCTGATACGTTCTGGTGGAAAGTACTTGTAAAGAGTAGTCGGTTTGGTCTTCCCTGGTTCATACACGTAACTCTGCGCTGTCGAGTCGGCCATGTAAGAGTATAGGCTCTCTTGTGTGACGGCGTAAATACCGGTGTGCCAAGCCTCATACACCAGTGGTCAAGCCTCTGGACCCCACCCCAACGGCTACCGCTCTCCGACTGGGCGGAACAGAACTTCTACCTGACTACCGATTTCGCACCCCGAAATGGATTGCTCAAGCTCTACGCATGGCAGCGGGAAATCTTTGATGCGTTCACCGATCCAAGCACAACGGAGATTACTTGCATGTTGGCAATCCAACTCGTCAAGACGCTTTTCATACAGTGTGCCCTTGCTTACGTGATCGCCGAAGACCCTGGACCCGTCCTACTCGTGGAGCCGAAGGAAGCGGACGCAATGGCGTTTTCCAAGAAACGCCTGAAGCCCATGATTCAGGCTTCCCCGGCATTGCGTCACATCATCAACACCGATGCGAAGCGGGATAACACCATTCTGTCAATGGATTTTCCGGGGGGGAACTTTACGGCGGTATCAGCGCTGGTACCGGGGAACTTGGCCGGTCGCACGATTAGATACCTTTTCGCTGATGAACTCGATAAGTTTGAGGCGTCAGCCGGTAAAGCCGGTGACCCGATCTCCCTAGCTAAAGGGCGTACAACCAACTTCGGATCGCTGCGAAAGATCATTCAGACGTGCTCACCAACCAATGAAGGGGAAAGCCGAATTGCGCTTGCCTATGAAGCGTCGGACCAACGTAAGCCGTGGGTTCCGTGTCCGCATTGCGGCGGGTTCCAGATACTCACCTTTGACCGGGTGAAGTGGGGCGACAAGCTGCCAGTAGAACTCAGGGGTTCGAATGGCGAAGTCCCTGGACCAACTTGCTATGAGTGTTCGCATTGTGGCGAGTTCTGGAGTGATGTACAGCGACGGAAAGCGTGTGAGCTTATCCAATGGCGTGCTGACAAACCTTTCAAGGGACATGCCGGGTTCTGGATTTCGCACTTATACAGCCCGTGGAACTCCTTGGAAGAACTCGCTTCCGATTTCCTCATTGCCAAGCGTAGCAAGCAAACATTGAAGGTGTTCATAACGGAACGTCTAGCCGAACTCTGGAAGGAAGACGGACAGGTACCCGATGAACAGCGCTTGTACGAGCGTCGTGAAAGCTACCCATTCGGTGAAGACGCAGTTATACCGCAACGTGGCTTGCTTCTAGTTGCCGCAACGGACGTTCAGGAAAACCCGCCAAGACTTGAAACCAGCGTCTTCGCCTTCGGTCGAGACAAAGAATGTTGGCTCATTGACTATCAGGTCATACAAGCATTTGCGGACGACAAAGCCAAGTCAGCATTGCCGGTCACATCGCCCGCAGTGTGGGCCGAACTCGATAGACGGGTATTGCAAAAGGGGTACCGGCACGAGTCAGGCGCAATACTTCCAATTTGGTTGATGGCGATTGACACCGGCATGAGACCACAGCCGGTCTACGATTTTGCCCTGAGACATCCGCAACCGGCATACACACCAGCAGGCGGGCTAATCTCCGTCCCTTCGCATCGTTCCGTTGTCCCCGTCAAGGGTAACGATGATGACTTAAAGATCATTGCCGGTGTATCGAAGGAAGACGCAGCACGGAAGCGTCAGGGCGTGCGGATTGTGAGCGTGGGAACGACCCGTTGCAAAACGGAAATCTTCGACAACTTGCGGTATGTGAAGCCTGACCCGGATGGAAAGCCGGTTGCGAATTGCTGGCACTTCCCCAAGGTCGAGAGAACTTACTTCGAGGGTCTGTGCTCGGAACGTCGAGTGGTGAAGGCGAACACTGGCGAAGTTGTTTGGCAGAAGATTAACCCACGCAATGAACCGCTTGATTTGGCCGTATACGCTCGGGCGGCGGCTTCGATGGTGGGCGTTGATCGCTTCAAAGACCATCATTGGGCGGGTCTGGAAAGCCGGTTGACGGAGCGCAACGAGGCGAAAGAAGCCGCCAGCCCTGCAACGCCAGTTGCAACACGTCCTAAACGGTTGGCGGGCTTCGCATTCAACTAAATAACTTCCAGTATGGACAATCCTCCTATCTGGACGCAGCAAGATTTGATTGCGATTTCTCAAGCGATTTCAGCCGGTGTGCTGGAAGTTCGTTTTGCAAACGGATCGGCACGGTACAACACAACCGCCGATCTCTTGAAGGCACGTCAAGCAATTCAATCCTACCTTGATTCGCAAACCGGAACAGTTCGCATTCGGCAAACACTTCTGTACAACTAATGGGTTTCTTCACCAACATCATTGACGCTGTTCTAGCACGTCCTAAGACCAATGCTCTTGGTTCACCCAACGGCTACAGTGCAGGCGCATACAACCGCTACACGAAGACCTGGAATGCTTCGCCACTTGGACCAAACACCCTTGCCGAAGTCAACTTGCAGACGATCCGCAAGCGCACACGGGACGCCATCCGGGACAGTGCCATTGCAGAGAGCGCTTTTAACAAGTGGGTCAGCAACGTAATCGGTTCCGGTATCGTTCCGCATTTTCTACACCCGGACCCGGACACCCGGAAGACGATTCAAGACGCTTGGGACAAGTGGTCAAAAGCAGCCGACTATGACGGGATTGACTCGTTCTATGGTCTGCAAACGTTGGCGGCTATGGAACTGTTCGCAGCGGGGGAAGTCTTCGTTAGGTTCCACACTCGCAATGACGGCTCCTTCACAGTCCAGTTGATCGAATCGGAACAGCTTTCCGAGTTCCGCAACATCGCAATGACGGCGGAAGGCAACAACGTAAAAATGGGCATTGTCTTTGACAACGAAGACAAGCGCATAGGGTACGACCTTTGGAAGGTCAACCCGTGGGACACCATCGTTGTGTCTGAGGGCGTAGGGCAATACGTGTTCATTCCGGCTGACGAGATGTTGCACGTAATGAAGCGCACCCGTGCCGGTCAGTTGAGACCAACCGGGGGTCACATGACATCGGCGTTGATCCTACTCCAGCAAATTGAAAAGTACTCGGAAGCGGAACGGCTCCGTAAGGAAATGGCGGCTTGCTTTGCCGTGTTCATTACCAAGCTGACTTTGGACGACCAAGTATTACCGCCTTCCACAATCCCGGATGCCACCTTCTCGCAGGGCAAGGACGAGTCACGCATCGAACCGGGCACCGCTCAATACTTGCTGCCCGGTGAGGACGTGAAGTTTTCCGAACCGCCCGACAGTGGCGACTTCGCCTCGTTCATGAATCAACAGTTGCACCTGTTCGCCGCTGGCGTGGGTGTGACCTTCGAACAACTCACCAACGACTTTTCGAAAGTCAACTTCAGTTCGATCCGTGCCGGTGTGCTTGAGTTCCGCAGAGCGGTTGAGCAATACCAAGCCAACATCGTCATTCACCAAATGCTTGAACCGGTCATGAAACGTTGGATGAAGGAAGCCGTATTGAATGGCTCCTTGACATTGCCGGATGACTACTTTGACACCCCGGAAGTCTACGAGGCGGCTAAGTGGGTCGCACCCGGTTGGAATTGGGTAAACCCGAAAGACGAAGTTGACGCATACCAAACCGCCGTTAGATCCGGCTTCATTTCCCGTACACAGGTAGTCAGAGAACAAGGGTTCGACCCCGAAATCATTGATGCACAGCAAGCCGAAGAACGGCAACGGGCGGAAGGTCTTGGACTCATTTACGATTCGGACCCGAACAAGGTTTTGATTGGCCGTGAAAGTCAACCGTTGGCATCAACAGCGGTTGAACCGGGCACCGACACACCCGCCGAATCAATGGAAGCGGCAAACGGATAAATACTTTCTGTGAACTTCCTACACCTACAGACCCGCATCTTTGATACTCCGCTTGCCATTCAACCGGCAAAGCTCGAAGTGATCTTGCAAGCCATCGGTTCCCGTTTGGGTCTTCCTAGCGGCTTCCAGGTTACCCCGGTTGAAGCCGCAATGAAGGTGCAAGCCGCCACACCGAAAGCGTACAGCGTCACACAGGAAGGAATTGCAATCATTCCCATTCAAGGGACGCTCATGAAAAAGACATCCGGTCTTATGGCGTTGAGCGGTTGCACGTCCTATGAAGCGCTTGCTAACGAGCTTTCCGAGTGCGTGAGTTCGCCACAGGTGAAGGGTATTCTTCTAGACATTGACTCACCGGGTGGGGAAGTATCGGGCTTGTTCGATCTTGCGGACGCCTTTTACAATGCCAGAGCTTCCGGCAAGCCGATCTATGCGGTTAGCAATGAATCCGCTTTCAGTGCGGCGTATGCGCTGGCGTCGTGTGCTGACAAGATTTTCATAACCCGCACCGCTGGCGTTGGGTCCGTGGGCGTGTTTTGCCTTCACGTCGACCAGTCGTCCGCCGATGCGAAAGCCGGTCTGAAATACACCTACGTAAAAGCGGGCGCAAAGAAGACCGAAGGGAACCCACACCAACCGCTTTCAGAGCAAGCCGCAACCGACCTTCAAGCCGAGGTTGACCGGGAATATCAAATGTTCGTCGAACTGGTAGCCCGCAATCGTGGCGCTAACGTTCGGTCGGTCATTGATACAGAAGCCGGATGCTTTTTCGCAGACAATGCCCTACCGCTATTGGCTGATGAAGTCGGAACATTCGAAGACGCATTAGCGGCTTTGAGCGAAGCCGTGTCCATTTCTGGCACGGAGCAAGGCGCATTTATAAATACTTCAGCAACCACGAACGAGGGACACAAGCAAATGAAGACAGTAGAACTCAACGCAACGGAAGACAACGCAGTGCTTGAAGCCGCCATTGTCGCAGAGAAAGCGGACGACGAAATGGAAACGCCAGAGTATGCGGCGGTACCGGACGACGGGGACGGCGACGAAGACGAACCGGAAGACGACGAGAAGAAAAAGCCGGAAGCATCTACTAGCGACATTAAGCAGATTATGAATCTGTGCAAGCTGGCAAGCGTGGACATTACCACGGCGTCCGACTTCATCAATAAGGGCTATTCAGTCCAACAGGTCATTGACGCTTTGGCTACAGAGCGTTCGACACGGAGCAACAAAACCAAAGTGAACACCACGATTAACAGCACGACCGCAAATACCATTGACGCTCTCCAGGAACAAGCCCTAGCGAGTGCCAATGACGACCCGAAGAAAGCGCTTGCGACTTTCAAGAGTCTTTTGAAAAAGAATCCGTCTGCATACGTTCAGTATGTGGATACCAAGATGGAAGCCCTAGCTTTGCCTTCCACCAAGCGCAAATACATTGCGGAACTCGAAGCGAAGCACGGTCAGAAAGTGGCCTAAGCAGAGGAATAGAACCCAATGGCATACGAAGCAATTTCACAGCATTTCAGCGCACCCGCAGCAAGTGACCTTTCGGCACTGCAATACACCGCTGTTATTTTCGACACGACGGCGGGCGGCTCCCAAATCGCAGCGGCAACCGCTGCCAAGAACATGGACGGCATTTTGCAGGACGCTCCCAAGAGTGGTCAGGCGGGCAATGTCGCAATCAACGGCGTGACCAAAGCAAAACTTTCGGGCAGCGTCACAGCGGGCGACCAACTCGAAATTGATACGGGCGGAACGTTCGTTACCAAGGCATCCGGTCAGGCGGTAGCAAAGGCTCTGTCTAGCGGGTCCAGTGGCGACATTATCCCCGTATCCCTTTACAAGGGTAACGGTCTGTACGCCTAAGAGAAATCAACAAACCCTTTTCGCAAAAAGAAAGGACGTGAGGAATGAAATAACAAATGAATCCGACAGTAAACGCAGTTCACTATGATGCGCCATTGAGCTTTGTAAGCAACATGTACGCACAAGGTCAAGACGCTTTCATTGCGACGAGGGTCTTTCCGATGGTTAGCGTACCGCAAGCATCCGACTTGATCTATACGATTAACAAGGGCGACTTTGCACGCAACACCATGCAGAAGCGGGCACCCGGCACCGAGAGTGCGGGTATCGGCTACAACGTTGACACTAACAAGTCTTACCGTTGCGCTGTGTGGTCCATCCACAATGACATCCCGGACCAGATCCGGGCCAATGCTGACGCAGCGCTCAATCTGGAAATGAACACCACGGAGCTTTTGACCAAAGCGGCTTTGATTAACCGTGAAGTCACTTTTGCTTCGAGCTTCCTTTCTTCGGGCAAGTGGGCGACACAGTGGACGGGTGAAGTATCTTCGCCTTCCACCAATCAGTTCTTGCAGTGGAACGACCCGGCTTCAACCCCGGTTGAAGACATTCGCAAGGTTCGGACGCTCGTTCATCTTGCATCGGGCGGCTTCGCACCGAACAAGCTCGTTATTGGTCGCAGCGTCTATGATGCGCTCCGCAACCATCCTGACATCCTGGACCTGATTAAGTATCAGGGCACCCCGGCTAACCCTGCACAGGTCACCTTGAACGCTCTCGCAGCGCTCTTTGATCTCGATGAAGTGTTGGTGACGGAAGCCGTGAACAACACAGCGGCGGAAGGTCAGACGGCATCTTTCAGCTACATTTCGGACAAGTCGGCATTGCTGGTGTACACCCCTGATGCTCCTGGCTTGGGCGTTCCGGCTTCCGGCTACACATTCAACTGGACGGGTCTTTTCGGAACCGGCAACGCTGGCACCCGTGTTAAGGCGTTCCGCATGGAATGGCTTGATTCGCTCCGTGTGGAAGTTGACCAAGCCTATGACATGCAGATCATGGACAACACCTTGGGCGGCTATTTCATCACTGCCGTTGCCTAATGGGATTGCTTGACACAAAGAACCGGGAAGACTGGCGAACGCTCACCAGTCTTTCTATTCCGGTCATGACCGTTCGCAACCGTCCCCTTCTTTGGAACGGTGACATGTTGCCGGTTGGCTTCGTTTTTCCGGTCATTGAGACCGAATCAAGACGGGTTCGACAACTGTACGAGCAAAACAAGATCGGCGTTGCCGTGGTCATTGAACCGGAGCCGGAACCAAAGAAAACGAAAAAGAGGAAATAACCATGGGTATTCAAAAGTTCAAAAGGGGCGTAGTCGCTCCGTCGTTCACACCGGCATTGTCGGGCATTCCGCTTGCTGACCTTGCACACGGAACGGATGGTCAGATTCCGGTTGCTCAAACATCGGCAGCAACCACCTATCGGGCAGTATCGGGCGATGTCACCATGACGAGTCTCGGCGCTACCACAATCGGGGCGGGCAAAGTCACGAAAGCCAAGATGAAAGTCTTCACGGCTAACAGCGTATCGGGCACGGGTTCGGCGCAAAACGTGGCGCATGGTCTCGGCACAACCCCAACCTTCGTAATCATCACGTCTCCTGACGGCGGAACCCTGACGTATGGAACGCACGACGGAACCAACGTTAAGTTCACAGCGGGCGACAACTCCCACCACTTTGACGTTATCGCTTTCGCCTAAGAGCGGAGCCAACATCCAATGAGCAACTACAGAGACAAAGGCGTAACGTTCAAGACCACCCGCACAAGTGGCGTTGACGTTCCTTCGGTGAACGTTGACAACATCACAGTTGACTTGACGGGCGCAACTCTCGATCCGACCAACCTAGCTTTAGAGCAAGGACACTTGGTTGCTCTGGCACCTGTGCCGGGTGTGGCGCAACACATCGCTTACACGACCCATGCAGAGAGCACAACGGTAGGCGTCACGCTGATAGAGCTTTGTGCAACGACCGATTGTCACATTGTCATTGGCGGAAGCCCGGTTGCAACGGCCAATTCAACGTATCTTCCTGCGAAGACCATCAAGCACTATTCGTGCCAGATCACCGATAAAGTATCGGTGATTCAGGACTCCACGGGCGGAACCCTGTACATCACGCCGTGTTCGTAAAATGGCCTTCAATGATCTCGTCAAACTTGCACACAACGCAGTTCTAAACGTCTTCGGCGTTCAGGCTGAAAGCATCCCTGCACTTTTCACACCCCAAGATTACTCGGGGCCGCAGTTCATCAACGGCGTAATCTCTCCTCCTCCACTCGAAGAACAAGTAATACCCGGTTCCATGACCGGTACGAGCGTGGTGTACTTCTTTGTCCGAATCGTTGACATCACACCACAACCCCGGATCGGGGACAAGCTCACCTTGGACGGCGTTCTTTACAACATTGACAAGGTGAACATTGACAATCAAAACGGGGCAATGCTCCACATGCGGAAGGTGTCCTAATGTTGAAACCTTCGCTTGTCGTCAACGCAGTCATTACGACCTTGCAAACCATTCAACCGTTCGTTGCCGCAATGAACGGAGCGCAAAACATCAAGGCGCATTCGTTTGTCAATGGTCAGGTGGTCCCGATCATGACGGACATTTACGAGATGACTTCGCCGTCTTGCTTGGTGGTCTATGAAGGCACCTTGGGCGGGAACTTTGACGGGATGACGATGTGGAAGCATCACCTAACCGTCTATTTGAAGGCTCCGAATCAAGCCACAGTACAAGCCCCATTGGGTTACGAAGACTTGGTTTGGTTAGTCGTCAATGGAGCCGTGAACGGGACGCAGTTGAACATCCGGCAAATCAGCGTCATCCCCGAGGTTACGTTAGTGGACACACCGACCATAACCCGGCTCACCGATGAAACCCGGACAGACTTTTTCAAGATTGATATGGTGTTCCCCGAGATTGGGGATAACTGACGGCAAACGCTAAATATCATCTCAGGGGTTATAACCAATGGCAACACGTGTACAAGCATTAAAACTCGGATTGGGCAAGGCAAAGCAAGCGGACATTGTGACCGTTGCCGGTTCGTTCCTGACTTTCGAAAAGACGAACGAAGACGTTACCAGCGTCAACTTCACAACGGAGAATGACGCTCCTTGGATCGGCAAAGGCAACGAGTTTGTTTCGAGCGCTGGCGTTTACCCGGTTTCGCAGACTCCGCAAAACCGTATTGAAATGTACGGATCGGCGGAAATGGTCACTTGGGCTTTTGCTTACGCTCTTGGGCACGTCGCCGAAGCAACCGGACTGTATACGTTGAAGCCGATTCAAAACGGCACAACGCTTGAGCTTCCCTATTTTTCAATCTGCGAACAGATGCCGGAAGGGGGAGCGGAAGCGATTGATAACGTCTATGTCGGTTGCTCGATGGAAGACGTAACGTTCACGCTCAACAGCGGGCCGGGTCTTCAGTCAACCAAGGTGGTTTCAAATTGGGTTGGATCGGGCAACTACACCAGCCCGTCAACGGTTAGCCTTCCGTCGCTCACTACTCAGCACTTCATGCCGGGTGCGTCCGCTGCCCTTACTGTCAACGGAACGGACTACGTAGCCGCAAAGACGCTCTTGAACGCAACGATTGGTTGGAAGAACAACCTTCTGTTGAATGCGGGTTTCTTCCCCGGATCGGGCACACAAAACGGTGCGGCGGTTCGTGGCCGTATGGAAATCGGAGTGCGTCAGCCTACCTTCGAGTTCACTGTTAGATTGCTTTCGACTTCAACGGAGTTTGCCTCGTTGGTCGGTCTCACTTCGGGAACGGCAGTCTTGACCGTCACTTTCGACGCCACCCACACAACTACGTTCACCTTCGGTGAAGTCACCTTTGAGAGCGTGACTAACACCGTGGTTGACGGGATTGCGGCGGTTCGTGTCGTGTGCGCTGTCCAGGATTCGGACGGAACCGGCAACCCCTTGATTGTCACCAGCAAGTGCGGAATTACGGGTATCGCTCAGTAAAGCCATGCAAACGGGGACAGCAGTAACAAGCCCGATGCAAGACCGTGCGGAGATGTTAGAAGACATCGAATGCACGTTCCGCAACATGATTGCGGATATGAACACGGTGCGGGATGAACTGGCGTCCGTCTTCGCCGATCACCAAAAGACGCACACGGAAATCTAAATACCTTCATGGCAATCACAGTAAATCACACCGTCACCCGCACGTACAAGAACCAGGGTTCAACCGCACGCACGCTAACCGAAACGGTCAGCGGCAACACGGAGCGCAATCTCGCCGTCACGGTTTCGGCGTCAACCAACAACCATGAAGTTGACCTTGCGTTTCTTCATGCCGATCTCAAGAGCCTGAGTATCACCAGCGACCAAGCCGTAACCATCTACACCAACGCAGCATCAAGCATGAGTCCGCAAGACACAATCCCGATTGCGGCGGGTCAGGTGCTTATCTGGACGCTGGCAACCGACTTGATTGCTCGTTGCCCATTCTCGGATAACGTTACGGCTCTGTTCATCACGAACACGGGCGGAACCGCTGCCAACATCTACATTGATTCGATTCTGACAATCTAACCTTGCGTAGCAACTGTTTGGTTTTCGCAATCAAACGTTGGGTCACTTCGGGCGGCTATGTGATCGTCAGAAAGTCGTTTTACGGTTGGTGGCCTCATTTCCTTTGGTCGAAAGACCTTCGAACCTTTGTTGAGTTCGTCCCCGTGGCTCCCCGTCGCCGTTTCTTTCCGCCGTTGTGGTTCCGTGGCAGGGTCAAGACGCACACGCTACATATCCCCGAGGAACCACACCATTCATGTTGTACGGTGAATTGAATACAATCATTCTCGAAAACGGAGAGACGCTCCACGGTCTCAAAGTCCAAATCCCACACCCCAAGAAATCGGCACTCATCCGGCGTCCGACCGATAAGG
This sequence comes from Bryobacteraceae bacterium, assembly GCA_036498815.1. Classification (GTDB taxonomy): domain Bacteria; phylum Acidobacteriota; class Terriglobia; order Bryobacterales; family Bryobacteraceae; genus Palsa-187. The sequence goes on along the minus strand of DASYET010000001.1, from coordinate 87,922 downwards.
AGCTTGACGCCACACGGGACAAGTTCCGCAAGCTGGTAAAGAAGAACCCCACCAACACGGACAAGACGCCATATCTCGACTTGTTCAACACGATCCGTCTAGACGACGGTGCGGAGTGGGACGAGTACGAAGCCGAACACATCATTGGTTGGGTGATTCAAGCTCAAGTGGAATCCGCCGAAACGGTCAACGAGGAACTGGTGGTTACGATCAAGACTCCAACCGGCTCCGTCAAGCACTTCTTACGGTTCCCCACCTTCAAGGAAATGCAGATTAAGACCGGCTCCGCTCTGTTTGACGTTCTGTTCCTTCGGTCGGAAGGCTACGCACCCGATACGACCATTCCCAACATTCACCGGGAATTGTCCGTGCAAGAAGTCATGAAGGAGCACCTTCTGTTTGATCCCTACGTAGCGACGGACCCAAACGCCTAAAGCCGGAAGATTACCCGGACCCGCCAACGTTGCGGTTCCTTATCAACCGGCAACTTCGCCGTGAGTCTCTCTGTCCAGGTGGGGCGGTAGTCTGTCCGCTCCGTATCCAAGACCCGTTGATGACGTGCGACGATTGCGGAGCCACCCACCAAGCCCGCAACGTTGATTGTCCTTCGTGCGGTTCGCCAGAGACCACAACCGTTCAGTGTGACCAATGCCCGGTAAAACGCATTGACGAGTTAATGCGGTCGGAAGCTGGCGTACTCCTTCCACAGGTGTACGAACTCAACAGAGCGTCAGAGACATTCAACATTGATTGGGGCGACGTGTCCGCACGGTTGGGTAAGGGCGTGGACGTTCTGAAACAGGAACTCTCGAAGCTCCACCAAGAACAGTTGGAAGCCGCAAAACAAAAGCCCGCTGAAATTGATTGGTCCAAGGTGAAGCGCTCGAAACAGTAAATACTTCGTATGAAGATTACACGGGCACGTTTCACGCTGTCGCCGTTCACATCGGAAACAATGGCGAACATCGGCAAGGTACTTGCAAAGTCCATGCGTGACCGGATCGGGTCCGGGTTGAATGCGCTCGACAGAAACGCAAAGCCATTGAAGCCGGGTCGAACCGGACGCAACGGGCAGGAGCTTCGAGGTTACCCCGATTACAAGCAATACCGTGGCTTGCAACCGATTCGAGATTGGTTGTATAGCGGGCGGACACTGCGAAGTCTTCAAGTGCTCTCCGTCAATCAGAACCGGGGAACAATCGGGTTCACCGATGCGAAAGCCGATCAAATCGCACACTTCAACAACCTCATTGAAAAGGCGTTTGCGGTCTCACCGAAAGACGCCATTGCATTGCAGCAAGCCGTATACAGCACCTTCAAGCAAGAAAGACTCGTGCAATTCAGACGGGTTGCATAAGCCAACCGTTAGCCGTGTCGCTCTTGAAGCTCCAATCCATAGTCACCACCTACGATCACTGCGACGTTATCCAACGAGATTGGTCTTTTGAATCCGCCGTCTCCCGATTTTCCGACCGTCACCGAAAACTCGTTGCAATCGAAGACTTCCACGATGGAAGACGCTAGAACGGGTCCTAGAAGGATTACGTTCCTACCCGTGTTCATTTGAGACAACTTGACGAGCTTTCCCTTGAACGGTGCGACAGCCCGGTATTTTCTTTGACCGTCCGTTTCTCGGGGCGGAACTATCGGGGCGGGTTCAAGCCACAGTTTAGACCCGCCCAAATGAATCTGCATTTTAAGGCTGAGAAACCCGTATTGCTCTCCCCGGACGGAATCGGTGTTGAACTCAAGGATGTTGTCCCAATTCAGGGTGACGCCGTGGCCCGTTGCATCAAGTTCTAGTGTGACCCCATCCTTCCTTGAAGCTCTGGTGATGCGCCAATCCCGGTCTAGGGCTTCAAGCTCCGTACCGCCCGGACCCCCGTCAAACCTTCGTGGAATTGGACGGAGCCGAACACACTTCCCCACGTTCTTAATGATTTGATCTATGTTCACGAACACAATATAACGCACTCCCGAACGCAGGGAGCCAGAACCATAAATATCCCTATGGGATTAGAAACAGTAGTCTACGAAATTGACACCCGATCAACGCTGAAAGCGTTGGACACCATCAACCAAGCTGTGACGGCGGGTGAAGATAGACTTTCATCCCACAATCAAAAGCTCTCGGATGCGTTCGCCAAAGTATCGGGCGACTTGGTGAAGTTCTCCGATAAAGCAACCCAATCACAAGAGCGGTTCTTGAAGTCGCTCGAACGTCAGGCCGATGTTGCGGGCAAATCCGGTGTTGACAAGCTCATTGCGGATCGTGACCGGCTCATTAAGAAATACGGGGACGACGAGAAAGCCGTTGATCGGGTGACGGCGGCTTATAAGAAGCTCATTGCAGCGGAGCAAGGCGGGGGCGGAAACAATCTTCAGAAGTTCGGGGAAGGTCTAAAGCAGTTCGTACAGAATCCCATGCAAGCGGCGGGCACCCAAGCAACGAGCTTGGTGGGTGAACTCACGCCAGTTGCGGCGGGTCTTGCCAGTGTCGCAGCGGCGGGTATTGCCGTGGGCGTGGCTCTGTTTCAGAACGCTAAAGGATTCGGCGAAGCGTCAGAACAGTTAGTCAACCTGTCGGCATCAACCGGCATTACCATCAACGAGCTTGACAAGTTGCAGGCTATGGCGAAGCTCACCGGCACGGAGATTTCATCTATTACCCGTGCGGCTACCACCATGGACGAAGCGTTAGAAGGTGGTGGCGAAAAGGGCAAGAAACTTGCGGACAATCTGGCGAAGCTCAAGATTTCAACCATTGACTTCAATGGGGCGCAAAAGTCGGGCGGGCAGATCTTGGGCGAAACCTTCGAAGCTCTTTCGAAAGTCGCCGACACAACGGAGCGCATCGGGCTTGCCGCTGAAATCATGGGTCCGAAGGTCTCTAAGAACTTCCTGCCAGTCATTGCCAACTTGGACAAGCTCAAGACCACGGTTGAAAAGCTCGGGTTTGGAACCCGTGAAAATCTCATCAAGGAAGGAGCGGAAGCCGCTGAAACGCTCCACGAGCTTGGACTGCGTTTTGACATCCTGGAAGGCAAGATTGCAGGCTTCACCATTGGTGCGGTTAAGAGTCTTGCGCCAATCGAAGACGCTCTTTTGCAATCGTTCGCACCGATCCTAGAAATCATCCGCTTCATTGACCAACACAACGCAGCCGTGCTTGAATCGGAAGGCAAAAAGTACGACCTGTCCGGTTCAACCAAACTGTTGGACGTTTTCAAACAGGGAAACATTGCGTCCGCCCAATCGTTCAACAACGCACAGGGTTTGAATCAGGAAGACGCCATCAAACAAAAGATCAAGGATCTTGAAGAACAGAAGCAAAAGGCACAGCTAACGATTGATACCGCTGCCCGTGGTCAGCTTGCCAACCGTCCGGGCTTGCTGCAAGCGGAAGCCACGGTTACCAAGACTAACCAACAGATCGAAGGTCAAAAGAAGCTGTTGGAACAAATCACACAGCGCAAAGAGTTCTTGAAGCAACTTCACGACCAGGAGTTAAGCGCTGGCGATTCGGAACTATCGGCAACGGACAAGATCATTGCCAAGCGTGACGAACAGATACAGAAAGCTAAAGAGCTTGGGTTCATCGGCAAGCAGCTTGCCGATATCACGGCGACGGAAAACAAGATTGCACTTCGTGACCTGGACTCGTTGAACAAAAAGTTGGACGAGCAGCAAGCAAAGGAATTGAAGTCAATCCAGATTGCGGAGCAACGGGCTAACCTTCACCAACAGCAAGCACGAATCCAAGAAACCCCGATCCGGGAACTTGGCAGCAAAGGCGTAACCGCTGGCGACATTGAAAACGACATTGCAAGATCGGCGGCACAGAAGACGCTCTTTGCACAGCAAGAACACGACGCAGAAGTAGCGGAAGCAAACCAACTGAAACTTGCGAACGGTCAGACCGATGAACGGGGCAAACAGCTTGCCATTGCTAAAGCCGATTCGGAACTGAGAAAGCAAGCGGGTCCGTTGGGTCAGATCGAAACGGATCGTCAGAAGGAACTGAACAACCTTCGTCAAAAACAAGTTGACCAGTTGAAGGCATACGGGGAAGAACTTTCCAAGATCACATCCGGTCAATCCGCCGATGATGTCAAAGCACGTTCGGCGTTGCTGTTGAAGGTTTCCGAACTGAACAAGAAAGACAACCCGTCCGGTGTCATTGAAGACGCCTTCAAGATTCGCATTGACGAAGCAAACCAGCTTGCCCAAATCGAACTTGATCGAATCCAGAAAGAAGAGACCGGTTACCAAGCGTCCATCAGTGCGGCAAAGGCATTGAAGCAACTCGCAAAGGAAACCGAAGACGCACAAACGGAAGCCATCTTGAAACAGATGGAGCTTCAACACCATCAGTTCGAACAAATCAAGGGCGACGTGGCAGGGCTTTACAATACCCTGTTCACGAAGCCGGGTCAGTTCGGCAAGCAGCTTGCGGAGACGATCAAGGGAGCCGTCCTAAAGCCGGTGACCGAAGGTCTAGCTGGTGTCACTGCGAACGCTCTGCAACCGCTCATTTTCGGCAAGGACGGAAAGTCAGGCATTGCCGGTTCATTTGGAAACCTGTTTGGGGGAGCCGATAAGCCGAACACACTCGTTGTGTCGAACGACAGCAACACCAGGGCGACCAATGACAATACCGCCGTGCTTGTCGGTCTCACTAACATCATGTCCGCTGCAATGGGGATTCCGGCTCCGTCCGCACCTTCGAGCGTGGCGGGTAGCTCTGTATCCCTGTCCATTCCTTCGGGTGGCTCCTTGGGCGTTTCTAGCCCATTGGGAGCCATTCAAGCGCTAGTGGGTGGTGGCGGATCGTCACCGAGTTTCTTTCCGTCGCCTAACGGCAACTTCAACGGCGGGTCTTCCGGTGTCAGCGTCATTTCCAGCGGTATCAGCTTTCCCGAATTGGGCACGAGTGAAGACTTAGGCTCCTCCGTGGCGGGTCCAGGTGGTCCGCCGTTGTTGGGTTCCGAGACAGGAGGCATTCCTTCCGGCTTCAAGATTCCTTCCGGGTCCGGTCTTGCTGGCATCCTGAAAGGTTTTGGTGGTCCCAACGGTTTCAGTCTTTCCAAGTTGAAGGGTTTCAACTGGGGCAGCTTCACACATGCCGGTGATTTCACCGGAGCCGGGGGAGCCAAGGTATCAGGAGGCGGACGCATCACAGGTGTTGACGGGTTGGCGGGTGCGGCGTTGTTTGCGGGCGGGTCGCAGCTTGCGGAAGCGGGCTTGCTAGGCAACGCTCGGGGAACCGGGTTAGGAATCTTCGAAGCGGGTGCTGGTGGGGCGGCTCTAGGTCTCAAGTTCGGCGGACCCATCGGGGCAGCAATCGGGGCAGCGGCGGGAGCGCTTGCCGGTATCGGCGAAATGTTAGCTGGCGTAGAAAGCCCGGTGAACGAGGCGAAACGTCTCGTCAAGCAAAAGTACGGCGTCACCATTGACACACAGTTTGCCAATCAGGTGGTCAACGTCGCAAAGCAAAAGTACGGCGGGAAAGTTTCGCTTGCAGTCATGGACCCGGAGATTAGAAACGCTCTCATGGTGTACGCCTCGGGGACGGGTCAGAAAGTGCCGTTGTCGTCCACAATGCCCCATGCTGGCAACTTGGTTTCAAGTGGCGGACAGCTTCAACAGGAAGCGTCTTACATGTTCGGGCAAGCGTACACGTATCAATCGAACCTGCCCACATACGGCAACGTTTCGAGTACGACCCTACCCAACAATTCCCCGGCAATCAGTCTTCACATTGACGGACAAGCGGCGGGCGCATTCATGGCGGGTCAAGTGGTCACCCCTGACTTTGTACAGTCGCAAGCAACCACGGCTAACAACTACTCGATTGGACGAGTTCAGAACTCCGCAACGCTAAACCAACCGTTGCTATTGGTGTAACGCAATGCCCGGAAATCTTCAAGTAGCCGAACCCGTGGGTGTGTTGCCGCAAATCCTGTACACGTCGTTTGAGGAAAGCCGTATCTTTCCGATGTTGACGCAAACCTATCATGATTCGACGGTCGAACGGTATTTGATCCAAGACGGTGTAAACGCTCCGCAATCAATCAGGGCGTGGCGGCTTTCCACCCGGCTAACATCGTATGCCGATACCATGCGGGCGGGTGCGTTGCAACTGGCAACCTTTCGAGACTTCTATAGCGCTCACTTGGGCGGGTTGATTCCGTTCTATTGGTATCACCCCTTCGAGACGGACGGCGCACTCGTGGGAAGCAACTACGACGCAACCGGAGATAACGAGATTGGGCGACACGTCGTCAGGTTCTTGAATGCGTCATGGAATGAGACAACCGACATGTCTTTGACAAACGTTTCCTTCGAGCTTCAAGAAATCGCCTAGTTAACCGAAACCTAAATATCTGTCTCCATGGCAGATACTTTAGGACCCATTCAAACACCAACCCCGAAAGACTCCGGGCTAACGTTTCCGTTCGTCTCTGACTTCGGCTACTCGACGCAAAGCCCGTACACAACGGTAACGCATCGGTTCGGTGAGCTTGCGACCAAAGCAACGCAAACGTTCCTATCCGGCATTGGACCCACCAAGTACTTTTTCAAACGCTCCGTCTTGAGCGAACACGACGCAGCGGTATTGCTCGATTTCTACGAGTCCGTTCAAGGCTCCTTCCAGAGCTTCATCTACAATGCGCCAACCGGGGACCACACAACCACACCGGTTCAGGTGGTCTTTGACGTTCAGCCGGTCTCTATTCAGCACCTAGCGACCATGTGTCAAATCGGTCTGACGTTTATTGAAGCTCCGTCAAGCTCCACGCTGGCACCCTATGACATTGTCGCAACGGTGACCCGGTTTCCTAGCGACACATTGAACACGGCGTTGTTGTCGCAGGTTCAACAGATCATTCCTTTGGTTCACATCAAGGTTTTGGATTCGACCGTACCCGACATTTACTTGAGTGATCGGCGGGTGACCGTTGGCGGCAATTCGTATCTTCCCCGGCTCCTGGACATCGGTGAACCCGGAACATCCGTCATCATGTCCCAAAACATTTCAGGGGCAGCGGACAACGTGCAATTCACGTTCGGCAATGCAGACCGATCAATGGTCAAGTTGGCGAACGCAACCGAATTGAAGAACGCTTCCATTGACCTGTGTTTGTATCACGTGCAAACCGGTATTCTCATTCAACTTTGGAAAGGGTTTGTTGTCAGCTACCAATCGGACGGAACGAGTACGTTCACGCTGCAATGCTCTGACGGTCTGTTTCGAGTGACGCAACCGTACCCGACCCGGACGGTATCACGCACCTGTTACAAGCCCTTCAATAGCTCTCCGCTGTGTCCGTATGGATCGGCGGGCAGCGGCGGGAACCCGAACGCTTGCAGCTACCAGTATGACGACGCAGTAGGAAGCGGATGTGTGCAACACGGGATGCAAGCGTACTTCGGCGGAATCCGAATCTTGCAGGAAGGCGTACAGATTCTTGACAACAGTTCCGGCTTCCTTGGGTTCGACCGCAACCGGGTTACTTCAACTTCGATTGTGTCTGACTCCATTTGGGGTCAGTGCTTGCCAGAGATTTGGTGCAATGACGACGGGGACGCAGGAAACGCTTTCTATGCCAACTGTCTCGTTGCGGCGGTTCGGGATGAAGGCGATTATTTCGACGTGTTGGGCATTGTCGGTGTTGGTCGCATCGGCCAATACACCGGAATGCAAGTTCACACGAACTCAGACGGCTACCACTACATCATTTCGCCGTTGGCGGATGGACAGTTACCGCAAGGCTTCAAGGTCAATTCACAACTCGTAGTCACTTCCGATACGAGCTTGGGGCTTCGTGAGCTTCACGGCGAAGACCCGGACACCGTGGACGATTTCTCGTTGACTTCATCCGGCAACGTCCAAACCTCAAACAAAGCGGCGGGTCTGGCGTTCGTTGACTTGCGGTATGCGAAGCCGTCCGGGATCAACCCGAGTACAACGGATTCGCATTCAATGGTTGTGCCGATCTCCCAAGGTCTAGCCGGTTGGGTGTGGGATGCGTCCGGTACAAGATCGTCTGTCAGCGGCTTGACCAATCCGTTTTGGATTGCCGTAAACGTCTACCTTCGTGCTCTTGGCTTGCAGACGGCGGACAGCGCAACGCAGCTTCAATACTTCGTACTCGATTCGTTGATTTTTGGCGACGGGTCCGGGTGTGCGGAGATTGCGGATTTGGTTGTTGACGACCTTCTAGGAATCGGCACGGAAAAACAATTTCGGTTCATGGGCAGCTTTGCCCAACAAAAGCCCGTTCGGGATTGGCTCACCGAAATCATGAATTGCTGCAACGGGTACTTTACCTTCGAGTTCGGCAAGCTCAAGTTGGGCATCCGTGAGAATGCCGGTTCCGTGTCAGCGTTCACAGGTGGCAACACGCTTTATCAGTCGTTGCACTTGGCTCCCATTGACACACAGTTTGAACGCTTGGAAATCTCCTTCGCTGATAAGAGCGTTCAATACCAAGCGAACACGGCGACGTATGAAGACAGAGACCACGAGATTTACTACGGACGCCTAGCGGCTCCGCTGGTAAAACAAATGCACAGCGTTGGTATTTCTTCGCTGTCGCAAGCGCTACGAGTAGCGGCAACGTTGGTGCGTGAAGAAACGGGCGGTATCAACGCTTCGAACACCTTCAACAACGGAACCGACATTGACCCGGTGGAATGGCGTACCGCCCGCAAAGCAGCTTGGGGAACAACGATCCTTGCCCTTGAAACGGAAGTGGGGCAAGTCGTCAGCATGACTCACCCGGACATCCCCGGCAAGTCTGGCACGGTCACAGTATCGGGCGTGAACGTGACGTTGACGGGTGGCGACAGCTTCACCCAATACACGGGCGACACGTCGCTCGTGAACAAGGAAGTGGTTATTAACGGCGTCCAGGTCACCATTACGGCGGTTACGGACGGGTCGCACCTGATGGTTGACACGTCACCCGGCAACGGCACGGGCCTTGCCTATGGCGTGGCGTCCGCTGATTTCAGAATCACCAAGTGGACGTTGATGAAAGATTGGTCAATCCAAATCGAGGGACGCACGGTCACCGATTCGATGTACCAGCTTGACATCGGACCCAAGCCGGTTGATATCGCTCCGCTTCCCTTGCCGGTCATGTTCTACCCGGAGCCGTTAGGATGTTGGGCACCCTTCCAGGTTCAAGCCCCAAGCTCTGACGCTCTTTGGCCGCACGAGTGGACGTTCGACGCTCAACAGATTTACAACATTAATGCGGACGGCTCCGCATCGGCGTACATCGTCACGCAAGGGAAGGAACCGGCGAACGAGTTCATTCCCAACGTTGGCGCTCCTTCCATCACGGCGGGTAATGTGGTCCGTTCCACCACGGGCGGAAGTCTCGAAGGTGGCAAGACGTACCGGGTTGCGATTTGCGGGCGGAACTCTGACGCAGTGTGTACGCCACCTTCCGAAGTCATCCTTGTTCAGATTCCATCAGGCACCAACACAAACAAGTTCGTTGTGAATGGGATCATTTGGCCGTCTGTTAGCGGCTTGGTTGATTTCGCCGTGTTCGTTTCCGAGTTCGATGATTTGCTTTGTGAACAATCCATTGTCAGCTTGACCGGTTCGGGCGGCTCGATCTCGCCTACCACCTTCACCGTCACGGGTCCGCTTGCCCGGTCAACGTGGGCGTTGCCTAATCCGAACTCACAGAAAATCAGAATCAAACCCAAGATCCTAACGCATGGCGGAATCTTGGGAGCCGGTGTCACCAGCGTTTCAGATACTACGCTGATTTCGGCGGACTGCGTAGACGTGACGCTATCGGATGACTACACCGGACGCCAGCTAGTCATCATTGGCCGTGAAGAAGGGTCCGCACCCTTCGAGTCTTTCAACATTACTGACTTTGACCCGTCCACGGGAACGTTCACGTTGGATCGGAGCGCATCGGCGGTAATGGCTACGGATGCGTTCGTTGTCACCTTTGCCGGTTATGACAACTCGGGATCACCCCGGACGTTTACGGATTCGCTCATCTCGAACTCGTTGAACTTCAATCCGGTCACCAGGGCACCAACACCACACAGCGGCTTGACGACCAATCAAGACAAGGGTTGCATTGCCCGTGTGATCGCTGGCACCAACCGGGGAGCCAAAGCAAAGATTGTTTCCAATGGTTCCACAACGTACAACTTCGATGTTGACTTGGTGTTGGACTCGACTTCCGTAATCATCATCGAAGACGGAGCTTGGGGACCTTCGGCGGATTCGTCAGACATTGCGACAACGCAAAGCCAACTTGCAACGAGCATTTCCGCACCGACCGCAAACTTTCTAAAGCAATCGCTACTCGTTGGCGGCTACACCGTGGACACCAACGGCATTGAATCGGACGACATCAACGCACCCGTCCGCATGATCTACATTTACGGCACTTCGGCGAACCTGCCCAAGCCGCAGTTGACGCTCGTTTTCTCGGGACAGGGCGGAAACCCTGACTTGCTCTTGAATGACACAACAACAATCGGAATCATCAATAGCAGCGGCGTGCTTACAAGCTGGCAAGCCGTGGCACAGGAACCGCCCGAGGGTCAAGCAATCTACATTGACATCTTGCGAAGCACCGACCAGGGCGCAACGTACACAACCATTTTCACGGGTGCGGGTGCGGGTGGTGGTGTTCTCATTCCTGACGGACTGACCACACTTCAGACCGGAACCGCCTTTAGCGGAACCATCAACGTTACAGCGGGTGACCTGTTCTATGCAAAGGTTCTTCAGATCGGCACGAGTCAAGCCGGGGGACGGGTCAATATCAACCTGTATCTGAAGTCCACCAACACCACAAACATTATTGCCCCATGAGTGTAAGCAGACTTCTTTTTATTGACGGGTTCGAAGATTACGACGTAAGAGGGCAAGCGTACAACTATTACACAACCTCCCAACTGTTCCCGTATCCCGGACGGGGCAACATGGGTGCTCAAGGTGGGGCTTCGATCACATTGCAAGGCGAAGAACCCACGCTGACAATCGGCTTTGCCTACCGCTTGCTGAACATCATACCGGCAATCTCAATGCCGGTCTTAACCTCAATGGCTAACAATGTCAGCGGCTTTTCGTTCGGTCTCATTCATTATGACGACAACGCCAGTGCAACCGCTGTTTCATCGGGCGGTATAGTCACCATCAGTGTGACCCATGGCGGGTCTTACTATGATGACGATAACCCGCCTCTTGTGCTTTTGCAAAGCAGGTTTGTGGGTGGCACCTATGACCACATTGACGTAACCGTTTCCGGGGGACGTGTTATTAGCGCCATTGTGTACGGATCAAGCGGCTATGACGACATGCACCCGCCGTCAGTCTACATCGCACCCGGTGGACGGGCGTTTAGAACATTCTCGGGGCAACCGGGCAGCGTCAGCTATGACACACCAAGCACGAAGTTCATTAGACCGGGGGTTTGGAATTACTTTGAGTTCACAGCGACTTCGTTTCTTGAAGTGGACGTGTTCAGCGGACGCTTTTACGCAATCGTCGTCTACAAACTGAAAGTCAATGGCGTGACCTTCCTTGATAGTGCAATCACGTCACCGGAAAACGACTTGGGCCAATCAGACTTTCTCTTTGCTTCGATTGGTTTCAATACCAACATCATTGGTGTGTTCGATGACCTGTACATTACGGACGGAGAGCTTTTAGCGGACGGGTTGTTTACCAATCACGGGCAGGGGTTGCAAGTTAAAACACTCTTTGTCAACGGTCCAGGTGCGTACAACGATCTAACGCCATCCGTGCCGGGTGCGGAGAACTGGAAAATGGTGAAGGATGCGAAGCCGGATCGGGACGCAACCTATGTTTCCGCTGACAAGAGTCTAGCCGTCAGCATGGTCTTGGAGCAAGATACGTATGCGCTTCAAGACTTGCCCTTGATCTATACGGACATCCGAGGAGCGCAAGCCAATTTCTACGTTAAGAAAAGTGCGGCGGGTCCGTGCTCGTTCCAAGGTTTGTTGGGCGACACCGGAGGAGGCGTCAATGTGGTGGGGACGTGGTACCCGTCGTTTGCAAACTACGATGCGTTCTACACTCCGATGCGCTATCACAACGGATCAACCTGGACCCGCACCGTTGTCAACGATGCACAACTAGGGTTTAGGAAGTCATCGTAAAGCCTAAATATCGCTATGGCTTACTTGGCTTTTGCCGATTCATTCCAATTCTACGATCTCCCGACACAAGCTAACCAGCTTTACAACTCGGCAGACTTCAAGTATGGAAACGGAAACAACGTCCTACCCGGAAGCACCTTGCTCCCCGGCTCCAACTATGGGGCGGGTCAATTCACTTTGCCAAGTGAAGTCAGTGAACTGACGGTTGGTCTCAGATGGCAGACACCGGAAATCTTTTTTGCCCCATTTGAATTTGCGAACTCCGCTTCCGGGTTTGGGTTTGCAATAGAACCTGTTGGCGACGGTCGGTTTACTTTCGTAGCGGGTCTTGCCGGTTCGAGAAATGCGGGCGTCATCACTACCAAATCAATACGGGCTTGGACATGGTATTACTTCGAGCTTCACGTATCGGCGGCTCGTCATCATCAACCATACGTTCCGGCGACAATGACCACACCGGCAATCTTTGAAGCGTATTCGGTCGAATGCTTTTACGACTTCTATGTAAACGGCGAAGCGTGGGTATCGGGTCAGTTCCTTGAATCGCCCCAGAGACGCACGGTCGGTGACGGCAACGTTGGTGACAATCCTTGGATTCAACATCTCAACGTTTCATCGGTCTATATCCACAGCATCCCCGGAATCATGACAGATTTCTATGTCACAACCACGGGCTTTGATCCGTTGGGAGATGTCCAGGTGGTTCCGCTCTATCCCACGGGTGACCATGACACCCAATGGACACCGTTAGCGGGAACGAGTCATTACCAGCAGGTTGACACGCACCCACCGACAGGAAGCACGTACAACATTGCGACTTCAGCCGGTCTCGAAGACTCGTACACCTTGCAACAACTTCCGGCATTCACCGGAGAAATCAAAGGAAGCGTTGCAATCTGGTACATGAGCTTGAGCGATCCGGGAGCGGGTGCGGCGTTCGGCTATTACAACAACGATTCGAAAGCAACCGGCTTGTTCTATCCGTCGTTCGGTTCGTGGGGCTTCACTTACGATGCGTGGCGGTACTTCCCCTTCACATCAACCGAATGGACGCAAGCACAGGTTAACAGTCTTGCATTGGGCATTGCCCGGTTTACTTAAAGAGGATTCTTTCAAATGGCAGCAACCTTTACTTGGCTCCAAGACAACGGAGCTTCAACCGGATCACCGGCACACGGCACGACACAAGCGGCGGCAACGTCTGATAACAACTGGAAAAACATTGACGATGCAACATCGTCTATCACTTCGTTTCCGCTCACCGCAGGCAACAACAGCTATGAAAAGTTCATCTATGCGGAGTTCTCCGGGACGTTCACGACCATTACCAACGGGCTTTGGGCACACACGGCGGGCACCTTCGGAACGGGCTTGACTCTAAAAGGCGTTGTCAGTTCCACCTACACCACCCCGGCAACAACCACCAACAGCGCACTGACAACAGACATGACTTCGGCTATCTCGGTTGGATCGGGCGCAACGGTTTTGTTTGTGGGCACGGGTCCGCAAACCGGAAGCCCTGGCGCATCGTGTTCAACGAATCCTTGCTTCACGCAATACTTGGTTTCCCAACTGCAAACCACGTCTTCAGCGGCAAGCGGTCTGACGATCTCCGCAACCCTGACCCTTCAATACGACGAGTCGTGAGCACGGGCGAAAACGATAAATACAGATTCAAGAGGAACTATTCAAGATGGCGGCTACATTCAACTGGTGTCAGGACAACGGCACACAAACCGGTTCACCGGCACACGGTACAACTCAATCCGGGTTCAGTGCGGACACGCACTATCCGACCCAACAGGATTGGAAGAACGCAGACGACAACCAGCAAAACTCGGGGACGGCGTATAGTGCGGCTCCGATCACAGCAGGAAACAACTCGTACACCGTGTTTCAATACGGCAAGTTCACCGGCTCATTCAATCAAGTATCGGCGGGTCTTTGGGCGCATACCTCGGGGACGTTCGGAACCGGCTTGACCTTGAAGGGTACGGTTACCTCAACCTACGCCACACCGTCCACAACGACCAATGCCTCGTTGACAACGGACATGACCACGGCTATTTCCATCGGGTCCGGTCTGACGGTTGATTTCTCCACCACGGGACCCTATGACGCTTCGCCAACTTCCAGCATCACATCGTCAGGCTACACGCAGTACCTTGCAACGCAGCTTCAAACCACGTCTTCGGCAGCGGCGGGCGACACTGCAAGCGCTGTGCTCACCCTTCAGTACAACGAGAATTGAGGCGGGTCTAAATCTCTCCGAGGGCAATACAATGCTTAAGTACCTGTTTGAAGCCCACTTCAAAGACGGCTCCGTCATCCAACAAACGCAAGGCGACGTGTCGGCCACCGACCCGACCAAATCAGCTTTCTATGATGTCTTGCAGCGGCAAGACGATTTGAAAGCGTTCGGTTTGTTTTCGGACGAGTCCCCGAACACATACGCCGTGTCGCTTGAAACTGGCGTCTTCGAGATTAACGGCATTCCCTTTGCCGTGCAAGATCCGTCAAGACCTGTACCCGAAGACGTTCAAAAGCGCATTGTGTATTTCCGCAGAGTAACCCGCCACTTCACCGGGGACCTGACGGAATGCGCTGTTGACATGCTGTTTCACATTGGCTTTCAATGCACGGACGCCAGCGGCAAGAACCACCAATACACCATAGCGGTTGAATAGCCTAAATAGCTTCGTCCTGCAATACAATGCGGCGGATCTAATACAATGGCTAACCTCATCTCGGCACAGACCGGCAATTTCACCAGTTCTTCAACGTGGCAGACAGTAGACAGTACATCGGAGCTTGATTCCGAAGCCGGGTCAACCGCTGTCAGCACTTCGAACCTGGACAGTTCCACCTTCGTACCGACCGCTATTACCGTTGACGGCGTGGCCTTGAAGTTTTCCGCAAGGGCAGCTTCACCAACCGGCACCTTTACCGTAACGCTTCGAGACAGCACAACGAGTACAGACGTTGATTCGGTCACCGTCAATGTGTCGGACCTTCCAGCGCCACCGGGTAACTGTTGGATCTTTTTCAAGTTCGGCTCCACTCACACGCTATCGGGCACAGACTCGTATCTGATTCGGGTTGCGTGTTCGAACACCGGAAGCCAAGTTATCTTGTTCCGCAATGCGACTTCAAACAACTGGAGCCGGAAGCTACGGACGACAACCACACAAGCACCCGCAGCTAACAACCATCTAGTCATCTCTAACCAGTTCACAGGGGCGGGCACGTCCACGGCGGTAACCGTGACGATGGACAACACGGCGTCAACCACGTGGGGACCTTCGAGCGTGGGCACGCAAGGCGTTGTTGTCGGCGGGAACGGTACGCTGACGTTCGGCACGTCGTCAAGCACCAACTATAACTTTACGTGGCGTGGCTACTTCCTAATCTCGGGTGGTGGCACGGTCAACGTTGGAACCTCGGGTACCCGCATTCCTTCAAGCTCAAGCGTCACGCTTCAAATGGATTCGGCTTCCAACGGCGACAGCTTTCTAAAGCCGGATGCGGGCGGAACGCTGAACATTTACGGAGCATCGAAGACCGGCTATTCGTACCTCACGGCGGATGCTGCAAGCTCGGCAACGAGTGTGACCGTCAACGATACAACCGGTTGGCAAAACTCGGATGTCTTGGCATTCTCACCGACCGATACGAACCGCACACACTACGAATCAAAAAGCGTTGCTTCGAGTGGTGGCATTTCAGGTTCCACCGTTACGCTGGCGTCCGGTTTGGGCGTGGCGCATTCGGGAACGGGCATCCTTGCCGCATTCGTTTTGAACTTGACCCGCAACGTAACGCTTTCGAGCAAGAGCACGAGCAACAAAGGGAATCTGTGGGTACCAGCGGCGGGCGGAACTGTCTACATTGAATGTTGCCAGTTCGACGGCTCCACCATGGGGAGCAATTCAGCGAACCTTCGTCCGGTTGACCTTCAAATGACCACCAACACGGTGACATTGAAGAACTGTGCATTTCAACAATCAACAACGGGTTCACAATCCAATACCAATCTAATTCACATCAGCGGCGGTACTGCGAACAACTGCACCCTGGACACGCTCGTAATCTATGACTGGATTAGCAACATGGTGACAGTCAACACGAAAACCAGCGGCTCAAGCATCGTCATCAATAATTGCATTGGCATGAACCAAGAAAACAACGGCGGTTCCACCTTTGGTATTGCATCCGCCAATGTAACCGTGACCAACAACATTTCCATTAGTGCATCGGCGCTCAACAATGGACCCGGTATCAGCTATTACAATTCGGACCTGTCTTCCTGGACCATGACCGACCCAACGAAGTTCAGCGGTAATCAAGTTTGGTATGCAGAAAATGAAGGCTTCGGTTTTGGGAGTTCCGCCAATGGTAGCGGTTTCTCGATTGCAATTCAAAACTGCATTGCCGCACGCTGCCAACGATCCGGCTTTGATTTCGGGGGAGTCTTTTTCCGTAGTGCCATCATGGACAACTGCAAGTCATTCGGAAACGGCGTAGCAGGAGCCGGATACAACGTCTATGTTTCCGCTAATGCGTGTGCATATCTGGAGATTCGGAACTCCTTGCTTGCTTCCGATACGGCGTACACGTCAACCGTTGGAATCATGGGACCCTATACCAACTTCAACGGGGGCGGCAATTTTATTGTCCGCCTGTACAACTGCACGCTTGGCGTTGCAACGGGCATCTATACGACCCACGCAACGGCTGATATGTACATGGTGTTCCCAAATCAAATGAACATGCAAGTGTATGCGGACAAGACGGCGTTCGGCTCAAGTACATTGCTGTTCAATCTGACCGATGCAAACCAACAGTTGAATGACGGCGGAATTGATCTTGCTTCTAGCTTCGTCCGCTGCCAAGACTACGGGCAAACCTCGGGGGATCACCGGTCATTCTTTCCGCAAGGCAACATCAAGATTGATTCGAGCGTCTATCACACGTCCGCTCCTTCACAAAAGCTCACCCCGTCGCAAGCCTCGTACAAACTCCGCAGTGGCGTACAGCAAGCGTCCGTATCAAATGGCGTGGGACGCAACGTTAGCGTGTGGGTCCGCAAGTCGAAAGCGTCAACGGGTGATAGTGCCGATTACAACGGCAACCAACCCCGGCTTTTCGTTCGGCGCAATGATGCGTTGGGCATCACGTCCGACACGGTTCTAACGACCGCTTCAAGCGCAATCGGGAATTGGGAACAACTCACCGGCACAGCGGTTGCCAGTCCGCCCGAAGACGGAGCCGTTGAAATGTGGGTGGACTGCGACGGTACAACCGGGTTCATCTCCGTTGATGACTGGAGTATTTCCTAATGGCGAACAACGAGCAATATGTCAACGATCCGGGCACAACGCTAAACGGATCAATCAACAATTCCGTCACTTCGCTGGTGGTCAGTTCGGCGACGGGCTACCCCACGGGCGGGAACTTCCGTATTCTCCTTGAATCCGAAATCATGTTGGTTACCGCTGTGTCTGGCACCACCTGGACGGTGACCAGGGGAGCCGAATCAACCACGGCGGCAAGCCACGCTAACGGCGTTGTGATTAACAGCGTGTTGACGGCGGGCGCTATTGATGCGATCCGAGGGAATGAAAGCGGCGTTGATGTGTACGCCAATCTTCCCACAAACAGCTTGAAAGCCGGTGACCGATTCATACCGACCGACAATGACGCAAACTATGAGTACACGTACAACGGTTCAAGTTGGGTTGCGTCGTGGGCACCCAATCAAAACTTGAACAAGCCGCCCACGGCTTCTAACTTCGGTTGGTTGAATCAAGGAACGGCAACGCTAACCGATCTCACGGGCGGCGGGTTGCAGTTCTCAAGCCGTACCGATACGCAGCTTTCAGCGATCACGCAGAGCGCACCATCAACCCCGTACACCATTACGTATGGGTTCACCTGTTTAGGAGTGGGTCCAACCGTGGGCTTCATCTTCTATGATTCCGGTTCGGGAAAGATTGTCATGTATCACATTTCCGCCAGTTCCACGGGCAGCGCTCTTTGGGGTTACACGGTCTCAAAGTGGACATCATTAACGGCGTTCGCATCGGCTTATAACAACTCCAACACCGCTAACGTTGGCATGTCAGGGCCGATGATGTTCTTACAGATCACGGACGACGGAACCAACTTCAAGTTCAGATACGGCATTGATCGAAACACGTTCATGCAGCAAGACAGCCGTGCGAGACATGATTACTTGCCAGCGGGTCCCACCCATTACGGTATCCATTGCGGCGGGTCCGTGAGTGGTCAGCCAATCATCGTAAACATCTTTCACCATAAACAGACCTAAGGGGAGCTTGAGCAATGGCTACCCATATTCGGATCGGTCAGTATCGGTTAGGTACAACCGGTTCGTCAATCACGAACCAAACCCAAACCGGTAAGGCTCGAATCCAAGTAACAACCACGCAAACCCAAACGGGTAAAGCGTTCGTATCGCACACGAGTACACAGACTCAGAGCGGTAAAGCACGCATCCAAAAAGCCGCTACCCAAACGCAAACGGGTAGAGCAAAGATCACCTACACGACCCGGACGCAAACGTTAGCCGGTCAAGCGGACATCTACGGAACCACCACCCAAACCCAAACGGGCAAAGGTGCGATTGCCAAGACCACCACCCGGACACAGAGCGGCAAGGGAAAGCTCGTTGCACGTGTCAATATCTTCCCCGGCAAAAACTGGATTTGGGGTTTACCAAGCTCGGGGCTTGATCCGAACTCGCAAGCCGGTCAATTCTGGCTTTGGGGTTTGCCGTACATTTGCCTTGATGCACCTTCGTCAATCGGCGTTAAGACCCAAACCGGCAAGGCAAGAATTGGGTTGGTCTCAACCAAGACGCAATTCGGCAAAGCCCGCATTACGCTCGTATCGGATCGCACACAGACCGGCAAAGCTCGGGTCACTGCGAAGACTGCCCAAACACAAACGGGGCGGGCGAACGTCAACAACAATTCGGCACCCACCCAAACCGGCAAAGCCCGTGTCCAGGTCACCGACACGAAGACGCAAACCGGTAAAGCTCGGGTCAAAGTCACCGTTGACCAAACACAGACCGGTATTGCAACCATCGTTCAAACCCGGCTGAAGACACAGACCGGTGTTGCGAACATCAACAACAATACGAGTCAGACCCAAACGGGTCTTGCTCGAATCAATGGACCGTTAAAGATCTATCCGCCGTCACAGAAAAAACGGCTTTGGGGGTTGCCAGTCCCCGGCTTGAATGACAACGACCCGTCAACGTTTTGGTTGAAGGGGCTTCCGTTTGCCGGTCTCGATGTTTCCGAGGTTCACGCAACCACCACCAAGGTTTTGTTCGGTCAAGCGTCAATCGTTCTTCGTCCCCAACAGACATTGACGGGGCAAGCATACATTGCAAGTCCGTTCCAAGACCTGACCGGGCAAGCGTGCATCAAGAAACGTGTCTTCCAGATGTTGACGGGTCAAGCCACGATCAGACGACGCACAACCAAGACGTTGGCAGGGCAAGCCAACATTGCACCCGTGGGAACCGTGCTTACCAAGCAGACACAAAGCGGGGTTGCAAACCTCATAGGCAACACGAAGCGGACCCAAACGGGCAAAGGCTCTATCCAGGTCACCACCCAACGAACGTTGACGGCTCAAGCATACTTGGGCGTGCCAGATGTGACGCCACCAACCGCACCAACCGGCTTGACGATCTCCAGTCTTACCCTGACGTGGGCAGCGTCCACGGACAACGTAGCCGTCACCGGTTACTTGATCCAACGTTGCACAGGTGGCGGGTGTACCTCGTTCATCACGATTGGTTCCACGTCGTCATCAACGCTCACGTTCACGGATGGCGGCTTGGCACCCGGAACCTACTGTTACCGGATCATTGCTTTTGATCTTGCTGGCAACCTGTCCGCACCTTCGGCGGTTGTGTGTCACACCGTCGCCAATGTGTCACGCACTGAAAGCTTGTTTGGTCAAGCGTCCATCCAAGATGCTAACCCGGCAATGGGTATGTTGATTGGTCAAACCTTGATTCAAGTATTGCGGACGGGCGGGAACCAATATCTTGGTCAAACCCTGCTACAGGTCATAACGAGTACGACCGAACCGGACATGAAGGTTTTGTGTTCACAGGTCTGTCTTCGTGTCGCCGTTCCTTGGATCGGTACGAAGTCCTACGCCTTTAGCGAAGCGGGGCACACTCGAAGCTAGGCGGACGGCTCCGCAATCGCTCCACGGTCTTCTATGGGGCTTGGCGGGGCGTTCCGCTTCATGGTCAGGGCGGCTTCGAGCGTGGGCAACTCCCGTTGTACGGAGTCGAGCGCTTGCCGGTGTTGGGTCAGCTTGTGTTCCATCTCTCGAAGCTCCCCAAGCAACCGGGCTTCAATGCTCCTTGCTTGGGCTTCGAGCGCTATCAAGAACCCTAACGTGTGGCTCATTAGAAGTTGGTGCTGTTCGGGTGTCATGGTATCGAGATTTAGACGCAAAGGCAGTAGCACCCTTTGGAGCACTTCCAGCGTGGAAGTAGAGTCGAGTACGGACTAGAGACCAGCCATGAGCCTTCCAAAACTTCGCCTAAATCCGCCTAGCACTCTGGCCTTGCCTTCAACACTCAGCACTGCCTTAATGCAGTTGCCCATCCCAAGTAGGCCGATCCCCACAAAAAACGAGAATGACGGAAACGGCCAATGTCGCCAAATGGCAACGATGCCCACGACGCTCCCCATAAAGGCAAGAAGTCCCGCCGAAAACATTGAGGCAGCACTTGCTAACTTAGACGCATCGCCACTGGAGAAAACGTGTTTGGAGGCGTCCAATGGCTTTGCCGCTCCGACACACACGCCTTCCACCCTAAAAGTCAACTCCGGGTTACCGGCGTATATCAACTGCACTCCCATGCCATCACCCCATTCAATGATTTCGAAAAGCAATTCAATCGTTCCGTTGGGTGGATAGATCCGGCCTATGGCGCATTGGCAAACAGTGCGAGATTTTCCGAACACCGAAACGGCAAGGATTTCGGCTTCCCCGTAGTTCACCGCAAACGTTTGCAATACATCATTCCGTCTGATTGGTTTTCGTCCATCGTTCCAAAAATACACGAGTACGGCTGAGACCGTTTCGGCTTCTATCAGTTTTCCATGGTGGGTGACTTGCAGTTCAGACGACGAGGTTACCGACTTGTCTACGATGCGGGGGCGAAAAGGGTAAACGGCATAACACGGAACCGGCTTCCGGACGCTCTTGAAGTAAAATACAATGCTCAATCCACCGAATACGAACGTACCGAGGACGCCAAGGACTGCGACAATATCAAGCCAGTGCATTTCCTGGAACCACCAAAAGTTAAGTCGGAGAGCCAAGGATATCACGTAGCTTTCAGGACTCGTCAACGTCCGGTTGGACAAAACGCCTCGGTAGGGTTAGATGGTGTGCTCGTAAAGCTGTACTCGTTGTCAGCCGATCTTTAGATGGTGAAAGTTCGGCTTCTGCACGGAGACTGTCTGGAGTGGATACCACGGCTCCCCAAACATTCCGTTGATTTGGTTTTCTGCGATCCGCCATACGGCACGATCAAGGAAGGGCGATTGAAAGGGATTGACCAGTTGATACCGCCTAGCAAGATGTGGGAAGCCTTCCGGCACGTCTTGAAGCCATCCGGTACCGTCGTGTGGTTCGGGTCGCAACCTTTCATCAGTCAAGCCATATGCGCCAACCTGGACCACTTCCGGTATGACCTGATTTGGCGCAAGATGCAAAGCGGCTTTCTGAACTGCAACAACCGACCGCTGAAGGAACACCAAACCATTGCGGTATTCAGTGAGAGAGCACCCGTTTTCAATCCTCAAATGGAGCCGGGGACGCCGTACCTTGTGAGGCGCAACGGCAAATCAGATGTCTACAAACGAGGGCGGACTCCTCTAGGCGTCAATGAGAGTGGTAACCGTTTCCCGTCGTCTGTGCTCACCTTCAAGCAAGCCGGAAGGCGGAATGTTCACCCCTTCGAGAAACCATTACCGCTCTGTGAATGGATCGTCAGGACGTTCACACATCCCGGTATGGCTGTCCTTGATCCTACGTTTGGTGGGGGAAGCTCTGGCGTTGCTTGCCGGGTGCTTGGTCGCTCGTACATCGGCATTGAGCAAGACCGGGATTGGTTCATTGTGGGGCGTGACCGGATCTTGACCACACCGGAACCGGCAAAGATTCAAGCCCTAATGGACCTTGCCCAATGTGGCGATTGAAGCCAAACAGGAGGTATGCTTACTGACATGAACCTTTCCGAAGTCTCAAAGGAACTTCAAGGCGCTCTCTCCGATGAAGAGAAAGCGGCAAACGCATTAGAACAAGCCAAAGCCAAGTTAGTGCCACTCCAAGAGGCATTGAAAGCCGCAAGCAACCGAGTTGATGTTTTGATGAATCAACGATCCGGGTTGATGGCGGAAGCTCCTTCGTCGAGCGCAAAACGTGGCGGACGCAAAGCGGGCGGTACGGGTCGCACCTGGAAGCCGGAAGCAAAGATTGCGGCTACAATCGCCCGGACCCGGACCCGGTTATTGAAAGAAGGGAAGTCGAAAGCCGCAGCGGAGAAAGCAGCGAAAGCGGCGGGCAAGGATCTTGCGGCGAGACTGGGAGTGAGGTAGGGAAAAGTGACTAACAAAATCCTGCACGGTTCGGCCAAGCAAACGAAGGAGGAGACCTGGACGCCTATTACATTTCAATACGTGGCTGACGGTCTAGGAATCGAAATCTTAACTCCTGAGGATTTTCGAGTACAGGTCTCTAGCGGCGGCTCCTACGAATTCAGGATACAAGGACAAGGCGGTCTCAATGGCCGGTTGATGTTCAAATAGTTCAGTGCTGAGAAAGGGAAACGATGTCAACGACCGATGAGATTCTGAAACTTTTGATCGTAGAGCGGGACAAGCTCACCAAGGCGATTGAAGCGCTGTCTGGTGGCGCTAAACGCCGTGGCCGTCCGCCAAAGAATCCGTTAGCGAACGCTCCTGATTGGGTTCTACCTGCATCCCAGAGGAAACAGGCAGCGGCGAAACCGGCACAAGGTAGGCGCACCTGGACCGCTGCACAGAAGAAAGCAGCGGCGGCAAGAATGAAGGCACGGTGGGCGGCTAAGCGGAAGCTGGCGAAAGCATCCTAGGGGCAATGGTCGAGACCAACAACCCGGCAACGACGGTAATAGGTTTGCCACCTGACGATGTTTCGGTGTTGGATTTGTCCGGGCATCATCGTACACGGATTCTCAAGGCGCTGTCGGATGCGAACATCACGACCGTTGAAGAACTCGCCGACCGGGTTGCACATCCGATTAGTGGTCCGCCTTGGAAACTTCGCAATCCCATCAAGGGTATCGGCTATAGCAGCCTTTGGCTTCTCGTCTTGGCACTGCGTGTGTACTACAACTACATGGACGAAGAGAGCTTTAAGAAGCGGTTTGGGTTTGCGAAACGCCACCGCTGAAGTTGGAAGCCGCTACGAGTCTGACCGGCTCGGGGCGGCTTTCATTTTGGGGGACGGACGGAGAGAAAAACAATCATGAACGGCAAGCCTAATGCGTTCTCAATCATCATGAGCGTTCTTGGCGTGGTCGCTTTTGGAATCCTCATATACGCACTTGTCAATAACCATGACGATGTACGGCCGATACCAACCGGCACACACAATACAATCCTTGAAGACGACAAGAAGGCCAAGACGGAGCATCTACTAGCTATCTGCCGTGACGTGCTGACCCTGCCCGAATCGCAGCTTACCGCCGAAGAAAACAGTATGAAACCGTGTGTCTAGCAGCGGCGGGAAAGTGACCATGAAAAAGATTCTGTTGTGGTCCGGGGGTTTGGTGGCGTTCGCTTATGTGGGTTGGGCTTTGTTCCTCCTCGGGGAACAGTAACCACGACGGCGTACAAGACCGGGGACGACGCAAAGAAGCAAGCGGTATTGAAAGCCCATAGCGTCATCCTGAAGGCAATGACGAATCCCACAACCGTAGTCTTCAGCCATGACGACCCGTTGTTGATGGAAGGGCAGTATTGGGCGGTACGTGGCGTCGTTGCGGACCCGGCTTACTCAATCCGAGCAAACTACGTTTGCTCCTTCCGTCCCGAAGACGAACCGCACCCTTGCATGATCGAACCCTAGAACGCCGTTTCCTCAAAATCGCCTTCTGAAATTTTCTCGCCTAGTTCGTATTCGTCCTCTGCTTTTACCAACTTCAGTTCGCCCGTCTCTATATTCTTAACCCAATAGCTGTAATCAGGGGCCATTCCCGGATTCATGATTGCGGCGATGCTTTGCGATCCACTTTGATATTTTTCAACTATCTCCCAGTCCGCCATTTCGGAACCTCCGCAAAAGCGCCCCACCCGGAAGGCGGGGCGCATTGGTTTAGTCAGGATCTTTTTCGGCTTCGTCTTGATCTGGATTTGTGTTTTCCGGTTCGTCGTTTTGCTCGTTGTCCTCAGCCATAAGATAGCGCCTCCTTTCTTCAGGATTCTTGCAGACCGATCTTAGATCCGGGCTTCATGAGTCTGACACCCCGGCTCGGAAAAGGCAAGGCCCATCGTTGACCCTGCCCGTTGTTGCGTGGGTCGGTAGCGGGTCTGCTATCGCCCACCAAAGTTTTCTGAGATTTAAGCCGATGTTAGCGGGTATGGCTAGACCCGTCATGCTCGTTCTCGTTTCAGCCGTCTCGTTGGTGGCGCAAGATCCCGTCCACAACCAAATGGCGGCCAAGGAAGCGGCCAGAGAGTACATCAAAGACCACCTGAAGGCACCCGCTACGGCTGTATTCTCCAAGGAGACGGTTTGTGCTGTGAATGACAAAGGGGACTTTGCGGAAGCCTCGGGAACCGGAACCACACCCGAATGTGAGCCAGCCCCTTTGAACGTCGGCACAGGAGAAAATCTCGTCGTCTACCGGGCTTCTGTGGATTCTCAAAACTCATTCGGCGCAATGCTCCGCACGAAGTTCTTATTGACGGTAGGGTTTGTAAAGGGCAAATGGACCTTCATAGATCAGCGTGCCACCGTGAAGCTCCTCTATGAAGCCTGCACGGAGTTAAGCAAATCGTATCGTCAGGCAGGGCTACTTGAAAAGGTCAGGGATTGCAACTCCGAATATCCGAGCGCAGCAAAATGAACTTGCACGAGCGTCTCGGGCGCTACACTCAAGGTGATGTCGGAGAAACAATGCAAGCTCTACGCTCACGAAGAACAGGTCAAGGCAGCGGGCCACATTGCCTTTGAGATTCTGCATTTCCGCACCTACTCGTTACTCAAGGACAATCGAGAATTAGGAGCGCTGTGTCCCGCTGCATCACAGGCGGTAGGGTACACGCTGCTTTTGCACTTGCGGGTTCTCATGGATTTCTATTTCTCCGAGCCGGTGCAGGACGACTTTCATGTGTGCCACTTCCGCCTACAGCCGGGTTTCACCAAGGCGTTTCCGCCTTCTATCCACGAACGCACTGACCGTACTGTTGAAGTCACACGGCACTTGAATAAGCTCCTGGCTCATTTCACGGCGACCCGTTGGAAAAAAGATCGGCCAGATTGGAAATACTACAACGAGTACGCTCCTGTTGTTGCGGATCTCAACTCGAAGTTTGAGGCTGCGTTACAGGGAGAAGTGAAGGCAGCTTACGAGGCAGGGTATCGTATGTGGCTTCATCATTCGCCGACTGTGAAGCCACGGGACCCGGACCCACTACAAGCTAGGGCATCACTACGGATTGAACTGAAGGGAATGCGGTAGTTCAACAAGCGCATATGAAGTCATCACCCGCAAAGCCCATCAAGCGTTCAGCGATGCTTGCCTGGATTAGGCAGCAATTATGGCCTGTGAAAAGACGCTTCGTTCTAAACTCCCTAAAGAAGACTATTGACAGGGCCTATGACATGTCGGATTGTGAGGAGGAAATAGAACGAGTCCTCGACATCGAAACGGCATTGTGGACAAAGAGGGCCTACAGAGTCTATCTCAGTATTGATGACCTTCCTATGGGGTCAGATGAGACTTCCCTCTGGAGGCAGAACTCCTTCAGTCCAGGTAGCCATCTTTCTTGGGATGCGCTCCAAAAACTCAAAAAGATGGTTGAGGAAGCGGAGTACGAGCGCAGGCGGCGCAAACACGAAGGGCGGGAAATCTGGATCAAGTGGTTTACGGCGATAGCAGCGGCCATCGCCGCTGCAACAGGAGTCTTCCTAGCATGGAAAGGGCGGAAATGACCTTTCAGCGGGGCGGGTACAGGTTAAGAGTCTGACACGCTCGGACCTGTTGTTCTTCTCTGACCGTCAGGTCCCTGATCTTCTTATCAATCGTATTTTGATAGATGACGCCACATGCTGCCCGTGTCTTGCGTTGTTCCTCGGCAGCTTTGGCGTCGTCCTCGGCCTTCTGCTTCGCCAAGCGTGCGTTGCGTTCGGCTGTGAGTTGCTTTTGTCGAGTCAGTTCAGCGTTCCTCTTCACTTGGATTGCCTTAAGCTCGACGGTCAAGTCCAATGCGTCATCGCCTTTGATAGTCTGGGTATCATTCTCCGCAGAAACCAATGCCGCTTTGATAATGTCCACTGTGCAATCGGAAAGAGAAAGCAGCAGTTGGTGAGCCTTCACTAGATCGTCTAAAGAGTCTTCGTGAACGTTTGGAAAGGTGCCTTCCTCTGCCTTTCCATACGGCAACGCAACAGCGACCGGAATTGACACTTGGTGCGGTTCACGGCCACACAGTCCGCCAATCGCCAACTTAAGCCGGATCGAACGCCAACCGGAGGAAGTCTGGTTTGTGACCTTGTACGTTACTTGGGGAATCATCGGTTGTTGCCGGTCAAACTCCGCACTAATCAGGATGGTACCCCGGTCAAGGGGGAGCGTCATATCGCCCGCACGCAGCAAGGCTCCCAACACCACGCACATGAAGCAGACGATGGCTTGTCTCATAAAAGCGGAGCGATGCTGTAAGCGTAACCGGTTTTAGCGATACTGTCTATGCCGTGTCCCAAACGTGCGTTGTCTCGTTCCGAACTTCTGACGGTCGGTCATGGTCTCACGTCACATCGGCTTCGAGTACGCATGAAGCGGTTCGGAACGGTTGGGACTGGTTCCGTGATCCGTATTGGAAGGGACCCAAGCCCACGACGAAAACGGTCTTTGAAGTCAGCTTGGTTGGCGACGAGCGCAAATGGCGGGTACGGGTAGCCAAGCTGATACCTAAATGGTACGCTTGACGATCATGGACGAAACTTTGGAACAAATGAATAGGAAGATAGCTGCCCTCACGCCGTACCTTCCTCCTTCGCTGCATGACCGTGCCGACCTTGCGATGTTGTCCGAACGCTCCATGCCGGTAGTCAAACCGTTTTCCCAAGTTGCAGCGGAGAACGTTCAATCCGCCGTTCGCAACCTCATTCGGTCCATGCAGAACAATCTTAAGGAAGATGAAGAACTCATCGCCTATCACGGCACAGGCATGGAACGCATTCAAGTCATGCAGGTCGCCTATCCCAACGACCATGTGATCTTTTTGCACGGTCGTGATGAAGCCGGAAATCATGCTTCAGCGATTGTCAGCATCGGCGCTTTGAATCTGACCACGAGAATCGTCAAGGTTGTCGCACCACAAAAGCCGAATCGAATCGGGTTCAGCGACCAGCCCTAGATTGCGGGCCGAACGAGTTCGCAAATACAGTGCAAAAAGCGAAATCGGCCTAACTTCGGGTTGTGCTAGGATGCGGCTGAAAAGGACCGCTGATGATTGACACAGCCATCAAGCTCATTGAAGAGTATTTCAAGTACAAGAAACACCACGACGAAAAGAAGGAAGAAGAACTGATGCTTTCCGTTGCCGATGAACTGCGACAGCGCAGCCAACGCAACGGAGGGAATCTACTCAAAGCTGAACCCGGCTCCGAAGTTGATCGGTTCCTTGGGCGCATGGTGGCGAAGGGCTATCTTGTCCGGGTTCAGTTCGGCTACATGCTGCCGGAATTTGCGCCTGTCCACAGAAGCGGCGGGTTGTACTGAATCAATGTCCGTGGGCATCAACAAGCAGAATGTTGGGCGCATCGCTGAACGGATCGTCTCGAACGAACTGGAGTATCGAGGATACAGGGTAAGCGATCTCAACAAAGAAGGAACATCGGCCAACGCTGACTTGCTTGCTGCGAAGGACGGCCAAACTTGGCAGATTCAAGTGAAGGGTTCGACCGAAGAAAACGGGTGGTGGTTCGGTTACGGACAGTGTACAGACCTAACGATGGCCGGGGAAGAACCGATGTTCAACCGCCACTCTGCTTCGAAGTTCTTCTACAAAGCTGAGGTTGTCGTCTTGGTCAGCGTGAAGTCCCCGGTAGACTACCGTTGCTTGGTCTTGCCCGTGGACATTGCGGAACAGGCCGCACAAATCAACCTGGATTGGGCCTTCAGAACGCCACGACTCAAAGATGGTCTACCCAAGAAACCGGGGAAGGTGTGGGTGTCCGTTGATTGGGTACCGAAGACGGCGGACGCTGCGATAGCACGGCTGCGTCAGTCCGAAGTTGATCTTCTCACGCCTTACCGGGATCGGTGGGAGCTTCCAGAAAAGTAAGTGGGGTTGGCCGATCCTGAGACCACAGGTAGCAAATAGGTAGCAAATGTGTCGCCAGAGCACGCCATTGCACACCAACCCGACCTGTCCTAAACCATTGAGAAACCATGGTACGCCAGTGTGCGCCAACCCCTAGATTGCATTTAGGTTCCAGCGGTTAACAGCCATGTGGGTTCGACCCCCACCGTTCGCACCAGTAACACCCTCACGGTCATGGTAACTGTGCATCTGCCGTACGAAACGTATGATATCCAAGCGGAAATAACCTTCCTCCTCACCCAGGCGGGCGGAAGACAGGGTCCGGCGTTCTCGGGATATCGACCGCAGTTCTTCTACGATGGCGAAGACTGGGATGCCGTCCAAACCTATCCCGATGTGCCGCAAGTGTCCCCCGGGGAGACCGTCCGAACGCTCTTATCTTTCATGAGTCCTCGGTTCCACTTGGACAAGGTGCTGCCAGGTTTGATGTTCCTTCTTCGCGAAGGGCAGAAGACCGTTGCTTATGGGAAGGTCACGAAGATCCTCAACCTTGAGCAATCGGCGCGACGAGACCAAGCCCGCCACGAGCGTCTGCAAAACCGTTAGCAGGACGGTCCATCACGGCAGCCGATCGGTGACTCGGCAGACACGATAAGATAGGGCCGCTGGAGGAGAACTCGTATGCCCAGATTCCTGATCGCTGTGGTGTCGGCCGCGGTGCTATTAGCGCAGGGGCCGGCGCCGGTGCCTGCGGGAGACATTGTCGGCGTCGGCAATTTTAGCCACATCGTTGCGGATCTCGATAAGTCGCTGGCATTTTATCGGGACGTGCTCGGGTTGGAGACGGCGGCTGCGGCGCGGGCGTTCGATCCGAATCCGGCGATCATGAAGCTCGGGAACACTCCGGGGGCGCAGTCGCGGATGGTGCAGTTGCGGGTGCCCGGGGCACCGATGGGCGTCGAGATCATCGAGTACAAGGACATCGAGCGGACGCCGGCGCATCCGCGGTTTCAGGATCCGGGGGCGGGGAATCTCACGCTGCGGGTGCGGGATCTGGCTCCGATCATGGCGAAGGCGAAGGCCGCGAACGTTCACGTTCTGACGGCCGGAGGGGTTCCGGCCACTCTGAACAATTCGCATTACGTCTTTCTGCAAGATCCGGACGGGTTCGTGGTGGAGATTGCGCAGAGCGATGCTGCTGCTCCGGCGAATGCAGGCGCGGGGAATGTGCTCGGGGGCGGGATGGAGTTTACGGTGAACAATCTGGAGCAGACGCAGTCGCTGTATAAAGCTCTGGGGTTTCCGGTGACGGCTCCGGCGGCGTTCAATGGGGACAAGACCATGACGGAAACGGCGGGGACTCCGGGGGCGCAGTTCCGGCAGTTTCGCGCGCAGATTCCGGGGACTTCGTCGTCGATGACGTTCATCGAGTTCAAGGATATCGACCGGAAGCCGCTGCACACGAAGGTGCAGGACCCGGGAACGGCCATCCTGCAATTGACGGTGGCGAATCTGGATACGCTGATGCCGAAGCTGAAGGCGGCGGGGTTTGTTCCGGTGTCGACGGGGGGCGAGCCGGCGGTGATTGGTGGGGCGGTACGGATCTTGATTGTGCGAGACGTGAACAACCTGCACTTGGAGCTGATCGAGCAGCGGCGGGCGCCTACGAAGCAGTAACGCCCATGGCGTCCAGGTACGCCGCGCGGACTTCTTTGGGCTGGCCCTGCTGAAACGGATAGCCTTCGGTGAGTTGTCGGCCGTGGATGGGATGGCGCTTAAGGTCCGCCAGCGGCAGGCCGTCGATCAGCAGAGCGCGCTCGGCTACGGGGAGCGGTACGCTTTCGTTGAGCGCAGGGTCGCGGATGACGGCTTTGGGATCGGCGCCTTTGGCGATGGCTTCCAGGTCGCTCAGGAATCTCGCGCGCTGGAGGATGATTCCGCGGTCGCTGGTTCCCAGGTGCTCCTGCGTGCGGTCCGCCAGCGTGCCTTGGCCGATCCAAGCCACAAAATCCTGATTCATGACATGGCTGGAAATCCAGCGGCCATGCTCGTCGCTCACAGGGCCGTGCCAGGCGGGGATGCTGGATTGAACGTAAGGCTCGCGCTCTTTCGGGACGCGGCTAAAGCTCCAGGTGACGCTGAGCGTGGTTCGGTCGTCGATGGGGACGCGCCACTCGAAGTGATCTCCGGTGAAGAGGGCGTTTGGCCACAGACAAACGCGGCCGACCTTCCACATCGGGTCTTCCTCGCTCATTCCTTCGCGAATTCGGCGGTAAACGAAGCCGTAGTCGAACTCTTCGAAGGCGAGCTTGAGGTGGCGCGGAGAATAGGGGCCGGTCTGATCCTTCAGCCGGACACTCCAGTTCATGTGCATCCATTCGAAGTGCAGAGGATCGATGGAGTTTTCCTGGCACTGAAACCAATTGCACGGAATCTCGGCGAAGACAATTTGGACGAAACCATTCTTCCAGGTGAAGGGCTCCCAGTGGGGGACCAGTGGCGCGGGACCGGGGCCGAGATACGCCCAGAGCAGGCCGGCTTTCGCTTGCACGGGATAGGCGGTGATGCGGATTTTGTCCTTGAAGCAGGCGGCGGGGTTGGCGACGTCTTCGTAGGGCTGCTCCGTGCAATGGCCGTCTTGATCGAACAGCCAGCCGTGGTAGTTGCAGCGCAGGCCGCATTGTTCGACGAAGCCGTAGGAGAGATCGGCGCGGCGATGGGGACAGTGGCGATCGACGAGTCCGAAGGTGCCGCTGAGGTCCTTGTAGAGCGTCAGGTCCTCGCCCAGCAGCCGGATGGGCTTGACGAAGACGTGGTCGAACTCGCTCACAGCGGCGATCGGCATCCAGTAGCGGCGCAGCAGGCCGCCCATGGGAGTGCCCGCGCTGACTTCGGTGAGTAGTTGGTTTTTGGCGCTATCCAGCATGGAGGGTATTGTACATTCTCCCTATCCCCGGCAAACTTGCACGCAGCCAAGAAGCTGATATACTCATTCGCTACCGATTTCCATTCTGTAACGGGGCTCCTGTCATGATCGATTTGCTTTTAATCCGAGTGTTGTTTATCGCGGTGCTGGGATGTGCGGCGTATTTCCTGCGTCCGCTGGAACTGTCCGGTCCCGTGGCGGCGCTGGCCGGGGTGCTCACCGGGGCGGGCGTGGTGATCTTCGAGTTCCGCATTAAGCAGGTCAGCTTGAAGCGGTTGATCGGCGCCGCGTTCGGCAGCGTGCTGGGGATCTTCGGGGCGTACTTGATTTCGCTGGTGCTGCGCAACGCGATGCCGGATTCGAATACGGTGCGCTTCCTCGAAGTGGTGCTGCTGGCGTGGATGACATACTGCGGGCTGGTGGTGGGCGCGGCTAAGGGCGACATGCTCAATCTGGCGGCGCTGGGCGGGTTGTTCGGCGGCGAGAAAGTTTCGAAGAACACGTTCAAAATCCTGGATACCAGCGTCATTATCGACGGACGGATCGTCGACATTGCGGAGACCGGGTTTCTGGACGGGGCGATCGTGATTCCGCAGTTCGTGCTGCGGGAGTTGCAACTGGTGGCGGATTCCTCCGATTCGATGAAGCGCAATCGCGGCCGGCGCGGGCTCGATATTCTGGCCAGGCTGCAAAAGATGCCGGAGCTGAATGTGCAAATCCTGGAAGACGATTTTCCGAATGTCCGCGAAGTGGACATGAAGTTGATTGAGCTGGCGAAGGTCTACTCGTGCAAGGTGGTGACGAACGATTTCAATCTGAATAAGGTCGCGCAACTGCACGGCGTAGATGTGCTGAATATCAATGAACTGGCGAATGCGCTCAAACCCGTGGTGCTGCCGGGCGAGACGATGCGCGTGTTCATCCTGAAGGAAGGTAAAGAGTACAACCAGGGCGTGGCGTACCTGGACGACGGCACGATGGTGGTGGTGGACAACGCTCGGAAGATGATCTCGAAGACCATCGACGTCGGCGTGACAAGCGTGCTGCAAACCACGGCGGGAAAAATGATCTTCGGGCGGTTCGACGAGCGCACGCACGCGGTGCATGAAAAGATGCACGAAAAAGTCGTGGAGAAGGAGCGTCCGGCGGCCGTGCGCGAGCCGGCTCCCGCAACGGGTACGGGCGCGTAACGTACAATCGTAGTTCGCATGAAAGTTTCCGTCATCCTGCCAGCCGCGGGGCTGGGAACTCGCATGGGCCGCGAGAAATCCGGTACCAGCCGCAAGCAGTTTATGCTGCTGGAGGGCGCGCCCATCCTGATCCACACCATCCGCAAGTTTCTGCTTTGTCCGTCGGTGAATGAGATTATCGTGGCGCTCCGCGCGGAAGATATGGATTGGGCACGGGGGCTGATCCACGCCGAACATCCGCAGAAACCGGTGCACGTGGTGCAGGGCGGTGATTCGCGGCAGCAATCGGTGGAGAACGCGCTGGCGACGCTGAGTCCGGGGACGGAACTGGTGGCGGTGCATGACGCCGTGCGACCGTTTATCGATTCCGAACTGGTGGAGAAGGTGATCGCGGAGGCGGCGGAGACCGGCGCGGCGATCGTCGGGATTGTGCCGGTGGATACGGTGAAGAAGGTCCACAAGAATAAGATCCGGTCGACGCTGCCGCGGGAGCATCTGGTGCTGGCGCAGACTCCGCAGGTGTTCCGGTTCGATCTTCTGAAGAAGGCGTTCGAGGCCGCGCGGGCGGACAGTTTCACGGGGACGGACGAGGCGAGTTTGGTGGAGCGGCTGGAGGAAGTGGAAGTGAGCGTGGTTCAGGGCAGCGACCGGAACATCAAGATCACTCGGCCTTCGGATATGGATCTCGCACGGCTGTTTCTTGGAGAAGAGCTCGAAGGAACCACGGCGTCTTGAGATTCGCGAAAGACATTCGCACGGGGCTGGGCTGGGACGTTCATCGGATCGCGCCGGGGCGGGCACTGATTTTGGGCGGAGTCCCCATTCCGAGTGAATTTGGGCTGGAGGGGCACTCGGACGCCGACATTTTGTTCCACGCCGTGACCGATGCTCTGCTGGGCGCGGCGGCGCTGGGCGATATTGGGATGCATTTTCCGGATACGGATCCACAGTGGAAGGGCGCATCGAGCGATAAGTTTTTGGCGCACGCGGTGAAACTGGTCCAAGAGCTGGGGTTCACTATTATGAACGTGGACACTACCGTGATTCTCGAGCGGCCGAAGTTGAAGGATTACCGCACAGCGATTCGGGAGTCGCTCGCGCGGGTTCTCGAATTGGATCTCGAACGCGTCTCGGTGAAGTTCAAGACCGCGGAGCGGGTTGGTCCCATTGGCGAAGGCAAATCTGCCGAGGCTCAGGCGATCGCAACCTTGTGCCGGTAGTTCAGATCGTCAGGATCAGTTTCCCGGTCGTCTTGCGGCCTTCCAGGTCCTGGTGCGCGCGGGCGGCTTCCGCTAACGGATAGGTGTATTCAACGCGGAGCTTCAATTTGCCCTCCGCGATCCACTTGAAGATGTCGGCGGTGCTGTGGGCGATGGCGGATTCGCTGGTGTGGTTTGCTAAGGTGGGCCGGGTGACGTAGAGCGAACCCTTCCCGCTGAGCAGCAGGATGTCAAAGGCTTGGACGGGTCCGCTGGACTGGCCGAAGCTCACCATCATGCCGCAGGTCTTCAGACAATCGAGGCCCTTCATGAAGGTCGCCTGGCCGACGGAATCGTAGATCACGTCGACGCCCACGCCTCCGGTGAGCGCCTTGGCTTCTACCGACCAATCGCCTTCGTTATAGAGCAGGACTTCGTCGGCTCCGGCAGCTCGGGCGAGTTCGGCTTTCGCGGGAGTTCCGGCGGTAGCGATCACGCGCGCGCCGAGCATCTTGGCCATTTGGACGATGAGGCGTCCGGTGCCTCCGGCGGCGGCGTGCACGACGGCGGTTTGGCCGGGCTTCAGGGGGAACGTCGAGTGCGTCAGGTAATACGCGGTCATGCCTTGCAGCATGACGGCGGCAGCGTCGCGGAGTTCGACGCCCGTGGGAACGTGAACCAGAAGGCGTGCGGGGACGGATTGGTACTCCGCGTAGGAGCCGCGCGCCATCGCGTACGCGACTCGATCGCCGGGCTTGAAAGCGCTGACGCCTTCGCCGACGCTCTCCACGGTTCCGGCGGCTTCCGAGCCGATGATCGCTGGCAGAGGGAGTTTGTAGAGGCCGGTGCGATGATACGTGTCGATGAAGTTGACGCCGGAGGCCGCTATCTTGACCAGTACTTCTCCGGCGGCGGGCGTCGGCTTGGGCTGATCGCCGTAGCGCAGGGCGTCGGTGCCGCCGGTTTGCTCGATGTAGACAGCTTTCATTTAGGCTCGTAGCCTCCTTCGGAGATGTACTGCGCCAGCGTACAGGATCAAATACGTGAGCGTCAACGGAAACATCAGGAATCGCGCGAGGGCGGGGACGGCGGCCGATCCGGTCAAGCCCGCGCGGTAGGCGGCAAACTTTGCAATCAGGTGGCGGTGCTGCCAGTCGAACCAGAAGTAGTCGCCGTTTTCGTTCAGAATGAAGAATTTCGCTTTCACGCGGAAGACGAGCCACCATTTCCACTTGGTCATGATGGGCTCGGCGGCGCAGATCATGCCGGCAAGCTGGTAGCCGCGAGGGGCGAGGTCGGCGAGAAGGCGGTCGCGGCCGGAGGCCCCGTTGTAGTCGGCGATGCGGAAGATTTGGCCGTCGAGACCGCGGGGCGAGCCGGGGTAGCAGGTAACGAGGTCGATCTCGACGTTCTCGCCGAAGTTCTGCCGGAGGTTGGGGAGAATGCCTTCAATCAGATGGCGGGACCCGCTTTCCACCAGCAGGATGCGCGCGGTTTGCGGGAGATGGCGGTGGAAGAAGTAGCGCAAATCACTATTCTACGGGCGATTCGGGCGATCCGCATCTTTTGGATCTCGCTCGCATCTAAAGGGATGCACCAACAATTTTGAGGAGGCTGAAATGCCGCAAGCGAAGAAGGTAGTCGGAGTGTATTCAAACGGTTCGCGCCACTGGGTGGGAGACGGATTTCCGGTGCGGAACCTGTTTCCGTCGAACGGAGTGGACAGCGAGATCAATCCGTTTCTGATGCTGGACTATGCGGGTCCGCAGCATTTCGCGCCGTCGGAGAAGCCGCGCGGTGTGGGGGAGCATCCACATCGTGGGTTTGAGACGGTGACGATTGCGTACCAGGGGTCGGTGGAGCATCGCGACTCGGGCGGGCACTCGGGGACGATTGGCCCCGGCGATGTTCAGTGGATGACGGCGGCGGCCGGAGTGGTGCACGAGGAGTTTCACGAGCGCGAGTTCGCCAAGCAGGGCGGCGTGTTTGAGATGGTGCAGCTGTGGGTAAACTTGCCGAAATCGGTGAAGATGGCTGCGCCGCGGTACCAGGGAATCGTGAAAGAGCAGATCCCTACGGTGGAGTTTGAGCCGGGGGCGTACGCTCGGGTGATTGCGGGCGAGCTGAACGGAGTGAAAGGACCGGCGAAGACTTTTACCCCGGTGGGCGTGTTCGATGTGCGGATGAAGGCGAGTACCAGGGCGGAGTTTACGCTGCCCGCGGGACAAAATGTGGGGATCGCGCTGCTGAAGGGCGATGTCGCGGTGAATGCGGAGTCGCAACTGAAGGGGGAGGCGATGCTGGCGGTGCTGAGTCCGGCCGGAGAACTGGTCTCGCTTGAGGCGAGGGCGGATTCCACGCTCTTGGTGCTGAGCGGAGAGCCGATCGAGGAGCCGGTGGCGCATTACGGTCCGTTCGTGATGAACACGCAGGAGGAACTGGTACAGGCGGTGGAGGATTATCGCGCGGGGCGGATGGGACGCCTTTAAGCCCGCGGCTTTTCTTTAGGCACGCGCCACTTCCGCCAATTCGACCGCCCGGGCGCGGACGCCGCGGAGGTCGAGCTTGCCGGTCCCTAACGTGGGGAGCGATTCCACCTGGTGGATATCCTCGCGCTTGGGGAGCCAGAGCTTGGGGAGATCGGTGGCAGCCAGGCGCTGCCAGACTTCCTGCGGCGTGACGTCCGGCGCGATGTAGAGCACCGCGATGCGTTCGCCTTTGCGGTCGTCGGGGATGCCGGTGACGCAGCAGGGTTCGCCGCCGGTGGCTTCCCGGACGGCTTCTTCGACAGCCAGGTGCTGGATCATCTCACCGCCGATCTTGCTGAAGCGGGCCAGACGGTCGGTGATGCGGAGGAAGCCGTCGTCGTCGATCACGGCGATGTCTCCCGTGTTGTACCAACCGTCGCGCAGGGCCTCGGCGGTTTTTTCGGGCTGCCCGAGGTAGCCTTGCATGCGGTTGGGGCCCTTCACGAGCAGCAGGCCCGCGGTGCCGCGCGGGAGGGGCTCGAAGGTTTCCGGATCGACGATTTTCGCGGCGACTCCGGGGAGCGGGCGGCCGACGGAAGACAATCTGGTCCCGAACTGGCTATCGCGGCCGGATTCCCAGTCGGGCGAGTTTACGGCCACTACCGGCGCCATTTCGGTGCAGCCGTAGCCTTCCAGCATTTTCAATCCGAAGGTTTGTTCGAAATCCTGAGCGACGGATTCGCGCAGCTTCTCGGCTCCTACCAGGACCACGCGCAGAGAGGCGAACTGTTCGCGGGTGCACTTGCGAGCGTAGGTGGTGGCGAACGTCGGGGTCGAAAGCAGGAACGTCCCGCGATGCTTGGCGATGAGCTCGCCGATAGTTTTGGCGTCGATGGGATTGGCGTGATAAATGGCGCCCGCGCCGGCCAGCGCGGGCAACCACAGGGTGACGGTGAATCCGAAAGAGTGGAAGAAAGGCAGCACGCCGACGATGCGGTCTTTTTGATTGAGGTGGAAGACTTGCAGCATCGCTTCAATGTTCGCGATCACGTTGTGGTGAGAGAGCATCACGCCCTTCGGGGTGCTGGTGCTGCCGCTGGAGAACAGGACTGTCGCTAAGGAATCAGGCGAGGTTTCTGGATAGAGCCATCGGGCGGGAGCGAGCTTCGCGCGGAAGAGCGCCCAGGCTTTCGATGCGCCACTGGCTCGGCCGAGGATGTCTTCTAAGTAGACGGCACCAGTAGGCGCTTCGAGCTTCGCTTTCGCTAAGAAGATTTTCGACGTCAGGACGGTGCGGATGCTGCATTGCGCGGCGGCGGACGCCATCGCGTCTTTTCCGGCGGTGAAGTTGAGGTTCACGGGGATTCGGCCGGCGAGAGTTACTCCCATGTTGGCGAGCGCGGCTCCGGCGGAGGAGGGCAGGAGGAGACCGATCATTTCCTCGCCCTTGCTGTTGCGGCGGACCCAGTCGGAGAGCAGGAGGGCGGCGGTGAGGGCCCTCCCGTGAGTGAGTTCGCGGCCAGAGGAATCGGCCATGGCGAATTTGTTCCAGTGGCGGCGCGAGGCTCGGACCAGGCGCTGCGGGAGAGTGTCGCCGTCGAGCAGGCGGAGGTCGGCGGCTTCGGCGCTGAGTTCGATGATGGCTTGATGGACGTCGGTGGGCGTGGCGCTCGAGGGGAGCGGCGCTCCGAAACTCACCGTAGCCGGGTGCGGGATGCGGGGGAGCTTCGCGAAGAACTTGCCTCCGGCGTAGCTGAAGATGCTGCCCCACACCCGGTCGAGGTGCACGGGGATCACGGGGACGTTCGTCCCCTTCACGATTCTTTCGAAGCCTCGCTTAAAGGGCTGGATGCTGCCGGTACGGGTGATGGCGCCTTCACCGAAGATGCAAACCACGTGGCCTTGCTCCAGTTGCTCGCGTGCGGTGGCCAGCGCGGTGACCATGTCGCGCGGACCGGTGGTGCCCAGCGGGATCAGCCGCATCAGACGGCAGAAGCGATTGAGAGCCCAATGCTCGTAGTACGGTTTCCAGATCATGAAACGGATGCGGCGCTCGGTTTGGGCGGCGATCAGGATGCCGTCCATGAAGGAAACGTGATTGGAAATGAGGAGCGCGGGGCCCGTTTGCGGGACGCGGTCCCTGCCTTGGACGCGGATGCGGTAGAACACATGGAGCATTCCTCGGAACAGGAGTCGCAGCAGGTGATCGGGGAGCAGCCAGACCAGGTACAGCGTGCCGCCTAGCGTGACGATGCCCGCTCCGAGAAAGAGTTTCTCCGTCGAAAGGCCGAGATGGTCATGCACGTAGCCGGAGAGTCCGAAAGCGATCATCAGGCCGACCGTATTGTAGAAACTGTTGGTGGCCATGATGCGGCCTGTTTCGGCACTGGCGGCGCGGTGCTGGAGGAAGGTATTGAGGGGGACGATGTAGGGTCCGCTGACGACGCCCAGGATCGCGAGGACGGCTACAGACCATCCGTAGGAAGCGCCGGAGGCGGCGAGGGCGAGCGACGCGAGGCCGATCAAGAATCCGCCGATGGGGACGAGGCCCAGCTCGACGCGATCGCCCGAGAGTTTTCCGGCTAACAAGTTGCCGACGCCGATGCCGACGGCCAGCGCGGTTACCATCCAGGCGAGGTGTTGATGATCGACGTGCAGGACTTCACTGCCATACAGGAGCAAGTTGAGTTGGAACAGCGCGCCTAGCGCCCAGAAGAACGAGATGCCGATGACGGCAAGCCACATGGGGCGGTCGCGCAGCAGAGATTTGGTGCCGAGGATCACGTCGGCGAAAGGATTCCAGCGGAAGGGTTCCGGTGCGGCGGCTGCGGGCGTGCGCGGGATGCCGAGGCTCGATAAGAATCCGATGACGGCGATGGCGGTCATGGCAGCGCCGATTTTCCATGGGGCCCAAATGTCGAACAGGAACGAGCTGATGGATGTCCCGAGTACGATGGCCATGAACGTGGTCATTTCCAGCAGCGCGTTGGCTCGCGAGAGGAGTTTGTCGGGCAGCATTTCGGGAATGATGCCGTATTTCGCGGGGCTGAAGATTGTCGAATGCAGAGCCATGAGGAACAGGACCACCAGCATCCATTCCAGGCGATCGGTAAAGAAGACCGCCAGGCCGAAGGCCATGACGAAAATTTCGAAGATTTTGACGGCGATCAGGATGGAGCGCTTGGAGAGGCGGTCGGCGAAGTGGCCGCTGTAGCCGGAGAACAAAAGGAAAGGCAGGACGAAAACGCCGCCGGAAAGGAAAAGGTAGTCGGTGCCGGTCTTCGCGGCGAGGTCGACGGCGCGGAGGGAGACGACCGTCTTGTAGAGATTGTCGTTGAAGGCGCCAAGGAACTGGGTCCAGAGGAAGGCTTGGAAGCCGGAGTTCTTCACGAGCTCGCCGAAGCCGCCGGAGGTTTGTTGTCTGTTCACGAGGTGATTAATGCACGCGCTGGGCCGGGTACGCGGTCTTTCTGAATCAATCGGTTGCGTGCCTGCCTGTCGATAGATCGCTACATCCAGTGTATGGCATGGTACATTTTTTGTACATGCCGCTGCTGACTCCCGCGGAGCGTGCGTTTCTTCAGGCCG
Organism: Bryobacteraceae bacterium; assembly: GCA_036498815.1. Taxonomy (GTDB): domain Bacteria; phylum Acidobacteriota; class Terriglobia; order Bryobacterales; family Bryobacteraceae; genus Palsa-187. The sequence continues at coordinate 47,773 of DASYET010000001.1, read as the reverse complement.
TGAGCGGACTGAGTGACGCGAATCCTTTCCTTCCCGAGCATACCGCGTTGGAGCGGGCAGCCCTGGGCCCGGAGTTTCACGAGGGCGAGCAGGTGTGGAGTTTGGAACCCGGAGAAGTCTCGAACCAATGTCTGGAGGATCGCCGAGAAGCTGGAAGCGCTGATGGGTCCGCTGCGCGAGCGGCTGCTGAATCGGGTGACGGCTTCGGAGGCGGAACGGGGGCTTTATGAGGGCGGGGTGCTCCGGCTGCTGTATCAGCGGTTCTACTCGAGGATCGCCTCGGCTTCTACGGCAAGAACCGGGCAGTGGGGTTTCTATCGCGAGTTCTTGAGGGACTGGCACTGGTTCTTCGATCTGGGTGTGGCGATGCCTGCGGGGCATGAGCTCTCTTGGAAAAAACCGGGCCATACCTTCGCCTGCTTCCGGCAGATCCAGCGGGCCTTCGACCAGATTCTGCTCGACATTATCGGAGCGTCGCTGCCGGCGGCTCGGCTGCGGGCGAGCGTGTGGCAATCCATCTTCACGCACGACATGCAGCGGTACCGGCGGACCCTGTATTCGCGGATGGGCGAGTTCGCGACGCTGATTACGGGGCCTTCGGGGACAGGGAAGGAGTTGGTGGCCAAGGCGATTGCGCGATCGCGGTATTTGGTGTTTGACGAGCGGGCGCTGGAGTTTGTAGGTGAGAAGACGGAGCTGTTTTATCCGATCAATATTTCGGCGCTCTCGCCGACGCTGGTGGAATCGGAGTTATTTGGGCACCGTCGGGGCGCGTTCACCGGGGCGGTGGCGGACCGAAAGGGGTGGCTGGAGGCTTGTCCCAAGCAGGGGTCTGTGTTCCTGGATGAACTGGGAGATTTAGATCCGGCGATTCAGGTCAAGCTGCTGCGCATGATCGAGACTCGGACGTTCCATCCCGTGGGGGAGACTCGCGCGCTGGAGTTTCGAGGGAAGCTAATCGCGGCCACGAATCGGGATCTGGCGGCGAGGGCGGCCAAGGGCGAGTTTCGGGAGGATTTGTACTACCGGCTGTGCTCGGATCAGATCGCGACGCCTACTCTCGCTTCGCAGATTGCCGAATCGCCCGGGGCGCTGGAGGAGATGGTGGAGTATATGGCTCGGCGCGTGGCGGGGCCGGACGCCGATTCGTTGGTCGCCGACGTGAGGACGTGGGTGGCGGAAAAGTTGGGCGTCGAGTATTCGTGGCCGGGAAATTATCGGGAACTGGAGCAGTGCGTGAAGAACGTTCTCATCCGGCGGGATTATCGTCCGCTCGGGGTGCGGGCGAGCATGGCGATCGAGGAGATCACCGGGGATTTCGCGGAGGGGAGATTGACGGCGGACGAAGTGCTTTCGAGGTATTGCACGCTGGTGTATCGGAAGACGGGGAGTTATGAGGAGACGGCTCGGCGGGTGGGGCTGGATCGGCGGACGGTGAAGGCGAAGGTTGACCGGGAGCTGTTGCGGAGGCTCTGAGGGATCGTTCACGCATGGCGGGCGAGAAGAGTCTCGACGCGGCAGGCTGAAGCCTGTCCCACGTCTCGCCTGTAAAGGCGTGCGTTTTTTTTAAGGGATGGGTTTGACCGTTACGATCTGGCTGGAGGCGTCGCGGACGGTGACAGTGGTCGAGGCCTTCGACAAATCGGCGAGGGCCCAGGGATTGCGGTATTCGATGGCTCGGGATTCGGGCCAGGCGTAGAGGGTGTATTCGCCGGGGGTGAGTCCGGCGGCGTGGAAGCGGCCCTGCACGGCGCGGACAATGGTGGGGACTTGGGCCGAGGCGTGTTGCGCCAGAAGAGCGACTTGGTAGTTGGCTGTGCCGGCGCCCTCCACGATTCCTTCGAGATTGCCGCCGCCGGACTGCATGACGATGTTGAGGTGCGGGGAGTCGTCGGCCTTAATCGTGAGTCCGTCAGCCAAGACGTCGTTGGGCCCTGCATGGATGTCGGCGACGTAGAAATCAGAGAGACCGCGAACGGCGATGTCGTACTGTCCGGGAAGCAGGTTCTTCAACAAGAAATTACCACGGTCGTTTGCGACCACGGAGGGCTCCGCGATATTCACGGGCCAGCGCCGGGAGTTCACGGCGATGGCGCGAATTTGGGCGTAGTGCTCGGAGCCGACGGGACCCTTGAATTCCACGTGCCCGGAGATGTCGACGCCGTTTGTCAGCGTGATCTTCGTGCCGACCAGATCGTGATCGGTGACGGTAATGGTGGTCTCGCCGAAATCGGGCGGCGTGGAGTTGGGGGTGTAGGCTTGCAGGATGTAGGAGCCGGGGGCCAAGCTCGCCATGTCGAAAGTGCCGTTGGGGCTGAAGCTGGCGGAATTGCCGAGAGGGTCGTCGCCGCGGAGGAGCCGCATCGCTAGGGGGCGGCGCGGCGGAGGATTAGTGACGATGCCTCGGATGCGATAGGTGGCGTGGCTTTCAAGAATGAAGTCGGCGGTGACGGCTCGTCCGGGGATGACGCGGAGGGATTGCGCGGAGTCTGGGTTGGAGGCGGCAGGGAAGTAGGTGGGTCCGAAGGCGGCGGCTGGGGCAGACGATGACGAAGGCGCCGAGGGTGTGCTGGTGGCGCGCAGGAAATAGGCTCCCGCCGGAAGAGCGTCGAAGCGGTACTCACCGCGTTCGTTGGTGTCCTTCGCGGCAAACGGGGTGCGGAGCTGGCGGCCTTCGTGGATCTCCACGCGAATGGCCTGTACCGTTATGTTGGGCAGCGGCTCGCCGGCAGAGCTCATGATCGTTCCCCGGATCAGGCTGACGGGCGAGAGGCGTATGTGCAGTTCGCGGTTGTCGGAAACGCTCGCGGTGACGGTGGCAGCGTCGCGATTGTCCTCGGAGCGGAAGCCCGGATGGGAAATGGCGATTTGGAACGACGCGAGCGAGGGGTCGGCGTCGAAGTTGAAGCGGCCGGCGTCGTCGGTGACGGTGCGTGAGGGGTGGACCAGATCGGCAGTGCGGCGATGGAAGCCGAAATTGTCGACTGCATCATCAGTGGTGCGGGCGGCGACCGTGGCGCCCGGGATGGGCTCGCCCGTCAGGGCGTTGACGACGGTTCCCGTCACGTGCGTTTGTGCGCAGAGGGAGGCGCCAAGCAACAGGAGCGCCAGAAGAGGTCGCATTCGTTCACCAATATAGCGGACCGCAGGCTAAGGCCCGTGCCGCTCGTTATAATGCCTGCTTACCGTGCAGCTTACTTCTATCGACTGGGCCGTGGTCGGGCTTTACTTCCTTTTCAACCTTGCGGTGGGGTTTTACTATCGCGGGCGCGCGAAATCCAGCGTCGATGAGTTTTTCTTGTCGGGGAGGAACGTGCCGTGGTGGCTCGCCGGAACGTCGATGGTGGCGACGACGTTCGCGGCGGATACTCCGTTGGCGGTGACCGGGATGGTGGCGACCGGCGGGATCGCCGGGAACTGGCTGTGGTGGTGCTTCGTGGCGAGCGGGATGCTGACCGTGTTCTTTTACGCGCGGCTGTGGCGAAGATCGGGCGTAATGACCGACATCGAGTTCGCGGAGATCCGGTACTCCGGTAAGCCGGCGGCGTTCCTGCGCGGGATTCGAGCGCTGTATCTGGGGATTCCCGTGAACTGCATCATCCTTGGGTGGGTGAACAAAGCGATGGTGGATATTCTGACGCTGGTGTTGGGCGTGACGGAGCGGCAGGCGTTGTTCATGGTGCTGGGGATCATCATGGTGACGTCGTTCATCTCGGCACTTTCGGGATTATGGGGCGTGCTGGTGACGGACATGTTCCAGTTCGTGATCAAAATGGGGATGGTGATCGTGCTGGCGGTGTACGCCGTGCGATGGGTGGGCGGGATCGAGGCGATGAAGCAGAAGCTCTTGCTGGTCGACGCGACGCGCGGCGGCCAGGGATCGGTGATGAGCTTCGTGCCGGATCTCAACTCGGCGTGGATGCCGTTGATCGCGTTCCTGGTGTACATCTCGCTGAACTGGTGGGCGACGTGGTATCCGGGGGCGGAGCCGGGTGGCGGAGGATACGTGGCGCAGCGGATGCTGAGCGCTCGCGATGAAAAGCATTCGTTGCTGGCGACGTTGTGGTTCAATGTCGCGCACTATGCCGTGCGGCCGTGGCCGTGGATTTTGGTGGCGCTGGTTTCGTTGGTTTTGTTTCCAGGGCTGGCGAGGCCGGAGACCGGGTATGTAAAGGTAATGATTCTCGTGCTGCCGCCGTCGCTGCGCGGATTGATGATCGCGGCGTTCGCGGCGGCGTACATGTCGACTATCGCGACCCAGTTGAATTGGGGCGCGAGTTATCTGGTCAACGATTTTTACCGCAGGTTCGTGAAGCGGGATGGCGCCAACGCGCATTACGTCATGGCGTCTCGCGTGGCGACCCTGCTCTTAATGGTAATCTCGGCGGTGATCACTTCGCACTTGAGCTCGATCGCCTTCGCGTGGAAGCTACTGCTGGTGACCGGGGCGGGCACTGGAGGCGTGCTGCTGCTGCGATGGTACTGGTGGCGCATCAACGCGTGGAGCGAAGTATCGTCCATGATCACGGCGGCGGTGGTGTCTCTGACGCTGCAACTCGGACTGCACTGGGATACCGATAGGCCGCAGGATTTCGCGTGGTTGATGATCGTGACGGTGGCGATCACCACCGCGGTGTGGATCGTAGTGACATTCGCGACGCCGCCGGAGCCTCGGGAGGTGCTGGTCAGTTTTTATCGTCGCGCCCGGCCTTCGGGAGGCGGCTGGGGCCCGATCGCGGCGCTCGTTCCGGACGTGAAACCGGTACCCGATGGGTGGAAGAACCTGATCGACTGGGTCGCCGGATGTATGCTGATTTACGGAGTCTTGTTCGGCACCGGAAAATTGTTGCTGCATGAAACCGCCCCTGGCCTCGCGTTGCTGGCGATGGGCGCCGCGGGAATCGTGATCATTTACCGTGATCTTTCAAGGAGGGGCTGGAGTGCGGTGGTGGAGTAGCATCCTCTTATTCGCCGCGGTGCTTCGTGCCGCCGGGCCGCAGGATTTCGGCATAGCGGAGCTAAACGCCGCCATCGCCGCTCGCGATTTCAAGATCAAGCCGAAGTTCATGGCGGAGTTAGATCTGAACGCCCCGGAGACGTATCGCATCGAAACTTATCAATCGGGCGGCGCGCATATCACCGGCGGCGATTTACGCGGGCTCATGTACGGACTGCTGGAGGCCGCCTCGCAGATGCGGGCCACCGGGAAGCTGAAACAGACGCACGCGGCTCCGGCATTGATGCTGCGCAGTGTGCGTCTTCGGGCGGAGCCTGCGGCGGACTGGTTCGCGTCCGAAATATTTTGGCACGGATTCTTTGAGAGCATGGCTCGGGATCGTTTCAATCGGCTACAACTCACCTTCGACGCGGCTCCGCAGGAGGGCGAGCTTTCCACGTTGCGGATGATCGCGGAGACGGCGGCGCAGGATGGCGTGGATCTTGCGATCGGCCTCGGCGCGGCGTCGCCTGCCGCGGTGGCGCGGCTGCTGGCGCATTGTCCGCTGGTGAAGACGGTGGTGTTGAATGTATCTGATCCCATGGCGGATTCGCGGACGCTGCTCGACGTGCTCCGCAATGCGGGGCGGAGAGTGGTGCTCGAATCCAAGGTGGGCGAGATCGCGTCGAGCCTGGCGGAGTCCGCCGCGCCGGTGGCGCTGCCGCTGCGGCGGTTCGCGGTTTACGGCGGTTCGACTCTAAACCCTGAGCCACTGGATTTGTACTTTCACATGGACGGCTCCCAGGATCCGGCGGAGTTGGATTCGCTCTCCGGCGCGGGGTTTGAGATCGCGGTGCCGCGTGGCGCAGACGGAAAGCCCTCGGTAGAGAGTATCGCCGCGTGGGGACTGCGCGGATACGGACCCCGCACTCCCGCTCCCTGACGGCGGCCGGCCCTGTAGCGATTCTCTCCTTAGAATGGTAGCTGTGAAAGCTGCTGCTGTATTTCCCGCCGAGCGCCGCTTTGCGGTCATCGATCATCCCGAGCCTGGCTTGGTTTCGCCCAGTGACGTGAAAATGCGGATGCTGGACGTGGGCATTTGCGGCACGGATAAAGAAATTGTCGCGTTCGATTACGGCACGCCGCCGGCTGGGTCGCCGTATTTGATCATCGGGCATGAGTCGCTGGGAGAGGTGATGGAGGTCGGACCCGCGGTGACGCGCGTGAAACCGGGAGATCTGGCGGTACCCACCGTTCGCCGCCCTTGCAACGATCCCACATGCATCGCATGCCGCGACGGGCGGCAGGATTTCTGCTACTCCGGTAAATTCACCGAGCGCGGGATCAATCAGCGCCACGGCTTCATGACGGAGTTTGTCGTGGAAGAGGAGCGGTATTTGAATCCCGTGCCCCGGGAATTGCGCGATGTGGCGGTGCTCGTTGAGCCATTGACCATCGCCGAAAAAGGTGTGACGCAACTTTGGCAGGTGCAGCAACGTCTCCCTTGGGCAGTGGCGGGAAGGAATTCGCATCGCGCGGTGGTGCTCGGCGGAGGACCGGTCGGCTTGCTCGGCGCGATGAAGCTGGTGCTGGAGGGATTCGAGACGACGGTATATTCGCGCACGCCCGCGGCCAGCGATCTGGAGAGTCTGGTCACTAGCTTCGGCGCCAAATTCGCACATGCGGAGACGGTGAGTCTGGCGCAGCTCGCCGAACAGGTGGGAAATGTCGATGTGGTCTATGAGGCTGTAGGCGCGTCGAGCCTGGCGTTCCAGATGATGCCGTTTTTGGGAACCAATGGCGTCTTTATTTTTACCGGAGTCCCGGGGCGCAAGGGTCCGGTGAGCATCGACACGGATACCATCATGCGCGATCACGTGCTGAAGAACCAAGTCGTGTTCGGCACGGTGAATGCGAGCCTGCAAAGCTTCGCGGACGCCATCGCGGACCTGGGGACGTTCATGCACCGCTGGCCGGACGCGGTGCACGGGCTGATCAGTCACCGGTTTCCGATCGACCAACTGGCTGAGCCACTGAGCGGCAGGGCGGGCGGCATCAAGAACGTGATCGAGGTTTCCCGCTGACGTGAATCGCCTGCGCAATCGGCTGATCCTGGTGTTCGTGCTGGCCACGGTGCTGCCCCTGGGGCTCACGCTGTGGACGGCATTGAGCCTGCTGAAGCAGAGCCTGGCCCCGCTGAGCGATTTGGAGAACGTGGCGCAGTCGCTTCAAGCCACGGGCCGCGAGCTGTACGGTCAGGCACGCGAATCCCTCCGGCGCGATGCGGCGGAGCATCGTCTGGAGCCGAAGCATGTTCCGCTCACGCAGGCGCAAGCGTTCTGGGACAGCGGCGATCCCGACCGGTTTGAGCTTTCCGGCGAGGGCCGTAGCCAGCTGGATTACTACGTTCGCGGCGACGGCGAGGTTTTGCTGTATTCGCGGCCGATGGGTTTGAAGATGGACGATCTCACGAGCCAGATCGCGCATACTCATGAGTTTTTGGATTTCGATATCCGGCGCGGCGTCAGCCGGACGCTGCTGGTGGTCGCCGCCGTTCTCTGGTTGGCCGCCCTAGGGGCGCTGGTGTTCCTGGCCGCGCGCATCAGCCGTCCCGTACAGCGATTAACGGGAGCTCTGGGTCAAGTGGCCGCGGGCGATCTTTCCGTGCGCGTGCCGCCCGGGGGATCCGACGAAATCGGCGCGGCGATGAGCGCGTTCAATCACATGTCGGCGCAATTGGAGCAGGCTCGCGACCGCTTGATTCAGATCACCCGCCTCCACACCTGGCAGGCGTTGGCCCGCAAGATGGCGCATGAGGTGAAGAATTCGCTGACGCCGATCCGGCTCACGATGGAAGAGATCGCCAGCCGGCGGGGCGCGGCGGATGCGGCATTTCTGGAGCAGGCTTCGCAAATTGTCGCCGATGAAGTGAATACCTTGGAGCGGCGCGTCCGCGCGTTTTCGGAATTCGCCTCGGAGCCGCCGGTGGAGCCCGCGGAAATCGATGTTAACGCAATGGTGGAGGAGCGCGTCTGTTTCCTCAGATCCGCTCATCCGGAGATTGTGTACGAATTGCGCCTGGCGCCGGAGTTGCCGCGCGCGGTGGCGGATCCGGATCTGATCAAAGGCGTGCTGACGAATCTTTTGGAAAATGCCGCGGAAGCCGCGCGTCCGGGCGGCATCGTGATGGCGCGTACGGCGGCGTCAGGCGAGGCGCTGGCGGTCGAGGTGCACGATTCGGGGCCAGGCTTAAGCGCGCAGGCGAAGTCCAGCTTGTTCGAGCCCACCATTTCGTTCAAGAAGGGCGGCATGGGGCTGGGGCTCTCGATCGCGCGGCGCAGCGCCTTGTTGTGCGGCGGCGATCTCGAAGTCACCGAGGGAGAATTGGGCGGGGCGGGATTCCGGCTCCGCCTCGGGCTCGCGAACGGAAAGGTGTGATGAAGCGGGTACTGATCGTCGATGACGAAGAGAATATCGGACGCTCGTTGAAGCTGATTCTGGAGCGCGAAGGATATGCTGTCGGCACCTGCCTCACGGCCGGCGAGGCGAAGGCGTTTTCGCAACGGCCGGACGTTTACCTCATCGACGTGCGGCTGCCCGATGGCAGCGGTATCGACCTGGTGCGGTGGCTGCGCGCGAACGACGTAACGGCTCCGGTGCTGATGATTTCCGGACACGGCACAATCGCCGAGGCAGTGGAGGCGACTCGCGCGGGGGCGTTCGATTTTTTGGAGAAGCCGCTGAGCCGGGACAAAGTTCTGCTGTCGCTGCGGCACGCGCTCGAAGAGCGCAAGCTCCGCGACGAGAATCAACAGTTGCGGGAGCTTGCCGGGGCGGCGCGGATGATCGGGTCCAGCGCGGCGTATTTGAAAGTGGTGGAGCAGGCGACGCTCGCGGCGCGCACGGATGCCCGGGTTTTGCTCACCGGCGAATCGGGCACCGGAAAAGAATTGCTGGCCGCGCATATCCATGCGGAGAGCCCGTTCTCGGGCGGACCGTTCGTGAAGGTGAATTGCGCGGCGATCCCTACGGAGCTGATCGAAAGCGAGTTGTTCGGCCACGAGAAAGGCGCGTTCACCGGAGCCACCACGGCGCGTCGTGGCAAGTTTGAGCTGGCGGATAACGGAACGCTCTTCCTCGATGAGTGCGGAGACTTGCACGCCGCCTCCCAAGCCAAGCTGCTGCGCGTTTTGCAGGAGGGCGAGTTCCATCGGGTCGGCGGCGAGCAGCCGATTCGCGTGTCGGTGCGCGTGGTCGCGGCGACGAACCGGGATTTGACGGAGATGGTGGCCCAGCAGAAATTTCGAGAGGATCTTTACTATCGTTTGTGTGTGATGCCGGTGCGCGTTCCGGCGCTGCGCGAGCGCGTGGAGGATATTCGTCCGCTGGCGGAGTATTTCCTCGCCGAGTTCTGCGCGCGCAACAACTTTCGCCCGAAAATGTTCGAACCTGAAGCCGTCGAGGCGCTGGAGCAGCACTCGTGGCCCGGGAATATCCGCGAACTGCGCAACGTCGTGGAGCGGATGGCGATTCTTTCGGACGGCGGGGCCCTGGGATCGGGCACCGTGCCGGTGGAGATTCGCGCCGGCAGAGCCGCCGCAAAAGGCAACTTGCGCGAGACCCGCGAATCCGCGGAGCGCGAGCACATCCTGCGCACGCTCGAAGACGCGCAGTGGAATGTATCGAGCGCCGCCCGCGCGCTGGGCATGGAACGGACTAATTTGCACAAACGCATCCGCGCGCTGGGAATTGAGCGCGAGCGATGATGCGTGTGTATAATGAATCCAAATTCCAACCTTATATCGTTCAGGAGGAGTCTCATGTCCCCAAAAATCCTCGCTGGTGTTGCCGCACTGGCGATCCTTGCCTCCGGTATGACGCTGGCGCAGACTCGTGAATCGAATCTTTCGCCCGCGCCCTTGAAGGAGGATTCTCCGAAGGTATTGCCGAATACTCCGGGTGCGGACATTCTCTGCGCGGCGGTCGATCCGCAGACCTATGTGATCGGTCCGGAGGACATCCTGTTTGTCAAGGTGTATGACGCGGATCGTTTTACCGGACCCCAGCTCGTTAGGCCGGATGGGAAAATCACGCTGTACTTGCTGAACGATTTCCAGGCGGCGGGTTTGACGCCGGAACGCTTGCAGGATCAGTTGAAAGTGGCGTTGCTCGAATATATGCAAAAACCCGAGGTCACTGTGACCGTCAGCCAGGTGAACAGCCGGAAATTCCAGATTCAAGGAGAGGTGAACCGTTCGGGCTCATTTCTTCTGGCGACGCCTACCCGCGTGTTCGACGCCCTGGGCAACGCCGGGGGATTCAAAGAATTTGCTAACCGCAAAGACATCTTGATCCTACGCGCGGATGGACAGATCCTGCACTTCAATTGGATCGACTACACGAAAGGGAAGAAGCGTGACGCCAATATCCTGCTGGAGAACGGCGACACGATCGTGGTCAATTAAAACGGCAGCGAATCGGGAGGAAATGAAAACGGCCGCCCCTGCGCAGGAGCGGCCTTTGGCTAGATTTTGGTTGTCCCGTCTGCGCGTTAGGGCCGGTTCACGTTCTCGGCTTGGAGACCCTTGGGACCCCGCTTTACCTCGAACTCTACTTCCGCCCCTTCCTCCAGAGTCCGGTAGCCCGACATCTGAATCGCGGAGAAGTGCACAAACACGTCCTCGCCGCTGGCCCGCTGAATGAACCCGTAGCCTTTTGCGGCGTTAAACCATTTCACGACACCCTTTTCTCTCACTACTTAATTCTCCTGTTTGCTTCGCCCGGCAAGCCGGGACTCCTTTGTAAGCTTACGCAAAAACAGTGCTGTACACCCCTTTTGCGCTAAAACTTTTGACATTGTCGCATGGAATCGTTCCCGTTTGCAATCAACTTCTTAAGGGCAATTCTAAGGTATCCGTTTGACTTGACATCGCCGGTCAAATCCCAGTAGACTCAGGGCCTGTGAACACTGTAAGGCTCTCGGGGTTGTTGGGCGTTTGCCTGTGTGCGGTACTCTGCGGCTGCCGGCAAACGGACTTTCCGATGGAAAAGGCGCAATCGCTCATTCACGACAAGCCGCTTCGTCTGGATGCCGAACAAGTGATCCTCACCGCGCAACAAGTGGATTGCGGCGTCAGAGAGGATCTGTGGGAGGCTGCCACGGTGGCCGGCCAACATACCTCATGCCGTCTTCTTCCGGCCGGCAAGGCGCTGAGCTTCGACGACGACGTGATGCTCAACGAGCCCGGTTATCACCACGCCTATGCCCAGGTCCGCGGGGACTTCCAGGCCACGCTCGCCGACGGGCCCGATATTCGCGCTCCGGAGGAGAACGTTCGGATGGTTTCGGGCAAGCTGGCCATCACCATCAACCATTCATGCTTCTCCGATCCGGTCTATGTGGTCGGAGTTCGCAAAGGGAACTTCGACGAAGATACGCCGCCCACCATGCGCTTTGAGTTGCTCAACGACGGCTGGCACTACGACAAACTGGTGCATTAACAGGCCGTATGCCCGCCGGTTGGCAGCGCGAACTGGAGCGTTGGGAGGCCGCGGGGCTGCTCGACGCCGCCTCTGCCGAGCGCATCCGGTCGTTTGAAGCGCAGCAGGAAAAATCACAGGGTTTCCGCTGGCCGACCCTCCTCGCCATAGCTTTGGGAGCCTTGCTGCTCGCCGCGGGAGTTCTGCTGTTCGTCTCCGCCCATTGGGAGGAATTGGCCCCTTCGGCCCGGTTCGCGCTGGTGCTGCTGACGCTGTCGCTGCTGCACGGAAGCGGTGCGCTGGCGGCCCCTCGATTCAATAGTTTAGCGATCTCGCTGCACGCCGTGGGAACGGTCGCGTTAGGAGCCGGAATCGCCCTGACAGGGCAGATCTTCAACCTGGCGGAGCATTGGCCGGGAGGGATTCTGCTATGGGCCACCGGAGCTGCATTCGCATGGGCCGTCCTGCGGCACTGGACCCAAGCGGCCCTGCTGGCGCTGTTGGTTCCCGCCTGGCTGTCGGCCGAATGGATTTACGCCATGCCGGACCCCTATTGGGTGCTCGCGCCCCTCATGGCTGGGCTCAGCCTGCTGGCGTTCACTTACTTGAGCGCGCGAATGGAAGGGAAAGACGACGCCTTACGGCAGGCTCTGGCGTGGATCGGGGGGCTCGCACTGTTTCCCTCGATCGCCGGGCTGATCGTCGCGGCCAGTGAGGAACGCGCGCACGCCGGGCCCGGCCTGAAGGCGATCGGTTGGGTCCTGGGCCTGGGGCTTCCTCTGGCGGCGGCGTGGGTGCTGCGCGGACGCGCTTCTTGGGTGAATGCGGTCTGCGCCGGCTGGGTGGTGATCGCCGTGATCTACCCAGGGGATCCTCACGCTGAGATTTCGATTTTCGAATATCTATGGTGCGGCCTTGGCGCAGTGGGCCTGATTGTATGGGGTGTGCGGGAATCGCGCACGGAGCGGATCAACCTGGGCATGGCATGGTTCGCGCTTACGGTGCTGACCTTCTATTTCTCCAGCGTGATGGATAAGCTGGACCGGTCCGTCAGTTTGATCGGGCTCGGGTTGCTGTTCTTAGGCGGGGGCTGGGCGCTCGAAAAAATGCGGCGGCGTCTGGTCGCCCGGGTGAAGCAGGTGGCGGCATGACGGGACTGCAGCGAGGCCTGTTGGTAGGCGGATTTCAGCTCGCACTCGTGCTGAGTATGGCGGGCAAGTACGCCGTAGACAGGCAGACGCTGCCTCGCGTATGGGTGCGGGTGACTCCTTACGATCCGAATCTGCCGGTGCGCGGGCGCTATGTGCGCTTGCAGGTCCACACGGCGCTGCGGGGCGCAATGACGAATAAGGTGGTCCTGTACGGGAGCGCGGAGCTATCGATAGACAACGGGCAGTTGATCGCAACTTCCACGGACGCCGATACGGGTGTGCAGGTGTATCGCGATACGGATTCTACCGCGACGCTCACCGAGCCTGTCGCGTACTTCATTCCGGAGCATGGGCCCGACCCATCGCGGCGGCCTGAGGGAGAGGAACTCTGGGCGGAGGTCAGCATCCCCAAGCGGGGTCCTCCGCGGCCGGTGCGCTTGGGAGTGAAGCGGACAGGGAAGATCGTGCCGCTGGATTTGAATTAGTCTTCCCTTGAACCAGTCTCCCGGCGGGCTTGACCAGCCGGGAACACGGGCGTATAGTTCAGCCATGCGAACTCTGCTGCTATTCGGCGGGATCCTTTTTGGCGCGTCGCTTCCGGCTCTGGCCCATCATGCCCTCGCGTCGGAGTTTAAAATCAACCAAACCATCATGCTCACCGGCACGGTGACAAAAGTGGAGTGGAACAATCCGCACGCGCGCCTGTACATGGAGGCCCAGCAAGGCGGCGAGGTCATGAAGTGGGACCTGGAGATGGCGAGTCCCAATATGCTGATCTTGCAGGGGTGGAAAATCGATACCTTCCGCAAGGGCGACCGCGTGACGGTGGACGCTCATCCGTCCCGCGACGGGTCGAACCGGGGCTACGCGACTAAGGTGGCTAAGGCCGCTCCCTGAGCGGTTTCAACCCCACTCTGCGTCAAATGGCGCAGGCCGCCTACGCCTTCCCCCGCTTGGATCCGGCGACGAAGCCGAGAGACTGCCGGACCTCCCGGGAATCCAGGGGCAGCAGAAGGGTGTGATACGCCCCGGCTTCGGTCATTTCTCGGCGGCGATGCATTTCCGGGGCCGAGGTGCAGATGACTGTGCGTGCGTCCGGCGCGACGGCGCGGACCGCTTTGAGGGCGTCCTCCCAGGGAACGTTGAGCGTCGAAGCGTTGAGCAGCACAGCAACTACGTCATTGCGCCGGCACAGATCTTCCAGCCCCCGCAAGTCGGAAACCGCATCGACAGACCAGCGAAACTCATCTCCGATGGAGCCCAACTCCACCGGCTCTTTCGAAAAGTCGCCCAAGAGAGCGACCGATGTAGTCTTGGCCATACATTGTGCCTCGTAGATCATGCGGCTTGATCGAACATGACCGCATGCTCGTTCCCCTGTTGTTCCAACGCGGACTGGCAGGATACGCACAAACGGGCCCATGGGATGGCATCCAGACGCCGGCCGCCAATGGGCTCTTCGCAGGACTCGCATTCGCCGTAGGATCCGCTCCGGATCTTATCGAGCGCGGCTTCGATATCGCGAATCCAGCGCCCCTCGCTCTCCAAGCGCTGGCCTGCGATTTCACGGTCCGCGTTGGAGACCACCTGATCGATCGGATCCGCAAAGGATTCCACTTGCAGCAGCTCAATCTGGCGGGAAGCACCCGCCAGGTCGCCCAGCTGGCGTTCCAGATCCTTCTTCCTCCGAGCCAATCCCGCGCGCTCATTTCCGTTCTGCATATCCTGCCCCTTCCTGAATACCGAACTCGCTGTACAACCTGCTGAACAATTCGTGAAGAACGCAACAACTCTTAGCACGCGATCTGCCAAAATTGGCACCCCAACTGCTCCTAAGGTCCTAAGAGGGAAATCTCCTGAGCGACGTACGATAGGAGGAAGACATGCTCCCCTTCCGACGAGTTCTTTTTCCGGTGGACTATTCCGAGCCTTGCCGTGCCGTAGTTCCTTACGTGAGGGAGGTGCTTCAGCGGTACTCCGCCGAGCTCACGGTGGTACATGCCTATGGGGCGGAGGCATTGGCGATGAGCCATCTCCCGCTCTCCGATCCCGGCTTGCCTGGGGAAGCCCACGAGTTCGAGCTGCAGAGGCTACGCGACTTCGCCGCGGAGATGTTTCCGGGTCAACGGGTCGACGCGTGGACGCACGTGGGCGAGGCAGGGTCGGTGATTCACGCCCTGGTGCAGCATCAGGGGACGGATCTTGTGATGCTGCCGACCCATGGCCGGGGCCCCGTGCGACGTTTTCTGCTCGGGTCGGTAACAACGAAAGTCCTGCACGATGTGAGCGCGGCGGTATGGACCGGCACAGGTTCGGCGATCGCGGAGCATACGCCGTCCCTTCCCTATAAATCGATTCTCTGCGCCCTGAGCGAAGGCCCTGAAGCCGAGGCGGTCCTGAAAGCCGCGGCCGCGCTGGCGGCATCCTACGGGGCCCAACTGGAGCTGCTGCACGTCACTCCACCGCCGCCCATCACCGCGGAGATGGACCTGGGGCCGTACCTCGAAGCTATGACGGACGCCGCCCAATCCCAGATGCGGGAGTTGAAGTCGAAGCTGGCGGTGGACGCTCCGCACGCGGTGCTCACCGGAGTGATCAGCGCGACGGTTCGGGAGGAGGCGCTCCGCCGCAAGGCGGACCTGCTGGTGACCGGCCGCGGACTGGCACAGGGGGCGCTCAGCCGGCTATGGTCCCACCTGTATCCGCTGGTGCGCGAATCGCCGTGTCCGGTCTTGAGTATTTGAAGCGGTGAGCTTCCCGGCTCTGATAAAATTCACTTTTCCATGAGCCACCCCGCTGTTTATCCATCCTCCGATGACTTCGTCCGCCACGCCCACGTTCAGGGCATGGAGGGATACCTCGACCTGTATCGTCGAGCCGAGCAAGACCCCGAGCAGTTCTGGGGCGAGATTGCCGAGCGCGAGATCCATTGGTTCGAGAAATGGTCCAAGGTGCTGGAGTGGAACCCGCCCTTTGCCCGCTGGTTTGCCGGCGCGAAGCTGAACCTCTCTTACAACTGCCTGGACCGGCACTTGACCACGCATCGCAAGAACAAGGTCGCGATTCTATGGGAAGGTGAGCCGGGCGAACAGCGCTTCATCACGTTTCAGGAACTGCACCGGCTGGTGTCGCGCTTCGCGAGCGTGCTGAAATCGCGTGGCTATCAGGCGGGCGACCGCGCCATCATCTACATGCCGATGATTCCGGAGCTGCCTATCGCCATGCTCGCATGCGCGCGGTTGGGGATCACCCACAGCGTCGTCTTCGGCGGATTCTCCGCGGAGGCGCTAAAGGCTCGCGTGCAGGACCTGGGTGCGGCCGTGGTCATTACAGCTGATGGCGGCTATCGTCGCGGCAAAGAGGTCAAGCTCAAGCCCGCCGTCGATGAAGCCGTGACCGAGTGCCCCAGCGTGCGCGACGTCATCGTGTACCGTCGCACCGGGTCGGACACGCCGATGGTGGCCGGTCGCGATCATTGGTGGCATGAACTGGATGAGAACGCCTCCGAGGATTGTCCCGCCGTCGCGCTCGATAGTGAGCATCCGCTGTTCGTCCTCTACACCTCCGGCACCACGGGCAAGCCGAAGGGCATCCTCCACACTACGGGCGGCTATCTGACGCAGACGGTCGCGACCATGAAGTGGGTCTTCGATCTGAAGGATGAAGACACCTACTGGTGCTCGGCCGACATCGGTTGGGTCACGGGCCACAGCTACATCGTCTACGGACCCCTGGCCGCGGGCGCGACTACCGTGATGTACGAAGGCACGCTCGACTATCCGCACTTCGACCGCTGGTGGCGCATCGTGGAGAAGTACCGCGTCAACATCCTCTACACCTCGC
Organism: Bryobacteraceae bacterium; assembly: GCA_036498815.1. Taxonomy (GTDB): domain Bacteria; phylum Acidobacteriota; class Terriglobia; order Bryobacterales; family Bryobacteraceae; genus Palsa-187. The sequence goes on along the minus strand of DASYET010000001.1, from coordinate 31,363 downwards.
CGACCGCGATCCGCGCGCTGATTCGCCAGGGTGAGCAGTGGCCCGACAAGCACGATCTCTCCAGCTTGCGTTTGCTCGGTTCGGTAGGCGAGCCGATCAATCCCGCGGCCTGGGAATGGTATCACCGCGTGATTGGCAAAGGGCGGTGCCCGATTGTCGACACCTGGTGGCAGACCGAGACGGGCTGCATCATGATCGCGCCCATGCCCGGCGCCGTCCCGCAGAAACCCGGGTCGGGTACGCTCCCGATGCCCGGGATCATTCCGGAAATCGTGGACCTTAATGGTTTCGAATTGGGTCCCGAAAAGGAAGGCTTCCTGATTCTGCGCCGCCCCTGGCCGAGCATGATCCGCACCATCTGGGGCGATCCGGAGCGTTTCAAGGATCAATACTGGAGCCGCGTCCCCGGCGCTTACTTCACCGGAGACGCCGCACGCCGCGATTTCGATGGTTATTACTGGGTGCTGGGCCGCGTCGACGACGTGATGAACGTCAGCGGCCATCGCTTGAGCACCATGGAGGTCGAGAGCGCGCTGGTGCGGCATCCGGCCGTCGCGGAAGCCGCCGTGGTCGGCAAGCCGCATGAGATCACCGGACAAGCGGTGTGCTGCTTCGTCACGCTCAAGAAGGGCGACTTCGGCACGCATGAACAACTCGGCAAGGATCTGCGCCAGTGGGTCGCCCACGAGATTGGAGCCTTCGCCCGGCCGGAAGAGATTCGCTTCAGCGACGCGCTGCCGAAGACCCGCAGCGGCAAGATCATGCGCCGCCTCTTACGCGAGATCGTGACCAACAACACCGTGGCTGGCGACGTCACCACGCTCGAAGATATGACCGTGGTGACCAAGCTCGCCGCGCAGCACGACGAGGATTGAGCCCGCCATGCCTGTCCGCCCGGCGCGCGACTCAGATCGGATTCCGGTCGCTCAAATGCGCGCGCTGTTGTGGCCGGATGGGTCGTTCGAAGATCATCTCAAAGAGTTCGACCAACGAACGTCCTATCCGTTTCCTCTCATGAACTTCGTCGCCGAGGCTGCGGCCGGAGATGCGGCCGGAGACGGGTCCACAGAAGTGATCGGCTTCATCGAAGTCGACTTGCGCTCCCACGCGGACGGATGCGATCCTGCGAAGCCAGTCGGGTATGTCGAAGGCTGGTTCGTCCATGAGCCATGGAGAGGCCAGCGAGTCGGCGCAGAATTAATGCGAGCGGCCGAGGAGTGGGCCCGCTCGCATGGCTGCCTCGAGATGGCCTCCGATACCTGGATCGACAGCGAGGGATCGCAGCATGCGCACGTCGCGCTCGGGTACGAAATCGTCGATCGATGCGTACACTTTCGCAAGACTCTCTAAGATCCAAGTTATTGAAAAGCCCCGCCAAATCGACCTTATAGAAATTTCCTGTTTGAATTATTCGTGATCCCGCGTTAAGCTACAAATGTAGAGCAAATTGTTTTGCTCGCCGCAGTAGCCTCCGCCCGGCTTTCTTCCTTTAATTTTCCCCGCAGAAGATTCCTTAACCACTAGCTCTTAGCTCGCCCGTTCGCGGGCGATTTCGAAAGGAACAATCTCATGAAAAAGACTCTTGCTTTTGCGGCCTTATTGGCCTCTTCGTTCGTCGCGCGTGCGGAAAGCATCCACGTGCACTTTGCCACCGCTTTTCCGGCGACCAGCGCCTATCTGCCCGCCGGCGACTACACCGTTTCGCCAGTGTCCAGCAGTGCTTCCGTGCTTCTGATAGAGGGACAGGGCCTGCACGCGTTCGTCTTCGGGCGCATCGTGAAGGAGACCCCCTACGAGAAGACCTCGGTCGAGTTGGAGAAAGGCAAGCCGGACGGAAAGCCCGCCGGCGTGCTAAACCTCCGCTCCGCGACGAAGTGACCTAAGGCGACAGCTGACGGGCGGCTCACAAGACCGCCCGTCAGTTCAACGTCTCCGCGCTATATCTCGCGATCAGGCCAGTCCGCACGGCGTGCCTGTGGATGCGCCGGAAGAACCAGCCCGCAACCGCGATGTATCCGATCGCCAGCGCCGCTCCCGTCACCAAATCCACATTGGACGCAGCGTGGCCTGAAACAATCGCTCGGACCCCTTCGAATACGTATGACGGCGGCAGCGCGTGCGAGACGGCCTGCATCCATTTCGGCAGAGTCGCCAGCGGATAATACACGCTCGCAAACGGCGAAAGCAGCGCCGGAATCGGCCAGATGAGCCACTCGGCAGCCGGGCCCAGTCGCAGCACGATCGCGCACGCGATCACTCCCAGCGCCATTCCGAACAGGAACAGCACCAGCAGGAACGCGATCAGGTGCAGGCCATAGAGCAAGAACGACAGGCCGAAGATCGTCGTGGAGAGCAACAGCATCGCCAGCAATCCCACGGCTCCGGTGCCCATTCCGGTGACCACCAACCCACAGACATACTCCGGCAAGCTGATCGGCGATGCGAAGACGTTCATGAAGTTGCGGCTCCATACGTCTTCGAAGAAAGCCGTCGTCACCCCTTGCATGATGCGGATGAAAAAATCCCACAGCAACACCGCGCCCAGCAGGGCCGGCACGAAGTTGAAACCCGAGGAAGCCACGGAATTGAGGTAGCGGGTGATGAAGCCCCACAAGACGATGTCGATCGCGACCCACGCAAAAAGCGGTAGCACGCGCGCCGGACTCCCTTTGTAGAGATACAACTGGCGCAGCACCACCGCGGCGGTGCGATGCCACGCCACTTACGCTTCCTCCAGAGTGAGCGGCTCACGAGCCACGGTGATGAACAACTCTTCGAGCGTCTCTTTGCCGTGCTCCTGCGGCAGCGTCTTTGGATCGCCCTCCAGCAGGATCTTTCCGTGTGACAGAAACAGGACGCGATCGCACACGCTGGTGACTTCCTGCATGTTGTGCGAGGTCCACAACACCCCGCCGTCGCCTCGCGACGTCAGGTCGCGGATCTTCGCCCGGACATCGGCGGCGGTCGCGGGATCGAGTGACGCTGTCGGCTCGTCCAGCAACAAAAGCTTTGGCCGATTCAGCATCGCCTTGGCCAGCGCCGCGCGCGTCTGCTCGCCGGAGGAAAGCGCGCCGCATTTCTGGTCGCGAAACCGGCTGAGATCGAACTCGCGAATTGCCTCTTCGATGCGATTCGAGAGGTCCTTGACGCCATACAGCATCCCAAACACCCGCAAATTCTGAACGACCGTCAAATTTCCCGGCAGCGGAGCGTACACCGCTTCGAAGTTCGTCCGCTCCAGCGCCCGCGATCGCTCGCGCGCCAGGTCGATACCGTCAATGTGAATCGTCCCCGAATCCGGCGACAGCACGCTCAACAGCATGTTGATCGTCGTCGTCTTGCCTGCGCCGTTCGGCCCCAGCAGCCCGAGGATCTCCCGCGGAGCCACCTCGAACGAAACGCCGTCGACAGCCACGGTCTCGCCATAGCACTTGCGCAAATTCTTGACGGCGAGGACCACTACAGCTTGCGTACCGGTTCGATGTCCGTAGGGATGTCGGTCAGCTTATCGAGCGCCTTCTGAAGCGGCGGCCGCAGTACGCCGAGTTCGTCCAGCATCTTCTTCGCGCGCGCATAATCGCCCGTGGCCTCGATCTCCAATAGATCGTGAACCAGATCGCGCACCGCGCCCTTCACCTTGGTGAAGTCCACCGCGAACGTGCCGTCCGGCCTCGCCACGAACGCCCCCTTATCGGTGAGATAGTTCACTTGCAGAGCCATCCCCTTCCCATGCGCCTCATGCACGCCGAATCGCAGCGTCCGGAAGCTCGACGCCAGAAACGTGGTGTACAGAGGTTTCTCAGCCTCGGGCAGCAGCTTGTGGTCGAACAGGTACTGCATCATGAACAGCCCCGTGACGTCGGCCTTCGCCTCTTCGATCGCCGAATGCAGTTCCTTCAGCGACCGCCGCACACCATTCTGCGGACCGATCCCGTGCGTCATCTCGTGAGCCAGAATATGCGTGAAGAAAGCGTCGAATTTCAGATTCCCTCGATCCTCCGTAGCTAGTACCCGCGCGCCGATCGGCTGCAGGATCTTCGAAAACTTCGCCTCCTGCACGTTCTTGAGCATCACGCGCTTCGATCCCATCGCGCGCACGATGCGTTCGTCATTGGGCAGATTGAAGGCCGCCGTGCGAACGCCATGCGCTCCGTCGCCCGTCGCAAGAATTTCATTCACCACGCGAATCGGAGCCAGCGCGCCGATCTTCGGATTCCGATACTTCGCGTCCAGCGGCAAGCTGTTCTCGATCTCCTGCAAGTGATCGGCGAACATCTTCAGCTTCGCCGTCTCCTGATCGTCGCGAAGCGTGACGTACGCCTCGAACGCCGCCTTGTATCCGAATAGATCGTCGTTGTACGTTTCGTACGGACCAATGGTGACATCGATCGGCGCGTCCAACTGCATCCACGCCACATCGCTGTCGTAATAGTCGTTGCTTTGGAACGCTTGGGCCCGCAGCGTCAGGAACTTTTTCAGGGATGGGTTGGACGTCGCTGCCGCCGCTTCCCTCAGTAGCGTCGACGCCCGCGCCAGTTGCTTCGCATATTCTTCGTTATAAGGAACCGCATACAATTCGCGACTTTTGTCGCGGCGAATCACGGTGAAGAATCCAGTGGCCTCTTCCTGTTGGGCCTTGGGCAGCCTCTTCACCCACGTTTCAAACTCCTCCCGCGTCATGTCTTCGGGATAAAAATTCGCGCCCGGAAGCTTCGCCGCCGGAACGCCCGGAACGAACGCCGCGTGCTCATCCAGATCCGACCACGGACCGTTGTTGATATGGAAATAGTGCAGCCGCGCGCGCCCGATCGGAGATCCGTCCTTCGCGAGCCTCTGCTCCAACGCGACGTTGCCGCTCCACAGCTGTTCGCGAAAGATCTGGTCGATTACACCCGCGGCTTCGAGCAGTCGGGCGAGAGCCCGTTTGTCTCCATCGGCGAGCTTCGACGTATCCGCCGTCACGCTTGCCGGCGCGAACCGCCCAATCAGCCGCGTAAGTTCGTCGAGGTCGGGAATGGCCGCCAGTGCGCTCATACCCAATAGGATCGCAAGAGAGGGGATCAAAAAAGAAACCCGTCGCATGCACTCAAAGTAGCATGCGACGGGTCTTCAGTGAATCGAATTACGCTTTGCCGCCGATGCGCATGCCGTAGAACGACCGCCATACGAAGATCAGCGAGATCGCGAAAAACACCGTGCCCAGGATCGGCGCCAGGTTGCCGCTGTCCTTGAGAGACACCGCCAACTCTACCGCCAGCAATCCGAACAGGGTGGTGAACTTGATGATCGGGTTCAATGCCACCGAAGACGTATCCTTGAAAGGATCGCCCACTGTGTCGCCTACCACCGTCGCGTCGTGCAGCGGAGTGCCCTTGGCCTTCAGCTCCACTTCCACGATCTTCTTCGCGTTGTCCCAGGCGCCGCCCGCGTTTGCCATGAAGATGGCCTGATACAAACCGAACAGCGCGATCGAGATCAGGTAGCCGATAAAGAAGTACGGCTCGAAGAACGCGAAAGCAAGCGTCGAGAAGAACACGGTCAGGAAGATGTTGAACATGCCCTTCTGTGCGTACTTGGTGCAGATTTCGACGACCTTCTTCGAATCCTCCACGGACGCCTTGGTTACGCCCTCCAGCTTAATGTTGGCTTTGATGAACTCCACTGCGCGATACGCGCCCGCGGTCACCGCCTGAATCGACGCGCCCGTGAACCAGTAGATCACCGCGCCGCCCGTGATCAAGCCCAGGAAGAAGGGCGGATACAGGATCGACAGGTTCTGCATGTTGTCCCGCAGGTGATTCGTCAGCAAGAAGATGATGGAGAAGATCATCGTCGTCGCGCCGACGACGGCCGTTCCGATCAGCACCGGCTTCGCAGTGGCCTTAAAGGTGTTGCCCGCGCCGTCATTCTCTTCCAGGTGATGCTTGGCTTTTTCGAAGTCCACATCGAAGCCGAAATTCTTCTTGAGGTCGGCCTTGATCCCCGGGATCGTTTCAATCGTGCTCAGCTCATACACGCTCTGCGCGTTGTCCGTTACCGGGCCATAAGAATCCACCGCAATCGTCACCGGACCCATGCCCAGGAATCCGAACGCCACCAGACCGAACGCGAACACCGCCGGAGCCGCCATCAATTGGCTCAGTCCCTGCGTGCTGACCGCGTAGCCCAGAGCCATCAGGCCCATCATCGTCAGACCCAACCAGTAGGCGCTGAAGTTGCCGGCGACAAGTCCGGACAGAATGTTGAGTGACGCTCCGCCTTCTTTTGAGGAGCCCACGACTTCCGCCACGTGGCCCGATTCCACCGAGGTAAACACCTTGACCAGTTCCGGAATAATCGCACCGGCCAGTGTACCGCAAGTGATCACGGCCGAAAGTTTCCACCACATGGAAGAGTCGCCGTCCAGCACCGGGATCATCATGTAGCTGATGCCGAACGTGCCGGCGATCGAAATGATACTGGTCAGCCACACCAACGACGTCAGCGGAGCTTCATAGTTCATCTTGTCCAGATTCTGGTACTTGCTCTTCGCTACGGCTTCGTTCAGGAAGTAGGAAACCGCGCTGGAGATGATCATCATCACGCGCATCGTGAAGATCCACACCAGCAATTCCACTTTTGTGATGTCGCTATTGACGGCAAGAATGATGAAATTGATGAGCGCGACGCCCGTCACGCCGTAGGTCTCGAAACCATCGGCCGACGGCCCAACGGAGTCGCCCGCGTTGTCGCCCGTGCAATCCGCGATCACGCCCGGGTTGCGAGCATCATCTTCTTTAATCTTGAACACGATCTTCATCAGATCCGCACCGATGTCGGCGATCTTCGTGAAGATGCCGCCCGCCACGCGCAACGCCGCCGCGCCGAGTGACTCGCCGATGGCGAAGCCAATGAAGCAGGGTCCCGCGTACTCGCCCGGGATGAACAGTAGGATGCAGAGCATGATGAACAGCTCCACGCTGATCAGCAACATACCGATGCTCATACCGGCCTTCAGAGGAATCGCGTAGCAAGGATACGGCTTGCCCTTCAAGCTGGCGAACGCCGTACGCGAGTTCGCGAAGGTGTTCACGCGAATTCCGAACCAGGCCACGCCGTAGCTGCCAGCGATGCCTACCAAGCTGAACGCCAAGATGATCGCCACCTCAAATCCGGGGAGCTTGCTCAAGACGCCGAAGTACACCACGATCATTGCGCCGATGAAGATTTCCAGGATCATCAGGAACTTGCCCTGCGTAATCAGGTACGTCTTGCACGTCTCATAAATGAGCTCGGAGATTTCCAGCATCGATTCGTGCACCGGCAGGTTGCGAAGATGCGTGTACATCAGCAAGCCGAACACAAAACCGAGGGCGCTGATTCCTAAGCCGATCATCAGCAGCGTGGTGCCCTGCATCGATCCGTTGAAAAACGGGATGTTCAGGCTCGGCAGCTTGAGGTCCGCTTCGCCGCCTTGTGCATGCAAAGGGATCGATCCCAAAGTGACCAGCAGCAGCATCACAAACAGCGGGACGAGCCTCCGCAGCTTCCCGAACAAGGGGGCAGACAACGACGTCAACGACATTCCGGAAATTCCTCCAAAAATTGAGAGAAAGAGACGTGCGTCACCCCGTGCGGGGACGCTCTCGCTAGAATACCCTAACGCCGCGAAGCTTTGCAACCGGCTACGGAGCTACAACCTCAAGAATCAAGCACTTAAGGTACAGGGTCTCGGGTACTGTCAGGAGAATCGGATGATCGCCCGCTTGCGCGCGACGCTCCAGTACGCGGAGTGTCTTTCCCGCATCGAGCGCCGCCTGTGCGACGATTTCGAGCAACATCGCTTCGCTCATATGATGGGAGCAGGAACACGTCACCAAAATTCCGCCGGGTTCCAACAAGCGCAATGCACGCAAATTGATCTCTTTATAACCGCGTGCCGCGTCATCCACCTGCTTACGGGACTTCGTGAACGCGGGTGGGTCCAGGATAATCATCGAATAGCGCCGCCCGATTCCCGTGAGGAAAGCGAACACGTCAGCTTCGCGGAACTGGATGTTGGCGATGCCGTTGGCTTGCGCGTTGGCCTCTGCCAGCGCCAGCGCCGGTGCGGAGGAATCAATGGCTTCCACCAACTCCGCACTTCGCGCTGCATGCAAAGCGAAGCCTCCGGTGGAAGTGAAGCAATCGAGCACGCGGCCCCGGGCATGTCGCGCCGCCGCCAGGTAGTTCTCGCGCTGGTCCAGATAAATTCCGGTTTTCTGGCCCTTAAGAAGATCGGCATCCAGCTTCAGGCCGTTCATCTCCACCGGAACCCGCTCCGGTATCTCGCCCGCCAGGATCGCCGTCTCCAGCGGCAGGCCCTCCAGCTTGCGGATCGAAGAGTCGTTCCGCGCCAGAATGCCCTTCGGTTGCAGGATTTCCGTGAGACACTCGGCGATCAGGTCGCGAGCCGCGTCCATCCCCTGGCTCAGCGTCTGCATCACCAGGTAGGGACCATAGCGATCGACAATGAGCCCAGGCAACAGATCGGCCTCCGAGAAAACCAACCGGCAGGCCGTGGAGTTCTGCACGATCCTCTCCCGATGGGCCGTCGCATGACCAAGCCGGCGGAGGAAGAACGCCTTGCCGATCTCGTCGGCTTGCGCTGAGAGCATCCGCAGAGTGATCTGCGAAGTCGAGCTATAGTGCGCGACGCCGAGCGGCCGCCCCCGCGGATCCATCACGCGCACCGCCTCGCCGGGTTGCGCTTCGCCGCGGTCCGCAATGTCGCTCGAAAACAGCCAGGGATGCCCTCCCGCCGCCCGATCGGCCGCTTTGCGATTGACGCGGATAGTCTTCAACGGACCGGGTTACCCTTCAACGCTTCCAAGCGCGCGATACGGTCTTCCGTCGAGGGATGCGTGGACAGCAGCTTCATAAGCCCGCCGCCCGTCAGCGGATTCATGATGAACAAATGCGCCGTCGCTGGAGTCGCATCCATCGGAATGCGCTCCACGCCGCGGTCCAGCTTTCGAAGAGCGCTGATCAACTCATCCGGCGACCCGGTATACTTCGCCGAAGCCAGATCCGCATCGTACTCGCGCGACCGCGAGATCGCCAATTGAATCAGCATTGCCGCGATCGGCGCCAGGATCATCATCAATAGCGCGGCCAGCGGACTCCCGTCCTCCTCGTCATCCCGTCGCGGCCCGAACCAGAACGCCATCCTGGAAAGGAAAGTAATGGCGGAGGCGAGCGTCGCTACAATCGAACTCGTCAGAATATCGCGATGCAGCACGTGGCCCAGCTCATGCGCCACGACGCCTTCCAATTCGCGATTGTCCATCAGGCTGAGGATGCCCTCCGTGAACGCCACCGAGGCATGCTTCGGACTCCGCCCCGTAGCGAAAGCGTTCGGCGAAGCGTCCGGAATCAGCCACAGCCGCGGCATCGGAATGCTCATCCGCTGCGCCAGGCTGTTGACCAGCGGAAACACCCGAGCATAAACTTCCGGGTTCTCCTCCGGCGTAACCGGCTGAGCCGAATACGTCATCAGCGAGATCTTTTCCGAGAAGAAGTAGCTGAACAGGTTCATCCCGACGGCCAGGATCAAGCCATACTCCAGGCCGTTGCGCCCGCCGATCATCTCGCCCGCGAAGATCACCAGGACGCTCATCAGTCCCAGCAGCATCGCGGTCTTTAGCGCGTTCATAAGTCCTCCTTCATCCTCTCACGAACAAAAAAGGCGGGAGGCACTGAGCCCCCCGCCGCTCGCAAATAGACTTCTGCCTTTTTTTGACTTCTTTGTCTTAGTTGTGACTGACTTCCACCTTTACCTGGCGTGGCTTGGCGATTTCTTTCTTGGGCAGCGTCACCGTCAAGGAGCCGTTGGTGTACTCCGCTTTCACGCGCTCCGGGTCCACCGTATCCGGCAGCGTGAAGCTGCGTTCGAACGCGCCGTAATTGCGCTCGATCCGGTGGTAGCCGCCACCGTTCTCGCTCTTTTTCTCGAACTTACGCTCGCCGCGAAGGGTCAGGATACCGTTTTCCATGCGCACGTCGATGTCCTCGAACTTCATGTCCGGAACGTCGGCCTTCACGACCAGCTCGTTCTCATTCTCCACGATATCCACCGGCGGGACCCAGGGACGGCCGGCTGCCGGCTCGGTGAAAAGCCGATTCATGGTCTGCTCAAAGGCCTTCAGGCCCGGGAAGGGTTCGTATCCTGCAAAGAACGGGTTATATCTTATAACGGGCATAGGTTGTAATCCTCTCTTGATATGAATATAAAATATGCGTGTAATAATGTCAAATAATCTTCTACAAAATTGTTTCCCTGCCGCCCGCCCGACCGGAGTACACTGGTGCCATGCGCATTGGAATGATAGGGTTAGGCAAAATGGGCGGCAATATGGCGGAGCGCCTGACGCAAGGTGGCCACGAAGTGGTCGGCTACGATCAAGGTGCCGTTCCTCCTCAAAGAATCAAAGAGATAGGATTGGAGCTGGCCTCCAGCCTCGCCGATCTGGTCAGCAAACTCCCTGCCCCCCGAGCCATCTGGGTAATGGTCCCCTCCGGCAAGCCTACCCAGGATACCGTCGACAAGCTTGCCGAACTGCTCTCCCCCGGAGACCTGATCATCGACGGCGGCAACAGCAAATTCACCGATGACATCGTCCGTGCCGATATGGTGAAACCCAAGGGCATCCATTATATGGACGCCGGTACCAGCGGCGGTGTCTGGGGACTGAAAGTCGGTTATTGCCTGATGGTCGGCGGAGAGCCCTCTGACTTCGCGCACGTCGAGCCGATCTTGAAGACCCTAGCGCCCCCCGATGGCGTCATGCACTGCGGCCCCGTCGGCTCCGGACACTTCGTCAAGATGGTGCACAACGGCATCGAGTACGGCATGATGCAGGCCTACGCCGAAGGCTTCGAGATCCTGGAAGCCTCCCGCTACAAGCTCGACTTGGCGAAAATCGCCAATCTCTGGAACCAGGGCAGCGTCGTCCGCAGTTGGCTGCTCGAACTCACGGCCTTGGCGCTCGAAGCGGACCCCGGCCTAGACAAGCTCCAGCCCTGGGTGGAAGACTCCGGCGAAGGCAAGTGGACTGTCGAAGAATCCTTCGCCACTTCCGTCCCCGCTCCCGTGATCGCGCTGAGCCTGATGATGCGTTTCCGTTCCCGCCAGGACAATTCCTTCTCCGCGCGAATGCTGGCCGCCATGCGGCAGCAGTTCGGCGGCCACGCCGTGAAGCCAAAAGAATGACGCCCGGCAGGAATGAGATGATTTAAGCGTGAACGAGTCGCTACTCGTCAATACGCTGGGCCACTCCGCCGGAGTGCTGATCTTCGGCATCTTCCTGTTTCTGCTGATTCAGGATCGCGCGGCGCGTAAGCTCCACGGCAGCACCAAATCGATGCTGGCAGCCGGACTGGCGCTGGTTTGGAATCTGGCGTCTCTGGTCGTGCTCGGCATGGGCCCCCATCCTGCCACGGTCACCATCGGCTTCTCCGTCCTGAGCCTCCTTCCCGCCGTTCTCTTCGACCTCTGCCTCGCGGGCCGTCAACCGCTGCTCGCCCGAGCCGGCTACGCCCTCAGCGTCATCGCCATCGCCCTCCACATCGCTGAGCTCTTTCAAGAAGGCGAGCTGTACCATCGCTGGGGGTTAAACCTCATCACCATCGGCTTCGGTGCGCTCACCATCATCGCCGCCGCGACGGCCGTTGCCTCACGCGAGAGTAGCCGCGGCGCCGCCGCATCGCGCCTGGTCGCCACCATGTCTCTCTTCCTCCTCGCGATGTCCTTCGTACACCTCGGCGGAGGCCACGCCCAGCAAGTCTGGTCGCGCGAGCTCGCGTTCCATCACGCTGCGATTCCTCTGGCCTTGCTGGTGCTCCTGCAGGACTACCGCTTCGTCCTCCTCGACGCCTTCCTCCGCTTCCTGGCTAATGTCCTGCTCGCCGGAGTCTTCGTCTCCGCCGTCGTAGCGGCGTGGCACTTCATGCTCCTTCCCGACGACTCTACTCCCTTCGTCGTGGCGCTCCTATTAGTCGCGGCATGCCTCTTGCTGATCGCCTTCGCGATGCTGCGTGGACGAGTACAATCCCTGCTCACCAGCCTCGTCTTCCGGCGCAAAGACACCGAAGCTCTGCTGCGCAGCCTCAAGATCCCAGTTCGCGACGAGCAAGAATATCGAGAGGCCGCCGCCTTACGATTAGGAGAATTCGTCGGCGCATTCGCCTCCATCACCGACGACGCGGCGCTCCATGAACTCGATCTCCGCCGACCGGTCCTCGCCAGCGAAATTCCGCGTCTCCGCCCCGAGTGGGACGCGGAAGTAATCGTGCCCGTCCGCATCCCAGCCCGCGGAGCCTGCTACATCCTCCTCGGCCGCCGCTCCGGCGGACGCCGCTACTTGAGCGAGGACCTGACGGCGCTCGGCCGCGCCGCCTCCGTCGTGGTCGAGCAAATCGAGCAATTTCGCGAATCCGAAATGCGCCGCCTCGTCGCGCAAGCCGAACTGCGCGCCTTGCAATCGCAGATTCACCCGCACTTCCTGTTCAACGCTTTGAACGCGCTCTACGGCATCATCCCGCGCGAGGCGAAGGGCGCGCGCGAAACAGTACTGAACTTGGCCGACATCTTCCGCTACTTCCTCGAAACGCGCAAAACTTTCCTGCCGCTTGAAGAAGAACTGCATATCGTCAAGGCGTACCTCGAAGTCGAGCGCCTGCGCCTGGGTGACAAACTGCGCACCGAGATCGACGTAGCCCCGGAAGCTCTCTCGATCCCGATCCCTGTCCTTTCCATCCAGCCCCTAGTGGAAAACGCCGTCAAACACGGTATCGCGCCGCTACCGCAGGGAGGGTTGGTCCGCCTTTCCGTGCGCGTCGAAAGCTCCGGCGGTTTGAAAATCGCCGTGGAAGACACAGGCTCCGGATTCAGCGGCCGCAACGGCGGAGGCGTCGGCCTCGAAAACGTCACGCGCCGTCTGGAACTCTGCTACGGACCCGGTGCGCGCGTCGACGTCGGCTCCTCCCAAGGCCGTACCACGGTTTCATTCGCCGTTCCCGCCCTCTCCGAAGCCGCGCTGGAGGCCGTCCGGTGAGAGTGCTGATCGCCGATGACGAACCCATCGCGCGCCAGGTCCTGCGCGAGCACGTCGAATCGATCCCCGGCCTCGAACTCGCCGGAGAAGCTTCTACCGGAGCCGAAGCCTTGCAGCGCATCCTCTCTTTAAAACCGGATCTGGTTCTGCTCGATCTGCAAATGCCGGAGCTCGATGGCCTCTCCGCCGTACGATCCCTGCGCGGAGAGCGCCGTCCCCTGATCATCTTCGTGACAGCGCACGAACAACACGCTCTCGATGCCTTTGAAGTAGGCGCAGTGGACTACTTGCTCAAGCCCGTGCGCCGCGAGCGCCTGGAAAAAGCCGTCGAAAAAGCCCGGCGCCAAGCCCCGCCCCCCGCTGCGCCTCCGGCCCCCGCCGCACTCCGAAAAATCGTCGGACGCCGCGCCTCCGACATGTATTTGCTGGACCCTTCGGAAGTCGTAGCGTTCCAGGCCGAGGGCGAACTGGTCCACATCGTCACAGCGAATCAGCGCTACCTCAGCGACCATTCGCTGAAAGCGCTGGAAGAGAAACTCGACCACCCGCGCTTCCGCCGCGTGCACCGCGGCACCATCATCAACACGGACCACATCCGCAAAATCTCGCCGCTTTCGAGCAAACGCTGGCTCCTGAAAATGTCGAACGGCTTCGAAGCGGTGGTCAGCAAGCGCCTAGCGAGTTCCATCCGCGAGCACGGCCGCTGGTAGCGCTTCCTTAAACCACCAAACCCGGGTACGTGACGCGAGGCCCGTCGATCCTCGCGAACGGCGTGTATGAGTGCACCTTCCGCGAAGTCTTGCTCATGATGTGCTCCACCCCGATCCCCTGGGCCGTCAGCGCATCCGCCACCAGGCTCCGATGGCATCGCCAAGGAACCGCCTCCGCGCACATGATCGCCGTAACGTGACCCTTAGTGAGCGCGATCAGCTCCTTCAATCCGCGATCAAACTCCGGCGTCTGCATATAGTCGGCATAACCGCGGAAGCTATCGTTCTGCCAAGCCGTGTTGATCGAATCATGCCGAGGATGCCGCAGCCCTCCCAGCGCCGGCAAATGCACATACTCAATCCCCTGCGCCGCCAGCGATTCCCTCAACTCCTCCGAATTAAATTGCGGATTCCGCCGCGACTTCGGAATCGTTCGAACGTCCACAATCTGCCGCACCCCATGCGCCTCAATCAGCGCGAGGAACTCTTCAATTGGATGCGTAGAGTGCCCAACCGTCAAAATCATACTTCACGATCAGCCTCTGTCAGTGGAATTGTAAGCTTCCCACGTTAATGCTGCCCTCCATCGGACGCTCAGGCTGCGGTTCAGGTTTAAACAATTGGACCGATCCTTTGTATTCGACCTTCGAGGGCGTTGACCATCTCAAGTTCTGGATGCGGACGACGTCATGGTCGGGAGCGAGATCGGGCGTGGGACTCGCAGTTCGGCGATTCCACAGGTCCATCACCTCAATCGCATCGCTGGTGCAGTGTCCCTCCGCCGCGGCGCTGCAATGAAACACCTGAACATAAGCGAGATACCGGCCGGAGGGAGAGACAGCACCACGTCCGATAAAGTTGGCAAAGGTAGTGTTGAAACGAGTCACGCGGTGCGTCGCGAGGTTGTAGTTGAATACGGTCCAAGGCCGTCCCTGCCACCCTCCATTTCCGATACTGAAGTAAAGTTTCCGGAGGTGCTCATCCCACGCGACGACCCCGACCATCTTCTCGGGGCATTGGGGGCACGGCGATTTCGGCGGGCCCGTGCAGATTCTCTCGTCTCCGTTGCCGGTGTAGTTCTGGTAGCAATCGTTGACTCGAATCAGATTGGTGAGGTCGATGCGCCACCTCTGGCTGCCTCTGCGAAGTTGAATCTCATTCGCATCGACCTTGGAGATCTCAAGGGAACCGAAATGTAAGCTAGTCTGGGCCGAGAGAGACAGTGCGAAAAAAAGGGCGAGGGGGTATCTATAAATTGTCGACTTAATTTCCACGGCCGCGTCTCCACTTCAATCATAGACGTCGGCGGACAAACTAAAAAAGGCCGCCCGTTTTCGAGCGGCCCTTCGTGCCCTTCTGTTGCGTCACAGCCGCTGCGCCAGAGGCGCCATGGCCGCCACGCGAGTGGCCTAGTACTCCATGCCGCCGGGACCGTGGTCGCCGCCCGGAGCCGGAGCAGACTTCTTCTCCGGAATCTCGCAGATCATGGCTTCCGTGGTCAGCATCAGTGCGCTGATCGAGGCCGCGTTCTGCAGAGCCGAACGAGTCACCTTGGTCGGATCGATGACACCGCTCTTCACCAGGTCCTCGTAATTGCCGGTCGACGCGTTGAACCCGAAGTGCGAGTCCTTGGTCGCGCGGACCTTCTCGATGATGATCGCGCCTTCCCAGCCGCCATTGCCGACGATCTGGCGAACCGGCTCTTCGCAAGCCCGGCGCACGATGTCGACGCCGATCTTCTCGTCGCCTTCAGTGGTGAGCTTCGCCAGGGCCGAAGCCGCGCGCAGCAGAGCCACGCCGCCGCCCGGAACGATGCCTTCTTCGACAGCCGCGCGAGTGGCGTGCAGAGCATCCTCCACGCGGGCTTTCTTTTCCTTCATCTCGGTCTCGGTCGCAGCGCCCACTTTGATCACCGCAACGCCGCCGGCCAGCTTCGCCAGCCGCTCTTGCAGCTTCTCGCGGTCGTAGTCCGAAGTGGTCTCATCGATCTGCGCGCGCAACTGCTTAATGCGGCCTTCGATGTCCTTCGCCTTGCCCGCGCCGTCGATGATGGTGGTGTTGTCTTTGTCCACCGTCACGCGCTTGGCGCGGCCCAGATCCTTGAGCTGCACGCCTTCCAACTTGATACCGGTCTCTTCCATGATCGGCGTGCCGCCGGTCAGGATCGCGATGTCTTCCAACATCGCCTTGCGGCGGTCGCCGAAGCCCGGAGCCTTCACCGCGCAAGCATTCAACGTGCCGCGCAGCTTGTTCACCACCAGAGTCGCCAGCGCTTCGCCTTCCACTTCCTCGGAGATCACCAGAAGCGGCTTGCCGCTGCGCGCGATCTGCTCCAGCACCGGCAGCAGGTCCTTCATGTTGGAGATCTTCTTCTCGTGGATCAGGATGTACGGCTCTTCGAGCGCGCACTCCATCCGCTCCGCATCGCTCACGAAGTAGGGCGAGAGATAGCCGCGGTCGAACTGCATGCCTTCTACCGTCGCCAGCTCGGTCTGCATGGTCCGGCTCTCTTCCACCGTGATCACGCCGTCCTTGCCGACTTTCTTCATCGCTTCCGCGATGGTGTTGCCGATCGTCGCATCGCCGTTCGCGGAGATGGTGCCCACCTGAGCGATCATGTCGCCCGAAACCGGCTTCGAGAACTTCTTCACTTCCTCGACAACCACTTCCACCGCGCGCTCGATGCCGCGCTTCAGCGCCATCGGATTCGCGCCCGCCGCCACAGCCTTCACGCCCTCTTTGAAGATGGACTGCGCCAGAACCGTCGCGGTAGTGGTGCCGTCGCCGGCCACATCGGAGGTCTTCGACGCAACCTCGCGCACCATCTGCGCGCCCATGTTCTCGAGCGGATCCTTCAACTCAACTTCTTTGGCTACCGTCACACCGTCTTTGGTGATCGTCGGTCCGCCGAATTTCTTCTCCAGCACCACGTTGCGGCCCTTGGGACCGAGGGTGACCTTCACGGCGTCGGCCAACTGGTTTACGCCACGGAGGATCGCCTGGCGCGAATTTTCGCTATAAACAATCTGCTTAGCTGCCATAGTTCAAATCTCCTTCTTTCCTCTTACGCCTTCGCCTTTTTGCCCGCGCCTTCAAGAACGCCCAACACCTCGTCCTCGCGCATGATCATGTACTCTTCGCCGTCGATCTTCACGTCGGAGCCGGAGTACTTGCCGAACAGAATGCGGTCGCCGGCTTTCACGTCGAGCGGAATCCGTTCACCCGTCTTCTCGTTGATCTTGCCGTTGCCGACGGAAACGACTTCGCCTTCCTGCGGTTTTTCCTTGGCGGAGTCCGGGATAAACAACCCGCCCACCTTGTCCTCTGTCTTGTCGAGCCGTTTGACCACGATGCGGTCGTGAAGCGGTCGAATCTTCATAGTTCACCCTCCATTTGAAGTGAGTTAGTTGCGTTGCAAAGAAATTACTTTGGCAAGTTGGACCCGAGCGGAAGCGCTGCAAGTCCAAGCAATATTATTAGCACACTCGGGCGAGGAGTGACAATACTTAGTCGTAAGTAATTGTATTACAAGGAGGTTAATTTATTCTGGAAACAGTGACGGAATGTCGACCGAGACGCCCGGAAACCGCGATGGCTCGATCGAACCCTCCATCAGGATCGCCGTCCGCTCCAGCTTGCCGTCCCTCAACCGTTGCACTTCCACGCTGTGCGCCTCTGGGGAAATGAACCACACTTCTGGCACCCCGATGCTCGCGTAATCCTCCAGCTTGCTCGCCTGCCGCCGCCGATTCTCCGACGGCGAGAGGACTTCCACGATCAATCCCGGAGGCGAGCAGTAGAGCCCGTCCACGATCCGCATTTCATCCTTCCAGAAAAGAATCAAATCCGGAGAGCGGCACGTCAGTGGCTCCCGGCTGATCATCAGGCCGAAGTAGGAACTAAGCACGCTAATCTTTTCAGAGCCCCGCTGCTCCATGAACTGCCGATTCAGGCGCGAAATCACTTCCGGATGCGGGTACCGGCAAATCGGCATCAGGATGAGCTCACCCTTGACGACTTCGTCAATGCCTTCCGTTGGCGGAAGCCGAAGCCACTCTTCGTATGTCAACAGGCTAGAGACGCTCTCCATTTCGTCACCGCCAAATCAGATGCGCACTCATCCGGACGTCAAGCAGCACCACCTCGCTCGACTCGTGAAACTCGAACCCCAGCGACCCCGCATCCGTGATCCCCGCGCCGTCCCCCTGCTCCAAAACCGCTCCGCCCACCGTCACCCGACCCTTCACCACCTGCACCCAAGCGCCGCGGCCGCGCTCCAGCTCATGCTCCACCCGATCCCCCGCTGCGAACAGCCCCGCATACACCCGGACATCGGAATGAATCGGCATGCTCCCCTCGCGCTCATCGTGCGACGCGTACAAGCGAAACCGCCCCTGCCGCTCCTCTGCCGTGAACCCCCGCTGCGAGTACCGAAACTCCGTGTCGAACTTCTCCGGGATAAACCAAATCTGGAGATTATGTTCTACCTCATCGTGAACGTTCCGCTCGGAATGGATCATCCCGCGGCTGCCCGCGCTAATCACCTGGATCTCGCCCGCGCTCACGCCCGCCGTGTGCCCGAAGCTATCCTTGTGAGTCAGCGTGCCCGCCGAAACGTACGTCACGATCTCCACATCGCGATGCGAATGCGCCCCGAACCCCTGATGCGGCTGGATGTGATTCTCGATCATCACCCGCAGCGGACCAAAGTTATTCCACTTCGGATCGCGATACCCGCCAAAGGAGAACGTCAGCCAGTTGTCGGTCCACCCGAAGTCTTCGAACCCACGCTCCGCACTGCGCCGCATCAGAACGCTCATGCGCCCCTCTTCACGATTTCAATCCGCCGCTGGTCATCCGTAGCCTCCAGACGAATCTCATAGCGATCCTTCGGTATCAGCTCCGGAAACCGTTCGCCCCATTCAATCAACACCACCACCTCGCGATCGAAAATCTCGTCGAGCCCCAGCGTAGCCACCTGCTCCGCCGTCTCCAGCCGGTACAAGTCGATGTGGAACACTCGTCCCCCACCATACTCATGAATCAACGTGAACGTCGGACTGGAGACATCCTCCGTCTCCGTCCCCGTCAACTCACTCACGATTCCCTTTGCAAGCGTAGTCTTGCCCGCGCCCAGATTCCCGATCAACAACACCACCGCCCGCCGCGGCAACGATCGCGCAATCTCCCGGCCCAGCGCAACCGTCTCGTCTTCGGACGCAGTGATTCTCTCCCCTTCGGTCAAGCAATCTCCCGGATGGCCGCCGGCAGAAACTTCAACAGATCCGTCGCGAGTACACACCGCTCCGTCAACTCTTCGGCCGCCAACTCGCCCGACCGCCCATGCAGCCAAACCGCCGCCCGCACCGCCTCCGAAATCCGCTCGGGAAATTGCGCCACCATCCCTGCGATCATCCCCGTCAAAATATCGCCCGTGCCGCCCTTTGCCATCGCGGGCGATCCCGAAAGGTTGATGTACACCTGTCCATCCGGCATCGCGATCAGCGTGCGATGCCCCTTCAGCACCAGACAAACCTTGTGATCCGTCGCATACTCGCGAGCGTCCTCCAATCGATCCTTCACCGCGCGCCCCAGCAGCCGAGCCATCTCCCCCGGATGCGGCGTCAGAATCGTTTGCTCTCCGCGCCCGTTAAAATCCGACCCCGCGAGCGAGTTCAACCCGTCCGCATCGATCACCACCGGCACCGTCGCGCCGTCCACCACCCTGCGCACCAGCTCCCGATTCACCCCCAGCCCCGGTCCCACCGCCACCACCGTCTTCCGCTTCAGCGAAAAATCTTCGAGCGTCTCCGTCATCAACTCCGGCGCGACATTCGTCGCCGCCGGCGATGTCACGCTTACCAGCCCCGCGCCCATCCGTAGCGCCGCGAGCCCCGACATCGCTGCCGCGCCCGATTTTCCCGGCGTTCCGCCGACCACCAGCACATGCCCGAAATCGCCCTTGTGCGAATCGCGCTTGCGAGCCCGGAACAATCCCGCGAACTCCCGCGGATCCGACACCGCCAGTTTCGACAACACGTACTGTGGCGGACACCCGATCGGCAGCACGATCAGCCGCCCCACACACTCCTCCGCGCCCTCCGCCAGATAGTGCTCTACCTTCGGAGCCGTGAACGTCACGGTGAGATCCGCCTTCACGCACTCGCCCCCGCCGCCCAAGCCCGACGGCAAATCCACCGCGACAATCTTCGCCGAAGGGAACTCTCGCGTCCCGCGAATCAGATCCAGCACGCGGCCGTGCGGTGGACCCTTCACGCCCGTGCCCAGAAGCGCGTCCACCACCACTTCCACCTGCAACCGCTCGCGCAGCTTCTGCGGAATCTCCCGCATCGGCATCACGCCGCCCTCGCGCAGACGATCGTAATTTACCTTCGCGTCGCCCTTCAACTCATCCGGATTCCCCGCCAGTACCACCAACATCCGCGACACCTTGCCGATCAGCAGCCGTGCCAGCGCCAATCCGTCGCCGCCGTTGTTGCCGCCGCCGCACAGGATCACGACGTACTTCTTATCCAGCGGATCGAACTCCTGAAGCAGCACTTCATCAATGCGATGCGCCGCGTTTTCCATCAGCGCCAAACTCGGCACCTTGTTCTCTTCGATGGTCAGCCGGTCTACTTCCTTAATCTCTTCGCTCGTCAGTACGTTCACACGCTCGCTCCTGTCAGAAGTTGCTCCAGCCGTCGCAGCCCTTGCGGCTCGCCCATCGCGATCAAGTGATCCCCGCTCGAAATCGCCATATCCGCGGGAGGATTAAAGCACATCTGTCCGTCCGCCGTGCGAATCGCAAGCACGATCACGCCCATCTCCCTCCGGATCTGCATCTCCTCCAGCGTCTTTCCCGCGAACGTGCTCGCGCTCGATACCTTCACCTGTTCGATGCCCACGTCCAGGCCCATGTTGCTATTGGTCGAATCCAGAAATTGCTGCACGTGCGGCTTAATGATCGCCTGCGCCATGCGATGCCCCGTGCTGTTGTACGGCGCGAACACAAAATCCGCACCGGCCCGCCGCATCTTCTGTTCCGAAGTCTCCTCCGCGATCCGCGCGGAAAGTTGCAGTCGCGAATTCAACGTCTTGGCCGTCAAAATCAAGAACAAATTGTCCGCGTCCGAAGAGAGCGTGGCGATCAATCCCTTCGCCCGGTCGATCCGGACATCGCGCAGCGTTTCATCCCGGCTCGCGTCCGCTGAAACGGCCAGCATCCCCGCTTTCATCGCGCGCTCCACTTTTTCATCGTTGTTGTCCACCACCACGAACGGAATGCCCGCCTGCCGCAGTTCGTCCGCGGCTCCGCGGCCCACCCGTCCGAATCCGCACAGGATGATGTGGCCTTGCAGCTTTTCGATCATGCCTTTCACCCGCCGCTTTCCGAAGAATTGATTCAACTCCAGCTCGATCACCGTTTGCGTCATGGCTCCTACCGCCAACAGCATGATGATCACGCCGAACAACATCAGGGCGGAGTTGAACGCCCTCCCCGCCGTGCTCAACGGATGGATCTCCTGATAACCCACCGTGGTCACGGTGATCAGCGTCATGTAGAACGCGTCGAACACCGGATAGTGCTCGATCAGCACGAACCCCAGCGTGCCCGCGCCCAGCGTGACCACCATTGCGCTGACGATCAACATCAGCCGGCGCCGCAAATGACCCATTTGTCTAGTGTAGGTCGTCTAGTGTAGTTTGTGAGCCAAGCAGCGATCACGCAACCCGCCGGAACGAACTTTTTACCTGCCAGGATTCCACCTTGGAGGGAACAAATTACCCATCCGGCGCGATTCCGTGTATAGTACTTCCGCCTATCTCGTACTGAACGTACTGTTTGGGCCCTTTGGCAGCGCGATTGCCCTTCCTCCCGCGTTGGCCGCTCTGGCTGTAAATCACGTAGGGAAGGAAGTATCGACAACATGAAAACGTTCACAAAACTTGGACTGGCTCTGTGTCTTACCGCGGCGCTCGGCTTCGCGGAGAATTTCTCCGGTAAGCTGGTCGACGCCAATTGCAAGGCCCCCGCCGATCAGAAAGATACCGGGGCGCTCTCCAGTTGCGCGCCCACCCGCGCTACCACGGTGTTCGCCGTGCAAACCCCCGACGGCAAGATGTACCGTCTGGACGCGTCGGGCAACAGCAAGGCGATGGCCTCGGTGAAGCAGGATCCGGACAAAACCAATGTCACCATTTCTGGCTCGCTCGACGGCCAGACGCTGAAAGTGGAGTCCATCGAGATCCGCTAGCGC
The DNA here is from genome assembly GCA_036498815.1 of Bryobacteraceae bacterium. Classification (GTDB taxonomy): domain Bacteria; phylum Acidobacteriota; class Terriglobia; order Bryobacterales; family Bryobacteraceae; genus Palsa-187. The sequence continues at coordinate 9,319 of DASYET010000001.1, read as the reverse complement.
ATCTCCACCGGGATGTACTGGAGACCCCGCCAGACGGGCGCTTCCGCGAATCGTCCTCCCTCGCGGAACGCGCCCGCCTTGGAAGGGGGGCTTGATGTGAGTGCAAGGAGTTGTAAAGATGTTGTTCCTTCGAACCGCCGTCCTGCTCGGTATGCTCGCTTCGCTTGTTCAAGCCGATACACTGCGCCTTCGCGACGGAACCGTAATCACCGGCAACTATGTGGGCGGGAGCCAAAACGAGATCTGGTTTCAGCGCGGCCCCGCCGGCGCGGAAGCTTTCCCGTTGTTCATGGTGGAGAGCGTTCGGTTCGGCAATTTGATCGGATCGTCGGCGCCTAATCTGCCAAAGCCGACCGCTTCCAAAGCGCGGATGCCAGTGAGGAAAATCGAGAAGCCCGTCACACTGGCGACGATGTTTCACGTTGATCGCACCCAGCCGATCTATCTGAGCCGGATTATTTCAGCACGACTTTCGCCGTAGCCTGGTTCTCAAATTCGTCCTCGACACGAACCGCGATGGTGCGTTCTCCGGTGGCCTGCGGCAGGGAAACGTGATACTCATGCTCGGTCGAATCGGTGAGCCGCGTCGTCGGCTCCACCACAAGCCAGTCCCCGCCATTCACCGAATACTCCGCTTTGCCTAAGACGCTCAGTGCATCTTTCGCGGTGAACGTCACCGTTGTCCCAAGCCCTGCCGAACCCACCAGGGGACCCGTAATCACCGGTGGGGTATTGTCGACCAGGAACGGATCCGTCTCGCGCGACGTCTCCAGCGCCTGATCCGCCGGATTCGACGGAGCATCCGACGCGCTCACGCGCACCACATACTTGCCATCCGGATACGACGTCGAATCCCAGCTCAAGTAAGTCTCGCGAATCTTGTCCCGCACCAGCTTCCACGCCGTCTCATTGACGCCACGGATCTCCACCTTGTACGTCAGCCGATCGCCGTTATCATCGTTCGCGAGCCATCGCGCGCCGATCTGCCCCTTCGCCCACGTAAGCTCCGGAGTGTCCGCCCGGCGCGCTGCCGCGGCCGTCACTGCGGTCTTGGGACCCAGGGGCTGCAACATCAGCGTCGCCGGATTGGGCGATGCCGCCGCGGCCGCGGGAGCAGGGAACTTGTAATTCGCCGGAGTAATCTCCGCTTCCTCGATCACCGGCGCGACGTTCTTCATCTGGTACGCCACGTCCACTTCGCTGACCTCCGCCGCGCCCGTCAACGTCGCCCGATACTCCAGGAACCGGGCCGCCGGCGATGCGATCCGCCCCGCATTCAGCTTCGTCCAAGGGCTCCAGTTCTGCTGCGGACGGTTCACATTCCCGCTGCGCGTCTCGAACGTCACGCCCTTCTCTGGAGCGGCCATCACGCGGCCCCAATAAGTGAACGCGCCCGCGTCCAGCACGTCGCTCTCATAAGTCCCCGAAGCCTGCGCCGCGGGACCCACGGCGAACATCTTGCCGATATTGCCCGTCACCGCGTACAGCGTCCCGTTCGGAGCCGTCGTCAATCCCGTGATCTGCGTCGAGGCCAGATTTCGCAGCCGCGTATACGAATGATCGCTATCGATGCGGTACAAGTACCCACGATTTCCCGTCCCGACAATCAGCTTCCCGCCGCGGTCGAACGCCAGCGCGTATACCAGATCCTGCGTATCGCTCCAGATCTTGCGCGGAGATCCATCGGTCTGAATCCGATAAACATCGGACCCTCCGGGAACCACTGGAGCTGTCGTGTTCGCGCTCGCGGGCAGCCCCGCGCGTGCCGGAGGCGGTGCGGGCGTCGTCAACGGAGCAGGCGCCTGTGCCGCTCCCGCCGCCGTCGGCTTCACTCCCACGCCCGCCGCGTAAATCGTTCCGTCTGCCGCCACGGCCACCGCCGTGATCTCGCGCTTCGGAGTCTGATACAACACGAACCCTTGCCCCGCTGGCGACACTCTCAAAATGAGCCCACCCGGCTCCGTACCCACGATCAAATTTCCGCTTGCATCCACCACGAGCGATCTTGCGTGCGCCTCTTCGGTCTTGAAAAACACACTGCCCGCGCCCGCCGGAGTCACGCGATGAATCTCGCCCTGATCCCCCGTCGCCACGTACAAGTTCCCCGTGCGATCGAACGCCAGGGCCCAAATGTATTTGGCCTTCGGATCGTAAAAGACATCCGCCTTACCGGCCGCATCGACGCGATAAACCTTCCCGTCCGGAGAAGTCGCCGCATACACTCGATCTTGCGCGTCGACTGCCAGCGCCTGGATCCCGATGCCGTCCAGTTCCGCCAGCGTCTTCTCCCGGCCTGCCGGGTCCACCGCGAACAACTTCGCTTTAGACCCGCCCAATCCGCCGCCGCCTGCGTACAAATTCCCCTTGGAATCCCGAACCACGGACCACAGCACCGCGGAAGATGCGTCGAACACTTCCTTCACCACCGGAGCCAGCGTCAGCTTGCCTTCGCTCGATAGCGACAACCCGTCCAGGCTGCCCTTGTCGAAATCCGCCATGTCGGCCTGAGTCCAGGTTTTGGTTTCGACGGCGAAAGCCACCGCACCCGCGCAGAGCAGCGCGCAAAAAGCCCAAAGAGTTTTCATGGAGGTCCTAATTCGACGTCGTTTACTTCACCACAACCCGCAGCGAATAGCTTCCGCTCACCATCTCATCGAACCCCACCGACATCTGCTCCTGTGCCGTCTCCGGAATCCCCGCCAAGCTTCTACTCGCTGACCGGTCTCCCTGCAACACGTTCAGCATAGACCCCGGCAGCGAAGGCAGCGTCTTGTCGTCCGTATAGTAAGTCGCCCGCGTATCCACCAGCGAAACGTACATCCGGTTATTACTGCGCTCCTGATTCAGCAGCGACACCGTTTCCGCGACGTTCATGTACCGGCTTCCCGCCGTCGCCGCCGATTGCAGACGATTCAGCGTATCCGCGTCGGTGAACAGAATCCGGTGCTCGCCCTTCGACATCCCGGCGGGAATCTTCACGTTCACCGCCTGCTCCATCCGCTCCCCGCGATAGGGCCGCAGGAAAACTTTCACCGGAATCTCCGTTCCCGCCTCAACCTCGGTGGACGGCGTCCACGCGTTGTCGATCACCGCCACGTGCCGGTCCGGAATCAGATCGATCGTCGCCTCTACATTCTTCAGCTTCGGATCTTCAATCGGATTCAGGAACAGCTTGTTGAATTTATCGCCCCACCACGACGCCAGCACCATCGGCGGAGCCGCCGGAGCGTCGCCCCCGGCCAGCATCGTCGCCACGTGGAATCCCGGGCCGCCATTCATCTCCACGTCGCCCGTCATGCGATACGTCACTTCGTCCGCGTACTCGTTGATCTGTTGCAGGGTGTTCGCCAGCGTCAGCATCATGAGATACGGCGTGTACTTCTGCTGCACGAAAACGTTGAAGTGGAAGTCGCGCTCCCGCACCACCACACCGCCCGTGCCCAAAGACCGCACTTTCAGATGCACCGGCACCATCGGAGCTTCCGAACCCAGTTCGCCCATGATCCCGCTGAACCGATCCTGATGCAGCGCGCCCACCACCTCGTCGGTGTTCGGCAGTTTGCTCGGCTGATACGTCGATGCCAGCGTCATCACGACGTCGCTTTTCGCCATCGGCATGTCCACCGGACCCAGGCTCATAAAAGGATGCCCGAACGCCAGCACCCGTTTCCCGTCGTTGTACGTCACGGTGCCCGTTCCCGTCATCGACACATCGCCCGACACCATAATTCCGGTCACGGAATCGCCCGGATTTAAAGATTTCTCCCAGCCCGCCGCCGGCTTCGCGCTCAGCATCGCCGCGCTCGCGCCGCCCCCCTGCACCGTCTGGATTCCCATCTGCGAAAACAGCGGCTCGAACGCCCGCAGTGTTGCGCCATTGAATCCCGAAAACACCAGCGGAGTATCGATCGGCGTCATCAGCGGAGTTCGTCCGTTCAGCGCCGCCTCGCTCGCCCCTGCCGCTACTAACCGCCCGAGCATCTCATTTGGCATCGCCGCCGCCGCTGCCTTCGGAGCCGGAACCGATGCCGGAGTCCGGGCATCCGCGGGCTTGGTCGTATCGTAATCGTTGATCTCCAGCATCGATTCGATCGGCGTGATCCCGCAGATCGCGTCCGGAGAGAACACGCTGATCCTCAGCGCCACCGCGCCCACCAGCTTTCCGTCGATGTAGACCGGACTTCCGCTCATCCCCGCGGCGACGTTCGTCACTTGTGCCTTGCCGCCCATCTTCGCCAGGATCACATCGTTCGGACCGTTGGCCTTCTTCCAGACACCGATAATCTCGATCGGAATCGGCTCTGGCTGCGTGCCTTGGAACACCGTCCACGCGGTGGCGTGCATCCCCGGTTGAACATCTTTCAACGGAAAAATTTCAGTCTTCCCGGCTTTGGGCGGAAGCAGATCCGCACCCGCCGCAAAGACACTTACGCCCAACCAGGCAACTGCAAGCCATCGACTCATGGGAAATACCTCTGTACTCACTATTAGACACCGAAAATGGGGAAAGGGGTTGCTTCAACAACGGTGTAGTCGACGGGCGCCGTTTTTGGGATTGGATGGGTGCGGCGCCCGTCTGTGTCGGGATTGTGTAAAGTCAGTCTACAGAGGAAAGGGGAGAAAACCTATACCGCCAATCTGGTATTTACCGTTCCTTTCCCTTCTCATCCTTCGGCGGAGACCGCTTGCCATCCTTCTTGGTCTCATTGCGAGGACTCTGTTTTCCTCCGCCCCCGCCATTTGGCGTATTCGGGCTCGGGGGCGCAGCGGGAGCCACCGGAGCCGGAGGACTCGGCGGCGTCGACCGTGTCTGCGGACGCGTCCCCGTCCCCGGCCCATTTCCCGGATTGCCCGGTCCGTTTCCCGGTCCATTTCCAGGCCCCGCACCGGTTCCGCCACCAGGACCATTGCCGCCAGGACCATTTCCTCCATTGCCACCGAACCTCGGCCGCTGAGCCGTGTTCGGAGTCGCCGGAGCGGGACCACTCGGAGCCGGACCCGCCGGACCGCCCGTGCTCGGCCCCCCCGGCCCCGCAACTCGCGGCGTCGGACCACCAGGCCCCGGACCAACTGGAGCAGCACCACCCGGAGCCGGACCACCCGGCTGCGGCCGTCCACCGCCTCCCGGATTCACATTCACATTCCGTCCACCGCCGCCCTGCGGACCCACTTGCCGGTACGCCGGCCGAGTCCCCGTGCCTCCCGGAGCCCCCGCCTGCCCGCCGCCTCCCGGACCCGCGCCCTGCGGCCCCCGAGGCATCTGGCTCCTCCGCGGAATCGGCTGCCCGCCGTTCTGCTGCAATTGTCCCCGCTGCTCTTGAAACGGCACCGGAGCCGGAGGCGGCGTATTCCGCGCCATGATCGGCCTGCTATTCACCGACGCGGGCGGCACCGGCGTAGCCGCGCCTCCCCGCGCGCCCAACACCGCCGTGCGCTCCGGAGCCACCTGCGCCCGATCCTGCACCTGCGCACCCTGCATCATCCGCGGCGTCGCCACGATCCCGTTGCGGCCCACCGTCCGGCCCGCCACCATCTGGCTCCGCGGCACTGCCGTAACCGCGCCCGCCACATTCCGATTCATATACGTCGTATTGTTGACGTTCACGTTGTTGAACACCGTCCGGTTCACGATCACCGTGTTCGTTACGTTCACGCGCTCGATGTACGCCGGACTGTACCGATACCCCGGCACCCACACTTCCCGAGGCCCCAGCGCGAACCATCCCACCGCCGGACCCACGCCGATACCGACGCTAAATCCACCGCCGCCGACCCAAGCCACCATCGCCGGAGAATACACCGGCCGCGGTCCCAGCGGACCCGGCACCCAGCCCCATCCATCGCTCGCGTACACCCAACGTCCGTAGTGGAACGGAGCATAGCCCCACGGCGCATCGTCCACCCAGGTCCATCCCCACGGCGCGATCCAGGCCCAATGCCCATCGCGATACGGCGCCCAGCCCGCATCCAATCCGCTCGGATACCACACCTCACCGTAGTCTGCCGTCTGGCGCCACGCTCCGGCGCTATCTAAATCCGCATACCCCGGAACATCGCGCGATACATAACGAGCCGACTGCGATAAATCCTCGCGCCGGTCGCGATTCTCGCAAAAATTATCGAACGCATCCGCCGCAGGAATATCGCGCCGGTCCAGCACCGGTTGATCCGCGCCCGTCACGCGCAATTGATCGCGAGCCCGCACCGCATACGCCTGCGTCCCGGCATTCACTTCCGCATCGCCGCCCCGCACGCTCACGATGGTCGAGTCGCCGTTCTCGTCGACATCCACTCGATACTCGCCCGCGCGCAGCAGCGTCAGCGCCAGTTGCGGAGTATCGATTTCGAACGCCTCATCGTCCGCCAGATTCCGCAGCCGCACGTTCAGCGTTCCCACCGACACCTGCACCTGCACCGTGCGATCGTCCAAATTGAGGAAGGAAAAATTGGTGCGCCCATTCAAGCGCAGCGCCGCCGACCCGATGTGCATCTCCGCCCGCGCCCCCGCCTCGGTCCACAACCGGTCTCCCGTCGTCATCGGACGATTCAACGTGGCGGGAACCCACTCCTCTACACTGCCAGGTTGGAACGACACCGTCCCCGTAACCAAACTCAGCCGCGCCGCGCGTCCCGGTACATCGTCGTCATCCTGCGCCACCGCCCAGGCAGCGCCCAGAACGCCCATCGCGGCCAGTACTAGAATTCGTTTCCGCACAATCCCCTCCACGTGCACCAACACTATATCGCTACCTGTGTTGTGGATGCGGAGGAGTTTTCGATGGTTACAACGCGCTACGTTCGATTCGCGTTAATTCGCGTTCATTCGCGGCTAGGCAAGCAGTTTCTCGAGCTTTGAGCCCTTGCGGAAAATCGTCTCATTCCGCTCCGGCCCCGTCGAAATCCCGCCGACCTCCACCCCCGTCCGCTCTTCCAGAAACCGCAAATAATCCCGAGCCTTCGCCGGAAGCTTATCGTACTCCGTGATCCCCCGCGTGACGCTCTTCCACCCGGGCAGCGTTTCGTACACCGGCTCCACCGCCTCCAGTGCGCGATACGTCGCCGGCATCTCGCAAACCTCCGCGCCGTGCAGCTTGTAGCCCACGCACACCGGAATCTCGTCGAGCGAATCCATCACATCCAGCTTCGTGATGATCAGCGAATCGAACCCGTTCACCATCGCCGTGTACTTCAGCAGCGGCACATCGAACCATCCGCACCGCCGCGGACGCCCCGTCACGGCTCCAAACTCTTTTCCTTCGCGCCGCAGCAACTCGCCCGCGCCATCGTGGCTCTCCGTCGGAAACGGCCCCGCCCCCACGCGCGTAATATACGCCTTCGACACTCCGATCACGCCGTCGATCTTCGTCGGAGGCACGCCCGTGCCCGTCGAAGCCCCGCCCGCCGTCGCGCTCGACGACGTCACGAAGGGATACGTCCCGTGATCGATATCCAGCATGGTCCCCTGCGCGCCCTCGAACAGGATCTTCTTGCCCGCCGCCATCGCATCGTGCAGCAACTTCGCCGTATCGCACACCATCGGCTTGATCCGCGCCGCGAACCCTAAAATCTGCTCCCGAATCGCCGCGTAATCGATCGGCTCATGCAAGTCGAACGTCTCCGCCAGCGTCTTCTTGTCCTCGGCCAGCGTATCGTACAACACCCGGAAACTCTCGGCGTCGAATAAATCCGCGACGCGAATCCCTCGCCGCCCGATCTTGTCTTCGTAACACGGCCCAATCCCGCGAGCCGTCGTGCCGATCGGAATCCGGTTCTCCCGGGCCTCCGACATCTTCTCCACCAGCCGGTGGAACGGAAAAATCACTTGCGCCCGATTGCTGATGCAGAGCTGCTTCGCCACGTCGATCCCGGCCGACTCCAGCGTGCCCATCTCCTCCAGCAGCGCCTGCAAATCCACCACGACGCCGTTGCCGATCACCGCCATCACGCCCGGCCGCAAAATCCCGCTCGGGATCAGCTTCAGCACGAATTTCTTCTCTCCGATGAAGACGGTATGGCCCGCGTTATGCCCGCCCTGATAGCGCGCGACCACGTCGAAGCGCTCGGCCAGCAAATCCACCACTTTCCCTTTGCCCTCGTCGCCCCATTGCGCCCCGAGAACGATCACATGACTCATATTTTGTTTTTAAGGAACCCTATGTATTGTAGCGTGCGCGGACTGTCCACGCCTTTGCTATCGGTTCTTTATAGGTGCTGCCAGCGCAACTCCGGCGCAAACCGGGCGAAGTCCGTGTCCGCGCTCACCCACTCACACCCCGTCTCGATCGCGAGAGCCGCATGCGCGGCATCCGCCACCAGCTTGCCTCGCACCTTCTTGTCCTCGCACAGCTTCCGAAAAATCCCCCAGTGCCCCGGGCCTGGCCGCAGCACGCTGCCGTTCGGCCTCTTCAGCAGCTCTTCCAGGAACCGAAACGCCTGCTGACTCGTGGACGCCGGATCAAAAACTCGCGAATTCGTCACAACTCGCACAAACCCATGCAGCACCAGCTCCGATAAAGCAAAGGGCTCCGGTCCGCCCGCCAGCGCGCTCAGCCATTCGGCGTACCGCGAGTGCGCAGGGGATTCCTCCCTGTGCGCGTAAACCAGAATGTTAACGTCCGGCATTCTCATTTCCGGTAGGCCGCCTCGTCGTCCGTGGTGACAAGTGCCGAAGTCCGATCGAGATCCAAGTTCGGATTCACCAGCTTCCCTCGCACCGTGTACAACCGGAATGCGCCCGGAGCCGGACCCTCCGGCCGGGCCAGATGCGCCCGCAACGCATCTTCGATCAATCCGCTCAGCGTGATGTTGCGCTCCGCTGCCTTCCTCTTGGCATTTTCGAGCAACGGATCCGGAATAGAAACCGTAGTCCTCATGTCTCGATGATATCACGATGATGCGGCATGCATCATAGGGAGATGTAGGCGATGCGGAAAGCATCCGTCACCTCTCTTTGAGAAACCTTTTCCTCCATCTCTTCAGGCACTTCACCCGATTCCTCCGCCTTCCCGCTTGTGCCCCCGTCGTACACTCAGGCAGAAAAACTTCATGGCCATGAAGAGTTGCATGTGGTGGTACTGGACTTCCGGAGCCGCAAGGCTCGCGGGAACGGCTCGCGCGAAGCCGAATCTCGACGGAAGACCATGGGGACCGGTCCTCATAACCGCTTTCACCGGCGGGCTTCAGAAGAAAGGAGTCGAAAGCAAACAGGCAGGCAGCCATCCAGCGCCATAAAAATACCCTGAGCTAGACTCCCTTTCAAATCACTGGCGGTTGGAACACGCCCGGCGATAAGTCCGAGAGCCCCAACCGCCGCAACAAA